>NZ_JARDVI010000002.1:0-903793 GCF_034008295.1 Enterobacter chinensis
GTTATATCTCGCGTGAAGTTTTTACGCTGCTACGTAATCAAAATCGGCTGATCAACAGTACTCAAATAACAACTTGACTCTTAGAAGGGCGTCCAAGGCAGTCAGTACACAAGCCATGAGTGCAATCGTTCCTGAAATCACACGGCCTGGAGGGCAGCATGAGCCGTCGCGGTAACTGCCATGATAATGCGGTTGCAGAAAGCTTTTTCCAGTTGCTGAAACGCGAACGGATAAAGAAAAAGATCTACGGAACGCGGGAAGAAGCCCGCAGCGATATTTTTGATTACATCGAAATGTTTTATAACAGTAAGCGTCGGCATGGTTCTAGCGATCAGATGTCGCCGGCAGAATATGAAAACCAGTATTATCAACGGCTCGGAAGTGTCTAGATTATCCGTGGCGATTCATTATTCATTCTTTATTCAATTCCTATTCATCTTAGGTTCGGGGCATTGTTCTAATGTCACATATATTTAGAATAATTCGCTGCCGAAAACTAAACTCACCTGCCCCACAATATAACAAAAGTACCTTTTTTTTAAAAAAAAATTACCGAATAGATTGACTTAAAATTTTTATTGTTAGTTTCAGTTCAAAAGCATACATTTTCTCAGCAAAACTTCTTACCATCCATGGCAAAGAAAAATATAAGCTATGCACAACAACAACTATAGCAGTAGAACAATGTCACTCCTTTTTCTCCAACCTTGAAGTCGTAACTTTTACCTTTGGGAATGAACATCCAATCGCCCTCTGTTAATTCAATACCATTATATATTATTGTACCTGACATAATTAATCTGAACCCATCACCTTCATCATGAGAATGTAGTGGGACAGCAGTATCAGCAACCCCAACTGAAATAAAAAATTGTGAAGCCATTTCAAGATGAACGGGTAGTTGCCATTTTTTAAATCCTAATGGTACATTGTCAACCTTCAATGCATTACAAACTTTTGCCAGATTAGCATCACGAGAGGTAATTATAGATGTCGGATACTTCATTTTCTCTTTAGCAAAGGCATTCTCGATTCTTTTGAGTCCCTCTGCAAAAGTAAGTTTATTGGGTTTAAATGTCATATATCCTCCGATCACAGTTAGTATCAAGAGTCAGTATGATCTATTAAAGTACTCGTGCATTAGTATAAATGTCGTATTAAACGCATTGGTGTTGATAGAAATTGATTAGAATTCAGTGTGGCTAATATATTCTTAATCTCCAGTTAAGTTCTGCCATAGCGTGTAGCTATTTTTCGTCAATAAACATGCATAGTTGTCACCTGTTCTTCCCATATCAAGCAACCAGTACTGCCATTATCCATCTGGTATATCGGATTGTAGTTGCCGGTCTAATGCTCTTGAGCAGCACCGGAAAGATCAGACGACCTATATTCTCTTCTGTATATCGCCTATTTAGCCTTGCTACTTCGAAAGCACCGGTTACGAGCGGGATAGCTGAACCGCCATACACACCAAGATCATCAAGCTACTCGTATTCATGTTTATGAGTCGTTGTGGTCATCTGTCGTAGGAATGGTAGGTACTCTGTAGCACTGATAGTTCCTTTACCAATAAGGCAAAACAGATTGTTATCCGTGAACCCGGCCGTCTTGCGTTCAACTAGCCTTAACTGACTGCTTAGTACTTCCTCTTCTATCCCGGCCAATAGCCTTACACCATCCCTTTCAACGTAGCTCTCAATGTCAATACCCAATAATTTTCCCTCAATGCTAGTTATGGGAATAGCCCAATGATCAATAGTCATTAAGTAATCCTTTTTAAGTTAACTTATTGATAATTGATCGCTTTACCTATTAATCATTAGGAATCGATCGATTTTTAAAAACCTACCACTTTTAGTGGTTTAAAAAGTACATGAGCTTAAAGGGATTTTTTCGGTACAGGATTTTGTGGTTTTTGCTTGCAACACTATGCGTATACACAGTTATTTATGGGAGAGCTAAGAAATGGGTAATAAGAACGGTTACGATCCATCCATACGTAGAGGTGTTCACCAGTTCTCCAACAACGGGGTATGGTTCACGGTCTGTTATCGTGGAAGTACTCTTGAGCAATTCAAGTTTGGTGATCAGGTGATTTTTGAAGGTTCTGTAGGCGGGGTGTTCTGGATTGGTACGGTGCAACCGAATTGTTTCGTTTTGCTTAGCGAAACGCCATTCAAAGATGTTCTGGACGCTGTGAGTTATCTACATGCTGAACAACGTGTGATTGAACAACATGATGATGATTGGTTCTGTGCACAAAAAGAACTACCGTTCTAGATTGTTGTTTAAAAGGTGGCTATTATCATGCCACTTGGGATATCAATAAGAACAATCGGAATCATGAAGTTTTATAAGTATGTTGGTGCTGAAACAGCAAAAATCATCATTCAAAATTCAACGTTAAAGTTCACTTCTCCTGTGAATTTCAACGATCCCTTTGACTATTTCCCTGCGGTGCAAGAAGAGGGATTAAGGAAATTTACACGCCGCATTAACGATGAAATTGGTGGTGGGGTTAAGCGTTACAAGACCAATCATCGTGAGACTTCTAAGCATCTCCAGTCTCTACGCAGTGGTGCATTTAGAGATCTTTATACCCGCAACATGTCCATAAGCTGTTTCAGTAAGTCACCTTTCATACTCCCGATGTGGGCACACTATGCTGATAACCATGAAGGTTGTGTCATTGAGTTTGAATTCAAAACAGACAGCCCTCTAGTAGTAGAGTATTTTAGCTTGGGTATTAATCAACTATCACAAATTCTTATTCCTTTTGATGTGAACTATTCTGAGGATCGACCTCCGCTTTTTGATGAGAATGGACGTACTGACGGCCCTAATACTGGTTTCCAAGCTTGTTTAACTAAAGCTAAAGAATGGGAGTATGAGCAAGAAATGCGTGTTGTAACAAAACAGCCTGAAGGGATCTACTCATTTGAAAGATCACAAATGACAGGGTTATATTTTGGCATGAAAATTGATAAAAAAGATAAAACAGACTTATCAAGAATTATAGATGGCTCAAATAATTATACTGGCACAAAAATACGTAAGCATGATGTAGTTATGGCTTATGATAAATTTGAACTATCAAAAATCCAATTCCGCTTATGAAAAGTGGATATGACCATGGATTATTTAAAACGGACGAATACAATATTAATTTCGCTAGTTATAATTTTATTCTCCTTCGCTATCATTGCTTTTTCAAAGGTGGTTTTTAATAGTATGAGCGGCTTAGAATGGGGTAGCGTATCAGATTGGGTGAGTACAGGGTCGTCTATAGCGACAACTTATATAGCCTTCCTTGCGTATAAGGCTGCCCCCAATTGGTTTAAACAAAAGACTTATGAAGCAGGTTTTAACCATGTTAACAATTTAATCAGTGAATATGATTCGATTGAAGATAATATTCAAAGGTTGTATTGGGATGTTATAAGTATTAAACCAAGCAATTCTCGCACATCTCAAACATGGGGAGAAATTGAAACACTAGCATATAGGGCCGATTAGTCTAAAAGGAAATCTTTTTGCTTGTCAAAGATTCAATGTTTCCGTATTACCTGAGACATTCAGGTGTTTCGAAAGGTTGAAGCAATTCTGTGATATCTCATATCAATTACAAGGTCGCATTTACATGCAAGATGATGAAAAGATATTAGAGGTTCATAAGGAATTAGAAGATCTAAAAGATTACATTAAACATGATTCAGATAATATCAAAAGTAATATGCACGACTATTTCACATTTCCCAAATGAATAAAAGCCCACTATGATAGTGGGCTTTGTAGGTTATTTCGCTTCGACTAACCAGCGTCCACCAGGCTTTGTTATCTCATACTGGTACTGATCATCACACCACACATCTATACGGCCTGAGAAGTTCGAATTGCTAAACGTAGTGACTTTATCGCATGTGTAATCACGCTGGATAAGAGCCTGAGCGAAATCCTTAGCGTCCTGTAACTCCTGATCTGTGAGCTGGTTAGACGGTTCTTCGGCTTGTGCTTCATGCTTGCCATCATCACCCGCCAGTTTGATCAATAATGCTATCAACACCATGACAACAGCTATAACCCTTCCCATTGTTACACCTTATAAATTATCTGTATTTTATACCGTAACTGTTTTCATCAGTCCTTAATGAATTGTTGTACTGAATAACCTACTTCGCCGGAATGACCGAACGACATGAACCCATGCTCCATAACCTGTACGTTACGTATCGTCATAGGTTCTTCAACCGTAACGCAACTACCAGCTTTGACCATCTTCAACATCACACCCTGATCTTTAGTCGAGATAGCACTAATCATCTTCATCAGATTGCCGTAGCTGTCGCAGTAAAAACCCTCAGAGATAGTAGCGGCCTGTGATGTACTCGCCATGAATAATGTTGCTAATAATAGTTTTTTCATTTTGGCCCTTATAATCTATCAGTAATGATAGTTAGGAAATCAACAACAGATATCCCATCATGGGTAGTATCGGCCTTAAGTAGAATTTCTTTACTTACATGTGAACTGAAGGGAGTAAATCAGTACTGAGGATTATCATATGATAGCTTCACGCCACACCCACACCTTCAACAAACATACCCACCGTGGGGGGCATGAGGTTGTGAGTGTACTTGATTTCGTTTACAGTGGTAAAATCTTTGTGCTGATTATCATGATAACAGGATCATTTATAGATGGTTTGCAGGAAAACAAATATCATCCTTATATCTATTGTTGGAGTACTATTAATTATAGCAATTTTGGTACTCATTAAGGTTCTCTTCGCTGATGTCAAGGGATTTGAATGGGGATCATTTACGGATTGGTTAAGTGCCGTTGGGACATTTGGTACTTTCATAATTGCTATAATCGCGTTAATGAAAGTACCTGATTGGATGGCTCAGAAACATTATGATATAGCTTATACTATTATTGAAAACGCTGTATATAAAGATCTTTCTGATATCCGCACAATAAGCTTTCGAGCTAAAAATACGGTATTAGCTTTAACAAAAAAAATTGTCGAAGCTGTTAGAATCGATGGTAATGATGTTAAAATCAAATCACATATTGATGAGCTAAATCAAGAGTTGGAAAACAAAAATGATGAATATCATCGTTTATCATATGGTATCATAAATCAATTCAAATCAATTTCACGTACTAATTATGATATTAGTGAACACACAAGTGAAATTGAAAACTTCGTTCAAAAGACAACAAAAGAATATGATGATATTTTCACTCGAATTTATATAGCTCTTGGTGAATACGAGAGCCTTTACTTCGCTGATAAAATAGCAAAAGACACCTTTGAAAAAGAAATAAATGATATTCGTCATGCCGCAGTAAAAAATAACAAACAGTTATTAGATAAAATAAATAAAGTTTACTCACAAAATCTACCAATAAAAAATTTTATAAACCGCAAAAAGAAATAAAGCCCCTTTTGAGGCTTCTTTTTGCAATTAATTTCTTTTGTTCTGGAACTTTCTGAGGGCTAAGCGTATGAGCAGGAACAGTACCGTAGCGTAGATGAGTATCATCACGATTAAGGCAATGAACCTTACCGGATCTGCATCAGTTTCATATGACCCACTAAGGCCGGAACCGAAAGTACTATAGGCGGTATCCATAGCCCATTGTGTTATGCCATTCAGGGGCTTACCAAAACTTGATAGCCACCATGAAAAGATGATGCAGATACTATATAAGGCTGCATACTTAACGAATCCTACAGTTCGCATAGTTGCTACCCCCTTGTACGTCCACCCAGCCATACGCCATTAATCCAGTTCTGGAACCTGGTACTTTAACCTTTTTAGTAGGTAGCAACTGACTACGTACAGTATAGAAATCAGGGCGATTGACAAATGTTATGCATCCCTCTGATACACCCGTTCCATCTGGCCGTAATGGATGCAAACGGAAACTACCACGCGATACACCATTAATCAGAATGCTATCTGTCATGGTTTGAGCACTGAAGAGTGCAAACCATTCGGAGCGATCGTTACCAGTGATTGTATCTATCCCCCATGCCCGGATCTGATTAAGAGTAGAACCCGTAGGCCTATCAACGATCCAGTACCGTCCAGTAGGGATTGCACTGTTAGGCATAAACGCACAACTGGGATCATTGGTATATGGGTTTTGCCCACTGAATACCGAGAAAGTTCCTATTCCATAGACGTGTAGTTTGGCATAGCCATTTTTATCAATGTCGTCGTATGTCATCCTCATTATTTGCATACTGTTTTCCCTGATGTTTGCATAGAGGAAGTCTACCATACGTGAGAAATACAAACAGCACCGTAGGAATAATTGCCAAATTATTTTCTGAAGGTAGTATTGAAAAAGCACTCGTTCTTTAACGGAACAAGTTATAGGCCATTCTAAATATATCTACTATTAATCGGCAATTTGATACATGTCGTTCCGTTACTCTGAAAAGAGGTAGATTAATCATCTATGTATTATAAATGCACTTAGATCGCTTCTGTCAGGTATGTAAACTACTCTTGAAGTCGGAGCATTTAGCCCTATTTAGCCCTTCTCTGATGCTTGATGCTTGATGCTTGATGCTTGGGTAATCATCAATCTAAGCCAAAAGCATCAACCTGTTACTTGCAGGTTATCCTACTATAGACATACGCTTTGACAATCCGCATACCCCAACCTATACATTTGTTAACATTAACCGACGAGGCACTGATTATGGCCCCTAAAGAATATGTTTTTTATAGCACGCTGGAAGAAGCTATTGATGCCGCTCGTGAAGAGTTCCTCGCCGACAACCCCGGCGTTGAGGAAGAAAATGCTGACGTGCAGCAGCTTAATATCCAAAAATACGTTTTGCAGGATGGGGATATTATGTGGCAGGCCGAATTCTTTGCCGATGACGGTGAAGAAGGGGAATGTTTGCCGATCCTGAGCGGTGAAGGTGCACAGGCCGTCTTTGATGGTGACTATGATGAAATCGAGCTACGGCAGGAATGGCTGGAAGAAAATACCCTGCACGAGTGGGATGAGGGCGAATTTCAGCTCGAGCCACCGCTGGATACGGAAGAAGGTCAAACCGCAGCCGACGAATGGGACGAGCGTTAATTTACGCTACTCGTAAGGACCGTGGCTGGCATCGATGGGCAGCAACAGCGTGTCGAAAATCAGCGAGAACGGCAGGTCGAGCACGGTCAGGTAGCGCCATGCTGAATCGCGAACATCCCATTTTACGCCCGGGTAATACTGATTTCCGTGGCCTTGCCCTGGAATGGTGCGGCTGATGATACTGCCGCAGCCGCTCAGCAGGCATGCCATCATGACGACGATGATTATTCTCATCAATGACCTCTAAAAAAATACCGGCGATTAAGCCGGTATTTTATTTGGCGGGTGGCGCTTCGCACCCACCCTACTTAACAACTTACTTCGCCTTCAATGCCAGCGGATTGAGCTTCAGTTCTTTATAGTAGTTTACCCACGAAGAGTATCTCTCCGGAGCAGACCACACCCGATAGTGAAGACGCGCCATGGTGACCGGGTCGCTCAACAGCACCAGACGACGGTCGCGGTTGAGTTTTTCCGGGGTCTCGTTCAGCGCTTGCTCAACGTGACGATCGCGGGCAATCTCCAGCACGTGGCTGGCACGGTGACGCGCTGTCGCCATTGCCGTTGCCAGGGCGTTGAATGACGGGTTAAACACGGCGTGCATGAAGCCGTCATCCAGCGAGCGACTGCGGTTCTGCTCGAGATAAGTATCGGTATCCACCAGCACCTGCGGCGGGGAATACTCTTCCGGGATCAGGAACAATTTCCAGCGCTTGGTCCGCAGCCCAACCGTTGAACGGCTTGAGATGACGGACACAAACGGCGACAGGATCAGCGAGAAGACAATCGGCGCCAGCCAGAACAGGAAGCGCAGATCCAGCCAGGCCATTCCGGCCGCCCACACCAGACCCAGCAGCAGCTGAGAACCGTGGCGCATAAAGGCTTCACTCCACGGCGTGGAGTCGTCATCACGCTGCGGGGAGTTCCAGACCACTTCCCAGCCCAGGAACGCACTGACCACAAACACGGTGTGGAACAGCATACGCACCGGTGCCAGCAGCACGGAGAACAGCACTTCCAGCAGCAGTGAAAGGGTCACGCGGAAGAAACCACCGTACTCTTTCGAGCCCTTGCACCAGATCAGGATGATGCTGAGCAGCTTAGGCAGGAACAGCAGCACCATGGTGGAAGCAAACAGCGCAATCGCCAGCTCCGGACGCCACTGCGGCCACACCGGGAACAGCTGGCGCGGCTGCAGGAAGTATTGCGGCTCCGTCAGGGCATGGACGACCTGCAGCGCGGTCGAGAGCGCGAGGAACATAAACCACAGCGGTGCGGAGAGATAAGACATCACGCCCGTCAGGAACACCGCACGGTGAACCGGGTGCATTCCTTTAACAAGGAACAGGCGGAAGTTCATCAGGTTACCATGACACCAGCGGCGGTCACGCTTGAGCTCGTCCAGCAGGTTCGGCGGCAGCTCTTCGTACGATCCCGGCAGGTCGTAAGCAATCCAGACGCCCCATCCGGCACGACGCATCAGCGCCGCTTCCACGAAGTCGTGCGACAGAATAGAGCCCGCAAACGAACCCTCACCCGGCAGCGGCGCCAGCGCACAGTGTTCGATAAACGGCTTCACGCGGATAATGGCGTTGTGACCCCAGTAGTGGGATTCACCCAGTTGCCAGAAGTGCAGACCCGCCGTAAACAGCGGCCCGTAAACACGGGTGGCGAACTGCTGGCAGCGCGCATAAAGGGTGTCCATACCGGACGCTTTTGGCGAAGACTGAATGATGCCCGCGTTCGGGTTGGCTTCCATCAGACGCACCAGACCGCTCAGGCAGTCACCGCTCATGACGGAGTCAGCATCCAGTACCACCATGTAGCTGTACTGGTTGCCCCAGCGACGGCAGAAGTCATCGATGTTACCGCTTTTACGCTTCACACGACGGCGGCGGCGACGGTAGAAGATCTGCCCTTCGCCCTGCACTTCTGCAATCAGTTCCATCCACGCTTTTTGTTCTGCAACGCAGATATCCGGGTTGTAACTGTCGCTCAGGATGTAAACGTCGAAATGCTCCGCGTTGCCGGTGGCCTTTACGGACTCCCAGGTCGCGCGCAGGCCCGCAAATACGCGGTCAACGTCTTCGTTACAGATAGGCATAATCAGCGCGGTACGGTGCTCAGGATTGAGGGGTTCATCCCCGACCGTTGACGCCGAAATGCTGTATTTGTCACGCCCCATCAGCAGCTGCAGGAAGCCCATCAGCGCGGTCCAGAAACCGGCCGATACCCAGCAGAAGAGGACAGCAAACAGCAGGAGGATGCCGCTCTGCAGAATATACGGCAGCAGCTGCATGAAGGATACCCAGAGATCCTGGCCCATCATGTCCGTCGGATTGATAAACGCCCAGCCCTGGTAAGGCAGGATGGTTTTCATGTACCAGGTCGCGACGACCGTCTGCGCCAGCGTCAGAAGCAGCAGGATGTAGCGACGGATGGTCCCCACGGTACGCCATTTCTGTTCAGACGCCTGCTCTTCTTTCGTCAGGCGTGACAGATAGCGCGGCGTCACATCACGCCCGCGCAGGCGATCCCAGAAGCGACCAACCGGGTTGGTGCGCCATGGATCGGGGAACATTGAGGAACGCGTGGCCTTCGGCATCGCCTGAAGCTGATCGCGTCCTTCGTCGTCTTTAATCAACTGCCCTTCTGCCAGCGAGTCTGGCCATGCCTGCTCCAGACGCGCCTTTACTGACCCCAGCGGCGTATCATCATCACGGGAAAACTGACGATGTTCACCATCCAGCGCGGTGTGAACCGCGCGGATGTCGCTCTTAGGCAGCGCCGCTTTCTCAATATCCGTCAGCGGCATGGCATCGATATATTCAGATGTATTATTCATTGGCAGGTAGCTGATAGCTCCAGGTTTCACTCAGCGGCTGATCGTCACTGACCAGCGCAGCACGCATTTCAGTGGTCTGTTTCGGATCTTTCACTTTCACGCGCAGGGTCAGACGCCAGCCTTTAGTTACCGGGTTGTAACGCACGGTGTTCTCAACGATTTCACCGTTATCACCGATGCTGGCCTGAGCGGCAACGGCAGTATCCGGCGACAGTTTCTTCATATCCTGGCCTGTGAAGTCCACGACAAAGGCCACGGTACCGTCAGGCTGACGGATAAGATTAGACTGCTTCACATCGCCCGTAGAGCGGCGAGTCTGCATCACATACGCGTTATCCGGCGCATGCAGCTTATCTTCATCGCGGCTGAAGGTAATGGTGTACTTGAAGTTCATCTCTTTACCGGCTTCCGGCAGCTGATCCGGCGTCCAGTAAGCGACGATGTTATCGTTGGTTTCGTCGTTGGTTGGGATTTCAACCAGCTCGACCTTACCTTTACCCCAGTCACCGTTTGGCGTAACCCAGGCGCTTGGGCGCTGATCGTAGCGATCGTCCAAATCTTCAAAGCGGGAGAACTGACGACCACGCTGCAGCAGGCCGAAACCTTGCGGGTTTTCCATCGCGTAGCTGCTAACGGCCAGATGTTTAGGGTTATTCAGCGGACGCCAGATCCACTCGCCGTTACCGGCATGAATAGACAGACCGTTGGAGTCATGCAGTTCCGGGCGGAAGTTGGTTGCCGGCGACGGCTGGTTCGGCCCAAACAGGAACATACTGGTCAGCGGCGCAACGCCCAGTTTGCCTACTTTATCACGCAGGTAAACCTTAGATTGCACGTCAACCACCGTGTCACGACCCGGCATAATCACAAAGCGATAGGCACCGGTTGCACGCGGGGAATCCAGCAGCGCATAAATAGTCAGACGTTTGTCCGTTGGTTTTGGACGTTCAATCCAGAACTCACGGAAACGTGGGAACTCTTCACCTGATGGCAGCGCGGTATCAATGGCCAGTCCGCGCGCAGAAAGCCCGTACACCTGTCCCGCGCCAATCACGCGGAAATAGCTGGCGCCAAGCATGCTGACGATTTCGTCGTTTTTATCTTTGCTGTTGATTGGGTAAAGCACCTTAAAGCCTGCGAAGCCCAAGTCTTTCACCGTATCTTTGTCGTGCTGCACATTGCCAAAATTGAAGTAATCCGGGCTGTATTTGATCTTACGTACCGCTGTTGCCGTCACTTCATTGATGGCAACAGGCGTGTCGAAGTACATACCCTGATGATAAAATTCAAGCTTGAACGGGGTCTTAATATTGCTCCAGTACGCTTTGTCGTGATTGAACTGGATCTGCTGATAGTCCGCATACTTCATGTCGCGGAAAACGGAGGGCAAGTTGCTTTTCGGCGCTTCGTAGCTCTTGCCTGCCATCGATTTTGCCTGTTTTGCGACATCGTCGATGTTAAAGGCCAGTGCCGATGAGGTATACAGTGATAACACCACTGCAGCACCTAACCAACGCATTTTCATCATCTGTGGTTTATGTTTCATAATAAGTAAGCACTTCCCCCTTTGTGTGCTTATATCGATCCGATCCATTTTAATGGAAACTCAGGCAATCCGACAACATTATCACTGCTTTGTTCAGCTGCTGGCTCATGGAATAAGCAAATGAAAGAACCCGCTATTCACTTTGCGTGCTTATCCTGGAGACAGGGTGTCGGTCTTGGTGTAGGGTTGCCTTCGAATGTAACCATTATGAGTCTTAGGGATAAGGCGAAAAGTCTGAGAATGCACAAAGTTATATGAGCACATCACCAACAGAACGTGAATATTTCCTCGACTCGATCCGGGCATGGCTGATGCTATTGGGGATCCCGTTTCACATCTCGCTGATTTACTCCAGCCACACCTGGCATGTTAATAGTCAGATGCCCTCCTGGTGGCTGACGCTGTTTAATGACTTTATTCACGCCTTCCGTATGCAGGTGTTTTTTGTCATATCCGGCTACTTCTCTTACATGCTGTTTCTGCGCTATCCGCTCAAACGCTGGTGGAAGGTGCGCGTGGAGCGCGTGGGGATCCCCATGCTGACCGCTATTCCTCTACTGACGCTGCCGCAATTCATTATGTTGCAATACGTCAAGGGCAAGGCCGAGAACTGGCCGAACCTGTCGCTGTACGAAAAGTACAATACGCTGGTCTGGGAGCTGGTGTCTCACCTGTGGTTCCTGCTGGTCCTGGTGGTGCTAACAACGGTTAGCATGTTGATTTTCAGCCGCCTGCGTCGCCATTTGAGTCATAAAGCCGACACCTTTTTCGCCAACATCACGATGGGCAAACTGACGGTGCTCTTTTTGCTGCTCGGGATTGCCTATGCCGCCGTGAGACGGACCCTGTTTATCGTCTATCCGCCGATTTTGAGCGATGGGTTGTTTAATTTTGTGGTGATGCAATCGCTGTTCTACATTCCGTTCTTTTTAATCGGCGCGCTGGCCTTTATTCATCCGAAATTGAAATCGCTGTTTACCACGCCGTCACCGTGGTGTGCACTGGGGGCCACCCTCGCGTTCGCGGCCTATCTGCTGAACCAGCGCTACGGCAGCGGCGACGCCTGGATGTATGAAACAGAAAGCGTGATCACTATGCTGCTGGGCCTGTGGATGGTGAACGTGGTATTCGCGCTGGGCCACCGTTTGCTGAACTTCAAGTCCAGCCGCGTGACCTACTTCGTTAACGCCTCGCTGTTTATCTATCTGGTGCATCACCCGTTGACACTGTTCTTCGGGGCTTACATCACGCCGCATATCGCTTCTAACACGCTGGGCTTCTTTACCGGTCTGGTATTTGTGGTGGGGATTGCGATTGTGCTCTACGAAATCCATCTGCGGATCCCGCTCCTGCGTTTCCTCTTTTCAGGAAAACCACAGGCGAAAGCCTCATAAACAAACGCGGCGCACAGAGTGCGCCGCGTTTGTTTCAGGTATCCAGTTCCTGCCCACGCTGGGTCAGCAACCGCTGATAGAGGTGCGTGGTTTCTTCATCGAAACAGACAAAGATAACTTTTTCCGGCATCGGTTTTAACGACAGATAGCGGTAAACGGTTTCGACAGCGATCGTTGCAGCGGCCGCTTTAGGGTAGCCATACACGCCGGTGCTGATGGCCGGGAACGCCATGGTTTTGTAGCCGTTGTCGGCGGCAAGCCGCAGACAGTTTCGGTAAGCCTCTTCCAGAATACTCGCTTCGTGGCGATCGCCACCGTGCCATACGGGGCCTACCGCATGAATAACCGCTCTGGCAGGCAGATTGCCCGCAAGCGTAATCACCGCATGGCCGGGAGGACATTCACCCTGCTGTTGCCGCACGGTTTTACAGGCTTCCAGCAGCTGCGGTCCGGCCGCCCGGTGGATGGCTCCATCCACACCGCCTCCCCCCATCAGGGAAGGGTTGGCCGCATTGACGATGACGTCGACGTGCATGGTCGTAATATCGCCATGGATAACTTCAATTTGCGGTTTCATAAAACCCCTCTGCAACCCGCCATTTTTTTAAGTGTATCGCAGAGGAGCCCGGGAGAAAAAACTATCAGAAAAAATCCTCTTCCGCCGCAGGGCGGAAGAGAGAGCATTAGCGATACTGGATTTCGACAACCGCGAGCATTTTTTCAGGATTAAGGTATTTCATGCTTAGCGTCGCCTGGTTCGACTCGGACGCCTTGCCATTAAGCGCCTCTTCGTAGCTAACCATACGCGTTTGCATACGGTTATTTTCCGGACATGACATAGCAAACTGCCGCTTTTGCGGTGTGACTTCACAGGGGTCGGCGACAATAGCACCGCGAAAATGAATGACACCGCCCTCAGCAAGGGTGGCTGAATATGCGGGGAAACTAAAAGCAGAAACGATCAGGCCCAGTCCCATCGCGAGCTGAGCGAAAGAGTTGTTCATTACAGGTACTCCTCAATGAAAATCGTCCTTGAGGGGTAAACGCACTTCATTATGACAAACGAAGTCTCACGTTAAGGACCATAATGACTTGATCCCTGATATCAGCATAGCTCAACGGCACAGCCCCGCCACATTCGCAATTCATTGATTTAATGAATGATTACAGCGAGCTTCCCGCTGGCGACCACTGTTGTGATAGATGAAGCGATTTACCATCAGTAACGGTGACAACGATTTTTACCGTGTCTCCTGCGTCAATATTTAAACTCAATCGCATCAAATCAATCGTCTGATTAGCGGGTATAAAAAGTGTGTTTTGCTGTCGGGAAGAACTTTGCCCTCCCTGCCCTTCCCGCACGGAGACAATCTGGACCTGACAATCACACGGTTCCGTCAGCATGACCTGCGGAATAATGGTGGTCATATTATCCTGCTGAGACGTTTTAAAGGTTATCTGGCTGGAAAGCGCGGCAAGGAGAATTAAGGTATTCATGATGAACTCCCGAAAAAAAACAGGGCGCATGCCCTGTTTTTTTGTAGCACAGATTTCAGTATCAGTACTGATGAGCTGTCGCGTGGTTACCAAAACCAATCTGGGTAACGTTGACAGTAGAGTTAGAAGCAGTCTGGTCTACGAGTGCACCGTTGAGGCCACCATACTGGCTAACATTCATAACGGACTTTTTACTGTTCCACTGATCAAGTGTTGCACTGTTGCCGAAACCGTTCTGGGTCAGGTTGATTTTACTGTCATCAGAGCCCTGACCAACGTCAGCGCCGTTACCGCCACCTGTCTGGCTAATATTCAGGACTGAATTTCTGGCATCGGTCTGAAGGGCAACCGCGGAGTTACCGCCACCGTTCTGATAGATATTCAGGGTTGAATTTGGGCCGCCGTATCCGCCATGACCATGTCCATGACCCCATCCGCCCTGATTAATCATACCAGCCATAGCACTACCAGAAACTACGATTGCTGCAAGTGCTGCCACTTTGATAAATTTCATGGTAAACCCCCATCGGATTGATTAAAGTCGTCGCGAAAGCGCTAGCGTTGAATAACGCGAATGGCCATTTGCGACTGTTTCTGCACTACAACTGCGGTTTTCTGCGTACCGTACTGCGTAATATTTGCTCTATTACCCGACCCTTTCTGGATAATTTTCGCGCTATTACCGTAACCATCTTGCGTAATACCTGCATCATTCGCGTTACCGCTCTGATCGATCCAGGCAATATTGTAACTCCCTGATTGATCAACTCTCGCTCTGTTGCCAGCCCCATCCTGGGAAACAATTGACAAGAGTTTTGAACCGTCCTGGCGAACCTGGGCATTATTAAGCACGCCCTGTTGACCAATAATGGCTGCCTGATTTAGTGATGAAAGACTCAATTCGTTAACCGCAAAGTTATATTCAGAGTTTGCCAAATCTGAATTAGCCGCGGTTACAAATCCAGGCGCACCCAGTAATGTAAACATCATAAATAACGATGTGTTTTTCATGTTGTCACCCTGGACCTGGTTATTTAATCACTCCATAACCATATAGCAATGCTACTTGTTAAAACGACTCGTATTGTGTTAACGCGTCGTTACGGTGAAGAGTATGTCCGCTGAAACATTTTAAATATCTCACCCGCGCGGCTTATTTTTATTTATCGGGTCACCACAAAGTCGTAATTTACAGTAAAAAACACTTTAAGCAGGCCAGCTTATATTTCTTATTACACCGTTTTTCAGATCAGGTTGTACAACAGGAGGAAGGCTGTCCACGCTTCCTCGCGCGTTGTTTAAACGTAACGGCAGGAAGACATTTTTTCACAGTGCGTGACACGAGGCTTGTTTTCTTAAGCTCTAAACTCACTCATTCGTTGCCTTAGAAACAATCTGTAACTCATACTTGACTTCAGTTAAAATAAAATAACAAATAACATTAAAAATCAATCATATAAAAATATTTGTATGATTTTTAAAATGTGTGCACCTATATTTAGGTGTACAACTTTTCTATCAAAAAAAGGCTTTCAAAAAGACACGTTTTAACAAATTAATATTGATTTTTACATTCAGTTACATGTTTAACACTTGCTTTAAACTTCGTAAAAGCTAGATTGAAATTAGATGTACGAAATTGGTTTTATATTTACCTCCCTGTGGAGGTTATGGTTAGATTCTACACACAGCAGTGCAACATCTGTCAGTACTTCTGGGGTTCTCTTTTAAACAGGAGAACAGCTGCCAGGTGCCAAAAAAAGTGGGGTTTCATCATGTATAATGAAGTCCATAGTTTACATGGTCATACATTACTGTTGATCACAAAACCTTCTTTGCAAGCGACAGCTTTATTACAACATTTAAAGCAATCTTTATCACTGAACGGGAAACTGCATAATATTCAACGTTCTTTTGATGATATTGCACCTGGCAGCATCATTCTGTTTGATATGATGGAAGCAGATAAAAAGCTTATCCATTACTGGCAAGATATTTTAAGCAGGAAAAACAACAATATCCGCGTGCTATTGTTGAATACACCTGATGAGTATCCTTTCAGAGATATTGAAAGCTGGCCGCATATCAATGGCGTGCTCTACGTCACTGAAGAAGAAGACCGGGTGGTAGAGGGCCTGCAAGGTATAATGCGCGGAGAGTGTTATTTTTCGCAAAAACTTGCCAGCTATCTCATCACACATTCTGGAAATTATCGCTATAACAGTTCAGAGTCCGCCCTGCTCACGCACAGAGAGAAAGAGATCCTGAACAAATTACGCATTGGTGCTTCAAATATTGAAATCGCCCGTTCGTTATTTATCAGCGAAAATACGGTAAAGACGCACCTTTATAATCTTTTCAAGAAGATAGCTGTTAAAAACCGAACTCAGGCTGTTTCGTGGGCAAACGATAACCTCAGGCGTTAATCACATGAAGCGCACGTTGAGTTGGATCGCCGCAGCGAGTTTCCTGCTCGCTGCAGGGAATCTGAAGGCCGTCGAGGTCGAAATTCCCGGATTGTTAACAGACCATACTGTCACTTCGGTCGGGCACAGTTTTTACCGTGCCTTCAGTGACAAATGGGACAGTACCTACACTGGAAATATAACAATCAACGAGCGGCCCAGTGCACGATGGGGAAGTTGGATAACAATAACGGCTAATCAGGACGTTATTTATCAAACATTTTTATTCCCAACGAAATTAGACTTCGATAAAAACGTAGTTTTAGCACTGGCACAATCAGAAGACGCTATTAATCGCCTGCAAATAGATAAAGCGCTATTAAGCACCCGCGATTTAGCAAAAGATGAGTTCTAGCGAACCGATATCTGGAGGCTGTCATGCGTATTGCATATGCAGTTGTTTCGATAATGCTGATCACACCCATAAGCTGGGCCGGAAACATGACGTTTCAGTTCCGTAACCCTAACTTTGGCGGTAACCCTAACAATGGCGCGTTCCTGCTGAATGAAGCTCAGGCGCAAAACTCTTATAAAGATCCAAGCTTTAAGGATTTCAATGTTGATACCCCGTCCGCGCTGGACAACTTCACCCAGGCTATCCAGTCGCAGATTTTAGGGGGGTTGCTAACCAACATTAATACCGGGAAACCCGGCCGAATGGTGACCAACGACTTTATTGTCGACATCGCCAACAGGGATGGACAGCTCCAGTTGAACGTTACCGATCGTAAAACCGGAAAACTCTCCACCATTCAGGTTTCCGGTCTACAAAATAATTCAACTGACTTCTAAACAATAGCTAAATAAGGACAACGATCATGCAGCGCTTCCTGATATTTGTTGCAGTGTGCTTATTGAGCGGTTGTTTAACTGCTCCACCTAAAGAAGCTGCAAAACCTACATTAATGCCTCGGGCCCAGAGTTATCGTGATTTAACGCATTTACCTTCCCCTACGGGGAAAATATTTGTCTCCGTGTATAACATTCAGGATGAAACCGGACAATTCAAACCTTATCCGGCAAGTAACTTCTCCACGGCAGTGCCGCAAAGCGCCACCGCCATGCTGGTTACCGCGCTCAAGGATTCGCACTGGTTTATTCCTCTGGAACGTCAGGGGCTACAAAACCTGTTGAATGAACGGAAAATTATTCGTGCCGCCCAGGAAAATGGCACCGTCGCGGACAATAACCGCTCGCCTCTGCAATCACTGGCGGCGGCGAACGTAATGATTGAAGGATCGATTATTGGTTACGAAAGTAACGTTAAATCGGGCGGTGCGGGAGCGCGGTACTTTGGTATCGGCGCGGATACCCAGTATCAGCTCGACCAAATCGCCGTTAACCTGCGTGTGGTCAACGTCAGTACGGGTGAAGTGCTCTCTTCGGTGAACACCAGCAAAACCATACTGTCATATGAAGTCCAGGCCGGGGTGTTCCGCTTCATCGATTACCAGCGTTTGCTGGAGGGTGAAATTGGCTATACCTCTAACGAACCGGTCATGATGTGTCTGATGTCAGCCATCGAAACCGGCGTGATCTTCTTAATCAACGACGGTATCGATCGCGGGCTGTGGGATCTGCAAAACAAAGCAGAAGTACAGAACCCGATACTGGTGAAATACCGCGATATGTCAGTACCTCCGGAATCCTGACAGGAAGCGCATAAAAAAGGCGAGATACCTATCTCGCCTTTTTTTATTCACTCACCGCAGTGATGTTTTGCGCTTTTTCCCGCCGCGACGCCAGCCATAGACCGCTGTTTTTCATGGCATAGCCAAACAGCAGGCCCAGCGCCAGGGAGGGGACAACCAGCTTCCAGTCACCCTGCCCTGCAAAGGTCGCGCACGCCCCCATAAAGGTTCCCGGCACAAACGAAAGCAGCAGGTGCTTAGCCTGAATGCACATCAGGAAGGCGACGACGCCCGTCATGATATACCCCAGCAACTCCATATGAGGCGCCAGTGCGCTGCCTTTCATGATTACCAGCGCCCAGATGACACCGCTCATCAGCGTGCAGCCTGAGATAAAGAGCCCTTTGACACCGCCCTGCGGGCAGGCGAAGTAGGCCGTGCAGCCGAGGAACCCGGCCCAGCTGAGCAGTCCTAGAGACACGGCCACCCATCCCCAGAGACCGGAGAGAATACCCGTCGTTAAAGCGATACAAAGTAATATGTTCATGGCGCGCATCTTAGCAGAAGCGCACCATGGAAATGAGATCATCCGCACATTACGTGCAAATCAAAATATGGAGTTGCAGAATTTATGTGATCTAAATCACTCTTCATTCTCTTCTTCCAGCTCATCCCACATTGCTGCGATAGCGTCGCGGGTTATCGGTGCCAGCGTTCTCCAGAATGGCGAGGTGGCATGCGCTTCAACTTTACCAAGGAATGTCCCGACCCACGGCAGCAGGTACGTTTCGAACAGGATTTCGATGGCTTCGTTCTCATCATCTCCGGCGTTGTCTTCGATCCAGGACGCCGCCAACAGCAGCGTAC
The DNA here is from genome assembly GCF_034008295.1 of Enterobacter chinensis. Taxonomy (NCBI): domain Bacteria; kingdom Pseudomonadati; phylum Pseudomonadota; class Gammaproteobacteria; order Enterobacterales; family Enterobacteriaceae; genus Enterobacter; species Enterobacter chinensis. The sequence continues at coordinate 19,359 of NZ_JARDVI010000002.1, forward strand.
CGATATGATCGGCTGGCGTATCGCTCAGCGGCATACCGCGCGTGGAGAGGAAAGCGCGGACTTCCGCTTCCGTTGCCCCTTCCTGCCAGGCAGAACGGTATGGCGACACGCGGCACTCATCGCCGACGAAAAGCGCATTGTAATCGGTCGCAATCTGCTGCATGTCGCAGCTTTTTTGCAGACGCTCCAGTAAATCATCCTGTTCCAGCGGCCAGTTCTGCGCCAGCTTACCTTCACGAATTAACGTAAAGAGCGGAACCAACAGCGGGTCTTGCGGCTGGCGATAATAGAGCGTACCCAGCACGCGACAAAGGATGGAGAACTCATTCATTTTATTATTCCATTACACAATTAAAGATCGGCGAATTCGGCAATCGGTTCCATTCCGCGCGACTCGAGAAAATCGAGCATGCGGCGCGGAGTCACGTTCAGGATTTGCGCTTCCGGGAAGTTAACGTCATTCAGCACTTTCAGGCACTCGCTGAAATCACCCAGCGTAAACGCGGTATGGGAATCTGAGCCCAGCGCCACCATGCCGCCCGCATCGCGTACCGCGGCCGCCACCTCGCGGCAGTTGGCTTCACTGCCCTTGCGTGAATGAACGAAGGAGGAGTTGTTAATCTCCAGCGCGACGCGGTGCTTCGCTGCCGCCTGCGCGACAGCCTGAATATCAATCGGGTACCTCGGATTGCCGGGATGGCTGATAATATGCACGTTGCCGCTGGCAATGGTGGCAATCATTGCCGCGGTGTTGGTCTCTTTATCCTGAGGTGCAAAAACCGGCTCGTGAAAACCGGCAAGAATCAGGTCAAGAGATGTTAGCATCGGCCCGGTGCAGTCGATCTCACCGTCGGTATTTTTGATGTTCGCCTCAATGCCGCGCAGTATCCCAATGCCGTCCACCAGACGTGGCCAGATCCGCATATTCACAAAATGCCAGTAGTGCGGCGCATCCGCCATGTCCGGACCATGATCGGTGATCGCAAAAAGCGTGATGCCTTTGAGCTTCGCCTGGGCGATATAATCATGGAGGTTGCTATACGCGTGGGTACTGGCGACGGTGTGCATATGCAGGTCAACGGGATACATCTCTCTCTCCTCTGCGGTTTTTCCAAAGGATAGCAGTTATCAGCGGCGAATATTAGCAAAAACCCGGCGAACGCCGGGTTTCTCTCAGTAGCCGCGCTGTCTGTCGACCTGGCCGGTGACCGCGTTGCCCTTTTCCATTTCGCTGATGGTATGGCATATATAGGCCACCGCTTCTGCCGGACGCGTCACGGCGGCCACGTGCGGCGTCATCGCCACGCGCGGGTGCGCCCACAGCGGGCTTTCCGCCGGCAGCGGCTCGCGGCTGTAGACATCCAGCATCGCGCCCTTTAGCTTTCCACTGTCCAGCGCCTTCAGCAGATCGGCCTCCACCAAATGCACCCCGCGCGCCAGGTTCATCAGATAGCTCCCATCGGCTAACTGGCTGAGCAGGGCTTCATTAATGATCCCAACCGTTTCCGCCGTGTTTGGCAGCAGGTTGATGAGCACGCGCGTACCGTTCAGAAAGGCCGGGAGTTCATCCGTTCCGGCAAAGCTCTCTACGCCCGAATAATCTTTGCGGCTGCGGCTCCAGCAGCGCAGCGGGAAGCCCCACGGGGCGAGGGCTTCGGCCACTTTTGAGCCCAGCACGCCGGCGCCGAGAATACCGATGGTAAACTCATCGCGCTGATAATCCGGCAGCGGCTCCCAGCGGGCCTGCTGTTTAAAGTCCTGATAATCATCAAAGCGGCGGAACCAGTGCAGCACCTGGCTCACGGCATACTCCTGCATTTGCTGGCCCATTCCGGTATCTTCCAGACGGAACAGGGGAATCTCTTCCGGCAGCATCTCAGGGTGTGCCTTCAGCTTGCTCAGAATGGAATCCACGCCGGCTCCCAGGGCAAAAACGGCCTTCAGCTTACGCCCCTGCAGCATTTCTACCGGTGGATGCCAGACCAGCGCGTAGTCAGCATGTTCGTTATCACCGCGCTTCCACTCGCGAACGCGTGCCCCGGGTAACGCCGCCGTAAGCGCCTTGATCCAGTAAGCCGTATCAAATGTTGGGTGATAGAAAAGTATATCCATAGTCATTCCTGCCTTTCATTGCGCTGATTTATTTTGCTTTTTAACTGGATTGTCAGCATAACAAATTTATTGCGCGGCTGTGTTGCTGATAAAAAAGGCGCTTTCAGCACATTTAAGAATCATGTTGCCTGAAGTTTGTCTAAACGCGCTAAATTACTGAAAAAGTGAGTTGACGTCAGTTCGGCTTTTCCTTACATTAGCGCCCGTCCCGACAACATCGGGATGACAATATGGTGAGGTGTCCGAGTGGCTGAAGGAGCACGCCTGGAAAGTGTGTATACGGCAACGTATCGGGGGTTCGAATCCCCCCCTCACCGCCATATTTGAGATGAGAGCTCGTACGAAAGTACGGGCTTTTTTCTTTTATATTCTCCGAAAAGGGGGATTCGAACCTTGAAACTCCCTGCGCTCTTTATGTCGGGTGGCGCTTCGCTTACCCGACCCACAAAAAGCTACTCTTCAACCATCTTCGCATACTCTTCCGTCAGAAAATCCACCAGCGTTCTGACGGACGGCAGCAAACCGCGTCTGGAGGGATAAACGGCATGAATCACTTCCCGCCGCGGCTCCCACGCCTCAAGCAGCCGAACCAGCGCCCCTGACGCCAGCTGATCCTTCACCATCAAAATCGGCAGCTGCACCACGCCGATGCCTGCCATCGCAGCTTCACGAAGCGCGAGCATATCGGTGGTGATCAGCCGGGGATGGTAATGGATCTCTGCTCTGGCACCTCCAGGACCGGACAGCTCCCATTTATGGATGTGTTTACCCTCGTTCATGCTTAGCCCAGGCCAGGCGCTGAGTTCAGACGGGGCTGCCGGTTTTCCCATGCGTTGAATCAACGCCGGACCGGCGACCAGACAATGCCCCCTGTCAGCCAGCACCCGTAGCACCAGGTCGCTGTCATCAAACGGCCGCGGGCGGACGCGGATTGCGATATCCACCCCCTCACCCACCAGGTCTACCCGCCGGTTGGTCGCCTCAAGCTGAAGATTGATCCCGGGATAGCGCGCCATAAATCGCGCCAGCATCGGGCCAACGTGGACATGCAGCAGCGTTATTGGGCATGTGATCCTGACGATGCCGCGCGGTTCAGCCTGCAGCGCCGCCACGGCTTCCTCAGCGGCCTCCGCCTCCACCAGCATCGCTTTACAGTGCTGATAGAAGGTCTGCCCGACCTCGGTCACCGTGAACTGTCGGGTTGTTCGATGGATGAGCCGCACGCCAAGGCGCTCTTCAAGCTGGGCTATCCGGCGGCTTAGCCTGGACTTGGGCAGGTCAAGCGCCCTTCCCGCCGCCGCAAAGCCACCGTAGTCGACCACCTTCACAAACCAGACAAAGTCGTTGAGATCCTGCATAAATCCTCATCGTTCCATTTTCAGAACAGTGAATGCCATTTTCACTATCTACCGGGATATTAACTCTGAATATAAGCTAATTACATCAACAGAGCATCAGGAGTTAATCATGAAAAACGTAGCAGGCGTTTATACCGCTCCTCGTCAGCACTGGGTTGGCGATGGTTTCCCGGTCCGTTCAATGTTCTCTTATCAGACGCACGGCGAGCCGCTCAGCCCGTTTCTGCTGCTGGACTACGCGGGCCCGTACACCTTTCCGGCAGATGGTGCGAAACGCGGCGTTGGCCAGCACCCTCACCGGGGTTTTGAAACGGTCACCATCGTCTATTCCGGTGAAGTGGAGCACCGCGACTCTACGGGCAAAGGCGGCGTCATTGGCCCCGGCGACGTGCAGTGGATGACCGCAGGCGCAGGCATTTTGCACGAGGAGTTCCACTCCAGCGCGTTCTCGCAAAAAGGCGGGGAACTAAAAATGATGCAGCTTTGGGTCAACCTGCCGGCGAAGGACAAGATGGCGACGCCGGGCTACCAGAGCATCACGAAGGACGCGATCCCGGCGGTAACGCTACCGGACAACAGCGGTTCCCTGCGGGTGATTGCCGGTCGCTACGACACGGCTACCGGCCCGGCGCACACCTTCTCGCCGCTGAACGTCTGGGATATCACCCTCAATCAGGGCAGTCACGTCACGCTTAATCAGCCCGAAGGCTGGAGCACGGCGCTGGTTGTGCTTGAAGGCAGTATCTCGGTGAACGGTACCGCTCAGGCAGGTGAAGCCCAGCTGGTCGTGTTAAGTCAGGAGGGCGACAAACTGCACCTCGAAGCCAGCAGCGATGCAAAAGTGCTGCTGATGGCCGGCGAGCCGTTGAATGAACCTATTGTGGGCTATGGCCCGTTTGTGATGAACAGTAAAACCGAAATCAACGAAGCCATTCGTGATTTCAACTCCGGCCGCTTCGGCCAGATCTGAACGTAATAAAGGAGAAGAAGATGTCTACACCTGCGAATTTTAATGGTACCCGTCCGGTCATTGATGTGAACGATGCGGTGATGTTGCTTATCGATCACCAGAGCGGCCTGTTCCAGACCGTTGGCGATATGCCAATGCCGGAATTGCGTGCCCGTGCGGCAGCGCTGGCAAAAATCGCGACCCTGGCGAAGATCCCGGTGATCACCACCGCATCCGTCCCACAAGGGCCGAACGGACCGCTTATCCCGGAGATCCACGCCAACGCGCCGCATGCGCAATATGTTGCCCGTAAAGGCGAGATCAACGCCTGGGATAACCCGGAATTTGTGGCAGCGGTAAAAGCGACCGGACGCAAGACGTTGATTATTGCGGGCACGATCACCAGCGTTTGCATGGCCTTCCCGTCGATCAGCGCGGTGGCGGATGGGTATAAAGTGTTTGCGGTGATTGATGCCTCCGGCACCTACAGCAAAATGGCGCAAGAGATCACCCTGGCGCGTGTTGTACAGGCCGGTGTAGTGCCGATGGATACGGCAGCGGTAGCCTCTGAGATCCAGCGGACATGGAACCGTGAAGATGCGGCGGAGTGGGCGGAGGTATACACCCACATCTTCCCGGCTTACAAGCTGCTGATTGAGAGCTACGGCAAAGCGCAGGAAGTCGTTAAAAACAGCGAAGTGCTCGATTCACAGCGTTAATCCCCTGCTCCATGGCGTAAAAACCGTGGAGCTGATTATTGCTTAACCGAACAGGCACTAAAGCTGAAAATCTGCTTGACCGTGTTAGCGCAACTCCCTATAGTAGCGCCCCGTTGCCCCCCAAGCGGTCAGGCAGCAAAACAATATGGTGAGGTGTCCGAGTGGCTGAAGGAGCACGCCTGGAAAGTGTGTATACGGCAACGTATCGGGGGTTCGAATCCCCCCCTCACCGCCATATTTGAGATGAGAGCTCGTACGAAAGTACGGGCTTTTTTCTTTTATATTCTCCGAAAAGGGGGGATTCGAACCTTGAGACTCCCTGCGCTCTTTATGCCTGGTGGCGCTGCTTACCAGGCCTACGGGTATTGTAGGTCGGGTAAGCGCAGCTCCACCCGACAAAAAGCCCGCACAAAAAACAAAGCCCGGTTTCCCGGGCCTTGAACACAACCGCAATCTCAATAATACGCTTGCAACGTCCGCTGGCAGAGCGCCGAACGCACGCAGTCATCTTTTGTGAAGCGTACCACCCCAATCATCTCATCTTCCTCAAAACGTGACATCGCGTCGCTCAGCCCGGATTTCACGCCGGACGGCAGGTCGCACTGGGTGATATCGCCGTTAACGATAACCGTCACGTTCTCCCCGAGGCGCGTTAAAAACATCTTCATTTGCGCAGCGGTCACGTTCTGAGCCTCGTCAAGAATGACGACCGCATTTTCAAATGTACGTCCGCGCATATAGGCGAACGGCGCGATTTCCACCTTGCCAATCTCTGGTCGCAGGCAGTACTGCATAAAGGATGCGCCCAGACGTTTTACCAGGACGTCATAGACGGGCCTGAAGTACGGGGCAAACTTCTCCGAAATATCGCCGGGCAAGAAACCGAGATCTTCATCAGCCTGCAGTACCGGACGGGTAACAATGATTCTCTCCACGTCCTTATGGATCAGCGCTTCCGCCGCTTTAGCCGCACTAATCCAGGTTTTCCCGCATCCGGCTTCACCGGTTGCAAAGATGAGCTGTTTACTCTCGATAGCATTCAGGTAGTGCGCCTGAGCCTCATTGCGCGCCACAATTGGAGAATTATCACGGCTGTCTCGGGCCATGCCAATTGCTTCTACGCCACTCATCTGCACAAGCGAGGTGACCGATTCTTCTTCACGCTGTTTATGGCTACGTGAATCCCGTCTCAGCACACGTTTTGCTTCGCGACGAGCTTTGATCACTGCTTTTTGTCTTCCCATGGATAGCACCTTGAGTTGTTGGTATTCATCACACGCGCCAGCTTCGGCACGATTATGCGCACGAACATCAGAGGGTTGGCTTCCTTGTAAGCCATTGCTTGCTTTATCGGATGACGATACGGAACAGCTACGCGCACTGTTCTGCACGTCGGTCGAATCAGATTCTTGAGGGAGGGGGGAGAATTTAGTGGTGAGGAAATCGCTGCCGGAGTCTGAGCCTCCGCGCCGGGTGCTGCGGTTGTTATGTTTACCTTGTCCAGTACAGGACGCAACCATTCGCGATCTCCATAGTGATTCAGCATCACTGCCGGGAACTACCGCTGTCTTATCTTAAGTACATCAGGAGTTATCATAAATGCAACATTTATTTTACCTGAGTGCAACTTTTAAGACTGTCCCTACAGTTGAAATCAGTCTCATATAGAAATATTACAGAAATATAACAGCAGGATAGTCATATGAAAAAATAATGTCCCCGCGAACGGTTGCGGGGACGATTATCAGGCTTCAATAAGACCCTGAGCGAGATACGCGTTGCTGTCGCGCGCGCCTGGCAGGGCAAAGAAATAGCCGCCGCCGATAGGTTTAATATACTCTTCCAGCGCTTCGCCGTTTAAGCGCTTCTGCACGGTCAGGAAGCCCTTTTCCAGATCGTGCTGATAGCAGACGAACAGCAGCCCCATATCGAGCTGGCCGGCGTTGGTCACGCCGAGCGAGTAGCTGTATCCGCGGCGCATCATCAGGCTGGACTGCGTCTCTTTGGTACGCGGATTGGCCAGACGAATATGGCTGTCCAGCGCAATCACGTCGCCATTTGGATCGCGGGCGTAATCGGGCACGTCATGCTCATTCTTCATGCCGAGCGGCGCGCCGCTTTGCTTATCACGCCCGAAGATCGTCTGCTGCTCTTTGAGCGGCGTGCGGTCCCAGAACTCGACGTGGAACTGAATAATTCGCACCGCCTGATAGCTTCCCCCCACCGCCCATGCCGGTTCGCCCTGTTCGGCAGTGACCCAAACCACCTCCTTCATGAGCTCACCGTTGTGGCTGTCCGGGTTGGCGGTACCGTCCTTAAAGCCCAGCAGGTTCACCGGCGTCTCTTTCCCTTTACTGCGGGCGGCATGGTCCGAGATAAACCCTTCCCGCTTCCAGCGCACGCTCAGCAGATCCGGCGTGTGCTTGATGATATCGCGCAGGGCGTGGATCACCGTGTCCTGGGTATTGGCGCAAATCTGCAGGAGCAGGTCGCCATGGCAAAGAGCGGCGTCCAGGGAGTCATTCGGGAAACGCGTCATTTTCTGCAGCGCTTTCGGCTTCTGTTTTGCCAGCCCATAGCGCGCGTCAAACAGCGACTCACCGAGCGAAACGGTAATGGTCAGGTTATCCGGGGCGATAAACGGCCCCAGAATGCCGGAGTCCATCGGCGGCAGACGCGGGTTCGGCGTATCGGGCGCCGGTCCGCCGGCCGTGAGAAACGCGATGCGCGTCGTCAGCAGGCGGAACAGGCGCTCCAGATCGGCTTTATCACTGGCCAGTGAATCGACGGCTACCAGCATCATCGACGCCTGCTGCGGCGTCAGAATGCCCGACTGATGTTCGCCATAAAACGGCTGCGTCTCCATGCGGGCATTGGGTGACAGCGTGCCGGGCGCGCTTTGCGGTTTCGCCGCATGGGCTACCGGACACCCGCCAGCCAGCGCAAGGGCGCCTCCCAGCGCCCCTACCCCTTTTAACAATCGACGACGTGAAGGCTCAACCACGTCGTTCTCGCTATGCTTATTCATCGTGCTTAGTCCAGACCCAGTACGCCACGCAGCAGAGAGAGATCTTCCGCCAGGGCGGTAATCGGGCCTTTCAGCGCGTTACGGTCGGCCTCGGTCAGCTTGTCGTAGGTTTCAAACCCGTCTTTGGTACGGTACTTCGCCAGAATGGTGTCGACTTTTTTGAAGTTCGCATCCACCTTGGCCAGCAGTTCACCGTTCTCTTTCTGCAGTTGAGGACGCAGCAGGTTAACAATTTTCTGCGCGCCATCGACGTTAGCCTGGAAGTCCCACAGGTCGGTATGGCTGTAGCGATCCTCTTCGCCGCTGATTTTGCTCGCGGCCACTTCTTCAATCAGACCGGCCGCGCCGCCCACCACTTTTGACGGCGGGAAGGCCAGCTCGCTGATGCGCTTTTGCAGCTCCAGCACGTCGCTGTTCAGCCGATCGGCATATTTCTCCATCCCTTTGGCAGAATTATCGCCAAACAGGGCTTTCTCGAGACGGTGGAAACCGGTGAATTTCGGATCAGCGGCTTTCTGCTCGAAATCATCTTCGCGGGCATCAATGCTGCCATCAAGGTCAGAGAACAGCTCGGCAATCGGCTCGATACGCTCGTAGTGCTGGCGGGTTGGCGCATAGAGGGATTTCGCTTTTTCGATGTCACCGGCTTTCACCGCATCGGTAAAGGCTTTTGTTGCTGCCGCCAGGTCCGCCGTCTCTTTCGTGACATACGCTTTATACGCGGTAATGGCATCACCCAGGCTCAGCACCGCAGCGCCTTTCGCCGCATCGGCCGTTGCTTCACCTTTGACGATCAGCTTCCCTTTGGGGTTGGTCAGCAGGCCGCAGGTCATCTCATACTCGCCCGGCTGCAGGTTGGCGGTCATCTTCTGGCTGAAGCCAGGGGCGATGTTTTCGCGCTCTTCCACCACCAGAACCCCTTTCAGGATCTCCCATTCCAGCGCTTTCTGGCTGTGGTTCTGAATAATGAACTGGGTTTTGCCGCTGTTCACCGTGAGGGTCATCGGCTCACACTGCTTGTCATTGACGGTCACTTTAACCTGAGGAACATCCGCGCCCCAGGCGGAGAATGCGGAAGCGAACAGCGCGGCAATGCCTGCGCATAACGCACTACGACGGAACTGAATTGCCATAACTCTTCCCTTTAAAAGTATGTTGTAACTAAAACAAAAATTATGGCGTAACGCGCGACGCCTGCGAGCCAGTACGCGGCGGCATGGCGAACAGCACCAGCGCCGGAACCAGATAAATAAAGTACATTGCCACTTCGCTGACGCTCGGCGTTTCCTGATAGCCGAAGATACCTTCGAGCAGGGTGCCGGTCAGTGAGTGCGTGGAGAGGACGTTGCTGAGATCGAACGCCACGTCCTGGAAATGGTTCCACAGGCCCGCTTCATGGAAGGCGCGAATCGCCCCCGCCGCCAGACCCGCCGCCACCAGCAGAATAAACAGGCTGGTCCACTTGAAGAAGGCCCCCAGGTTCAGGCGAATACCGCCCCAGTAGAGCAGGAAACCAAGCACCACCGCGGTGGCAAGACCCAGCACCGCACCCAGCGGAGGCCAGATCCCCACATCCTGCTGAAACGCCGCCAGCAGGAAGAAAACCGACTCCAGCCCTTCACGCGCCACGGCGAAAAAGACCATCATAATGAGCGCCCAGCCGTGGTTATTGCCCTTTTGCAGCGCGTTATCCACCGCCTGCTCCAGCTGCACCTTCACGTTACGCGAGACTTTACGCATCCAGAACACCATCCAGGTGAGGATCGCTACCGCAATCACGGCGACGATCCCCTCAAACAGCTCCTGCTCTTTCTGCGGGAACTCCCCGGTGGTTTCGTTGATGAGAACCCCCAGGCCCAGACAGAGCGCCGCGGCAAGGAATACACCGACCCACATGACGCCAATCCAGCGTCCGCGCTGGGTTCGCTTCAGATAACTGGCGATGAGGCTAACGATGAGGGCGGCTTCGAGCCCTTCACGTAACATAATGAGAAATGGAACAAACATGCCGACACCTTAAATGTTTATCGCGGTCAACTGATGCAAAGAAAGGTAAATTCTTGTGATAGTGATTATCATTACGGCGGAAAGAAACACAAGCGAAATGTGTGGTGTTTTGATGACGAGATGTAAAAGCCCAGCCTGATAATAGTTACGTGCGTAACGTTCAAGTTTATAAGTTATAACGAAAATGCCCATTTACGCTGATTCAGGGCTGTGGCTAAATATCCGCCTCAAACATCTGGTGAAAATTAATTATGTTTAAAATTGTCCATTTCCTGCTGGCGCTGGTCATTATTCTTGCGCTTGCCTGGCTGGTGAGTTTCGACCGCCGAAAAATTCGCATTCGTTTTGTTTTACAGCTGATTGTCATAGAAATTGCTCTGGCGTTCTTTTTCCTGCACGCCGAAAGCGGGTTATTCGTGATTAAATACGTCTCGGGATTTTTTGAGTCACTGCTTAAATTTGCCGGTGAAGGCACCAATTTCGTCTTTGGCGGAATGGGAGAAAAAGGGCTGGCGTTCATTTTCCTCGGCGTGCTTTGCCCGATTATTTTTATTTCCGCGCTGATTGGTATTCTTCAGCACTGGCGGATCCTGCCGATTTTTATTCGGGTGATTGGCACGCTGCTGTCAAAACTGAACGGTATGGGCAAGCTGGAATCCTTTAACGCGGTGAGTTCGCTGATCCTCGGCCAGTCAGAAAACTTCATTGCCTACAAAGGCGTGCTGGGCGATCTCTCCTCTCGCCGTCTGTTCACCATGGCAGCCACGGCGATGTCGACGGTCTCCCTGTCGATTGTCGGCGCGTATATGACCATGCTCGACGCCAAATTTGTCGTCGCGGCGCTGATTCTGAACATGTTCAGCACCTTTATTATTCTCTCCGTCATCAACCCGGCGCGCCCGGAAGCGGAGCCGGATATCCGGCTTGAAAAACTGCATGAATCGCAGAGCTTCTTCGAGATGCTCGGCGAGTATATTCTGGCCGGTTTTAAAGTGGCGATGATTATTCTGGCGATGCTGATTGGCTTTATTGCCCTTATTAGCGCCGTTAACGCCCTCTTCTCCAGCGTATTTGGCATGAGCTTCCAGCAGATCCTGGGCTATGTATTTTATCCCCTGGCGTGGCTGGTGGGGATTCCGCTGAGCGATGCCTTAAACGCGGGCAGCATTATGGCAACCAAACTGGTGGCGAATGAATTTGTGGCGATGATTGAGCTGCAAAAAATAGCGCATCAGATGTCCCCGCGCGGGATGGGCATTTTATCCGTCTTCCTGGTGTCATTCGCGAACTTCGCGTCAATCGGCATTGTGGCCGGGGCGATTAAGGGCCTGAACGAGCAGCAGGGGAACGTGGTATCGCGTTTCGGTCTGCGTCTGGTGTACGGCGCGACGCTGGTGAGCCTGCTGTCGGCGAGCTTTGCGGGGTTAGTGTTATAACGGAGAACGGCGGGTTATCCCGCCGTTTTTATTAAAACTGCACGCACACCGGCTGGTCGACACGCATTACCGACTCCTGGGCGAAGCGTGATTTATAAATCCCACGCAACGCTTCGATATTCTTCTCGCTCTGCGCATCTTTACCGTGGATCAGCATCAGCGCTTTGCTGGGCTCACGCGCCACTTTTCCGTCGTTCCCCAGCCACTGTCCGCGGGCATCAAATACCGTTAAGCCATCGCGAAAACGTGGCGTCACGTCCTGGTCAACAAACTGCTGCCATTCGTTGCCGGTAATCTGCGCCCCGGCCGGACGATTCAGTCCGAAATAGAGCGTGGTCTGCTGCATCTGGTTATCCGCTTTGCAAGTCTCCACCGCCGCGTGTTGCGATGGCGCATTACAGCCAGCCAGCATCAATAATGCCGCCGCCATTAACCCTGTTTTGATTGTCATGCTTCGCTATCCTCATTGTTATAAGCACATGGATATCACAGGAAAATACGGATTTTGGCAAGAAAAAAGCCGGGTGCGCTTGCGCTTGCCCGGCCTACGGTGTTCCGTGAGGAAAATTACTCAGGCTGCAGCTTAGACGGCGGCGCGGAGTGGTAATGCGCATCTGCTTCAGCAAAGCGTTTCTGCATGGAGGCAGACGGCGCTTTACCCAGCAGGCTGAAGACCACGATGCCGATACTGCCGAAGATGAAGCCAGGAATGATTTCGTACAGGCCCAGCCAGGCGAACTGCTTCCAGACGATAACGGTCACTGCACCGATAATCATCCCCGCCAGCGCGCCGTTACGGGTCATACGTGACCACATGACGGAGAACAGGACCACCGGACCAAATGCCGCACCGAAGCCCGCCCATGCGTAGCTCACAAGGCCCAGCACGCGGTTTTCCGGGTTGGCCGCCAGCGCGATGGCAATCAGCGCCACCACCAGCACCATAAAGCGCCCTACCCACACCAGCTCTTTCTGGCTCGCATTCTTGCGCAGGAAGGCTTTGTAGAGGTCTTCGGTGATCGCACTGGAGCAGACCAGCAGCTGGCAGCTCAGGGTGGACATCACCGCTGCCAGGATTGCGGAGAGCAGAATACCGGCGATCCACGGGTTAAACAGAATCTGCGCCAGTTCGATAAACACGCGTTCGGCGTTCTGGTTCACCGCACCGGCCTGCGCCGGGTTGTTATTGAAGTAAGCAATACCGAAGAAGCCTACCGCACACGCCCCTGCCAGACAGAGGATCATCCACGTCATGCTGATGCGACGGGCATGAACGATGGTGTGGTGAGAATCCGCGGCCATAAAGCGTGCCAGGATATGCGGCTGACCGAAGTAGCCCAGACCCCAACCCATCAGCGATACGATGGCGACAAAGTTCAGCCCTTTCAGCATGTCGACGTTTTCAATGCTCTTCTGCTTAATCACTTCCAGCGAATCGGCAAAGCCGCCAACGGTGAAAATCACAATCACCGGGGTCAGGATCAGGGCGAAGATCATCAGGCTCGCCTGCACGGTGTCGGTCCAGCTGACGGCCAGGAAACCGCCCACGAAGGTATAAAGGATGGTCGCCGCCGCACCGGCCCACAGGGCGGTTTCGTAGCTCATGCCGAAGGTGCTTTCGAACAGGCGCGCGCCGGCCACAATGCCGGAGGCACAGTAGATGGTAAAGAACAGCAGGATAACCACCGCAGAGATAATGCGCAGGATGCGGCTGTTATCTTCAAAGCGTCCGGTGAAGTAATCCGGCAGCGTCAGGGCGTTATTGTTGGCCTCGGTATGCACGCGCAGGCGGCCCGCCACCAGCTTCCAGTTGATCCACGCGCCCACGGTCAGGCCGATGGCGATCCAGCTTTCCGAGATACCGGAGATGAAAATCGCGCCCGGCAGACCCATCAGCAGCCAGCCGCTCATGTCCGATGCGCCCGCAGAGAGTGCGGTGACCATCGGGCCTAAACTGCGTCCGCCCAGAATGTAGTCGTCAAAGTTTTTCGTTGATCGCCACGCCAAAAACCCTATCAGGATCATGCCAAAAATATAAACGAGAAATGTCACCAGCATCGGTGTGCTAATTGCCATTCAAATTCTCCAAAAGTGTCGAGCGACAACCGTCCGGGTTGCCTTGTTATATGATCACCGGAACGAGGTGAATGTATCTTGTGTTTCGGTTGGGCGCGCTATCCTGCCGTATGCGCCTTCCGCTGACAAACGATTTAACACTGCATTTACATCAATTTCATCCCTGGGTTGATACGAGTTTCCTATAGGTTGCACTCGCTCACGCTTTTGCGGGTTGCACCTTTTAAAAGTGTTAACTCCCGCATAAAAACAGGCTTTCCGCACAAAAGCCAGCGCGTTTTTCCAGCTAACCATTCGTTAACAATCCATTCATTTTCGGGGTTGCAAACCAGGTCACATTTAACACGGTTGCACAAAGTTGCAACATGGTGGATATTTCACGCTAACGACCAAACAAGATGAAAGCACAACAGGAGCTTTGGCATGGGTATGACCACCATGGGGGTTAAGCTGGATGACGCAACCCGCGAACGGATTAAGACCGCAGCAACCCGCATTGACCGCACGCCGCACTGGTTAATTAAGCAGGCGATTTTTAACTATCTCGAAAGACTCGAGAGCGATGAGGACCTGCCAGAACTGCCTGCCCTGCTGGCCGGCGCGGCCAATGAAAGCGAGGAAGCACCTGCCGCTGGCGACGAGAACCATCAGCCGTTCCTCGAATTCGCCGAGCAGATCCTACCGCAGTCCGTCAGCCGTGCCGCCATTACCGGCGCATACCGCCGCGCCGAAACCGACGCCGTGCCGATGCTGCTGGAGCAGGCCCGCCTGCCCGAGGCGATTGCCGCCCAGGCGCACAGCCTGGCGTACCAGCTTGCTGACAAACTGCGTAACCAGAAAACCGCGACCGGCCGTGCCGGCATGGTTCAGGGGTTGCTGCAGGAGTTTTCCCTCTCTTCACAGGAAGGCGTAGCGCTGATGTGTCTGGCGGAAGCGCTGCTGCGTATTCCGGATAAAGCCACCCGCGATGCGCTGATCCGCGACAAGATCAGCAACGGCAACTGGCATTCACACATTGGCCGCAGCCCGTCGCTGTTCGTTAACGCCGCGACCTGGGGTCTGCTGTTTACCGGCAGGCTGGTCTCGACCCATAACGAAGCCAACCTCTCCCGCTCCCTGAACCGCATTATCGGTAAAAGCGGCGAGCCGCTGATCCGCAAAGGCGTGGACATGGCGATGCGCCTGATGGGCGAGCAGTTTGTGACCGGGGAAACCATTGCCGAAGCGCTGGCGAACGCCCGCAAGCTGGAAGATAAAGGTTTCCGCTACTCCTATGACATGCTGGGCGAAGCGGCTCTGACCGCCGCCGACGCGCAGGCCTACATGGTCTCTTACCAGCAGGCGATCCACGCCATCGGTAAAGCGTCCAACGGTCGCGGCATATATGAAGGCCCGGGCATCTCCATTAAGCTCTCCGCCCTGCACCCGCGCTACAGCCGCGCGCAGTACGACCGGGTGATGGAAGAGCTCTACCCGCGCCTGAAGTCCCTGACCCTGCTGGCGCGCCAGTATGACATTGGCATCAACATCGACGCCGAAGAGGCCGACCGCCTGGAGATCTCCCTCGATCTGCTGGAAAAACTGTGCTTCGAGCCGGAGCTGGCGGGCTGGAACGGCATTGGCTTCGTTATCCAGGCCTACCAGAAGCGCTGCCCGTTCGTCATTGATTACCTGATTGACCTGGCCAGCCGCAGCCGTCGCCGCCTGATGATCCGTCTGGTGAAAGGTGCCTACTGGGACAGCGAAATCAAACGCGCCCAGATGGAAGGGCTGGAAGGCTATCCGGTGTATACCCGCAAGGTTTACACCGACGTCTCTTACCTCGCCTGTGCGAAAAAGCTGCTCGGCGTGCCGAACCTGATCTATCCGCAGTTCGCCACCCACAACGCCCACACCCTGGCGGCGATCTACAGCCTGGCCGGGCAGAACTACTATCCGGGCCAGTACGAGTTCCAGTGCCTGCACGGCATGGGCGAACCGCTGTACGAGCAGGTGACCGGTAAAGTGGCGGACGGCAAGCTGAACCGCCCATGTCGTATTTACGCCCCGGTGGGCACCCACGAAACCCTGCTGGCGTACCTGGTGCGTCGTCTGCTGGAGAACGGCGCGAACACCTCCTTCGTTAACCGCATCGCCGACACCACCCTGCCGCTGGACGAGCTGGTGGCCGACCCGGTGCAGGCCGTTGAGAAGATGGCGGCGCAGGAAGGCCAGATTGGCCTGCCGCATCCGAAGATTGCCCTGCCGCGCGAGCTGTATGGCGCAGGCCGCGTCAACTCGGCGGGTCTGGACCTCGCCAACGAACACCGTCTGGCGTCGCTCTCCTCTGCCCTGCTCAACAGCGCATTGCAGAAATGGCAGGCCAAACCGATCCTGGAACAGTCCGTTGCTGACGGCGAAATGCAGCCGGTCATTAACCCGGCAGAGCCAAAAGACATCGTCGGCTACGTGCGTGAAGCCACCGAAGCAGAAGTGGATCGGGCCCTGGACAGCGCGGTGAACAACGCGCCAATCTGGTTCGCCACGCCGCCGCAGGAGCGTGCCGCCATTCTTGAACGCGCCGCAGTGCTGATGGAAGATCAGATGCAGTCGCTCATCGGCATTCTGGTACGCGAAGCGGGCAAAACCTTCAGCAACGCCATCGCCGAAGTGCGCGAGGCCGTTGACTTCCTGCATTACTACGCGGGCCAGGTACGCGATGATTTCGATAACGAAACCCACCGTCCGCTGGGTCCGGTCGTGTGTATCAGCCCGTGGAACTTCCCGCTGGCGATCTTCACCGGCCAGATTGCCGCCGCCCTTGCCGCAGGCAACAGCGTGCTGGCCAAGCCGGCAGAGCAAACTCCGCTGATTGCCGCACAGGGTATCAACATTCTTCTGGAAGCCGGCGTGCCTGCGGGCGTGGTTCAGCTGCTGCCGGGCCGCGGTGAAACCGTCGGCGCTAAGCTGACCGCCGATAACCGCGTGCGCGGCGTGATGTTTACCGGTTCGACCGAAGTGGCGTCTCTGCTGCAGCGCAACATTGCCACCCGTCTGGATGCGCAGGGTCGTCCTACGCCGCTCATCGCGGAAACCGGCGGGATGAACGCCATGATCGTTGACTCCTCCGCGCTCACCGAGCAGGTGGTGGTCGACGTGCTCGCCTCAGCGTTTGACAGCGCCGGTCAGCGCTGCTCCGCCCTGCGCGTGCTGTGCCTGCAGGACGACGTGGCGGACCACACCCTGAAGATGCTGCGCGGCGCTATGGCGGAATGCCGCATGGGCAACCCGGGCCGTCTCACCACCGACATCGGACCGGTGATCGACGCGGAAGCCAAAGCCAACATCGAAAACCACATTCAGACCATGCGCGCGAAAGGCCGTCCGGTATTCCAGGCGGTGCGTGAAAACAGCGAAGATACCCGCGAATGGCGGACCGGTACCTTTGTGCCGCCAACGCTGATTGAGCTGGCAAGCTTCGACGAGCTGAAAAAAGAGGTCTTCGGCCCGGTGCTCCACGTGGTGCGCTACAACCGTAACAACCTGAACGAGCTGGTTGAGCAGATTAACGCCTCCGGCTATGGCCTGACGCTCGGCGTGCATACCCGTATCGACGAGACCATCGCCCAGGTGACCGGCAGCGCCAAAGTCGGCAACCTGTACGTTAACCGCAACATGGTCGGCGCGGTCGTGGGCGTGCAGCCGTTCGGCGGCGAAGGCCTCTCCGGCACCGGTCCGAAAGCGGGCGGTCCGCTCTACCTGTACCGTCTGCTGGCGAACCGTCCGGAGAACGCCCTGGGCGTGACGCTGGCGCGCCAGGACGCGGAGTATCCGGTGGATACGCAGCTGAAAACCGTGCTGATGCAGCCGCTGGAAGCCCTCATCACATGGGCGGAAAAACGTCCTGAGCTGCGTGCCGTTGCACAGCAGTACGGCGAGCTGGCGCAGGCCGGTACGCAGCGTCTGCTGCCGGGACCAACCGGCGAGCGCAACACCTGGACGCTGATGCCGCGCGAGCGCGTGCTGTGCGTGGCGGATAACGAGCAGGATGCGCTGGTACAGCTGGCCGCAGCTATGGCAACCGGTTGTGAAGTGCTGTGGCCGGAAGATGCGCTGCATCGCGATCTCGCCAAACAGCTGCCGAAAGTGGTCTCGTCCCGCATTCACTTCGCGAAAGCCGATGCGCTGCTGACGCAGCCGTTTGATGCGGTGATCTACCACGGTGATTCTGACCAGCTGCGCGAACTGTGCGAGCAGGTTGCGGCCCGCAGCGGTGCCATCGTTTCCGTGCAGGGCTTCGCCCGCGGTGAAACCAACCTGCTGCTGGAGCGCCTGTACGTTGAGCGCTCCCTCAGCGTCAATACCGCGGCGGCAGGTGGTAACGCCAGCCTGATGACCATCGGTTAATCGTGTAAACTTTCCCCGGTGACGCTACGCTTACCGGGGCTACAAAAGAACCACAGGCCGGATAAGCGAAGCGCATCCGGCTTTTTTACACGGAGGGAATGATGAAAAGAGTATTTCTCGCAGGTGCCGCACTGCTGCTCAGCGCCAGCGCGCTGGCCGACGAGTGCGACAAGGCGACTACCCAGCTTGAACTGAACACCTGTAGCGCGCAGCAGTACCAGGCTGCCGATAAAAAGCTCAACCAGACCTATCAGGCCGCCATCAAGCGTGCGGCAACTCCTCAGCGCGAACTGCTGAAAAAGGCGCAGCAGGCGTGGATTACCCTGCGCGATGCGGACTGCGCGTTTATCGGTTCGGGTACGGAAGGCGGAAGCGTCCAGCCAATGATTGTTAACCAGTGCCTGGCGGAGAAAACCGCAGAGCGTGAAGCGTTTCTGGCCTCGCTGATGCAGTGTGAAGAGGGCGACTTAAGCTGCCCTCTCCCGCCGGGAAACTAGCGCAGGCGGATCCCTTCGATAATCATCCGCTGCACGTTTTCCAGAGTGCTGTGGAAAAACGCCTCGTCCTGGAGCGTTTTACCGGTCACCGCCTCAACCTGGGCCGCAAAGTCAGCGTAATGCTGGGTGGAGGCCCAAATCATAAAGATCAGGTGATGCGGGTCGACCGGGGCCAGCTTTCCGCTGGCGACCCATCCGGCAATAATCGCCGATTTATCGTCCACCAGCTGTTTTAAATCTCCGGTAAGTTCCGCCTGCAACAGCGGCGCGCCCTGCAGCATCTCCAGACAGAACAGCCTTGATGCCTGCGGGTAATCGCGCGACACCTCCAGCTTCAGGCGAATATACTCCTTGATCGCCACCAGCGGGGCCAGCTCTGCGCGGAAGGCTTTCAGCGGCGCCAGCCAGATATCGAGGATCTGCTGCATCACCGCAATATAGAGCGCCTCTTTCGACGGGTAATAGTAGAGCAGATTGGTTTTAGACACCCCGGACTGCTCCGCCACCTGCTCCAGGCGCGTGCCGTGAATCCCAAACTGCGAAAAGGTCTCCAGCGCCGCGCTGAGGATCGCCTGCTTCTTGGCACTCACGGCCTGCGAACGTTTACCTGGTGTTTTCACTGCGCCTTGTGTCATTCCCGCTCTCCTTATTCTGCGTTGCCCTCAGCATAGCAAAACCCCCGTCTCGCCACGACATCCTGCACTCCTATCGCGCATGAGTGCCTGTTTTCTGTGCAATGTTTTTGACCATTTAGTCCACTTTCACGCGCATCAACTCACCAACTTCTGATTAACACATTAATAACACTACCATTTTCAAAAGTGGCACTGCCTTTGCAAAAACGTATTCACCTGCAATGTAGTGAAGAGAGGTTCGTGATGAAAATTGGCGTATTTGTACCCATCGGCAACAACGGCTGGCTTATCTCGACCACCGCCCCGCAATACATGCCCACCTTTGAGCTGAATAAAGCCATTGTGCAAAAAGCGGAGCACTACCATTTCGACTTTGCGCTCTCGATGATCAAGCTGCGCGGCTTTGGTGGCAAAACCGAATTCTGGGATCACAACCTGGAGTCCTTCACCCTGATGGCCGGGCTGGCCGCGGTTACCTCGCGTATTCAGATTTATGCTACCGCCGCCACGCTCACCCTGCCCCCGGCCATCGTGGCGCGCATGGCCTCGACCATCGACTCCATCTCCGGCGGGCGCTTTGGCGTCAACCTGGTCACCGGCTGGCAAAAGCCGGAGTACGAGCAGATGGGGCTCTGGCCAGGGGACGATTACTTCTCTCGCCGCTACGACTACCTGACCGAATACGTGCAGGTCCTGCGCGACCTGTGGGGTACCGGCAAGAGCGATTTCAAAGGTGACTTCTTCACCATGAACGACTGCCGCGTCAGCCCGCAGCCTTCGGTCCCCATGAAGGTGATTTGCGCCGGGCAGAGCGACGCGGGTATGGAATTCTCGGCGAAATACGCCGACTTCAACTTCTGCTTCGGTAAAGGCGTTAACACGCCTGCCGCCTTCGCTCCCACCGCCGCGCGGATGAAAGAGGCTGCCGACAAAACCGGGCGCGACGTGGGCTCCTACGTGCTGTTTATGGTGATCGCCGACGAGACCGACGACGCCGCGCGCGCCAAATGGGAGCGCTATAAGGACGGTGCCGACGAGGAGGCACTGAGCTGGCTTACCGAACAGAGCCAGAAGGATACCCGCTCCGGCGCGGATACCAACGTGCGCCAGATGGCCGACCCGACCTCCGCCGTCAATATCAATATGGGCACGCTGGTCGGCTCGTACGACAGCGTCGCCAGAATGCTCGACGAAGTGGCGGCCGTTCCCGGCGCGGAAGGCGTCCTGCTGACCTTCGATGATTTCCTCACCGGCGTGGAAACCTTCGGCGAGCGCATCCAGCCGCTGATGCAGTGCCGCGCCCACATCCCTGCCGTTACCAAGGAGGTGGCGTAATGACGACCCTTAACGCTCGCCCGGAAGCCATTACCTTTGCGTCAGAGCAGAGCGCGCTGATCGTGGTGGACATGCAAAACGCCTACGCCAGCCAGGGCGGTTATCTGGATCTGGCTGGGTTCGACGTCTCCGCCACCCGGCCGGTGATTGAGAACATCAAAACCGCCGTGGCCGCCGCGCGCGCCGCCGGCATGCTCATTATATGGTTCCAGAACGGCTGGGATGACCAGTACGTCGAGGCAGGCGGCCCCGGCTCGCCCAACTTCCACAAGTCGAACGCCCTGAAAACCATGCGCAAGCGGCCCGAACTGCAGGGCAAGCTGCTGGCGAAAGGCGGCTGGGACTATCAGCTGGTGGATGAGCTGGTCCCGCAGGCGGGCGATATTGTCCTGCCCAAACCGCGCTACAGCGGCTTTTTCAACACCCCGCTCGACAGCCTGCTGCGCAGCCGGGGCATTCGCCATCTGGTATTCACCGGCATCGCCACCAACGTCTGCGTGGAGTCGACCCTGCGCGACGGCTTTTTCCTCGAGTATTTCGGCGTGGTGCTGGAAGACGCGACTCATCAGGCCGGGCCGGAATTCGCCCAGAGAGCTGCCCTGTTCAATATCGAAACCTTTTTTGGCTGGGTCAGTAACGTTGCCGATTTCTGCGACGCCCTGAATCCTCCGCTCGCCCGTATCGCCTGAGGAGACATACGATGCCGAAATCCGTGATTATTCCGCCGGGCACCAGCACCCCCATCGCCCCGTTCGTGCCCGGCACGCTCGCCGACGGCGTGGTGTACGTCTCCGGCACGCTGCCGTTCGACAAAGACAACAACGTGGTGTTTATCAACGACCCAAAGGCGCAAACCCGCCACGTGCTGGAGACGATCAAAACCGTGATCGAAACAGCGGGTGGCACCATGGAGGATGTGACCTTCAACAGCATCTTTATCACCGACTGGAAAAACTACGCCGCGATTAACGAAATCTACGCGGAGTTTTTCCCCGGCGATAAACCGGCGCGGTTCTGCATTCAGTGCGGGCTGGTGAAGCCGGAGGCGCTGGTTGAGATCGCCACCGTTGCGCACATCGCGAAGTGAGGCGGCCATGAAACTCTCCGTCTCACCGCCCCCGTATGAGGGTGCGCCCGCGGTAGTCCTCATTGCCGGTCTCGGCGGCAGCGGCAGCTACTGGCTGCCCCAGCTGGCCGCGCTGGAGCAGGAGTATCAGGTGGTCTGTTATGACCAGCGGGGGACGGGGAATAACCCCGACACCCTGCCGGAGGGTTACAGCCTTGCCCAGATGGCGGACGAACTGGCCCGGGCGCTGGCGGATGCCGGGATTACCCGCTACAGCGTCGTGGGCCATGCGCTGGGGGCGCTGGTTGGCCTGCAGCTGGCCCTCGACAGGCCTGACGCCCTCACCGCGCTGGTGTGCGTCAACGGCTGGCTGACCCTTAACGCCCACACCCGCCGCTGCTTTCAGATCCGCGAGCGCCTGCTGCATTCCGGTGGCCCGCAGGCGTGGGTTGAGGCGCAGCCGCTGTTTCTCTACCCGGCAGACTGGATGGCCGCCCGCGCCCCCCGCCTGGAGGCAGAAGAGGCGCTGGCGCTGGCCCATTTCCAGGGAAAAACCAACCTGCTGCACAGGCTCAGCGCCCTGAAAAAGGCCGACTTCAGCCGCCATGCCGCGCGCATCCGCTGCCCGGTACAGATTATCTGTTCCGCCGACGACATGCTGGTGCCTTCTGTCTGCTCGACTGAGCTGCAGGACGCGATCCCGCACAGCCGCAGCGCGGTGATGCGCCAGGGCGGGCATGCCTGCAACGTCACCGAGCCGGACACCTTTAACACCCTGCTGCTGAACGGGCTTGCCAGCCTGCTGCACAGCCATGAACCCGCTTTATAAGGAGCTGTAATGAGCGAAGCCATTAATCCCACCGCGCTGGAGACGCTGTTCACCGGCGCACGCACCCATAACGGCTGGCAGGATCTGCCGGTCAGCGACGACACGCTGCGCGAGATCTACGACCTGATGAAATGGGGGCCAACCTCCGCCAACTGTTCCCCGGCGCGGATTGTGTTTGTGCGAAGCGCGGAGGGAAAAGAGAAGCTGCGCCCTGCGCTCTCCAGCGGCAATCTGGAGAAAACGCTCACGGCCCCGGTCACGGCCATCGTGGCCTGGGATAGCGAGTTCTACGAGCGCCTGCCCGCGCTGTTCCCGCACGGCGATGCCAGAAGCTGGTTTACCACCAGCCCCGCGCATGCCGAAGAGACCGCCTTTCGCAACAGCTCAATGCAGGCCGCCTACCTGATTTTCGCCTGTCGCGCCCTGGGGCTGGACACCGGCCCGATGTCGGGCTTTGACCGACAAAAAGTTGACGACGCCTTTTTCACCGGCACAACGCTTAAAAGCAATTTGCTGATCAACATTGGCTACGGCGATACCAACAAACTGTACGGGCGCCTGCCGCGTCTGGACTTCGACGATGCCTGCGGGCTGGCGTAAGGAGGTTAGTGATGACACCGGATAAACAAACCTTTCGCGATGCCATGGCCTGCGTCGGCGCGGCGGTCAACATCATCACCACCGACGGCCCGGCGGGGCTGGCAGGCTTCACCGCCAGCGCGGTGTGCAGCGTCACCGATTCACCGCCCACCCTGCTGGTGTGCCTGAACCGCGGCGCGTCCGTCTGGCCGACGTTTAGCGAAAACCGCACGCTGTGCGTGAATACCCTCAGCGCCGGGCAGGAGCCGCTTTCTAACCTGTTTGGCGGCAAAACGCCGATGGAGGAACGCTTCGCCGCCGCCCGCTGGGAGACGGGCGACACGGGCTGCCCGCGCCTGGAGGATGCGCTGGCCTCGTTTGACTGCCGCATTAGCCAGGTGGTCAGCGTCGGTACTCATGACATTCTGTTTTGCGACATCGTTTCGATTATTCGCCACCCGGCGCCGCAAGGGCTGGTGTGGTTTGACCGTGGCTACCACGCACTTATGCGACCCGCCTGTTAACCCGCCTTAAGGAGACAGACCATGTTCGGATTTCCCCACTGGCAGTTGAAATCGACCTCCACAGAAACAGGCGTGGTCGCGCCGGATGAACGGCTCCCGCTCGGGCAAACCCTGGTCATGGGCGTCCAGCACGCGGTCGCTATGTTTGGCGCCACGGTGCTGATGCCGATGCTGATGGGCCTGGATCCCAACCTCTCGATTCTGATGTCGGGTATCGGCACGCTGCTGTTCTTTTTTGTCACCGGCGGGCGCGTGCCGAGCTATCTCGGATCCAGCGCCGCCTTCGTGGGGGTGGTCATCGCCACCACCGGTTTTAACGGACAGGGGATCAACCCCAACCTGAGCGTGGCCCTCGGCGGCATCATCGCCTGTGGTCTGGTGTATACCCTGATTGGTCTGGTGGTGATGAAAATTGGCACGCGCTGGATAGAGCGCATGATGCCCCCGGTCGTGACCGGCGCCGTGGTGATGGCGATAGGCCTGAACCTCGCACCGATTGCGGTCAGGAGCGTCTCCGCCTCGCCGTTTGAAAGCTGGATGGCGGTGATCACCGTGCTGTGCATCGGCCTGGTGGCGGTGTTTACGCGGGGGATGATCCAGCGGCTGCTGATTCTGGTCGGGCTGATTGTCGCCTGTCTGGTTTATGCCCTGCTGGCGAACGTTTTTGGCCTCGGCAAGCCGGTTGATTTTACGCTGCTTCATCAGGCCGCCTGGTTCGGTCTGCCGAAGAGCACCTCCCCCACCTTCAACACCCAGGCGATGATGCTTATCGCGCCTGTCGCGGTAATCCTGGTGGCGGAGAACCTGGGCCACCTGAAGGCCGTGGCGGGGATGACCGGGCGCAGTATGGACCCGTACATGGGCCGCGCGTTCGTCGGTGACGGTCTGGCGACCATGCTCTCGGGCTCCGTGGGCGGCAGCGGCGTCACCACCTATGCCGAAAATATCGGTGTGATGGCGGTGACCAAGGTCTACTCGACGCTGGTGTTCGTGGCGGCGGCGGTGATGGCGATGCTGCTCGGTTTCTCACCGAAATTCGGCGCGCTGATCCACACCATTCCGTCGCCGGTTATCGGCGGGGCATCGATTGTGGTGTTTGGTCTGATCGCCGTGGCCGGGGCGCGTATCTGGGTGCAGCACCGCGTCGATCTCAGCCAGAACAGCAACCTGATTATGGTGGCGGTCACGCTGGTGCTGGGCGCAGGCGATTTCGCCCTGACGCTGGGCGGATTTACGATTGGCGGGATTGGTACGGCAACCTTTGGGGCAATCCTGCTTAACGCCCTGCTGAGCCGCCGGGAAGCGACCGCGCAGCAGGGCGAGGTGGTGCATCAGGATTCGTGATTTAACGTCGCGCTGTCATCTTCTGGCAGCGCGTTTTTCTTCCGCTTGAGCTTCAGCTCGCTCACCAGCACCCCGGCGACAATAAATGCCGCGCCCACCAGGGCCAGCAGCGGCAAACGCTCGCCGGCGAGTCGTCCAAAAATCCCTGCCCAGACCGGCTCACCGGTGTAGATCACCGTCGCCCGCGTCGGCGACACGCTGCGCTGCGCCCAGTTCATGGTGACCTGAATAATGGCGCTAAAGATGCCCAGCCCCAGCGCGACCACGATCAGGCCGGTGGACATCGGCGGCACGGACTCCCCTGCCGGCACCATCGTCGCAAACGCCACCAGCGACGCCGTGGCGAGCTGCACCACCGTCACGCGCTTGACGTCCACCTTGCCCGCCCAGGCGCTAATCAGAATAATTTCCGCCGCGATGGCAATCGCCCCGATCAGGGTAATGATCTCGCCCGGCCCCAGCGCCAGCAGGTTGTTTTCCGGCCCGGCCAGCAGGATCAGGCCGATAAACGCCAGCACAATACCGATGCAGGACATCAGCCCCGGGAGCCGCCCCAGACACAGCCATTGCAGTAGCGGCACCAGAGGCACATACATGGCGGTGATAAACGCCGATTTGCTGCTGGAAATAGTCTGCAATCCCCAGGTCTGGAGGCTGTAGCCCATCGCTATCGCCACCCCAATCGCCACGCCGGCCTTCAGCTCTTTGAGCGTCAGGCCCCGCAGCGTGTTAAGTGAGAAAAGCCCCACGACAATCGCCGCCGTCGCAAAGCGCAGGCCAACAAAAAAGAACGGATCGCTGAGGGTCACCGCGTACTGGACGGCCAAAAACGTCCCACCCCAGAACATGGTGATGAGAATCAGGATGGCTTCCTGCGGTTTAACGGAAAATTTGAAGCGTGAAACAGACATGCGGCACTCGCAGTTAACATCAATTCTCTAGTGTGCGTTGCCTTTGGTTACAGTTCAATGTTGCAGAAATAAAAAACCGCCGGGAAAACCCGGCGGCTGGGGTTCAACCCGGCGTGTTACTTACTGCTGCCGTGGCTGTTTTTACCCCCTTTTTTGCCAGCCTCAGATGCGCGTTGAGGATCATTTTTAAAATTACCCCCGCTATGCTGGCCACCTTTACGGCCTGCTTCTGATGCTCTTTCACGATCTTCAGCGAAATTACCTGAACCACCACGATGGTTTGCCATCTCTAACCTCCAGTGTGTGAAACATTAGACATCATATTGCATTCAGTAAAAGAGGATCCTTTCACCTCGCGGCCCAGGGACAAACCCTTTATCTCTGCCGCGTGAAACTAAGCTTAGTGGACTGAGGTTATCCGGCAAGCCACAGGTAATATTCTGCAACATGATCTCACTCTTTCGGGTGAGATGACGCGGCGGTAATTCATAAACCTTTCTTATCATTTTAAAAATGCGCCGCCAAAAAGTTGTTTCACTTTGCTACAAAGGCTTTTTGTAACCATATTGTTATAAATCAAAGAAATGGCGTTCATTTTTGCAGTCTGGCCGTGATGGCATATCTTTAAATGAGCGCAGCGATCCGCTGTCAGAAAAAACAAACGAGGAGTGATGCAAAATGGCAAAAGTTCTGGTGCTCTATTATTCCATGTATGGACACATTGAAACCATGGCTCACGCGGTAGCAGAGGGTGCAAACAGGGTGGACGGCGTTGAGGTTGTGGTGAAGCGCGTACCGGAAACCATGCAGGCAGAAGCCTTCGCGAAGGCCGGGGGGAAAACGCAAAATGCCCCGGTTGCCACCCCGCAGGAACTGGCTGACTACGATGCCATTATCTTTGGCACCCCAACCCGCTTCGGCAATATGTCCGGCCAGATGCGTACCTTCCTCGACCAGACGGGCGGCCTGTGGGCTTCAGGCGCGCTATACGGCAAACTCGCCAGCGTCTTCAGCTCCACCGGGACTGGCGGCGGCCAGGAACAGACCATTACCTCCACCTGGACTACCCTTGCTCACCACGGAATGGTGATCGTGCCGATTGGCTACGGTGCACAGGAGTTATTTGATGTTTCTCAGGTACGTGGCGGCACACCGTACGGTGCAACCACCATTGCCGGTGGGGATGGCTCACGCCAGCCCAGCAATGAAGAACTGTCTATCGCCCGCTATCAGGGTGAACACGTCGCGGGTCTGGCCAAAAAACTGAACGGCTAACACCCAACAGGAGGACAAGCATGCCAACTCAAGAATCCAAAGCTCACCACGTGGGCGAATGGGCAAGTTTACGCAACACCTCTCCGGAGATTGCCGAAGCTATCTTTGAAGTCGCGAAGTACGATGAGAAGCTGGCCGAGCAGATTTGGGAGGAAGGTAACGATGAGGTGCTGGTCCGCGCCTTCGAAAAGACGGACAAAGACTCGCTCTTCTGGGGCGAGCAAACCATCGAACGTAAAAACGTCTAAACGTTTCCCCCCGCCGCAGCGGGGGGTTCTCTTTTTACTTCGCCGCGTTGTTCATCACCGCATTGAATTTATCGACAGGGCAGAAACCGTTCGCATCCACCGGGCAACCTTTCAGCTCCAGCGTCACGCGCTGCGCCGGAGATTGCAGCGACAGCACGCTGGCGTTACGCAGCTGCTCCGAGCTCTGATAAACATACTCAATTTTCATCAGCTCCTGGTTGGCATTTTTGTCATGCCAGCGCTGGAAGACAATTTTGCCGCCAATCGGGGTGCGCTCCTGCTGGTCGTGCAGCTGGTACGGTTTGAAATCCAGCGCGGTGAGCAGGGAAGCAATGTTCGAATCATGCCCCACCAGCAGGGTGATTTTCGGCGCTTTTGCCTGTTCGGTGACCAGCGTTTTATCAATATATTTCACCAGCGGTTTCGCCACGTTTTGCGCCACCTCGGTGGAGGTAAAGAGCGAGTCCTGGTAACCGTTTTTCAGCTTCGACAGCACACGCCACTGCTGGTCAGTTTTGATTTCACCCCAGGCCACCTGGTCGGCCGGGAAACCTTCGTAATACTGCAGCGTGAACGCATCGACCAGCGAGTTACCCACTTTCAGCGGCCCGGATACACCTGGCTCTTTTTCATAATCGGCGCTGAAGGTATCTTTCGCGTCCGCCAGCGAACAGACCTTTTTCTCTTTGCACGACGGGGAATCGGCGTAGTTCGTCATCTGCTCCAGCAGCTTATAGCTTTCTGTAAGCTGCATTTTCTGCCGCTCGGCCTCCATCGCCTTCAGCGCTTTTTCGCGGAACTCAGGCGAGCTATCGGTAATCACCGGGTTGAAGGTCGGGTCCATGGTGCCCATTTTTTCCTGATGATGTACGGGCACATCGCACCCCGGGAACGCGCCGGTAATGAAGAATTGCGCGGTCGCGACGGTACGCTGCAGGCTGTTGGCATAAGCATAAACGCTATCCGCTGGCGGGCATTCGCCGGTCTTGATCATTCCCTGCTGTGCCAGCCACTCGCGCATGTAATGGCCCATATAGACCTCCAGCACGCCGCCTTTGGTGGTGAGCTGACCGCCCGGCACCTCCCACTCTGGCCACTGCTTCGGCGTCGATTGCTCCAGCACGCTGCCGTTGTTGGCAAGCGGCGCGCGCAGGTTGTGACGACTCATGATTAAAACTTGCTCCAGCTGATACCCTTCCGGCGTCTCTTGCGCCTGCACGCCAAACGTTGCTGAAATGGAACCGGCGACTGCCAGCGCGAGTAGTGCTTTTCTCATCCCTAATTCCTCACTCGTTTTAAAATGTCGCGTTCAGTGTGACAGATTCGTGACAATTTTCCGGGAAGCATTTCTCAAACTGATGATTAACCTGCTTACGGTGTGTGCCGATTAGTTTTATAATAAAACCATACCCCACCGGAGAATTTGCTGTGAAACGTACCCGCCTTGAAGAGAGCACCTGCCCCGTCGCCCGTTCGCTGGATATCATCGGCGACTGGTGGTCGCTGCTGATTGTTCGCGACGCGCTCCGCGGGGTGACGCGCTTCGGCGAGTTTCAGAAAAGCCTCGGTATTGCGAAAAACATGCTGACCGCGCGGCTAAAGCTGCTGGTTGACGAAGGCATCCTCACGCTGCGTCCCGCCTCCGACGGTAGCGCCTGGCAGGAGTATGTCCTGACCGATAAGGGGCGCGCCCTGCAGACGGTGCTGGTTGCCCTGTCGCAGTGGGGCAATGAATTTTTGTTTGCTGAAAACGAATGCGGCACCGTACTGGTCGATACCGAAAAGCGTAAACCCCTGCGTAAACTGGCGCTTATCGCCGACGACGGGCGCGAACTGACGCCTGAGCAGATCGTGGCAAAACTCCCCTCCTGATCGCGCCCGACGGCAAAAGCACAAAATGATCGCAAGAAATGGTTGCATTATAAAACCAAATCACAGAGAGTTAATTAAGTTTCATATTGAAACCAAATAACCCACTCTGCTTTGAGGTAACACACGATGACTACGCAAATCACTACCGCCCTGATCACGGGTGCGTCTTCCGGAATTGGTGCCGTTTATGCCGATCGTCTTGCCGCACGCGGGGTCAACCTGGTGCTGGTCGCCCGTCGTGAGGAACGGCTGCAGGCGCTGGCCACCGACCTGCGCGAGCGCTATGGCGTCGCGGTCGATGTTCTGGTGGCCGATCTGACGGATGAAGCCGGGATCCGCGCCGTGGAAGAGGAACTGCGCAGCAATACCGCCATCGATACGCTGGTTAACAACGCGGGCACCGCGCAGATGGCACCATTCCTCGCAGGTGATGTGGCGCAGCATCAGGCAATTAACACGCTGAACACCACGGCGCTGATGCGTTTAACCTACGCTATCCTGCCGCGCCTGGCGCAGAATAACCGCGGCACGCTGATCAGTATCGCGTCCGTGCTGGCCCTGCACGTGCGGGCGGGCAGCGCGCTCTACAGCGCTACCAAGGCGTGGGTACTTAGCTTTACCCGCGGGCTGCAGGAAGAGTTTGCCGACAGCAACGTGCGCATTCAGGCCGTGCTGCCTGCCGCCACCGCGACGGAGATCTGGAGCCATTCGGGCGTCACGGTTAACGATCTGCCGGAAGGCTCGGTAATGACCACTGACGATATGGTGGATGCCTCGCTGGCGGGTCTGGATCAGGGCGAACCGATCACCATCCCACCGATGCATGACGCTGGCCTGTGGGATCGCTACGAAACGGCACGTCTTGAGCTGTTTAACAGCGCGCGTACCGGTATTCCGGCACCGCGCTACGTGAAACAGTAGCCTAACGCTCCAGCTGGTCGCCGTACTCGCTCATCCAGGCGGCCAGCGGTGAGAGCGCATTTTGCAGGGTTAACCCGAGCGCGGTGATTTGATATTCCACGCGCGGCGGAATTTCCGGGTAGACCGTACGCGTCACCAGCCCGCGCTGCTCAAACAGCCTAAGCTGCTTCGTCAGCTCTTTTTGCGTAATTGGCGCTGCCGCCCGCAGCAGATCGCCAAAGCGAACGGGCGTATTGAACACAATCAGACGATAGAGAATGGGGATCGCCCATTTGCCGGAGATCAGGTTTACAAACTGCGTCATCGGGCAGGTATAGGCCTCAGATTTTTTTTCGCAGGCCACATCCAGCATTTCTGCCATAGCACACCTCTTGCCTCGTTAGTATCCATTTGGTACCTGGTTTCCTTTCGATACTAACGTTTCTATAGTGCTTTCTCCAGAGACATTTCAGGAGAAGAACATGGGTCGTTTAACAGATAAATATACGCTGATTACCGGCGGCACCAGCGGCATCGGTCTTGCCACCGCGCAGGCGTTCATCGCCGAAGGCGCACGCGTTGCCGTCACCGGGCGCAACCCGGACACCCTCGCCGAAGCAGAGCGCATTCTGGGCGATAAGGCCTGGGTGATCCCGGCCGATGCGGGAGATATTG
The DNA here is from genome assembly GCF_034008295.1 of Enterobacter chinensis. Taxonomy (NCBI): domain Bacteria; kingdom Pseudomonadati; phylum Pseudomonadota; class Gammaproteobacteria; order Enterobacterales; family Enterobacteriaceae; genus Enterobacter; species Enterobacter chinensis. The sequence continues at coordinate 50,120 of NZ_JARDVI010000002.1, forward strand.
CTTCGCAAAAAGCGCTGGCGGAGACCCTCGCCGCCCGCTGGCCGCGCCTGGACGCGGTGTTTCTCAACGCCGGCGACGTGACGCACGCCCCGCTGGAAGCGTGGCAGGAGGATGCCTGGGATCGTCTGCTGGGCATCAACCTGAAGGGACCGTTCTTTTTAATTCAGGCGCTGCTGCCGCTGCTGAATAATCCGTCCTCGGTGATCCTCTGCGGCTCCGTCAGCGCGCGCATCGGCCTGCCCACCAGCAGCGTATATGCCGCGAGCAAGGCCGCCCTGCTGTCGCTGGCGCGTACGCTGTCGGCGGAGCTGCTGCCGCGCGGGATCCGCGTCAACGGCCTGAGCCCCGGCCCGGTGGAAACCCCGGCCTTTACCAAAACGGGCTTAAGCGAGGAGGCGCTTAACGCAATGATGTCAGAGGTCATTAAGCTGGTGCCGCTGGGCAGAATGGGCTCGACGACGGAGCTGGCAAAAGCCGCGCTCTATCTGGCCTCCGACGAGTCGAGCTATACGGTAGGAACGGAGCTGCTGGTAGACGGCGGAATGGGAAGTTTGTAACTCAAAGGGCGCTGATGCCGGTGACCGCGCCGACATACAGCGCCGCCCATACGCAGGCGGAAAGCAGGCTGACGGCGTAGACCTTGACTGCATTCAGCCTGAGCATCCCCGCCGCCAGCGGGACGATGTAACGCAATACCGCCAGAAAACGCGACGTAAAAAGCACGATGACACCGTTCTTTTGCAGCTGATGCTGTACCCGTAAGAACTTATCGGCATGCTTTGAGGTGAAACGCGTGACCAGCCGGGTGTGCCCCATCAGCTGGCCGATGTGGTAGTTCAGCACCGACCCCGCCGTTGCCCCCATCACCACGGCCAGCCACGCCAGCGCCGGATGCATACTCGCCTGGCTAACGGTAATGCCCGTCAGCAGCATCACCGAGGCGGGAGGCAGCACGGAGGAGATCAGCACCGTCGATTTACTCAGCGCCATCATAAATAACAGCGCGAACAGATGTGCCGGATACAGCGCAAAATGATTCAGCAGATTATCAAACCACGCCATTTCCCTCTCCTCCGTTGATTATTTAATCCTCCATTAGAAATGAATTATCTTAAATAAACCGTCAACGCTTTATTAATAAGATTCTCCTAAACCGTTCTTAAACATTATTTAATTTCCTGAGCGGCAATATCAAATAAGCGTATTATTTCTCTCGTTTTATACCCTAAATAATTCGAGTTGCAGGAAGGCGGCAAGGGAACGAATCCCTAGGAGCGTACATAAGTACGTGACTGGGGTGAGTGAGTGCAGCCAACGCACCTGCAACTTGAAGTATGACGGGTATACAACGATCTCGTTATGGCGAGGCTCCTGTACAAATACACGTTATCGCTCTGGTGGGTTCGAGAGAACCGACACAGGGTAAAACAGGCACTGTCGAATCAAGGCTTTGTCAGTATAACTTCCCTTGCGGGATACGGTGTACAGTGCTGAACCCAGGACGTGGGGATCTCCTCTTCGACATGCCCTGTCTTGCTCGCCCCTGAGAGATTTTATTATTCAAAGGGAATTCACTATGTCTTACGCTATTCACAACCAAAATCTGGCATTCAATGACAGCGCTATCGCGCAATATATGAATACCGATTTTATCGTCCTCGATATTTCATTATGCGTGGCGCTGGCGCGCGAGCAATTCTTCGAAAAATTAAAAGACGATGATATTCCGTCGCATATTTTTATTGAAGACAATGGCCGCCTGGAGGGCATGATTGCCGTGCGCAAATTGCTGCAAACCGCCGAGACGGTACAGCCGGTGAAATCGCTGATGATTTCGCAGTTTTTGCAGGTCAAACCGGAGGATGAACGTGCCGATGTTGCCGGACTGCTGGCGCACGGCGGCGCAGATGTCGTGCCGGTGGTCACCCACGGCAAGCTCGTCGGCTGCCTCACCGAACGTGAAATTGCGCATCTGCTGGAAGATGACGTCACCGAAGATGCCCAGCTTCAGGGGGCGACGCTGCCGCTGGAGAAGCCCTATCTGGAAACCAGCCCGTACAGCCTGTGGAAGAAACGCTCCGTCTGGCTGCTGCTGCTGTTTGTCGCCGAAGCCTATACCAGCTCGGTCATTCAGCATTTTGAAGAGGCGCTGGAGTCCGCCATCGCGCTGGCGTTCTTTATTCCGCTGCTGATAGGTACGGGTGGCAACAGCGGGACACAGATCACCTCCACGCTGGTGCGCGCCATGGCGCTGGGGGAAGTACACCTGCGCGACGTTGCCCGCGTGCTGCGAAAAGAGATGACCACGTCGCTGATGATTGCCGCCACGCTAGGGATTGCCGGGTGTATTCGCGCCTGGATGATGGGGATTGGGCTGGAAATCACGCTTATCGTCAGCCTGACGCTGGTGTGCATTACGCTGTGGAGCGCCATCGTCTCGTCCGTGATCCCCATGGTGCTTAAGCGCTGCGGCATTGACCCGGCGGTCGTCTCCGCGCCGTTTATCGCGACGCTTATCGACGGTACCGGGCTGATTATCTACTTTAAAATCGCGCAATATACGCTGGGGCTGGAGTGATGTGATTCCTTGCCGGGTGGCGCTGCCGCTTACCCGGCCTACCCATCCCGTAGGCCCGTGCAAGCGCAGCGCCGCCGGGCAACACTCAGATCGCACCAAGCGTTCTTACCGCCCGCCCAAACGCCTCAATCGCCAGGGCAACATCCTCAGCCATCACCGATTCCGCCGGATGGTGGCTGACGCCTCCTTTGCAGCGTACGAACAGCATTCCGACCGGCCAGCGTTCCGCCAGAGCAATGGTGTCATGCCCGGCGCCGCTGGGCAGCGATAATGAGCGCCCCTGCACCGATTCAACGGCTTGCCCCAGCAGATGCTGCAAACGCGCATCGCACGGCGTGGCGGCGATCCGGTAAAACTCTTCGGATGTAAAACGCATCCCTCGCCGGGCAGCTATCGTCTGCGCCTGCGCCAGCAGTTCAGTGAGCAGCGCGTCAAGCGGGGCATCCTGCGGGCCGCGAATATCCAGCGAGAGCGTAACCTCCCCGGGGATCACGTTGACCGCACCCGGCAGGCAGCGCAGCTCACCGACCGTCGCCACCAGATTGCCGCCGCGTTGTCGGGGGGTGTTTTCAATCAGTACCATCCATTCGGCGGCGGCGGCCAGCGCATCTTTGCGGTGGTTCATCGGCACGGTGCCCGCATGCCCGGCCTCGCCGGTAAAGCGGCAGTTAAGGCGGCGCGCGCCGTTAATGGCTTCCACCACCCCCAGCGCCAGCCCTTCCTGCTCCAGACACGGTCCCTGTTCGATGTGCAGCTCCAGACAGGCGCTGAAATCGTCCTGATGGCGTGCCGCCAGCGCCACGCGGGCGGGATCGAGCCCGGCCTGCACCATCGCCTGCGCCACGCTGATTCCGTGAGCATCACAGGTCTCCAGCCAGCCCTGCGGCCAGGTGCCAGTGATGCCGCGGCTGCCTAACAGGGTGATCCCAAAACGGGTTCCCTCTTCGTCGCCAAAGCCGACAATCTCAATCGCCTGGGCCAGATGCAGCCCCTGCTGATGCAGGCTGTCCACCACTTCGATGGCCGTGAGCACCCCGAGCATGCCGTCGTAGCGCCCGGCGTTGCGCACGGTATCCAGATGCGAGCCGAGCAGCACCGCCTGCGCCCCTTCCTGCGCGCCTTCATAGCGTCCGCAGATATTGCCCACGCTGTCCTGCCAGACGGTCATTCCCGCCTGGCGCATCCACTCTCCGACCAGCTGGTTGGCCTGCAGATGCTGCGTGGAGAGATATACCCTCGTCAGCGCATCCGGGGTTTCGCTGATGGCGGCCAGCGCGTCGGCGCGCGCCATCACCCGTTCTGCCGCCGGGCTCATTGCGGCGTCTCGAGGCGATAGTGGTCCCACGCGGCCTGCATCGCCGCCCCCTGCGTGGTCGTGAATTTCAGGTAGTTAAGCACCGACTCCAGCGCGCTCAGGGTGGTCATCACGCAGTCTTTGCGCGCGTTATAGCCCATGGTGCCAATGCGCCACACTTTGCCGTGCAGCGGGCCAAACGAGGTGCCGATTTCAATCCCGAAATCCTCCAGCATCAGCTTGCGCACCTGGTCACCGTTAACGCCCTGCGGGATGACCACGCCCAGCACGTTGTTCATCTTGTGCTTTAGGTCGCCGAAGGTCTCCAGCCCCATCGCCTGAATCCCCTTCAGCAGCGCATCGCCGTGGAGCTTGTGGCGCGCGATACCGTTATCCAGCCCTTCCTGCAGGATCAGCCGCGCGCATTCCCGGGCGCCAAACAGCGCGGTAGTGGCTTCCGTGTGGTGGTTCAGGCGTTCCGGCCCCCAGTAGTCCATCACCATGCCGAGATCGAAGTAGTTGGAGTAGATCATCTCCTCGTCGCCGTCGCGGTGGGCGTCGGTGCGAATGCCTTCCTCGACGCATTTACGGCGGCGGATCGCCTCCTCCATGCGCGCGCTCAGGGTGATCGGCGACGTGCCCGACGGGCCGCCGAGGCACTTCTGCATCCCGGCGGAAACCGCGTCCAGCCCCCAGGCGTCGGTCTCCAGCGCGTTGCCGCCGAGCGACGCGGTGGCGTCAGTATAAAACAGCACGTCGTAGCGGCGGCAGATGGCCCCGAGCTCCGCGAGCGGCTGCAGCATGGTGGTGGAGGTGTCGCCCTGCACGGTCAGCAGCAGGCGCGGGCGAATACGTTTGATGGCATCCTCCACCTGGTCCGGGGTAAACACCTCGCCCCACGGCACCTCGATGGTATGCACTTCAGCCCGGCAGCGGCGGGCAATTTCGCACAGCAGGTGACCGAAGCGGCCAAAGACCGGCACCAGCACTTTATCGCCCGGGCGGATGGCGGAGACCAGTATCGCTTCAATCCCCGCGCGGGAGGTGCCGTCCACCAGCATCGTCCAGCGGTTTTCGGTGCGAAACACGCCGCGATAGAGCGCCATCACTTCGTTCATGTAGTGGGTCATGGCCGGATCGTACTGGCCGATCAGCTGGCTCGACATGGCGCGCAGCACGCGCGGGTCGGCGTTGATCGGGCCCGGCCCCATCAGCAGGCGCTGCGGCGGATTGATTTGCGGAAAGTGTGCGATATCCATTGTTAAGTCCTTATCAGTTGAGGCCGCGCACGGAGGAGATGAACTGCTTCAGCTCGGTGGTCTGCGGGTTGGCGAACAGCGTTTTGCTGTCGCCCTGCTCCCAGACTTTCCCCTGGTGCATAAACACCACGCGGTCGCCCACTTCGCGGGCAAAATTCATTTCATGGGTCACGAGGATCAGGGTCATCCCTTCGGCCGCCAGCTGCTCAAGCACCCTGAGCACTTCGCCCACCAGCTCCGGGTCGAGCGCGGAGGTGATCTCGTCACACAGTAACACTTTAGGCGACATCGCCAGCGCCCGGGCAATTGCCACGCGCTGCTGCTGGCCGCCGGAGAGGCTCGACGGGTAGTAGTCCAGGCGATCGCCTAAGCCCACTTTCTCCAGCATCTGCTGCGCCAGCGCCCGGCATTCGGCGGCGCTTTTCTTCAGCACCCGGCGCGGGGCGAGCATCACGTTCTCCAGCGCCGTCATGTGCGGGAACAGGTTGAAGCTCTGGAACACCATCCCGACCGAGCGGCTGATTTCACGCGCCTGGGAATCCCGGTCCGTAATGGTCATACCGCCAAGCTTGATGCTGCCGTCCTGATACCCTTCCAGACCGTTGATGCAGCGCAGCAGAGTGCTTTTGCCCGACCCGCTGCGCCCGATAATGGAAATCACCTGGCCCATGTCGATATCCAGATCGACGCCCTTGAGCACGTGGTTATCGCCGTAGTACTTCTGCACCTGATTAATGGTGATGAGAGGCATTGAATTTCGTCTCCAGATAGCGGCTGTAGCGGGACAGCGGATAACACAGAATAAAGTAGCCCAGCGCCACCAGCGCAAAGACCTTAAACGGCTGATAGGTCACGTTGGTCAGCATGGTGCCGGCCTTGGTCAGCTCGATAAAGCCGATAATCGACGCCAGGGCGGTGCCCTTGATCACCTGCACGGCAAAGCCGACCGTCGGGGCGATGCCGATGCGCAGCGCCTGCGGGGCGACCACGCGAAACAGGGTCTGGCCAAAGGTCAGCCCAAGGCAGCGCGACGCTTCCCACTGCCCTTTTGGCAAGGCGCGAATACTGCCAAACCAGATGTCGAGCAGAAACGCGCTGGTGTAGAACGTGAGCGCCAGCGACGCGGCGGTCCACGGCGAAACGTCAATGCCGAACAGCGCCACGCCGAAGAAGGCCAGGAACAGCTGCATCAGCAGCGGCGTGCCCTGAAACAGCTCAATATAGCCGCGGATGATGCGCTTTACCGTGCGTCCGCCCGTCAGGCGCAGCAGCAACAGCGGCAGCGTCACCACCGCGCCGCCGACGAAGGCCACGAGCGACAGCAGCACCGTCCAGCGTCCGGCCAGCAGCAGGTTGCGAATAATGTCCCAGTCGGTAAAGGTGGTCATCATGCCTGCACCCCCAGCCATTTCCGTCCTGCCGCCATCATCAGCTGGCGCAGGGTAATCGACAGCGCTAAGTAGATCCCGGTGGTCACCAGATAGACCTCAAAGCTCAGAAACGTTCTCGACTGGATCAGGTTGGCGGCGAAGGTCAGCTCTTCATACGAGACCTGCGACACCACCGACGAGCCGAGCATCACAATAATGCACTGGCTCACCAGAGCCGGGTAAATGCGCTGCAGCGCGGGCGGCAGCACCACGCGGATAAAGGTCTGCAGCCGGGTCAGGCCCAGCACGCGTCCGGCTTCCCACTGCCCTTTCGGCGTGACCTGAATGCCCGCACGGATAATCTCGGTGCTGTACGCGCCGAGGTTCACGACCATGGCCAGCAGCGCCGCTTCCCCCGCCGTCATCTTCAGCCCCAGATTCGGCAGGCCGAAGACGATGAAAAACAGCTGTACCACAAACGGCGTGTTGCGGATGATTTCCACGTAGCCGCCCCAGATCCGGCTGTACCACGTTGTGTGTCCACTGCGGATCGCCGCCCCGAAAATGCCTATCGCCAGGCCGCCGACGGTCGCCATCACCGTCAGTTGAATGGTGACCCACAGCCCCGCCAGCAGCTCCGGCCAGTGCGGCCAGAGCGCGGAGAAATCAAGTTGCTCCGTCATCGGCTCAGGCGCCAAGATTTGCCGGCAGCGGAGCCTTCAGCCATTGCTCAGACAGGCCGTTCAGCGTGCCGTCCTTAATGCCCTGTTCAATCAGCGCATCCACTTTTGCCTTCAGGGCCGCTTCGTTCTTCTTCAGGCCAATAAAGCACGGCGAGTCTTTCAGCATAAAGCTCGGCACCGGGGCTTTAGCCGCGTTCTGACGCGAAATAGCCGCCACCACAAGATTGCCGGTTGCCACGTACTGCACCTGGCCGGAGAGGTAAGCGGAGAGCGTGGTGTTATTGTCTTCATAGCGCTTCACGTCAGCGTCTTTCGGCGCCAGGCCGGTCAGCACCATGTCCTCCACGGCTCCGCGCGTCACGCCGATGGTTTTTCCGCTCAGCGCGGCGGCGTCTTTCAGCTCGGCTCCTTTCGGGCCAAATACGCCGAGGAAGAACGGCGCATAGGCGCGGCTAAAGTCGATCACCTTCTCGCGTTCCGGGTTTTTACCGAGGCTTGAAATGACCAGGTCCACCTTATCGGTTTGCAGGTACGGCACGCGGTTGGCGCTGGTCACCGGCACCAGCTGCAGCTTGAGCTTCATCTGTTTGGCCAGGTAACGCGCCATGTCGATGTCATAGCCCTGCGGCTGGAGATCGGTCCCGACCGAGCCAAACGGCGGGAAGTCCTGCGGAACGGCAATGCGGATGGTGCCGCGCTTCTCGATATCCTGAAGCTGGTCAGCTTTTGCCGGCAGGTTGGTGAACAGACAGACGGCCCCGGCCAGCGCAATTAACAGTTTTTTCATGGTTCTTCCCCGTAACGTTAACATGAAACAAAAGATTCTTTGATAGTGATTTTGCAACTAATGTGCCAGATAAAGCGAAGCGGGGAATTTTCTTATAAAGCCTGTTATAACGCGGTCTGGGCGAAAATACTCTCCATTTTCGCCCCGACCTTTCGCACCATTTTAATGCAAAGCACCAGCCTGATGCCCCATTATCGTTGTTCCAGTTCGTCCAGCTGCTGATAGAGAGAGGCAATCTCGTGAATGCGCGGACGGCCTTTATCGAGGATCTCATGCAGAAAAGCGTTCGCCAGCAGGTTGATTAGGCTATTGACCGACGAATAGCTGTCATAGGCCGAGACGCTGTCCAGCGGCGCGCAGAGCTGCCAGCTCGCCAGCGGAAACAGGCTGTGGGCCTGCGGCTCGCACATCAGCAGCACCGGAATGCCGCTGCTCTGAAGCTGCTGCATCAGCGGGCGGATAATGCGCGGGCGGCGGCGAAACGCCATCATGACCACCAGATCGTCCGGCGTTAAATCCACCAGCTCTTCACTCAGGCTCTGCCCCGGCTGCGGCAGCACCAGCACCTGACCGCGCGCCTGCAGCAGCTGCTGGCGCAGGTGCAGCGCCGCCGGATAGGCGTTACGCATGCCGATGATGACAATGCGCCGCGCCTTCACCATGCAGGCCATCGCCTCGGCAAACTGCTGCGCGTCGAGGGCATTGACCCACTGGGTCAGGTTCGCCATCTCCTGCTTATAGTGGCGCGCCAGCAGCGTGTTGCCCTGCACCGCATCGCGGTTATCGGTGAGCGGCATCCCGCTCTGGCGCAGGGTGCGCAGCTCGTCGCGCATATCCTTATATTTCTCATAGCCCAGCCGCTTAAACAGACGGCTGACCGTGGCTTTCGATACTCCGCTCAGCTGCGCCAGCTCGGCGCTGTTGTAGCTAATCAGGTCGTCAAAATGATCGAAAATAAAATCCGCCACCCGCTGCTCCTGCGGCGACAGCGACGGGTATTGTGCCTTCAAACGTTCATCCAGTTGTTCCATAGCGCCTCTGTAACTTTTGTTTCATCATATTTTGCCTTTCATTATACGTGCCAGTTTACTGAAACTTTTCTTTCAGAACTGGAACAGCTTTTGCAGCACCTTGTGACTTTCAGGGTTATGAGGATTCTTCATGCACAGTAATGTTTCCACACGCGGGATGGCCGTTGCGCCTCACCACCTTGCCAGCCAGAGCGCGCTGGCGGTGCTGCGCGAAGGTGGCAGCGCCATCGAAGCGATGGTGGCGGCTGCGGCCACCATCGCCGTAGTTTATCCGCACATGAACGGGCTGGGTGGCGATGGCTTCTGGCTTATTGTCCCCCCGCAGGGCGACCCGATCGCCATTGATGCCAGCGGGGCGGCGGGATCGCGCGCAACGTTCGCCGCCTACAACGGGCTGGCACAGATCCCCCATCGCGGGCCTCAGGCGGCGCTAACCGTCGCCGGCACGGTGAGCGGCTGGGACGAGGCGCTTAAGGTCTCGCGCGAGATGACCGGCAAGGCGCTGCCGCTGGCCCGCCTGCTGGCCGACGCCATTGAGTATGCGCAAAACGGCACGCCGGTCACGCCGTCTCAGGCCCATGCCACGGCGAGCAAATTTGACGAGCTGAAAGATATCCCCGGTTTTGCGGAAACCTGGCTGGTAGACGGTAAACCGCCAGAGGTCGGCAGCCGCTTTTATCAACCGGCCATGGCGTCTACCCTTACGCGCCTGGTGGAAGACGGTCTGGACAGCTTTTATCGCGGCCCGCTGGCGGACGTGCTGGCACACGGCATGGAGGCGCTGGGCCTGCCCGTGACGCTGGACGATTTACACGCGCACGCTGCCCGACGCACCGCGCCGCTGACGCTGCAGCACCAGCAAGGTGAGGTGTTTAACCTCGCCCCGCCGACGCAGGGGCTGGTCTCGCTGGCGATCCTCGGCATCACCGACCGGCTGAACATGGCGGAGGCCGACGATGCCGACACCATTCACCGCATCGTTGAAGCCACCAAGCTGGCCTTTGGCCTGCGCGATGCCCATATCACCGACCCGCGCGAGCTGAAAACCGATATCCAGAGCCTGCTGGACCCCGCTGCCCTTCAGGCGCTTGCCGACAAGGTTGACGACGGCCGCGCCGCGCCGTGGGGCAGCGGAAAAGGCCCCGGCGATACGGTGTGGATGGGCGTGATGGATAGCAGCGGCCTTGCCGTGTCGTTTATCCAGAGCATTTATCACGAGTTCGGCAGCGGCGTGGTGCTGCCCGATACCGGCATCGTCTGGCAGAACCGCGGCGCGTCTTTCAGCCTCGATCCCGACCATCTTCTGGCTCTCGCGCCGGGCAAACAGCCTTTCCACACCCTGAACCCGGCGGCGGCACGCCTTCGTGACGGACGCGTGATGGTTTACGGCTCGATGGGCGGCGACGGGCAGCCGCAAACCCAGGCCACGCTCTTTACCCGCTACGCGATTCAGGGCGTGCCCCTGCAGGAGAGCATCTCCCGCCCGCGCTGGCTGCTGGGACGGACCTGGGGACAAACCTCGGACACGTTAAAACTGGAAGGACGCTTTACCGCTGAGACGGTCTCACGGCTTCAGGAACTCGGACATGAGGTGGAAATCTTCCCTGACTTTAGCGAAGCCATGGGCCACGCGGGGGCGATTGTTCGCCACCCCAACGGCCTGTTCGAAGGAGCATTTGACCCGCGCAGCAACGGCGCGGCCGCCGGATTCTGAGGAGAAACAATGACGACACCACAACCCGACTGGCAAGCCTATCTGGCGCAGATGGAGTCCGTGCTCGGCGTGACGCTGGACGATACCCGCCGCGCCGAGCTGCAATTGCAGTTCAGCCGCATTGCCACCCTGGCCGCGCCGCTGATGGCGCTGCCGCTCGATGACCGTCTGGAGATCGCAGGAGTGTATAAAGCATGAGGCTACACGAGATGAGTATCGGCGATATTCAGCAGGCGCTTGGCGCAGGCGAGCTGAGCGCTCGCGAGATTGCCCGCCAGACGCTGGAGGCGATTGCGCGCGTTAATCCGCAGATCAACGCCTGGACCGCCGTGACGGAAAAACGCATGCTCGCCGAGGCCGGGAATATCGACACCCTGCGACGCGAAAAGCGCCCGCTGCCGCAGCTGGCGGGCGTGCCCTATGCGGTGAAAAACCTGTTTGACGTTGCCGGCCATACCACCCTGGCCGGTGCTGAGCTGTTCAGCCAGCACACTGCCGCGACCGCTGACAGCTTCGCGGTGCGCCAGCTGCGCAGCGCGGGCGGGCTGCTGACCGGCATGGTGAATATGGACGCCTACGCCTACGGCTTTACCACTGAAAACAGCCACTACGGCACGACGCGTAACCCGCACGACCTGGCGCGTATTGCGGGCGGTTCATCCGGCGGTTCGGCCGCCGCCGTGGCCGCCGGGCTGGTGCACTTTTCGCTCGGCACCGACACCAACGGCTCGATTCGCGTCCCGGCGTCCCTATGCGGAATATATGGCCTGAAGCCAACCTTTGGTCGCCTGTCGCGCTCCGGCAGCCATCCGTTTGTCGCGAGTCTGGATCACATCGGCCCCTTTGCCCGCCGCGTATGCGATCTGGCATCCGTGTACGACGCGCTGCAGGGGCGTGACGGCAGCGACGGTTTTCAGGCTGAACATCCGCGCGAACTGACGCGTCCCCTGCTCGACCGCGGCCTGGAGGGCCTGCGCTGCGCGGTGCTCGGCGGCTATTTCACCACCTGGTGCGACACAGAGGCCAGAGACGCCTTGGCGCGGGTGGCGAAGGCGCTCGACGTGCAGGATGAGCTGCAGTTCCCGGACGCCGAGCTGGCGCGCGCCGCGGCGTTTATCATCAGCGCCTCCGAAGGGGGAAACCAGTACCTGCCCGCGCTTCGCCGCGAGCCTGAGCGTTTTGAGCCGCACTCCAGGGAAAGACTGCTGGCAGGCGCAATGATCCCCTCCGCCTGGTACATTCAGGCCCAGCGGTTTCGCGCGCACGCCCGGCAGGCGTTTAAAACCTTATTCGCGCAGGCCGACGTGCTGATCGCCCCGGCCACCCCGCGCAGCGCCACGCTGGCGGGCGAGCAATCCATGGAAATTAACGGCCAGCCGCTCCCCATTCGCGCCAGCATGGGGATGCTGACCCAGCCGATTTCGTTTTTAGGCTTACCCGTTACCACCGTTCCGCTGCGCACCACGCGGGGAATGCCAATTGGCCTGCAGCTGATTGCCGCGCCGTTTAACGAGCAGGCCTGCCTGCGCGTCGCGCGCGTGCTGGAGGAGAGTGGAATCACCGATGCCCGTCCGGCGGAGATTGCAGCATGATGAATCACGATGACATTAACCTCCCGTGGGTCGTGGCGGAAGTGACGGCCGCGTTTTACCGCTATGAAGACGCGCTGGTGAGCAACAACGTTGCGGTACTGGACGAGCTGTTCTGGCACGACAAAAACACGGTGCGTCTGGGGGCGGGTGAGAATCTGTACGGTATTGATGAAATCCGCGCCTTTCGCACGGCGCGCCCGTCCACTGGGTTACAGAGGACGTTGCGTCACACCGTGATTACCACCTTCGGGGAAGATTACGCGGTGTGCAGCACCGAATTTACCCGCGAGGGCACGGAACGCATTGGCCGCCAGCAGCAGACGTGGGTGCGGTTTGCCTACGGGTGGCGCATTGTGGCGGCGCAGGTGAGTTTGATGGTGTAACACCAACGGGCATGCGACGTCCTGTAGGCCGGGTAAGGCGCAGCCGCCACCCGGCAAAACACGGCACAATTATTTCTGAAACGGATGCACTTCCCGCCAGTGCTCAGCAATCTGCTGGCGGGTACAGACCCACACCCGCTCATGCTGCTGCACGTAATCAAGAAACCGCTGCAGCGCGCGAAAACGCCCCGGCCGCCCCAGCAGACGGCAGTGCATGCCGATGGACATCATCTTCGGCGCGCTTTCCCCCTCTTCGTACAGCACGTCAAAACTGTCCTTCAGATAGGTATAAAACTGCTCGGCGGTATTAAACCCCTGCGCGGTGGCAAAGCGCATGTCGTTTGCATCCAGCGTGTAGGGCACAATCAGGTGCAGTTTGCGGGTGCCGTCGCTGCAGGCTACTTCCGTCCAGAAGGGTAAGTCGTCGCCGTAGTAGTCGCTGTCGTAGTCGAAGCCGCCGTGCTCCACCACCAGCTGACGCGTATTGGGGCTGTCGCGCCCGGTGTACCAGCCCGCTGGCGGCTTGCCGAACAGATCCGTCAGGACATGCACCGCTTTATGCAGATGCTCGCGCTCCTGGTTGATGTCCATGCTCTGATAGTGGATCCAGCGCCAGCCGTGGCTGACCACGTCGTAGTCTGCCGCTTTGATCGCCTCGACGATCTCCGGGTGACGCGCCAGCGCCATCGCCACGCCGAAGACCGTCAGCGGCAGGCCGCGCTTTTGAAATTCATTGTGGATCCGCCAGAACCCTGCACGGCCGCCGTATTCGTAGAGGGAGTCCATCGACATGTGTCTGTCAGGGTAGCTGGCCGCACCGATGATGTCCGACAGGAACTGCTCAGACCCGGCATCGCCGTGCAGAACGTGGTTTTCCGCCCCCTCTTCATAATTGAGGACAAACTGCACCGCGATGCGCGCCTGATTTGGCCACTGCGCGTGCGGCGGGTTGCCCGCGTAACCGCGCAGATCCCGCGGGTAATCCTGTTCAAAATGCGCCATAGCCACCCCTTAATTTAAAATGGATTTAATGCCTGAAATGGTCCGCTTAATACTTTTTTCTCCGGGAAGGCCAAATCGCCATGCTTGCTGGTCGACAGCCCCAGCGCCACCAGCGATTCCACCATCTTCACCGCGGCGCTGACGCCGTCGATCACCGGTACGCGCAGCTCGCGCGTCAGCTCCTGCGCCAGCGTCGCCATACCGCCGCAGCCCAGCACAATGGCACCGCATCCGTCCTCTTTCAGCGCCTGTATACAGCGCGCGCGCACTTTTTCCTGCGCCAGACCGCTACCGTCTTCCAGTGCCAGCACCGGGAGATCGATAGCGTGCAGCGCCGCGCAGCGATCCTGAAAGCCATACTGATGCAGCAGATGACGGGCAATAATCAGCGTGCGCGGCAGCGTGGTGACCACTGAAAAGCGCGTCGCCACCAGCGTCGCCATATGCATGGCGGCTTCCGCAATGCCCACAACCGGCCCCTGCGCCAGCTCGCGCGCCGCCAGCAGACCCGGATCGCCAAAGCAGGCGATGACGTGACCGTCCACGCCCTGCTGCCTGCCGAGTTTGATTTGTTCAAGCACCCCCACGGCAGCGATGGCCTCATCAAAATGGCCTTCGATAGACGGCACGCCCGCGCTCGGGCAGACCGCGAGGATTTCCGTGCCCGGTGCCGCCACCGCGCGGGCCGCCGCGCCGATGGTTTCGGTCATCGCGAGGCTGGTGTTGGGGTTGATCACTTGTATACAAACAGAGGGCATTACGACTCCTTGTGACCGGCAAACAGCCGGGCGAAATCAGGCAGACACTCACCTGCCCGCTCGAAGCAGAGGCTGGCGACGATATGTTCAAAATGGTGCATTAAGGCTTCGCTTAGCGGCTGGAGCGCTTTCTGACGCAGCAGATCCACAAGCTGTTCGTGATCGTTGCAGCGGCAACCCTGACGCCACGGCGCGCCCCAGGTAGCAATCACCAGCGAGGAGCGCTGGCTCAGGCCGGTCACCATCTCCGTCAGCACCTGGTTGCCGGAGATGGCCTGCAGCTGAATGTGAAAATTGGCGGAGTGGCGAATCGCCGCCGGGCCGTCGTACGCCTCGTGCGCCTGCTGCTCCTGGCGAATAATGGCCTCCAGCGCGGCAAGATGCGGCGGCTGACAATGCGCCAGCACGTCCGGCAGGTTGGCGACCTCCAGCAGCGCGCGGGTGCGGAAGATATGCTGCGCCTCTTCAACCGTCGGGCTGGCGACGTGTGCACCACGCTTGGGCGTTAAGGTGACCATTTGCACAGCGGCGAGTCGCTGCAGCACCTTGCGGATGCCCGTGCGGCTCACGCCAAAGACCTCGGCCAGCGCCTCTTCCGGCAGCTTGCTCCCCGGCAGCAGCTGATGTTCGACAATCGCGGTCATCAGCGCCTGAAAGATGGATTCGTCCTTGTCATGCAGGTCTGGCGCGGTCTGCAGGGCGTTTATGTTGTTCATTCACCACTCCGTCTTTTACTCTTCGTTATCGAATCGTATACATAAAAATAAAATATTGCATACAAGATTTATTATTTTGGCCTGGATCCTGCAACACCGTTTGCACTCCCACTCAACGGGTTTTCATTCACAGGAGCAGGTTTCATGCCAAACAGTCAAAACGCGCAACAGGGTACGGCCGCTGATTCCGGTGCGGTTTACAGCCCACGTCTTTGCAATGAGGATCTGGCACCGACGCGTGACCAGAACTGGAGCTGGTACAACATCTTTTCGTTCTGGATGTCGGACGTCCACAGCATGGGGGGTTATGTTGTCGCCGCGAGCTTCTTTACGCTCGGGCTGGCAAGCTGGCAGGTGCTGCTTTGCCTGCTGGTGGGGATTTGCATTGTGCAACTGTGCGCCAACCTGGTGGCCAAACCTAGCCAGATGGCGGGCGTGCCCTATGCGGTGATCAGCCGTCAGGCGTTTGGCGTCTTCGGGGCCAATATACCGGCGGTGATCCGTGGACTTATCGCCTTTGCGTGGTACGGCATTCAGACCTATCTCGCAGCCAACGCGCTGATGCTGGTGGCGCTGAAGTTCTGGCCGTCGCTCTCTTCGCTCACCACCGGCGCTTTCCTGGGCCTGTCGCATCTGGGCTGGATCTGCTTTGCCATTATGTGGGTCCTGCAGGCGATGGTCTTCTGGCACGGCATGAGCGCCATCAAGCGCTTTATTGATATCGCCGGTCCGGCGGTCTACGTGGTGATGCTGGCCCTCGCAGGCTGGATTGTATACAAGACCGGTTTTGACGGAATCTCCTTTACCCTCGCCAGCAAATCCCTGAGCGCGGGCGAGCAGACCTGGCAGATGATCACCGCGACCGCGCTGGTGGTTTCCTATTTCTCCGGCCCGCTGCTCAACTTTGGTGACTTCTCCCGCTACGGGAAAAGCATGGGGGAAATCCGCCGCGGTAACCGCTGGGGACTGCCGTTTAACTTCCTGCTGTTCTCGATTGTCACCGTGGTGATTGTTTCCGGTACCCAGTCGCTGTTTGGCCGCATGATCACCGACCCGATTGAAACCGTCAGCCGCGTGGGTAACGATCTGGCGGTGGCGATTGGCCTGCTGACGATGATCACCGCCACCATCGGGATCAACATTGTGGCGAACTTCGTTTCCCCGGCGTTTGATTTCTCTAACTGCTCGCCGCAGAAAATCAGCTTCCGCACCGGGGGCATGATTGCCGCCGTCGGCTCAATTCTGCTAACGCCGTGGAACCTGTTCAACTCGCCGGAGCTTATCCACTACACCCTGGACGTGCTCGGGGCGTTCATCGGCCCGCTGTTCGGCATTCTGATTGCCGATTTCTACCTGATTAAACGCGGCAAGGTGTCGGTTGACGATCTGTTCGATGACACGCCAAAGGGTAAATACTGGTATCGCAACGGCTTTAACCCGAAAGCCATTGGCGCGCTGATCCCGTCCGTTGCCGTGGGTCTGG
Source organism: Enterobacter chinensis (assembly GCF_034008295.1). Taxonomy (NCBI): domain Bacteria; kingdom Pseudomonadati; phylum Pseudomonadota; class Gammaproteobacteria; order Enterobacterales; family Enterobacteriaceae; genus Enterobacter; species Enterobacter chinensis. Next base: position 66,770 of record NZ_JARDVI010000002.1, read on the forward strand.
TGATTAGCTTTATCCCGGCCCTGCACGAAGTGGCGAACTTCAGCTGGTTCATCGGCGTCTTCCTCGGCGGCGTCACCTACCGCTGGCTGGCGCGGGAAGAGCGCGAGACGGCAGGTGCGACGTCGTTTAGCTCCCGCGTGGCGACGCAAAAAGAGTAACCCCCTCCCTTACCGGCCGCAGTTTATCTGCGGCTTGTTCATTCTGGCACCGTTCTTGCTGAGCCTTATCACCCCGCTATGCAACCACTAAGGCAGGAACCATGATGGATTACCAGACAGCGATCCGCGGCGCATTTTTTGATATAGCCCAGGTCAGCGACAGCGCAGACGCGATTGCCCGGCACGCGCGCTATCTTGAGGACGGGGTGCTGTTTATACAGAACGGAAAAATTCTGGCGCACATGGCGTGGCAGGAGGGCGAGCAGTATCTTGACCCTCACAAAGGCTATACCGACCTGCGCGGCAGGCTGCTGCTGCCCGGTTTTGTCGACACTCACGTCCATTACCCGCAAACGGAGATGATCGGCGCCTTTGGCGAGCAGCTGCTGGAGTGGCTGACCACCTACACCTTTCCGGTGGAGAGCCAGTTTGCCGATGAAGCCTACGCGAAAGAGATCGCCGAATTTTTCATTAACCAGCTGGTAAGCAATGGCACCACCACCGCGCTGGTGTTTTGTACGTTACATCCGGAATCGGTCGAGGCGCTGTTTACCGAAGCCCTGCGCCTGAACATGCGCCTTATCGCCGGCAAGGTGATGATGGACAGACACGCGCCGGACTACCTGAGCGAAGACGCAAAGCAGAGCTACCGGCAGACGCGGGCGCTGATCCAGTGCTGGCACCACCGGGGGCGCCTGGGCTATGCCATTACGCCGCGTTTTGCCCCGACCTCATCCCCCGAACTGCTCGCCGCGGTCAGCCTGCTCAGAGAGGAGTTCCCGGATACCTGGATGCAGACTCATCTGAGCGAAAACCCCAACGAAGTGGCCTGGGTGAGCGATCTCTGGCCGGAGCACGAGCGCTATCTGGACGTGTATCACCACTACGGCCTGACCGGCGAGCGCAGCGTGTTTGCCCACGCGATCCATCTTCACCACAGCGAGTGGCAGTGCCTGCATGATACCGGTTCGGCGGTGGCGTTTTGCCCCACCTCTAACCTGTTTCTCGGCAGCGGGCTGTTTCGCCTGCCCGCCTGCTGGCAGCATAAGGTGCGGATGGGCATCGGCACCGACGTCGGCGCGGGCACCACCTTCAGCATGCTGCGCACCCTGGGGGAAGCCTACAAGGTGGGCCAGCTCCAGAGCTACCGCCTGCGCGCCAGCGAGGCGTTTTACCATGCCACGCTGGGCGGCGCGCACGCGCTCAGGCTCGACGATAAGATTGGCAACTTCGCGCCCGGCAAAGAGGCGGATTTCGTGGTTATCGACCCCGACGTGACCCCGCTGCAGCGCCTGCGCAATCGCCGCTGCAAGGATATTTACGAGCAGCTTTTTGTACTGATGACCCTGGGCGACGAGCGCAACATCAGCGAGACCTGGGTCAACGGCGTGCAGGTGTGGTCAACTGCCCCGGTAGGTTGACCACCCGCCAGGCGCAATCACAAACGGCAGATGGAAGTGCTCGTCTGCCGTTTCTCCCGTCACAAAATCAATTTGCGCGCAGGGGTAGAGCGTGTCGCGACCGGTTTCGCTAAACCACTCGCCGATCTCCGCCACCAGCCGGTAACGGCCTGCGGGCAGAGAGGGAACGAACGCGGCGATGCGCCCCTGCGCGTTGGTCACGCCCGTGGCGAGCGTCTTCCCCTCCTGTTGAAGATGGACCGTCACGCCCTGTGCCGGTTTGCCCGTCGAGATATCCAGAATATGCGTGCTTAACGTACTCATTCGCTAATGACTCCTTCCAGCCGTAGCAGCGTTATTTCCCGCAGCTGTTCCAGTGCGGCACGGACTTCCTGCGCATCGCTGTTCTCCAGCCGCGCGTGCAGCGCCTGTAAAATGTCCTCACCGCTGCGGCCTTTCGCGCGGATCAGAAAGACCCGTCCAAAGCGGGCTTCATAGCGGGCATTGCCCTCGCGCAACGCCTGCACAAGGGCGGCATCGCGGTCATTCACCGCGCCCTGTTCCTGACGCGACAGCGCCGCCTCCGCCTGTGAGCCCGCGGGCTTTTCTCCGATACGCGGATGCGCGCTCAGGGCTTGCGCTAATGCCGCATCATCCCAGCGTTGCGTCAGGGCCTGCGCCGTGAGGAACAAGGCGTCCCGGCTCGGATAAGGCCGCCCGCGAACCAGCGCGTCGGCCCAGCCGGGGATCGCCACGCAGGGGTGGATCAACGCCATCGCGTCGCTGTCCGGAAGATGATTAAAGTCGTGCAGTGCAATCATAGCGTCTCCTGAGTTGTCCTCTTACGGGTCGTTGCACAAAGCACGCCACTCTTGTCGCAGGCGTGAAACAGTTGATTCTGCATGCGCCAGACGGAAATTTTTGATTCAAAAAAAGGCACGCTCACCGCGTTTGCGCACCTTAGCAGTGCAAACATCTCTCTCACAACGCCGTTTTCGCCGCTCTGCAGCCTGGTACGCAAATTGCTGAATGTCTTTACACCCTGCAAAAGGAGAGAAGCATGAGAGCAATCGTCATTGGCGCGGGTATTGGCGGCCTGAGCGCCGCCGTCGCACTGAAGAAAGCTGGAATCGACTGTACCGTATTTGAAGCCGTAAAAGAGATCCGGCCCGTCGGGGCGGCCATCTCCATCTGGCCTAACGGCGTGAAATGCATGCAGCATCTCGGCATGGGCGACATCATCGAGACTTACGGTGGTCCGATGCGTTTTATGGCCTACAAAGACTTCCGGCGCGGCGAGACCCTGACCCGCTTTAGCCTTGCCCCACTGGTTGAGCGTACCGGAGGGCGTCCCTGCCCCGTCTCGCGCGCTGAGCTCCAGCGCGAAATGCTGGACTTCTGGGGGCGCGACAAGGTGCAGTTTGGCAAGCGCGTCGAACGCGTAAGTGAAGACGACGCGGGCGTGAGCGTAACCTTCAGCGATGGCACCACGGCAACCGGGGATTTTCTGATTGCCGCTGACGGCAGCCACTCGGCGGTTCGCCCTTACGTGCTGGGCTACACCCCGGAGCGCCGCTACGCCGGTTACGTCAACTGGAACGGACTGGTGAAGATTGACGAAGAGATCGCCCCGGCTCACCAGTGGACCACCTTCGTTGGCGAAGGCAAACGCGTGTCGCTGATGCCCGTCTCCAGTGGACGGTTTTATTTCTTTTTTGACGTGCCGCTCCCTGCTGGCCTCGCGGAGGATCGCACCACCCTGCGCGCCGACCTCACGGGCTACTTCCGCGGGTGGGCGCCGCCGGTGCAAAAGCTTATCGCGGCACTTGACCCCGAGACCACCAACCGCATTGAAATCCACGACATTGAGCCATTCGACATCCTGGTGCGCGGCAACGTCGCCCTGCTCGGCGATGCCGCGCACAGCACCACGCCGGATATCGGCCAGGGCGGCTGTGCGGCCATGGAAGATGCCGTGGTGCTGGGTCAATGCCTGCGTGAAAACCACAACATGACGCTGGCGCTGCGACAGTACGAAGCGCTGCGCTGCGACCGGGTGCGCGACCTGGTGCTGAAGGCGCGTAAACGCTGCGACGTCACCCACGGCAAAGACATGGCATTAACGGAAGCCTGGTATCAGGAACTCAAAGAGGAGACCGGAGAGCGCATTATCAACGGTCTGTGCGACACCATTCAGGGCGGCCCGCTAGGCTGAACGTAAGAGGGACAACGATGAAAAGAGAACCGACTCCACCCGCCCACTGCACGTTTGAGCCCGAGGACTGGCTGCGTCTGGCGAAATGCTGGCATCCGGTCGCGCGCGCCTGCGACATCGGCCCGGCACCGGTCAAAGCGACCCTGCTGGATGAACAGCTGGTGATTTACCGGATCAACGACCAGGCCGTGGTCGCCCGGGACGTGTGTCCGCACCGCGGCGTGCCGCTGACGCTCGGCTTTCACGATGAGCACGGGATTATCTGCCCCTATCATGGTTTACGCTTTGGGGAGGACGGGCGCTGCAACCGTATTCCGTCCAGCCCCGACCAGCCCGTTCCGGCGAAGCTGAACCTGATTAACTACGCCGTTGAGGAACGCTTTGGCCTGATCTGGACCTGCCTGGCGTTTGATCCGGAAAACCCCGCGCCGCTGCCCACCATGCCGCACTGGGATGATGACGGATTTCAGCAGATTAACTGCCCGGCGTTTGAGGTGAATGGCTTTGCCGGGCGCCAGGTGGAAGGGTTTCTGGACGTGGCGCACTTTGCGTGGATCCACACCGATACCTTTGCGGATCCGAATAACCCGCTCGTGCCGGCCTACCAGCCGCAGGAGACGCCGTTCGGCTTCGTGGCGGATTACTGGAGTTCGGTGAGCAACTATCCCGCCAGCTCGGACGTGCAGGCGCCAGAAGGGTTCCAGTGGTTACGCCATTTTGAAATGCACCTGCCGTTTACCGCCACCCTGACGATTCATTTTCCGGGTGAATCCCGACTGGCGATCATGAACGCTGCGTCACCCGTTTCTTCACGCGTGACCCGCATGTTCGCCCCTATCGCCCGCAATTTTGACCTGCATATTCCGGTGGAGGATGTGCATGCCTTTAACCTGCGCATCTTTGAAGAAGATCGTTTGATGGTCGAAACCCAGCGCCCGGAAAACCTGCCGCTGGATCTCACCCTGGAAGCCCATATCCCCGCGGATAAAAGTTCGATTGCCTACCGTCGGGGACTGAAAAAAATGGGCTTTGGCGAATTTTTCCTGGTATGACGGAGGCCGATATGCTGAGCGTAATTGTTGACGGGCTGTGGCGTGAGGGCGATAAAAGCCTCGCCGTCAGGCTGGTGGCTGAAGACGGCGAAGCGCTGCCGTCGTGGCAGCCCGGCGCGCACATTGATGTGCACCTGCCCTGCGGCGTGGTGCGCCAGTATTCCCTGACCGGGGCAACTGATGGCGAGAGCTACCTTATCTGCGTGGGGCGGGAAACGGCCTCGCGCGGCGGGTCGCGCTATGTGCACGAGACGCTGCGTCCCGGACAGAAGCTGATGATCTCAACTCCGCGCAATCTGTTTCCGCTTCGTCAGGCAGAGCGGGTTTTGCTGCTGGCGGCGGGGATCGGTATTACACCGCTGTATGCGATGGCCCTGCAGCTGAAGGCCGCCGGAACGCCGTTTACGCTGCACTATTACGTCAGACGCCGGGAAAGCGCGGCGTTTATGCGCGAACTCTCACAGTGCGGTGAGTGCACCATTCATACCGACAGCCCGCGCACAACGCTGACAGAGCATCTTCCGATGGCAGAGGCGGGGCTTCACGCCTGGGTCTGCGGACCCGCAGGATTTATGGAAAAAGTGCGTGAGGTGGCAACGGCGAAGGGATGGGATGACGCCCATCTTCACAGCGAGGCGTTTCAGCCCGCCGCCCCTGCCGCAGGCGGTGAAACCGGCGAGATCTTTACGGTCAAACTGGCCTCCACCGGGGAGCGCTGGCCTGTTCCTGCGGATAAAACCATCGCCCAGGTGCTGCAGGAAAATGGCGTGGCGGTCCCCCTCTCCTGCGAGATGGGGATCTGCGGTGCCTGTCTGACGCCAGTCATTGACGGCGTGGTGGATCACCGGGATAGCGTTCAGTCAGAGGCGGAAAAAAGCGCGACGGACCAGCAGGTGGCGCTGTGCTGTTCGCGGAGCCATTCCGGGGAGCTGGTGATTTCGCTGTAAAACGAACAAACCCTGCGATATTACTATCGCAGGGTTTCAGACTGCTGACAAAGTGCGATTTGCGAGTTTCGCCCTGCGGCGCTACGCTTGCACGGGGCAACAATGAATTGTGCAGTTAATTGATATCGTTGCGAATAAAATGTTGAGGACGGGGTTTGGCGCAAGTGTTGACCTCTATTGACTTCGCTCTATACCCAAAATAATTCGAGTTGCAGGACAAAACGGCTTGCCGTTTTGTCCTGCAACTTGAAGTATGACGGGTATACAAATGTCTGCTAGCTTAGCCTTCTCTTTATTTCAGTTTACTCCCTCCCCCTTATCTAAATTCGGCACACCACCTTTATTGTTGAAGTAAACCATTAGCACGACAGTAACAAAAAATAGAATTACGACCAACAATGACGTCAATTATCAAAATAGAATAAATCGCTTCCAGATAACACCTTCCTATACGGCCATTTATGATGGCTTATCGTGTTTTAAATATTTCCAGCAAGACAAATATACTATACCGGTTAATTTCCGCGCCTGACGTTATCGCGACGGGAACAATGAAATTCGGGAAGTATAAATGAAATGATTTATTTGAATGGCACAGGGCATGTTTCCTGTTCACCATGGGCGGTAGCGTGGAGCGAAGGTTACAGGAGCCGTCATGACTGAAGCTATCATCATGTTTTGTATAGCAATGACAACCTTAATTATTGCTCACCCTTTAGCCAGAAAATACAGTCTGGTAGATAAACCCGGTGGTCGAAAACAGCACAAAGGTGAGATACCTTTAATAGGCGGCATTTCAGTGTATTGCAGTATAGTCATATTTCATGTACTGCACCTCAATATTGCCCCATTTGTCGACGCAAATTTCATAGCATACATTGTCGGCATATCAATATTACTGGCAGTTGGCATTGCAGATGATTATTACGATCTCCCGGTCATACCACGAATACTGGCGCAGGCGTTAGCTGCACTTGTTATTATCCTCGATGATGTCTATCTCAATACGTTTGGGTTCGTCCTCGGCGAGTATGAACTTCTGTTGGGATCGGCCGGATACCTGATAACCCTTTTTGCCGGATGGGCTGCCATCAACGCGTTCAATATGATTGATGGTATTGACGGGCTGTTGGGCTCTGTTTCCGCCGTAATATTTGCAGCACTAATGGTCGCCTTCCTGTCTGCGGGTGCAGAGCAGTCTGCTTTGTGGTGTTTACTGATGATAATGGCCCTGCTCCCTTACCTGATCAGCAATCTTGGTGTGGTGGGCGCAAAGGTCTTTATGGGTGATGCCGGAAGTATGGTTATTGGTTTCACCATGCTTTGGCTGATTCTGAATGCCAGCCAGGGCAGTAAAGCCATTATGGCACCGGTCACCGCACTCTGGATTATCGCCCTGCCGCTGATGGATATGGTCGCCGTTATGATCCGTCGTCTGCGCCGCAGGCAAAGCCCATTTCATGCCGACCGGGATCACCTGCACCATATTTTATTACGTTGCGGTTTATCCAGTCGCCAGACTGTCTTTGTGATGGTACTGCTCACCGCCGCGCTGGCAGGAATGGGGATGACGCTGGCAAAAATGGGCGCCACAGAAAGTTTGTCCATGGCTCTGTATCTTGCCGTTTTTGGCATTTACGTGTTGATGAATAACGCATTGCAGCAACGGAATCCCGACCCGAAAGTCCACGCGGCCCGATAAAAACCTGCAGCCATGCGTCCTCATGCTTTGTTAGTGAAAGCGCGCCAGCCGCGCTTTCACCTCCTTTGATGAATCGAGTTTTCACTATGATAACCGTTAAGTTTGGGGCGATAGCCCTGTCTGCTGTTCTGCTCAGCGGATGCACCCTCACGCCCGGCAGTAACCTGTCGACATCAGGCAAAACCATTATTAATGCGAATGACGCCAGCGCAGATATTAGCGATAAAGTGAACGTTTACCGCGTTACACCCAAATTGATTGAATCGCTGAAACCCTCACCGGTAGTCGCTCGCCCAAACACCGATCTGGCCGACGAAATCCGCCGCTACGAATACCGCATTGGCGTCGGCGACGTCTTAATGGTCACAGTCTGGGATCACCCTGAGCTTACCACCCCTGCCGGGCAATATCGTAGCGCCTCTGACACCGGGAACTGGGTTAAGTCCGACGGTTCCATCTTTTACCCGTACGCAGGCAAGATCAAAGTCGCAGGCCGAACGCTGGCTCAGGTCCGCAGCGAGTTAACCCGAAAACTGGCAACAGTTATTGAGTCGCCACAGGTAGACGTCAGCGTTGCCGCCTTCCGTTCGCAAAAAGCCTACATCACCGGTGAGGTGACCCGTTCCGGTCAGCAGGCTATCACCAATATTCCGCTGACCATCATCGACGCCATTAATCAGGCGGGTGGCCTGGCCGAAGGTGCCGACTGGAATAACGCGGTGCTGACGCACAACGGTAAAGATGAGCGAATCTCACTTCAGGCGCTGATGAAGAATGGCGATCTGCAGCAAAACCGTCTGCTTTATAACGGCGACATTCTTTTCGTCCCGCGCAACGACGACCTGAAAGTGTTCGTCATGGGCGAAGTGAAAAAGCAAACCACCCTGAAGATGGACCGTAGCGGCATGACGCTGACCGAGGCGCTGGGTAATGCCGAAGGTATCGACCAGATGAGTGCCGATGCAACCGGCATTTTTGTGATTCGCTCAACCGGCGGAAAAGATGCCAGTGGCAAGCTGGCTAACGTCTATCAGCTTAATATTTCCGACGCTACCGCTCTGGTGATGGGTACAGAGTTCAGGCTCCAGCCTTATGACGTGGTGTATGTCACCACGGCGCCAGTCACCCGCTGGAACCGCGTGTTAAGCCAGCTCGTCCCTACCATTTCCGGTATCAATGATATGACCAATACCGCCCGAATGATTAAGCAGTGGTAACCATGTTTGACTCAATTTTAGTCGTTTGCATTGGCAATATTTGTCGCTCCCCCACCGGGGAGCGGTTATTACGCAAGGCTCTTCCGGATAAGAAAATTGATTCCGCCGGATTAGGTGCACTGGTGGGAAAAGAAGCCGATGCCACCGCAACGGAAGTTGCTGCAGCGCACGGCGTATCGCTTGCCGGGCACCGTGGGCAGGCGTTCACCTCTGAACTCGCCAGGCAGTACGACCTGGTCCTGGTGATGGAAAAATCACACCTTGAGCGAATTAAAAGAAGCTATCCGGAAGTGAGCGGGAAAGCCATGCTCTTCGGTCACTGGCAGGATCAGCTTGAAATTGCCGATCCCTATAAAAAAAGCCGTGAAATGTTTGAACTGGTTTACAAACAACTGGCTCAGAGCGCTGCGCGCTGGGAACTGGCGTTGAATAAGAACAGAAAAGAGATTCGATAACGTGTCTGACTCATACCACATTTCAAAGAACGCCAGCGAAAAAGAGAAGCTACTGAGCCTGGCAGACGTCATCGGCATTCTGCGCGATGGCAAATGGAGAATTATCGCTATTACGTCAATTTTCACACTGGCAAGTGTGGCCTATGTCTTTACGGCGACACCGATTTACCAGGCCACAGCATTGATTCAGGTTGAAAAAGACGCCGGCAAAAGTATTTTCAGCCAGCTGTCGGATGCTATTCCGGGTGGCAAGCAGGAGTCGCAGCCGCAAATTGGCCTGTTGCAATCACGAATGGTCCTGGGTCAGACGGTGGATGATTTACATCTCGACAACGCCGTAGAGGAAAAGCACTTCCTGCTCGTCGGCAAGGCTATTGTCAACCTACTGGGGAAACAGGACAGCAGTGTTAAAGTAGAAAACCTGACCGTCCCTGAGGACTTTTTAGATATCCCTCTGCAGCTTACCGTGACTGCTGCAAACACCTATCAGATCGAGATTGACGGCACGGCATACACCGGTAAAACCGGAGAGCATTTTTCTCAAAATGGCATCAGCTTTGTTATCCGTGAGATTAATGCCGACGAAGGAACGGACTTTACACTGACTAAGCTCGATAAGCTGACAGCGGTGAATCAGCTTCTTAATAGCTTCACTGCTAAAGATATGAGTAACGACAGCGGCATGCTGCAGCTGGCCTTTCGGGGTGAAGATAAAAAGAAAACAGCGGAGATTTTAAGGAGCATCAGCAACAACTACCTGAAGCAGAACGTCGAGCGCAAATCAGAAGAAGCGTCCAAAAGTCTGGAATTTCTTAAAGAGCAGCTACCGCTGGTTCTGAATAACCTGAATAAATCCGAAAATCTCCTCCATCAGTTCCGCCAGAAAAACGACTCTGTCGATTTATCGCTGGAGGCCAAATCCGTTCTGGAAACGGCAGTGGGTCTTGAGGCACAAATTAACGAACTGATTTTTAAAGAAGCCGAAATCTCAAAGCTCTATACCCGCGATCACCCGGCCTATCGAACCCTCCTGGAACAAAAAGCGGTGCTGACTCAGGAGCGCGATAAGCTCAATGCGCGTATTAGCGCCATGCCGAAAACGCAGCAGGAAGTCTTAAGCCTGACGCGTGATGTTCAGGCGGGTCAGGAAGTTTATATGCAGCTTCTGAGCAAACAGCAGGAGCTGAACATCAATAAGGCCAGCGCCATTGGCAGCGTGCGAATTATCGACCACGCCGTTACAGAGAAAAAACCCGTCGCGCCCATTAAGCCATTGATTATACTGATAAGCTTTATGCTTGGTCTGTTTACCTCTGTCACTTACTGTATTTTCCGCAAGCTCTTGCACACCGGGATTGAAAACAGCGAGCAAATTGAAAACTTAGGGGTAAATGTTTATGCCACCATCCCGGTATCAAAATGGTTGAGTAATAAAAATCAGACCATTACCAGAAGTAAACGAAAGCAGATGCGCTCCGTACATTTGCTTGCCCGGGATAATCCTTCAGACTTAGCCGTTGAGGCGATGCGCAGCCTGAGAACCAGCCTGCACTTTGCGATGATGCAGGCCAGAAACAACATTTTGCTTATCTCCGGGGCGACGCCAGAAGCCGGTAAAACGTTTGTCAGCTGCAACCTTGCAACAGTGATTGCGCAATCCGGCAAGCGGGTGCTGCTTATTGATGCCGATTTGCGTAAGGGCCAGATGCACCACGTCCTGGGAAGCGAGATCAAGCATGGCGTCTCTGAAATTCTGCATCGCACGAGCGAATATGAAAAGGTTATTCAGAAAACTGAGATTGAAAATCTTAATTTCATTTCCCGCGGCCATATTCCCCCGAATCCATCGGAGTTGCTAATGACCGAGGCCTTTTCGAACCTGATGGAATGGGCACAGCATAATTATGACATCGTGATTGTTGATACCCCTCCAGTATTAGCCGTCAGCGATGCCTGCGTCGCCGCGAAATATGCCGGTACCGTTATGCTTGTTGCTCGCTTCCAGAAAAACTCGATAAAAGAAGTTGAAGTTTCCGTGAAACGCTTTGTACAGAATGATATTACCGTCAACGGCGTTATCCTAAACGGTGTGGAAAAAACAGCAAGTAATGCCTATGAGTATAATGCCTACTCGTATAGCTAATCTGATATCTCTGTTATATATACCCTAAATAATTCGAGTTGCAGGACAAAACGGCTTGCCGTTTTGAACAGCGCTTGCGCTGGCCCCAAAGGGGCGAGGCCACAGGCCGAGTAACGCGGCAAGGGAGTGAATCCCCAGGAGCATACATAAGTAAGTGACTGGGGTGAACGAGTGCAGCCAACGCACATGCAACTTGAAGTATTACGGGTATACCGCTCATAGCAATACAAGACCTGGATAACGCAATGACCATTTATTTTGTAATAATACTCACGGCGGGTATTTTAGGGTATATCTACGAAAAAATAGATAAAGACGCTCGAGCGGTAATGAACGCCCTCTTTACTCTTTACTTTACGTTAATCATTGGATTAAGAGATAAAGTGGGCGTCGACTGGTATAATTATGTCAGAATGTATAACCGGTTCAATTCCGATCCGTGGCGTTACGATACGCATGAACTTCTGTATAAACTGGTCAACATACTCGGTTTTCAGTCAGATATAGGGTTCGGCTTCGTCATATTTCTCACGTCCGCTATTTTTATCATGGCTATCATCAAAGGAGCAGAAACGGCAGAAATAAACCCTTATTATTTTTTCGCCTTAAGTGGTGGTTATATTTTTGTCATGGCGGGAGTGAATTATATTCGCCAGGGTGTGGCACTGGCCATTATGGTCATCGCATTTGCACATCTTCTTAATGGAGATAAGATAAAATTCTTTATCTACACTTTACTGGCCGGTTTGTTTCATACATCGGCAATGTTGCTTATTTTCTTTATTGCCATAGATTTAAATATCATTTTTATTTTTTTGGGATTAGTATCGCTGATAGCAGCTATACTATACCTGCCAATGGATAGATATCAACATTATATAACATCTAATATGGAAAGCTCTGGAGTTTATTTGCGCATTGGATATCTCTTTATTCCAGGTGTATATTTACTTTTCAATCTCCATAATTGTAAATATAGCCCACCACTAACCAAAAGAATATACTTAGCATGTATTTCCTCCCCATTAGCCATGATATTATTATCATTCATTAGCAGCACAATAGCTGACAGAGTGTCATATTACTTTATTGTTCTATCGACATTAATTACAATAAAAACCGTCTCATCCAGTAAAAAAAACTTAGATTCAATCATGGCTATCATTATTTTCTCTTTCTCAATACTGACGTTGTTTTTGTGGGTAATGTATAGTAAATATACTCATCATTACTTTTATGAAAGCCACATTATAGAATGGTTAAAATAATAGCTTGCCCATTGCAATACACATCCTCCGAAGGCAATAAAGATGATTCTAATACACCAGTCATAAGCATGAAAACCTTTCTAAATTCAATAATCGCCAACAAAAAAAACATCCAAAGTTCAAGTAAATACATAGATCAATTTTCATTTTCATTTTTAAATATCGGAGTGGTTTTATTCGCATCAAGATTTTTAAGTAACGAACAGGCTTCCAGGTACATTGTTTTTAACTCGTACTCCTCTCTTTCATTAATCGTAACATCAGCTTTTATTGTTGGCCCATTTTGGATATTCGGCGCAGATAAATCGACTCAAGCAAGTTATTACAAATTCTCGATAAAATCATTGTTAATACTATCAACTTTTTTTTCATTAATATTGTCAGTGGTTTTCTATCTTAACGAAAGAGACTGGGTCTATAGTGGACTTTTATTGGTAGCCTCGGTGAGTTCCTCATCATACGATTTTTTACGCAAAAGTTTATATATAAGTAAAAATGAAAAAACATCAGCAGTAATGTCGCTCTCGTTATTAATAGCTACTTCCTTGTCATATTTTTTATTGCACTACTACCGCCTTAATGATGCCAGGATATATCTATTAACGTTAGCATCATGCACAGCCATAATAGCAATATGTATAGGCATCTATAACAGAAAACATTTTAAAGTAATGTCTGGCATGGCTAACATAAAAAGAAAAACATATGAATACTGGGACATAGGAAAATGGTCTGCTGCATCCATGATTTGCTTTTGGAGCATAACGCAAGGCAGTTTCATTTTTCTTGAGAAATGTATTAGCGATGAGCAACTTGTGTTTTCACGTCTTGCACTAAGCCTTTCTGGAATTATTGCAATATATTATACATCCATTGAAAACAAAATGATGCCTGAGCTCAGAGGGCTTATCTTAGAAAGTAGAACTGATGCTTTACAAACGGCGAAGAAGAAATATTATAAAAATGGAGTTATTGTATCAATATTATTTTCAATTTCAACATTGACTTTTTACTCGCAGATATTTGGTATAAATTATCACCACTTAAGTATTTTATTTTTAATGTGCTTTTATCAATCGATAACGGGCATTTTTAGATTCGACGCTTATGTCCTTAAAGCAATGAAATTCCACAAAGTAATTTTCTTTAGCAATTTTATATCAGCAGGTATAGTTTATATTCCAATTTTTTATACAATCACGAGTTCTCAACTTACTAACACTGAATATTTACTACCTATAATCATATTGTTAAACGGACTGCTTTGCTCACTACTCTACCGCTTATTTTTAACCTCCAGAAAAGGCTTATAATTTTGTTTATTAACACTCATTCATCGAAAATAGGGATTCTTGACACAAGTATTTGCTCAATGAATGTTGGTGATTTCATCATCATGGACTCAGCTTACAAGCAAATTTGCAAAACGTTTCCGCACACTCAAAAGGTACATTTCCCTACCCATGAGAGAATAACCAGAGTGGGCATTAAAAGGCAAAGACAAATATCTTTGAATTTTCTTTGCGGAACGAATTGCTTAAACTCTTCAATGCTATTTCATAGGCAATGGAATATCGGCATGCTAAACACATTATTTATGAAAGATACTGTAACGCTTGGAGTCGGATGGGCCAACTATCAAAATAACCCGGATATTTATACATCTTTACTTCTTCGAAATATTCTTAGCAAAAAGCATATACACTCGGTAAGAGACTCTTATACGGAGAAATTATTAAGGAGTACAGGGGTACAGAATATACTGAACACCGGTTGTCCAACCATGTGGGATCTTAATAACGATCATTGCACTCAAATCCCCTCCAGAAAATCGAAAAATGTCATTTTCACCTTAACGGATTACAGAAAGGATTCTATCAAGGATTCTATCTTCATCAGAGCACTAAAAAAATCATATGAAGATATATATTTTTGGATTCAGGGAGCCAACGACTATGCTTACCTTCAGTCTCTTGGCAATCTAATTCAGGATATTAAAATCATTCCTGCAAACCTTTCGGATTTTGATGCAGCATTGTCAAACACGCACTCAGTAGATTATGCAGGAACGAGACTCCACGCGGGGATACGCGCAATGCAGAAATTTAAACGCAGCATAATTTTATCAGTTGATAATAGAGCGGAAGAAAAAAAGAAAGACTTCAATCTGCCTGTAATTTCAAGAGATTTATCTCTGGAGGAGTACATACATATTTTTAATGGAAATATGACCACAAATATCAGCCTTCCATTGGATAATATACAAAACTGGAAAAATCAGTTTTCCTAAAACTTCTTGCCTGCATCGATTAATAACAAGAGTTTTCATTATCAAATTACACCTCATGAGCATAATACCTGACACACCAAACAAATAAAACTAATCTTAAGCTAACAAAATCCTTTAACAGCACCACTCTATATACCCTATTATAAGGAAGTATTATGCGAATAACCTTTGTTATTACAGGCCTGAATATTGGCGGGGCTGAAATACAAGTATGTAATTTGGCAGATGAGTTATCAGATGCTGGAAACAATGTGCAGCTCATTTCCATCTCCGGTAACTCACAGCGGCGACCTAAAAATAGCGCAATTCATTTGGTTGAACTATTAATGCTGAAAAATTCACTCTCGTTTCTTAAAGCATATTTCCAGGCACGTAAGACGATCAGAGAGTTTCAACCAGACATCGTCCATAGCCATATGGTACATGCTAACATTTTTTCCCGCTTGCTTAGAATCACTACACCAATACCAAAGCTAATTTCCACATCCCATAATTCCTACGAAGGAGGATCGTTACGGGCCTTTATCTGCCGAATCACCGACCCGTTATCGACGCTCTCTACTAATGTCAGTCTGGCAGCAACTAAAAGCATCATAAATCGCGGAAGCGTTAATAAAAATAAAGTCGCCACCATTCACAATGGAATTAAGATTGAAAACTTCTGTTTTAATGAAGTTAACAGGGAAAAATTACGCCGTGAAATCGGCGTCGATCCGCAGACACCTTTACTGCTCTCAGTCGGTCGGTTAGCTCCTGCAAAAGATTACCCAAACTTATTACGTGCATTTGCCGCAATAAAAAATAGCACTCCAGTCGAACCCCAGTTAGCCATTATTGGCAGTGGTGCACTTGAAACCGAATTGAAAACCCTGGCAATCGAGCTTGGAGTTGCTGACCGTGTGCACTGGCTTGGCATGAAAACCAACGTCCACGAATGGTTAAGCGCTGGAGATATTTTCGTTATGTCATCTGCCTGGGAAGGTTTTCCATTAGTTATTATTGAAGCGATGGCAGCAGAACGCGTGGTTGTTGCGACTGACTGCGGTGGGATCCGAGAAGCTCTCAGCGGCAACGGTTTCTTAGTTCCACCGCACTCTTCCGCTGCCCTGGCTGAGGCCATTATCAAGGCGCTGAATCTTTCTCCTGAAGAAGCGCGGCAAATGGGGGCAGCTTCCCGTTGCCATATTGAACAACATTTCTCGATGAGCGCCATTGCTCAAAAATGGATTGCGTTATACCGCTCTCTTTAATACTTCCATACAGAAATACCTCTGTTTTTATTACTGATAACCCATGAATAATATTGCTATCACAGCCAATACCAGTTGGTATATTTATAATTTCAGAAAAAACACTATCGTAGAGCTCATTAACAGAGGAATCAATGTCCATGTTATTTCTCCTTTTGACGACTATACTGATAAACTCCGTGTGTTAGGATGCCGGGTGCATGATATAAAAATTGACGGACGAGGAATGAACCCCGTGACTGATACTTTGACGTGTCTCAGTTTCTTCCGTCTGTTTTTGAAAATAAAGCCACAAACGATTTTAAACTTCACCCCCAAAAATAACATTTACAGTTCACTTGCGGCAGCCCCGCTCAATATTCCTGTAATCAATAACATTGCCGGACTGGGTCATGCATTTATTTGTGACGGTTTTTTAAATAAAATAGTGCGTGCACTCTATAAAATAAGCCAAAGAAAAGCAGAGTATATCTTCTTCCAGAATGAAGAGGACATGGCCGTTTTCCGAAAGCATAACATTGGCACAGCAGCAATTAAAAAGCGGATACCCGGCTCAGGTGCCGATCTCACACGTTTTGCGTTCACGCCAGTACAGAAACAAAAGACAATTAAATTCCTTCTCTCAGCAAGAATGCTGAAGGAAAAAGGCGTTTATCTGTTTGCCGATGCAGCAAGGCACTTTAAACAAAAATACGGTAATAAAGTCGACTTTTCTCTATTAGGTTTTTGCGAAGCTCAACACCCTTCAGGTGTGAACATTGATGAAATCAGCACATGGGTTGATGAAGGTATTATCAATTATCTGGGCGTGACGGATAAGGTCGAAAGTGTACTTAAGGACGTACACTGTGTTGTCCTTCCTTCCTTCTACCGGGAAGGCGTGCCCAGGTCGCTACTCGAAGCCGGAGCCATGGGTAAACCTATCATTACGACGGACAACGTCGGCTGCCGTGAAACCGTGGTGGACGGATTTAACGGCTATCTCTGTGAACCCGGCTGTCTGTCAAGTTTAATTGAAGCCATCGAAAAGATTATTGATGCGACGGAGCATGAGCTTGCTCAGTTAGGTAAAAACAGTCGTATGCATATCGCCAGCCATTTTGATGAAGCCATCGTCATCAATAAATATTTATCATCCATCAGTCAGGTCACTAAGCATCGCAGCAAGTTGCTTATTCATCCTTAGAGCTAAACTATTATGAAAATCGCCATCGCCGGCACCGGATATGTAGGTTTATCCAATGGTATCCTGCTTGCTCAACATCATGAAGTTGTTACCCTTGATATTCTTCAACACAAAGTTGATTTACTGAACGATAAAAAGTCGCCCATTATTGATAATGATATTGAACGTTATTTAAAAAATGAGAATTTAAACCTTCGGGCGACAACCGATAAACACGATGCCTACATGAATGCTGACTTCGTGATTATCGCCACACCAACAGATTACGATCCAAAGACAAACTACTTTAATACTGCCTCCGTTGAGGCGGTCATTAAAGATGTCGTCACCATTAATCCGCAGGCGGTGATAGTCATTAAATCTACGGTTCCGGTGGGTTACACAAAGCACATCAAACAGCAGCTGGGTATTCAAAACATTCTCTTCTCCCCGGAATTTTTGCGTGAGGGGCGAGCCCTGCACGATAACCTGTACCCATCACGAATTGTCGTAGGTGAACGATCCGAACGTGCCTCGCTATTCGCCAGTTTGCTGCTGGAAGGCGCGGTCAATAAACACTGCCCGGTCATTTACACTGACTCAACAGAAGCCGAAGCGATCAAGCTGTTTGCCAATACATACCTGGCAATGCGTGTCGCCTACTTCAACGAACTGGACAGCTATGCCGAAGCCCATGGCCTGAACTCACGCCAGATTATTGAAGGTGTCTGCCAGGATCCTCGTATCGGCGATCATTATAACAATCCATCATTTGGCTACGGCGGTTACTGCCTGCCCAAGGATACAAAACAGCTCTTAGCCAACTACAGCAACGTACCAAACAACCTTATTGCCGCAATCGTCGAGGCTAACAGCACGCGTAAAGATTTTATTGCCGATGCCATTCTTAGCCGCTCACCAAAACGTGTTGGCATATACCGGTTAATTATGAAAGCGGGCTCGGACAATTTCCGTGCTTCGTCTATTCAGGGCATTATGAAGCGCATTAAAGCTAAAGGTATTGACGTTGTTATTTACGAGCCAGCGCTTAAGGAAAATGAATTTTTCCACTCACGTGTCATTGCCGATCTCAGCGAGTTTAAGAGCAGCGTCGACGTAATTATATCTAATCGTATGGCCAGCGAACTTCTCGATGTACAAAGCAAAGTTTATACGCGCGATGTTTTTGGCGATAACTAAAAACACCACGCGCTGAAAATAGTTAACTTACAAACATTCACTGTTTGGGGTTCCCCTTATTTCTCCGTACGGCATTTATATGCCCTTTGAGAAATACACCACTGTAATAAACCATAAGGAAATAATATGAAATTTATTAAATTATCTGCCCTGCTGCTCTGCGTCCTGTCCGCGCCAGTGGCTTCTTTCGCCGCCACCGAAACCGCTGCTGCGGGTAGCGCCACAGGCACTGCGGCGGGCTCTTCTGCCGCTGCAGCAGGTGTGGCGACTGGCACAGCCGTTGCTGTTGGTGCTGGTGTGGTTGGTGCCGTCGCTATCGCAGCTGTTGCAGCCAGCGACAGCAGCAACGGTAGCGGCAACACCGGAACCACCACGTCTACGCGTTAATTGACAATACTTTCATGGGGCTCCTCTGAGCCCCATTTTTTTCTGTTTCACTATGACATCTATTATGTACAAAAAATTTTGTCTGGCGGGTGCAGTGTTCTTTATCAGCGCATGCAGCCAGCATCGCCCCGGGATCCTCTCCCAGACGATTGTTCAGTCTCTTTCTTCGCAGGATGCCTTCATCGACCGCGCTAAGGTCGATCAGGTGCCGTATGCCTCGATGGCCCTCACCGTTGCCGATGGCCCGCAGGCGTTTATCGTGCTTGCCTGGGATGAGGACAACACGCAAAAGTGGCTCACTGCCGATGCAAAGATGATCGCCACGCGAAGCGGACGCCTCATAAAAACGCTCGGCTTCAGCGCTAACTTATTGAGTCTGGAGAGCAATATACAAGATCCGCTTGAAGCTCCGCTCACCATTCAGGAAGGCCAGCAATGGCATGCGCAGGCACGGTGGGAGGATACCGGATTTCACGCTGCCAACATCATTTCGAGATTCCACTGGGCGGATTCGCAGGACTTTACCGTACTGGGCGTAACGCATCGCTACCGCGTTCTGGAAGAAACCGTGACGGCTGAAACCGACGGGACGACCTGGCAGCAACGTTACTGGGTCGATCCACAGTCCGGACGCATCGTTCACAGCAAACAAATTTTGCATCCTCATGGCCAGAAGTGGTCTCTTACCCTGCTTAAGCCGTATTCCTGATGAAAAAAAAAATCATACTGGTCGCCATGCTTCTGGCAGCGACCCCGCCAGGCTATAGCCAGGGGAAAATCTCGCTCATTTGCCAGCCAGCCTGCGCCGTAACTGACGTTACCGCTCATGACCTGAGCGAACTGGTGACCCACCCGGCACTCCCCAAAAACATCGACTGGAACAGTGCCCGTCTTTCTACACCTGCAAGCGATGCTGAACAGCAGCTTCGTCAGCAGCAGATTCTTGAGGCACTCACCTCGGCAGCTCAGGAATTACGAGAGCAAGGTGATACGCGCCAGGCCCAGCGTATCGTGTTGTTAAGCCAGCGTCTTCAGGCACTGAAAATCATTGGTGGTTTTGCTTTGCAGCTGGATCCCGACCGGGTGCGCCTGAAACCAGAGAACTCAACCCGACTCAAGGGTGATTATCGCCTGTACCTCCGCACGTTGCCGGCACAAAACCTGACAATATGGAACGGTAGCCGCGAGAGCACACCGTGGATTGCCGGCCAGCAAACGGCGACCTGGACTGCCGCAGATCGGCAGCAGCCCGGTATCGACCCGGATAATGTTACGGTCATCGCGCCGGACGGCACTGTCGCAACAGTACCGACAGGCTACTGGAACCGCCGCTATCGTGAACCGCAACCCGGCAGCCAAATCTGGCTGAACCTGCAGCTCAACGCTTTATCACCGCACTATCAGACACTGAACCAACGCATCGTTCAGTTGCTTAGCCAACGGACTGACAAACCATGAAATTCACCCCTCTCAGCTACAGCATCGCGCTGTTATTTAGCGGCATCAGCACTGTTGCCAGCGCAGATGTCGGCACCCCGCTGTATCTTCCCTATGTCTCCCCTTCCCAGTCCGACTTTGGCGGTGTGGGATTGTTGCAAACCCCGAGCGCGCGAATGGCCCCGTCAGGGGAATTCAGCATGAACTATCGGGACAACAGCCAGTACCGATTCTGGGCCCTGTCGCTGCAGCTCATGCCGTGGCTTGAAACCACGATTCGTTATACTGACGTTCGCACCCGCCAGTACGGTGATAAAAATTTCAGCGGCGATCAGACATACAAAGACAAAGCCATCGACCTCAAAGCCCGGCTGTGGCAGGAGACGCGCTGGACGCCCGATATTTCACTGGGGTTTCGGGATATCGGCGGAACAGGACTGTTTGATAGCGAATACCTGGTCGCCAGCAAAGCCGCAGGACCATTTGATTTCACGGTGGGAGCCGGCTGGGGTTACCTCGCCAACAGCGGCAACATCGCAAATCCACTTTGTCAGACGAGCAACAGTTTCTGCCAGCGAAGCGAAAGCTACAGCGGCCGCGGCGGTTCGGTTGATGCCAATCGCTTTTTCCATGGCCCGGCAGCGCTGTTCGGCGGCGTGGAGTACCAGACGCCCTGGCAACCTCTGCGCATTAAAGCTGAATACGATGCCAACTACTATCGCAATGACCGGGCCGGACGGCTAAAACAAGA
The DNA here is from genome assembly GCF_034008295.1 of Enterobacter chinensis. Taxonomy (NCBI): domain Bacteria; kingdom Pseudomonadati; phylum Pseudomonadota; class Gammaproteobacteria; order Enterobacterales; family Enterobacteriaceae; genus Enterobacter; species Enterobacter chinensis. The sequence continues at coordinate 87,807 of NZ_JARDVI010000002.1, forward strand.
TTCACCGGTGAACGTCGGGGTGCTGTACCGTCTGAATGACTGGAGTGACTTCTCCGTTGGCTACGAGCGTGGAAATACCCTCACCTTCGGCATCACGCTCAACACCAATTTCGAAACGCTGCGCAGTCAGGCATATATACCACCAAAGCCGGAATACCGTCCCTCGGAACAACCGGCAAACTTCGACCCTCATGTCGCCGCGACCCAGTTGACTGCCCTGCGCGATAACGCCGGTTTTGCTTCGCCGCGCATCGATCGTGTGGGTGATACCGTGTATGTCACAGGTATGCAGACCGATTATCGTGACTGGAGTGAAGGCGTGGATCGCGCTAACCGCATCATCATGAACGCCCTGCCAGCGGGAACGCGCCAGATTGTCATCACCGAAGAGCGTGATAATTTACCGATGGTGAGCTATCGCAGCGAAACCTTGTCTCTCGCGGAAGTGATGCGTGGTATGCCGCCGGGAGTCCCGCAGCCCTCGAATGTGGAAAGGGTCGAGGAGCCAAAGCAACCTGCATCAACTCTGGCGGGCTATGCCCTGGAAAAATCCCCATGGCAGTTCAACTGGTCGCCGGTGCTCAACCAGTCGTTCGGTGGGCCCGAGTCGTTCTATATGTACCAGATTGCCCTGAGCGGCAGCGCCAGCTATCAGATTTCCGATAACTGGAAAGTCGGCGGCGTGGGCTTACTCAACCTGCATAATAACTACAACAAATTCAACTACACCGCCCCCCCTGCTGACAGCCATATCCCGCAGGTGAGAACCCATATTCGTTCTTACGTCAGCACCAGCGATGTCTATCTGAACAATTTACAGCTGACGCATACCAGCACGCTGGGCAGCGGCTGGTACATGCAAAACTACGGCGGTTATCTTGAGATGATGTTCGCGGGCGTCGGCAGCGAAGTGCTCTATCGTCCCCTCAAAAAGCAGTGGGCCCTCGGTGCCGATCTCAATCAGGTGAAGCAGCGAGACTGGAACGATCCGATGAAAATGGCGGATTACAGCGTCACGACCGGTCATATAACCGGGTACTGGCAGCCGCAGTTTGCCGATGAGTTTCTGGTGAAGATGAGCGTGGGACGTTATCTCGCTGGCGACAAAGGCGGCACGGTGGATATTTCGCGGCGCTTCGCCAGCGGCATTACGGCCGGAGCCTATGCCACGCTTACCAATGTTTCATCCCACGATTACGGTGAAGGCAGTTTCACCAAAGGCTTTTACGTTTCCATTCCACTGGATTTGATGAGTACGCGTCCCACCAACACCCACGCGAAACTCAACTGGGAACCGCTCACCCGCGATGGCGGGCAGCCTTTGCAAAAACGTTATTCACTGTATGACCTCACCGGGGCCAGAGGCCTGGATTAATCCTTCCCGTCATCCCGCCATAAATATCCTCCGGCATCGCCGGAGGTTTTTCAGATACGCCCGTAAACGGGTTACCCGGATAAGGGTTCGCTATCCTGCCACGCGTAATCAATATGGCTGGCCTGCTCGCGCGCCAGTGCTGAATCGCCCTGTAATCGCGCCGCCAGGGTGAAGGCGAAATCAAACACGTTGCCCAGCCCGCGGCCGCTTAGCAGATTGCCGTCTTCCACCACGTCGGCATCAACGTAAATGCCATCGCTGACTGTTTTCCACAAATCGCCGGAACAGACATAGCGGCGCCCCTTGAGCAGTCCGTTGCCGCCCAGCACGCGGGCGGCGGCGGAGCAAATCGGGCAGATATATTTGCCCGCTTCATCATGTCGGCGAATGAAGGCGATCGCCTCCGTGCTTTTCCTCAGGTTGATGCCGCCTTCCGGACCGCCCGGTAACACTACGGCGTCAAAGGTTTGCTCGAGGCTGGCCTTCAGGGTGCTATCCGCCATCATTGGGATGTCGTGATAGCTCACCACTTCGCGACGCTCGCCGCAGGCAATTGTCTGCACCGTAATATTCAGGCGGCGCAGGATATCGATGGTGACGATCGCTTCCCCCTCTTCAAAACCGGGGGCTAATAGCACGGCTACGCTTTTCATCTTGCTCTCCATTGCTTTAGGGTTACCAGTACGGGTGCCAAATTTGTCGCAGCCGCGCCAGCAGCTCAAGATAGAAATAGTCCCCCCAGCTACAGCACTGATCGACGCCCTTACCGCTGCCCATATGGTAAACCGAGTGCAGCAGCAGCCCTTCAGTCGGATCGTCTTCGTGAGCAAGGTAGTTATCGGTCAGCGACAGCGCAATACGCAGCGCCATCTCTTCATAATACGCACGGTTTGCGTCGAGCGTCGGCAACGCCTTGACCAGCTCCAGCAGGCCACAGGCAGCAATAGCCGCCGCTGAACTGTCGCGCACGGCGTCGGTACCGAGCAGCGCCAGATCCCAGTGGCAAACGTCATCTTCCGGCAGACGGTTGAGGAAGTAGTGCGCCAGGCTGCGCGACAGCTCAACCATCTGCTTATCGCCGGTGTGCTGATAGCTGAGCAGGAAGCCGTAGATGCCCCACGCCTGGCCGCGCGACCAGCACGAGGTATCGCTGTAGCCCTGATGGGTGTTGCCAAAGCGCGGCTCGCCCGTCTGCACGTCCATATACCAGGTGTGATAAGTCGAGGCATCTTCACGCACGATATAGTTCGCAGCCTGCCCGGCGTGAGCCGTCGCCGCCTGCGCGTAACGTGGGTCGCCGGTCTGTTCGCTGGCCCAGTACAGCAGCGGCAGGTTCATATTGCAGTCGATGATCATTCGCCCCTGCTGCTCCGGGTCGTTTAAATCGCCCCATGCCTGAATAATGTTGGCCGTCGGGTTAAAACGCTCCATCAGGCGCCCGGCTGCCAGCAGCGCCGACTGGCGAGCGGCTTCGTTGCCGGTGAGCCGCCAGGCGCTGATGCAGGAGAGCGAGTAGAGGAACCCGAGATCGTGCGTTGCGGTGTCGATACGCTGCTCAATACGCCGGGCGAACGACGGTAAATAGCGCTCGGCGGCCTCGCGATAATGCGCTTTGCCGGTCATCTCCCACGCCAGCCACAGCTGGCCCGGCCAAAAGCTAGTGGTCCACTCCACGTTTTCGGTGCGCGGCCAGACACCCTTCTCACAGGCTTCGCCGGGGAACTTATCGCCGAAGGCGACAATATTGTTGTCGAGCTTGCGCGCTACGCGGGTTAACGCCGCTTCCAGCTTCTGGCTCAGTGCCAGGCGGTCGACCTGATGCAGTTCGATCGGCCGCAGCGCTTCGGTGATAACAGATTTGGTCATAACAACTCCTGAATTAATGTTTGGCCGGTTCAACCGGGGCGGTATCTAAAGCCGGAGCAAAGGGTCGTGAGACATCGCGCGTCGACTGGCAGCGCGACAGCGTAAAGGCGGAAATCAGCGTAAATATCAGGGCGCAGCAGCCCATTAGCAGATAGGTATGCTCAAAGCCTATCCTGTCGTACAGATAGCCGGCAGGTGGCGCGACCACAATCGAGCCAACGTAAATCATCGCCTGGTAGCCCAGCAGGTACATCGTGGCGTTAACCCGACGATGGAAATGTTCGGCGATGTATTTGAAGACCGAAATCAGCAGCAGCGCGATCTCAACGCCGTAAAACGGTTTGATGATGGAGATAACAATCGGGTCGCTGGTCAGTCCGGAGGCGATCAGCCGTGCCCCTACCACACAGCCGCAGAACAGCAGGCCGCGCTTCGCGCCGTAGTGGTTCACCAGCCACGGGATGAACATCATCATAACGAACTCCATCCCCGACTGGACGGTGCTCAGGTAGCCGTACCAGGCATTTCCCTGCTCTTTGGTGGCGAAGAACGACACGAAGTAGCGCGGAAACTGCTGCTCGGCGATAAACATCATCCACGCTACCCCGGCGACGTAGAGGCTGAACATCCAGAATTTGCGGTTTTTCAGCAGCATCAGCACATCGGCAAAGACGATCTTATTCGCGGAAATGACGCTGTTATTGCGCAGCTGCTCATCGCCGATTTTGAGGCTAATCAGCACCAGCAGCATCAGTACCGAGGTACCGCTGCTGAGCAGAAAGTTGGCCAGCGGCGTGAAGTTAAACAACAGCCCGGAGACCGAAGCCGCCATCGCCCAGCCCAGCGAACCCCACATTCTGATACGGCCAAACTCCAGCCCGTACAGGCGGCTAAAACGGTCGGCGTATGATTCAGACGCCGCCACGCCGGCGTACCAGCCCAGGCTCAGATACAGCGCGCCGATGATAATCCCAGCCATCGCATGGCTTTGCAGCAGCGGCTGGTACACCAGCGCGAAGAACGGCGCCATCAGCGCAGAAATGGCGCAGACAAAATAGAGCAGCCACTTGCTCATGCCGATTTTGTCCATGATGTAGCCGTACACCGGCTTCAGGACCACCGCGAAGACGCCATTGATGGCGAACACGCTGCCGATGGTGATGCTGTCGAGGCCCACTTTCTGGCTCAGCCACAAGGCGTACAGGCCAAAGCTGGATGACCAGGTGAAGAAGTAAAGAAAAATAAAGGTACTCATTTTGTACTGCGCGGCGCGTACGGACGATGATGTGCTCATAGCGATGCCTCCGGGGCCAGAACGAGCGTCGTTTCTTGTCGTGCCGTCACGAAGCGAACCGCGTCATCGCGAATGAAGGCCTGCGGGCAGTGCTGCGAATTGAAGTCGGCGGCATTTCCCGCCCACACCGCGCTTATTAACACATGCGTGCCGGGGTCGAGTTCGCCGCGCAGCACCGGCACCGCCGCGCGCTCGGCGAACAGCAGATTACTGTTTGGCGGCGTCAGCACCGTCTCGCCGCGGCGGGCGTGCGGATATAAACAGAAAATGGCTGATACATCCCGGGCATTGCGTAACCAGCAGGCGCTGTCACTCTCGTGTACCTGCGGCTGCGGGCGGTTCGCCAGGCTAAAGCCTCCCTCCGCGCAATCCAGCGCGCGCCGGGTATTGATACGATGAACGCGCAGTTGCCAGTCGCCCAGCGCCAGCAGCCAGCTATCAATCACCACGTCGTGCCACGGCAGCCAGCGGCTGTAAATAGTGCCGTCAGCGGTGACCACGTGCTGGCATTCGGGGCGGCCACGCCAGTAGTTATCCTTTTCGGCCAGCAGCAGCATCGAATCGGGCGCGGCATGGTTCAGGCCGTAGCGCCCGCGTTCGAGGGTGAAGCCAAAGCGGGTGGAATAGGCAAACTTGCAGTATTTCGCTTCGGTATTCACGAAGTTGTTCAGCTCCAGCTGGCCGGAAGTCAGCATCCACAGGTGATCGGCCTGATGCACCACCACCTGATCCGCGTGGGCTATCGTGTGCTGTGCGGGCAACGGCGGCAGCGGCAGCTCAGCCGCCTGCCAGAAGGCATCGCCCTCATCTAATGCCAGCACTAACAGGGTCTTCAGGCCCCAGTACGGCGAACCCGGCGCATTGTAGTCTTCCGCCATCACCAGATTCGGGTAGCTGTAACCGACGCTCAGTACGCCGTCGCGGTCGAACATCGGCTGTTTCAGCCACCAGCGCAGATGGCGCAGAACGATGCCCTTAATCACGCCAGGCGAAAAGACCTCCAGCCCGGCGAAGGCCGCCGCACTCCAGAACGCCGCCTCGGCAAAGCGGTAGGTCAGGCTACGGCCAAACGGGATCGCCGCGCCGTCTTCGGCAAAGAAGTGAATGAAGTCAGAGGAGAAACGCGCGGCCCGTTGACGCAGCGTTGCACAACGCTTTGGATCGACCTCGACCATGAGCTTCGCGTAAATCAGGCCATAGAAATGGAAGCCCATCGAGATGTAATAGTCGCGCGGCCGGCCCGGACCATCGGAGTACCAGCCATCGCCGAGATAGTAGTGCTCCATGGCAGCAAAATGGTCTTCCAGCGCCTGTGGGTTGGTGGGCATGCCGCAATAATGGAAGCCGACCTGAACCAGAATCGGAAAGAAGTGCCAGTTGTTATCGGGGATCTCCAGGGTCTCGCACTGCTTTAACCAGCGCCATAAATTCGCTTTCTCCGTCTCAGTGAAGTGTGCCAGTACGGTTTCGCCCGCCAGCGCCAGCAGCACTCCGTAGGCCGCCATCTCGACGATTCGCTGATCGTAAGGCCCGACGTCGCCCCAGTAATCGGCGTGCTGCGGATTGGTGCCGTTTTTTATTGCCTGTAAATAGAAAGAGAAGCGTTGCGGCTCACTGCCGCCTGCCAGCAACGGCGTCACGCCCCACAGCAGGCGGGAAAACGTTTCCATGCTCGCGACCTGCTGGCCGTAGTGAGCGGTAAAGTTCGCTAAATCAATACGGCTGGCGTCGTTTTTAAACCAGGGCGCCACCGCGTTCAGCATGTCGTTGACCAGCCGTAGCACCTCTTCCCGGCTTATCAGTGGATTATCCAGATTAATGTTTTCAGGTTGCACAGGGTCCTCCCGCATTACACGAGGGTAGAGATAAGTTATTATTATTAGGCTTTTTCAAGCCACGTGTGCGACGTCTGGATGAAGGGTAACTGCTTTTATTCCCGGTGCTGAGTGAGCAGACTCACAAAATTGAACCGCCATTTCATTTTATCTGGATTTTGTCGGTCGCGAGGGGGATAAATTACAAATGATGGCCTAAAAATTTAAATCTGTTGTCCTGGAGGTAAAATGGGTGAAACGCAGCTGCTGGAACGCATTACGCTCGATCGGCAGGCCATTTCATTTAACCGGATGTATACCACCAGCGCGATTTACTACCACTGGCATCAATGCGTTGAATTGCTCTATATTTCCAGCGGCTACGGCATCGTGGTGGTGGATAATCAGCACTACACCGCCCGTCCGGGGCGATTATTTATCTTCCCGCCCTTCCGTTTGCACAAAGTGCAGGTCGATCATAGCGATAACAATCCCTATCACCGCACCACCATGCACATTGAGCAATCGGTCATCGAGAGTGCACTCAGCACTTTCCCGCGCCATCAGGCCCGGTTCGCCGCGCTGGCCGCCAGCAATCTGCCGGCGCAAATCTACGATCTCAGCGAGCACGCGGCGTTTATCGAAAGGATCCTTGAACAGTTTCAGCGCCTGGAGGGCAACGAGCAGACCGAGGCCTGCGAGGTGGCATTTCTGGTAATGCAGCTCATGACGTTTCTGCCCGAGCAGCCGCAGCCCTACCCGCCGCGCCAGCAGACCGTCGCCTCGCGGATTATGAGCTGGGTAGAAGCCCACTATGCCAGCAAGTTTTCGCTCGACCAGTTAGCCCACGACCTGGGGCTTTCGCGCAGCTATACCTCACGAATTTTCCGCCAGCAGACCGGCGGTAGCATCCACGAATATTTACTGACCCGGCGGATAAAGAGCAGCTGCGATCTGTTACGGTACAGCGATGAGAGTATTGACGCCATTGCGCTGTCGGTCGGGTTTAGCGAGGTGACCTATTTCATTACCTGCTTTAAAAAGATGATGCGCCAGACGCCACTGCAGTATCGACGTAGTCTCCTCTGCACCAGAATGCCCTGTTAACGGGTTTTGATTACTGGCCCAACGCTGAACGCTTTCCGGCTACCAGCCTGGCTGGGGTTCCTGTACATAAAAAAACCTGCGGTATTGCTATCGCAGGTTTTTGCCTTTCCGTCACGCAGGAACGGGCAACTCAATGCCGCTTTGCGCCAGTTGCCCCATCTCACAATACATCGCGCATGCCGCACTGACGATAGACATTGCCAGCGCGGCACCGCTCCCTTCGCCAAGACGCATGTCAAGATGGATAAACGGCGCCAGTCCAAGGTATTCCAGCGCACGCCTGGCCCCCTTTTCGGCGGAAAAATGAGAGGGAATACAGTAGTTCTTAACGTCTGGCGCAATCTGGCAGGCGGCGATGGCCGCGGCATACGAGAGAAAACCGTCTAACACAACGGGCAGCCCGCATGCGCCAGCGCCTAAAATCACCCCGGTCATGCCCACCAGGTCGTAGCCGCCGACTTTGGCCAGAACATCAACCGCATCGTGCGCATCCGGCTGGTTAATGCGTATCGCCTGCCGGACAATGGTTTCCTTATGTTGCACCCGGTCCTGCGGCAAATTGGCCCCAATCCCCACCACATCATGCGGATCGCTGTCGGTCAGCACGCTGATGATTGCCGAGGCCGGTGTCGTATTGGCAATACCCAGCTCGTCAACGCCAAAGACGGAGATCCCCTCCTGAGCGCGTTTTTTAACGAGGCTGGCGCTCGCCAGCAGCAGGTGCTCGGCATCCTGACGGCTCATCGCCGGTCCCTGAGCGATATTACCGCAGCCACGAGAGAGTTTAAGGCTGAGCATATTGTCGATAGGCTCACCGTCAATACCGATGTCAACGGGCAGTACCGACGTCTGGCTATTGCGGGCCAGCACGCACACACCGGTCAACCCCTTTTGCATATTGACGGCCTGAAGCCAGGTCACCACTTTCGGCGTCACGGCCACACCTTCATCAAACACGCCATGGTCGGCGCACATGACGATAATCTCTTTTTGCAGATTATCGAGCCTGTCGATTCCCCACATTCCCGAAAGCTGTATTGCCAGACTCTCCAGCCGACCGAGGCTGTTTGTCGGCTTTATTAAGCCATCAACATGCCGCGAGGCCGCCTGAATCTTCTGTTTATCAAGCGGTCTGATAGCCGCCGCCAGCGCCTTCACTGTCCCCATCCTCATCACCCTCACTCTTCAGTTTGCCAAACGCTTCTGCCATTAAATACGCGTAATACCCAATACCCGGACCGATTTTCAACGACCGTGTAAGCATCGTGACTGAACGGGAAATGCCACATCGCCGCCACGGGCATCCCTAACCAGGTTGCCAGCAGCAGGCTCAGCACGCCCTGATGCGCCACAATGAGCGTGTCTTCACGCTGCTGTAGCTGACTCAGCTCATCCGCCGCCGCCCTGACGCGCGCGGCGAAATGCGGAAACGCCTCGCCGCCGTCGGGCGTTGCGTTTTGCCAGTCATCCATCCAGCGCTGCCACGACGTGGGACTCTCTTTTTCGATGTCGCTGAAGTGCCGCATTTCCCATTCGCCAAAATCCAGCTCGTTAAGTCGCGCATCAACATGGGCATCATGGGCTGTCGGCACGATAAGCCGCGCCGTTTGCTGCGAACGCTGCAGCGCGCTGACGCGCGTTTGCCCGAACGCGACCCCGGACAGGTAACCGGCAACACGCTGGCTTTGCGCAATGCCCTGCGGCGAGAGTGACAAATCGGTGCGCCCGTAAAATACGCCGCTGATGTTAGCGGTTGTTTGACCGTGTCGGACCAGAAAAATACGCATACATCAGACCCACAGTAGCGCCAGCAGGAAGACCATTTCGCCGATCTCCTCCATCGCGCCCAGAGTATCCCCCGTCAGCCCGTTCAGTCGGCGGCTTAAAAAGGTTTTTACCGCATTGACGACAATCCAGGTGATGACGCTGGCGACAAGCCCATGCATCCCCGCCAGCAGCCCCACGAGCGCCACGCCGATGCAGAGGGTGATGACCGTCTCTTTGCCGCTGATATGGCCGAGATACGCGTTTGCCATTCCTGCACCTTCGCGCGCATAGTGCTGCCGGTACATGGCCAACACCATTCCCGTTCGCCCGACGATCGGCGCACACACCAGCAGCGCAACCAGGGTATTAACCGGAAGGTGAGCCAGGGAGATCGCCGTAGCGACTTTGATAAGGATGCAGAATACGATAGCCAGACCGCCGTAGGTCCCCAACCGGCTATCGCGCATAATCTCCAGCATTCGTTCGCGGGTGCGGGCAGAAAACACGCCATCGCAGGTGTCCGCCAGACCGTCCAGATGAAACCCGCCGGTCAGCAGCACCAGCGCCAGTACCCAGGCGACCGCGCCGATATAGATCCCCCCGCCGGTCTGGCTCACCGCCAGATAGCCTAAGGCGGCGAGGACGCCAACGATCAGGCCCACCACGGGGAACCAGGGGACGCCACGGCCATACTGCGAAAATTCAACGCCGTCGCTCCATTTTTGCGGCACCGGGATGCGGGTAATAAATCCCAGCGTCGCCCACAACATTTTTAACGGCATTTAATCTTTACTCCAATTCCCGAGACAACCAGCCACACTTCCTGCGCCGCCTGCGCCAGCCTTTGGTTCGCGCGCCCGGCAATATCAACAAAATGACGCGCCAGCCGATTCTCTGGCGTGATGCTCATGCCCAGCTCATTGGTCACAATATAAACCGGCGCCGCCGACTGCTGACAGGCTGCAATCAGGTCGTCTACCTGCTGTTGCAGCACCGCCTCAAGCGCGGAAAAATCGAGGGTCTCCGGCGAAGCGCCGCCGCTGGCGTCATAGAGCAGGTTCGACAGCAGGGTGGTGACGCATTCCAGAACCACGCCTTCGCCCGGCTGCACCTGGTGGCGAATCACGTCGCCCAAATCGCGATACCCTTCCCAGGTTCGCCAGTGCGCAGGACGCTGGGCGCGGTGCTTGTCAACGCGCAGCGCCATCTCTTCATCGGTAATCACTGACGTCGCGATATACAGCACGCGCTCGCATTGCTGCGCCGCCAGTTTCTCGACGTGCGCGCTTTTCCCGCTGCGCGCGCCTCCGGTGACCAAAATCATGCGCCCTCCTCCTGATGCTCCCGCATTATTTGATAGATCTTTTTAATATCAATATGCTTTCTCATCGCGCTCGCCAGGATATCAAACTGTTGCGCTTTCCAGGCGGCGTAATCCACCACAACGTCTAAGGGCGCCAGTCCTTTGCGCTGGCGTAAGCCATCCACCATCGCGCGCGTGAAGGCATCGTTATCGAATAGCCCGTGGAGATACGTCCCTATCACCTGGCCGTCAGCGCTGATGGCACCGTCCGCTATGCGCTCGCCCTCTTTTTCCAGAAACAGCGCCGGGGCATCGTCGGATGTCAGCCGGGTCTCTCCCATATGAATCTCATAGCCCTGCACCTTAATGCCAGATGCCGACGTCATCCACGCCGGCAGCGGCGACGCCATCTGCGCGGAAACCTGCGTCGTGGTTTTTCGCTGCGCGAAGCGGGTCACGGTATGGAGCAGACCCAACCCTGGCTGGGTTCCCATACCCGACTCCACCTCATCAATGATGGTGTCGCCAAGCATCTGGTAGCCGCCGCAAATGCCCATGACGGGCACGTTCTGCTGGTGGGACCGCAGCACCGCGTGCGCCATGCCGCTTTCCCGCAGCCAGGCCAGATCGCCCAGCGTATTTTTACTGCCGGGTAGAATCACGAGGTCAGCCCCCGCCAGCTCCTGGGGATAACGGACATAGCGCACGCGAACGTCCGGCTGCGCCGCCAGCGCGTTAAAATCGGTGAAGTTGGAGATATGCGGCACCTGCACCACGGCGATGTCGATATCGCGCTCTGCGGTTCGCAGGTATTTTCCCTTTTGCAGCGCCACGCCGTCTTCATCTTCCAGATCCACATCCAGCCACGGCATAACGCCCAGCACCGGCACGCCGGTCAGGTTTTCTATCTGCTCAATGCCCGAGTAAAGCAGCGCAACATCGCCACGAAATTTGTTGATGATGACCCCTTTCACGCGCGCCCGCTCGTGGTCATGCAGCAGCGCCAGCGTGCCGTAGATGGCGGCAAATACGCCGCCTCTGTCAATGTCCGCCACGAGGAGCACCGGGCACTTCGCCATTTCGGCCATCCCCATGTTGACGATATCGCGATCGCGCAGGTTAATCTCCGCCGGGCTGCCCGCGCCTTCCAGCACCAGCACGTCAAACTCCCCGGCCAGGCTGTTATAGACTTCGCGGATCTGCTCCCGCAGACGCGGTTTGTACTCGTGGTAGCTGACCGCGTCCATATCGGTCGCCACCTGCCCCATCAGCACCACCTGCGCTTTACGGTCGCTGGTCGGTTTTAACAGCACCGGATTCATCCGTACGTCCGGCGTTATCCCCGCCGCCTGGGCCTGAAAAATCTGCGCGCGGCCCATCTCTTTTCCCTCCGGGGTGATACCGGAATTGAGCGCCATATTCTGCGACTTAAACGGCGCGGTACGCAGGCCATCCTGATAAAAAATCCGGCACAGCCCTGCCACCAGGACGCTTTTACCGACGTCGGAAGCAGTTCCCTGCAACATAATTGCCTGCGTCATGAGGCCTCCTTCATTACGTTTTTTTGTCGCATACGGCTGAAAAATTCATCTTCGGTTTTACATAACGGCAGGCCAAGCTGCGCGTGCAGTTTGACGAGCCAGGGCTGCGTTAATCCGGCCCGTTCAATCAGTTCGCCGCGGGCAAAGACCTCACCCGGCGCGCCGTGCGCCAGCACTTCTCCTCGGCGCAGCACGTAGACGGCATCGCTGACTTCGTAAATCAGGTCAATATCATGACTGGAGATCACCACATGGTTCCCCTGCGCCACAATACGCCTGATAATCTCGATCATCTGCGTGCGTCCTGAAGGATCAAGCCCGGCCGTGGGCTCGTCCAGCAGAAGATAACGGGCCCCCAGCACCAGCGCCCCGGCAATGGCAACCCGCTTCTTTTGCCCGTGGCTCAGACACTGGATCGGCTGCTGGCGAAAATGCTGCGCGTCGACCAGCGTCAGCGCATCGTCGACGCGCCGCGCAATCTCCGCTTCCGCCACGCCCAGGTTGCGCAGGCTGAAGGCGATGTCGCTATCAATATCGGTATAAAAGATCTGCTGATCGGGATCCTGAAACACCGTTGCGACCTGTTGACGGAGCGCCAGCAGTCCACGCTTGCTGTAGTCCAGCGGCTTCCCCTGCCACAGCACCGCACCCTGCTGCGGCTTCAGCAGGCCGCTCAGATTCATAAATAACGTCGACTTTCCGCAGCCATTAGCCCCGACCAGCCCGGTGACCGGATGGGTCGAAAAATCCAGCGTCAGCCCTTTCAGTACCTGCGCCTCCTGATAGCGAAACCAGAGATCGGCGGTGGTCAGCATGGTGCGATTCCTTACAGGGGAAAATCACCCTGGTAGAGTTTAATATCCAGCGTGGTCGCCATCTGCTGATAGCGAATCAGCACCCGGGTAAACAGCAAACCGACCAGCATCGCCAGCGAGCGATAACTTTTTGGCAGGCTACGATAGCCAAAACGCAGCGTCTGCGCGCGGTGAATCGCCAGCGCTTCGTCTAACAGAATAAAAATAAAGCGCCAGGTCAGCAGGATCTGCTCGGTAAGCAGGCGCGGCACGCGCGCCCGCTTAAGCAGCACAATCAGCTGCGGAAACGGCAGGTTCAGCACCAGCCAGAAGGTCGCCGCCAGCGCGGCAAGGCTGCGCCAGAAGGTTTCATTGGCGACGGTCAGCCCGGAAGCGGTTATCCCCAGCCAGTAGTGTCCCACCGGGACGCCTGCCGCCAGCGTGTGCGGGTCACGGGTGACGCTAAAGAGGATCGTCAGCACGCCGACCAGCAGAAAGCCAAACGGCAGCGCCATCCAGCGGCACCAGCGCCAGAAGGTCATCCGCAGCAGCCAGCAGGTCAGTCCCGCCGTCAACGCCAGGACGATCCCCTGCCCCAGCGGCGGCAGCGCAAACGCCAGCATCATCAGCGCCAGCCAGAGCAGAAACTTGCGCTCCGGCGCAACGTGAGCCCAGCGGCTCTGGTAGCTAAGCCTGTCAAGCCCGGTCATCACGGCGCTGTCTGCCTTTGGTGTAGCCCAAAATATAGAAAATCACCGCTGCACCAATCGACCCCTGTAACGTAAACAGCAGGCTTTCAATTTCGCCGCTGGCGGGCTCATAGAGCGGCGTGAACCACGGCGTGTAATGAGGCGCCACAACCTGAATTTGATTTTCGGCTTCACCATCCGAGCCGCCAAATTCCCCACCGTGATCGATAAAAAATGGCAGTACGATCAGGGCGAGCACCATCGCCAACAGCATCAGCGTCTTTTTCATCTCAGTGTCCTTGTGCGGTAATCAGCTGACGTTTGGTCAACTGGTCATAAATCATGACGGTTAACAGCCCCTCCGCGATGGCGATGGGGATCTGCGTCAGGCAGAAAATGCCCATGAATTTCACAATCGAGCCCGCGGCACCCGTCGCCGGGTCCGGGAACGCCGCGCCAAGCTGGACCGAGGTGACAAAATAGGTCACCAGATCTGCCAGCATCGCGCACAAAAATACCCCGACGTCACGACGGATCCCGGCACGGCAGGCCATTTTCCACACCATGTACCCGACAACCGGCCCAATCACCGCCATCGACATGCCGTTCGCGCCAAGCGTGGTTAACCCGCCGTGTGCCAGCAGCAGCGCCTGAAACAGCAGCACGATGGCGCCGAGAATGGCGACGACCCCCGGCCCGAACAGAATAACGGCAAGCCCCACGCCGGTCGGATGCGAGCAACTGCCGGTCACCGAGGGGATCTTCAGCGCCGACAACACGAAAATAAACGCCCCGCACAGCGCCAGCAGGACTTTCTGGTGGCTATCCTCCTGCACGATACGACGCAGGCGCACCAGTCCATACCACAGACACGGTAAGAAGATCAGCCACCACGCCAGCGCCCACATCGGCGGTAAAAACCCTTCCATGATGTGCATCGCGAACGCCTGCTCCGGCACCACCATCAGCAATAGCGCCGCAGCCAGGCCACTTAATGACAGCTGTTTAAGCTGTTGTTCGAGTTTCATTACGCATACTCCCACTGTCTGTTGACCAGAATGGTCGAGAAATAGGGTAACGGCTGGTCATCAGCAACCTCGTCCAGATGCCGCCAGCACTGCTCACCGGGGAGCGTGGCCTCTGACATCATCAGCGCGCAGTTCAGCAGCCCGGCCTGCGTCAGCAGCGCTTTGATGCGCGCAAACCGGCCATAGACCTTCATCAGCACCAGGCTGTCGTGTTGCTGCAGCGCCTGCGCAATCTCCGCTTCCGGCGCGGTACAGGCGATCACCGCCAGCGACTGCTGTTCCATCGCCAGCGGCGTTTTTGACCGCGCGGCAATCGCGGCAAACGACGTCACGCCGGGCACAATTTCCAGCCAGTCCGGGCTGCCGATGCGCTGAAGTAAGAACACCCAGGTGCTGAACAGCATGGCGTCGCCCAGGGTGATAAAACCAACCTGTTTTCCGTCGTTCACCTCCCTTACTAACGCGTCGGCCACCGCATCCCATACCGCCTCCTTTTCAGCGCTATCGGCGCTCATGGGAAAGTGGCAGCAGCGGATTTCAGTCTGTTCGCCGATAAACGCCCGGACGATAGAAAGCGCCAGGCTATCACCGCCTTTGCGGCCCGCCGGGGCGTAGAGAATATCCAGCGAACCGAGGATCCGTGAGGCGCGCACGGTGATAAGGTCCGGCGCGCCCGGCCCGGTGCTCAGGGCGTACAGTTTGCCGCTCATGCTGCCTCCTCCATCGCCATGTCCAACGCCTGCTGTAAATGGGCGACGAACATCGCGCGCACCGCCGGATTTTCTCCCAGCCCGCTCAGCCACGGCGTTGCCGGGATCCCGGCTGCGTTAAACAATGTTTTCCAGGAGTCCTCGTCGTCAGAGGCCATATCATTGATGGCGTGATCGCCGGCCACCAGCATCAGCGGCATCAGATGCACGGCGGTGACGCCTTCTTTACCGAGGCTCTCAATCAGGATGTCGACTTCCGGATAGCTCTCCACCGCGCCGACGCGGGCCGGGAAGCCCTGCGCCATCATCATGTGGTCGAGGCAGGCATAGGCCGCAAAGGCGTGATGGCTGGCGCCGTGGCCCATAAACACCACTTTTTCCGTTGCCCCAAGCGTCGGCATCTGCTGTTGCAACGCACGCATCAGCTGCGCGTAATCGTCGTGGCTGCTCAGCAGCGGTACCCCCAGCGTCAGGCGGGTAAACAGCGGGCGCAGGCTCTGCACTTCACGGACGATTTTCTCGTACTCATCGCCGTTGATGATGTGCAGAGACTGAATCGCCACGTCCTGATATCCCTGAGCCGCAAGCTTTTTCAGCGCCTGCAGCGGCGTATCGATCTCAATGCCGTCACGCTGTTTGAGCTTGCGAATAATCATCCCGGAAGTGAATGCCCGAAACAGCTCGCGGTCAGGGCAGCTTTCCGACAGCGCACGCTCGCAGGCCACAATGTTCTTCTCGCAGGTATCGTGGTAGCTGGTACCAAAGCTGACCACCAGAAGTGCCTTTTTCATCTCTAACTCCCTAAGCAGCGGCCAGCCAGCGGGCTAAACGCCCGGCGAATGCGGCCTGACTTTCCAGTAACTCGTCTCCCGTCACCAGCGGCGCCGGGCGTGTAATCACAATACAGGGGATACCCGCATCCAGACAGGGTTGAACCTTTTCCCGATAACCGCCTTCCGCACCTGACGCTTTGGTTATCATCACGTCAGCCCGGCACTGGCGATAAAACGCCGCGTTAAACTCAGCGCTGAATGGCCCGCACATAGCGAAGATCTCGGTAACGCCAAAGCCAAGCCCGGCGCATTGCTCAAGGACCTCCGGCACCGGCAGCACCCGGGCCAGCAGCGTTTTCTCCGGCAGCCCGGCGCGCCAGCGCGCCAGATCTTTACTGCCGGTGGTCAGCAGCACGCGTTCACCCAGCCGCCGCGCGATGTCGCAGGCCTCTTCAATTCCCGGCACGCTGTAGAGCAGCGGATGCGTCAGCTCGCTGAGCTGTTCGGGGCGCTGATAGCGGCTAAGCAGCACGCCCACCGTTTCACAGGCCGTCAGGATGTTGCGGCTGACCACCTCAGCGTAGGGATGCGAAGCGTCAATCACCCAGCGGGTCCTGTTTTTTGCAAGCCAGTCAACCATCTGCTGCGGCTCCAGACGGCCACAGCGCACCCGGCCGTTAATGTCGCCCGCCAGCCGCTCCCCGGTGGGCGTCGCCACCGACAGGGTATAGGCCACGCCGGCCGCATCCAGCTGCTGGCAGATCGCGCGGGCATCGCTGGTGCCGCCCATGACCAGCACGTCGCCATAGTTCACAGCACATAGCCCCGCGGAGTGATCATCAGCCCCTCCTGCACATAGGTGGCCTTATTTCCGACAATCACCAGGCTTGTCATATCGACCGGTTCAAAGTCCATGTCGCCCAGCGTGGTCAGCCACTTCTCCTGCTTTTTACGCCCGGCAGACTTCACTACCCCTACCGGCGTTTGCGGACTTTTGCTGGCGGACAGGAGCTCGAACGCGCGCGCCAGATGGCCCTCGCGACCCCGGCTGCGCGGGTTATAGAAACAGATGACAAAGTCCGCTTCTCCCGCGGCGACAATGCGTTTTTCGATGACCGGCCACGGCGTCAGCAGATCGCTCAGGCTGATGTGGCAAAAATCGTGCATCAGCGGCGCGCCAAGCAGAGACGCGGCGGCGATACTGGCCGTCATCCCGGGGATCAGGCGAACCTCAACGTCCAGCTTCTGTTTGCTGACCAACTCCAGCACCAGCCCCGCCATCCCATAAATACCGGCGTCGCCGCTGCTGATAAGCGCGACGTTATGCCCGGCCTGCGCCAGTTCGATCGCCGCCTGACAGCGCTCAATCTCTTTGCACATACCGGTTTTGATCACCTGTTTGTCGCCGGTGAAGGCCTTCACCAGATGGGTATAGGTTTTGTAGCCAACGATGATTTCTGCCGCCTGGAGCGCGTCTACGGCTTCCATGGTCATCATGGCCTGCGAGCCCGGGCCGATTCCAATTACGGTTAACATCAGTGTGAAACTCCCAAAGTGATAGTGACGCCCTGTTCGCGCAGGGTTTCTCCTCGTAGTTGCCCATGGCTCAGCAGCCACGCTGCCGGACCCGAGACGCTCCCCACCCCAACCGTCTGGCGTACAAACGGTGAAGCCGGAAAGCGATGTTCGTGCTCACGCAGCGCGTCAGCGGTAAAGGTTTCAAACGGTACACGCCAGCAGGCGGCAAGCTGAAGCAGGCCCGCTTCGTCTTTTTTAAGGGAGACGCTGCCAATCGCTTTTAGGGCCAGCGGGTCGAACTGCTGCGCCTCAAGCTGACGCGTCAGCAGCGTCGCCAGCAGCGGAAACGGCGTGTCGCGTCGACAGCCGATGCCCGCCACGACCCGCTGAGGGACCAGCTTCCAGTGCGGCAACGGCAGTTCCGGCAGCGTGTTGCGCAGCGTGATACACACCAGCGCGTCCAGTTCCGGGAGGTGCTGCAGGTCGTTCACGGTGATAAACCCGCGCCTGTCGCACTGACTGACGTCGTCATCGAGTTCCGCATCCCACCACAGCCCTACCCGCTGATGGCTCACCAGCATCTGGTTGACGATTTTTACCGTCGTTCGGAAATCGCTCATTCGGGCGTTCAGCTGGAAGGCAAGGGTATCCAGCGCGGACATCTCGTTGACGTCCGTGGCGGTGGTAATCACCGGGTCAGCCCCCAGAATCCCCGCCAGGTAGCGGGTCAGCGCATTCGCCCCGCCAGCATGGCCGGAAAGCAGGCTAATCACGTGCTGCCCGCGCTCATCGATCACCACCACCGCCGGGTCGCTCAGTTTGTCGTGGATGAGAGGCGCCAGGACGCGTACCGCAATGCCGGTTGCGCCGATAAAAACCAGCGCCGGGTAGTGCGTGAACGCCTCGCGAACCGCCGGGGCAAAGCCGCCGCCGAAGGAGACAAAGCCCTCTTCCTGCAGGCGCTCGCTGGTAAAGCAGGTTACCGGCAGCATCGCCGCCAGGCGCTTCGCCAGCCGCACGCCGCCCGGCGTCAGGCAAAACAGCGCGATGGACTCAGGCTTTACGGTATTCATGGCTAAAATCCGCGGCATAGAGTTTTGAGTAGTGATACTCCTCGCCCAGGAATTTCCCGACCAGAATGAGCGCCGTTTTGCGGATCCCCGCCTCGCGTACTTTGTCGGCGATATCCGCCAGCGTGCCGCGTACGGTCTGGCTTTCCGGCCAGGTCGCTTTATAAATGACGGCAACGGGCGTGGTGGCCGGATAACCGCCTTCAATCAGACGTTCCGCCACCCGGTGAATACGCTGGACCGAGAGATAAATCGCCATTGAGGTCTGATGGCTGGCAAATGACTCCAGCTGTTCACGCGCCGGCACCGGCGTACGGCCTTCGAGGCGGGTAATAATCAGGCTCTGCGAGACTTCAGGCACGGTGTATTCCACCCCAAGCTCCGCCGCGGCGCCAAGGAAGGCGCTGACGCCAGGCACCACCTTCCAGGCGATGCCGCGTTTGGTCAGCTCTTCACCCTGCTCACGGACGGATCCGTAGAGGGAGACATCACCGGTTTGTAAACGCACCACCGTTTTTCCGGCCTTCACGCCCGCCGCCATCAGGTCGATTATCTGTTCTAAATGGAGTTCCGCGCTGTCGTGGCATTCGGCTCCCTGCGGGCAATAGGCCAACAGTTCGGTATTGATAAGCGAACCGGCATAGATAACCACCTGCGCCTGCTGCAGCAGCCGGTAGCCCTTGAGCGTGATGAGCTCACGGTCACCGGGACCTGCACCGACAAACCACACGCAACGGGAATCAAACGTCTCAGACATGGTGTTCTTCCTTCTGACAGGCGATAACAAAAACGGGATTATTTGGTTTGAAATAGTGACCGCTGCCGAGCGGGGTCAGCGCGGAGACCTGCATTTGCAGGCAATCAATGTCCTGAACGCCGATCTGCTGCAGATGGGCCAGCGCGGTATGGAGGTTTTCCATCAGGATAAACGTCATGACCAGACGTCCGCCTGGATGTAACTGGCGCAGGGACCAGTCAATAAGCGAGGTCAGATGGCCGCCGCTGCCGCCCATAAATACCGCATCGGCCTTATCCGCCACCGGCAACGGCGCAACGCCGGGCAAAATAGCGATATTGCGACAGGCAAAATGCTGTCGATTTTCCGCAAGCAGCTGCAGAGCCGCAGGGTTACGCTCAATGGCCGTCACGCGCAGCGAGGGAAACAGCAGCGCCGCCTCTATCGACACGCTCCCTGTCCCCGCGCCTACATCAATCAGGTGGCTGGCGCGGTGCAGCTCGAGCTTAGTGAGGGCCAGCGCGCGTACCGCCTCTTTGGTCATCGGCACCGTTTCGCCGCGCAGAAACAGTTCATCTTTCATCGAGGATCACCACCGCATTCATTTCATAGTCGGCACTGACCGCACTGACGGGCAGCCAGTGGATCCGTTCGTTTTCCATCGCCAGATTTTCACCAATCACCATCCAGCGATGGCCCTTACCGCGTGCCACCAGCTGCGCGGCAATCTCTTTCGGCCCGCACTGGCTGTCGGTGACCATCGCCACTTTGCGATGCCGTGCCAGCTCATCAACGTTTACGCTGCGGCCGTGGCTGCTGGTGAGCCACATCTCATTCATATCAATGCCCGCCTGCGCGCACAGGTACTGCACCGCGCTGATGCCGGGAATAATGCGTACGCGCGCAATGCCGAAATGCGCCACCATCCGCGACCCAATGCCGTAAAAGAGCGGATCGCCGGAGGCGACAATCACCACCTTTTTCTCCTGACGCGCCTCAACCCAGGCCAGCAGCTCCGGAATGTTGGTGCCCAGGACAAACGTCTCGCCGCAAAACGCCGGAAACTGCAGCAGATGGCGTTTTCCGCCGACCAGCGCATCGGCGCGATCGATGGCTTCACGCGCAGCGGGCGTCATCAGGTGCAATCCCGCAGGCCCCATTCCCACGACCGTTAACATTGCAGCTCCCGGGCTATCGCCTCGACCGGGCGGTTGCTGCCCAGCACCTGGTTATCAAAGGAAAACATAATGGCGTCACAGGTCGGCGGATTTTTGGTAAAGCGCAGCATCTGCATTACGCGCAGGCAGATCCGTTCGGCGAGGTGGCTGTAAATAGGCTGAAAACCGTAGGTTTCGATATGCTCCATCGCCGCTTCGGTGGTATCGCATTCGCTGACAACGGTGAGTAATTCCAGCGGCGCGCCGAGCAGCGCCAGATGCGCCACCAGCGTTTCCATGCGCGCATCGGCGATATGGCTGTGGGTGTGGAAAATCCCGGCGGCAATTTTGATGAGTTTGCCAGGATGGCCGACCAGCACTATCTGGCGAAACCCCAACCGCACCGCCTCTTCGATCATGTAGCCGACAAAGTTGCTCATGGTGACCACGACATCTTCATCGATGCCCATCTGCTCGCGCACAAAGCGCTCGCCATGATTACCCGGCACCAGCACAACCCGCTCCAGCCCGGCCGCGCGTTTAATCTCCAGCTCCAGAGAAAGCGAGCGTTTCCAGCTCTCCTCTGACATCGGTGTGACAATGCCGGTGGTGCCGATGATCGAAATACCGCCGAGGATGCCGAGGCGTGAGTTGTAGGTTTTCTGCGCCCGTACTTCGCCTTCAGGCGCAAAGATTTCAATGTTGGCCCCGCGCGTCGGGCCAATCGCCTCACGCACTGCGGATTCAATAGTGTGACGCGGCGTGCGGTTGATCGCCGCGCTGCCGATAGGCAGGCCAATTCCTTTGCGCGTCACGGTCCCCACGCCTTCGCCACCCGCCAGCGTAATCTCGCCGCTGTCGTTGAGCGTCACGCGGGCGAAAATCAGCATGCCGTGCGTGGCGTCAACGTCATCTCCGCCGTCTTTGCGGATGGCCGCAATTGCCTGCTGCCCTTCAATGTGCGGCGACTCCACGTTCAGGCACAGCGTGACGCCGGAGGGCGTCACAATGGAGACCTGATGAATGAGGTGCTGGCGAAGCACCATCAGTGCGGCGACTTTCGCTGCTGCGGTCGCACAGGAACCGGTGGTGTAGCCTTTACGTAATGCCTTCCCGTTATGCCATACCGGGGCATCGAAGGTTGAATCGCTCATCGCGCCCCCTGCAGGTAATAAAGCATGGCGTTCACGATCGCCGCCGCCACATTGCTGCCGCCTTTGCGCCCAAGCGCCGCAATAGCGGGCAAATTGCTGTGCGTCAGCGCCTCTTTCGATTCCGCCGCCCCCACAAACCCCACCGGTACCCCCACCACGCCGCTGACGGCAACATCATGCTCAAGCAGGCGAAACAGCGCCGTTGGCGCATTGCCAAAGACGAAGACCTTCTCGCTCTCTTCCGTCACCGCGATATCCACTGCCGCCATCGAGCGGGTGATTCCCTGTGCTTTTGCCTGCGCCACCACCCGCGGGTCGCTGATATAGCAGCGGCATTCCCCCCCGAACGTGGCCAGCAGCGTTTTGTTGATCCCGGAGAGCGCCATCGTGGTATCGGTATAGATAACGGACGGGCGACGGAACGCCGCGCAAAGCTGCTCCAGCGCGTCATCTGAAAACCAGAGAATATCCAGCCAGTCAAAATCTGCGGTGGTATGGATCACCCGCTTGACGATCGCCTCATGCAGCGGGCTGGCGAACCGGTATTCCGGCCGCGTTTCGCGGATTATCTCGCCAATGATGTCGAAACTTTTGGCTTCAATCGCCTGGGGTTGCTGGATGTATTGCATAGTCTTTTGTCCTCAGGCCACGCCAGCCATCAGCCAGCGTGCTGCAATAAACAGCGCCAGCGCCAGGATGGAGGAAACCCACATCAGTCGAATCGTTCGGGAAATGTCGTCTACCGCAATCGGGCGCAGCGCGTCGCCAATCCACGGCTTTTCCACGCGCTGGCCAAAATAGGTGTTGGGTCCACCAAGCCGGATGCCCAGCGCACCGGCGACCGTCGCTTCAGCCCACGCGCAGTTGGGGCTGCTGTGGTTGTAGCGGTCGCGCCAGCCGACGCGCAGCGCGCGGGAGGGATTGTCACGGCATAGCCACGCCGCAATGCTCAGCAAGAGCCAGCTCAGGCGCGCGGGGATGGCGTTCGCCACGTCATCCATACGGGCGCTGACCATGCCGATCGCGCGGTATTTTTCGTGCTTGTAGCCCACCATTGAATCGAGGGTATTCACCGCTTTATAGGCCATCGCCAGCGGCGCACCGCCCAGCAGGAGGAAGAACAGCGGGGCGATAACGCCGTCAACCGTGTTCTCCGCGACGGTCTCCACCACCGCCCGGTTGATCTGTTCCGGCTGAAGCTGAGACGTATCGCGCCCCACTATCCATGAGAGTTTTTCGCGGCTTTCATTAAGGTCGCCCGCTCGCAGAGGGCGTTCAACGTCCCGTGCGGCGTTTGCCAGACAGCGCCCGGCCAGCACGGTAAACGTCATCCACACCTCAATTGCCCAACCCAGCCAGGGATGAACCATCCGTCCAAGCGCCAGCACGCCCCAGGCCATGCCCCAGGTCAGTCCCACGACCACCAGCCACATGACGCCGCCGCCAACGCGTAACGCCGCGTCGCTATGGCAGCAGCGGCGAATACCCCGCTGCACCGCGTTGATCAGGTTACCTATCCAGCGCACCGGATGCGGCCAGTTTTGCGGGTCGCCGATGATGACATCGAGCAGCCACGCGACGCACCAGGCAATCAGGGTCATAACGCTCCCCTCGCCGCGGTCAGCCAGCGACTGAGCATCAGGGGGCGTTGGGCAAAGTGGAGGTGCAGGTAGCTTGCGAACGTGTTACCAACCTGCCAGCCGCCCGCCCATTCCTGCATCGTTACACCATCGCGCACTTTGCGGCACGCCAGTACCGCAGGGGTTTGGGGAGAGAAGTCGGAATAGTGAAATTCATGCCCACGCAGCACCTCGCCGCTATCGGCCAGCAGCGTGGGCTGGCGCGCCTGCGCCTCACAATAGCCAAAACGGGTCAGCCGTTTACCCATCCTGCTGTGGCCGGGGATAATGTTAGCCATCCGGTGAGTGACACCCTCGCTATCTTCCAGCGTGCTGCCGAGATACATCAGCCCACCACACTCGGCGTAGATCGCCACGCCGCGACGATGCGCCTCCCGCAGGCTGGCGAGCATGCTGGTGTTTTCCGTAAGCCGTGCCGCGTACAGTTCCGGGTAACCGCCCCCGAGCCAGACCATCTGGCAGTCAGGTAAATGGCTATCGCGCAGGGGGCTAAAGCGGATAATGTCGACCCCGGTACGTTCGAGCAGCGTGATGTTATCCGGGTAATAGAAGTTGAAGGCGTTGTCATCGGCCATCGCGAGCGTTAAACCGCGCCCGGCGTCCCCGTCAGGAAGCGCGGGCCATGTGCCCTGCGGCAGCGACGCCATCTGGCTGAGCGCGAGAAGTTGCCCGATATCCAGCGTACGTTCGAGAACGGCGGCAAAATTCTGCCAGGTCTGCGGGTCCGCGACCGACTCCCGGGCGGTGACCAATCCGAGATGGCGCTCGGGCAAACCGACGCCCTCAACGCGCGGCACATAGCCCAGGACGGGCACCGTGCAGTAGTGCTCAATTGCCGTTTTGAGCAACTGATAATGCGATTCGCTATTGACGCGATTGACAATCACCCCCGCAATATTGAGGGAGGGATCAAATCGCTGAAAGCCCATCACGGTAGCGGCAATAGAAGTAGAAACCGCCTTGCCGTCCACCAGAAGAATCACCGGACAACCCAGCTGTTTTGCCATCGCGGCGGTGCTGCAATAATTCGGATCGGTGCCGTAGCCGTCATACAGCCCCATCACGCCTTCAATGACCGCGATATCCGCCTGCTGCATATGCTCGCAAAACAGCGCATTAAGTATCGGTTCAGGAAGCATGAAGCTGTCGAGGTTGCGGGAGGACGTACCGCTGACTTTGGTATGCCAGCCGGTATCAAGATAGTCAGGGCCCACTTTGTATGGCTGGACGCGTAACCCACGCTGTTTTAACAGACTCAACAGGCCAAGCGTCACTGTGGTTTTACCACAACCGCTTCCGGTACCTGCCAGAACAAACGCGTACTGCTTTGCCGCCATGGCCCTGATCCTGTCCAGGGTGGTAGGGAGGTAAAGATACACGTAGTCCCAGTCTTTCGACTGTATGATGCATCAGTACAACCCACTTCCCACCGAAGTTGTTGAACGTTCCCGACAGGCAGGTCTTCTGGCTTAGCGTCCTCCTCGCCCGTCCTTCCCAATCTCACGATCAGTGGTCATTACGGGGTCGTCAGCATCACAGCAGCGGGGGCTGCGGGGGATTGTCACCCCCTTCCCTACCACAAATGTGGCAAACCTGTCGGCTTACATTATGAGAAACAGCACATTATCAAAACAGCAACGCTATTTACGGCGCTTCAATTCATCTTAGGCAAATACTTAACCGCAAATGAAATACATGCTGAGTACAACGTGGCGTCAGAATAATTGACGTCTTTCTCAATAACTCAACGTTTTATCACAAAAAATAAAAAGCAAAGATAATTGCGCTTAAAATCTCGACATTTATTGCGCTATGACAAGTTATTGCACCACTTGATATTTTTTCATTTTATCGTGATCAAAATTCATCAGGATATTAAAACCCGGCAATAACATAATATTGCTATTCAACACAGGTCCGTGTGATTTTATTGAGGCGTTACGCGTTCAGCAGGATCGCCGAATAATATGTAGATAATCCAGGGGGGAATTTGCGGTATATCATGGCAAGCGCGAGATCCTCATGACACTATGCTCCAGAAATTGCTGACCAGAAAGGTGGAAAGGTGGCTGTTGCGCAATGCCCCGCGTCGTGCGGTGAGCTTATCCAGGGCTGGATTTTGGGCAGTGAAAAGCTGGTCTCCTGCCCTGTCGAATGGTACAGCACCGTTGAGGTGAGCCAGGGCGCGGCCCTGGCGGATGAACGCCCGCTGTCGCGCGCGATGGTCGAACGGTTATTGCAGCACTGGCACTACCCGGCGCAGTTGAGCCAGGATATCCGCATTGACGTGCACTCGACCATCCCGATTGCCAAAGGGATGGCCAGCAGCACCGCAGATATTGCCGCCACCGCCGTCGCCACCGCCCACCATCTGGGGCACCAGCTCGACGAAAGCACGCTGGCAACACTCTGCGTTTCGCTCGAACCCACCGACAGTACCGTGTTTCGCCAGTTGACTCTTTTCGATCATAACGACGCTTCCACGCAGATTGCCTGCGACGCCCAGCCCGATCTCGACCTGCTTGTTCTTGAAAGTCCGCAAACGCTGCGCACGGCAGATTACCACCGCATCCCGCGTCAGGCGGGGTTACATGCCGGTGCACCAGCGCTGCAACGCGCATGGGAAAAAGTACAGGAATCCTGTATAACGCAAAACCCTTACCGGCTGGGCGAAGCGGCAACCCTCAGCGCCATCGCCAGCCAGACGCTGTTGCCTAAACCGGATTTTGACGCCCTGCTCTCACTGGTTGAGGAGTGCGGCATCTACGGTGTGAACGTGGCGCACAGCGGCAGCGTCGTGGGACTGATGCTGGACAGAAATAAAGACGATGTCGATTATGTGAAATGGCTGCTGGCGAAAAAACAGCTCACCCGCCACTGGCCTGAACAACACCTGCTGCGAATGGTAAAAGGCGGCGTGACGCTACTCTGACAGCAGCCTGTGCTCAATGAGCCACTCGACCTGCTGCTTAATCTCCTGCTCGTGTTCCTTCACTAAGGCCTGCTGCAGCGGAACATGCCGGAAGAACGCGCCCCAAAATGCACGCTTGCGCTCCCGGTCACCGCATGCGCCATTTACCCTTTCACGAAGCGCCCCCGCCAGCCGCACGCTTTCCCGCATGCCCGCAGGAAGATGGGCGGCGACATGCGCTTTGAGGATCTTGCTGTACACTGGCGCGTTGCCTCCGCAGCTCAGCGCAATAATGACCGGCGAATGGTCGATAATGGCCGGTGAGATAAAGGTGGCAGCAGAAGGGTCGTCCACGACATTGCAAAAGATGCGCTCCGCGCTGGCGGCACCGGCGACCTGAAGGTTAACTTGCGGATCGCTGGTTGCGGCAATGACCAGCCAGCATGACTGCAGATACCGCGGCGAAAACGTCGCCGGGAACCACTCGATGTCACCGCACGCGTGCAGGCTGGCGAGTTCCGGCGTCAGGGTGGGCGCAACCAGATGCAGCACCGCCCCGGCGGCCAGCAGCCCCTTTGCCTTATGCGTCGCCACCTGCCCGCCACCGACGATCAGACAGCGTTTCTCCTTCAGGTTGCAAAAAATCGGGAAATAGTCCATCGCTTTAGCCTTGTAAAACGTGAGTCAGCGCGTCAATAAACCGGCGGTTCTCCGCTTCGGTACGCACGGCAATCCGGTAGTAGTCGCGATCGAGCCCTGGGTAGTTTTCGCAGTGGCGAATAAGGATATGATGGCCGAGCAGCGCCGCCTTCAGGTCGAACCCCTGACGCAGGGAGCGGAAGAAAATAAAATTGGCCTGCGGCTCCCAGACCGCCAGCGATGAAAAGCGCGTCATCGCCTGCCACAGGAAATCCCGCTCCCGGGCGATAAAGGCGTGGCTGCGAGCAATATAGTCCTCATCCAGCAGCAAATGTTGCCCCACAAGCGCCGAGAAGGCATTCACGGACCAGGGCTCACGGGTGCTTTTCAGCTGGCGAATGGTTTGCGTATTTCCGCTCAGCAGATACCCAAGACGCAGTCCGGGAATGGCAAAGAATTTTGTCAGGGAACGCAGCAGGTAAAGATAGCGTGACTCGGCGAGCCGTGGCACCAGCGTGGAGCCCTGCGGCAGAAAATCGATAAAAGCTTCATCAACAATCAGCGAAATCTGCTGCGCTTCGCACAGCGAGGCCAGCCTGTCGAGAAGATCGGCATCAGGCATGAGTCCGGTAGGGTTGTTTGGCGTCGCGATGAACAGGCAATCGGGCCTGTGTGCACGAACGGCGTCCAGTAGAGAGGCATCGACCTGGAAGCCGTTCTGCTCACTCAGCGCATAGTCGATTATCTCGCAACCCTGCTGCTGTAATGCCCGGCGATATTCGGCAAAGCCCGGCACCAGCAGCATCGCCCGGCGAGGGGCAAGCGTTCGCACCAGGCCATAGATCAGCTCCGTTTCGCCATTGCCGGCAATCGTCTGGTCATAGTCACACTGACTGGCGCTGGCCAACGCCTGATGAAGATGACGGTATTCAACGTCCGGGTACTGCATGATGATATCCAGATGGGACACAATGAGCGACCTGACGCGCTCGGGTAGCCCTAACGGATTGATATTCGCACTAAAGTCCAACAGCAACTCGGGATCGATCCCCAACTGCAGCCCCGTTTCCAGGACGTTACCACCATGCTCACTCATTCGTTTCACTCGGTCATTTCGAAAATGTCAGGATAACATCAGACAACAACCTGATTCAGGGCGATATGTGATGCGGAAAACGCCAGTATCTCCTGCAGGTTGACCACTTCACCGACGACGATAAGCGCAGGAGCATGCAGTTTTTGACGTTCAACTTCGAGGTGGATATCGATCAGCGTACCTTTGGCCATCTGCTGACGAGACTGGCTGGCATACATCACCACCGCCACCGGCGTCCCGGCGGACATGCCTCCCTCGATGAGCTGCTGGCAGATTTCCGTTAGCCGGGTCATTCCCATCAGAATGACCAGCGTTCCGTTGATTTGCGCCAGGGCATGCCAGTTTTGCGGATCGTTCCCCTGGCACATATGACCGGTCACAATATGAAAACTGGAGGCGTAATGACGGTGTGTGACCGGGATCCCGGCATAGGCCAGCCCGCCAATCGCAGAACTGATCCCCGGCACAATTTCGAACGCCAGGCCATCTTTCGCCAGCTGCTCGGCCTCTTCGCCCCCGCGACCGAAAACGTAGGGATCACCACCTTTCAGGCGCACCACCTGCCGCCCCTCCCCGGCATGCTTGACCAGCAAGGCATTAATTTGTTCCTGAGGCACCGGATGATGGCTTGGGGTTTTACCGACATCAATAATCAGACAGCCTGCCGGAGCCTGAGCCAGGAGTTCGGGGTTAACCAGGCGATCGTGAACAATCACCTCCGCATGGCGGATACAGTGCAGACCTTTTACCGTAATCAAAGACGCATCGCCAGGCCCGGCCCCTACAAGCCAAACTTTCCCTTTACTCATCGTTATATCCTCAGGTTTAAATATTTAAAGACGCAAGAAAGCGGATAATTAAAATTAGCGCTGAATTATACATCCCCTCTGCACGTCAAAAATTTGATGTATTCATCACTCTTTCTTAATTTTACGAATGGTGTTTATGACCAATATCAATAAAACAGTGAATACCGCCTTCCCTTTGCCATTACGACATTATTGCTTTGTCCATTATGCTTAAAAAAACATATTAACCACCTTCGACAATAAAACAGGCGCGCGATCACAAATATTACAATGGTTTTGTCAATAACGTTTACAGATAAATATCAAACCTAAAAAGAATGACTCGCAAATGATTGATACAAAAGAGCTTTAAATGCAGCACCATTACCATCATCATTTTTGGAAGGATTTTTTGAAAATAGATCAATTGCTTCCCTTTCATCTTCAAAACACACTCCAACACCATTAACAGACCCAATGTACATTAACCGTTTTTAATACCCACTTTATTTTCACTATCAGCCCTACAGAGGATTACCCATGAAGAAATCAACACTTGTTATTGGCGTCATTGGTGCTGACTGCCATGCGGTAGGCAATAAAGTTCTGGACCGCGTTTTTACTTCCCATGATTTTCACGTCATCAATCTTGGTGTGATGGTGAGCCAGGATGAATATATTGATGCGGCCATCGAAACGGGTGCTGATGCTATTGTCGTGTCATCCATCTACGGCCATGGCGACATCGACTGCCTGGGGCTGCGCGAGCGCTGCATCGAACGCGGTATCGGCGACATTCTGCTTTTTGTGGGCGGTAATCTGGTCGTGGGCAAGCACGATTTTGCCGACATCGAAGCCAAATTCAAAGAGATGGGCTTCAACCGCGTTTTCGCCCCAAGCCACGACCTGGAAGACGTCTGCCAGCTGATGGCGAACGATATACAGCAGCGTCAGCGCGTTGAAGAGCTCTGTCTTGAAGAGGGCTTCTGATGCAAATCGTCTCTGTCGACATAGGCTCGACGTGGACCAAAGCCGCGCTCTTCACGCCGGAGGGTGATGGGCTAACGTTGGTCAACCACGTTTTGACCCCGACGACGACCCACCATCTGGCAGAAGGTTTCTTTACCAGCCTGAACCAGGTGCTAAACGTTGCCGATGCGCGACCTTTGCTGAACAGCGGGGACGTTACGCTGAAATACTCTTCGTCAGCAAAAGGCGGGCTCGCCGTTGCCGCAATGGGTCTGGTGCCATCGATAACCCTGGAGTCAGCCAAAGTCACTGCCCATTCAGCGGGCGCCAAAATCGCCCAGTATTACTCCTACAAACTGAACCGCCACGATATCCAGACGCTGGAGGACTCCCCGCCGGACATCCTGCTGTTCACGGGCGGTACGGACGGAGGAGAAGAGAGCTACGGTCTTGCCAATGCCCGCGCGCTGGCAGCGTCAAAGCTGGATTGCGCCATTATCTACGCCGGAAATCGCGATATTCAGGACGACGTGCAGGCCATTCTTGGCCACAAGGATCTGATCGTGGTCGACAACGTTTTGCCTGACCTCGATCACCCGAATCCGTATGCCGCCCGCAAGGCCATCTGCGATGTCTTTCTGTCCCGCATCGTGAAGGGGAAAGGACTGGACGTTATCGTCGGGGAAACCGGCGAAGAGCCGATGCCCACACCGTGGACCGTCTACGAGCTGGTGAAAGCGATCAGCGATGTCGACAGCGCGTGGAAAGAATTCATGCTGATCGACATGGGCGGTGCCACCACCGACGTCTATTCCGCCAGCGCCAACATGCTCTCCCCGGATACCGTTCTGCACGGCGTGCCTGAGCCGTTTGTGAAACGCACCGTAGAGGGAGACCTCGGCATGCGCGTCTCGGCGATGGTAGTCGGCGAAAGTACACAGGAACTGGTGAACGTGGTGTTCGCCCAGCAGCCTCAGCGCCAGGAAGCTTTTTATGGCTATCTGCGCCATCTGGTCGCACATCCGGACTATCTGCCTGTCACCGAAGAAGAAAAGCATTTCGACACGCTGCTGGCCGGGCTGTGCGTTGGGTACGCCAGCGAGCGCCATGCGGGCACCAAAAAACAGGTTTGTACCTGCGTAGGCAACGTCGATTTGCAGACGGGGCGCGATCTGACCACCGTGCGCAAAGTGGTGGGCTCCGGAGGGTGGCTCTCCCGCGCCAGCCAGTTCGATGTTCATCGCTGGCTGAAGTACCGAGAGCTGGACGACAGCAGCAGACGCGTTCTTTTACCTGGGCAGTTTGACTATTACCGCGATGCAAAAGGTCTGCTTCCTCTGCTGGCGAATGTCGCCAGGCTGGACCCGCAGGCGGCGGCTCGCACCAGTATTCATTGTTTAACCCTATAAAACCTAAGGCAGCAACGAATGGAACTTCGAAATAAAAAGCTAACCCATGACGAATTCATGACTGAGCGGCAACAGGTCTTGCAAACCTGGCATACCGGCAAGGACGTTGAGAACTTCGAAGATGGCGTGAAGTACCAGCAAACCATTCCTGAGCAAAAACGCTTTTCTCACGCACTACTGAAGGCCGACCAGGAAGGTAAAACCCTGAGCCAGCCGCGCGCAGGCGTAGCGCTAATGGATGAACACATCGCCCTGCTCAAAACGCTGCAGGAAGAGTGCGATTTGCTGCCCAGCACCATCGATGCCTACACCCGTCTGAATCGCTATGAAGAGGCGGCGGTAGGGATCCAAAAATCCATCGAAGCGGACACCTCCAAACTTAACGGCTTACCGGTCGTCAACCACGGCGTCGCCGCCTGCCGTCGCATGACTGAAGCGCTGGAGAAACCGATTCAGGTACGTCACGGCACGCCAGATGCGCGCCTGCTGGCGGAGATCGCTATGGCCAGCGGCTTTACCAGCTATGAAGGCGGCGGTATCTCCTACAACATTCCGTACGCTAAGCGCGTCACCCTGGAAAAATCCATCCGCGACTGGCAGTACTGTGACCGCCTGATGGGCCTGTATGAAGAACAAGGTATTCGCATTAACCGTGAACCGTTTGGCCCGCTGACCGGCACCCTGATCCCGCCGTTTGTGTCCCACTCGGTGGCGATTATCGAAGGTCTGCTGGCGCTGGAACAGGGCGTGAAGTCAATTACCGTTGGCTACGGCCAGGTCGGTAGCCTGACGCAGGATATCGCCGCGATTCAGGCTCTGCGTGAATTGTCCCACGAATATTTCCATAACCACGGATTTGACGATTACGAGCTGAGTACCGTCTTCCACCAGTGGATGGGCGGCTTCCCGGAAGATGAGTCGAAAGCGTTTGCCATTATCTCCTGGGGCGCAGCGGTTGCCGGTATGTCCGGGGCGACCAAAGTGATCACCAAGAGCCCGCACGAAGCCTTCGGTATTCCGACCGCCGCCGCAAACGCCCAGGGGCTGAAGGCCTCGCGCCAGATGCTCAACATGGTCAGCGATCAGAAATTCCCGCCGTGTGCCGCCGTCGAGCAGGAAGTCGAGCTCATTAAGAGCGAAGTCCGCGCCGTGCTGAAGAAAGTCTTCGAGTTGGGCAACGGCGATGTCGCGCGCGGAACGGTGCTGGCGTTTGAAGCTGGCGTGCTGGACGTACCGTTCGCGCCCGCCTCCTGCAACGCGGGCAAAATTCTGCCGGTTCGTGATAACTCCGGTGCCATTCGCGTGCTGGAGGCCGGCGCGGTTCCGCTGCCGAAAGATATCCTCGCCCTGCATCACGATTACGTCGCCGAGCGCGCGCGTTTTGAAGGCCGTAAGCCCTCATTCCAGATGGTTGTTGATGACATCAACGCGGTATCCCACAGTAAATTAATAGGAAGACCATAATGAAAATTAAACAGGCCCTTTTCACCGCAGGCTACTCCTCGTTCTATTTCGACGATCAGCAGGCCATCAAAAACGGCGCCGGGCATGACGGTTTTATCTATACCGGCAATCCGGTAACGCCTGGATTTACGTCCGTTCGTCAGGCGGGTGAATGCGTATCCGTACAGCTGATTCTGGAAAACGGTGCGGTGGCGGTGGGCGATTGCGCAGCGGTGCAATACTCAGGCGCAGGCGGTCGCGATCCGCTGTTCCTGGCTGAACACTTCATTCCGTTCCTCAACGATCACATCAAGCCGCTGCTGGAAGGCCGTGACGTTGACCGGTTCCTGACGAACGCCCGCTTCTTTGACGAACTGCGTATTGACGGCCATCTGCTGCATACCGCCGTCCGTTATGGCCTGTCGCAGGCGCTGCTCGACGCGGCGGCACTGGCGACCGGCCGTCTGAAAACGGAAGTTGTTTGTGATGAATGGCAACTGCCATGCGTCCCGGAAGCCATTCCGTTATTTGGTCAGAGCGGCGACGACCGCTATATCGCCGTCGACAAGATGATCCTCAAAGGCGTTGACGTACTGCCGCATGCGCTTATCAACAACGTGGAAGAGAAGCTGGGCCTGAAGGGGGAAAAACTGCGTGAGTATGTGCGCTGGTTATCCGACCGCATCTTAAGCCTGCGCACCAGCCCGCACTATCGCCCGACGCTGCACATCGACGTGTACGGCACTATCGGTCTGATTTTCGATATGGATCCGGTACGTTGCGCCGCGTATATCGCCAGCCTCGAAAAAGAGGCCCAGGGCCTGCCGCTGTACATCGAGGGGCCGGTGGATGCGGGTAACAAGCCGGATCAGATCCGCCTGCTGACCGCCATCACCCACGAGCTGATGCGTCTGGGTTCCGGCGTGAAAATCGTTGCCGATGAGTGGTGTAACACCTATCAGGACATTGTGGACTTCACCGATGCAGGCAGCTGCCACATGGTGCAGATAAAAACCCCGGATCTGGGCGGTATTCACAACATCGTTGATGCGGTGCTGTATTGCAACAAACACGGCATGGAAGCCTATCAGGGCGGTACCTGTAACGAGACGGAAATCAGCGCCCGCACCTGCGTGCACGTCGCCCTCGCGGCTCGCCCGATGCGCATGCTGATCAAACCGGGCATGGGCTTCGATGAAGGTCTTAACATCGTGTTTAACGAAATGAACCGCACCATCGCACTGTTGCAAACTAAGGATTAAAAGATGGCACGTACATTTAAGATCTTATCGCCAACGGCTATCCTGGGTTATGGCTTCCCTGAAGAGAGTTTTCGTAAGGCCATGGAAGCGTCGCCGGATCTTATTGCGGTTGACGCGGGCTCTTCCGACCCGGGCCCCCACTATCTGGGGGCAGGTAAGCCTTTCACCGACCGGGCGGGGGTAAAACGCGATCTGCGCTATATGATCGTGGCTGGCGTTAAGCACAACATTCCGGTGGTGATCGGTACCGCCGGTGGGTCCGGTGCCGCGCCGCATCTGGAGTGGTGCCGCCAGATAATCCTTGAGATTGCGCAGGAAGAGAAGCTGTCATTCTCTATGGCGCTGATCCCGTCGGATGTCGATAAAGCCACCGTGCATCAGGCGCTGGATAACGGGAAAATCACCGCCCTGGATTTCGTTCCGGCGCTGACCCACGAGGCCATCGAAGAGAGCACCTATATTGTCGCGCAGATGGGTATCGAGCCTTTCCAGCGGGCGCTGGCGGCCGGGGCGCAGGTGGTACTGGGCGGACGGGCGTACGATCCGGCCTGCTTTGCCGCACTGCCTATTATGCAGGGCTTCGATGAGGGTCTGGCGCTGCACTGCGGTAAGATCCTTGAGTGCGCGGCGATTGCCGCTACGCCAGGGTCCGGCTCCGACTGTGCGATGGGCATCATTGACGATAATGGCTTTACGCTGAAAACGTTTAATCCGAAGCGTAAATTTACCGAAACGTCGGCCGCGGCGCACACCCTTTATGAGAAATCCGACCCGTACTTCCTGCCGGGGCCGGGCGGCGTTCTGAACCTGAAAGGGTGCAGCTTCAAAGCGGTCAACGAGGGCGAAGTGTACGTCAGCGGTTCCCGCCACGAAGAAACGCCGTATGCGCTGAAGCTGGAAGGCGCCCGCCGGGTCGGCTTCCGCTGCCTGACCATTGCCGGTACGCGCGACCCGATCATGATTGCCGGGATCGATAACATCCTCGAAGAAGTCCAGGTCAGCGTGAAGCGCAATCTCTCGCTGAATGACGACAGCATCCGCATGACGTTCCATCTGTACGGTAAAAATGGCGTGATGGGCAACCATGAGCCGATGCAGTCTGCCGGGCACGAGCTGGGTATTTTGCTGGATGTAGTCGCGCCCACGCAGGATATCGCCAACAGCGTCTGTTCGCTGGTGCGCTCTACCCTACTGCATTACGGCTATGAAAACCGGATCGCAACGGCGGGCAACCTCGCGTTCCCGTTTTCCCCTTCCGACATTCAGAGCGGTCCGGTGTATGAGTTCTCAATCTATCACCTGATCGAAGCGAGCGACGCACTGCGTTTTGATTTCCACATCGAGCAGGTCACGCCAGAAGGAGTTCGGTTATGAAACACGGTATTTGCTCACTGGCGCAGGTCATTCGTTCTAAAAACGCCGGGCCGTATGAGCTGGTTCTGGATATTTTATTTAAAACGCATGAAGACTATCAGCGGGTCAAAGCCTCGGAGCAGTTAACGCCGCAGCTTATTGCCCGTTTATATAACGTTAAGCCTGACTTTATACATCGTATTATCTGGTTCGACCCGGCGAATGCGGTCAAAATCGTCATGCCTCGCGATATTATCTCCGGCAACGTCGGTGACAATGATGTTTATGGCGCCCAGCAACATGCACCATTATTAAGTATCGAGTTCGATCTGTAACACTACAAATACAACAACGTCCATTGGGATATAGATATTTGCTGTATCACTGTATTCCAGATAATTCATGCGGTTGGTCACAACAAACGTGCGTCTGAGCGGTTCGTCAGGACTCAGGCGCACGCCACCCTACACATTAACCAACCTTTATCCGATGGAGTAAACATGAAAAAAATAAGCTTAACGAAAATGATCATATTAGGTTTGATACTCGGCATGATAGCCGGGGTGGTCATTAATAATATGGCATCAGCAGATACAGCAAAATCGTACTCACAGGATATTTCTATTTTCACCACCATATTCTTACGCATGGTGAAAATGATTATCGCCCCACTGGTCATTTCAACCCTGGTGGTCGGCATAGCCAAAATGGGTGATGCTAAAACGCTCGGCCGTATATTCTCCAAAACCTTTTTCCTCTTTATTTGTGCCTCGCTGCTGTCGATCGCGCTGGGACTGGTTATCGTCAACATCTTCCAGCCTGGCACAGGCATTAACTTTGTTCCCCATGACGCCGGGGCCGTTGCGGCCGTTCAGTCCGAGCCGTTCACGCTGAAAGTGTTTATCTCTCACGCGGTACCGACCAGCATCGTTGATGCCATGGCCCGCAACGAGATTCTGCAAATCGTGGTGTTCTCGATTTTCCTCGGGTGTAGCCTGGCGGCCATTGGCGAGAAAGCCGAGCCCATCATTAAGGTGCTCGACTCTCTGGTGCATGTGATGCTGAAGCTGACGGGCTACGTCATGCTGTTTGCACCGCTGACCGTATTTGCCGCGATCTCCGGACTGATTGCCGAACGCGGTCTGGGGGTGATGGTCAGCGCAGGTATTTTCATGGGCGAGTTCTACATGACGCTCGGCCTGCTGTGGGCGATGCTGATTGGCCTCTCCACGATGATTGTCGGTCCGTGCATCAGTCGTCTGACTAAAGCTATCCTCGAACCTGCGCTGCTGGCCTTTACGACCTCAAGTTCAGAAGCGGCTTTCCCGGGCACGCTGAACAAACTGGAAAAATTCGGCGTCTCCTCCAGGATTGCCAGCTTTGTGCTGCCCATCGGCTACTCCTTTAACCTGGTCGGCTCAATGGCCTACTGTTCGTTTGCTACCGTGTTTATCGCCCAGGCGTGCAACATCGAACTGAGCATTGGCGAGCAGATCACCATGCTGCTGATCCTGATGCTGACCTCAAAAGGAATGGCGGGCGTGCCGCGTGCATCGATGGTGGTTATTGCCGCCACGCTCAACCAGTTCAATATTCCGGAAGCGGGCCTGATTCTGCTGATGGGCGTCGATCCGTTCCTCGACATGGGCCGTTCCGCCACCAACGTGATGAGTAACGCGATGGGTGCCGCTATCGTCGGTCGCTGGGAAGGCGAGCACTTCGGCGCCGGCTGCCGCGGCAAGGTTCCGGCCAAAGAAAGCACCGCTTCAGAAACTGAAATCGCCATGTATTGATCACAAAGGCCAACCCTCGTTGGCCTTTCGCCTTCCCATGTACAGGATAGCCCCATGAAGATGAATATTTTCGGCGTAAGCCTCTTATCCGTCAGCCTGGTGTTTAGCGCCGCCACGCTGGCGCAACCCGCGCCGGACTACGCTCAGCTGCTTGAGCAGGCTCACCAAAAATTTAAAGGTAATCACGAGGGGAAAGTCGCCGACTACATCCCTGCCCTGGCAAGCTATAGCCCCGACCATTTCGCCATCACCCTCGCCACGGTTGACGGCAACATTTACCAGGTCGGCGATGTGAAAAAAGCGTTTCCAATGGAGTCGCTGAGCAAAGTTTTCACCCTGGCGCTGGCGATGGAGCAGCGCGGTCCGCAGGATGTGCTGGATAAACTTGGCGCCAGCGCGACCGGTCTGCCCTTCAACTCCGGCTTAGCGGTTGAACTGACCAAAGGTGCGCCGGAAAACCCGCTGGTTAATGCGGGCGCGATGAGTGCGGTGAGCCTGGTTGAGGCGAAAGATAAGACTGACCGCTGGAACAAAATTCTCAATAACCTGAACGCGTGGGCCGATGCCTCGCTGACCGTCAACGAACCGGTGTTCAAATCAGAAATGGAGACTAATCAGCATAACCAGGCCCTGGCGATGCTGATGGCGTCCTACAACAGCTTTTATGGCGATACCCAGGAAGCCGTCGAGATCTATACCCGCCAGTGTTCCGTAGACATCACCGTTGAGCAGCTCGCCAAGATGGGCGCGGTGCTGGCGAACAAGGGCAAATCGCCTTTCAACGGTAAGCAACTGCTGAATGAACGCTACGTGCCGCAGGTTCTGGCGGAAATGGCAATTGCCGGTCTGTACGACGGCAGCGGCAAATGGCTGTACACCGTTGGGATCCCGGCGAAGAGCGGCGTCGGCGGCGGCATGGTTGCCATCGTGCCTGGACAATACGCCATCGCGGTCTATTCGCCACCGCTGGATGCCGCCGGGAATAGCGTCCGCGCCCAGCAAACAATTGCGTATGTCGCCGAGGCAACGCAGGCCAATCTCTTTTTAGCACATTGATCCCAACCGACTGTGATTTTGTAAGCCGGGCGCGGCAGCTGCGCCAATGCCCGGCAAAAACAACCACAAAGTGAGAAGTATTATGTCTAAACCATTTGTCTGGCAGGAACTGTTTGTTCAGAGTCAAGATACGACGGAATATGAACTCCTCAGCACGCAACACGTTACGGTGACGGAGTTAGAGGGCGAGGAGGTCATTAAGGTGGCGCCTGAGGCATTGACCCTGCTGGCCCAGCAGGCTTTTTATGAAGCCTCATTTTTCCTGCGCGCAGGACATTTAAAGCAGATAGCCAGCATCCTGCACGATCCACAGGCCAGCAGTAACGATAAGTATGTCGCCCTCCAGCTGCTGCGCAACGCCGAAGTATCGGCAAAAGGCGTCCTGCCAAACTGTCAGGATACCGGCACGGCCACCGTTGTGGCGAGCAAAGGCCAGCACGTCTGGACAGGTGGGGATGACGCCGAAGCGCTGAGCAAAGGGATTTACGCCACGTTTAACGAGTGTAACCTGCGCTACTCGCAAAACGCACCGCTGGACATGTATACCGAGGTCAACACCCAAACCAACCTGCCGGCACAGATAGACATCAGCGCCACGCCGGGTAGCGAATATCGCTTCCTGTTTGTCAATAAAGGCGGCGGTTCGGCTAACAAAGCCGCGCTGTTCCAGGAAACGAAATCCATTCTGCAGCCGGAGAAGCTCACCGCGTTCCTGATTGAGAAGATGAAGTCGCTCGGTACCGCGGCCTGTCCACCGTATCACATTGCCTTTGTGGTCGGCGGCCTCTCTGCAGACCAAGCGCTGAAGGTGGCGAAGCTGGCTTCAACAAAATATTATGACAACCTGCCCATCAGCGGGAACGAGCTGGGCCAGGCGTTCCGCGATACGGCGCTGGAAGCCACGCTGCTCAACGCCAGCCGCGAATTCGGCATCGGCGCCCAGTTTGGCGGCAAGTACTTCGCGCACGATATTCGCGTCATCCGCCTGCCGCGCCACGGCGGTTCCTGCCCTGTCGCCATGGCGCTCTCCTGCTCCGCCGACCGCAATATCAAAGCGAAAATCAACAAGCACGGTATCTGGCTGGAGAAACTGGAACATAACCCAGGGAAATATATCCCGGAGGCAAGCCGTGATGATAACGACGCCCGAGCCGTACAGATCAACCTGAACCGCCCGCTGCGCGAGATCCTGCGCGATATGTCCGCCCTGCCGATAGGCACCCGGCTGTCGCTAAGCGGCCCGATCGTGGTCGCCCGCGATATCGCCCACGCAAAAATCAAAGCGCGGCTGGATAACGGCGAACCGATGCCGGAGTACATGAAAAACCATATCGTCTATTACGCCGGTCCGGCGAAAACTCCGGAGAATCAGGCCTGCGGCTCCCTCGGTCCGACTACCGGTGGGCGCATGGACGGCTACGTCGATACTTTCCAGGCCGCGGGTGGGAGCCTGATCATGCTTTCCAAAGGTAACCGCAGCCAGCAGGTCACCGATGCCTGCCATAAGCACGGCGGCTTCAACCTCGGCAGTATCGGCGGTGCGGCGGCACTGCTGGCGCAGCAGTATGTGAAAAGCCTGCGCTGCCTTGAGTATCCCGAACTGGGCATGGAAGCGGTATGGATGATGGAGGTCGAAAATCTGCCCGCCTTTGTGCTGGTGGATGACAAAGGGAATAATTTCTTCAGCCAGTTTGAGCAGCAGCATCGCTGCGCATCCTGCCCTACCGGACATTAAGGAGCCTTTATGGAAGCGCGAGCTAACGCAGACAAACACCGCCAACGACAGCAAAAGCGCAAAGAGCAGGTTGATCTCCGCGTGGCGGCAGCAACAGAGAAGAAAGGCATTCTGATCGTCTTCACCGGCAACGGAAAAGGAAAATCCACCGCCGCCTTCGGCACGGCAACGCGTGCCGTCGGACACGGTAAAACCGTGGGCGTCGCGCAGTTTATTAAAGGCCAGTGGGATAATGGCGAATACAACACCCTACATCCGCTCGGCGTCGAGTTTCACATTATGGGCACCGGCTTTACCTGGGAAACACAAAACCGGGAGACGGATATTCAGGCCGCAACGGCGGTGTGGCAAGAGAGCAAACGCATGCTGGCTGATCCGAGTTACGACCTGGTGGTTCTGGATGAGCTCACCTATATGCTGGCTTATCACTATCTGGATACTCAGGAGGTGATCGCGGCGGTTGAGAACCGTCCGGTGCAGCAGACCGTGATCGTCACCGGACGCGGCTGTCACTCGCAGTTACTGGCACTTGCCGATACGGTCAGCGAAATGCGCCCGGTAAAACACGCATTTGACAGCGGTATTCAGGCGCAGGAGGGCATTGACTGGTAAGCGTGTCTGTACCGGATGGCATGCTGCACAGCCGCCATCCGGTATTGTTACTCCACCGGAGATACGACTGATTTTTGTAATAACCATTCGCGGAAAGTCTGTAACGGCAGGGACTGAGCCTTTTCCTCCCGCCACGTCATGATAAAACGGTTGCCGGTGCGGATAGGAACATCACAGGGGATAACCATCTCGCCGCAGTCCAGGTCATGCTGGATAGCGAAGCGGGGAAGCAGCGCGACACCAAGATTCGATCGTACTGCGGCAATCAGCATCGAGAGGAGGTCAAAACGCGGGCCAAGATTCACGTCCGGACTGGTGATACCGGACAGCGCAAACCACTCCTGCCAGCCATTGATGCGAGTGCTTTGGTGTAACAGCGGAAACTCCCTTAGCAGCTCCTCAACCCCTAGTTTCTGCTCCGCACTGGGGAGCAAGCTTCGGCTGCAGACCGGCAGGATCTCCTCTTCAAATAAATAATCGACTTCCGACCACGGAGGACAAAAATCTGCGCGCATAATAGCCGCATCGTATTCACGATTTAAAAAATCACCGATATTAGCCAACGAGTGAATATTGACAATAATATCAGGATTTAATTTATTAAACTCCCATAAATTGGGGATCAGCCAATGTGTGCTGAAGGTGGGATTTACCGCCAGCTCCACAACCTGAACGGCAGGTTGCCAGGTCATTATCATATTTGTATCGCGTTCCAGCTTATTAAGCGTCTCTTTGACGATATTTAGATAATGCTTTCCTGCTGCATTCAGAAAAATCCGCTTTTTGGCATGATTGAATAATGAGGTGTGTAAAAATTCTTCCAGGGCCGTCACCTGTCTGAACACTGCACTCTGCGTTAACGCCAGCTCTTCTGCCGCGCGGGTATAGCTTTCGTGACGCGCTACAACTTCGAACGTCACCAGCAACTCGCTCTTGGGGATTTTTCCTCTCATCATGTCTTCCATTCATGGTGGGTAACACTAATTTTTTGAAGCGAATAAACCCTGCTTCAGAACGATAACGCCATTATATTTTAGTTAAACTCTGTCGGCAGTGATCCACACCATGATTTAATCAGTTTTGCGCGTCAGGCCAAACTATTTGCAGAAAATGAAATAAAACATGAAAGATTATTAAGAACCTGTTCTCTTTTGTGTCTTACGTAGTGGAGACAGCGTCTTATTATACGAAAAACCGTATGGCCATTAAAAACCGGAATAGCATAGTGCAGGACGTTAAAAAATATAAAACAAAACGTTGTGCTAAAAAATAGAGCAGGGTTTTGCGTGTCCTTTTGATAACAGGCGCACCAGCGGGACGGATGCCAGAACGCCGTTTCAGCGTCTCTTCAGCATACATGCTGAAACCGGCTCAAAACAAAAAACCCAGGTCGCATAACGACCTGGGTTTCGAATTTGGCGGAAGCGTAGAGATTCGAACTCTAGAACCCTTTCGGGTCGCCGGTTTTCAAGACCGGTGCCTTCAACCGCTCGGCCACGCTTCCAAAGTGAGGCGCACTATAAACATCTATTAGCGCCTTGTAAAGCAGGAATTTTTCTATTTTTACCCACAGCCGTTTGACTGCGCAAAAAGTCACCCGCACGCTTACCTCACATCCCTCTCTGCGCCCTTGTACATACCGTAA
The DNA here is from genome assembly GCF_034008295.1 of Enterobacter chinensis. Taxonomy (NCBI): domain Bacteria; kingdom Pseudomonadati; phylum Pseudomonadota; class Gammaproteobacteria; order Enterobacterales; family Enterobacteriaceae; genus Enterobacter; species Enterobacter chinensis. Next base: position 129,854 of record NZ_JARDVI010000002.1, read on the forward strand.
CACAGCAACGCTCATCCTTTTAAATCGCTCTGGTATAGAATGCCACAAAAATAGACGGCCATTTGTTGTGTAATTGTTATAAATCTGAGTGCCTACAGATTTTAGAAATTACTGCCATGCAGTGTTACTGGTTGATGATGAAAATCAAAAATACGCTTTGCTTACATATCCTGATGGCGACCCTGGCCATTTTGTTCCTGTGTGTTCACCCGCTGGTGACGAGCTTCGATCCGCCCCTCACTTTCCAGCCGCTGATTAAATCAATGGCGGGCACGCCGAAAGAACAAGCGGAAAAAATTGCCACCATTTCTCATGCTCTGGACGGGAATGCTATTTTCTTCATTGGCGCGTCTGAGGTTGCCACCTCAGAAGATGAACATTACGCTGTATATAACTACTTTAATAAGCAATTGCACAAACCCGTCGTGGCGTATGGCGATGCGTTTGTCGATGACGAAACGCAATTTTTACTGTTCTCACGTTTTAAAAATAGCCTTAACGCAAACAGTAAAGTTGTTTTGCTTCTGGCACCTGACAGCTTTTACTCAAAAGGTCTGCCACCGGCTATCTATGCAGATAATTTCCCAGGCTCCATTTTTAATCCTCTGATGAAGGATCCGCAGGCGCGCCCGATACTGGTTAATTACTTAAAGCATATTGATGCTAAAGAGATAAGCCATTTAACCTTTGGCCAAATGCGTGTCTTTGGCTGGCACCCCGATCTGATGTGGGACGAGCTGAGTTTCCAGTTTGCGAACGTCTGCACCATGATCAAAAACGACTGGCTGGCGCTGCTGCACGTCACGCCCCAGACGGTACAGCCCTGGCCGCAGCAGCCAACCACCCACATTGTCCCTGACTGGGATAAAGAGCTGGCGAATGCGCGCGAGTTAAATAAAAAACGCCAGCAGAGCGCGGCCACCCTGTGGATGGACAAAACGATTTACGAGGAGGACGGTAAGCCGCAACAGTGGGATGACACGCCGGTAGTGCCTGCGCAAATCGCCGCGTTCAGGAAAACCGTCCAGCTGCTGAAAGACCGTCACGTGCAGGTCATTGCTATCGTCGACCCGGTTAACCCGTGGGCGCTTTACAATACCGATACTTTCCGCCCGGTGGATAAGCAAATTAAAACCATTCTGGAAGACAACCAGATCCCTTATTTAGATATGTACGCAATGCCTTATCAGAATGGCTGGAACTGGGATCGTTTACATCCTTCCGAACTGGCCTGGGTTCCTATGATTCGCTTTATTGCACAGAGTTTTAAATAATGAAAATTGCGATCCGTCTTTTTTTCCTTTATCTCCTGCTGGCGATCACCATCGTCGCGTGGACCTCTGTCGATGACAGCATGAGTATGCAGCTGCATTTTGAATATCAAAAGTTCTGAGGCCGAATGATGTACAGCTCAGGAATGTTTTTTGTCTATTTGTTTTCATCCGCCCTGGTGTTTGCGCTGGTCAATCGCGTATTACGCCATCGCCTGACCTGGTTATCGGCGCTGTCGCTACTGACGGCCGTCGGCTGGGGCTATATATTTCAGGGTGATTATATTGTCCCGGCTGCCGTATTTGTCAGCTTTTATGTGCTCGCAACCTTAAAAGAGAAAGGCTGGTTAAAAACCTGGCAGGCGATCATTTTAACGTTGCTGCCCTTATTTTTAGTGAAGCTGCATTTAAATAACCACTGGGGAATGATCGGCCTCTCTTTTATGACGTTCCGTGCGGTGGATGTATTGCTCTATCGCAGTAAAAAAGAAGATCATAATTTCCTGCACTATTTCTGTTATCTGTTTATGCCCTTTATTATCCTGGCCGGCCCAATGTACCGCTGGCGGACATGGATGAGCGACGTCAGCAAGCCCGTATTTGCCCTTAACCGCGAGCAGTTTTTAGTGGCGTTAGAGCAAATTATTACCGGCATTATCCAGAAGTTCCTGTTTGCCATGCTTGTCGACACGTTCGTTGTGCAGCCGTGGAGCCATAAACCGTTTACGCTGACCGTAGGCGTGGTGATGTCGATCGCCTATAGCGCCTACCTCTACTTTGATTTTGCGGGTTACAGCAATATGGCCATCGGCGCAGGCCGCTTATTTGGGCTGAACATTCCGGCAAACTTCAATATGCCGCTTCTGGCTAAGAATCCGCAGGATTTCTGGCGACGCTTCCACATCAGCCTGTCTGAATGGCTACGCGATGTGGTCTTTATGCCCGTTTATATGAACCTGATGAAGTTCAATTTTTTCCGCCAGAACAAAACGCTGGCGCAGAATATCGGTATTTTTTGCACCCTGTTCTGCATGGGCGCATGGAATGGCCTGGAACGCCATTATGTCATCAGCGGCGCGCTGTTCGGCGCGATTTCTGTCGCACATAACATGCTGCTGTGGTCAGCCAAACGCAGCCCGGCGTTACACCGGGGATTGCAGTATCCGGCTGTTGCGTTTTTAGGGCGAATTCTGACGCTGGGAAGCGCTGCGGGATCCCTTTACATCTTTAGTGGAATGTCACCTCTATGAAAAATCACTCCGATCTTCAGGAACTGCAGGATTTCTTACGTGCGGCATTATGCGACCCCGCCTGTCCGCAGCAACTGGCCATCAGCGGTAGCGACGAAGCCTTAAGCTGGCTACAGCTTTCCTCTGCCGTGACGGAGTGGGCGCAGCGTTATCGTCGCTGCCAGCCCACCGAGGGCACCCCGGTTGTGTTGTATGGTCATCAGCAGGCCGAGTTCGCCGTGGCGATTTATAGCTGTCTGCTGCACAACATTCCGTACATCCCGGTCGACTGCATTTACCCGCAGGAGCGCCTGCGGGAAATCTGCCATCTGGCCAGTGCCCCTTATTATTACGACGTCGACACCAGGCAGTTCATCGCCACCGGTGAGGCAGGCAAGGTGCTGGAGGAACAGGATCTCGCTTATATCATGTTTACCTCAGGCAGTACTGGCAAACCTAAAGGCGTGCAGATTGGGCGTGAGAGCGTATGGCACTTCATGAAATGGGTCAGCCAGGACTTTTCTCTGCCGGAAAAACCGGTGCTGATGAACCACGCGGTGTTCAGTTTTGACCTCTCCCTGATCCCTTTGCTGGCGAATCTGGCGATGGGCGGACACATCGTGCTGAACGCCAAAGACGATATCCAGAAAGCGAACTGGCTGGATAGACTGAAAATCAACGCGGTCTCCGCCTGGGTTTCTACCCCCTCTTTTGCTTACCAGCAGCTGCTTTCCCCGCAGTTCAACAGCGAGTATTTACCTGCGCTCAATGTCTTTATCTTCATTGGTGAAGTACTCAATAAAGCGCTGGTTAAACAGCTACGCCGCCGTTTCCCGCAGGCCAAAATCATTAACTCCTATGGCCCAACGGAAGCGACCATCGCGACAACCGTGGTTGAGATAACGGATGAGATCCTCAACGGCGACAGCGCCGTGCTGCCAGTGGGGGTCATGATGCCTGAGAGCAAAATGGAAATTTCCGCCGAGGGCGAGCTGATTATCTGGGGTAAAAACGTCATGCGCGGCTACCTCGGCCTGCCCCAGGAGAACGCAGCAAAATTACTCCATCGGGAAAATGAAGCGTTTCGCGGCTACCGGACCGGCGATCTGGGTTATGAAGCGGGGCTCATCTATTGCCAGGGCCGCAACGATAGCCAGGTCAAACTTAATGGCTACCGTATTGAAATCAATGAGATTGAAAACCGCCTGCTGGCCATATCCGGCATCAATGAAGCGGTGGTTCTGCCGCTGATGAAATCCTGCGGCAGCGTGCTGCGCATTGCCGCGTTCTGCGTGACGGATATGGCACCGGATACGATCAAAACCTCGCTGTCGAAGGTGGTTCCACACTATATGGTGCCTTCACAAATTATCGTAAAAGACGCTTTGCCGCTGAATCCTAACGGCAAAATTGACCGCAAGCTGCTGGACGCTTACGCCCGCACAAATTAATGACCCCAGGAAAAATTATGGAACAAGAAATTCTCGCCCTGTTCGAAAAAGTGTTATCCCGTAAGGTGGGCTTTCACGATGAACTGATTGAATCCGACATTCTCGACTCCATCCTGGCAGTCGATATGGTGCTGGAAGTGCAGGACGTTTATGGCTGTATGATCCCGCCAACAGACGTGGCAACGGTGCTGAAAACCCCGGCGGACCTGGCCCGCTATATTGAAGAAAACCGCTAAACCGTAAGGCTCTGGAGGCATGCTCCAGAGCCCGTTTCCAGATTACCTGTAAGCCCCCTACCGCTGTCCAGCCACAATCCAGGTACAAAAAGTTATCTAAAGCACCATAATTGATAAGTGCTTAACCCTTTTGGCAGGAACAGTGTATGCCTCCACGTACCGCCAGCGACCTCTATTCAGAAATGAAAAATATGTCCGTTGAAGAACGGATCCGCTTCTTCTCCCTTTCGCTGGCGGAAATGAACCGCGAACTGCAGGAGAGCATCAGCCAGATTGAGTCAATGAAGCGGGCACTGGAAGAGAGTGAAGAGTACCATCGCCAGCTGGTTGAGACCGCACAGGATGCAGTGATCACCATCGATCATGCCGGGATCGTAGTGAACTGGAACCAGGCGGCAGAACGCATGTTCGGCTGGTCAGCCGAAGAAGCGATAGGCAACAGTCTTGGCAATATGATCGTACCCGAAGAATTTCGTGAGCAGCACGCGCGAGGCCTGAAGCGCTTTAAGGCCGCCCAACCGTCGAATATTCTCAACCGCACTATCGAGATCGCTGCGCTGCATCGCACCAAAGGTGAGTTCCCTATTGAGCTGTCGATATGGCCACACCAACAAGCCGGTAAGCAAATATTTTCGGCATTTATCCGCGATATTACCGATCGCAAACAGCGTGAACATATCGCCTGGCTGCACGCCAACTTTGATGCCCTGACGGGGTTACCGAACCGGAGATTATTCGTTAACCGTCTGGAGCAGGCAATCACACAGGCTATCGCCAACGACCGGGAAGTGGCACTGCTGTTTATCGACCTCGACCGGTTTAAACCGGTGAACGATCTCCACGGTCATGCCGTCGGTGATGAGTTGTTGCGGCTGGTGGCATTTCGTCTGCAAAGCGTACTGCGCGAAGGTGACACGGTTGCCCGCCTCGGCGGCGATGAGTTTGTCGCCCTGCTCCCCGATTTAACGACCAGCGATCCATTACCTCTACAAACGGCGGAAAAGGTCAGCGCTGCGCTGGCACAGTCTTTTTTGATTAACGAGCAGGTAATTACCATCTCCGGCAGTATTGGCATCGCACATTTTCCTCATGACGCTGTCGATGCCGATACGTTGCTCAATAGCGCAGACAAGGCAATGTATACCCGTAAGCGGGTAACGCCGGGGGAACGGTGACAGGGTTTATGAATGCCTTTAACAGGAATGAAACCAACTGCTTTTCCTGTTTCTCCTACACTTTAGGGGTACTGTCGGTACGGGAAACAGAAAAAAGCCAACTTAATTAAGGCATTATGATTTGCTGTGCGCTCAGCTGGCGATCGCTTTGCCTTTAACAGAGGAGTCTGCGGTATGGCATTCGTAACAACGAAAGATGGCGTCAATATTTACTACAAAGACTGGGGTCCAAAAGAGGCTCAACCCATTGTTTTCCACCATGGCTGGCCGTTGAGTGCCGATGACTGGGATAACCAGATGCTCTTCTTCCTTGCGGAAGGTTATCGTGTTATCGCTATCGATCGCCGTGGTCATGGACGTTCAGACCAGGTGAGTGAAGGCCACGATATGGATCATTATGCGTCCGATGCGTCGGCCGTGGTTGAAAGCCTGGACTTACGTAATGCCGTGCACGTCGGTCACTCCACCGGCGGCGGCCAGGTCGCCCGCTATGTTGCGCAGTACGGCCAACCGCAGGGGCGCGTCGCCAAAGCGGTGCTCGTCAGTGCCGTACCGCCTTTGATGGTAAAAACGGATGCTAACCCCGGCGGAACGCCTATCGAGGTTTTCGACGGCTTCCGCAAAGCGCTGGCGGCTAACCGCGCCCAGTTTTACCTCGACGTCGCCAGCGGTCCTTTCTACGGTTTTAATCGGGACGGAGCCGACATTTCGCAGGGTACGATCCAGAACTGGTGGCGTCAGGGGATGATCGGGAGCGCCAAAGCTCACTATGAGGGGATTAAGGCGTTTTCAGAAACCGACCAGACGGAAGATTTGAAAACCATCACGGTTCCCGTTCTGGTGTTGCAGGGCGACGACGATCAGGTCGTGCCGTATAAAAACGCCGCCCTTCTGCAGGACAAGCTGCTGGCGAACAGCGTACTGAAAATTTATCCGGGCTTCCCACACGGGATGCATACCACCCATGCGGATACCATCAACGCGGACATTCTGGCCTTTATCCGCTCTTAGACGTCACGTTCAACGCCACCCGAGGGTGGCGTTGTTTATTCCGCTTAGCGATTATCCAGCTGGGAGCGAACGTTGTTCAGCCCGGTGGTATTGATGCGGTAAGGCTGCCCGTTAACGGATCGGATCAGCTTTTTGGTGCGGAGTTTTTTGAAGACGTTAAGCGTGCAGTCGCTCAGCACCAGCCCTTCACGGGTGTAGCACTCAACGGACGTGACGCGGCCAGAACTGTCGCGGACGTGCACAATACGTCCACCTTTGGCGAGAACGTGTAAGGTACGTTGTTCCTGACGGGATAAATTCATACTGGAAAACCTGTGTAATCATCATGCGTAAAAACGAGCCCACACCCGCAGGTGCGTGCGTAAGGTTTAAGCGCAGCGATAACCAGTCCGTCCTGAAAAGAGCGGGAAACTGATTATCTGATGAAAACATTCTCCAGCATCAAAGCCTCGGTGAGAGATGAAAAGATATTTACGGGCTGAATGATAACACCTGGTTTTTACAGGGGAATAGCGGGGGTTTAAAAGTGTGAATCGGATCGTTCAATCCAAAAGAAAAACCCCAGGTTAACGAGTAACCTGGGGTTTATGTTTGGCGGAAGCGTAGAGATTCGAACTCTAGAACCCTTTCGGGTCGCCGGTTTTCAAGACCGGTGCCTTCAACCGCTCGGCCACGCTTCCTAAGTGAGGCGAACTATAAACACCTCACCGCGTGCTGTAAAGAGTGGCTGCACTCGTTCGCTGTAAAAATAGTCAAAACGTGTTTAATCGGTTGAACTGACGACACATCGACGATTTTATCAGCACCGGCTTAGTGTTTTTTGATGTACATGTCCTTCGTGAAATAGTACCCCAGCTTATCCGGCGTAAATCCGCCCACCCACGGTTTCACCAGGTGCGTACGAACGTAGTGATAAACCGGAATGGCCGGCACATCGCGTCCCAGGAGATCTTCCGCCTGCTGGTAGAACTTACCCCGCTCTTCCGCTGTTTTTGCTTTTGCGGCATTCACCAGCGCCCCATCGTATTCCGGATTGCTGTACTGGCTGGTGTTTTCGCTGTCGCCCGTGCGGAAGTTATTCAGGAAGGTCGCCGCATCGTCGTAATCGGCAATCCAGGCGTAGCGCACCGCGTCAAAATTGTGGGTATGCATGGTATCCAGCATGGTTTTCCACTCCTGATTTTGCAGTTTTGCATCCACGCCAAGGTTTTTCTTCCACATGGAGCTGGTCGCGATCGCGATACGCTGGTGCGATTCAGAGGTGTTATAGAGCAGGTTGAAGCTCAGAGGATGGCTGGCATCATACCCGGCCTCTTTAAGCAGCTTTTTCGCCTCAGCGATACGCTTGTCCATCGGCCAGCTGGCGTAATCCGGGTTCTGTAGCTTAACGCCGCCGATATCCGGCTGGCTGATGAGCCACGCCGGGCGCTGCCCCTGCCCTAATACTTTCCCGGCAATGATGTCTTTATCCAGCGCCATGTTCAGCGCCTTACGCACGCGTGCGTCGTTGAACGGCGGTCGGGTGGTATTGAATTCGTAGTAATAGGTCGCAAGCTGCGGGGAGACATCCAGCTGGCTGCCCAGGGTTTTCTTGAGCTGGGCAAACTGGTTAATCGGCACCGTGTACACAATATCAATTTCGCCCGCTTTGTAGCGGTTCACATCCGAGGCCTCGGACGTGATGGGCAGGTAGGTGACCTTGTTAATCACGGTGTGCGCGTTATCCCAGTAACGCGGGTTGCGCTCCGCCACGATGCGTTCGTTGACCACCCACTGCGAAAGCTTGTACGCCCCACTGCTGACGAAATGTTCCGGTTTGGTCCACTTCTCGCCGAAACGACCAATCAGCACTTTATCTACCGGCACCAGCGACGGGTGCGCCAGCATCGCGAGGAAAGCCGCGTTTGGCTGCGTGAGCGTCACTTCCAGCGTGGTGTCGTTAATCGCTTTTACACCCAGCGTATCGGGCGCTTTTTTTCCCTGGGCGATATCAGCCGCGTTGGCGATGTGCATGTTGCCTGGATAGCTGGCATACGGCGAAGCTGTTTTCGGGTCGATCAGACGCTGCCAGCTCCAGACCACATCCTCTGCGGTAATCGCCGTGCCGTCACTCCAGGTGATGCCCGGACGCAAATGGAACGTCCAGACGGTGTTGTCCTTGTTTTCCCATTTTTCCGCCAGTCGGGGTTGGACTTCTCCTGCCGGTGAAACGCTCACCAGCCCTTCGAATAAATCACTGATAATATTGAATTCGACATCGCTTTCGACTTTGTGAGGGTCGAGCGAAGCCGGTTCACTGCCATTATTCCTGACCAGCTCCTGTTTATCGGCCAGCGCGGTTCCTGCCGGCACGTTAGCCGCCCAGGTTGCCGTGCTGGCGCACAGGATCCCTGCGGTGAGTAAAGAGAGCGTAAAGTGAGTGCGTGCTTGTGGTTTCATTTCCTTCGCCTTATTGTCTGTTTTATGACGATCCGGAAATAACTCTTAGCGCTCGAATGGTAATAACGCAATATTTTTCAGTAACCTATAAGAGCTTGATCTGGTAAATTGTCGCAAACCGCTGTTCATACTAGTGAAACGAGCTTCTGCAGAAGAAACAACCACCTCCAGCGCTAACGTGCTGAGTAAAGATGGGTAAAACCACTTTGAGACTGGCGTGCCGTTTCCTATTCTTTCCGCTAATTACATCTGTCATAAGAGAGTGACTCATGGATCGTATAATTACTTCTTCACGCGACCGCACATCGCTACTCAGTACCCACAAGGTACTGCGCAATACCTATTTCATGCTCAGCCTGACGCTGGCGTTTTCAGCGATCACCGCAACCGCCAGCACCGTGCTGATGCTGCCGTCCCCGGGGCTGATCCTGACGCTGGTAGGCATGTATGGTCTGATGTTCCTGACCTACAAAACCGCTGACAAACCGGTCGGTATTCTGTCCGCGTTCGCCTTCACCGGCTTCCTGGGCTACATCCTGGGGCCAATGCTGAACGCGTATCTGTCTGCCGGAATGGGCGACCTTATCGGTATGGCGCTGGGCGGTACCGCGCTGGTGTTCTTCTGCTGCTCGGCCTACGTGCTGACCACGCGTAAGGATATGTCCTTCCTCGGCGGTATGCTGATGGCGGGTGTCGTGGTGGTGCTGGTGGGTATGGTGGCAAACATCTTCCTGCAGCTGCCGGCCCTGCATCTGGCGATCAGCGCCGTGTTTATTCTGATTTCTTCAGGCGCGATCCTGTTCGAAACCAGCAACATCATTCGCGGCGGTGAGACAAACTATATCCGCGCCACCGTGAGCCTGTATGTGTCGCTGTACAACATCTTCGTCAGCCTGTTGAGCATCCTGGGCTTCGCCAGCCGCGATTAAGTCGCAGCGCTGTGAACCTGGCCCCGCTTATGCGGGGCTTTGTTTTTTGGTACACTGCTGCGGTTTTTGACTGACGCGTGAATGATTATGTTGAGTTTTGAAGGCAAAGAGATCGAGACCGATAACGACGGTTATCTGAAAGAGAGTGGCCAGTGGAGCGAAGCGCTGGCAGAAGTGATTGCTGAGAAAGAAGGGATAGCCCTCTCCCCCGAACACTGGGAAGTGGTGCGTTTTGTCCGCGAGTTCTATCTTGAATTCAACACCTCTCCGGCCATCCGCATGCTGGTCAAAGCGATGGCCAATAAGTTCGGTGAAGAGAAAGGTAACAGCCGCTATCTCTATCGTCTGTTTCCGAAAGGCCCGGCCAAACAGGCCACCAAAATTGCAGGCCTGCCTAAACCGGTGAAGTGTATTTAATAGCGAATACCGAAGTTCATATATTCCCGACCGGGTTGATGCGGTTCCGTTAAGACCTTATCAACCCGCGCGCTGCGCGGCCCACCCGCTTTTAGCCACGCCACCAGCTTGTCGACCTGCTCTGCTTCGCCACAGGCGACAACCTCAACGCTGCCGTCATCCATGTTTCGCGCGTATCCCGTTAGCCCAAGCTCAATCGCTTCGCGCTGGGTACTGTAGCGGAATCCGACCCCCTGAACGACGCCGTGAACCCAGGCGATGGTGCAGACTTTTGACATATTTCTTCTCCTTAACGTAGCGTTTTCGGCAAACAGCCAAAGTGTTGCCGGAAACGGGCGGTGAAACGAGAGCTGGAAAGATACCCACATTGTAATGCGATTTCGCCAATCGGTAATCGGGTTGACTGTAGCTGTGACAAAGCAACGGCCATCCTCACCTCCTCCACAATCTGGCGAAAACTCTGCGACTCTTCACGTAGCCGTCTGCGCAGCGTCGGCACGCTCAGGGCCAGACGGCTGGCGACATCCTGCGCGGTCCAGGCTCTGGCGGGCGACAGCATAATGAACTGCCGCACCTGCTCGGTCAGGTTATTGTTTCGCTCAATAAGCAGCGGACCTGCCACGCCGTCATGCAGCAGTGCCAGCAAAAGCCCGAAGGCCTGATGTTTTTGCAGCGCCTCCGGTAAATCCTGACGCACGGCGTGCAGCAGGTTATCCCACATAAACGCCAGCCCCTCGCTCAGCGGGGCGCAAAGCGAATGCAGCGTCGTGCGCGGCCAGGATTTCAGATAATGCGCTTTAAACTCGGCAACAATTTCCGGCGATAACATCAGCAAATCCGAGTGAAACAGACCGTTTGCAGGCTGGTTGATAATCTCCATCGCCGTATTGGCAGGGATAATGATGAGCTCATCCCGGGTTGCCACCAGGCGGTTGTCATCCTGCACAATCACCTTACTGCCGTGAGTGATATGACAAATCGCCGGAAAAAAGAGTTTAACCTGGTGCAGGCGATGCATTTTGCTGGCACTCACTTCACCCGCCGTGAGATGTTTATGTCGAAAATGAAACTCCTGCACCACGCCATCCTTATCTGCTGTAGGTTGCTGTCAACTGAGCCTTTGCCAGAACGTGACTATTGAGCATAAAGCCGACCAGCGCGCCGCTGGCATTTTTATCGACGGGCAGGTTATCCACGTCCAGCGCCCAGACGGTAATCTGATAGCGGTGAGGCTTGTCCCCTGCGGGGGGACAAGCGCCGCCGAAGCCAGAATAACCGAAATCATTACGCCCCTGCACAACGCCCGCGGGTAATTTTTCGCCGTTCGGGTTACCCGCATCGGCAGGCAGCGTCTGCGTCTTCGCGGAAATATTGGCTACGGTCCAGTGCCACCAGCCGCTGCCGGTAGGCGCATCCGGGTCATAGACCGTGACGGCAAAACTTTTCGTACCGGCGGGCGGATTGGTCCATGCCAGCTGCGGTGAGGTATTCCCACCGTGGCAGCCAAATCCCTCAAACACCTGCTGTTGCGCCAACCGCCGTTCGCCGGAAATATCCTGACTGGTCATGCTGAAAGGCGTTGCGGCTAAAATCTGAAAACTCATTGCTGTCAGAGCGGCTACTGTGATTACACTGCGTTTTTTCATGGGGGTTTCCTTTGCTGAACCGAAAGCCCACTGTATATCCCGCCGCAGTGCCGTAATGTGCCTAAGCGATTTGATTTTGTGCCGAAACGCTCAACGGCATCCGCAGATGATTGCGACTTGCTGAATGTGGTAATCTACGCGCCATTTCCTGAAATCGACAGAACAGCAAATTATGAGTGTACGTTTAGTGTTAGCCAAAGGGCGTGAGAAGTCATTACTGCGCCGTCATCCCTGGGTCTTTTCCGGCGCGGTTGCCCGTATGGAAGGCAAAGCCAGCCTCGGTGAAACCATTGATATCGTTGACCATCAGGGGAAATGGTTAGCGCGAGGCGCTTACTCGCCAGCGTCCCAGATCCGCGCCCGCGTCTGGACCTTCGATAAAGATGAAACCATTGATATCGACTTCTTCGTTCGCCGCCTGCAGCAGGCGCAGCAGTGGCGCGAGTGGCTGGCAAAACGCGATGGGCTGGACAGCTACCGCCTGATTGCCGGTGAGTCAGACGGTCTGCCGGGCGTCACCATTGACCGCTTCGGTCACTTCCTGGTGCTGCAGCTCCTGAGCGCCGGGGCGGAATATCAGCGTGCCGCGCTGATTAGCGCACTGCAAACGCAGTTCCCGCAGTGTGCCATTTACGATCGCAGCGATGTGGCGGTGCGCAAAAAAGAAGGCATGGAGCTGACTCAGGGTCCCGTAACGGGCGAACTTCCTCCTGCCCTGCTGCCGATTGAAGAGCACGGCATGAAGCTGCTGGTGGATATTCAGGGCGGACACAAAACGGGTTACTACCTCGACCAGCGCGACAGCCGTCTGGCTACGCGTCAGTACGTTGCCGACAAACGCGTGCTGAACTGCTTCTCCTATACCGGTGGTTTTGCCGTTTCAGCGCTGATGGGCGGCTGTGCCCAGGTTGTTAGCGTGGACACCTCACAGGAAGCGCTGGACGTGGCAAAACAGAACGTCGAACTCAACAAGCTGGATTTGAGCAAAGCCGAGTTTGTACGCGATGATGTCTTCAAGCTGCTGCGTAAATATCGCGATCAGGGCGAGAAGTTCGACGTCATCGTGATGGATCCACCAAAGTTTGTGGAAAACAAAAGCCAGCTGATGGGCGCGTGCCGTGGGTATAAAGATATCAACATGCTGGCCATCCAGCTGCTGAACCCGGGCGGGGTTCTGCTCACGTTCTCCTGCTCAGGCCTGATGACCACAGATTTATTTCAGAAAATCATCGCCGATGCCGCAATAGATGCTGGCCGTGATGTACAATTTATAGAGCAGTTCCGTCAGGCAGCCGATCACCCCGTGATTGCTACCTACCCGGAAGGACTGTATCTGAAAGGGTTTGCCTGTCGCGTCATGTAACTTGAAAAGAGAAATATTGCCCGCACATAACGTGTAAGTCGTATTTCCCGGGAGGTGACTATGATTGCCAGCAAATTCGGTATCGGCCAGCAGGTCCGCCACACTTTGCTCGGATATTTGGGTGTGGTCGTGGATATCGACCCGGAGTATTCCCTTGATGAACCGTCAGCAGACGAGCTGGCGGTGAACGCAGAGCTTCGCGCCGCGCCCTGGTACCATGTGGTGATGGAAGGTGATGATGGACAACCCGTTCACACCTATCTGGCTGAAGCGCAGCTGAGCAGTGAACTGCAGGAAGAGCATCCGGAGCAACCCACAATGGATGAACTTGCCCAGACTATCCGCAAACAGTTACAGGCTCCGCGCCTGCGGAACTAAGCGTGTAAAAAAAGCCCGATAACGGGCTTTTTTTTATTACTTCGCCAGTCCCAGACGGGGGATGTCAATCGCCGGACAGCGGTCCATGACGACCTTCAACCCCGCATCCCGCGCCAGCACGGCGGCCTGCTCGTTGATGACGCCTAGCTGCATCCACAGGGTTTTTGCACCGATCGCGATGGCCTCCTGCGCCACTCCCCATGCCGCCTCGGAATTACGGAAGACATCGACCATATCAATTTTTTCCGGCACGTCGGCGAGCGTGGCATAACCCTGCTGACCCAGTAAGGTTTTCCCCGCCACTTTTGGCGACACCGGGATGACGTGATAGCCCTGATCGAGAAGGTATTTCATCACCCGATAGCTTGGACGATCGGGTTTGTCGCTCGCGCCCACCAGCGCAATGGTACGCGTGGATGTCAGAATCTCGGCAATATCATTCTCTTTCATGGTTTTTCTCCTGGCTTTTTTAAAAGTGTACGCCAAACCGCACATCTCAACCATCCATCCCATACAGATGCATGAGGGCAAAACGGCGAAATATGTCTATATGTTAGTAAACGTGATTATCGAAAAATTTAGATACATTAATGCGGCGACAGGATTTCTGACGGGAGCCTTCTATGAGAACCGGTATTGCCACTGCTCTGATTGCGTTAGTGATGCCGGTCTGCGTTTTTGCGACCACGCTTCGGCTCTCTACCGACATTGACCTCCTGGTCCTGGACGGAAAAAAGGTTTCCAGCTCGTTACTGCGCGGTGCGGACAGCATCGAGTTAGATAACGGGCCACATCAGCTGGTATTCAGGGTAGAGAAATCGATCGGCCTGGCTAATCATGAGCAACGGATGTACATCTCCCCGCCGCTGATCGTCAGCTTTAATACCCGGCAAATCAGTCAGGTGAACATTACCCTGCCTCGTCTTGAAACGGAGAAAGAGTCTGCGGTCTTTGACACTGCGCCGCGCGTTGAACTACTGGATGGCGATGCAATGCCGATTCCGGTGAAGCTTGATATTCTGGCGTTGACGACCTCACCGAAAGGCCCGGATTACGAGGCTGCGACCCAGACCTATAACAAAGCGGGTAAACGCGCCTCGCTTCCGCAGTTTGCCACCATGATGGCTGACGACAGTACGCTGTTGTCCGGTGTGTCTGAGCTGGACGTTATCCCACCTCAATCCCAGACCCTGACGGAACAGCGCCTCAAATTCTGGTTCCAGCAGGCCGATCCCGACACGCGAGCCCGGTTTTTACAGTGGGCAAAACAACAACCCTCATCATAAGCCACATTTTTTACGCCTTTCTCTTGCAGCCTCAGGCGGTTCCCGTCATCGTGTAGTCAGTTAACCTGATGGATATGATTATGGAACTGACAACACGCACGCTGCCTGAACGCAAACACATTGCTCTGGTGGCGCACGATCACTGTAAACAAATGCTGCTTAACTGGGTTCGCCGCCATCAGCCCTCGCTGGAAAAGCACGCTCTGTCGGCGACCGGCACAACCGGTAACCTGATCCAGCGCGAAACGGGTCTGCAGGTGAATGCCATGCTGAGCGGCCCGATGGGCGGCGATCAGCAGGTCGGCGCACAGATTTCCGAAGGAAAGATTGATGTGCTGATCTTCTTCTGGGACCCGCTGAACGCGGTTCCGCACGATCCAGATGTCAAAGCGCTGCTGCGCCTGGCGACGGTGTGGAATATCCCGGTGGCGACGAACCTGTCTACGGCGGATTTCATCATCGAATCTCCGCAGTTTAACGCACCAGTTGATATCCTTATTCCGGACTATCAGCGCTATCTTTCCGAGAGACTGAAGTAGCTGTTTGCCCGGCGGCGCTACGCTTGCACGGGCCTACAGATTTTGTAGGCCGGGTCAAGCGAAGCCGCCACCCGGCAATTCCGCTATGGTTTCCTCGCCACCGGCACATCAATACTCTTCAGAATATCGACAAACGCGGATGGCTCCTCTTTGTTGAACAGCAGCCACACGCGATGCCGCGCGCGGGTCATTGCCACATACAGCAAACGCCGCTCTTCGGCATCCGGGAAGTCTTCCGGCACCGGCAGCAAAGCCTGTTCCATGACCGACTCACGGGCCGGAGCCGGGAAACCGTCGCTCCCCTCTTTCAGCCCCACCACAATCACATAGTCGGCCTGCTGCCCTTTGCTGGCGTGAATGGTCATAAATTCAAGCTGCAGCTTCGGCCAGCGGGTGGCGGCTTTTTCCAGCGCAGCAGGCTTGAGGTGGTGGTAACGCGCCAGCACCAGGATACGTTCATCAGGCTTCGCATAGCCGCTGAGCTTGTCCAGCAGCGGCTCCAGCTGATCGTCCGCCAGCAGGCTGACGGCTTTTTTATCCCCTGGCCGCAGGCTATTAAGCGGCTTTGCCAGCTGATGTGGATTCTGCTGGATAAAGCGGTTGGCGATTTCACCAATCCGTGAGTTGAAGCGATAGGTGGTGTCCAGATCGCTGCGATCCCCTTCGCCAAAATAGTGGTGAAACGCGGTCGTAAGGGAGAGCTGCGCCCCGCTAAAGCGATAGATGGCCTGCCAGTCGTCCCCCACCGCAAACAGCGACGTATGTTTATTTTGCGCCCGCAGCGCCGAGAGCAATGCGGCACGCTGCGGAGAGATATCCTGGAACTCATCCACCAGAATATGTTTCCAGGGGCTGACAAAACGCCCCTTCTCAAGAATGATGATGGCCTGATGGATCAAACCGGAGAAATCGACGGCATTTTCCGCTTTCAGCGCGGTTTTCCAGGCCTTCAGCAGCGGAGCCATAAGCTTGACCCGTTTCGAAAACAGATCGCGGACATCCTCCGGCGCGCTCTCAATCATCTCCGCCTGCGATCCGCCGTGCATTCGCATCAGACTCACCCAGCGGTCAAGACGCGAACCCAGCCGACGCGCCAGTTTGTCATCCTGCCAGAAGCTGCCCTCAGGTATCTCCCAGTTGAGTTCCTCCTCCAGCCACTGACGCCATCCTTTCGCCTGCGCCTTTTTCTCACTGCACTGCTGGCGCCACGTTTTGATAAACAGAGCCTGACGCGCCTGCGTGTCATTTTCCAGTTTACTGATGGAAGGCACTTTTTTACTGCCCTGCTGAATAATGTGCAGCGCAAGCGCATGGAAGGTTCTGGCGGTGATATCCCGGGTGTGCAGGCGTTCCTGGATACGTTCGTCCATCTCCTGGGCAGCCTTACGGCCAAAGGCCAAAAGCAGGATTTGATCGGCGACCGCTTCCCCGGTCGTCAGCAGCCAGCCTGCACGCGCCACCAGCACCGACGTTTTACCGCTACCGGCACCCGCAAGCACCAGCAGGGATTGCTCGCCGTTCACCACCGCACGCGCCTGGGCCGGATTAAGCGGTGAAGATTCCACCGTACTGAAGAAATCGGCGTATCGGGTGAGCATGGCGTCCGTCCAGGCCTGGTTATGGGCAAGCCGACTTTTATCCTTGTCATTCAGCCACGCCTGACACTGGCGCCAGGCGTCGCGACAATTGTCAAATTCATCGAGACGCGTCACCGATAACGGCAGCGCCGCGAGCGCCTGCCTGATTTTTTGCTGTAACCCGGCGGTCTGCTGACGGGTCAGCCACGCGTGCTGTGCGTTGCTTTGCGCGATGTCGTCCAGCACCTGCTGCAGCACCCGGGCGGCAATCACGCTCATATCCTGGCTCCACTGTTGCCAGAGCGCGTTCAGGTGATGATGGAAGCGCTGGGTTTCCGCCCACTCGGTGCCATGAAGACGCACGACTTTATCGTCAGGCAGAACGAACTCCAGTTCGCCCCACACCAGCCCACGTTTGCAGTGGATAGCCAGAAGCTGATTAAACGGAATAAGGTATTCGTGGCGTTCTCCGGAGACTTTCACCCCGGCATTAAGGAGAACAACCCTGTCGTAAGGGTGTTGCGCCAGGCGTTTGCCTAACGAAGTTGCTTTCAGTTCCATGTCCCGCCAAATCCACGAAGAGATAATTTACCTGACAGTTTAACTGCCAGTTTTAAGGTGCTCCAGCCTAAAAAAACGTTACAATCATTGGGCGTTAATTTTATCGAAAGGAAGTGAGGGTTTATGCGTACCGTTCTGAATGTGTTGAATTTTGTGCTGGGCGGTTTTGCCACCACCCTTTCCTGGCTTTTTGCCACGCTGGTGAGCATCGTCCTGATTTTCACGCTCCCCCTGACTCGTTCCTGCTGGGAAATCACTAAACTCTCCTTAATTCCCTACGGGAATGAAGCCATCCACGTTGACGAGCTGAACCCGGAGAGCAAAAGCAGCCTGATGAATACGGGTGGGACCCTGCTGAACATTCTTTGGTTGATTTTCTTCGGCTGGTGGCTGTGCATCATGCATATTTTTGCCGGTATTGCGCAGTGCATCACGATTATTGGTATTCCGGTGGGGATCGCGAACTTTAAGATCGCCGCTATCGCTCTTTGGCCCGTCGGGCGCAGGGTTGTTCCGGTAGAAGTGGCCCAGGCGGCACGTGAAGCAAACGCGCGTCGTCGTTTTCAGTAAATAAGGACTGGCCGCGTTTATGCTAAGCCCACTGCTTCGCCGTTATACCTGGAACAGCACCTGGCTTTATAACGTCAGGATTTTTATCGCGCTTTGCGGCACGGTTGCCCTGCCCTGGTGGCTGAATGATGTCAAACTCACCATTCCGCTCACGCTGGGGGTGGTAGCCGGGGCGCTTGCGGACCTCGACGATCGTCTGGCCGGGCGTTTACGTAACCTGGTTATTACGCTCATCTGCTTTTTTATTGCGTCAGCTTCCGTTGAGCTGCTTTTTCCGTGGCCCTGGCTGTTTGCCCTGGGTCTTACGCTCTCAACCAGCGGGTTCATTTTGCTGGGCGGCCTTGGGCAGCGCTATGCCACCATCGCGTTTGGGGCATTGCTGATCGCCATCTACACCATGCTGGGCGTTTCCCTTTACGACCAGTGGTACCAGCAGCCGGTTCTGCTGTTGCTGGGTGCCATCTGGTATAACCTGCTGACGTTAACCGGTCATCTGATCTTCCCGGTTCGCCCTCTGCAGGATAACCTTGCCCGCAGCTTTGAGCAGCTAGCCCACTATCTGGAACTGAAATCCCGGCTGTTCGACCCGGATATCGAGGAAGAAAGCCAGGCACCGCTCTACGATCTGGCACTGGCAAACGGTCAACTGGTCGCCACCCTAAACCAGACGAAAGCTTCTCTGCTTACCCGTCTACGCGGCGATCGTGGTCAGCGCGGAACGCGACGGACCTTACACTATTATTTTGCCGCGCAGGACATTCATGAACGCGCCAGCTCCTCACATGTTCAGTATGCCGCTCTGCGCGAAAAGTTCCGCTACAGCGACGTGATGTTTCGCTTCCAGCGTCTGCTGTCCATGCAGTCCCAGGCGTGCCAGCAGCTCTCACGCTCCATTCTGCTGCGCACGCCCTATCAGCATGACCCGCGCTTTGAACGCGTATTCAGCCATCTTGATGCGGCCCTCGACCGCGTTCAGGCCAGCGGAACGTCACCTGAACACATCAAAGCACTTGGGTTTCTGCTGAACAACCTGCGGGCAATTGATGCTCAACTGGCGACCATTGAGTCCGAACAAGCAATGGCGCTTCCGGGCAGCGAGGTGGACAATCAGCTTGCTGATGACAGCGTGCACAGCGCTAGCGATATGTGGCTACGGCTGAGCCGAAACTTTACGCCGGAATCGGCTCTCTTTCGCCACGCGGTGAGAATGTCGCTGGTGCTGTGCGTAGGTTATGCCTTTATTCAGATAACCGGGTTGCACCACGGCTACTGGATCCTGTTGACCAGCCTGTTCGTCTGCCAGCCGAACTATAACGCCACCCGTCACCGACTTGCGCTGCGTATTATCGGTACGCTGGTCGGCGTCGCGATTGGCCTGCCGGTGCTCTATTTTGTGCCCTCCGTTGAAGGTCAATTGATCCTGATCGTGATCACCGGCGTGTTGTTCTTCGCGTTTCGCAACGTTCAGTATGCCCATGCCACCATGTTCATCACGTTGCTGGTATTGCTCTGCTTCAACCTGCTGGGTGAAGGGTTTGAAGTCGCCCTGCCCCGCGTGATCGATACGCTGATTGGCTGCGCGATTGCCTGGGCCGCGGTCAGCTTTATTTGGCCGGACTGGCGTTTCCGCAATTTGCCGCGTGTGGTAGACAGGGCGATGAACGCCAACTGTCGATACCTTGACGCGATCCTGGAGCAGTATCACCAGGGCCGCGATAACCGCCTGGCTTACCGGATAGCACGTCGCGATGCGCACAACAGTGATGCAGAACTGGCCTCAGTTGTCTCTAACATGTCAACGGAGCCCCGCGCCACGGCAGAGATTCGTGAGACAGCTTTCCGCCTGCTCTGCCTGAACCATACGTTCACCAGCTACATTTCGACGCTGGGTGCCCACCGTGAGAAACTCACCAACCCGGGTATTCTCAACCTGCTCGATGACGCCGTCTGTTATGTCGATGACGCACTTCATCACCGACCAGCCGATGAGCCACGCGTTCAGCAGGCTCTGGATGAACTGGCTCAACGCATTGCGCATCTGGACCCGGGAAACGACAGCAAAGCGCCGCTGGTTCTGCAGCAAATAGGCCTGCTTATCGCTTTGCTGCCTGAAATTTGCCGGCTGCAACAGCAAATCGCTACCTGGAGGAATGATTCTCCTGTGGCTCAGACAGCGCATTAAACCACTCCGTCAGCTCCCGGCGAATGCCTGCCGGGAGCGCCGCCTCATGCAGACCCTCGATAGCCCCTTCAAGCGCGAAAAGCACTTTAATACTGAGCGCTTTATTTTTCGCCCGCATCTTCAGCCAGCTCGCTCTGGCGCCCAGCGCCCGGAGTGTTTCTTCATTGGTAATACCCGCTTCAAAAAGCAAGACTTCAAGCTGAAACGTCAGGTTCGGCAGGTCCTTAAGCCGATTTCGTTGATGACGCTGGTAGCGCTCTTTTCTTGCCGCACTGAGCGCAAACGAGGAGAGCTGAAGCAGCCGCTCCCTGTCCTGCCACAATCCGTCATCCACACGATAATAGTTGAGTAGCACCGGGCGGCCTCGCTTCATCAGCGTCAAAAAAGAGGCGGCATTTTTTACACAGTATTTTGCACTCTCCTCACAGGCACGAAGATAAAGCTCGCCGTCTGACACCATGGCAAAGACCGCATCATCCACCGCCAGGGTGTAACCGCCAAACAGCGCGCGATGATGGATCTCCCCCAACGGGGAGAGGTATTCCTGGGATTTATAAATCCGTTCATAAGATATCTTTTTCATGATATTTCCCTTCAAAATCATAAAGTAACAACGAAATTTCTTACTAGCGGATCCGTTAGCAGGAAAATAGGCAACTTATCGCCGTTGAGCAAGATGATTTTTCGAGGGGCATCAAGATTGAATGAATTTTGCGAGTCGCTTTCCGAAAATGAGGTTGATCTTTATGCATACAGGGGTTACTGTATATCCATACAGTAACTACAGGGCTGGAATGAATATGCACACTTCAGGCTATGCAAATCGCGCAATCTCTCTCTCTTCTGCCGCAGGCAATGTCTCGCAGAATTCCGTCGAGCGTGTTTCCACAGGGCTTATCAGTGAAGTGGTTTATCGTGAAGACCAGCCCCTGTTAACGCAACTTCTATTGTTGCCGTTATTACAACAGCTCGGTCAGCAATCGCGCTGGCAGCTTTGGCTAACGCCACAGCAAAAGCTGAGCCGTGAGTGGGTTCAGTCCGCCGGCCTGCCGCTGACGAAGGTCATGCAAATTAATCAACTCTCGCCTTGCGATACTGTTGACTCGATGATCCGCGCTTTACGCACAGGAAATTACAGCGTAGTGATTGGATGGTTATCGGAAGAGTTGACGGAAGAGGAACATTTCCGTCTGACTGAAGCTGCTGAAGAAGGGAGTGCGATCGGGTTTATTATGCGTCCGGTTCGATCGGATTCTTACCGCAGAGGACAACTTTCTGGGCTAAAAATTCACTCGAATTTGTATCATTGAGTGAAATTAAGATTTTTCCTGGAATTTTTTTTGACCTCAAGATGCGGTTTTAGTTCCCGGCCTCAAAATTGCGGCAAGGCTTGTCTGGTGCGGTTCTCCTTAATTTTATTGCACAAAATTCGTTCAAGAAATGTTAAATAATATGTATACGGAACTTTTTTTTTCATATGCCTGACGGACTTCACACTTGTAAGTTTTCAGCTACGTTGTAGACTTTACATCGCCAGGGGTGCTCGGCCTAAGCCGAAGATATCGGTAGATTTATATTTGACCACGCCCCCCGGTGAAGGATTTAACCGTGATTCTCTCTTGAGACTTTCATGGCGAATTTTGGATGATAACGAGGCGCAAAAAATGAAAAAGACAGCTATCGCGATTGCAGTGGCACTGGCTGGCTTCGCTACCGTAGCGCAGGCCGCTCCGAAAGATAATACCTGGTATGCAGGTGGTAAACTGGGCTGGTCTCAGTTCCACGACACCGGCTGGTACAACAGCAAACTGAACAATGATGGCCCTACTCACGAGAGCCAGCTTGGTGCAGGTGCGTTCGGTGGCTATCAGGTTAACCCGTATGTTGGTTTTGAAATGGGTTACGACTGGTTAGGTCGTATGCCATACAAAGGCGACACCGTAAACGGCGCTTTCAAAGCACAGGGCGTTCAGCTGACCGCTAAACTGGGTTACCCAGTTACTGACGATCTGGACGTGTACACCCGTCTGGGCGGCATGGTATGGCGCGCTGACTCCAGCAACAGCATCGCTGGCGACGACCATGACACCGGTGTTTCCCCAGTATTCGCTGGTGGCGTTGAGTGGGCTATGACCCGTGACATCGCTACCCGTCTGGAATACCAGTGGGTTAACAACATCGGCGACGGCAACACCGTTGGTGTTCGTCCAGACAACGGCATGCTGAGCGTAGGTGTTTCCTACCGTTTCGGCCAGCAGGAAGAAGCAGCACCAGTTGTTGCTCCAGCGCCGGCTCCAGCTCCAGAAGTACAGACCAAGCACTTCACTCTGAAGTCTGACGTTCTGTTCAACTTCAACAAAGCTACCCTGAAACCAGAAGGTCAGCAGGCACTGGATCAGCTGTACTCCCAGCTGAGCAACCTGGATCCTAAAGATGGTTCTGTAGTGGTTCTGGGCTTCACCGACCGTATCGGTTCTGACGCTTACAACCAGAAACTGTCTGAGAAACGTGCTCAGTCTGTTGTTGATTACCTGATCTCTAAAGGTATTCCAGCTAACAAGATCTCCCCACGTGGTATGGGCGAATCTAACCCAGTTACTGGCAACACCTGTGACAACGTGAAAGCTCGCGCTGCACTGATCGACTGCCTGGCTCCAGATCGTCGCGTAGAGATCGAAGTTAAAGGCATCAAAGACGTTGTAACTCAGCCAGCGGCATAAGTTATCGTCTTATAAAAAAACCCCGCAATGCGGGGTTTTTTATTATCTGAAGAAAACAAAAATCTACTTTTTACCCAACAGAGCCTGAAGATCGTTCTTCAGTGTCGACATCTGGTTGGCGTACTTCTCTTTATGTTCGGCATCCTCAATCAACTGCACGATAGTTTCCGACAGCGTTTTGCCACGGCGTTGCGCCAGCCCTGCCAGGCGCTGCCAGACAACAAACTCCAGATCGATTGATTTTTTTCGAGTGTGCTGATGCTCAGCGTTAAAATGCCGTTTGCGCCGCGCGCGGATAGTTTGCTTCATGCGGTTTAACAGCGCAGGATTGATGTGTTTCTCAATCCAGCCGTTGACCTGTACCGGTTCATTTTCGAGGGTCAGCAAAATATCCACGGCTTCTTGCGCAGCGCTGGCTTCGATGTAGCAGGTGATCAGCTCCCCTTCACGGTGCTTTTTGACCAGGTACTTCCATTTCCAGCCGCTTTCGAGATTTTCCAGTTGTTGATATTTCATTGCGATCTCAGTGTTACCACGTAACTCTGTTCAGAATATCAGTTTTTTAGCAATCTGCTGAAAAGAAATCATATCCTGTGAGTGAATGCAGCCAATCCCCCTCTCGAAATCCCCAATCCTGCTTGGGTAGTGCCCCCCGCTTACGGTATACTCCACGCTTTTACATCTGACTAAAAAACATCAACTTTGACCATTACGAAACTTGCATGGCGTGACCTTGTTCCGGATACCGAAAGTTATCAAGAACTGTTTGCACAGCCAGATCTCGCAAAAGAACACGAATTCATCCTTAGCGATACGCAGCCACGTTTGCATTATGCGCTGGAGCAGGTGTTAAGCCCGTGGGCAACAGCCCCCTTCATGCTGCTCAAAGCCCCGGAAGAAGCGGAATACCTGACGCTGCTTGGGGATGCCGTGCGTCAGCTGCAGCCGGAATCGAACGCAGTCTTTGGCGGCCAATATCGTATCGCGGGACATGATGTCACTTTCGAACCCACCGCTCAGGCTGATGGCCGTTTTGCCGTTAAGGGCGAGGTGGTTACAGCTAACTGGGCCGAGGCTGAACAACTCTTTGGTTGTCTGCGCCAGTTTAACGGTGAACTGTCGCTGCAGCCGGGGCTGGTACATCGCGCAAATGGCGGTGTTCTCATCATCTCACTGCGCACCCTGCTCTCGCAGCCGCTGCTGTGGATGCGTCTGAAAACCATCGTGCACCAGCAACGTTTCGACTGGGTCGGCTACGATGAGTCTCGTCCTCTGCCTGTCTCTGTTCCGTCTATGCCGCTGTCTCTGACCGTCGTACTGACGGGCGATCGTGAATCTCTCGCGGACTTCCAGGAAATGGAGCCGGAACTGGCTGAGCAGGCGGTGTATAGCGAATACGAAGACAACATCCAGATTGCCGATGCCGACGATATGGCGCAGTGGTGCCAGTGGGTGATGGCCGTTGCTGAACGTTTTGCGTTGCCAACGCCAGCGGCTGACGCGTGGCCAGGCTTGATTCGCGAAGCGGTGCGCTATACCGGTGACCAGGAAACGCTGCCACTCTGCCCGCTCTGGATCGGCAAACAGCTGCGTGAAGTGGGTGTTATCAGCGGTAACGGTGCTTTCAGCGGAGAACAGCTTGTACAGATGCTGGCTCAGCGAGAGTGGCGAGAAGGCTATCTTGCAGATCGTATGCAGGATGAAATTCTGCTGGAACAAATTCTGGTGGAGACCGAAGGCGAACGCGTTGGGCAGATCAACGCCCTGTCAGTGATTGAGTTCCCTGGCCATCCGCGCGCATTCGGGGAGCCGTCCCGCATCAGCTGCGTTGTGCATATTGGCGATGGTGAATTCACCGATATCGAACGCAAAGCCGAACTGGGCGGAAACATCCACGCGAAAGGCATGATGATCATGCAGGCGTTTTTGATGTCAGAGCTGCAGCTCGAGCAACAAATCCCCTTCTCCGCCTCGCTGACGTTTGAGCAGTCCTACAGCGAAGTGGATGGCGATAGCGCCTCTATGGCAGAGCTGTGCGCCTTAATCAGCGCCCTGGCGGAAGTGCCGATCAATCAGAACATCGCCATCACCGGCTCGGTGGATCAATTCGGTCGTGCTCAGCCAGTAGGAGGCCTCAATGAAAAAATTGAAGGTTTCTTCTCCATCTGCCAGCAGCGCGGTTTAAACGGCAAACAGGGTGTGATCATTCCTGCTCCCAACGCACGCCATTTAAGCCTCAGCCAGGAAATTCTGGAGGCGGTTGAACAAGCGCAATTCACCATCTGGGCCATCGAAGGGATTGAGGATGCACTACCCTTACTGACAAACCTGGTATGGGATGGCGAAGGGCAGACCACCCTGATGCAGACTATCCAGGAGCGAATTGCTCAGGCGACACAGCAGGATGCTCGTCATCGTTATCCATGGCCGTTACGCTGGTTGGGCTGGTTCAGTTCGAACTGATCGGACTTGTTCAGCGTACACGTGTTAGCTATCCTGCGTCCTTCACTAAAATAAGGCTTATTGAGAACATGGTAGATAAACGCGAATCCTATACAAAAGAAGATCTTCTTGCCTCTGGTCGCGGTGAACTGTTTGGCGCTAATGGCCCGCAGTTACCGGCCCCGAACATGCTGATGATGGACCGTGTCGTGAAAATGACCGAAACCGGCGGCAACTTCGATAAGGGTTACGTAGAAGCAGAACTCGATATTAACCCGGACCTGTGGTTCTTCGGTTGCCACTTTATTGGCGATCCGGTAATGCCTGGCTGTCTGGGCCTGGATGCAATGTGGCAGCTGGTTGGCTTCTATCTGGGCTGGCTGGGTGGTGAAGGTAAAGGTCGCGCACTGGGCGTGGGCGAAGTGAAATTCACCGGCCAGGTTCTGCCTACAGCGAAGAAAGTGACTTATCGTATTCACTTCAAGCGCATCGTTAACCGTCGCCTGATTATGGGCCTGGCGGATGGCGAAGTGCTGGTAGATGGTCGTCTGATCTACAGCGCAAGCGACCTGAAAGTGGGCCTGTTCCAGGACACTTCCGCGTTCTGATATTGCTTATCGCGACCCCGGAAAGGCGAAACCTCCGCATTGCGGAGGTTTCTTTTTTAAAGAGACGCTATCAAGCAAGTACTGCCCTGTCTCCGATGGCTTCTCGCCAGCCCCCCAACCATTGAGACCTTTGGTTCAAAGTCTGATAGGGACACATTTCTTTAGAACGTCCGGCGATGCCAGCCTGATAACCACGTTGATGAGCCCGTTCCAGGCGATCTCGTTTCTGTCTCTTCATGCCTCGTTTCCCTCATTCTTTTGTCTGGTGGAAAGAAAACAGTGTCTGCACTAAATGCACAGGCACAGATAACGAATACCCCGAATTAGTCGCAGCGTCAATGTTCAAAATTCATACGGGTGTCATATTTGTGAGCTAGCTGGAAGATCATTTGTACAAAAATTGTGACGCGGCACAAGTAACAATCTGAAGTGAAAACGAAAAAAAAACCGCAATCAGCGACAGGCCAATTGCGGTTTTTGATGATGAATTTTACTTATGGCATCCGGGAAATTTCCCTTGCGATGCTGGCTGACTCCTGCGCCCAACCCTGAGCCAGCACTTTCACCATTTCATCATAGCCATCTTTCTGCTGCTTGAGCTCCAGATGGAAAGGACGCTTGATGAGCTGGCCCTGATGATTCAGCAACCACTCCCCGCTGATCACTACCGCACCGTCATAACGCCCGTGGAAGCCCGTTACCGTAACGTTCAGCGTATCCTGATCGTTGCCCAGCGGCTGCGAAGCGACAACCCAACCCGGAAGCTGACTGCCCAGATTAGCCACCAGCGTGTTGCGCAGCTGCTGATCCAGCGGGCTGGCCCACAGGTTGTTTGTTGCAATCGCGTATTTTACGTCGCTGGTCTGGTAGACCACGCCGTTTCCTGCCAGATAATCCGGCACGGCAACCTGCTCAACCCACAGCTGACGGTTTCCCTGACTGGCCGTGCTTTGTCCACCACTTTGGGTAGCAACAGGCAGCTGATAGTAGCTTTTGTTTTCTACACCTGAACTGCACGCCGTTAACAGCAGAGCGCCAACCATCAATAGCCACTTATTCATTCTTTTGCCCTCTTCGGCTCAGGATCCTTTTTATCTTTCGCTTCGAATACCAGCGCGTTGCTCTTCTCGTTAAGCGTTTTCAGAACTGGCTGCAGTTCACGCAAGACCTGATCAAGACGCTGCATATCCGCCACCATCTTGTTGTATGCCGCTGAGCCTGGCTGGAAGCCCTGCATGCTGCGGTTCAGTTCACGCAGCGTTTTCTGCATGTCCTGCGGCAGTTGCTGCATACTCTGGCTTGCCGTGATCTTGTTGATGTTATCCAGCGTCGTTTGCAGGCGGCGCATCGTTGCCTGGCTTTCGCTGAGCGAGTTCGTTGCCGCTTCAATCATCGGATTCAGTGGCAGATTATTAATCTTATCCAGTGTTTCCATCAGACGCTGCTGGATTTGGGCCAGACCGCTACTCACCGTTGGAATGATTTTGTAACCACCAAATTCACGGATACCGGTAATCGGCGGCGCTTTTGGATAGAAGTCCATATCCACATACAGCGCACCGGTCACCAGGTTGCCCGTCTTCAGCGACCCGCGCAGACCGCGCTCCATCAGTTGGGAGATATGGGTGGCAATATCCTGATTCTCGCCAATCTGGTTAAGCAGACGTTCCGGCTCGATGCGAATCAGCACCGGAATGCGATAATCATCGTCCAGCATCTGGCTCAGGCCAGGTACAAAGAACGGAACTTGTCCAACCGTACCAAGACGAATACCGCGGAACTCAACAGGCGCCCCCGGCTGCAGGCCACGCACGGAGTCTTTAAAGAACATAAGGAAGTCAACGTGGTCGGTATAGAGCGCATCCTGAATGCTTCGCTGATCGTCAAACAGGCGGAAAGCGGTATTCTCTGCAACCGGCTGCCCCAAATCCAGGCCTTCCGGGACGTCAAAACTCACGCCACCGCCAAACAGCGTGGTCAGCGAGCCCATTTCAACGCGCATACCCGCCGAGGTGAGATCCACCGCAATACCGCTGTCTTTCCAGAAACGGACGTTGCTGGTGACCAGTCGATCGTTTGGCGCATTGATGAAGAGCTGATAGCTGATCGCTCTTTTCTGTGGATCAAACGTGCTTTTCTCTACCGACCCGACGCGGTAGCCGCGGAACAGTACCGGATCGCCTGCCGTGAGCTGGCCCGCTTTTTTGCTGTCGAGGATCACGCGGATACCCTTGGCATCAGGCGGCGCAAGCGGTGGCGAATCCAGAAGCTGGTATTGGCCAGGCTGGTTACCCTTCGTGCCGGGCTGCAGCTCAATATAGGCCCCCGAGAGCAGCGTTCCTAAGCCGCTGATCCCTTCACGTCCCACCTGCGGTTTAACGACCCAGAAAACGGAATCGCCATGCAGCAGTTTTTCCATGCCGGCATTAAGGCGCGCCTTAATCTCCACATGGGTTAAATCGTCGGTCAGGGTTGCGCTTTCGACCACGCCCACATCCACGCTACGGCTTTTGATGGTCGTTTTACCGCCCTCAATCCCCTCGGCATTGGTGGTAATAAGCGTAACTTCCGGTCCCTGATGGCTGTAATGATAAAACAGGATCCATGCACCAATCAGCGCCGTCACGATGGGAAAAATCCACACCGGTGACCAGTTTTTGACCTTCTGCACTTTCGCCTCTCCACTCTTATTTTCCATGCTCTTACTCTTCCTCATGGCTTGATTCAGGCTCACGATCCCACGATAAACGAGGGTCGAAGGTCATGGCCGCAAACATGGTCATAATCACGACCAGCGCAAACATTAAAGCCCCCATCGCGGGATAAATACTCATCAAACCGCCCATCCGCACCAGTGCAGAAAGAACGGCGATGACAAACACGTCAATCATTGACCAGCGTCCGACAAACTCGACAACTTCATAGATCAGGTGCATACGTTCGCTGTCGCGTTTACCGTGGCCTTTCGCATCCCAACAAAGCCAGGCGATCGCGATCATTTTTAAGGTTGGCACCATAATACTGGCGATAAAAATGACGCCGGCAACCGGATAAGAACCTTCCCCCCACAGCAATACCACCCCGGCCAGGATCGTCGAGGGCATTTTGTCGCCGAGCAAATCGGTGATCATGATCGGCAGAATATTGGCCGGTAAGTACAGCATGATGGACGTGACTAACAGCGCCATCGTCCACTGAAGACTATTTTTACGGCGTACGTGACCTTTCGTTTCGCAGCGCGGACAAACGTCGAGATCGGCGGGAAGCACGGCGGTGCAGCATGGGCAAGAACGCAGCCCCTGACGAATACCCGGAACGCCGACTTTCACCGTTTGCGAAAGGGTCGGTGCCGGGGCGATATCGTCCCACACCCAACGCCTGTCTACGCACTGGAATGCGCGCAACTGCAGGACGCAATACAAACACCAGGGAATAAAGCTGCTGCCAATCCCCACGTCGCCGTACGCCATCAGCTTCACGAAGCTGACCAGAATGCCCGCCAGAAAGATCTCGGCCATCCCCCAGCTTTTTAGCTGAAAGAGGATACGCGCGAGCCTGACTTTTAGTGATGTCGGCAACCTGACGCGGTTCACCAGCATCAGGATAACGACCAGGCAAAAAGCCGGGACTATCTGGACAAACAGGAGAAAAAAGGTGCCGAGGCTGGCGTAATCTTCTGAGAACATCACGCCCGGAATTTCGAGTAAATCCACCTGGCTGGTCATCCCGCCCACCTTCATATAGATAAAGGGGAAGAGATTGGAGAGCAGCAGCATAAACAATGCTGCCAGAGCGTAAGCAGTGGGACGCTGCCGCGGCGCGTCCCACTCGGTTGTCAACGTCGCGCCGCAACGTGGACACAGGGCTTTATGTCCGTGACCAAGCTCTGGCAACGCCACGAGCATATCGCATTGCGAGCATAATATATGCCTGTCGGCATGGTGCTGGTCACACATATTTTATCCCTGTTTACGCGCCGTTTTTCAGAGACTCAAGGTACTCCCAGCGCTCAAAGGCTTCCTCCAGGGCTTTTTCAGCCGCGGACATATCAGCCAGTACTTTTTGAGTATAGTCATGCGATTGGGTAAAGAATGACGCATCAGCAACCTGTTTTTGCAGATCCTCAAGCGCGGCCTCCAGCTCTTCAAGACGCTGCGGTAGCCCCTCCAGTTCGCGCTGCAGGTTATAGCTTAGTTTAGCCGATGTTTTCTTGACAGTTTCTGCTTTTGTTACAGCAGGTTCAGAACTTATTTTGGACTTTGACTGTTTCTGCGCCAGAGACTGTGACTGCTGCCCTTTTGCATCGTGATAACCGCCTACATATTGGCCAATTCGGCCTTCACCTTCGAAGATCCAGCACTCGGTCACGGTGTTATCAACGAACTGACGATCGTGGCTGACCAGCATCACGGTACCCTGATAACCGTCAATCAGTTCTTCCAGCAGTTCCAGCGTTTCGACATCCAGGTCGTTCGTCGGTTCATCGAGGATCAAAAGGTTGCTTGGCTTCAGGAACAAACGCGCCAGAAGAAGACGATTTCGCTCACCGCCTGACAGCGCGCGCACCGGCGTCATCGCACGTTTAGGATGGAACAGGAAGTCCTGCAGGTAGCCCAGCACATGGCGCGGCTTACCGTTTACCATGACCTCCTGCTTACCTTCGGCGAGGTTATCCATCACCGTTCTGTCTGGGTCCAACTCTGCACGGTGCTGGTCGAAGTAGGCTACTTCCAGCTTTGTGCCGCAGTGAACACGGCCGCTGTCAGCCTGCAGCTGACCGAGCATCAGCTTGAGCAACGTGGTTTTACCACAGCCGTTCGGGCCAATGAGGGCAATTTTATCGCCACGCTGCACCTGAGCGGAGAAGTCTTTCACCAGAACTTTTCCATCGACCTGGTAATCCACATTTTCCATTTCAAAGACAATTTTACCGGAACGGGATGCCTCTTCGACCTGCATCTTCGCACTTCCCATCACTTCACGGCGAGCGCTGCGCTCGTTACGCATCGCTTTCAGGGCACGCACGCGGCCTTCGTTACGGGTACGGCGGGCTTTGATGCCCTGACGGATCCAGACCTCTTCCTGTGCCAGCTTGCGGTCAAACTCAGCATTTTGCAGCTCTTCCACGCGCAGGTTTTCTTCTTTTTCCAGCAGATAGGTATCGTAATCGCCAGGATAAGTCACCAGTTTGCCGCGATCGAGATCGACAATACGCGTCGCCATATTGCGGATAAACGAACGGTCGTGCGAGATAAAGATGATGGTGCCGTTAAAGGTTTTCAGGAACCCTTCCAGCCAGTCAATCGCTTCGATATCCAGGTGGTTGGTCGGTTCATCCAGCAACAGCACCTTTGGGCCGCTGACCAGAGCACGCCCAAGCGCCGCTTTACGCAACCAGCCGCCGGAGAGCGCCGACAGCTCCATATCCGCATCCAGACCTAACTGATCCAGCACTTCGGTGATACGGCTTTCAAGCTGCCACAGACCGTGATGATCCAGAAGCTCCTGCAGACGTGCCATCTCATTGAGATTTTTTTCACTTGGGTCGGTCATCACAAGATGTGAAATTTCGTGATAGCCCTTCAGGTATTCAGCTTGCTCAGAAATCCCTTCTGCAACGAAATCATAAACGGTACCCGCCACGTTACGAGGAGGATCCTGCTGCAGACGGGAGACAATCAGATCCTGCTCGTAAACGATACGGCCATCATCCAGCCCCTGTTCACGGTTGAGGATTTTCATCAGCGTGGATTTACCCGCGCCGTTACGGCCTACAAGACAGACGCGTTCGTTGTCTTCAATATGCAGTTCAGTATCATCGAGAAGTGGCGCATCGCTAAAAGAGAGCCACGCGCCGTGCATGCTAATTAATGACATTTATATTTCCTTTCAGACCGCTGAGATTAACCAGCAGTTATGGATCTGACGGTTACGGGCAAAGTCCTGAGACAGCGTTTTCTGGCTGATTTCTTGCGCTTTCAGTCCCAGCGTGGCTAAGCCTTCATGATCCATGCGGAAGCCGCGTTTGTTGTTCGAGAACATAATGGTGCCGCCTTTACGCAGCAGGCGTTTCAGGTCGGTCATCAGGCGCAGGTGATCGCGTTGAACATCAAAGCTATCCTCCATACGCTTGGAGTTGGAGAAGGTCGGCGGATCGATAAAGATCAGATCGAACTGCTCGTCGGTATCACGCAGCCAGCCCAGCACGTCGGCCTGCATCAGGCGATGCTGGCGTCCGGTCAGGCCGTTCAGACGCAGGTTGCGCTCCGCCCACTCCAGATAGGTGCGAGACATATCCACCGTGGTGGTGCTGCGCGCCCCGCCCAGACCTGCATGCACGCTGGCGCTGCCGGTGTAGGAGAACAGGTTAAGGAAGTCTTTACCCTTGCTCATCTGGCCCAGCATGCGGCGGGCGATACGGTGATCGAGGAACAGGCCGGTATCCAGATAGTCGGTCAGGTTTACCCACAGGCGTGCGTTGTACTCGCCCACTTCGATAAAGTCGCCCTTCTCGCCCATCTTCTGGTACTGATTTTTCCCTTTCTGACGCTCGCGGGTTTTCAGTACCAGTTTGTTTGGCGCAATGCCCAGCACGGCGATGGTCGCCGCAATAACGTCCAGCATGCGCTGACGCGCTTTTTGCGCATCAATGGTTTTCGGTGGAGCATACTCCTGAATCACCACCCAGTCCGCGTAGCGGTCAACCGCCACGTTGTACTCCGGTAGGTCGGCATCGTACAGGCGGTAGCATTCAATCCCTTCCTGCTTCGCCCATTTTTCATATTTCTTCAGGTTCTTACGCAGACGGTTAGCGTAATCTTCCGCCACGCCCGACGGCTTACTGTCCGCGGCTTTCTCCGCCAGATGATAGTTTTTCTGCACGCAGTCCAGCGGGCCGTTTTTCGCCTTAAACTGGCGATCGGCACGCAGCTGCAGGCAGCTCAACAGTTCCGGTGAGGCGCTAAACAAAGAAAGATTCCACCCGCCGAAATAGTCTTTCATGTTGCGGCCCAGCAGGCTATGCAGGGCGATCAGCGCCGGTTCGCTGTCCAGACGCTCGCCATATGGCGGGTTGCTGATCACGGTACCGTATGGGCCTTTTGGCAGCGGGTTAGTCAGGTTAGCCACGTCTTTTACTTCGAGGGTGACCAGCTCACCGATACCGGCGCGACGGGCGTTGCTGCGCGCGCGTTCAATAACGCGAGGGTCGCTATCAGAGCCGTAGAAGTGAGAGGTGTACTCCGCCAGGCCTTTACGCGCGCGAGTCTGCGCGTCGTCTTTGACCTCTTTCCAGAGTGCTTCATCGTGCTGTGCCCAGCCTTTGAAGCCCCAGTGCCCGCGGTGCAGGCCCGGCGCGCGGTCGGTGGCCAGCATTGCCGCTTCAATCAGCAATGTACCGGAACCACACATCGGGTCGAGCAGCGGCGTGCCCGGCTGCCAGCCGGAGCGCATCACAATGGCAGCGGCCAGGGTTTCTTTGATTGGCGCCATACCGGTGCGATCGCGGTAGCCGCGAAGATGCAGACCCGCCCCGCTCAGATCGAGGGAAATACTTGCGGTATCACCGTTCAGCCAGACGTTAATACGCAGATCGGGATTTTCACGATCGACGTTAGGTCGTTCCTTATTTTTACGGGTGAAGCAGTCCACAATGGCGTCTTTGACGCGCAGGGCACCGTACTGGCTGTTGCGGATCTCGTCGTTCACGCCGTTGAAATGCACCGCAAAGGTGGCATTTGGCGTGAAGATCTCTGTCCAGTCGATCATCTGTACGCCGGTATAGAGATCAAGGTCGCTATAGACCTTGCACTCCTTCATCGGCAGCATGATGCGCGACGCCAGACGGCTCCACATCAGGCTCTGGTAAATAAGCCGCGTGTCGCCCTCAAAATGGACACCACCCTGAACCACCTGGCACTCTTTCGCGCCAAGGCTTTCCAGTTCAGTTTTTAACAGCTCTTCCAGCCCACGGGCCGTACTGGCAAACAGAGAATTCATATCGTCACTTTTACTCTTAGAAAATTGTCGCGCATTATAGCTAATATGGCGTGTATGTCATAAAGTTGAAGGCTTATTTTCATTCGAGGGACTGTGCAGTGGCGACGTTATCCAGGCTTTTTATTCATCCGGTGAAATCCATGCGCGGCATCGGCGTCTCTCACGCGCTGGCCGACATGAGCGGATTCGCCTTCGATCGTATCTTCATGGTCACCGAGCCGGACGGTACGTTTATTACCGCACGCCAGTTCCCGCAGATGGTTCGCTTTACCCCTTCCCCGCTTCATGACGGTTTG
The DNA here is from genome assembly GCF_034008295.1 of Enterobacter chinensis. Taxonomy (NCBI): domain Bacteria; kingdom Pseudomonadati; phylum Pseudomonadota; class Gammaproteobacteria; order Enterobacterales; family Enterobacteriaceae; genus Enterobacter; species Enterobacter chinensis. Next base: position 164,178 of record NZ_JARDVI010000002.1, read on the forward strand.
CATCTTACCGCGCCGGACGGCGAAAGCCGGGTGATTCGCTTTGCTGATTTTGCGCCTGTCGATGCGCCAACGGAAGTGTGGGGCAATCATTTTACCGCGCGCATCGCCCCGGAAGAGACTAACCGCTGGCTCAGCGGCTTCTTCTCCCGCGACGTGCAGCTGCGCTGGGTCGGTCCGTCGCTCACGCGCCGCGTTAAGCGTCACGATGCGGTTCCGCTCTCCTTTGCAGATGGTTTCCCTTTCCTGCTCACCAATGAAGCTTCACTGCGCGACCTGCAGCACCGCTGCAAAGCCAGCGTTCAGATGGAACAGTTCCGTCCGAACCTGGTGGTGACGGGTGCCGACGCCTGGGAAGAAGACACCTGGAAAGTGATCCGCATCGGCAGCGTCATTTTCGACGTGGTTAAGCCATGCAGCCGCTGTATCTTTACCACCGTGAGCCCGGAGAAAGGCCTGAAGCACCCTTCCGGCGAGCCGCTGAAAACATTACAGTCATTCCGTACCGCGCAGGACAACGGCGATGTTGATTTCGGTCAGAACCTGATCCCGCGCTCCAGCGGCGCTATCCGCGTTGGTGATGAGGTAGAGATACTTGCCCGAGGGCCAGCAAGAGTGTACGGCTCAGGTCAGGAGGAGGAATTCGTCGACGTTGAGACGCCGATCAGCTCAGCGGTTGATATTCACTGGCAGGGCAACGTCATTCGGGGTAATAACCAGCAGGTTTTGCTTGAGCAACTGGAACAAGCGGGGATCCGCATACCGTATTCCTGTCGCGCTGGGATCTGTGGCTGCTGTCGAATCAAGCTGGTAGAGGGCGAGGTCAGTGCGCTGAAAAAATCTGCGATTGCTGAAGACGGGACCATTCTGTGCTGCAGCTGTATCCCAAAAACATCGGTACAGCTGGAGGCTTAAACAGCCTGTTCCAGGCTGAAGGCATCCACGCGAAGCTGGGGCTTCAGCCTGTCGTTCATCACCTTAATGGCATCTCCTAGCTGCATCGTCCGCCCGGCAATCGTCACGCCGGGCTGCGCCAGCAAACAGAGCGCGGCATTGTCTCCTGGCTCTACCACCAGCAGGCTCACCTCTTCTGCGGTATCGCTCAGATTTACGCTGGCTGCATCACCCGTTGCCGGGGTCCAGTTCATACCGTGCGCAAGGAAATGCCAGCTTTTTGGCATTTGCGGTTTCAGGAAACGGATAGCCACCAGGGCATTTAATACCAGTTCGGCACGCTGCTCTTTAGAGAGAACCAGATCGCGGCATTTTTCCTCAAAGGAGAAATAAAGCGCAGCGTCATCAACGCAAAAGCCTGACGGGGAAAACGCGTCCGGGGTTAACATTCGACGGGCAAAACGAGAACGAAACAACATGCCATTGGCTAAATCAAGCATCATTCGGTCATGCTCGTCGCAAAAATACCAGCGCCAGTTATCGTCAGGTTTAATACGCATGTCTCTCTCCCGTCCCCAAACGTCCTGTTCTAAAAATGTCCTGTTTGCCGCCTCGTTTATAACAACATTAATAAAAGACCATAATGTCTAAATAAGCAACAATGACGGAATATAAAACAACCAGGGCTGGAAATAAAGCCCTGGTTGTCTGATTAGGAAAAAAGATTAGATATGCGTAACGATTTCTTTAATCAACTGCGGCCCTTTAAAAATAAAGCCGGAATAAATTTGCACCAGCGATGCTCCCGCCGCCATCTTCTCGCGTGCAGCAATCACTGAGTCAATGCCGCCAACGCCAATAATCGGCAGGCGTCCTTTTAATTCAGCAGACAGGGCGCGAATAATTTCGGTGCTTTTTAATTGTACCGGGCGGCCACTTAACCCACCCGCTTCGTCACAGTTTTTCATTCCCTGAACGAGGGAACGATCGAGCGTGGTATTGGTTGCAATCACGCCATCAATATTATGACGAACTAAACTGTCGGCAACCTGGATCAATTCTTCAGCAGAAAGATCCGGGGCGATCTTAACCGCCACCGGAACATATTTATGGTGGATCGCCTGGAGCTCATTTTGTTTATTTTTAATGGCACTCAGAAGATCGTCCAGCGCTTCGCCATATTGTAAGGAACGCAGCCCCGGGGTATTGGGTGAGGAAATATTCACCGCAATATAACCGGCATAGGCGTAGACTTTTTCCATACAAATCAGATAGTCATCTTTACCTTGTTCAACCGGCGTATCTTTATTTTTGCCGATATTGATACCTAATATCCCATCAAAATGGGCTTTTTTTACGTTCTCAACAAGGTAATCAACACCGTGGTTGTTGAAACCCATGCGGTTGATCAGCCCTTCGGCTTCAACCAGACGGAACAGGCGCGGCTTGTCATTTCCCGGCTGCGGGCGCGGGGTGACGGTACCGATTTCGAGGGAGCCAAAGCCCATTGCGCCCAGGGCGTCAATGCACTCGCCATTTTTGTCCAGACCGGCCGCCAGACCCAGCGGGTTTTTAAAGGTCAGACCCATGCACTGCACAGGTTTTTCCGGCACATTCTGACGCACCAGAGCGGCCAGCGGCGTTCCGGTAATACGACGTAATTGCTGGAATGTAAATTCATGAGCGCGCTCAGGGTCGAGCTGGAAAAGGGCTTTACGAACGAAGGGGTAGTACATGAACTCTCCTGGATTCCCGGTGTGCAAACCGGGAGGGGATTATGGGCGATCGCAGCGCGAAAGGGAATTGACCTGCGGCAAAAAACCCGCGTAAAACGCAATCGTTTACCTGGTGAGGCATTTCTTATGCTCTTTTTCGCATTTTAATTGCAGATAAATCATTTAGTGGAATAACCGCGCGGTGTCACACTCCTGAAAATTGTTATGAATGTTAGATAAAAGCAAACAATTAGTTATAAGGAGGAAGTATGCGCGTCATTACTCTGGCCGGAAGTCCACGATTCCCTTCGCGTTCCAGCGCCCTGCTGGAATATGCCCGTGAAAAGCTCCATGCCCTGGATGTGGAAGTGTGCCACTGGAACCTGCATAACTTCGAACCTGAGGATCTGCTCTACGCTCGTTTTGACAGCCCCGCGCTCAAAACCCTGACGGAACAGCTTAAAGGCGCTGACGGTTTAATCGTGGCAACGCCTATTTATAAAGCCTCTTTTTCCGGTGCACTGAAAACCCTGCTTGACCTGCTTCCCGAACGCGCGCTGGATGGCAAAGTGGTGTTGCCCCTGGCCACAGGCGGCACAGTGGCCCATTTACTGGCGGTGGATTATGCCCTGAAGCCGGTCCTGAACGCGTTGAAAGCGCAGGAGATCCTCCACGGCGTCTTCGCGGATGACTCCCAGGTCATTGACTATCAGCACAAACCTCACTTTACGCCAAATCTGCAAACCCGCCTCGATAACGCTCTGGAAACCTTCTGGCATGCCCTGCACCGCAGGGATATCCAGGCCCCGGCGTTTGATCAGCCTCAAGGAGTCGCCCATGTTTAAAACGTTAACCCGTATCGGGCTGGCAGGTCTGATGGCGCTTACGTCGCTGGCCCATGCTGCAGAAACATCACCTGAAAGTTTACGCATTGGTTATCAAAAAGGCAGCGTGAGCATGGTGCTGGCAAAAAGCCACCAGCTTCTGGAAAAACGCTTCCCGGACACCAAATTCTCCTGGGTTGAGTTCCCTGCAGGTCCCCAGATGCTGGAGGCCCTGAACGTTGGCAGTATCGATCTCGGCAGTACAGGCGATATCCCGCCGATATTCGCCCAGGCCGCGGGGGCGGACCTCGTCTATGTCGGCGTTGAGCCGCCCAAACCGAAGGCAGAAGTGATTCTTGTCCCTGAAAATAGCGACATTAAAAGCGTCGCCGATCTTAAAGGTCATAAAGTCGCGTTCCAGAAAGGTTCCAGCTCGCATAACCTGCTGCTGCGCGCCCTGCAGGAAGCCGGGCTCAAGTTCACTGATATTCAGCCTGTTTACCTGACGCCCGCCGACGCCCGCGCCGCGTTCCAGCAGAAGAACGTTGATGCCTGGGCCATCTGGGATCCGTACTACTCCGCCGCACTGCTACAGGGCGGCGTGCGGGTACTTAAAGATGGCACCACGCTGAAACAGACCGGTTCGTTCTACCTTGCCGCAAGGCCGTATGCGGAAAAGAACGGTGCATTTATTCAGGGTGTCCTTGATACCTTTACCCAGGCCGATGCGCTGACCCAGAGCCAGCGTCAGGCGAGTATTGCCCTGCTGGCGAAAACCATGGGCTTGCCTGAACCGGTGATTGCGAGCTATCTCAGCCATCGTCCGCCGACCACCATTACGCCTGTGGACGCGCACGTCGCCGCACTTCAGCAACAAACCGCTGACCTCTTCTATCAAAATCACCTGGTTCCTAAGCAGGTGGATATTCGTGAACGTATCTGGCAACCCGCAGGCAAAGAAGGAACAAAATCATGAGTCTGAATCTTTTCTGGTTTTTACCCACCCACGGTGATGGACACTATCTTGGTACAGAAGAGGGGTCACGCCCGGTTGACCATGGCTATTTGCAGCAGATTGCGCAGGCGGCGGACCGAATCGGTTTTACCGGCGTGCTGATCCCGACCGGACGGTCATGTGAAGATGCCTGGCTGGTCGCCGCGTCGATGATCCCGGTCACCCAGCGTCTGAAGTTCCTGGTCGCGTTACGCCCGAGCGTCGTCTCCCCCACCGTGGCGGCGCGTCAGGCGGCAACTCTGGACAGGCTTTCCAACGGACGAGCCCTGTTTAACCTGGTGACGGGCAGCGATCCGCAGGAGCTGGCGGGTGATGGCGTGTTCCTCGACCATACCGAGCGCTATGAAGCCTCCGCCGAGTTCACCCGCGTCTGGCGGCGTCTGCTGGAAGGTGAAACCGTCACCTTTGAAGGCAAGCATATTCACGTTCGTGACGCGAAACTCTACTTCCCACCGGTGCAGCAACCGCGCCCGCCCCTCTACTTTGGCGGATCGTCGGATGTGGCGCAGGACCTGGCGGCAGAGCAAGTCGACCTTTATCTGACCTGGGGCGAACCGCCCGAGCTGGTGAAAGAAAAAATTGCCCAGGTACGCGCTAAAGCGGCCGCCCATGGCCGCAAGGTGCGCTTCGGCATTCGCCTGCATGTGATTGTGCGTGAAACTAATGAAGAAGCCTGGCAGGCGGCCGACCGTCTGATTTCCCATCTGGATGATGAGACCATCGCGAAAGCCCAGGCCGTGTTTGCCAAAACCGACTCCGTTGGACAGCACCGGATGGCGTCCCTGCACAACGGCAAGCGCGAGAATCTGGAGATCAGTCCGAACCTGTGGGCGGGCGTCGGTCTGGTGCGCGGCGGCGCGGGCACAGCGCTGGTCGGCGACGGTCCGACCGTGGCAGCACGTATTAATGAATACGCAGACCTTGGGATCGACAGCTTTATTCTCTCTGGTTATCCACACCTGGAAGAGGCTTACAAAGTGGGCGAGCTGTTATTCCCGCATCTGGATGTTGCCATTCCGGAAATTCCGCAGCCGCAGCGGCTTCAGCTTCAGGGCGAAGCCGTGGCAAATGAATTTATCCCCCGAAAAGCCGCACAGAGCTAAGGAGTGACCATGTCTGCCACCTCACAAAAATGGCTGCTGCGCGCCGCGCCGTGGTTTTTACCCGTCGGCATTGTGGCTCTCTGGCAGCTCGCGTCGTCCACCGGCTGGCTGTCGAGCCGTATTCTGCCCTCTCCGGAGGGCGTCGTCGAAGCCTTCTGGTCGCTGAGCGTCAGCGGGGAGCTGTGGCAGCATCTGGCGATCAGCTCCTGGCGCGCCGTGATTGGATTTTCCATCGGCGGCAGCATCGGCCTGGTTCTGGGTTTGATCAGTGGTCTTTCCCGCTGGGGCGAGCGGCTGCTGGATACGTCCATTCAGATGCTGCGTAATGTTCCGCATCTGGCGCTGATCCCGCTGGTGATTTTGTGGTTTGGTATTGATGAGAGCGCCAAGATCTTCCTCGTGGCGCTGGGCACGCTGTTCCCGATTTACATCAATACCTGGCACGGCATCCGCAATATCGATCGCGGCCTGGTCGAGATGGCGCGCAGCTACGGTTTATCAGGCTTCGCGCTTTTTACCCACGTCATTCTCCCCGGTGCCCTGCCCTCCATTATGGTTGGGGTGCGTTTTGCGCTCGGCCTGATGTGGCTGACGCTGATTGTCGCGGAAACCATTTCAGCCAACTCTGGCATTGGTTATCTGGCGATGAACGCCCGCGAGTTCCTGCAAACGGACGTGGTCGTGGTCGCCATTATCCTTTACGCCCTGCTCGGCAAGCTTGCCGACGTCAGCGCCCAGTGGCTGGAGCGCAGCTGGCTGCGCTGGAATCCGGCCTACACCACTCAGGAGGCGAAAGCATGAACACTGCCCGACTGACTCAGGGTACACCGCTGTTGCTCAGCGGCGTGACCAAACGCTACGGTGAAAACACCGTTCTTAACGGGCTGGATCTGCATATTCCAGCCGGGCAATTTGTGGCCGTTGTCGGGCGCAGCGGCGGCGGCAAGAGTACGCTGTTACGTCTTTTAGCGGGGCTGGAGTCCCCCAACGGCGGCGAAATTCTGGCAGGCACGACGCCGCTGGCCAATATTCAGGACGATACCCGCATGATGTTTCAGGATGCGCGTCTGCTGCCCTGGAAGACCGTGATGGATAACGTCGGACTGGGACTGAAGGGCAACTGGCGGGACGAAGCCCGTCGGGCGCTGGCCGCCGTAGGGCTGGAACACCGTGCAGGTGAATGGCCTGCGGCGCTGTCGGGTGGACAAAAGCAGCGTGTGGCACTCGCCCGGGCGTTAATCCATCGCCCCGGCCTGCTGTTGCTTGATGAGCCGCTCGGCGCACTCGATGCCCTGACGCGGATCGAAATGCAGGATTTGATTGGATCGCTGTGGCAGGAGCATGGTTTTACGGTGTTGCTGGTCACCCATGACGTGAGCGAAGCCGTCGCGATGGCTGACCGGGTGCTGTTAATAGAAGAAGGAAAAATTGGTCTGGATGTGACGGTCGATCTTCCTCGCCCTCGTCGTGTCGGTTCGGCAAGACTGGCGGAGCTGGAGGCAGAAGTGCTGGATCGGGTGATGAAGCGTGGGGTGAATGAGCGCGCGTTGATTAAAGCTAATGCCTGATGCCCTCACCCCCGGCGCTCTCCCATGGGGAGAGGGAGAAAACATTAAAAACGGCAACCGAGGTTGCCGTTTTGCTTTTACCTGCCCACCGGGCAATTTTTTATCACGCTAAGGCTTTAGCAATCTTCTCGTACAAATCACCAGACAGATTTTCCAGCCCTTTCAGCTGCTCAAGCGCGGCACGCATCTTCGCCTGACGCTTCGCGTCGTAGCGTTTCAGACGGATCAGCGGCTCAATCAGGCGCGACGCCACCTGCGGGTTACGGCTGTTCAGCTCGGTCAGCATTTCCACCATAAACTGATAACCGCTGCCATCTTCGGCGTGGAACGCGGCCGGGTTGCTGCTGGCAAACGCACCAATCAGGGAGCGCACGCGGTTTGGGTTGCTCATGGTAAAGGAACGATGCTTCAGCAGGCTACGAACGGTGCTGAGTGCATCTTCCGCCGGGCTGGTTGCCTGCAGAATGAACCACTTATCCATCACCAGACCATCCTGATGCCACTTATCGTCGTACTCCTGCATCAGCGCATCACGGCAAGGCAGTTCGGCGGCGACGCTTGCACCCAGCGCAGCCAGCGCGTCGGTCATGTTATCCGCTTCGTGATACTGCTTGCTCACCAGGGTGTTCGCCAGCTCAGTTTCACCAAACGCCAGATAGCGCAGGCAGGTATTACGCAGAGAACGTTTACCGATGTCCGCATGTTCTACGCGATACTCATCCAGCTTGTTGACGTTATAGATTGCCAGGAACTCATCGGCAAGCTCGGTCGCCAGTGTACGGGTCAGTGCTTCACGCACCGCCACGATAGCGATCGGGTCGATAATATCAAACAGCTCGGCGATTTCGCTGGCAGACGGCAGCGTCAGGATTTCAGCCGCCAGTGCCGGGTCAATCTTCTCATCCAGCAGGATCGCGCGGAACGCGTCAGCCACATGAACTGGCAGCGACAGCGGCTGGCCCTGCTGATGACGATTCACGTTCAGCTTGATGTAGGTCGCGAGCAGGCTTTGCGCCGCATCCCAGCGGGAGAAGTCGTTGCGCGCGTGACGCATCAGGAACGTTAGCTGCTGATCGCTCCACTTGTACTCCAGTTTGACTGGCGCTGAGAATTCGCACAGCAGCGCCGGCACCGGCTGGAAGTAGACGTTATCGAAGATAAAGGTCTGCTCGGCCTGGGTCACGTTGAGTACGTGATGTACGGGGTGGCCCCCTTTCTGCAGCGGGATCACTTTACCTTCGTTGTCATACAGCTCAATACTGAACGGAATGTGCAGCGGATATTTCTCTTCCTGCTCGGCCGTCGGCGGCGTGCGCTGGCTAATCGTCAGGGTGTACTGCTCGGTTTCCGGATTGTAATCGTCTTTGACGGTGACAACTGGCGTACCGGCCTGGCTGTACCAGCGGCGGAAATGAGAGAGATCGACATTAGAGGCATCTTCCATCGCCTGAACAAAATCGTCGCAGGTGGCCGCGCTGCCGTCATGACGCTCAAAGTAAAGCTGCATCCCTTTCTGGAAGTTCTCTTCCCCCAGCAGGGTGTGGATCATGCGGATAATTTCAGCGCCTTTCTCATACACCGTCAGGGTGTAGAAGTTGTTCATCTCAATGACTTTATCCGGGCGGATCGGGTGCGCCATTGGGCTGGCATCTTCCGCAAACTGCAGGCCGCGCATGGTACGCACGTTGTTGATGCGGTTCACCGCGCGTGAACCCAGATCGGAGCTGAACTCCTGGTCACGGAAGACGGTCAGGCCCTCTTTCAGGCTCAGCTGGAACCAGTCGCGGCAGGTGACGCGGTTACCAGTCCAGTTATGGAAATACTCGTGCCCGATGACGCGTTCGATATCGAGATAATCTTTATCAGTGGCAGTATCGGTACGCGCCAGCACGTATTTGGAGTTAAAGACGTTAAGGCCTTTGTTCTCCATTGCCCCCATGTTGAAGAAATCGACGGCGACGATCATATAGATGTCGAGGTCATATTCGAGGCCGAAGCGCTCTTCGTCCCACTTCATGGAGTTGATGAGCGAGGTCATCGCCCACGGTGCGCGGTCCAGGTTGCCGCGGTCAACAAACAGCTCCAGCGCCACCTCGCGACCTGAGCGCGTTTTGAAAGTATCACGAAGCACGTCGAAATCACCCGCCACCAGCGCAAACAGGTAGCACGGTTTCGGGAACGGATCCTGCCACTGAACCCAGTGACGGCCATTTTCCAGCTCCCCTTCACCCACGCGGTTACCATTGGAGAGCAGGAATGGGTAGAGCGTTTTATCGGCAATGATTTTGGTGGTGAAGCGCGCCAGAACGTCCGGGCGGTCCAGATACCAGGTAATGTGACGGAACCCTTCCGCTTCACACTGGGTGCACAGCGCCACGCCAGACTGGTAAAGCCCTTCCAGCGCCGTGTTGGCGGCAGGGCTGATTTCATTCACGATGCGCAGCGTAAAATGTTCCGGCAGGTTGTCGATGACCAGCTGGTTGTTTTCTTCTTTATAGTCAGACCACGCTTCATCATTAATATGTAGGGAGACCAGCGTCAGGTCTTCGCCATCCAGACGCAGCGGTACGGCAGTAGCGCTATGGCGCGTTACCTGGCTCACCGCCGTCACAACGGTTTTAGTGGCATCCAGGTCAAAAGTCAGATCGATATCGCTAATCAGGTAATCCGGCGCACGGTAGTCGTGGCGGTATTTGGCTTGTGGCTGTTGTGTCATAGAAAACCTTATGCATCGTTTGTCGAGTAACGTTTCAATATATTCCTGTTGTGTAAAACGCGCTATGCAGAATGTTCATCTTTTCAGGTACAAAACCCTTTTTTGCTACATTTATATAACACGGGGCACAAAATGCCCTCGACCATAAAACGCGCTTATGTTGTGATCGGGGTTCAATAAATCACTAAACAAGGTATACTCCGGAGTTGTTTATTGTACTAAACGCTCCTGTGAGAGGATGCTACTGCGCACCTATGACTCAATTCGCTTCCCCTGTTCTGCATACGTTGCTGGATACCGACGCGTATAAACTGCATATGCAGCAAGCCGTTTTCCACCACTACTATGACGTGCATGTCGCAGCGGAATTCCGCTGCCGTGGCGACGACTTGCTCGGTATCTACGCAGATTCCATTCGAGAACAGGTCGATGCTATGCAGCATCTGACGCTGCAGGACGACGAATATCAATGGCTTTCTGGCCTGCCTTTCTTCAAACCCGACTACCTGAACTGGCTGCGCGATTTCCGCTACAAGCCGGAGCAGGTCACCGTGGTTAACGATAATGGCAAGCTGGATATTCGCCTTGAAGGCCCGTGGCGGGAAGTGATCATGTGGGAAGTGCCGCTTCTGGCGGTGATCAGTGAACTGGCTCACCGCTACCGTTCACCGGAAACGGGCGTAGAGCAGGCGGTCGCTTCGCTGGAAAACAAACTGTCTGCCTTCTCCACGCTGACCGAAGGGCTGGACATGTCCCGCTTCCGCCTGATGGACTTTGGCACCCGTCGCCGTTTCTCTCGCGACGTTCAGGAGGCCATCGTTAAACGTCTGCAGCAGGAGCCGTGGTTCGTGGGCACCAGTAACTACGATCTGGCCCGTCGCCTCAACCTGACGCCAATGGGCACCCAGGCGCACGAGTGGTTCCAGGCGCATCAGCAGATAAGCCCCGATCTGGCTAACAGCCAGCGTGCGGCACTGGCCGCATGGCTTGAGGAGTACCCAAATCAACTCGGGATCGCCCTCACCGACTGTATTACGATGGATGCCTTCCTGCGCGACTTTGGTCCCGAGTTCGCTGAGCGTTACCAGGGGTTACGCCATGATTCCGGAGATCCGGTTGAATGGGGCGAAAAGGCGATTGCCCATTACCAAAAACTCGGCATTGACCCGCTGAACAAGGTGCTGGTCTTCTCCGATAACCTCGACCTGGCGAAAGCGGTCGAACTCTATCGCCATTTCAGCACCAGGGTGAACCTGAGCTTCGGGATCGGTACCCGTTTGACCTGCGACATTCCTCAGGTAAAACCTCTGAATATCGTTATCAAGCTGGTGGAATGTAACGGTAAGCCGGTGGCAAAACTCTCCGATAGCCCGGGTAAAACCATCTGCCATGACAAAGCGTTTGTCCGCGCGTTGCGCGAAGCCTTCGATCTCCCGCAGATTAAAAAAGCCAGTTAAGCGCTTAAGGGAGCCCTCATGGCTCCCCTCTTCTTATTTATTTCTTAATTCTTCTCCTTTGACTGCGAAATTTGCTTGTCTGATAGCGGATGGCAGGTAACATAGATATCCCCCCCATAAGGGTGGGCAAGTGTTTATTTTTTCCGACTATTAACAGAGAGAATATTATGAGCGTTGTGCCTGTAGCCGACGTACTCCAGGGCCGTGTCGCCGTTGACTCAGAAGTCACCGTGCGCGGATGGGTGCGTACCCGCCGAGATTCTAAAGCTGGCATCTCCTTCCTTGCCGTCTATGACGGTTCCTGCTTTGATCCTGTACAGGCCGTCATTAATAATTCTCTGCCCAATTACAATGATGACGTTCTGCGCCTGACGACGGGTTGTTCCGTCATTGTGACCGGCGTGGTTGTGGCATCACCGGGTCAGGGCCAGAGCTTCGAAATTCAGGCTTCTGCGATTGAAGTCACCGGCTGGGTTGACGATCCGGACACCTATCCGATGGCGGCAAAACGTCACAGCATCGAATACCTGCGTGAAGTCGCACACCTGCGCCCGCGTACCAACCTGATCGGTGCGGTTGCACGCGTGCGCCATACGCTGGCTCAGGCGCTGCATCGCTTCTTTGATGAGCAGGGTTATTTCTGGGTGTCTACCCCGCTGATCACCGCTTCTGATACGGAAGGTGCAGGTGAAATGTTCCGCGTCTCAACGCTGGACATGGAAAACCTGCCGCGTACGCCAGAAGGTAAAGTGGACTATGACAAAGACTTCTTTGGTAAAGAAGCCTTCCTGACGGTATCTGGCCAGCTCAACGGCGAAACCTATGCCTGCGCACTGTCCAAAATCTACACCTTTGGTCCAACCTTCCGCGCCGAAAACTCCAACACGAGCCGTCACCTGGCGGAATTCTGGATGCTGGAGCCTGAAGTGGCCTTCGCCGACCTGGATGATGTTGCCGGCCTGGCGGAAGCGATGCTGAAGTATGTCTTCAAAGCGGTGCTGGAAGAGCGTCCTGACGACATGAAATTCTTCGCTGAGCGCGTAGACAGCGATGCAGTGGCGCGTCTGGAGCGTTTCGTGTCCGCCGACTTTGCGCAGGTGGACTATACCGACGCGGTGGCAATCCTCGAGAAATGCGGTGAGACGTTCGAGAACCCGGTTTACTGGGGCGTTGACCTGGCGTCTGAGCACGAACGCTATCTGGCCGAGAAGCATTTCAAAGCGCCGGTTGTCGTTAAAAACTACCCGAAAGACATTAAGGCCTTCTATATGCGCCTTAACGAAGACGGTAAAACCGTGGCAGCGATGGACGTTCTGGCGCCGGGCATTGGTGAAATCATCGGTGGCTCTCAGCGTGAAGAGCGTCTTGACGTGCTGGACGCGCGTATGGAAGAGATGGGGCTCAACCCAGCTGATTACAGCTGGTACCGCGATCTGCGTCGTTACGGTACCGTACCGCACGCCGGTTTTGGTCTGGGCTTCGAGCGTCTGATTGCCTACGTTACAGGCGTTCAGAACGTACGCGATGTGATTCCGTTCCCACGCACCCCGCGTAACGCCAGCTTCTAATCAGTAAAACAGTAAATGGCCAGCTTATGCTGGCCATTATTTTATTCTGCATTGTCAGTTTTCGTCAGCGTAAAGTCAGCATCTTTAAACCTTCATCCCGTCACAACCACTAGCTGTTACGTTTTGTTTCCGTGAAATATCCAGCCACAAAAAATAAACCCCATTCTTATTGCGATTATTACATCCTCAAGCGATAGCACAAATTTCAACCACTTTTTCAGACATCCAGAAGTCTTTTTGGGGATATAAGAAAAAACGAGTCGTTTAACGTCTGTTTATATGAATTGCCTTTATCCAAATTAATCATAAGGAATTCATATATATAGGAATCACACTGTCGCTTAATTCGCCAGTGAGGTCCGAAGTTTGAGATGGTTCACAAAGTTCCCGAAAATACATATTTAGTTACACATATTTTCTTGTTGTTACTTAATCTTGAGAATTGTAGCACTTTGAGGCTAGCGAAACGCTTCGGCGAATGGAAAGATGCCTGACAGATACATAAAGACACCAAACTCTCATCAATAGTTCCGGAAATATTTATTGACAGAATTTATTGACGGCAGTGGCGAGTGTCATAAAAAAACCAATGAGGGTAATAAATAATGATGAAGCGCAATATTCTGGCAGTGGTTATCCCTGCTCTGCTGGTAGCCGGTGCAGCTAACGCTGCAGAAATCTATAACAAAAACGGCAACAAACTGGATCTGTACGGGAAAGTGGTTGGTGAACACGACTTCGTGACTTCAGGTGACAACACTGACAGCAGCGATGCAACCTATGCTCAGATCGGTTTCAAAGGCGAAACTCAAATCAATGACCAACTGACTGGTTACGGTCAGTGGGAATACCGTGCTCTGGCAAGCCAGCCAGAAAGCAACCAGACTCAGCGTACCCGTCTGGCGTTCGCTGGTCTGAAAGCCGGTGACGCAGGTTCAATCGACTACGGCCGTAACTACGGTATCGTATACGATGTGGAATCCTATACCGATATGGCCCCATCCTACTCCGGTATGACCTGGGCTAACTACTCTGATAACTTCATGACCGGCCGTACCACTGGCGTTCTGACCTATCGTAACTCTGACTTCTTCGGTCTGGTTGACGGTCTGAGCCTGGGTCTGCAGTACCAGGGTAAAAACGAGCGTACCGACGTTAAAACCGCTAACGGTGACGGCTTCGGTACTTCTGTAGGCTATGAATTCGGCGAAGGTTTCGGCCTGATCGGCGCATACAGCAACTCTGACCGTACTAACTTGCAGACCGCTGACGGTAAAGGCGACAAAGCTGAAGCATGGGCAGTTGGCGCGAAATACGACGCGAACAACATCTACCTGGCTACCACCTACGCTGAAACCCGCAACATGACCCGTGAAGATGACGGTTCATTCGCGAACAAAACTCAGAACTTCGAAGTGATCGCTCAGTACCAGTTCGACTTCGGCCTGCGTCCGTCCGTGTCCTACGTTCAGTCTAAAGGTAAAAACCTGGCACAGCGTGGCACCTTCTCTGGCGGCGATGCTGATCTGCAGAAATTTGTTGAACTGGGTGCAACTTACTACTTCAACAAAAACTTCAACGTCTATGTTGACTACCAGCTGAACCTGATCGACGACACCGACTACTCTCGTAGCGTGGGTATCGTGAACGGTAAAGACGACCAGGTTGCAATGGCTGTTACCTACCAGTTCTAATCAGAACACCACTTTGTTATATGCTTAATGAACAGGGCTTCGGCCCTGTTTTTTTATGCCCGACAGAAAATAATGGCGACTTTTGAAAAGCCGCACGCTTTTCGTCGCAAACGGTTGGCATTTTGTAAATCTACCGTTAACCTGATAGCGGATTTCACTTCTGTAATCACAATGGAACTTCGTCATGTTTGAGAACATTACCGCCGCTCCTGCCGACCCTATTCTGGGCCTGGCCGATCTGTTTCGTGCCGACGACCGCCCTGGCAAAATCAACCTGGGTATTGGTGTATATAAAGATGAAACCGGCAAAACTCCGGTACTGACCAGCGTTAAGAAAGCTGAGCAGTATCTGCTGGAAAACGAAACCACCAAAAACTACCTCGGTATTGATGGTATCCCTGAATTTGGTCGCTGCACCCAGGAGCTGCTGTTCGGTAAAGGCAGCGCAATTGTGAGTGACAAACGTGCCCGTACAGCACAGACCCCTGGCGGTACCGGTGCGCTGCGCGTGGCGGCGGATTTCCTTGCGAAAAACACCTCTGTGAAGCGCGTCTGGGTGAGCAACCCAAGCTGGCCGAACCACAAGAGCGTCTTTAACTCTGCGGGCCTCGAAGTGCGCGAATACACTTACTACGACGCGGCAAACCACTCTCTCGACTTTGACGGTCTGCTGGCAAGCCTGAACGAAGCGCAGGCGGGCGACGTAGTGCTGTTCCACGGCTGCTGCCACAACCCAACCGGTATCGATCCGACGCTTGAGCAGTGGGAACAGCTGGCTAAGTTGTCCGTGGAGAAAGGCTGGCTGCCGCTGTTTGACTTCGCCTATCAGGGCTTCGCCCGTGGTCTGGAAGAAGATGCAGAAGGCCTGCGCGCGTTCGCAGCCGTGCATCAGGAACTGATCGTGGCGAGTTCCTATTCCAAGAACTTCGGCCTGTACAATGAGCGCGTGGGTGCCTGTACGCTGGTTGCGGCAAACGAAGAGACCGTTGACCGTGCTTTCAGCCAGATGAAATCGGTTATCCGCGCGAACTACTCTAACCCACCGGCACACGGTGCGTCTGTCGTTGCCACTATCCTGAGCAACGATGCGCTGCGCGCAATCTGGGAACAAGAGCTGAACGATATGCGTCAGCGTATTCAGCGCATGCGTCTGCTGTTTGTGAACACCCTGGCTGAGAAAGGCGCGGACCGCGACTTCAGCTTTATCATCAAACAGAACGGCATGTTCTCGTTCAGCGGCCTGACCAAAGAGCAGGTTCTGCGTCTGCGTGAAGAGTTTGGCGTGTACGCCGTGGCGTCTGGCCGCGTGAACGTTGCAGGCATGACGCCTGACAACATGGCGCCACTGTGCGAAGCGATTGTCGCCGTACTGTAATTTGCGCCCATAAAAAAGCCTGCGTTAAGCAGGCTTTTTTTATTCGGGTTACCAGACAGGCATTTCATCCTGAAGGAACGGGTTATGGAGCCGTTCATAGCCCAGCGTCGACATCGGACCGTGTCCAGGGATAAACGTCACGTCATCACCCAGCGGCAATAACTTCTGTTTAATCGACTGAATCAGCTGCCCGTGATCGCCGCGCGGAAAATCGCTGCGTCCTACGCCACCTTTGAAAATCACATCGCCGGAAATCAGCAGACGGGACTGGTCGTCAAAGAAGACAATATGGCCTGGCGTATGCCCAGGACAATGCAACACCTGTAAAGTCACATTCCCTACGTTAACGCGCTCTCCTTCGTTCAGCCAGCGATCGGGTGTCAGAGGCTGACATTCATCAAGGCCAAACATGCGGCTTTGGGCGGGTAACCCCTGAAGCCAGAACTCATCTTCTTTTTCCGGACCAATCACCGGCACACCATAATGCTGCGCCAGTTCCGCCGCTGCGCCAACATGGTCAAGGTGACCATGCGTCAGTAAAATTTGCATCAGCGTGACACCGCTGTCAGCGACGTCCTGCTTGATTTTCTCAGCGTCGCCACCGGGATCGACAAGCGCGGCCAGTTTAGTTTGTTCGCACCAGATGAGTGAACAATTCTGGGAGAACGCGGTAACCGGAATAATACGATAGTTCATACTGCTCCTGTGTTTCGTTATTACCAGTGCCGAACCGGACCGGTATCAATATGCACAAAGTTGCTGCTGGGGTAATATCCTACACCACCTGCACGCATAGATAACGCAGCTTTGCGAATATTGGCTAACGAAACGCCTTCAATATGGAAATCCATTGCCTGTCCCTTGGTGTGATAGCTTTTTTTGGCTACCCCGCGACTATGGGCGCGCAGTTCATTATTGGTATCAATCGAACGATAGCCAGAGATGAGCTGCACCGGCTTGCTGGTGCCCAGCAGGCCCTGAAGGCGGAAAATCTGATCAAACAGTCCTGGATCGATGGCTTTTATTTTATTCGCGCGGAAATCACGGAAAAAATGGTTAAGTCTTGCTAATTCATCCTGAATATAGCCTCTGCCATCGAAAAACTCCGCTTTTAGCGACTCACCGGTATGAAGATTGTTGAGCGTTAAAACTCGCGGACGAGGTGTCGAGAGGGTGGCAAATGCTGGCGTCGGCAAGATGGCCGCTGCGCCAAGCGCAACACCACCTAACGCCAGCAGTTTGCGGCGATTAGCGTCAAATTTGTCCATGATAATCAGGTCTACAGGTAAAAGAAATCGTAATATGCTTAGCGCACGAAGGGCACCTTAACTGGCAAAACCGGGTACGTCAAGGCGCCCAACCCCAGCAAATACGCGGCTTACAGCCATATTGCCCCGCATTCACCATAACTTACGACAATCATTTTTCCCGAACTACTTCATTTACCTGATTAATTGTTCCGCTTTTGGCAAAATTTGTGCGCCGGATCGCGCGGTGAGATCATAATTGTAAATATCTGTACGATACTGAGTACGCCCGTCTTCGCCAACAAACGCAGTCAGATAGTAAAGATTGACCGGAATATTGTGCCGAATATTCACGTAACGCGTATCCCCCTGCTTCAGGGCATCCGAGATGCGCGTATCGTTCCAGCCCGCATCCTGCAACAGCATATTAGCCAGCTCCGAGGCTTTGTTCACGCGCACGCAGCCAGAACTTAGCGCACGAGTATCTTTCTGGAACAGGTTGTGGTTCGGCGTATCGTGCAGATAGATAGCTTCTGAACTCGGCATATTGAATTTGTAGCGCCCCAGCGAATTATGCGCGCCCGGAGCCTGCTGGAAGCGGAACGGCAGATTCGACGCCGTGATCGTCGACCAGTCGACCATATAAGGATCGATCGCCTCTTTGCTGTTCCATCCACGCATCACCGTATAGCCATGACGTTCCAGATAACCCGGATCGTTCCAGACCTTCGGCAGAATGTCTTTTCGCGCCAGGGTCGGCGGTACGTTCCACGGCGGGTTAACCACAACGTTATTCAGCGCACTGCTCATCATAGGTGTTTTACGATCCGGACGCCCGACAATCACGCGCGACGCCAGTTTTTCGCTACCATCCTGATAATAGACCAGAGAATACGCCGGGATGTTAACCATAATCCCGGTAGAGAGCGTGCCCGGCAGCAAGCGCAAACGCTGGATATTCAGCGCCAACACCCCTGCCCGCTGCGCAGGGGACACGTTCAGCCAGTCACGCGTAGTTTGGCCAATGACACCATCGGCCCCCAGCCCCTGAGCGGCCTGGAACTGTTTAACTGCCGCAACCAGTTCGCGATCGTAAGCTGCGGGTTTGTCGCTCAGGATAACGGCTTTCTTCTCTTTCACGGGAGCTGACGGGCTGACCACTGCGTTTTGCGGATCGTCGCCAGGCAAGACTATATGTGGCCCGCCGTCCAGAAGACCGGAACGCATCAGGATCTCGCGCAGGGCAGGAACATCGCTGCTCCACTGCCCCGGACGCAGCGTCGCGGTACCGCGCATTTGCGGCCAGGGACGCGAGTCCCCCACCAGCGCCAGAAGCGACTGGTGCAGAGTGGCATATTGTGGATGTGCCGGTGCCAGGCTGGCAATAAAGCGCGGCAGTTCGCCATTATCCAGGGCTAACTGCCACTGGTTTATGACCGACAGCGCCGGCGTCGCCAGCTTATAAGGCTTATCGCTGTACAACCAGCGGTTGCCGTTGACCGGAATACCCGCAACAAACTGCAGATAGCCCATCATGGCATCGGAAAGCACCACGTCCCGCGCCTGTCCGGTGACGGCGGGATCGGTTAACAGCTCAACCCATGTTGTAAACTGCGGCTGAAACCCGGCAATGGCCACTTCCGCCAGCTGCTGCTGGAAGGCGCGCACGGCATCGCGGTTTTCCCACATCGGTTTCATATCACGGGCAGCATAAAGCAGCGTGAGCTGATTGAGATAGACAGGCGTGTAGCCTGACGGTAGCCCCAACTTCAGCTGCTGACTGAGAGATTCGGCGTCGATGCCTTCCGGCAGCGGCTTAATACCGGCCATGACAGCCGTCGCTGGAGACTGCTCCAGCGGCTCAGACAGCGACGTTGGCTGCGCGCCTGTCGTTGCAGAGCTGTCAGTCGGCACAATTTCAGGCTCGTCGGCCTGGGCGGTTAACAGTGGAGCAAATATCACTGCCAGGCATAAACTGAGCGCAGACAGCTGACGACCACATTTTTTCTTTAGCAACATCCCTTGCCCCCTGTTTTCACGACATGCCCATCACGGTGGGGCTTTCTTTATTATAGGTAGCCGGCAAACCTGTTGCCTTACCTTATGTAAAGAAGTTTAAAGATAACGCAGTCCTAAGCACAAGTTAAGTTTAAAAAAAAAGCGGCGCCATAGCGCCGCTCCCGTTCAGGAGACGCGTCAGGACGCGTCCACCGTGGTTTCCTGCAAGGACTCTGGTGGCTGCGGGGCAAAGCCACGCAGCCCAACGACGTGTACGTGTTCGCTGTTCTGGAACACTTTACGCACCAGTTTATAGGTTGTGCCTTTTTCCGGGCTGATGTTTTCCGGTGCCGCAATGATGAGCTGCATATCAAGACGATCGCACAGCTCAAACAGTGTGGCGATGGAGCGGGCATCAAGACGTGCGGCTTCATCCAGGAACAGCAGGCGACATGGAGAGATGTCTTTGCCGCGCAGGCGACGCGCTTCATCTTCCCAGCTTTGAACCACCATCACCAGAATCGACATACCTGTACCGATAGCTTCACCGGTAGACAGTGCGCCTGACTCCGCACGCAGCCAGCCGTCGGACCCACGGTTTACTTCAACTTCCATTTCCAGGTAGTTGCGGTAATCCAGCAGCTCTTCACCGATGGTTTGCGGCGTACGCTGCCCCATATCAATCTGCGGGTTCAGGCGCTGGTACAGCTTCGCCAGCGCTTCCGAGAAGGTCAGGCGATTGCTGTTGAACAGATCCTGATGCTGTTCATGTTGTTCAGACAACACATCCAGCAGCGTGGAGTGGGCTTCACGCACGTTCACGTTCAGACGTACGCTGTTAACCTGACCAAACGAAACATTCTGCAGCCCCTGGTTCAGCTGGCGAATACGGTTCTGCTCACGCTGAATGGTTTTGCGGATAATGTTCGACACGCTGCGGGAGCTGATCGCCAGCTTCTGCTCGCGCGAGGTCAGCTCTTCCGTCAGACGGCCCAGTTCGATTTCCATCTGTTCGATAGCTTCAACCGGATCGTCGGTGCGGATGATGTCCTGACGAATTCGCTCACGCAGGTGCTGATACACGGCAACGAAGAACTGAATTTTACGTTCAGGACGTTTTGGATCTTCTGACATACGCAGCACGTCGCGCAGATGTTCGTTATCCGCCACCGCCAGACGCAACGCACCCAATGCCTTATCCGACATGGAGCGCAGCTCGTCGCCGGAGAGATAGGCCAGCTCGCGACGGTGCAGACGACGTTCAACGTTGTTGTCTTTCACCATGCGCATGACCGCACACCAGCCCGCCTTCGCGGTGACAACCTGCTCACGCATCTCGTGATAGTCGCGCTCAAGCTTACGCAGCCGACGGGTCAGGTTGTCCATCTCCGCTTCACAGAAGGTCAGCGCTTTTTCCAGCTGATTGCGACGGGCGCGGTTGTTGCTGAGCTGGCTATGCAGCTCATCACGACGAATTCGCGCGCGCTCTTCGGCACCGCTGTCGGCACGCACGCCAATGTCCTGCAGTTCTTTATGCAGATCGTTTAGCAGCTCTTTTTTGGTGTCGTAGGAGCTTTTCAGCGAGGCCATCACCTGGCTGTACTGGCTCAGCTGAGCCGCATGACTGCGCATCGCTTCACGGGCGCGGGTACGTTCTGCTTCAGCCTGCTCAAGACGCTGGCGCAGCTTCTCGTTAAGGTCGCTATTCCCGCTTAGCATTTCAGCCGAATCGGAGTAGCCGAAGTGGGCCCGACGCTGTACCACTTCCGTCAGGGCAAACGCCTGCTGACGCGCTTCACGCTGAACCTGCTGCGACCAGGCATAATCTTCTTTTAACTGCTCGTACTGCTCCGGATCGCTCTGCAGAACCGAAACAACCGGCTCCAGCTTCGCTAACTGATTGCCGTGCTGCTGCACAAAGCGTGCGGCTTCCTGAGCTTCATCCAGACGTTCCTGGATCTCATCCACACGGTCAGCCAGCGTGTCGTCTGCCAGCAGATTCAGGCGAGGCAGAATGCGGTTAAGGGCTGCAACGCCCTCTTTCGCCTGCTCGAACTGAACGCGACTCTGCTGGTTGTCATTTTCATGATTGGCCAGCGCACGTTCCAGTTCACCCCGACGGGTGTTGAGCTTACGAATTTCGGCTTCCGGGTCAGCGTCAAAGGCTACGGCCAGATGGCTGCCAATAAAGCGGCTAAAGGCCTGGTGCAGACGCTGGGTTTTCTGCACGTCAAACGACAGCGTCGCAAAACGTTCAGAGAGCGTTTCACGCTCTGCATGCAGGGTTTCAATACGATTTTCACGCGCGGCGCGGCCAAAGAGAGGCAGTTCCGGGAAGCGTGAATAACGCCACTGACGGTCAGCGATTTTCACCACAACCGCTTTTTCCAGCTCATCTACGCTGAACACGCTGTCATCGAATGACTGCGGATCACCTTCGATCAGGTAGAGATCTTCCGGACAATCTTCCAGGCCAGCAAGCTGTTCAGAAATCAGCGACAAATCCGGCACCACAATCGCGTTACGCGATGGGCCATACAGCGCGGAGAAGTACGGCGCGTCATCGAGACCTACATCGTCATAGATTTCTGACAGCAGTACGCCGCCGAAACGCTCCGCCAACGTGTTGAGGCGCGCATCTTCCGAACCACCCGGCTGGCTTAAGCGCTCAATTTCTTCGTCGACGTCACGCTTACGTGCGCCCACTTCGTCACGCTCTACAATCGCTTCACGCTCGCGCTCCAGCAACTGCTGCAGGTATTCGGTGACGTCCTGACTGGATGCAAACTCTTCACCGCACTGTTCGCTGAGCTGGCTCAAACTGGTTTGCGCCGCAAGCCATATCGGCGCACGCTGCAACAGCGTCTGTGAACGAGACTGGAGCTGCTCCATTTCCTGTCGCAGCGTCATACGCTGTTCGCTTGCGTTCGATACGGAGTCAGAAAGTGCTGCAATACGGGCTTCGAGTTCCTGGTGCAGGGCCTCGAGCTCGTCGAAATCGTAATTTTTGCCCTGACGCTTGCAGAATTCGATCAGCAGACGCTCGGCTTCCTGCTGCTCGCGCAGGCGCTGCTCAAGCTCGTTCAGGCGCATACGCAGCGGCTGAACCTGCTCGGCCAGATGGCGCTGGTTCACGCCGTCGCGCAGCAGTTCACGGGCAACATCCCACGCTTCGTTACGCGCCAGCGGGCCGTTAATCGCCACCACCAGCTGATAGGCCTGCTCAAACTGGCTGTGCGCAGTTTGCGCGACGCTCATCTTCTGTTCGAGAGATAGCAGTTTCTCAGTAGCTTCCTGCTCTTTGGCCTGGAACGTATCCAGCCATTCTTCAGCGCTTTCTGCCGTTAAGTCAGGGAGATGACACAGTTCTTTTGCACGCTGTAATGCCTGCAAAGCCTGGTTGTACTGAATCGCGCGCGTCTGCTGCACGTCCAGCGCCTGCTGGTAATCAGCAAGCTGGCTTTTCAGCTCATCCACTTCCAGCTCGGCGGCTTCGGCACGGGCTTCGTTCTCTTCCTGCTTGTCAGCGGCTTCTGCCACCACTTCGTTTTGCTCTTCAAGACGAATTTGCAGCTCATCGAGATCCGCTTCGTAGCGCTCGATTTTCTCCTGCTGACGCAGCGCGGTTTGCACCAGATTCAGGTGATCGCTGGCGGCCTGATAATCAGCTTCCAGGTCACCTTCGGCACCATTCTGTTCGCCCAGCTCACGCGCCATTTCAACGTGCTTATACTGCTCAGCCACCAGCTGTTTACGTGAGGTAAAGAGCTCCCGGCGATACTCTAACGCCTGATCGAGGTGAATGCGGCGCTCGTTGGCGTGACGCATATAATCTGCCGCCACATAGTTGGTGGCTTCGCTGATCAGATGTTTAAACAGGTCACGGTCGGACTGGGTAACGCGAATGGCTTCGAGCGTCATGCGGTTTTCACGCAGCGCAGCTTCCATATCCTGGAAAGCCTTACGCACGCCGCTATTTTCCGGCAACAGGTAGTCGCGCAGAGAGCGGGTAATGGCGCTTGAGATACCGCCGTACAGGGACGCTTCAATCAGACGGTAGTATTTACTACGGTCGGACGCGGTACGCAGACGACGGGCAACCACACCCAGATCGAACATCAGGGAGTGGTAATCGGTAATCGAGTTGAACTGCTTGAACTGTACGCCTTCGATGGTTTCGAGCTTGTCTTTCAGCTCCTGCAGCGTTAGCACGCGAGCCTGACGCTCGTTCAGCGTTTCTGTCAGCAATGCCGTTGGCTGCATGGAGGTTGGCAAGCCCTGGATCGCAAAGGGTTTGATATCCACTTTACGGTCACGGCCCGCAATCTGCTGCAGGCGCACGCCCACCACCACACGCTGGTGACGGGAGTTGATAACGTCCAGCACCGAATAACAGACGCCGGCTTTTAACTTACCGTGCAGACCTTTATCACGAGAGCCGCTTGTCGCCCCCGCTTCGGTGGTGTTACGGAAGTGCAGCAGCGTCAGATCGGGGATAAGCGCTGTGACAAATGCCGCCATGGTGGTGGATTTACCCGCACCGTTGCCGCCGGAGAGCGTCGTAACCAGCTCGTCCAGATCGAAGGTTCGGGCAAAGAAGCCGTTCCAGTTAATCAGCGTTAGTGAGCGAAATTTACCGCGTTCAATCATTACTCTTCCTCCCCGCTATCCGGCTGATTCTCTTCATGCTCGTCATTGAGCTGCAAATGGTTTTCGACCGGCATCGCTTCACCGTCGCGGATCATGCGAAGCTGAGCTTCTCGCGCGTCATCGCCCGCACGCACATCGGCGCCGAAGCGGAAGACCGATTCCGTAATGCGGAATTTGCTGCTGTCGTGCCCCATAAACCAGACCATACCCAGACGACGCAGACGGTTCAGGGAAGAGCGTACTTTTTCCTGTAATTTCTGACGGTCAAGATCCGACCCCGTGGAACGGTTGTTCACCAGCTTGAGCAGCTTGCTCTCATCTGCCAGCGTCAACAGCTCATCGTAAAGTTCCTGCTGGGTGAAGATACCTTCATTCGCCAGACGTTCAGGGCTGAGATAGAGGTAGCAAAGAATTTTGCCGACCATCATATCCAGCTCGGAGAGCACGGAACGCGGAATCAGGGTCGTGGAGCGTGGGCGCAGGTAGAAAAAACCTTCCGGCGCGCGGATCAGCTCCACGTTATAGCGTGCGTAAAACTCTTCCAGGTACTCCTGGAAATCCATCAAAAAGGCGTGATTATCCAGCTCGTCTAAGCCAATGTGACGACCGGCACGCAGCTGGCTGTCCAGCGCCGGAAATAACGGATTCGCCAGCGCCTGTGCCAGCTTAACTGGCATCACTTGTTCAATATTTGTCAATGACATGCGCCTGTACCTTGGCTCCGTAATCGTTAATTGGCTGCCACTTCGGCGGCAGTCCGGTGAAATCTGCTTGCGCGACGCCCAGGCGCACCGCCTGGTCTACCACAATGCGGGCAATGTCGAAGTGGCGCGCGCGAGGATATTGCGCCAGATAGTCGCGCACCACGAGCCCCAGATCCAGCGGCACTTGTCTGGTTTTGTAGACGGCAAGCTGTTCTTCGATCATCGCGGCAAGCTGCTCGCGAATTTCGTTAAATTCTTCATATTCCAGATCCGGCGGCAGTTCACCGGTCACCTCTTCATCGCGCAGGGCCATCTCTTCGTCGCGCATATCCAGCAGACGATCGGCACTGGCGTAGGTCAGCGCCCACGGCGCATCGAAATAGGTCTGTACCGACTGACGCAGACGCTGAGCAAAGACGCGGTTTTTATCCATATCAATCGCGGTACGGATAAATTTATGCACGTGACG
Source organism: Enterobacter chinensis (assembly GCF_034008295.1). Taxonomy (NCBI): domain Bacteria; kingdom Pseudomonadati; phylum Pseudomonadota; class Gammaproteobacteria; order Enterobacterales; family Enterobacteriaceae; genus Enterobacter; species Enterobacter chinensis. The sequence goes on from NZ_JARDVI010000002.1 coordinate 189,172, forward strand.
GTCGTAGCCGATCCACAGGTCGATCGACTGCTGGCCCCAGCTGATAATGCGGTCGAGTTTGCTTTGCAGATCGAAGACCAGACGATCGACAAAATGCAGATCGTCATGCGCCAGGGTCGCATCCTGAATGCGCAGCAGGTTCGCCTGAAGCTTATCCCCTGCCGCTTCCAGCGTATCCTGCAGCTCACGCAGCGTGCCGGAGGTTTCTGACAGCAGAAGTTCACAGCTGGAGATGGCGGCACGCCAGTCTTTATTCAGCAGCTGCGCGATATCGTCTTTCACCTGCTGCTGCTGTTCGTCCATCAGACGCTGGGTCAGATCGATACTGTCGAAGATTTCCGCCACCGAATATTTCAGCGGCGCGTAGACGTTACGGTGCCAGTGGAATTCGTCACCGTTTTCATCTGCCGCGTCGGCGGCACGCTTAAGCTCACCCGCCACGATCGAGAGCTGCATAGAAAGACGCAGCGTGGAAAATTCACGCTGGCGAATATAGTAATCGGTGATACCGATGCCCAGTGGCGTCAGGCGATAAATGGCGTTTCCTTCCGCCTGCTCGCTGGTAAAGCGGTTCAGCAGACGTTGACGCACCATATCGTTGATTGCGTTGTTGGCACGCACGCTAATGGTTTCGCTGGTTTGCTCAAACGCATCACTGACATGGCGGAACGCATCCACCAGTTCACCCTCGCTCATTTCGCCATCCAGCCGTTCGCCGTTCAGCGTGGCAACCGCCAGCAGAAAAGAGAGTCTGTCTACCGGCAGCGAGATGGAGAAATCGTTTTTCCTGGCCCAGGCAACCAGTTCGGGGACTGTCTGGGAAAATTCACTCATAGATTATCCTTGCATCTGCGGCTTGCGCGCGGTGACGTGTATATAGCGGCCAAGGCTCAGGTAAGGCTCCTGGCGGCAATACCGCGTTTCTATTTCTGTTAAGGCGTCTAAACAGTCATGCTGTTTTTGTTTATCACGCAGATAATCATGAAACACCCTCACGCCTGTTTTACCGGTGATCTCCCAGCCAATCTCCTCCAGCCAGCCATAGACCTGCTGCGGTTCTCGCGGGAAATCCGGCGATAGCGTGCGCCGTTTCTTTTTATACATACCCTGCTGCACGTAGCCGAAATTGCCTACCAGCACGTTACGCATCAGCAGGCCGTTAGCATTGTAGAACATCAGCGATAACGCACCGCCCGGACACAACATCGACCACAGCGTTTTTAACATGGCTTGCGGTTCGGCTACCCATTCCAGCACAGCATGAAACAATATCAGATCAACCTGAGTTTCCAAATGCTGCGGGATGTCCTGAGCGGCGCAATGTATAAAATGCATGTTGTCGCTCACACCTTTCTCTTCTGCCGCGCGTTGGGCGCGCGCAACCATCTCTGCAGAAAGATCGCAAAGCGTGACGTGATGACCGCGTTGCGCCATAAGAATGGCTGTCTGGCCTTCCCCGCCACCGGCATCCAGCACGCGCAACTTGCGGTCACCGAAATCAGCAAGCAGCTTGTCCAGATCCTGCCAGAGGATCGTCTGACGGAGCTGTCCTTTCGTGGTGCCATAAATGTTGCGCGAAAACTTTTCCGCGATGTCATCAAAATTGCGATCCCGCATTGGGAGAGTTCCACTCGCTAACTGCAAAACCGCTATTTTGTCACACCCGCGCGGAGAATGAACCTCTCTGGTGTAATATCACGGGTAATCACCTGCTATATGGTCAAAAAAGGAACCAAAAAGGATGCTTTTTACCCTTAAGAAATACATTGGAGGGATGATGCTTCCCCTTCCGCTGCTGCTCATCACGATCGCGCTGGGGCTGGCGCTGGTCTGGTTCAGTCGCTTTCAGAAAAGTGGCAAAACGCTTATCACGCTCGGCTGGTTTGTCTTGCTGCTGTTAAGCCTGCAACCGGTCGCGGATGGTCTGTTACGCCCTATCGAAAACAAATACCCGACATGGCAGGGAAATCAGAAAGTGGCGTACATCGTGGTGCTGGGCGGCGGGTATACCTGGGATCCGGACTGGGCACCCAGCTCGAACCTGATCAACAACAGCCTGCCACGGCTAAACGAGGGTATTCGCCTGTGGCTGGCGAACCCGGGATCAAAAATGATCTTCACCGGCGCGGCGGCAAAAACGAACCCGGTGAGTACGGCTGAGGCAGGCGCCAGAGTCGCGGAATCACTCGGCGTGCCGCGTTCCTCAATCATTACGCTGGACAGTCCAAAAGATACCGAAGAAGAGGCTGCAGCGGTGAAGCAGGCGATTGGCGATGTGCCGTTCTTGCTGGTGACATCCGCCTCACACCTGCCAAGAGCGATGATTTTCTTTGAAAAACAAGGCCTGCACCCACTTCCCGCACCGGCAAACCAGATGGCCATCGCCGCACCGCTCAACCCATGGGAACGGGCAATCCCGTCCCCCGCATGGCTGATGCATAGCGACCGCGTCGGCTATGAGACGCTCGGACGCCTCTGGCAGTGGCTGAAAGGCTCCTCAGGCGAGCCAGGGCAAGAGTGATTTTGTCGCCAGATCGAAGTTTGCGCGATTGAAACGTCCGGTATTGACCAGTTGCGCGACTTCGTCCCAGAGCAGGTAGAGCCAGCGCCGCCAGAGAAACGCTTCTGCAACCGGCGCGCGCTGAAGGTAGTGCCACAGTAAACCTTCCGCCGCCCCGCTGTCGCTGAGCCTGAACAGCTCATATTCGCGCGGCGCCCAGAGCATGATCCCCGGTCCGACCATCGCCAGGAGCTGATCGCTGCGGGAGTCTTTGAGCATGCTGCGCAGGGTGAAATTACCGTGGATCAGCACGCAATTGTCATTAAAGCCTTCGAACAACGCCGGTAAGCACTCGCGGGTGCGAAACAGAATACGTTTGTCCTGCATGGTTAAACCGGTGTTACTGAACTGATTAAGCGTTCCCCACAGCACTTCAACCCGCTGGCGATACCACAGCGGCCACAGGTTTTCCTGGGTACTGTCGACCGGCCCCACGAGTCCACGGCTATCCTGACGATGCCAGGCCAGCAGCGCCTCAACAATCTGGTCTTTCAACTGTTCCCAGCGCTCCGGCGTACGCGCCGGGGCTTCAACAGACACACCGCGTAAACGCTCAATCAGCAGCACGTCCGGCCCGGGGTGTTCCTCATGCGTCATCACACCGTACACCGTCGGCATACGGACCGTTCCCTCCCGTGCCAGCATCGACATTTTCCATGCGAGCTGCCTGGCGACACCCGGCGAGGTAAAACTTCTGGCCATCAGCGGCATTGGGTTGCCCTGACTGTCGTACAACGACCAGAGCGCGGTATCGGCCTTTTCACTCACGCATTCGACCCGGCTTAACTTCTCACCAAGCAGATGGCTAAGTTCGGCACGCAGCTGTTCCATATGAGATTACCCCCATTAAGACTACTGCTTTTATAATGAGCGTCCTGGATGAAGATGTCACCCGGAAGAGATCAATTATGGAAAAGAAAGGGAAAGGCGTGGAGAAAGACATCCCCCCGAAAGGAGGGATGCAGGCGGTATTAACGCAATTCGGCGCGAACGCGCTCAAGATCTTCCGGCGTATCTACGCCCGTTCCAGGCACTTCTCGGGCAACGGCAACATGGATTTTATCGCCATACCAAAGCACGCGAAGCTGCTCCAGCATTTCGATATGCTCCAGCGGACTGGGTGCCCAGGTGACATAACGGCGAATAAAGCCAGCGCGATAGCCGTAGATCCCAATATGACGCAGGAAAGAATCACCAATGGTCTCTTTAGAGAGCGCAAAGCGATCGCGATCCCATGGGATCGTGGCGCGGGAGAAATAGAGCGCATAGCCTTCGGCATCCATAACCACCTTCACCGCATTCGGATTAAATGCCTCTTCAGCATGGTGAATAGGTACCGCAAGCGTCGCCATACCAACCTGACGCTGAGCCAGGTTTTCTGCCACCTGACGGATAATGACCGCCGGGATCATCGGCTCGTCACCCTGCACGTTCACGATGACCGTATCATCATTGAAACCGCATTTCTCAACCACTTCCGCCAGGCGTTCAGTGCCGGACTGGTGATCGGCGCGAGTCATGCACACCTCACTGCCTGCTGCCTCAACCGCACGGGCGACATCCGGATGATCGGTGGCGACAATGACGCGCTCGGCACCGGATTCACGCGCCCGCTCAAGGACATGTACAATCATTGGCTTGCCGTTGATATCCACCAGCGGCTTACCGGGCAGACGCGTAGACGCGTAGCGCGCAGGGATAATGACAACAAAACTCATGGTTTGCTCTCTTCTGCCACCAGGGAACGGGCTTCATTTTCCAGCAATACCGGAATACCGTCGCGCAGCGGGAAGGCCAGACTGTCCAGCTTACAAATCAGCTCTTGTTTGTCCTGGCTGTAGTAGAGTTTGCCGTTGCATACCGGGCAGGCAATAATTTCAAGTAAACGGTGATCCATAGTTCCTCCGTATGGGTAATCGCTAAAGCTTAACACATTCCTTTTTCAGGGCGTGCCTGTTTCCCAGCCACTTCGACATGATGCAAACAGCCCGTCGGGTACCCGACCCAGCGTCACGTCACGGGCCCCCTGCCAGCGCGCGAATTCGCTAATGGCAAACGTCAGCCCTTTTTCCAGCGTCGCCGTCACCCTGACGCCCTCTTCCAGATAAAGGGCAATGATTTCAAGCGTGCCAGTCTTGCGGTGCATTTTGGCATCCATACGCCCGACCAGCTGTCCCTTATGCAGCAGAGGTAAAACGAAGTAGCCATACTGACGCTTTGGCGCCGGGGTATAACATTCCAGCCGGTAGCTGAAATCGAACAGCTGCTCGGCGCGTTTTCTGTCCCAGACCACCGGATCGAAAGGCGACAACACCGTGCTGTGGGTTGCCTGCAATTTTCCTTCCAGGGCCAGAGGCAAAAGCGGGAGAAGATCCTCATGCAGCCACATTTCGCCCAGTGTTTCCACCATGACGGGAATGATTCGCTGTTCTTGCTGCCACATTTCCAGCAGCGGTTTTAGGGCGGGCTGGCGCAGACGATAATAATCAGCCAGCCATTGTGAACGGAAAATGCCCAGGCTGCGGGCGCTATTTTCCAGCATGATGGCCTCAGCCGCTTCCTGGGAGAGCAAGTCCTGCTCGTCGTTCCAGTGCGGCATCACGCGATGCGTCAGGTCGTATACGCGCTGAAAATTACGCCGTTCAATCACCATCACTTTGCCTGACGTGAACAGCCCTTCGAGATGACGCTTGTGCGGCTTCCACTCCCACCAGCCACTTGTGCCTTTGCGCGGGTGTTCAAAATCGGCGGAACGTACGGGACCGTTTTCCTGAATGTGCGCGATGAGCTGCTCGATTTCAGCCGCATGTTCCAGCATCCACGCCTGGCGGTACTTCCAGCCCATCTTATCCGGTGAGAGCATGCGGTGACGGACCAGTGCGAAATCGCTGCGGGGCAGGAAGCAGGCTTCGTGCGCCCAATACTCCATTAACTCCCCCTTGCTGAGCGCCTCATCCAGCCACTGCGATGGATAACTCCCCAGACGGCTAAACAGCACCAGGTAAGGGCTGCGGGCCACAATGTTAATGGTATCGATTTGAAGTAGCGACATGCGCTGGACGGTAGAGAGAATATCGGCAGGCTGCGCGCGGCGGCGGGGCTTTTTGAGCAGCCCCTGCGCGGCAAGGTGTAAATGACGTGCGGCTGAAAGCGAGAGTTGCGGTAAAGACATGCGTTTTCCTGTCAGTCAAAGCGCCACCAGAACCGCGTAAGCGTTTATTGCACCAACGCAATCAGTTCCTTGAGCAATTGTTCCGGCTGCTCGCCGCTGAGCTCAGCGTCAACCGGCAGATACCACCAGTTTTCTTTCGCAAAGGCACGGCATTTCACCGCATCTTTTTCGGTCATGATCAGGGTCTGTCCGGGCACGGTGAGCAAATCTACCTGCCCTTCTACCAGCGCCTGATGGTCAGCCAACGGAACACGCTTTTCAAGGCGAGCACCGCACTGTTCAAGCGTAGCGAAGAAACGCGGAGGATGGCCAATACCCGCCATCGCCACCAGCGCAGGTAATTGAGAAACCGACCGACGTTCACCCGTCACCAGGTTGACCGCCATTCCCGGCAGGAGACGCATGGGGATTTCACCCGCTTTTGCCTCACCACCGTTCACAATCACCGCATCAACGGACTTCAGACGCGAAGCGCGTTCCCGCATTGGCCCCGCCGGCAGCCACCAGCCGTTACCGAAACGGCGAACCCCGTCGATCACCACAATCTCTTTATCACGCGCCAGGGCGTAATGTTGCAGCCCATCATCCGTAATGATGATTTGCACCGCGTGTTTAGCAACCAGAGCCTGCACGGCGTCGCTGCGCACCGGAGAGACCGCGACCGGTGCGCCGGTACGCTGGAAAATCAGTACGGGTTCATCTCCCGCTTCGGCAGTCGCGGTTTCCGCCGTCAGAAGAAGAGGATACTGCGCTGCTTTACCACCATAACCGCGAGATACAACCCCAGGGCGAATACCGCGTTTTTGCAGTTGTTCAACCAGCCAGATAACCACAGGTGTTTTACCATTGCCACCCGCAGTAAGGTTGCCCACAACTACAACCGGAACCGGCGCACGCCAGGCTCGCTTCAGCCCCAGACGGTACAACAGACGAATCGCACCGCTCACCAGGCCATACAGCCAGGAGAGCGGCAAAAGCAGCAGCCACAGCGGGGATTCACCGGACCAGATGCGTGCAATCATTGTTGACCGAACTGCATCTTATGCAACTGGGCATAAACGCCGCGGTGTTCCAGCAAATCAGCATGGCTTCCGCGTTCAACAATGATCCCATCCTCAACCACGACGATTTCATCAGCCTGCTCGATAGTCGACAGACGGTGCGCAATCACCAGCGATGTGCGGTTCTTTTGCAGTTCATCCAGCGCGGACTGGATAGCGCGTTCAGATTCGGTATCCAGCGCGGAGGTCGCTTCGTCCAGGATCAGGATTGGGCTGTCACGCAGCAGCGCACGCGCAATCGCAATACGCTGACGCTGACCTCCGGAGAGGAGCACGCCGTTTTCACCAATGATGGTATCCAGACCGTTATCCATCTTGTTGATAAAGTCCATCGCATACGCCATGCGTGCGGCATTCTCGATCTGCTCGCGGCTGTACTCATCAGTGCGTGCGTAAGCAATATTGTTGGCAACCGTATCGTTGAACAGGTGGACGTTCTGAGAGACCAGCGCAACCTGGTTACGCAGCGACTGCAGGGTATACTCCCGCAGGTCGTGACCATCTAACAGGATCTCGCCTTCGTTAATATCGTAGAAACGGGTGATCAGACTGGCAATGGTCGATTTACCCGAACCGGAACGACCTACCAGCGCAACGGTTTTACCTGCCGGAATAGACAGGTTGATATTACGCAGTGCAGGCACTTCGCGGCCCGGATAGGTAAAGGTCACGTTGCGGAATTCAAGGTCGCCGTTCGCACGCTCAATGACGCGTTTACCTTCATCTTTTTCCTGCTCGGAATCCAGAATGCTGAACAGGGTCTGGCAGGCGGCCATCCCGCGCTGGAACTGGGCGTTAACGTTCGTCAGCGATTTTAGCGGACGCATCAGGGCAATCATGGAAGAGAAGACCACCGTGATGGTACCCGCCGTCAGCGTCTCCATCACGCTCGGGAAGCTTGCCGCATACAGAACGAACGCCAGCGCCAGAGAGGCAATAAGCTGAATGACAGGGTCAGAAATTGAAGAGGCCGAAACCATTTTCATTCCCTGCAGACGCATTTTGTTGCTGACTTTATCAAAGCGTTTGGTTTCGACTTCCTGACCACCGAAAATCAGAACTTCTTTATGTCCTTTCAGCATCTGCTCCGCGCTGGTCGTCACCTGCCCCATCGTGTTCTGCATATTCTTACTGATATTGCGGAAGCGTTTTGATACGACGCGAATAGCAATGGAAACAATCGGAGCCAGCACAATAAGGATGATCGACAGCTGCCAGCTGTAATAGAACATCATCGCGAACAGGCCGATGATTGATGCGCCCTCACGCACAACGGTAATCAGCGCGCTTGAGGACGAGGAGGCGACCTGCTCTGAGTCGTAGGTAATGCGAGACAGCAGCGTACCGGTAGACTGTTTGTCAAAGAATGAGACCGGCATGCCCATCATGTGACTGAACAGACGACGGCGCATGGTCATTACCACTTTCCCTGATACCCAGGAGATACAGTAGCTGGAGATATAGCTGGTGATACCGCGTAAGATCATCAGTCCGATAACCACCAGAGGCATCCATAGCAACACTGAGCGATCCGTTTTACCAAAACCGTCGTCCAGTAACGGTTTGAGAAGCGATAGCATAAAAGTATCGCTGGCTGCGTTGAGGATTAACGCTACACCCGCCACGATCAAGCCTGGTTTAAAGGGCGCAATCATCGGCCAGAGTCGGCGGAACGTTTGCCACGTGGAGAGATCTTTGTCGTTATGCATTCAAAAAACCAGCATTCGTTGAAATAGCCGCATATTCTACCCGTTATCTACGGGCGCGCCAAACCACTGATGATACCAAAAGGGTAAATATTGCTCTCGCAAGCGCCGGATTTGCCAGTAATGTTGCGAGAATGTCACCGATATTTGTCCAGAATGAGGCGTATCATGCCAGATATACCCCTCTTTTCGATAACGTCGGACAACTTTCGCCGAGGGGAAATGCCATGCGTTATAGCGGGCCGCAGAATCAAGGGCGATCTGTCCTGCCACCCGTTGTACCAGCGGCAACGACGAAGACGTATTGCTGCCATGATGGGGGACCTGTATGAGCGTGGAGGTCAGATGACGCCAGTAATGGCTAAGCATAGCCTGTTCCGCCTGCGCTTCAATGTCGCCTGTGAGCAGTACACTCTGCTCACCGTCGTCAACTTTTACCACGCAGGATGCGTTATTCCCCTGTGTGGAGTAACGCTCAGGCGGCCAGTGGACGGTGAAGGTGAGTCCCTGCCATCTCCAGCTTTGCCCCCGGAAACAAGGACGGTGCCCTGCCTGACGTAATGCGCTTCTTATCCACACATCTGGCCATGCTTTTTTGAGCGAGGCCAGTCCTCCCGCATGGTCCAGATGGTCATGACTGAGAATAACGCCTTCTGGCCGCAGGTGATGCCAGCGAAGCCACGGAATAATTAACCGCTGTGCGCTATCTCCGCCCGGCCAGGCGAGCCCGGTATCATAGAGAATGGCTTTTCCCTGTCGTTCAATGACCATTGCCAGCCCCTGCCCCACATCCAGCATATGCAGGGTCCAGCTATCGCTTTTTGCCGTTCGCCAGAGAGGAAATGCCATCAGGACACTTCCTGCCAGACAAACGGCAGGAACGGTTTTCCAGGCACGGAAGCGCCAGCCAATGATGCTAAGCCAGGGCAGCAATGTCGTGTACTGCCAGCGTTGATCCACATTTTGCCAGCCATCAGGCAGGCGCATCAGCAGCCAGAAAAGTCCCGCAAGTGACCTATCGGCTGCAAACCAGATGGCATTTTCTACTGCGGCAAGCGGCAGCAGATGGAGCAGCATACCGAGCAGAATCAGCGGCACGGAGATAAACGTTACCAGTGGAACGGCAAAAAGATTAGCGACCAGAGAGGATATGCTGAAGCCATGGAAAATCAGAACCTGCAATGGCAAGAGCAACAGCAACATGCCAACCTGCAGATAAATGAGGTTCAGTAGCGGCCTTATCCAGCGTACCTTGTGCCAGTGAGGAAGCGGCAACCACTGAAACCAGAAAATCAGCGCGACTACGGCAAATGCTGACAGGGCCAGACTCTGCGAGAGTATGGCTAATGGATCGCTTATCAGTATTGCCGCGATACAGCAAAACCATACCTGCCAGGGAGACCATTGACGGGCAGCAATCCGCAACGTCGCGAGCACAGCAAGCGCGATGACGGTTCGCAACGCTGGAGGTTGCAAACCGGTAAGCCAGGCGTAGAAAGCAGCAAAGAACAACCCGGCCAGGAGAGGCATTTGCCAGTGGACCCGGTGGCCAGGTAATAAAAACTGGAATCCACGTGCAAGTAACCAGACGATGGATGCCGCCAGTGCGATATGCAGACCCGAAATCGCCATGAGATGCAGTGTGCCGGTTTCCCGCATCAGGTCTTTTATTTCCTGGGGTACATCCAGACGTTCTCCCATCCCCAACCCAAGGATAACCGCTCTCCAGTGATAAGCAGAAAGTCGGTTTTGCAGTGACATCAGGTATTGTGCTCGCAAACTGCAGCGTCCATCGACGAGTTCCGCATGGGTGAAGCGCCCGCTCAGCGTTTGGTGTTGAGCAAAAGCGCTTCGCTGGGCATCATAACCTCCGTCATTCAATTCGCCGTGAGCAGGCCTGAGCCTGAGCGTCATGTCCCAGCGCTGACCAGCACACACTTTCTGTGGCAGATAATTGCCATACAACGTTACACCAGTGGACGCCCACCAGCGTTGACCATCAACACTGAGAATGTTTCCCTTATGCAGGGTTGCGCCATCGGTCGCTGTGATCTCGACCTCAGCCTGCACCGCACCTGAGGTTAAATGCGCCATCGGCCAGACGCTCTCTTGCGCCGCAAGAATACCCCATACACAAAATAACAACCCGATCCCCACATATTTCAATCGTACGTTTCGCAGTGCGGCCAGCCCTATCCCAGCCACAATCATTATCCACACGGCATGACGTGACGGCAGTTCAGGTAACCAAAGTAAAGGGGTTATCGCCAGAATGGCGCAGATACTCAGCGCGGGTATGCCCATTGCTACCTCCCTGTTTCAGGGTGGCAGTATGTAAGCCAGCAGATCGTGTTGTCAGGTGAGAAGAATGCGTTTTACGGGAAGCGCTGTACTATTTTTATCGGTTTGCAGAAACTGAAACGAAAAATGCGGGACATCTTCAGATGCGATAACGTTAAGTATAAAAAAAGCACCCGCAGGTGCTTTCTTTTGAACCCAGTTTAACCCGATGGTTAAACTCAGTTGCCGTAAATATTGGCGCGATCGCGCAGTTCTTTACCCGGTTTAAAGTGTGGAACGTACTTACCTTCCAGTTCGACTTTATCGCCAGTTTTCGGGTTACGCCCGGTGCGTGGAGCACGATAGTGCAGAGAAAAACTACCGAAACCGCGGATTTCAATGCGCTCGCCCTGGGCAAGAGTGGAGGCCATATGCTCCAGCATCTCTTTTACGGCATCTTCCACTGCCTTGGCAGGGATATGCGGTTGCTGACTGGCAAGTCTTTCAATCAATTCTGACTTGGTCATGATTCCTCCGGTTCCTTTCAAACCAATTAGCTGAACAGCTCATTAAACAAGGGCGGCCGTAGCCGCCCTTTGTTATTGATTACAGGACGAATCCTGCAATCTGTCAAGTTTGCTCCTCATCCTTCGCACTGTAAATATGTTACAGGTCAAATGATGCTGAGAACCTGATATTACTCGCCTTTAGCTGCTTTGAAAGCTTCAGCCATTGCGTTGTTAGAGAAGTTTGCATCTTCCTGTTTGTTAACAGTTGCGATTGCATCTTTCTCATCAGCTTCGTCTTTAGCACGAACAGACAGGCTGATTGCACGGTTCTTACGGTCAACACCGGTGAACTTAGCTTCAACGTCGTCGCCTACGTTCAGAACCAGAGTGGCATCTTCAACGCGGTCACGGGAAGCTTCAGAAGCGCGCAGGTAACCTTCAACGCCGTCAGCCAGTTCTACGGTTGCGCCTTTAGCGTCAACTGCAGTCACTTTACCGTTTACGATTGCGCCTTTCTTGTTCAGTGCAACCCAGTTGTTGAACGGATCTTCTGCGAGCTGTTTAACGCCCAGGGAGATACGCTCACGCTCTGCGTCAACCTGCAGAACAACTGCAGCGATTTCGTCGCCTTTTTTGTATTCACGAACTGCTTCTTCGCCTGCAACGTTCCAGGAGATGTCAGACAGGTGAACCAGGCCATCGATGCCGCCGTCCAGGCCGATGAAGATACCGAAGTCAGTGATAGACTTGATTTTACCTTCAACACGGTCACCCTTGTTGTGGGTTTCCGCGAACTGCTGCCATGGGTTGTTTTTGCACTGCTTCAGGCCCAGGGAGATACGACGACGTTCTTCGTCGATATCCAGAACCATCACTTCCACTACATCACCAACGTTAACAACTTTGGATGGGTGGATGTTTTTGTTGGTCCAGTCCATTTCGGAAACGTGCACCAGGCCTTCAACGCCTTCTTCGATTTCAACGAAGCAGCCGTAGTCAGTCAGGTTGGTTACGCGACCAGTCAGTTTAGTACCTTCTGGGTAACGCTTAGCGATAGCTACCCATGGATCTTCGCCCAGCTGTTTCAGGCCGAGGGATACACGAGTACGCTCGCGGTCGAACTTCAGCACTTTAACAGTGATTTCGTCGCCCACGTTCACGATTTCGCTTGGGTGCTTAACGCGTTTCCACGCCATGTCGGTGATGTGCAGCAGGCCATCAACGCCGCCCAGGTCAACGAATGCGCCGTAGTCAGTGAGGTTCTTAACGATACCTTTGACTTCCATGCCTTCCTGCAGGTTTTCCAGCAGCTGATCGCGTTCTGCGCTGTTTTCGGATTCGATAACGGCACGACGGGATACAACAACGTTGTTACGCTTCTGGTCCAGCTTGATTACTTTGAACTCAAGCTCTTTGCCTTCGAGGTGCAGGGTGTCACGGACTGGACGAACGTCTACCAGTGAACCTGGCAGGAACGCACGAATACCATTCAGCTCAACAGTGAAGCCGCCTTTAACTTTGCCGTTGATAACACCGACTACAGTTTCAGCTTCTTCGTAAGCTTTTTCCAGCGTGATCCAAGCTTCGTGACGCTTAGCTTTCTCACGGGACAGCAGGGTTTCACCGAAGCCGTCTTCCACTGCATCCAGAGCAACGTCAACTTCGTCACCAACCTGGATTTCCAGCTCGCCCTGGGCGTTTTTGAACTGCTCTGCCGGAATGGCGGACTCAGATTTCAGACCGGCGTCAACCAGTACTACGTCTTTGTCGATAGCAACAACAACACCACGAACGATGGAACCCGGACGGGTTTCGATTGTTTTTAAGGATTCTTCAAATAGTTGAGCAAAAGATTCAGTCATGTTTAATCTTCAGGTTAATATAACGTCCACCTGGCTCCGTGCCGGATGGGGTTGTTTCACATACCCGCCGTCAATCCATTGCAGCGGGGGTACTACTAAATCGGTCGCGATTACGCGAGTGCCAGTTTCTGGCGCGCATATTGTAGCGCTTTTTCAATCACTTGCTCAATAGTTAAACTGGTTGAATCCAGAACTAATGCATCTTCTGCAGGAACAAGTGGGGCGACGGCGCGGTTACGATCGCGGTCATCGCGCTCTTTTATCTCGGATAAAAGGCGATCAAAGTTAACACTAAACCCCTTTTCCTGCAACTGAAGCATGCGGCGTTGAGCACGTTCTTCCGAAGAGGCGTCAAGGAAAATTTTCACAGGCGCATCAGGGAATACCACGGTTCCCATATCACGTCCGTCAGCAATCAGACCCGGGGCGTCACGGAAAGCTCGCTGACGACGTAACAGCGCCTCGCGAACGCGCGGGAAGGCCGCCACCTGGGAGGCTGCATTAGCCACTTCCTGAGTACGGATTTCGCCGCTCACGTCTTCCCCTTCAAGGATGACTTCCAGGTTGCCATCGGTCGAAACGAAACGCACATCCAGATGCGCAGCCAGCGGAACCAGCGCTTCTTCAGAGGCCACATCCACATGATGATGCAGCGCAGCCAGAGCCAGCACGCGATAGATTGCTCCCGAATCTAAAAGATGCCATTGCAATGCTTCCGCCATCGCTTTGCACAGAGTACCTTTCCCTGCGCCACTAGGCCCATCAATGGTGATTACCGGGGCAACTGCCGTCATCTTTTTCTCCTTAAATAAGGCATACCGTTTACATGAACGCCGCGCATTATACGCGCCAACGTGCGCAACTGTTACCTTTGCGTGCAAATTACGGAATGATTGAAGCAGAGTGTAGAAGAAATGAGCGGAGGTGTTCGTAATGAAGCGTAAGCAAATGCCGCATCGGGTGATGCGGCAACACGAGATCAGGCCAGAGTACTAATGCGTGCCAGCTGTTCGAAGTAGTCCGGGAACGTTTTCGCCGTACATTTCGGATCAAGAATAGTGACAGGGGTGTCTGACAGCGCCACCAACGAGAAGCACATCGCCATACGGTGATCGTTGTAGGTTCCGATTTCCGCAAACTGTAGTTTTGCCGGAGGGGTCACACGAATGTAGTCTTCGCCCTCTTCCACCTCAGCACCGACTTTACGCAGCTCTGTCGCCATCGCGAACAGACGGTCAGTCTCTTTTACGCGCCAGTTGTAGATATTACGCAGCGTGGTGGTGCCTTTGGCAAACAGCGCCGCCGTGGCAATGGTCATCGCCGCGTCCGGGATATGGTTCATGTCCATATCGATGGCATTCAGCTCGCCGTGGGTGCAGGAGATGAAGTCATCGCCCCAGGTAACAATGGCGCCCATTTTTTCCAGCACGTCCGCAAAACGGATGTCGCCCTGCACGCTGTTACGGCCAATGCCGGTCACTTTTACCGTGCCACCTTTAATTGCACCAGCGGCGAGAAAATAGGACGCGGATGAAGCATCACCTTCAACAAGATAGTTGCCCGGAGACTGGTACTGCTGGGCACCGCGAACAACGAAGCGCTGATAAGAGTGGTTTTCAACCTCGACACCGAAGGTTTTCATCAGGTGCAGCGTGATATCAATGTACGGTTTGGAGACCAGGTCACCTTTAATAGCGATCACCGTATCCTGCGGTGCCAGCGGTGCGGTCATCAGCAGCGCCGTCAGGAACTGGCTGGACACACTGCCATCCACCTCAACGTTACCGCCGGTAAAGCCCCCGCGCAGACGCAGTGGCGGATAATTTTCCTGCTCCAGATACTCAATCTGTGCGCCACCCTGACGAAGGGCATCCACCAGATGGCCAATCGGACGCTCTTTCATGCGAGGCTCGCCGGTCAGCACGATGTTGTTGCTACCCAGACACAGGGCTGCCGCCAGCGGGCGCATCGCCGTACCGGCGTTACCCAGAAATAGCTCAAGCTCTTCACCCGCGTGCAGCGCGCCGCCATTGCCGGTCACTTCGCAGCGGGTACGATCGTCGGAGAGAGTGTAATGAACACCCAACGCTTTCAGCGCATTGAGCATATGGCGCACGTCATCGCTGTCCAGCAGGTTTGTAAGGACGGTGGTGCCGTTTGCCAGAGCTGCCAGCAGCAGAGCGCGGTTCGAGACACTTTTTGAACCAGGCAGATTGATGGTGCCATCTACCCGCGCGATAGGTTGTAACGTCAGGGATTCCATGAAACTTAACTCTCAACTCAACATAATAAAAACCCCGCAGCAGCGCTGCGGGGGTGAAAACAGCGCAATTAACCGTGGCGACGTTCGAAATCGATCATGAAATCCGTCAGGGCTTTAACGCCTTCCAGCGGCATCGCATTATAGATAGAAGCACGCATGCCACCAACGACACGGTGGCCTTTCAGCGCATGCAGGCCTGCCGCGAAGGACTCTTCCAGGAACACTTTGTCCAGATTGCTGTCCGCCAGCTGGAACGGCACGTTCATGCGAGAACGGTTAGCTTTCGCCACATCGTTGCGGTAGAAATCGCTCTTGTCGATCACGCCATACAGCAGTTCGGCTTTCTGCTGATTAATTTTGTCCATCTGCGCCACGCCGCCGTTTTGCTTCAGCCATTTGAAGACCAGGCCGGAAAGATACCAGGCAAATGTTGGTGGGGTGTTGAACATGGAATCGTTATCGTTCAGGACGGTGTAATCGAGAATCGACGGGCAGGATTTATGCGCTTTACCCAGCAGGTCTTCACGTACGATAACAATCGTCAGGCCAGCAGGACCGATATTTTTCTGTGCGCCAGCGTAAATCACACCATAACGGCTGACATCCAGCGGTGTGGAAAGGATGGTCGAAGAGAGATCCGCGGTAACCACCACGTTATCACCAAAGTTTGGCTCTTCGTGGATAGCGATGCCGTCGATGGTTTCGTTCGGGCAGTAGTGCAGATAAGCCGCATCACGGGAAAGTTTCCACTCACTCATCGGCGTTACGGCACGCAGACCGTCAACGGTCACTTTGGCATCGATAACATTCGGCGTGCAGTATTTGTGCGCTTCTTTTACCGCACTGGCCGCCCAGTAGCCCGCATCAACGTAATCAGCGGTGGTTTTGTCACCCAGCAGATTGAGTGGGATGCCAGCAAACTGACCGCGTCCACCGCCGTGACAGAACAATACTTTGTAGTTCGAGGGGATATTCAGCAGATCGCGAAAATCCTTTTCTGCCTCTTCCGCCACCTGAATAAACTCTTTACCCCGGTGGCTGATTTCCATCACCGACGTACCGAGACCATTCCAGTCACAAAGTTCCTGTTGAGCCTGTTTAAGCACGTCTGCCGGTAACATCGCCGGACCTGAACTGAAATTAAAGACTTGAGCCATTTCCCCTCACCACGCTAAAAGCCATAAGTTATAACTGTGGATATCGGTTTTATCATTCAGTGACACGCGCCGCAATGTCTAAAACTTATGACCCGTGAAATGTGCCCTGCGTCACACAAAACAATCTGCCGCCTCGCTAAGACAAAACCGACAAAATGGCTGTCAGGTGATGCGTTTAGCCCGGCTAACCTTCGTCCATTCCGGATTTGCACAGCGAGGGCATAATTGACGATCCCCTGGCAGCATCGCAACTACGTGGCTGCATCTCACGCAGGCATACTCGCCCGCTTCGGGTACGGTTCTGAAACGCTCGACCAACATATCTGGCAGGATACAAAGCCCAGGCTTCACCTCGTCGTCAGAATAGTAATAGACGCTGATCTGCCCGTTGGTTTCCATTATCGCCAGACGCACCTGCCCGAGCTGTTCAACGCTATTCAGGCGTAGCTCCATAAAGAACTCAAACTCGGTCATATTGGCGCTCTGAACATTTTCCCAGGCCAGCTGTCCGTCCTCGACGATAACGACCGGCTTCCCTTCAAGCAGATCTTCCAGCTTTTCGCTTTTCGACATCAGCCACATCACAAGGCGGTAAAGTAGCGCAAGTGAGACAAAGACGATAAATACCGGCACCATCGGCACATCATCATAAAAGGCGACGTCCCCCGCCGCTGAACCCAGCGTCAGGATGATCAACACCTCAAAGAGCGACATCTGTCGTACGCCACGACGCCCCGTTATCTTGAGAAACAGAAAGACCAGGACGAAGGTATACAGACTGCGCAGAGCGACTTCGCCTAAAAACTCAGGTGGGACTTTATCAAATGCCATCCGCTGGAGATCAAACGCTTTCATTTTTCTATGCCTTAACAGTAGGTTACTGAATGTAAGCATAGCTCAGGCTTTTATTTTCGCCGAAGATAGCACCTGTCACGCAAAACCCGTATCATTGCGCGCTTTACGTACGATAAAAGTGAACGCCATGACTCAAACGTTTATCCCCGGCAAAGACGCCGCTCTGGAAGATTCCATCGCTCGCTTCCAGCAGAAACTGACCGACCTGGGTTTTAACATCGAAGAAGCCTCCTGGCTCAATCCGGTGCCTCATGTCTGGTCCGTGCATATTCGCGATAAAGACTGTGCCCTGTGCTTTACCAACGGTAAAGGCGCGACAAAAAAAGCGGCACTGGCCTCTGCGCTGGGTGAGTACTTTGAGCGTCTGTCCACCAACTATTTCTTCGCTGACTTCTGGCTGGGCGAGACTATCGCTAACGGCCCGTTCGTTCACTATCCAAATGAAAAATGGTTCCCGCTGACCGAAGACGACGAACTGCCGGAAGGTATTCTCGACGCGCGCCTGCGTGCCTTCTACGATCCAGACAGCGAACTGACCGCCAGCATGCTGATCGATCTGCAGTCCGGTAACGAAGATCGCGGTATTTGCGCCCTGCCGTTTACCCGTCAGTCTGATGAGCAGACCGTCTATATTCCGATGAACATCGTCGGCAACCTGTATGTGTCCAACGGCATGTCCGCCGGTAACACCCGCAATGAAGCCCGCGTGCAGGGTCTGTCTGAAGTCTTCGAACGCCACATTAAAAACCGCATTATTGCCGAATCCATCAGCCTGCCTGAAATTCCGGCAGACGTGCTGGCGCGTTATCCGGGCGTGGTGGAATCCATCGCCAAACTGGAAGCAGAAGGTTTCCCAATCTTTGCCTATGACGGCTCGCTGGGCGGTAAATATCCGGTTATCTGCGTTGTGCTGTTTAACCCGGCCAACGGCACCTGTTTCGCCTCCTTCGGCGCGCACCCGGACTTCGGCGTGGCGCTGGAGCGTACCGTTACCGAGCTGCTGCAGGGCCGTAGCCTGAAAGATCTCGACGTCTTCACCCCGCCAACGTTCGACGATGAAGAAGTGGCCGAGCATACCAACCTCGAAACCCACTTCATCGACTCCAGCGGTTTGATCTCCTGGGATATGTTCAAACAGGACGCCGACTATCCGTTTGTGGACTGGAGCTTTGCCGGTACCACGGAAGAAGAGTTCGCTACGCTGATGGCTATTTTCAAAGCCGAAGACCAGGACGTCTATATCGCCGACTACGAGCACCTTGGCGTCTACGCGTGCCGCATTATTGTTCCTGGCATGTCCGACATCTACCCGGCTGAAGATCTGTGGCTGGCGAATAACAGCATGGGCGCGCATCTGCGTGAAACGCTGCTGGCTCTCCCAGGCAGTGAATGGGAGAAAGAAGATTATCTGAACCTGATCGCCCAGCTGGACGAGGAAGGCCACGATGACTTCACACGCGTACGTGAACTGCTGGGTCTGGCGACCGGTAAAGACAACGGCTGGTATACCCTGCGTATCGGTGAGCTGAAAGCGATGCTGGCCCTGGCGGGTGGCGACCTGGATCAGGCCCTGGCTTGGACCGAGTGGACCATGGAGTTCAATCAGTCAGTTTTCTCTGCCGAGCGCACCAATTATTACCGCTGCCTGCAAACGCTGTTGCTGCTGGCACAGGAAGACGATCGCGAGCCGCTGCAATATCTGAATGCTTTCGTGCGTATGTACGGTGCAGAGGCCGTGGAAGCAGCTAGCGCGGCCCTGAGTGGCGAAGAGCCATTCTATGGTCTGCAGGCTGTTGATAGCGATCTGAAAGCCTTCCCTGCCCATCAGTCACTGTTGAAGGCCTACGAAAAGCTGCAGAAAGCGAAAACCGCTTACTGGTCAAAATAAGCGCACATAACATTACCAGCAGTAGGCGTATTCAATCGTCTGGGCTATATTACGGGGCAATTTCATTGCCCCGTTTTTTATTTTCTTCGGCAATGACTGTTGATTGTAATAATAAAGTTAAACATGGGTAAATATAATAATATTTACCTGAGCTTTACTGTTACTATTTATGGTAAATACTCCATATTAATTAACTGTTTCAGAGGTGGCTGAACGAAAAAATTCAACTCTTTTCATAACTTTTAAAATTTATTTTTTTACGGATAATCAAATACTTACTCCGCATTTGTTGTAAAACCATACATACTGCGGGCCTATAAGCCAGGCGAGATATGATCTATATCAATTTCTCTTCTATAATGCTTTGTTAGTATCTCGTCGCCGACTTAATAAAGAGAGAGTTAGTGTGAAAGCTGACAACCCTTTTGATCTTTTACTCCCCGCTGCGATGGCCAAAGTTGCCGAAGAAGCGGGTGTCTATAAAGCAACGAAACACCCGATGAAGACGTTCTATCTGGCGATCACGGCTGGTGTGTTCATCTCTATCGCTTTCGTCTTCTACATCACCGCCACCACCGGTACTGCTGGTATGCCTTTCGGCATGGCCAAACTGATTGGCGGCATATGCTTCTCACTGGGTCTGATTCTTTGCGTTATCTGCGGTGCCGACCTCTTCACCTCAACGGTGCTGATTGTCGTGGCAAAGGCCAGCGGAAGAATTACCTGGGGTCAGCTGGCACGTAACTGGCTTAACGTCTACGTGGGTAACCTGGTTGGCTGTCTGCTCTTTGTTTTGTTGATGTGGCTTTCTGGCGAGTACATGACCGCCAACGGTGGCTGGGGGCTCAACGTCCTGCAAACCGCCGACCACAAAATGCACCACACATTTATCGAAGCCGTTGCTCTCGGCATCCTCGCTAACCTCATGGTCTGCCTGGCTGTATGGATGAGCTACTCGGGTCGTAGCCTGATGGACAAAGCCTTAATTATGGTTCTGCCGGTTGCGATGTTTGTTGCCAGCGGCTTTGAGCACAGTATCGCGAATATGTTCATGATCCCAATGGGCATTGTCATCCGCGACTTTGCGAGCCCGGAGTTCTGGACCGCAGTTGGTTCATCCCCGGAAAGTTTCTCTCACCTGACTATTATGAATTTCATTACTGATAACCTGATCCCTGTCACTATCGGGAACATTATCGGTGGGGGTCTGTTAGTTGGGTTGACATACTGGGTCATTTACCTGCGTGGCGACGATCATCATTGATGGTTTTCTCAGGCAGTAAATAAAAAATCCACTTAAGAAGGTAGGTGTTACATGTCCGAGCTTAATGAAAAGTTAGCCACAGCCTGGGAAGGTTTTGCGAAAGGTGACTGGCAGAATGAAGTAAACGTACGTGACTTCATTCAGAAAAACTATACCCCGTATGAAGGTGACGAATCCTTCCTGGCTGGCGCAACTGATGCGACCACCAAGCTGTGGGACAGCGTAATGGAAGGCGTTAAACTGGAAAACCGCACTCACGCGCCAGTTGATTTTGACACCTCCGTTGCTTCCACCATCACTTCTCACGATGCTGGCTACATCAACAAAGCCCTTGAGAAAATCGTTGGTCTGCAGACTGAAGCACCACTGAAACGCGCAATTATTCCGTTCGGTGGTATCAAAATGGTTGAAGGTTCCTGCAAAGCGTATAACCGCGAGCTGGACCCAATGCTGAAAAAAATCTTCACCGAATACCGCAAAACCCACAACCAGGGTGTATTTGATGTTTACACCAAAGACATTCTGAACTGCCGTAAATCTGGTGTTCTGACTGGTCTGCCAGATGCATATGGCCGTGGCCGTATCATCGGTGACTACCGTCGTGTTGCACTGTACGGTATCGACTTCCTGCTGAAAGACAAATACGCCCAATTCGTTTCCCTGCAGTCTGACCTGGAAAACGGCGTAAACCTGGAAGCGACTATCCGTCTGCGTGAAGAAATCGCTGAACAGCACCGCGCGCTGGGTCAGATCAAAGAGATGGCTGCGAAGTATGGCTGCGATATCTCTGGTCCTGCTACCAACGCTCAGGAAGCTATCCAGTGGACCTACTTCGGCTACCTGGCCGCGGTTAAGTCTCAGAACGGCGCAGCAATGTCCTTCGGTCGCGTATCCACCTTCCTGGATGCCTACATCGAACGCGACATCAAAGCAGGCAAAATCACCGAGCAAGACGCTCAGGAAATGATTGACCACCTGGTCATGAAACTGCGTATGGTTCGCTTCCTGCGTACTCCTGAATACGATGAGCTGTTCTCCGGTGACCCAATCTGGGCAACTGAATCAATCGGTGGTATGGGCGTTGACGGCCGTACGCTGGTTACCAAAAACAGCTTCCGCTTCCTGAATACCCTGTACACCATGGGGCCTTCTCCGGAGCCAAATATCACCGTTCTGTGGTCTGAAAAACTGCCTCTGAACTTCAAGAAATTCGCCGCTAAAGTGTCTATCGACACCTCTTCTCTGCAGTACGAGAACGATGACCTGATGCGTCCGGACTTCAACAACGATGACTACGCTATCGCTTGCTGCGTAAGCCCAATGGTCGTTGGTAAACAAATGCAGTTCTTCGGTGCGCGTGCAAACCTGGCGAAAACCATGCTGTATGCAATCAACGGCGGCGTTGATGAAAAACTGAAAATGCAGGTTGGTCCTAAGTCTGAACCAATCAAAGGCGACGTTCTGAAGTTCGACGAAGTGATGGAGCGTATGGATCACTTCATGGACTGGCTGGCTAAACAGTACGTCACTGCACTGAACGTTATCCACTACATGCACGACAAGTACAGCTACGAAGCCTCACTGATGGCGCTGCACGACCGTGACGTCGTTCGCACCATGGCGTGTGGTATCGCAGGTCTGTCCGTTGCTGCTGACTCCCTGTCTGCTATCAAATATGCGAAAGTTAAACCAGTTCGTGACGAAGACGGCCTGGCTGTAGACTTCGAAATCGAAGGCGAATACCCGCAGTTTGGTAACAACGATTCTCGCGTTGATGACATGGCGGTTGACCTGGTAGAACGTTTCATGAAGAAAATTCAGAAACTGACTACTTACCGTAACGCTATCCCGACTCAGTCTGTTCTGACCATCACCTCTAACGTAGTGTATGGTAAGAAAACAGGTAACACCCCAGACGGTCGTCGTGCTGGCGCGCCATTCGGCCCAGGTGCTAACCCAATGCACGGTCGTGACCAGAAAGGTGCTGTAGCCTCTCTGACTTCCGTTGCTAAACTGCCGTTTGCTTACGCGAAAGATGGTATCTCTTACACCTTCTCTATCGTTCCAAATGCGCTGGGTAAAGACGACGAAGTGCGTAAAACTAACCTCGCGGGTCTGATGGATGGTTACTTCCACCACGAAGCGTCCATCGAAGGTGGTCAGCACCTGAACGTGAACGTGATGAACCGTGAAATGCTGCTCGACGCGATGGAACATCCTGAGAAATATCCTCAGCTGACCATCCGCGTATCTGGCTACGCAGTACGTTTTAACTCCCTGACTAAAGAACAGCAGCAGGACGTTATCACCCGTACTTTCACTCAGTCCATTTAACTGGAATTGACTGAAATCACGCGTTAAAAAGCGTACAATAAAGGCTCCACGTCAGTGGGGCCTTTTTAGCACCCTCTCCACCTCAGTCTCTTTTGTCCGCTATCTATACTCAATGGATATCAGCCAAAACAGACTTCAACACAGCCGGTTTTGAGCTGTGCATACTCAGGCCCCGGACGGGCCGATGCTGGAGATATCACCGCAATGTCAACTATTGGTCGCATTCACTCCTTTGAATCCTGTGGCACCGTCGATGGCCCGGGTATCCGCTTTATTACCTTTTTCCAGGGCTGCCTGATGCGCTGCCTGTACTGCCATAACCGTGACACCTGGGATACGCATGGCGGGAAAGAAGTGACCGTTGAAGAATTGATGAAAGAGGTGGTGACCTATCGCCACTTTATGAACGCGTCCGGCGGCGGTGTAACCGCATCCGGCGGCGAGGCTATTCTTCAGGCCGAGTTTGTTCGCGACTGGTTCCGCGCCTGCCGCAAAGAAGGTATTCATACCTGCCTGGATACCAATGGCTTTGTGCGCCGCTACGACCCGGTTATTGACGAATTGCTCGAAGTGACCGATCTGGTCATGCTCGATCTCAAGCAAATGAACGATGAGATCCACCAGAACCTGGTTGGCGTCTCTAACCACCGCACGCTGGAATTCGCCAAATACATTGCCGATAAAGGCATCAAAACCTGGATCCGCTATGTGGTGGTTCCTGGCTGGTCAGATGACGACGACTCCGCACACCGTCTGGGAGAATTTACCCGCGACATGGGCAACGTCGAGAAAATCGAACTTCTGCCCTATCACGAGCTGGGTAAACATAAATGGGTAGCAATGGGCGAAGAGTACAAACTCGATGGCGTGAAGCCGCCGAAGAAAGAGACGATGGAACGCGTCAAAGGTATTCTTGAACAGTACGGCCACAAGGTGATGTATTAAAGAAAGGCCCGGTGAAAACCGGGCCTTTTTATATTCTATTTAAAGACGCCGTTAATAACGGTAGTCACAATTGCAGTACTCAGCGCAATTAAGACCAGATCGTCACCCACTACCCGCCATTCATAGCCAGGATAGGAAGGAAGCTGGCCCAACATAGAAGCCGGCACGGTTTTCTTCGCAATGCCCGGAGGCAGCGGTTTACCGCGTGCGAGGTTTTTCGCAATGCCAGGAGGCAGTGATTCATACCCCGTTAACCCATAGTTCAGTGCCAGATGACGTGCGTGATCGAAGCTCACGCGAGCATTAACATCATCACTGACGCTTTTATTCGATTTACCCGGATTGTCTTGTCCATTATTTTGTTTATTGCCATGGGTACCGGAATTTCCGTTACCATGACTCCCGGAATTGCCATGATTGCCGCCATTACCTTGCCCGCCACTGTTACCGTGACCACCTCCGCCATTCCCGTTTCCAGGGTTAGCCATGACCGGCGCTGTAGCAAACGTCAAAGACAACAATACTGCCAGTGCGGTAGTGGAAAAACGACGTGTAAACATGATTGCTGCCTTTAAGTGATAGACTCACCTGAATTATCGCCTGGCGCAATAAACAAACAATGCGTAAAACTCTTATATGTGATGGGGACAAAAAAGCCAGTCGATGACTGGCTTTTAATTGATCAGGCATGTGCCACAGGCGTTGGGTGTTCGCCCGCTTTGCGCAGCAGCATCAGGAGATAAATAAAGGAGACGCTGGCGATCATGATAAATAATAAATTGTCGGAATAATTCTGCATCAGCATCGCGGTAAACGTCGGCCCTAATAAACTGCCGATGGTATAGCTCAGTAGCAGCGCCTGGTTCATTGCCACCAGCTGGTGATGTTCAACTTTCTCACAGGCCCAGGCCATCGCGACCGGATAGAGCGTAAAACCGGCAGCCCCCAGAATAAACAGCGCAGGTGCCATCGCGGCGTTGCTGAGCATGGCGAGGCATCCCATGATCACCACGAAGACCTGAACGCGCAGCACCAGCAGGCGACCGAAGCGATCGGCAAGACGGCCAATCGGCCACTGTCCGACAATACCCGCGCTGACCATGACCGCCATCCAAAAGCCTATACCGGAATCGCTGACGCCCTGATGATTCAGATAAAGCGGCATCAGGCCATAGAGCGAGCCCAGTACAATCCCGGAGATAATGCAGCCGTTAACGCCCAGACGCGCCTGACGAAGTCTCAGCATCGGCCAAATGTGGCTCGCTTCCTGATGTTCGCTGTTCTGGTTAACAATGCGCGTAAAGAGCAGAGGCAGGATAGCGGCCAGCACCATGCCCGTTACCCACGGCAGAACGCTCATCAGGTCGGTTGGCAGCTTGCTGACCATCAGTTGTCCCAGCACGGTACCCACATAGTAAACCATCATATAGGCCGCCAGCAGACGTCCGCGGTTACGCGACGTGCCGCTGCACATCAGCGCACTTTCAACGACCACCCAAATCATCGCGCAGCCTACGCCAGCGATAAAGCGCCATACCATCCAGCTCCAGAAGCCGACCATCAGGCCGAGTCCCGCGCAACCGGCGGCGAAAATCAGCGAGGCCAGATAATAGCTGCGATTAAAGCCAAAGCGCTTAATCAGGCTTCCGGTCAATAGCGTGCCCAGCAGGTTCCCGGTAAAAAAGGACGAGCTGACCATACCCACCTGCCAGGTTGGTAAGTTTTCATGGGCGAGCCACAGCGGGACGAGCGTATTTAACACTGCGATCGCCAGGGTCAACAGCAGCAGGCCACAGAGCAGCAGAAGCACTGGCCGGGTATAGGTGGTCATGGATTAAAAGCCGTGAGGAAGTTCAGATTTCGTGCGCATCATGCCACTGGCAAAAACAAAGTCAATCCACTGATTTAGCGGGCTCGCACAATATGTTCCCTGTCGATTTAAAAAACTTATCCTGCTAATGCCACGCCTGCTATAGATATTAATTATGTATCTGTTTTTATTTATTAATGGCCAAAATTAAAACAAAACGACAGTCGAAAAATTTCATGATCGAAAAAAAGAAAAAGCCGGGCGCTCAGGCCCGGCTTTGTATAATCAAATACAAAGTTAACTGGCGATAGCCATACCCACGGTCATATGTAACCCGTAGAATACCCCACGACCAATCAGTTCCCCCGCAAGTACCAGCACGAAGGCCAGTGACAACAGCGGCAGCGCGGGCTGGTAACCTTTAAGCTGAGGGGTAATCCAGAATACCAACGCCGCGACCAGCAGAACGATACGCCAGGCCATCAGAGAACCGTAATCCGGCACCAGGGCAGAGGCCTGCTGAATCGAACTGTGAATGGTTGCCAGTTCGGCCCCCTGCATCAGGGCAACGACAGCACTCACCACCAGCGCCAGCAGCGAAACGGCAGGCAGCAAACGCATTGCCCAGCCATCGACACCCGCTACGCGCAGCAGCAGATAACCCAGCAACGGCCCGCCGATAAACATCGTCAGGAAGAAGCTCATTGGCGTCCAGACACTGTACCAGGTGGGGACAGTATCGATGGTGTTATAAACACGCACCATCATCCACACGAACACCACGCCCAGCACCATGGTCACTATCAGCCACAGGCTGCGCAGACCCGCCGGCAACTTCTTCATTGCAGCCAGCAGCCAGCCCAGCCCACCGACGGCAAAGAAAATTGCCCCGCTGGCAATCTCGTTACTGAGAGACGAGGCGCCTACGCGGTTCAGGGAGTTAAACGCGCGCATCGGTGAGCCCAGGTGCAGCGTAGAAGCAATGAAGCCAATCCCCATGAGCACCCACAGGCCAAACATGCTCAGCACCAGACGCTGTTGCTGCTCGGCATTCAGATTGCCTTTCAACAACGCCAGTGCGAGCACAATGAAACCGCCCGCCACGCACTGACCAAAGACCGTGAAGATCATCAGCGGCCATTCATGCCATCCACTTCCCATCTCACACCTCCTTCGGATTTGCCAGATAGCCGGTGGTATCACCTGTAGGACGGCTGTTGGCGTTAGGTTTAATCACAATACTCGGCTTCGTGAAGTGCGCAGACGGCAGCGGTGCCACTGCAGCAAGTTGACCGTGTTTTTGACGCAGTTCTTCAATGGGACCGAAGTCCAGCGCGCGTAGTGGACAGGACTCGACGCAAATCGGCTTTTTGCCATCCGCTACGCGGGTGTGGCAGCCGTCGCATTTTGTCATATGGCCCTTCGCGGCGTTGTACTGGGGCGCGCCGTACGGACAGGCCATATGGCAGTAGCGACAGCCGATGCAGACATCTTCATCGACCACCACAAAACCGTCTTCGCGCTTGTGCATCGCTCCGCTCGGGCAGACCTTCGTGCAGGCGGGATCTTCACAGTGGTTGCAGGCAATCGACAGATAATACGCAAAGACGTTCTGATGCCAGACGCCGTTATCTTCCTGCCAGTCGCCTCCGGCGTATTCGTAGATGCGGCGGAAGCTCACGTCCGGGGTCAGGTCTTTGTAATCTTTACAGGCCAGCTCGCAGGTTTTGCACCCGGTGCAACGGCTGGAATCAATAAAAAATCCATACTGGGTTGTCATCGGTTACTCCTTAAACCTTTTCAACCTGGACAAGGTTTGTGTGGGATGGGTTGCCTTTCGCCAGCGGCGACGGACGCTGCGTGGTCAGTACGTTGATACTGCCAGCCTGATCCATGCGGTTTGCATCCGGGCTGTACCAGGCACCTTCCCCCAGCGCCACAACGCCGGGCATCATACGCGGTGTCACTTTGGCTTCAATATGGACCTCGCCGCGGCCGTTAAAGATTCGCACGCGGTCGCCATTGCTGATGCCGCGCGCTTTGGCATCCATCGGGTTTATCCACATCTCCTGTCGGCAGGCAGCTTTCAGTACGTCGACGTTACCGTAGGTGGAGTGGACACGCGCTTTGTAGTGGAAACCGGTCAACTGCAGGGGGAATTTCGCCGTCAGCGGATCGTTGTAGTTTTCAAAGCCTGGCGTGTAGATCGGCAGCGGATCGATAACATCTCCTTCCGGCAGCTCCCAGGTAGACGCAATTTTTGCCAGTTCTTCAGAGTAGATTTCGATTTTTCCCGACGGCGTGGTCAGCGGATTCACCTGCGGATCTTCACGGAAGGCTTTGTACGCCACGTGGTGCCCTTCCGGGTCACGCTGTTTGTACATTCCCTGCTGGCGGAAGGCATCGAAGTCCGGCAGGTCCGGAATCGCTTTACGGGAAAGTTCGTGCAGATGGCGCATCCATCCTTCCTGCGTTCTTCCCTCGGTAAACTGCTGCTCAACGCCAAGACGTTTCGCCAGCTCGGAGGTCATCTCATAGATAGTTTTACATTCGAAGCGTGGCTTGATGGCCCGATCGGTGAAAATCACGTAGGACATGTTGCCGCAGGAGGCATCCAGCGCGAAGTCCATTTGCTCAGAGGCGGTGCAGTCTGGCAGCAAAATATCGGCATATTTTGCCGAGGAGGTCATGTGGCAATCGATCACCACAATCATTTCGCACTTCTTGTCGTCCTGCAGGATGTCATGGGTACGGTTGATTTCGGAGTGCTGGTTAATGAGACAGTTACCGGCATAGTTCCAGATCATCTTGATCGGCACATCCAGCTTGTCTTTGCCTCGTACCCCGTCGCGCAGCGCGGTCATCTCAGGACCACGTTCGATTGCATCCGTCCACATAAACATGGAGATGCTGGTCTGCACGGGGTTGTCCAGGGTCGGCATGCGTTCAAACGGCAGCGAATACGAGCCTTCACGGGCGCCGGTATTCCCACCATGGATGCCCACGTTGCCGGTCAAAATGGAGAGCATGGAGATGGCACGGGTCGCGATTTCGCCGTTTGCGTGGCGCTGCGGACCCCAGCCCTGACTGATGTAAGCCGGTTTGGCTGACCCAATTTCACGCGCCAGCTGAACAATACGCTCGACCGGAATACCGGTAATGGTGGACGCCCACTCAGGCGTTTTCGCCACGCCGTCGCTGCCCTGACCGAGAATATACGCCTTGTAGTGACCATTGGCAGGCGCACCGGCTGGCAACGTTTTCTCGTCATAACCGACACAGTATTTATCCAGGAACGGCTGATCGACGAGGTTTTCGGTGATCATTACCCACGCCAGCGCAGAGACCAGTGCCGCATCGGTACCAGGACGAATCGGGATCCACTCATCTTCACGCCCTGCACCGGTATCGGTATAGCGCGGATCGATGATGATCATCCGGGCATTGGATTTGGCGCGGGCCTGTTCCAGGTAGTAAGTCACCCCGCCGCCGCTCATACGCGTTTCACCCGGGTTGTTACCGAACAGGACGACCAGCTTACTGTTTTCGATATCGGACGGGCTGTTGCCGTCCGCCCAGCCACCGTAGGTGTAGTTCAGGCCAGCAGCGATCTGCGCAGAAGAGTAGTCACCATAGTGATTAAGATAACCACCGCAGCAGTTCATCAGGCGTGCGACCAGCGTTTTTCCCGGTGGCCAGGAACGGGTCAGCGTGCCGCCGAGCGTCCCGGTACCGTAGTTCAGGTAGATGGATTCGTTGCCGTACTCTTTAATCAGACGCTGCATATTGGTGGCGATGATATCGTAGGCTTCATCCCAGCTTATCCGCTCGAACTTACCTTCCCCACGCTTACCGACACGCTTCATCGGGTATTTCAGGCGATCCGGGTTATACACGCGACGACGCATGGAGCGTCCGCGCAGACAAGCACGAACCTGATGTAACCCTTCATAGTTATCGTCGCCGGTATTATCGGTTTCGACATATTTAATTTCGCCATCCACCACATGCATACGCAGTGGACAACGGCTACCGCAGTTTACGGTACAGGCACTCCACACCACTTTTTCCGGCGAAGTGGCCGGAGACAGTGCATCTGCCGCCGACGCCAGTCGGGTGAAAGGAAGCGTGAAGGCGCTGCTGGCGACGGCCAGGCCGCCTATTGCCGTGGTTTTCATCAACCCACGGCGAGTGACCTCGGCAGCCATTAATGCTTCAGGCGCGTTGATTTTCATAGAGACTCACTTTGGTTGCTCACAAAGAAAAGAGAGGCGGCGCGAACCGCTATATAGTTTTATATATATCGAATTTCTTCGTTATCAGCTTTTTATGCTGACTTTCATTCGCAGCAGTATTACTACTTTAGAGGGAGGGGGTATTGCGTCGTATCAATTGAGAGGCATAAAAAAAGCGCCCGCAGGCGCTTTTTTGTTTTGAAGCAAATAATTAGCCGATGTACTGCTGGCCTTTCATGTATGGACGCAGCACTTCAGGGATCTCGATGCGGCCATCTGCCTGCTGGTAGTTTTCCAGCACGGCAACCAGCGTACGGCCAACAGCCAGACCAGAACCGTTCAGGGTATGCACCAGACGGGTTTTCTTGTCAGATTTGCTGCGGCAGCGTGCCTGCATACGACGCGCCTGGAAATCCCAGACGTTTGAGCAGGAGGAGATTTCTCGGTAGGTGTTCTGCGCAGGGACCCACACTTCCAGATCGAAGGTTTTGCAGGCGCCAAAGCCCATATCACCCGTACACAGGGCCATACGACGGTACGGCAGACCCAGCAGCTCCAGCACTTTTTCAGCGTGGCCGGTCATCTCTTCCAGCGCGTCCATGGATTCTTCAGGACGGACGATCTGCACCATTTCAACTTTATCGAACTGGTGCATACGGATCAGACCGCGGGTGTCGCGACCGTAAGAACCCGCTTCAGAACGGAAGCACGGTGAATGTGCTGTCAGTTTAATTGGCAGGTCGTCTTCGTCGATGATCTCATCACGAACGAGGTTAGTCAGCGGCACTTCAGCGGTTGGGATCAGCGCGTAGTTGCTGCTGTCCGCTTCCTCGTCCAGCGGACGGGTGTGGAACAGATCGCCGGCAAATTTCGGCAACTGACCGGTACCGTACAGCGTATCGTGGTTGACCAGATACGGGACATAGGTTTCGCTGTAGCCATGCTGCTCGGTGTGCAGATCCAGCATGAACTGCGCCAGCGCGCGGTGCAGATGAGCAATCTGGCCTTTCATCACCACGAAGCGAGAGCCGGTCAGCTTAACCGCTGCCGCAAAGTCCAGACCCGCGTGCATTTCGCCCAGCGTCACGTGATCGCGCACGTCAAAGTCAAACTCACGAGGCGTACCCCAGCGTTTCACTTCAACGTTGTCGTTTTCATCTTTGCCGACAGGGACGCTGTCGTCAGGAATATTCGGAATAGCCAGGGCAATATCACGAATTTCGGTCTGAAGAACATCCAGCTCAGCTTTCGCCTGATCCAGTTCTTCACCCAGCTTGTTCACTTCCAGGCGTAATGGCTCAATATCTTCCCCGCGCGCTTTCGCCTGGCCAATGGATTTCGATCGAGAATTACGCTCTGCCTGCAGATTTTCAGTTTGTACCTGCAGAACTTTACGACGCTCTTCAAGAGCGCGCAGCTTATCTACATCCAGCTTAAAGCCCCGGCGTGCCAGTTTTTCAGCGACTGCGTCTGGCTCATTACGCAGCAGATTGGGATCGAGCATGCTTATCCTGTGCTTATCGAATTAAAATAGGAAAATGTGACCACAGCCTGCGGCCACAAGGATACATTGCCAACATTACCGCAACGATTGAACTAACGGTAGCGTTTTATAGGGCTATTTTGATCCTGTCCGGCGAGCCAGGTGAGCTTTTCACCAATCTTGCCTTCAAGACCTCTGTTTGTGGGGTGATAATAGCGCGTTTGTGCCATCTCCTGCGGGAAATATTCCTCGCCAGCAGCGTAGGCATTGGGTTCATCATGAGCGTAACGGTACTCCTGCCCATACCCCATCTCTTTCATCAGTTTGGTCGGCGCGTTACGCAAGTGCACCGGCACATCGTAGTCCGGACGTTCACGCGCGTCAGACATCGCCGCTTTAAACGCGGTATAGACGGCATTGCTTTTCGGCGCACAGGCCAGATAGACAATCGCCTGCGCAATCGCACGTTCACCTTCCGCCGGACCTACGCGGGTGAAACAGTCCCAGGCCGACAGCGCGACCTGCATGGCGCGAGGGTCAGCATTGCCGACATCTTCTGAAGCAATCGCCAGGCAGCGGCGCGCAACATACAGTGGATCGCCACCGGCAGTGATAATGCGCGCGTACCAGTACAGCGCCGCATCCGGTGCGCTGCCGCGCACGGACTTATGCAGCGCCGAAATTAAATCGTAAAAACGATCGCCTTTATTATCGAAGCGCGCGCTGCGTTCACCAGCAATTTCGGTAAGCAGTTCAGGCTTCAGCACCCGCTTGCCGGCATCGTCGACTTCGGCCATATCGGCCATCATCTCCAGCGTGTTCAGCGCCCGACGCGCATCACCGTTGACCAGCTCCGCAATCGCACGACGCGTGTCGTCATGCAGAACAATATCCTGCCCACCGTAACCACGCGCTTTATCTTCCATCGCCTGAGTAAGGACCTTTTCGATATCCTCTGTGGTCAGCGATTTAAGGAGGTAAACGCGCGCGCGGGAAAGCAGCGCTGAGTTGAGTTCAAACGACGGGTTTTCGGTGGTCGCACCAATGAAGAAGATCGTGCCGTCTTCAATGTGCGGCAGGAAGGCATCCTGCTGGCTTTTGTTGAATCGGTGGACTTCGTCCACGAAGAGGATGGTCCGACGCCCGGCATTGCGGTTCTGCCGTGCACGCTCGATCGCTTCGCGGATCTCTTTCACGCCGGACGTGACCGCTGAGATGCGTTCAACGTCCGCGTTTGCATAGCGGGCGATCACTTCCGCAAGCGTGGTTTTGCCAGTGCCGGGCGGTCCCCAGAGGATCATGGAGTGAAGATGTCCGGCCTCAATGGCGCGCGGCAATGGCTTACCGGCAGCCAGCAGGTGCTGCTGGCCGATATACTGCGCTAAATTTTCTGGCCGCATACGAGCGGCCAGAGGTTGAAACGCGTTATCTGAAAAATCGAGCGACAGATTGCTCACTCACGCCTCTTACTTACGTTGGTCGTCCACCGTTACGCCCTTCGGCGGGGTAAAGGTGAATTTCGATGCATCAACGGCGCCGTTCTGCTGAGATTTGAGCTGGTAGCTGCTGCGCTGATCGTCCTGCTCAACCGCGCCGAACTGATTAATGGTACCGTTGGTGCTTACGTTAATGGTGAACTGCTTCAGGTTGCCGTTGCTGCCTTTCGGCGTCAGGACAAACTCGTCACCGGTCTGTTTAATATTGTACTGCTGCCAGTCGCTGGACTGGTTGCGGGCAATCAGCATAAAGGGTGTATTGCTGGTGGCATCTTTCAGCCAGGTCGCGGTTGCCTGCTCAACGAACGGGTTGAAGAACCACAGCGTTTTCCCGTCAGACACCAGGATGCTTTCATCCGGCTGGGTCATGTGCCAGTTAAACAGATTTGGGCGTTTCACCCACAAATCTCCCTGGCCTTCCTGCACCGCATTGCCGCTGCCGTCAATCACTTTTTGCGTGAAGCTGGCGTGGAAGCTGCTTACTTTATCCAGTCGGCTTTTAAGGTCGCTGGCTGCATCAGCCCAGACGCTGCTGGCGACAAAACTGGTGAGTAATGCACAGGCGATGGCGATTTTTTTCATTGTTATTCCTTAAAATACGTCTTCCCGATATGGGGTTTCCGTCTTCTATTCTGGACCTGCCCGAGGGCAGGCGACAGAAGAAAATGCTTAATTTTGGCTGATTTACCCTTCTTTGCAATCGCGGAAGGTTAATCAAACGGCGGCGGTGCCAGCACCTCGCGGTTACCGTTATGCCCCTGCTCACTCACAATGCCCTGCGCTTCCATCTGTTCGATGATACGCGCCGCGCGGTTATAGCCGATGCGGAACTGGCGCTGTACGCCAGAGATGGACGCTTTACGTTTTTCGGTAACGAAGTTAACCGCCTGATCGAATAATGGATCCAGCTCTTCACCGCCGTCGAAACCACCGCCGCCGCCTTCACTTTCCGTATCGCTGGTAATACCGTCAACGTATTGTGGACGACCGCGCGCTTTCCAGTCCTGCACCACGGCGTGAACTTCCTCATCACGGACGAACGCACCGTGGACACGCACCGGAGAGGTGGAGTTCGGGCCGGAATAGAGCATGTCACCCATACCCAGCAGCGACTCTGCGCCGCCCTGGTCAAGAATGGTACGAGAGTCAATTTTACTCGATACGGTAAAGGCGATACGCGTCGGAATGTTCGCTTTGATAAGACCAGTAATAACGTCCACGGAAGGACGCTGGGTCGCCAGCACAAGGTGAATACCGGCCGCACGCGCTTTCTGCGCCAGACGGGCAATCAACTCTTCTACTTTCTTACCGACGGTCATCATCAGGTCAGCAAACTCATCCACCAGCACGACGATATAAGGCAGTTTTTCCAGCACCGGATGCTGGGCATCCATGCTGTCACCCGGCTTCCAGTAAGGATCCGGAATCGGACGTCCCATGCGCACTGCCTGGGCGATTTTCTCGTTATAACCTGCCAGGTTACGCACGCCTAACGCAGACATCAGCTTGTAGCGGCGTTCCATCTCATTGACGCTCCAGCGCAGGGCGTTGGCGGCGTCTTTCATGTCGGTTACCACTTCGGTCAGCAGGTGTGGGATGCCTTCGTAGACCGACAGTTCGAGCATTTTCGGGTCGATCATGATGAAACGCACATCTTCCGGTTGCGCTTTATAGAGCATGCTGAGGATCATGGCGTTCACACCGACGGACTTACCAGAACCGGTGGTACCGGCTACCAGCAGGTGAGGCATTTTCGCGAGGTCTGCCACGACCGGATCGCCGGCAATATCTTTACCCAGTACCACGGTCAACGGAGATGGGTTGTCGCGGAATTTGGTGTTATCCAGCACTTCACGCAGGTAGACGGTCTGACGTTTCTTGTTCGGCAACTCCAGTCCAACATACGGTTTGCCCGGTATCACTTCCACCACACGCACCGCAACGGTCGACAGAGAACGCGCCAGGTCGCGGGACAGGTTGGAAATACGCGCGGCTTTTACGCCAGGCGCCAGGTTCAGTTCAAAACGGGTGATCACAGGACCCGGAGAATAATTCACCACATCCGCCTTGATACGGAAGTCAGCCAGGCGGGCTTCCACTAAACGCGCCATCTGCTCAAGCGCGAAGGTGTCGACCGGTTCCACCTCTGACGGCGGCGGTGTTAACAGATCCAGAGACGGCAACGGCGTGCTTGGACGCTGCAGCGGACGGCTGTCACCGTTACGCATCAGCAGCGGGTGAATCAGACTCTCCTGCGGCTGTGGCGCAGGCTGCTGGAACTGCGGCGGCTGTTGTTGCGGCCGCTGGGGCTGTGCATAAACCTGCGGAGCCGGCTGCTGAGGCTGCGGCGCATATGACTGTTGCGCAGGAGCAGGTTGCTGGCGCACAGGCTCAGCTTCCGGCATCACGCTCGGCGTAAATAAAGGCTCGCTCGGGCCATCATCCACCAGATCTTTCATCGGCGAGAATTCAAAATCCGACAGCGAGAACGCATTTGCGCCAGCAGGTTGTTCACCGGAATAGCGCTGCTGCTGGGTAGCGGCAAACTGACGCGCTAATTCGGCTTCTGCCGCGTCATCTTCGTCTTCCGGCACAGGCTCATCATGCTGATATTCCTCACCGTAGCGTTGATTCTGCTGCGCAGCAAACTGGCGGGCCAGTTCGTCTTGCTGCATTTCATCGGCGTCATCTTCGTACTCTGGCTCGCGCGCTTTCTCTTCGGCCATACGCTGGGAAGGCAGCTTGATACCATAAGAGGCAAGCTCGCGGCGGGTTGGAACGCGAACGCGGTTAGGGCGAGGCAGTTGCGGACCAATCCCCTCCTTCACCTGAGGACGTGGCGCCCCCCCTGTTGCCAGGCTAAAGACAGGTGCAGCCACGGCAGCGGCCGCAGTAGCCTGCTTCACGCTTTCCGCTACGGGAGCAATTGCAGGCGTCGGGTCGACTGGTGGAACGGAAACAGAAGGCGCTTTCGTAACCGGCTCCTGCACCGGTTCAGGCACAGGCTGATACCAGGCCGCCAGCTGCTCGCGTTCACGCGCACGACGCTCTTCAACTTCTTCAAAATAGTACATAGGTGGACGAGAAGGTTTTACCTCTTCCACGATTTCAGGTTCAGGCTGCGGCTCAACATAAGGCTGAACAGGTTCAACCGGTTCAGGCACATACTCCTGATAAGGTTGGGCCACAGGTTGTTCATAGTGCGGGTAATCTTGCGGTTCATACGCAGGCTGCTGCGGCTGATAAGGCTGCTGCCACTGCTCCTGCTGCACAGGGATGTAGCTTTCAGGTTCAGGCGCAATAACCGGTTCCGGGGTGTGAACACCGGGTGCAGTCTGCCAGTCAACCTGAGGCTGCTGAATAACGGATTCCGGCGGTGAAACTGGTGCTGATGGCATCACGGCTTCAACAGGCGCGGCATAGGCCTGGGCTGCGGTCGTCGCGGCTGCGGCTGCTGCAACCGGCTCGGTGACCGAGTGGCCGTTTAACAGCGGATCGTATTCGTCAAAGTCACCAGGCGTGGCCCGACTACCGGAGAAGAGTACATCGTCAGGATCGACTGCAGCGCCCGCAGCGCGGTACGCCACCTGCTCGTCTTCATCCATGCGTTTACCGGAGAAGAGCGCTGCATCGGTTTTACGGCCTAGCGGGTTAGCAAATTTCTCGGCAACACGCTGACGACGCGCCAGCGCGCCGCGCAGAATACGCGCACGACGAGACTCGCGACGCTGCACAGGAGCATCGTCTTCTTCATCTTCGTACTCATCTTCATCAACCCACGTATCGTCACGACGGGTACGGTTGCTGGCGAAGGTCAGGATGGTGAGGATAAAACTGCCAATTTTTTCGGCAATACTCACCCATGACCAGCCGGTGAATAACGTCAGCCCAGCCGCCCAGATGCACAGCAGCGCCAGCGTGCCGCCGCTGCTGTGAAGCATCGGCTGCAGCGCAGAACTCAACAGGCTACCGATCACCCCGCCTGAAGCGAAGTACCAGATATCATCCGCATTGATCGCCGCCAGCCCACATGAGGTAAGGATCAGCGCCAGTGCACCAATCAGGCGTAGCGAAACCGCGAAATAGTCGATGTAATCATCGTTCTGACGATGACGCCACGCAAACCAGCATCCGCCAATGATAATGACCGGAAGGGTGTAAGCCATCACACCGAAAATGAAAAACAGCGTGTCCGCAAGCCAGGCACCGGGTACGCCGCCTAAATTATGGATAGGCTCATGCCATGCAGTTTGTGACCAGCTGGGATCTGAGGGGTTGAAACTGAGTAAGGCTGCCATCAGCCAGACGGCAAAAAGGGCAATAACAATCAGCAAAGCCTCGAGGAGACGACGTCCGCTGCTTAGCTTCGATAGTGTGACTTCTTTGTCTTCAGTGTATTCCTGGCTCAAAAAAGGCTCTCCAGGTATCAGGCATGTCCTGCCTGTTTGCTAAAACGGACAACAGCGCCGGGAGTCCCCGGCACTGTTGCTGTATGGATTAACAGGAGTGTAATCAAACTACGCTGATTTTGCACCTGTTCCGTGTTAGCGCGTCTTAATAACCAGACGATTGCTTTGTTTGACCTCTTCCATCACCACATACGTACGGGTGTCGTTCACGCCTGGCAGACGCAGCAGGGTTTCCCCCAGCAGCTTACGGTAGGCGGACATATCAGGTACACGGGTTTTCAACAGGTAGTCGAAATCACCGGAAACCAGGTGACACTCTTGAATTTCTTCAAGTTTTTGTACAGCGGAGTTAAATTGCTCAAACACATCCGGCGCACCACGATTCAGAGTAATCTCAACAAATACCAGAAGTGAGGCATCCAGATAATGCGGGTTCAGCAGAGCTGTATAGCCCTGAATAAAACCCTGTCTTTCCAGTCGGCGCACACGCTCAAGGCACGGCGTCGGGGAAAGTCCCACACGTTTTGAAAGCTCGACGTTGGAAATACGCCCATCCTTTTGCAATTCATTAAGAATGTTACGATCGATACGGTCGAGATCTTTGCCAGGGCGCTTCTTGCTATCTACCATTATTATTGTCTCTCTGTATTCCTTCCCTACTCCTGCCTGGACCCTGTGCACATCACTGTTCAGAGCCTGTACCCGTTAGTCATCGCATCGCCTGGTTTTGTATTAGACGCGATGCGGATTCGGGTTCTGTTGGTAAGAAGACCGTTGCCCGAAGGCAGTCACCGACATCACGTATGGCGTCTGTCCACGCCATGCGTAGATTTCACTGACCCGGTAAAAATGGCATTTACGTGCATGCCTATGCGGCATACGGTTAACGCGGTTTTTTTTCTTCCTTGAATGTTTTCGCAAAAGCGCAGGGGATTGTCAAAGCAAAACATCGTTTTTTAGTACAACATGCCGGATATTCATTACGGCAGGGTATTAATCCTCATTTTATTGCCTTACAAACGACCGATTTTCAGGAGAAAGCCTGATGCTATCGCGCGTCATTCATCGTCCGTAGCTATTACACGGATTGATAACAAAATTGCTGCGCTCTTTTTTTACGACAACAAATTCCCTACAATCCAGCCAAATGTCTGCCAACAACAATGGGGATCTCATGGGCACGGCCAAACACAGTAAGCTGCTAATCCTTGGTTCTGGACCTGCGGGATATACCGCAGCGGTCTATGCTGCACGCGCTAACCTGCAACCGGTATTAATCACCGGCATGGAAAAAGGCGGTCAGCTGACCACCACCACCGAAGTGGAAAACTGGCCAGGCGACCCGAACGACCTCACCGGGCCGCTACTGATGGAACGCATGCACGAGCATGCCGCTAAATTCGAAACCGAAATTCTGTTCGATCACATTAACAAGGTCGATCTGCAGAACCGTCCATTCCGCCTGACGGGTGACAGCGGCGAATACACTTGTGACGCGCTGATCATCGCCACCGGTGCCTCTGCCCGTTACCTCGGTCTGCCATCTGAAGAAGCGTTCAAAGGTCGCGGCGTCTCAGCCTGCGCAACCTGTGACGGTTTCTTCTACCGTAATCAGAAGGTCGCGGTCATCGGCGGCGGCAACACAGCAGTCGAAGAAGCGCTGTATCTGGCGAACATTGCCTCAGAAGTGCACCTGATCCACCGTCGCGATACCTTCCGCGCGGAGAAGATCCTGATCAAACGTCTGATGGATAAAGTGGCAAGCGGCAACATCGTGCTGCACACCAACCGCACCCTCGAAGAAGTAACGGGCGACCAGATGGGCGTTGCCGGTCTGCGTATTCGTGATACTCAGAACACCGATAACGTCGAAACGCTGGACGTGGCGGGCCTGTTTGTGGCGATCGGCCACAGCCCGAACACCGCTATCTTCGACGGTCAGCTGGAGCTGGAAAACGGCTACATCAAAGTGCAATCCGGCATTCACGGTAACGCAACCCAGACCAGCATCCCGGGCGTGTTCGCAGCCGGCGACGTGATGGACCACATTTACCGCCAGGCGATTACCTCTGCTGGCACCGGTTGTATGGCCGCGCTGGACGCTGAACGCTACCTCGATGGACTGGCTGAACAAAGTAAATAATCTTTACAAGTCAGTAACAAACGTAAATAAAGGCGGCGATAAGTCGCCTTTATTGTCTCCCCGTTGTAACATTGCGCTGCCCAATTTCTAATAACGTCACCTGCAAAGTACGCAATGGAAAAAACCCGTCAACAAGAGTTAACACGCTGGCTGAAACAGCAAAGCGTTATTTCCCGCCGCTGGCTTACGATTTCCCGTCTCCTGGGATTCGTCAGCGGTCTGTTGATTGTTGCCCAGGCATGGCTGCTGGCCCGCATTCTTAATCACATGATCATGGAGAACATTCCGCGCGAAGCGCTCCTGCTGCCCTTTATTGTCCTGATCCTGATTTTTGTCCTGCGCGCCTGGGTGGTGTGGCTGCGTGAGCGTGTCGGTTTCCACGCCGGACAGCATATCCGCTACGAGATCCGCCGTCAGGTGCTCGATCGTCTTCAGGAAGCCGGGCCCGCGTGGATCCAGGGTAAACCGGCCGGAAGCTGGGCGACGCTGATCCTCGAGCAAATTGACGATATGCACGACTACTACGCGCGCTATCTGCCGCAAATGGCCCTTGCCGTCTTTGTTCCGCTGCTGATTGTGATCGCCATCTTCCCGGTTAACTGGATGGCAGCGCTGATTCTGATGGGCACCGCCCCGCTGATCCCGCTGTTTATGGCGCTGGTCGGAATGGGTGCAGCGGATGCCAACCGCCGTAACTTCCTGGCATTGGGTCGTTTAAGCGGCCATTTCCTTGACCGTCTGCGCGGCATGGAGACGTTACGCATTTTTGGCCGCGGTGAAGCGGAAACCGAAAACATTCGCCAGGCATCACAGGACTTCCGCCAGCGAACCATGGAAGTGTTACGCCTCGCTTTCTTGTCTTCAGGCGTACTGGAATTCTTTACCTCGTTGTCGATTGCCCTTGTGGCGGTCTACTTCGGCTTCTCCTATCTCGGCGCGCTCGATTTCGGCCATTACGGTACCGCGGTAACCCTTTCCGCCGGTTTCCTGGCGCTGATCCTGGCCCCGGAGTTTTTCCAGCCGCTTCGCGATCTGGGGACCTTCTATCACGCTAAAGCGCAGGCGGTTGGCGCAGCCGACAGTCTGAAAACGTTCCTGGAAACACCGCTGGCGCACCCGGAGCGGGGCGACGTGACGCTGAACGCTAAAGAGCCGGTGACTCTCGAAGCGAGTGATTTTTGCATCCTCTCGCCTGAAGGTAAGGTGCTGGCAGGCCCGCTGAACTTTACCCTACCGGCCGGAAAGCGCGTGGTGCTCGTCGGCATCAGCGGTTCAGGGAAAAGTTCACTGCTGAATGCACTGTCCGGTTTTATGGCCTACACCGGTTCACTGCGGATAAACAAAACCGAACTGCGCAAACTCGATCCTGATGCCTGGCGTAAACAGCTCAGCTGGGTAGGCCAAAACCCGCAGCTTCCGGCCTCCACGCTGCGGGAAAACGTTCTTCTGGCACGCCCGGATGCGCGTGAAGAGGAGCTGCAATCGGTTCTCGACCGCGCCTGGGTCAGCGAGTTTCTGCCGCTGCTCCCGCACGGGGTGGATACCGTTGTCGGCGACCAGTCCGCCGGGCTGTCGGTTGGACAGGCGCAGCGTGTGGCTGTTGCCCGCGCGCTGCTGAACCCATGCCAGCTGATGCTGCTGGATGAGCCCGCTGCCAGCCTGGATGCACACAGCGAGCAGCGCGTAATGGAGGCCCTGAACGCCGCCTCTCTGCAGCAAACCACCCTGATGGTCACCCATCAACTTGAAGGTATTGCCGACTGGGACCAGATCTGGGTCATGGAAAATGGCCGTATCGTTGAGCAAGGCGATTACGCCTCTCTTGTTGCTGCGCAGGGGCCGTTTGCCACTCTGCTGGCGAACCGTCAGGAGGACATCTGATGCGCGCTCTGCTGCCCTATCTTGCGCTCTATAAACGCCACAAGTGGATGCTGACGCTGGGAATTGTGCTGGCAATTGTGACCCTGCTCGCCAGCATTGGCCTGCTCACGCTTTCCGGCTGGTTCTTGTCGGCCTCGGCCGTCGCGGGCGTTGCCGGGTTGTACAGCTTCAACTACATGCTCCCGGCTGCCGGTGTTCGCGGTACCGCCATCACCCGTACTGCAGGACGCTATTTCGAGCGGCTCGTCAGCCACGACGCCACTTTCCGCGTGCTACAGCATCTGCGCATCTACACCTTCAGCAAACTGCTACCCCTCTCCCCTGCCGGATTGGCGCGTTTTCGTCAGGGTGAGTTACTTAACCGTGTCGTTGCGGATGTCGACACGCTGGATCACCTTTACCTGCGCGTGATCTCCCCGATAGTGGGCGCGTTTGTAGTGATTGTGGTGGTCACACTGGGGCTGTCTGTGCTGGATGTTTCCGTTGCGCTCACGCTGGGCGGGATCATGCTGTTGACGCTCATCATTCTGCCGCCGCTGTTTTACCGCGCCGGCAAATCCACCGGGGAAAACCTGACGCGTCTGCGCGGAGACTATCGTCAGCAGTTGACCTCCTGGCTTCAGGGGCAGGCCGAGCTGACCATTTTTGGTGCCAGCAAGCGCTACCGCGCGCGTATGGAAAGTACCGAGCTGAACTGGCATGAAGCCCAGCGCCGCCAGTCGGAACTGACGGCCTTTTCCCAGGCACTGATGATGCTGATCGGAGGCGTGGCCGTGATTGCCATGCTGTGGCTGGCTTCCGGCAATGTCGGGGGTAATGCACAGCCAGGTCCCCTGATTGCCCTCTTCGTTTTTTGTGCTCTGGCCGCGTTTGAAGCGCTGGCACCGGTAACGGGCGCCTTCCAGCATCTGGGGCAGGTCATCGCCTCTGCCCTGCGCATCACGCAGATTGCCGAGCAAGAGCCTGAAGTCACGTTCAGTGCCGGGCAGACCGCTGTGCCAGAGCAGGTTGCACTCGCGCTTGATGATGTCACCTTTGCCTACGACAAACAGGCGCAGAATGCACTGGACGGCATCACCCTATCTGTTAATGCCGGTCAGCGAATTGCGATCCTCGGCCGTACCGGCTGCGGTAAATCAACGCTGCTACAGCTGCTGACGCGCGCCTGGGATCCGCAGCGCGGCCAGATTCGTTTCAATAATACGTTGCTGACAGATTTCAGCGAGCAGGCCCTGCGCCAAACCGTCAGCGTCGTTCCCCAGCGCGTGCATCTGTTTAGCGCCACCCTGCGCGATAACCTGCTGCTGGCCGCACCGGACGCCTCTGATGATGCGCTTCGCGCCATGCTGGAACAGGTCGGTCTGCATAAGCTGCTTGAGGACGATGGGTTAAACAGCTGGCTGGGTGAAGGGGGCCGTCAACTCTCCGGCGGCGAACTGCGTCGTCTGGCGATTGCGCGTGCGCTGTTGCACGATGCCCCGCTGATGCTGCTCGACGAACCTACTGAAGGGCTGGACGCTACCACTGAGAGCCAAATCCTTGATTTGCTGGCGAATGTGATGAGCGGAAAAACCGTGCTGATGGTCACACACCGCCTGCGCGGGCTGGCGAGTTTTGATCGGATAATTGTGATGGACAACGGACACATTATTGAGCAAGGTAGTCACACAGAACTGTTGGCGAAACAGGGTCGCTACTACCAGTTTAAACAGCGTCTGTAGACTATATTTGTAGCGTCCTCACTCGCGTACTGGAGTTCTGCTGTCATGCGCCTGGTCCAGCTTTCTCGTCATAATATCGCGTTCCCTTCTCCAGAGGGGGCGCTGCGTGAGCCCAATGGGCTGCTGGCACTTGGCGGTGACCTCAGTCCTGCGCGGCTATTGATGGCTTACCAGCGCGGTATCTTCCCCTGGTTTTCCCCCGGCGACCCGATTTTATGGTGGTCTCCCGATCCACGTGCCGTGCTGTGGCCGGAGCAGTTTCATCTGAGCCGCAGCATGAAGCGTTTCCATGCGAAATCACCGTACCGCGTCACCCTCAACCACGCCTTTGGTCAGGTCATTGAAGGCTGTGCCGAAGACCGCTATGAAGGGACATGGATAACCCACGATATCATTACCGCCTACCATCAGCTCCATGAGCTTGGCTACGCCCACTCCATCGAGGTATGGGAAGGTGGAGCACTCGTCGGCGGCATGTACGGCGTGGCGCAAGGGACGCTGTTTTGTGGCGAGTCGATGTTCTCCCGTGCGGTTAACGCATCGAAAACCGCGCTGCTGGTCTTCTGCCAGGCGTTTGCCCAACGCGGCGGACGCCTGCTCGATTGTCAGGTGCTCAACGAGCACACGGCCTCCCTGGGTGCTGTTGAAATCCCGCGACGCCAGTACATCGAACATCTGGATACCAGCCGTCAGGAGAAGCTCCCGCGCGACTTCTGGATACCAAGAACGCTCTTTATGCCCAATGCCTAAATGTTTTCCGCATATTTTTTTTGAGGGTGTTATAATTATGCCGCAGAGTAGCTTCTGCCTGTTGCCCCGCCGCCGTTTGGGACCCTCGCTTCAGATAACGTCCTGACGTTTATCCTGTCGTCTCCCCTTTACGAATGCGCTTCCTGTTCGGTTGTACCGTGACGCTTGGGCAATGCGCCGAAACTGTTTTGCTGCGTTTTAATCGCGCAATTCTTTACTTAATTGATGAATTTCGGCATTATCTTGCCGGTTCAAAACTTGGTAGTGATACCCCAGAGGATTAGATGGCCAAAGAAGACAATATTGAAATGCAGGGTACCGTACTTGATACGTTGCCTAATACCATGTTTCGCGTAGAGCTGGAAAACGGTCACGTGGTAACTGCGCACATCTCCGGTAAAATGCGCAAAAACTACATCCGCATTTTAACGGGCGACAAAGTGACTGTTGAACTGACCCCGTACGACCTGAGCAAAGGCCGCATTGTCTTCCGTAGTCGCTAATTGTTTTCGCCTGTAATGGCAGATGAATATTTAAAAGGTCGGGATAATCCCGGCCTTTTTTATTTGTGGCATTAATGTGGCTGTGCGGGAAGATGTATTTCAGTACGGCATGATGCCCTCACCCTGACCCTCTTCCACCGGGAGAGGGAGAAAAACAGGCACAAAAAAGCCGGGTTAAAAAACCCGGCTTTTTATTTAAGTTGCGTCAGTGAGCCGCTTCCGGTTTGTGCTTCGCCGCACTCTGGAAATCGTACGTCAGTTCGTTCTTCGCCTGATCCAGCGCCACCGTCACCTGGCCGCCGTCCACCAGCGAGCCAAACAGCAGTTCGTTCGCCAGCGGTTTCTTCAGGTTGTCCTGAATCACGCGCGCCATCGGACGAGCTCCCATCGCGCGGTCATAGCCTTTCTCGGCCAGCCAGTTACGGGCCTCCTGGCTCACTTCCAGCGACACGCCTTTCTGATCAAGCTGAACCTGCAGCTCGACGATGAACTTGTCCACTACCTGATGGATCACGTCGGTAGACAGGTGATCGAACCAGATAATGTTGTCCAGACGGTTACGGAACTCCGGCGTGAAGATCTTCTTGATCTCCTCCATCGCATCGGTGCTGTTATCCTGGTGGATCAGGCCGATGGATT
Source organism: Enterobacter chinensis (assembly GCF_034008295.1). NCBI lineage: Bacteria > Pseudomonadati > Pseudomonadota > Gammaproteobacteria > Enterobacterales > Enterobacteriaceae > Enterobacter > Enterobacter chinensis. The sequence goes on from NZ_JARDVI010000002.1 coordinate 234,098, forward strand.
TACGCTCGGTTTCACGTACCCCGGCGTTGGTGGTCATCACCAGCACCACGTTGCGGAAGTCCGCCTTGCGCCCGTTGTTGTCGGTCAGCGTCCCGTTGTCCATCACCTGCAGCAGGATGTTGAACACATCGGGATGCGCTTTCTCGATTTCATCGAGCAGCAGTACCGCGTGCGGATGCTTGATCACCGCGTCGGTGAGCAGGCCGCCCTGGTCAAAGCCCACGTATCCCGGAGGCGCACCAATCAAACGGCTGACGGTGTGACGCTCCATATACTCGGACATATCAAAGCGCAGCAGCTCAATGCCCAGCGCTTTGGAGAGCTGAACCGTTACCTCGGTTTTACCCACACCGGTCGGGCCGGCGAACAGGAAGGAACCGACAGGCTTGTGGTCATGCCCCAGTCCGGCACGGGCCATCTTGATCGCTTCGGTTAAGGCCTCAATGGCTTTATCCTGACCAAAGACCAGCATTTTCAGGCGATTGCCAAGGGTGCGCAGCGTATCGCGGTCACTCTGAGAAACACTCTTCTCAGGGATGCGCGCGATGCGGGCCACCACGGACTCAATATCCGCCACGTTAACGGTTTTCTTACGCTTGCTGGCCGGCATCAGGCGCGCACGCGCACCCGCTTCATCAATGACGTCAATCGCCTTATCCGGCAGATGACGGTCGTTGATGTATTTCACCGCCAGCTCCACCGCCGCACGCACCGCTTTCGCGGTATAACGCACATCGTGGTGCGCTTCGTACTTCGGTTTCAGGCCGTTGATGATTTGCACCGTTTCCTCGACGGACGGTTCGGTCACGTCGATTTTCTGGAAGCGGCGCGCCAGCGCACGGTCTTTCTCAAAGATATTGCTGAATTCCTGGTAGGTCGTGGAGCCAATCACGCGGATCTTGCCGCTGGAGAGCAACGGTTTGATCAGGTTCGCGGCATCCACCTGGCCACCGGAGGCCGCACCTGCGCCGATGATAGTGTGGATTTCATCGATAAACAGGATGCTGTTGGTATCCTGCTCCAGCTGTTTTAACAGCGCCTTGAAGCGTTTTTCAAAATCGCCGCGGTATTTGGTGCCCGCCAGCAGCGAGCCGATATCCAGCGAGTAGATGGTGCAATCAGCAATCACTTCCGGCACGTCGCCCTGCACAATGCGCCAGGCAAGACCTTCGGCAATCGCGGTTTTACCCACGCCTGATTCCCCCACCAGCAGCGGGTTGTTTTTGCGGCGACGGCACAGCACCTGGATCGCGCGCTCCAGCTCTTTATCGCGACCAATCAGCGGGTCGATACCGCCAACGCGAGCAAGCTGGTTAAGGTTGGTGGTGAAGTTTTCCATACGATCCTCCCCGCCTGCTTGCTCTTCATTGTTATTGACCTGATTGCTGGAATCCGATGCCTGGTTAGGCTCGTCTTTACGCGTTCCGTGAGAAATAAAGTTAACCACATCGAGTCGGCTGACTTCGTGTTTACGCAGCAGGTAGGCAGCCTGTGACTCCTGCTCGCTGAAGATGGCGACTAAGACGTTTGCGCCAGTGACTTCGCTACGTCCTGAAGACTGGACGTGGAAAACCGCGCGCTGCAGCACGCGCTGGAAGCTGAGCGTCGGCTGCGTGTCGCGCTCCTCTTCACTGGCTGGCAGCACCGGTGTGGTTTGTTCGATGAAGGCTTCGAGTTCCTGACGTAGCGCCACCAGATCCACGGAGCAGGCTTCCAGCGCTTCGCGGGCAGATGGGTTGCTAAGCAGTGCGAGCAGCAGGTGCTCGACGGTCATAAACTCATGTCGGTGCTCACGCGCTCTGGCGAAAGCCATGTTTAAACTGAGTTCCAGTTCTTGATTGAGCATAGGCACCTCCCCCAATTTTATGCCTTATCAGGCCTTTTCCAGCGTACACAGCAACGGATGCTCATTCTCCCTCGCATAATCGTTCACCATCGCTACTTTGGTTTCTGCCACTTCGGCTGTGAAGATGCCGCAGATAGCTTTGCCACGATAATGAACGGTAAGCATCAGTTGCGTTGCACGTTCTACATCATAAGAAAAGAACTTTTGTAGCACGTCAATAACAAATTCCATCGGCGTGTAATCATCGTTCATTAACATAACTTTATACATAGATGGCGGTTTTAGCGCGTCACGCACTTTGTCTTCCGCCAGCTGGTCAAAATCCAGCCAGTCGTTGGTCTTACCCATTTTGCATAACCACTTTGAATCTACCTCAGATGTTAGATAACAATCATCTATTACTGTCATCCGCGATGTCTGTCACAAACTGTTGCAATAGCGTTAACTGCTTCAAACTTTGGTTGATTATTGTCCCATCTCCAGCGCCTAACGCTTGACGACTTCTTTCGTTTCTCTAAATTGTACAAGCGTGAGATGGCGAGGTTTTGAACAGCCCCCACTCCACCACCGGTTCATTCCATCTTAACTTATAAGATTTACGAAGGATGTCGAAGCATGGAAATGGGTACTGTTAAGTGGTTCAACAACGCCAAAGGGTTTGGCTTCATCTGCCCCGAAGGCGGCGGCGAGGATATCTTCGCTCACTATTCCACCATTCAGATGGATGGTTACAGAACGCTCAAAGCCGGGCAGTCCGTCCGGTTCGATGTACACCAGGGACCAAAAGGCAATCATGCAAGCCTCATCGTACCCATTGAAGCAGAGACGGTTGCATAGCTCTCTGTTTTATTGTGTACATCCCGCAGTCAAAATGCCAGCCCGATCGGCTGGCATTTTTATTTTCAGCCTATTCGCGAGCCAGTGCATCCACCGGATCCAGCCGTGCCGCATTGCGGGCGGGCAGCCAGCCAAACAAAATGCCGGTAAAGGTCGAACACAAAAAAGCGGTCATGATGGCAACCGGCGAGAAACCGATCTCCCAGCCGGGTAAAAAGAGCTGGAGCGCGAACGCGATCATCATCGAGAGCGCAATACCCATCGCGCCCCCCACCAGACACACCAGCACTGCCTCAATCAAAAACTGTTGCAGGACATCGCTGGCTCTGGCACCCACCGCCATGCGGATGCCAATCTCACGGGTGCGTTCGGTCACCGACACCAGCATGATATTCATCACCCCGATACCGCCAACGACCAGTGAAATGACCGCCACAAGCGTGAGGAACAACTGAAGAGTACGTGTGGTCTTTTCCGCCGTTTTCAAGAGGCCATCCATATTCCAGGTGAAGAAATCTTTCTTCCCGTGGCGCAGGGATAACAGCCGCTCAAGCTGCTGTTCGGCCATCGCGCTGTCGTAGCCCTCCCTCACGCGCACGGTAATGGAGTTCAGCCAGGACTGCCCCATGATCCGCCCGGAGATGGTGGTATAGGGCAGCCAGACGCGCAGGATCTTGCTGCTGCCAAACATCGACTGTTTCTCTTCCGCCACGCCAATCACCGTAGCGGGCATGTTGCCGACCAGGATCACTTCACCCACTACGTTCGCTTTATTGGGGAAGAGCTGCCTGCGCGAGTTAGCGTCCAGTACCACTACCTGCGCCCTGCCCGCCAGCTGTTCGGCGTTAAAGGTCGCCCCTTCGCTGAAAGTCATGCCGTAGACGTTGAAGTAGTCCCCGCTTACGCCGTTAGCGCTGGCGGCAACGTCAACATTGCCCACGCGCAGACGCAGGTTTTGCGAAACCGCGGGCGTGGCGGAGTTGACCCACGGCTGCTTCTGAATCGCCGCCAGATCGTCATATTTCAGCGCCTGCTGATACTGCGGCTCGTCGTCGCCAAAGTCTTTGCCGGGATAGACGTCAATGGTATTGGTGCCGATGGCGCGGATATCTGCCAGCACCAGCTGCTTGGCCGCGTCGCCCACCACCACAATCGACACCACCGAGGCGATACCAATAATGATGCCGAGCATGGTCAGCAGGGTGCGCATCTTGTTGGCCGCCATTGCCAGCCAGGCCATGGTCAGCGCTTCACAAAAGCCGCTGGAGAACTGCCCCCAGCCGGTTGATGCTGGTAGCACTTCTTTCGGCGCGGCTGCCCTGGCGTGGCGTGGCGGCGGGTTGCTGACCAGCTCACCGTCGTGGATCTCAATGATCCGCTCCGCCTGCGCCGCGACCTGCGGGTCGTGGGTCACGATGATGACCGTATGCCCCTGATCGCGCAGCTGATGGAGGATCGCCATCACTTCTTCACCCGAATGGCTGTCGAGCGCTCCGGTCGGCTCATCCGCGAGGATCACCTGGCCGCCGTTCATCAAGGCACGCGCAATACTCACGCGCTGCTGCTGACCGCCGGAAAGCTGCGAGGGCTGGTATTCCACCCGCTCCGCCAGACCCAGACGCGTCAGCAGCATCTGCGCACGCTCAAGACGTTTTTTCCGCTCGACGCCTGCATACACCGCGGGCACTTCCACATTCTGCGCCGCATTGAGGTGAGAAAGCAGATGGTAACGCTGGAAGATAAAGCCAAAGTGTTCGCGTCGCAGTTTCGCCAGCGCGTCGCCGTCCAGGGTGGAGACATCCGTCCCGGCCACGCGGTAGGTGCCGCTGGTCGGTTTATCCAGACACCCGAGAATGTTCATCAGCGTCGATTTACCGGAACCTGACGCCCCGACAATCGCCACCATCTCTCCCGCTTCCACGCGCAGGGAGATGCCTTTCAGCACTTCCACCGGGCCATCGCCGGAGGGGTAGCTGCGACGGATATCGTTCAGCTCAAGCAGCGCCGTCATTTAGCGGCTCCGGGCAGGCTTTCGCTGGTGACAACCTCCTCACCCTCTTCCAGCCCTTTCACCACCACCACATCGGTATCGTTGCGCGCGCCAATTACCACTTCTCGCTCGCGCGTTTCCCCGTTGCGCAGCACTTTCACTTTATAACGGCTCTCCCCGGCGGATTCTCCCAGCGCTGAGAGCGGGATGGTCAATACGTTCTTCACGCCGGTCAGCTGGATATGCACCTGGGCGGTCATGTCCAGACGCAGCACGCCCTGCGGGTTCGGCACCTCAAAGCGGGCATAGTAGAAGATAGCGTCATTAACTTTTTCCGGCGTTGGCAGAATGTCTTTCAGCACGCCTTCGTAACGCGTCTGCGGGTCTCCCAGCACTGTAAACCAGGCGTTCTGCCCCGGCTTCAGATGAATAACGTCCGCCTCGGAAACCTGGGCTTTGACCAGCATGGTGCTCATGTCCGCCAGCGTCAGAATGTTTGGCGCCTGCTGCGCGGCAATCACCGTCTGGCCCTGCAGCGTAGTGATCTGAGTAACTTCGCCGGCCATCGGCGCGACGATTTTGGTGTAGTCGAGGTTGGTTTTCGCCGTATCCAGAGAGGCCTGATTGCGTTTGATTTGCGCGTCGATAGTGCCAATCTGCGCCTGTTTTACCGCCAGTTCCGTGGTGGCGGTATCCAAATCTTGTTTCGAAATGGCCTGGGTTTTAGCCAGCGCCTGCTGGCGGGTCAGCGTGACCTGGGCAAGGTTACGCTCCGCCTGCGCCTGCGCACGCTGCGCGCGCAGCTCCATCAGCGTGGCTTCCACTTCCCGAATCTGGTTCTCAGCCTGTTCAGGATCGATAACCCCCAGCAGTTGGCCTTTTTTCACCTTGTCGCCAATCTCTACCGACAGCGTTTTCAACTGGCCGCTCACCTGGGCGCCCACGTCAACCTTGCGCAGGGCATCAAGTTTGCCCGTCGCGAGCACGTTTTGCTGCAGTTCGCCCGGGCGAACAATCAATGTCTGGTACTGTGGCACAGGTGCATTAAGCACTTGCCATAGCCAGTACCCACCGGCTAAAACCACGACCGCCAGCAGCAGAAACAGCGTTCTGCGTTTTCCCTTGAGGTTCATAAATATTCCAAATAAATGTTCTGGCAATGATAACAGTTGATTCTATCTAAACGACTCCTCAACGAAACCCCCACTTCCCGAAATCGTCATAATTTGTTTACGAGACGTTGAGAGTTTGCCTGCTGAAATGGAGATCTTCATCAAGAAGCAGGATCTATCATGTCTTCCATCGTCGATACACCTTTTTCAGACCTGCCGCAGCCTAAATCAGGCTGGCAGCTTTTCAAAAATCTGGCTTTCGGAAAGCTCACACCAGGGCTGGCGTGGCAAAATCCCTCCTATCGACGTAAATTCATGTTACGTTCGCTGGCGACCCCCCTTAGCACCGCGCGCCTGTTAACGAGTCTTGCTAAACAACCGCGTCTGATGCAGATGTTGCAGGTACAGCCAGGACTGCCGTGCCGGCTGCATCGCCCCTGGTTGACGGTGAATATGGATCGTCAGCATGCGCTGGAATCGCTCAACTGGCACTATCAGACGATGAGCCGCCAGCTTCCCGCGACGCTGCTTATGGGTTATCTATCTAAGCAGGGCTTTACCCTGCTGACCTTAACCGGCAAAGATGAACAGCAATTTACCGTTCGTCTGTGCGCTGATGCATTCCTGGATAAAGAAGGGGAAGCCACCCTCGCGTTCTGCGACAGTCAAAACACGGTGCTGGCGGAGATGACCTTTACGCTATGCCAGTTTGAAGGAAAAGCGACGCTGTTCATTGGCGGTTTGCAGGGCGCAAAAGCGCATGTTCCGCATGAGCTGATCCAGGGCGCAACGAAGGCCTGTCATGGCCTGTTCCCGAAACGCCTGCTGGTGGAAGCCGCGATGACGCTCGGCACCGCTTTCCCGGTAGAGCAGATTGTTGCCGTCAGTAACGCCACCCATATCTATCGCAGCTGGCGTTATCGCAAGAAAAAAGAGGGAAAACTGTTGGCCGACTACGACAGTTTCTGGATCTCGATCGGGGGTGAAAAACAGGATAACGGTAACTTTATGCTGCCGCTTGTCATGCCGCGTAAACCGATGGAAGAGATCGCCAGTAAAAAACGCTCCGAATATCGCCGCCGCTACGAGCTGCTGGATAACCTGATTCAGCAGGTGAATCAGGCTACCCAACGCTAATCCGCTTTCCCGCGTGCCAGCCACAGCACGCGGGAGAACATCTTGCGCAGCAGAGTCGGTACCGCCTCCACGCCCCGCCGCCCCGCTTCCGTCGCCACTTCGATGGCCAAATCCGGTTTTGAAGAACGATGAATCGCTTTGGCGATCACGCGCCGCATGTTCATCGGGACATCGACCGGCACCATCGCAATTCGGTGGAAAACGTCGTCGAACCCCTGACGGTACATAAAATGCTCCATGTCCATCGCGGGCAGCATGGTTAAATGGTCGCGCTCTTCTTCTCGCTCGTTATTCAGCAGGCCACGCACGGTTGAGGCATATTTTTTGCCCGCCTCATCGCCGTCGACCAGCACGTGCCACTCGATCCCCATCCGGCGAGCAAATTTTATCAGCGGCTTTAATCCCGACTGGGCGAACTCGATCACCTTAATGCCTTCCGCATCAAAATGGTGGCCGCACTGGCGCGCCAGCTCGTTGATGACCCAGGTTTCCGTTTCCCCCTCCACCAGCAGCCAGCAGCGAGCAAATAGGGACGACGCCCGGTTAAAGCGAATATGAAACGCAATGCGCCGCCCGTCTTCCGCGTTCAAACCACCCGGCCCCAGCCGGAAAGCGGAAACACGGGAAGATTCTCGTACCAGACGACAGACGTGCTCTACCGGCGTTAGCGAAAGTAACTCACCGGAATTGGTGGTGGTAATACGCTGGAGCGGCAGTAAATTCAGCAGATGCCATGCCACGGAGAGCATGATGGGGTGCAGGCGCGTTTCAGGATCTTCCACCAACAGCAGCGGTCGGGCGTCCCGGTCAAGACGAACGGTGCCTTTGGCCTGCAGAAGCGTTGAAAACAGCCCCAGCAAAATCACCCGGTGCGTACGCCCGCCGGGCCGATCGATCATCCGGTTAATGATGTCCAGATAACGCCAGCTTCGCTGCTCATCATGAGAGCGACGGCGCATCAGACGATGACGTGACTCCGACGTCCCCTGCTCGGAAAAATAGTGCTCCAGGAGTTGTACCATTGCGGACAACCCCTGACGGATTTGGCCATCGGTAAGATTCTGCGGACGCGACACCAGCTCTCGTGCCAGGAAATCCAGCTCGCGGGCGGTAACTTCTACGTCTGGCATATTCGGTACGGTACCGTTACGAATACGCCGCATAAAACGCGCATCGCGCAAGCGTAATACCGGCGTCAGGCGGATCAGGTGGCGAGCCAAATCGTCGATATTGTCCAGCGGGATCGGGTTGGCTTTCTCATCAAGAAAATCACGCAGGGTCAGTACCCCTTCGTTCTCCGCCATCTCCCCTTCCAGCCGATAGAAAATCCGGTGGAAGCCGTCATCGCACGGCACCCAGCAGGGGGACAGCGGACGGAAGCGACGCACGCGGTGACGACCGGGCTCGGACTCCCGGAACGTCAGGATGATATGCAGATGCTTCTCGCGGCCCGTCACGTCGCCGGGCGGGAACCAGAAATCGTCGCGAACGAAATGATACAAATCGTCTTCGGGCGAAAGCAGTAACGTCAGCGCATCCAGCAGGCTGGACTTACCCCACGCGTTCTCGCCGATCAGGACGTTGTTCTGCTCCAGCTGCAGCGACAGACGGTTAATACCGCGAAATCCGACAATTTCCACACGTTCGAGAAGCATAATTCCCCCGACAAATGACCACTTTTTCCTTCAAGTTATCAGCAGTATAGCGGCAGGCATCCTGTCGCGACAGCACAACATTCACCCTTGCGAGAATTGGTCTATGCTCTATTTACCGCCGGCTCGAACAAGGAATGACTACATATTGCCTGAAATCAAACCAATCGAATTTATTTAAGTGGCGAAGGGGTGTCGTTATTTTTAAAATAGAGACTCTTTGAGTCGTCATCCCTTTTTGACGATATAACCCACACGCAGGAAAGCGTGCGGAAAATTATTTTGAGGTGGTTATGTTTAGAAAATTAGCAGCAGAATGCTTTGGTACATTCTGGCTGGTATTTGGTGGTTGCGGTAGCGCCGTTCTGGCAGCAGCATTCCCGGAATTAGGCATTGGTTTTGTCGGCGTCGCGCTGGCATTTGGTTTAACCGTATTAACCATGGCCTTTGCCGTGGGGCATATTTCCGGCGGTCATTTTAACCCGGCCGTGACGTTAGGTTTATGGGCGGGCGGTCGTTTTCCGGCGAAAGAAGTCATTGGTTATATCGTCGCCCAGGTGGTTGGCGGTATTATTGCCGCTGCTGTTCTGTACGTAATTGCCAGCGGTAAAGCTGGCTTCGATGCGACAGCCAGTGGTTTCGCCTCTAACGGCTTCGGCGAACACTCTCCGGGTGGTTATTCCATGCTGTCTGCCATCGTGATTGAAATTGTGCTGACCGCAGGCTTCCTGCTGGTGATTCACGGCGCAACCGACAAACATGCACCAGCCGGTTTTGCCCCGATTGCCATTGGTCTGGCACTGACGCTTATCCACCTGATTTCTATTCCGGTCACCAACACGTCCGTTAACCCGGCGCGCAGTACCGCAGTCGCCATTTTCCAGGGCGGCTGGGCGCTTGAGCAGCTGTGGCTGTTCTGGGTGATGCCAATCGTCGGCGGTATTCTGGGCGGCGTGCTGTATCGCACCCTGCTGGAAAAACGCGACTAATTACGTGCGGCCTGTAATGTCGGGTGGCGCTAACGCTTACCCGACCTAGCTGAGTGTGCACTTTCCAGGCCGGGTAAGGCGCAGCCGCCACCCGGCTTTCTTTTGTCGCTTTACTGAACAACCTTTATTGGGTAGTGTCTCTGGCGCTCAACAGATACTCAAAAGGACCGGCTGTTCATGTTTTCAGGACTCCTCATTATTCTGCTGCCCCTGATTGTGGGCTATCTCATCCCGCTGCATCAGGAATCGGCATTACGGCTTATCAACCGTTTTCTCAGCTGGATTGTTTACGTCATTCTTTTCTTTATGGGGATAAGCCTGGCCTTCCTGGATAATCTGGCAACCAATCTGCTGGCAATCCTGCATTATTCTGTCGTCACCGTTGTGGTTATTTTGTTGTGTAATATTGCTGCACTCTTCTGGCTTGAGCGCACAATTCCGTGGAAAAATCACCATCATCAGGAAAAACTGCCTTCACGAATCGCAATGGCGCTGGAATCATTAAAACTGTGTGGCGTCGTGCTGCTCGGTTTTCTTCTTGGACTGACCGGCTGGGCGTTTTTACAGCACGCTACGGAGGCCAGCGAATATACCCTGATCTTCCTGCTGTTCCTGATTGGTATCCAGCTGCGAAATAATGGCATGACGCTGAAACAAATTGTCCTGAACCGTCGGGGAATGATTGTTGCCGTCATCGTTGTCGCCAGTTCAATGGTGGCAGGCGTTATTAATGCCTTTGTGCTCGACCTGCCCCTGAAAACCGGGCTGGCCATGGCGTCAGGTTTTGGCTGGTACTCCCTCTCCGGCATTCTGCTGACCGAATCTTTCGGCCCGGTGATTGGCAGCGCCGCCTTCTTTAACGATCTGGCGCGTGAGCTGATTGCCATCATGCTGATCCCGGGGCTGGTTCGCCGCAGCCGTTCCACCGCGCTGGGTCTGTGCGGCGCGACGTCGATGGACTTTACCCTGCCGGTATTGCAACGCTCCGGGGGACTGGAGATGGTGCCTGCCGCTATCGTTCACGGCTTTATTTTGAGCCTGCTGGTTCCCGTTCTGATGGCATTCTTCTCTGCCTGATACTTCTTTGGCGGTAGCGAACCTGCCGCCAAAATTGCGCTAAATCAATCTCCCTCTATTTTGTCGCAGAAAGCCCTTTTCACCGTTCCGGCACGAGCATAACCTTAAACATGTATATCAAATATAACTTTAACAGGTGTGATTATGTTTTGTGTGCAATGTGAACAAACCATCCGTACCCCGGCAGGCAATGGCTGCTCTTACGCACAGGGTATGTGCGGCAAAACCGCAGAAACATCTGACCTGCAGGACCTGCTGATCGCCGCCCTGCAAGGCCTTTCCGCATGGGCATTCAAAGCCCGCGAATACGGCATTGTCGACCACTACGTCGACAGCTTCGCCCCGCGCGCATTTTTCTCCACGCTGACTAACGTCAACTTCGATTCCCCGCGCATCGTCGGGTATGCCCGCGAGGCTATCTCCCTGCGTGAAGCGCTGAAAGCACAGTGCCTGAAGGTAGATGCCGGCGCCCGCGTGGACAACCCGATGTCAGAACTCCAGCTGGTGAGTGACGATCTGGGCGACCTGCAGCGTCAGGCGGCAGAATTCACCCCTAACAAAGACAAAGCGGCAATTGGCGAGAACATTCTCGGCCTGCGCCTGCTGTGCCTGTATGGCCTGAAAGGCGCCGCGGCATATATGGAGCACGCGCACGTTCTGGGTCAGTACGACAATGAGATTTACGCGCAGTACCACAACATCATGGCGTGGCTGGGAACCTGGCCTGCCGATATGAACGCGTTGCTCGAATGCTCAATGGAAATCGGCCAGATGAACTTCCGCGTGATGAGCATCCTGGATACGGGTGAAACCAGTACCTACGGCCACCCAACGCCAACCCAGGTCAACGTCAAAGCGACCGAAGGTAAATGCATCCTGATTTCCGGTCATGACCTGAAAGATCTCTACAACCTGCTGAAGCAAACCGAAGGCACCGGCGTTAATGTCTATACCCACGGCGAAATGCTGCCCGCACACGGCTACCCGGAGCTGCGTAAATTCAAACACCTGATCGGTAACTACGGCAGCGGCTGGCAGAACCAGCAGGTCGAGTTCGCCCGCTTCCCGGGCCCTATCGTGATGACCTCTAACTGCATCATCGACCCTACCGTCGGGGCGTACGATGACCGCATCTGGACCCGCAGCATCGTCGGCTGGCCGGGCGTGAGCCACCTCGAAGGTGACGATTTCGGGCCGGTGATTGCCCAGGCGCAGCAGATGGCAGGCTTCCCGTACAGCGAGATCCCGCATCTCATCACCGTGGGCTTTGGCCGTGAAACCCTGCTCGGCGCCGCAGATTCCCTGATTGATCTCGTCAGCCGTGAAAAACTGCGCCATATCTTCCTGATCGGCGGCTGCGACGGCGCGCGCGGTGAACGTAACTACTTCACCGACTTCGCCACCCGCGTGCCGGAAGACTGCCTGATCCTGACGCTGGCATGCGGTAAATACCGTTTCAACAAGCTGGATTTCGGCAACATCGAAGGCCTGCCGCGCCTGGTAGATGCCGGTCAGTGTAACGATGCTTACTCGGCCATCATTCTTGCCGTTACTCTGGCGGAAAAACTGGGCTGCGGCGTAAACGATCTGCCGCTGTCGCTGGTGCTGTCATGGTTTGAGCAGAAAGCGATTGTCATCCTGCTGACCCTGCTCTCGCTGGGCGTGACCAACATCGTAACCGGCCCGACTGCGCCAGGCTTCCTGACACCGGACCTGCTGGCGGTGCTGAATGAAAAATTCGGCCTGCGTTCCGTGACCAACGTTGAAGATGACATGAAGCAGCTGCTGAGCGCGTAAGGAGGAACTCATGACCATGCCAACCTCACAATGTCCGTGGCGGATGCAGGTTCACCACATCCAGCAGGAGACGCCGGATGTGTGGACGCTGTCGCTGCTGTGCCATGACTATTATCCGTACCGCGCGGGCCAGTATGCGCTGGTCAGCGTCCGTAACGCGGCGGACACCCTGCGCGCCTACACTATCTCTTCAACGCCGGGCGTGAGCGAGTACATCACGCTCACCGTCCGCCGGATTGATGACGGCGCAGGCTCCCGGTGGCTGACCCGGGACGTGAAGCGCGGGGATTATATCTGGCTGTCCGACGCCCAGGGCGATTTCACCTGTGACGACAAAGCAGACGATAAATTCCTGCTGCTGGCGGCGGGCTGTGGCGTGACGCCGATTATATCGATGCGCCGCTGGCTGGCCAAAAACCGCCCGCAGGCCGACGTGCAGGCGATCTTCAGCGTGCGTTCGCCGGAAGACGTCATTTTTGCTGATGAATGGCGCAACTATCCGGTGACGCTGGTGGCAGAACACAACGCGATGCCCGGTTTTGTCGCGGGGCGTCTGAGCCGCGAGCTGCTGCAAAGCGTGCCGGATATTGCTCATCGTACCGTGATGACCTGCGGCCCGGCGCCGTATATGGCTTTCGTGGAAGAGGAAGTGAAAGCGCTCGGCGTAACCCGCTTCTTCAAAGAGCAGTTCTTCACGCCGGTAGCGGAAGCGGCAACCAGCGGGATTCAGTTTACTAAGCTGCAGCCGGCGCAGACTTTCTTTGGCCGCGTGGGGACCACGCTGCTGGAGGCGCTGGAAAGTAACAAGGTGCCGGTGGTAGCGGCCTGCCGTGCAGGCGTGTGCGGTTGCTGTAAGACGAAGGTGGTTTCCGGGGAGTACAGCGTCACCAGCACCATGACGCTGTCCGACGCGGAAATTGCTGAAGGCTACGTGCTGGCGTGTTCGTGCCACCCGCAGGGCGATTTGGTACTCGCATAAACGATAAACGTTCACTTGTAGGCCCGGTAAGCGTCAGCGCCACCGGGCTTTTTTGTCGGGTGGCACTGCGTTTACCCGACCTACAACGACATTACCGCCACGCGGGCGCTTTCCCCACCGCAAACCGCCCTGCTCCTAAAAACGCGACCGCCAGCGAGCCGATAAAGAAATACACCAGGCTTTCAATCGCCCATGCGCCTACCTTGTCGAGGGCAAGCGTTTCCCCCATTCCCACCATCAGCCATGCCACGATCATGGTAAAGGCCAGCACCAGCGCGGCCGGGCGCGTAAAGAGCCCGACAATAATCAGGATCGGTGCCACCACTTCGCCAACCAACACGCCGTAGGCGATAAACCCCGGTAACCCTTTTTCCACCAGCATGCCGCTAATAAACCCCACGCCGCCGAATAACTTGTGCAAACCGTGAAACAGCATCAGCCCGCCGACGGCAAGTCGTAACAAGAGTTTGCCGAGATCGTCGCACGATAGCTTTTCATTAACAGCAGTTAACAATGATTTAACCATTTGAAATTATTCCTGTTTTTACCCAATGTACAGCCAGATTATGCCGAATAGTTAGATTTGAAAAGCACCTTTTAATAAGGGGGTAAAGCGGGCAAGACAGAGACTTTCTTCTAAGCTTGTTAGCGATATCACAAAAAGGAGATGGACACCCATGAAACAAACCGTGGCTGCATATATAGCGAAGACCCTTGAACAGGCAGGCGTGAAACGTATCTGGGGCGTGACCGGCGATTCCCTGAACGGACTGAGCGATAGCCTCAACAAGATGAAAACCATTGAATGGATGCCGACCCGTCATGAAGAGGTCGCCGCCTTTGCCGCCGGTGCCGAAGCACAGCTCACAGGTGAACTGGCCGTTTGCGCCGGATCCTGCGGGCCGGGTAACCTGCATCTGATCAACGGTCTGTTCGACTGCCACCGCAATCATGTGCCGGTGCTGGCGATTGCCGCCCACATTCCCTCATCCGAAATCGGCAGCGGCTATTTTCAGGAGACGCATCCGCAGGAGCTGTTCCGTGAATGCAGCCACTATTGCGAGCTGGTTTCATCCCCGGAGCAGATCCCGCAGGTCCTGGCGATAGCCATGCGCAAGGCGGTGCTGAACCGCGGCGTTTCCGTGGTCGTCATCCCGGGCGATGTGGCCCTCAAGGCTGCGCCTGAAGGGGCCAGCACGCACTGGTACCACGCGCCGCAGCCGGTCGTTACGCCTGCCGAAGAGGAGCTGAAAAAGCTGGCTCAGCTGCTGCGTTACTCCAGCAATATCGCCCTGATGTGCGGCAGCGGCTGCGCTGGTGCGCACAAGGAGCTACTTGAATTTGCCGGCAAGCTGAAAGCCCCCATTGTTCATGCCCTGCGCGGCAAAGAGCACGTCGAGTACGACAATCCCTATGACGTGGGCATGACCGGGCTGATCGGTTTTTCGTCCGGTTTCCACACCATGATGAACGCCGACACGCTGATTTTGCTCGGTACCCAGTTCCCGTATCGTCCGTTCTATCCGGCGGATGCGAAAATCATTCAGATTGATATCAACCCGGCCAGTATCGGCGCGCACAGCAAGGTCGATATGGCGCTGGTGGGCGACATCAAATCCACCCTTACCGCACTGCTGCCGCTGCTGGAAGAAAAAACGGACCGCAAGTTCCTCGATAAAGCGTTGAGCGATTATCGCGATGCCCGCAAGGGGCTGGACGACCTTGCCAAACCGAGCGACAAAGCGATCCACCCGCAGTACCTGGCCCAGCAGATCAGCCATTTCGCTGACGACGATGCCATCTTTACCTGCGACGTGGGCACGCCAACAGTCTGGGCGGCGCGCTATCTGAAGATGAACGGCAAACGCCGCCTGCTCGGCTCGTTTAACCACGGCTCGATGGCGAACGCCATGCCGCAGGCGCTGGGGGCAAAAGCGACGGCACCGGAGCGCCAGGTGGTGGCGATGTGCGGCGACGGCGGGTTCAGCATGCTGATGGGAGATTTCCTGTCGGTCGTACAAATGAAGTTGCCGCTCAAAATCGTGGTCTTTAACAACAGCGTACTGGGCTTTGTGGCGATGGAGATGAAGGCCGGGGGTTATCTGACGGACGGCACCGAGTTGCACGACACCAACTTCGCGCGCATTGCAGAGGCCTGTGGCATCACCGGTATCCGCGTTGAAAAAGCGTCCGAGGTGGATGAAGCCCTGCAGCGCGCTTTTTCCATCGACGGTCCGGTGCTGGTGGATGTCGTCGTCGCCAAAGAGGAGCTGGCGATCCCGCCGCAGATCAAGCTGGAGCAGGCCAAAGGCTTTAGCCTCTATATGCTGCGCGCAATCATCAGCGGCCGCGGTGACGAAGTGATCGAACTGGCAAAAACCAACTGGCTCAGGTAAAACATCTGGCATCGCCTTTTTAAATATAAGGACATGCCATGATTGATTTACGCAGTGATACCGTAACCCGCCCGAGTCGCGCCATGCTCGAAGAGATGATGGCCGCCCCGGTCGGGGACGACGTCTACGGTGACGATCCGACGGTAAACGAACTGCAGCGCTATGCCGCAGAGCTCAGCGGTAAAGAGACCGCCCTGTTCCTGCCCACCGGAACACAGGCCAACCTGGTCGCGCTGCTCAGCCACTGCGAGCGCGGCGAAGAGTATATCGTCGGCCAGGGCGCACATAACTACCTGTACGAAGCGGGCGGTGCCGCGGTGCTCGGCAGCATTCAGCCGCAGCCAATCGACGCCGCGCCGGACGGCTCGCTCCCGCTCGACAAGGTTGCCGCAAAAATCAAAGCCGACGATATCCATTTCGCCCGCACCAGACTGCTCAGCCTCGAAAACACCCATAACGGCAAAGTCCTGCCGCGCGAGTATCTGAAAGCAGCGTGGGAATTCACCCGCGAGCGCAGGCTCGGGCTGCACGTGGACGGCGCGCGCATCTTCAACGCCGTGGTGGAATACGGCTGCGAGCTGAAAGAGATCGCGCAATACTGCGACTCGTTCACCATCTGCCTCTCGAAAGGGCTGGGCACGCCTGTAGGTTCCCTGCTGGTGGGCAATGCGGACTACATCAAGCGCGCTAACCGCTGGCGCAAAATGACCGGCGGCGGCATGCGTCAGGCGGGCATTCTGGCGGCTGCCGGGCTGTATGCTCTGAAAAACAACGTCACGCGTCTGAAAGACGATCACGACAACGCCGCGTGGATGGCGGCGCAGCTGCGCGAAGTGGGTGCCGACGTGATGCGCCACGACACCAACATGCTGTTCGTTCGCGTGGGCGATGACCACGCCGCTGCGCTTGGCGAATTTATGAAAGCGCGTGGCGTGCTGATCAACGCGTCACCTGTCGTGCGTCTGGTGATGCATCTCGACGTGAGCCGCGAACAGCTGGCGGACGTGGTGAAACACTGGCAGGCCTTTTTACAGCGTTAAGGAGCATCACGTGCCGCAGCGTATTCTGGTGCTTGGCGCCAGCGGATATATCGGTCAGCACCTGACCACGGCGTTAAGTCAGCAGGGACACCAGGTGCTGGCAGCGGCACGCAGCACCGAGCGTCTGCAAAAGCAAAACCTGCCCGGCGTGACCTGTCACAACGTCGATCTCAACTGGCCTGTCGCGCTGCCTGCGCTGCTGGCCGGGGTCGATACGCTTTACTACCTTGTCCACAGCATGGGTGAAGGTGGCGATTTTATCGCCCACGAGCGTCAGGTGGCGATGAACGTCCGCGATGCTCTGCTGCAAGCGCCGGTTAAGCAGGTGATTTTCTTAAGCTCGCTACAGGCACCCGAAAACGAGCAGTCCGATCATCTGCGCGCACGCCAGCTGACGGCTGACACCCTGCGCGGTGCGAATATTCCCGTCACCGAACTGCGCGCCGGCATTATCGTCGGCGCCGGTTCCGCCGCCTTCGAAGTGATGCGCGATATGGTCTACAACCTGCCGGTGCTCACGCCGCCGCGCTGGGTCCGCTCGCGGACCACGCCGATTGCGCTGGAGAATCTTCTGCATTATCTGGTGGCATTGCTGGATCATCCGGCGGAGCAACACCGCGTGCTGGAGGCCGCCGGTCCTGAAGTGCTGAGCTACCAGGAGCAGTTTGAGCATTTCATGCGCGTGAGCGGCCGCCGACGCTGGCTGCTGCCGATTCCCTTCCCGACCCGCTGGATCTCGGTGTGGTTTTTGAATGTGATCACATCAGTGCCCCCGACGACCGCCAAAGCGCTGATCCAGGGGCTGAAACACGATCTGCTGGCAGACGACCGCGCGCTGCGCGTGCTGATCCCGCAGGATTTGATCCGCTTTGACGACGCGGTGCGCAATACCCTGAAAGAAGAAGAGAAGCTGGTGAACTCCAGCGACTGGGGCTACGACGCCCAGGCGTTTGCCCGCTGGCGGCCGGAGTACGGCTATTTCCCGAAACAGGCGGGCTGTACGGTGAAAACCACGGCCAGCCTGGCCGCGCTGTGGGAGGTGGTAAACCAGATCGGCGGCAAAGAGGGCTATTTCTTCGGCAATGTACTCTGGAAAACGCGCGGTGCGATGGATCTGCTGGTGGGCCACCGGCTGGCAAAAGGCCGCCCTGCTCGCCCGTATCTTGAAGTGGGCGATGCGGTCGACAGCTGGAAGGTGATCATCGTCGAACCGGAAAAACAGCTGGCGCTGCTGTTCGGCATGAAGGCCCCCGGTCTGGGCCGGCTTTGCTTTACCCTGAAAGACAAAGGCGACCATCGTGAACTGGACGTCCGCGCCTGGTGGCATCCGCACGGAATGCCCGGTCTGTTCTACTGGTTGTTCATGATCCCTGCGCACCTGTTTATCTTCCGCGGGATGGCAAAGCGGATTGCGCAACGGGCAGAACAAAAGACGGAAAAGATCTAAATAAAACTCTCTTTCTTTCACCTTTCCCATTGCATAGCGCCGTAATTCACGAAAGAATGCGCACGAAATTCTTTTCAACACAGTGGATTGATATGAAGGTACTGGTTACCGGGGCGACCAGCGGCTTAGGCCGAAATGCGGTCGAATTTCTGCGCAACAAGGGCATCAGCGTCAGGGCTACCGGTCGCAACGAAGCGATGGGGAAACTGCTGCAAAAAATGGGCGCCGAGTTCGTCCATGCTGACCTGACGGAGCTGGTCTCCTCTCAGGCCAAAGTGATGCTCGCCGGTATCGATACGCTGTGGCACTGCTCCAGTTTCACCTCCCCGTGGGGTACCCAGGAAGCCTTTGATCTCGCCAACGTGCGGGCAACCCGCCGTCTGGGCGAATGGGCCGTCGCCTGGGGCGTGCGTAACTTTATCCATATCTCGTCCCCGTCACTCTATTTCGATTACCACCACCATCGTGACGTGCAGGAAGATTTCCGTCCGGCCCGCTTTGCGTGTGAGTTTGCCCGCAGCAAGGCAGCCAGCGAAGAGGTGATTGACCTGCTGGCGCAGTCGAACCCGCATACCCGTTTTACGGTACTGCGTCCGCAGAGCCTGTTCGGGCCGCACGACAAAGTGTTTATTCCCCGTCTGGCGCAGATGATGCACCATTACGGCAGCGTGCTGCTGCCACGCGGCGGCGATGCCCTGGTGGATATGACCTATTACGAAAATGCGGTCCACGCCATGTGGCTGGCAAGCCAGACGGACTGCGATAAGCTGGTTTCCGGTCGCGCCTATAACATCACCAATGGCGAACCCTGCACGCTGCGCAGCATTGTGCAGCGCCTGATTGACGAGCTGCAGATCAACTGCCGCATCCGTTCGGTGCCTTATCCGATGCTGGATATGATCGCCCGCAGCATGGAGCGTTTTGGCAGTAAATCAGCTAAAGAGCCTGCGCTAACCCACTATGGGGTATCAAAGCTTAATTTTGATTTCACGCTGGATATTACGCGCGCTGAGAACGAGCTGGGGTATAAGCCGATTGTATCGCTGGATGAAGGGATTGTGCGCACGGCGGCGTGGCTGCGGGATCATGGGAAGTTGCACAGGTAAGCGCCCTGCCCCATGTAGGCCGGGTAAGCGCAGCGCCACCCGGCAAAAAAACAGAGCTCTGCGGCCTGATGCCCTCACCCCGGCCCTCTCCCATCGGGAGAGGAAGGAAAGACTAAAACGGCAACCGAAAGGTTGCCGTTTTGCTTTTACAGAGCCGTCCAGGCATCAGACCATGCCAGACCTGCGCCTGGTTCATAGTATGCCGGGGCGTTATTACACCAGCCGCTGTACGGGAACGGTTTGCACTGGAACAGTTTACCGTGATTGTTCACGATATCGCCTGCCTTGTACTTGCTGTTCGCGCTCCATGCTGCGTAATCGCCGGAAGTGCCCTCATCCTTAGATGGAGCCGCTTCTTTCGCCTTCACGTTCAGCAGGTAGGACGTGGTGCTGCTCAGCTCGCCATCGCTGACGGTCAGCCTCACTTCGTACTGCTGCGCTGTTGCCGCTTCAGGTGCCGTGAAGGTGACAACCGCTTTGTCGTCGCCGGTGACGGTCTGGCCATCCTGGGAACGCCAGGTGTAGGTCAGTTTGTTACCGTCTTCATCGGTAGAGCCTTCAGCACTCAGAGAAACCTGCGCACCCGCTTCAACTGCACCGATTGGACCGGCAATCTGCGCCACTGGCGCATGGTTAACGGCTGCCGGTTCTGCCGGCGTTTCGTCCGGTGTTGGCGTTGGAGTGACCGGGGTTTCATCTTCAGATGGCGTTGGCGTTGGGTTTACCGGTGTTTCATCCGGTTTGGTCGCTGAACCGTCATCATTCACGATGTTCACGTTATAGAATTTCTGTACACACTTGGTGTAGTCGCCGTCTTTAAACGCGCTGAATGGCGTCTGGTAGCCCACCAGCTGGCAAGAGTAGGTTTTGCCGTCAGGCGTATCCGCACTCCATCCCCAGTCCTGTTCCCAGTAGATCTTCAGGGCGCCCGCACCACCTTCGTCGAACTGCTTCATGTTGGCACAGCCAAGTACTTCGTTAGCCGGAACAGGAACTTTCAGGTAGTTAGCAAACTCTTTGTAGTACTTGATACGGTTCTGAGACTGCGCAATTTCAGTCGGGCCACCGCACTCTACGCCGCCGTTGATGATCTGGGTGGTTACGCCGAAGCCAGGGACCAGGCCGTTAGCCTTGTCGCGATCGTTCGGCTGCCAGGTGCCGTCGATAACCTGCAGCATGCTTGGTTTTGGCGGCTGTGGATAGGCGAAGAAGAAGATCGCACTCGCCAGGTTCAGCCAGGTGTCCGCCACCAGCTCGGGTTTTTCCAGCAGAACTTTCACGTCGCCGTACATCGCTTCGGAGAACGGACCGTAGTTATAGTTGTAGGACAGCTGTTTCGCACCGCGACCGAAGTAGCTCAGGAAGTCACCGTCTTTGTCTTTACCGCACGGCCAGGTTTGCCCCTGCCACACGTCGGTATTACATTCGCCGTTATAGCCGCCCTTCTGGCCTTCGCTCCAGCCCATTTCGCGCACGTAGACCAGCGCCTGACGCCATTCGGCTTCCGGACGCCAGCTTTCGTGACCGCCGGTTTCCTGCGCAAAGTGGGCAAACATGGTTGCCAGCTCTTTACGGCAGATGGCGTCGCTGTCGCGGCCGTCTTTGTAGGTGTCGCACAGCGCCGGGAATTTACCCACCGCTTTCAGGAAGTTGCTGTAGCTGTAATCCTTTGCACGCAGTGGGAACAGGTATTCCCAGTCGCTCTCTTTCAGGATCCCTTCAACGCGTTTTACGTTAACCGGGTTTGACGCACGGCCTGGCTCAATCTGCTCAACTGAAGCGTTGTCCAGCGTACGGATGGTATCCTTCACGGACTGCATCAGAGGGAAGTCAGTGAGTTCTTTCTCCTTTTTCGCCAGATCGCTGGCTTTCATGGTGTAAGGCTCGCTGCTCTCTGCCTTCAACATGGTGGCCTGAGCCATAACAGGTGCAATGCAAGCACCCGCAATCAACACGCTCAGTAATGTCCTTTTATTCATTTCGGTTATTCCTGTTAATTCGATGGTTTAAAATAAAATCCCAGCTTATTTATTAATCCGTTAATAAATAAACTCCAGACAGCTGCTTTTCACTTTCTGAAGCATACTTAACGGTACGCTTCAAAAAAGAAAAAACTCACCAGTCATTTCTTTCGCGTGCAACAGATTTTAATTGCTGATACTTCGCCCAGACTTTATGGGCATACACCATGCGCTTTGGATAATTTTCTTTTTTAATCCCGGCGTTATAAGCACCGACGGCTTCCCAGTTATATCCGTAGACTTTAATCATGCCTGACAGAATCGATGCGCCCACCATAATAGAAGTACAAGGTTCTGTCATAAGTCTACTTTCGCTGATACCGCGTCGTTCAAGCTCCGAAAAGTGCGAGCTGTTAATTTGCATTAATCCTACGTCAATTGTGCCATCATGATTTTTCCCGACAGCGTAGGGATTCATTCCTGATTCCACATTCGCAATGGCATAAAGTAAATAAGGGTCAACATGATAATAATGCGCCGCCTTATCCCAGCAATTCGCCAATGCGCTTTGGCTTAATATCAATAACAGCAACAGTAATCGCTTCATCATTCACCTGCGGTGGTACGTTTTATTTCTCCTCAAACACGTCCTGTTAAATATTTTAGTTACAGACCACACCCGAAGCGGGGTGTGGTCTGTGATTGTGGGCGGATATCACACCCACAATTTCAGGCTCAGAAGATTATTTGCAGTCAGCTGACGCGCCTTCTTTCACCCATACATCGCTGTTACCTGGTTTATCACCCTGGGTCCACCATTTCGCACGGTACTCGAAGCCCTGGTAGGTCGTCTTGTCGCCGCCGTTGTAGACCGTGTCAGCGCGCCAGTTCATTTTCACCTGGCTGACCAGTTCCCATGCATCTGCACCAAAGCCTGGCTTGTTGCCCTGAGTCCAGTACTTCGCTTTCCAGACCAGGTTATCAGCGCTTACCAGATCGCCATTGTTGTAGACTTTGCTGGATTCCCACGCAGCATATTTGCTGGCGTTGGCATCAACCGGGTTGTCGCAGCTGCCTGTGGCAGTCCCTTCGTCAGATGGATTGGTGCCTTCGTCTGATGGGTTGGTGCCTTCATCGGATGGGTTGGTACCTTCGTCAGCCGGAGGAGTCTCTTCATCAGGCACAACCGGGGTCGCTTTCGGCGTCACGGTAATCTGTACGTTGGACTGTACGCTGGTTTTACCGTCGCTCACCACCACGCTCAGGGTATAGCTTGAGTCAGTGGTAACCTCTGGTGCAGTGATCTGTACGCTTGAGGTATTGGTACCGGTGGCGTGCATATCGGATGGAATGCTCCAGGTATAGGTCAGCGCATCACCGTCTGGATCCGCAGCCTGCACGTTCAGCGCATAAGACTGGCCAGCTTCCAGGGTCACGGCCTGCATCTGGTTCACAACCGGTGCCTGGTTAGCCTTAGGTGCTTTGTTCAGAACCTGCACGTCAGCGGTGCTGCTCAGCCCTTTCGCATCGGTCACGGTCAGACGGAATGCCAGCGTCTGATTGCTGGTGACAGCGCCAACGGAGAAGGTCGCTTTCGCTTTGGTGCTGTTGGTCAGCGTGACGGATGGGCCAGAGATCTGGGTCCATTTGTAGGTGATTGCATCGCCATCAGGATCGGTAGACGCTGAACCGTCCAGGGTAACGCTTGCCGGACCGGTCACGGACTGATCCACTGCAGCAGCAACTGGCGCGTGGTTGGTCACAACCGGATCAACCGGCGTTGAGCTACCCAGCAGGCTTTCGTTCATCGCGTTCAGGATATCGCCGTTATCGGAATCGATAGACCAGGAGAACAGACCTCCCAGGTTTTTCGCCAGCACGTACTTACCTTTCGCGGTGGTAGAACGGGCATCTTCATAGGAGATCAGGTCGCCGGTGGATTTGTTAAATACGTACGGTGCTTCCGCATCCGCATCATAGCCGTATTCCCAGCCTGGCTTGCCTTTGTACTCGTTCACAATTTGACGATAGTCAACCACGCCTGGTTCCCAGGTCCCTTTCACTGCGCCAGTCGCGGTGCCGGTGAACGGGTTGTTGCCGGTGTAGCCGTGAACGCCTGTCCAGCCGCGGCCATACATGCCCGCACCGACAACGATTTTGCCTGGCTGTACGCCCTGCTCCAGCAGCGCGTCAACGCCGTTAGAGGTGGTGTAGTTGGTATCCGGACGCCACGCTGGTGCGTGCAGTGCCGCCTGGTGACCCAGTTCGGTGTTGCTCCATGAGCCGTAGAAGTCATAGCTCATCAGGAAGATATGGTCGAGGTACTGCTGCGCCGTGGTGTAATCCACGTCTTCAATCTTATCTTTACCGGAACCAATTGCGGTAGTCAGCTCATAGGTACGACCGGTTTGTGTTGACAGTTCGTTCAGCATGGCACGCAGATCGTGCATCAGTACGGTATAGGTCGCTTTGTCCAGCTGTGCGTTGCCCAGCGCTTCGTTCACACCGCCGCCGCCAGGGAATTCCCAGTCGATATCCACGCCGTCGAAGAATTTCCAGGTTGTCAGGAAGTCTTTCACTGAGGAGACAAAGCGCGCACGGATAGCCGGATCGTTCATTTTGAAGAACGGATCGGACATGGTCCAGCCGCCGATAGATGGCAGCACTTTCAGGTCTGGATGCGCTTTTTTCAGCGCCATCAGCTGGCCGAAGTTACCTTTGTACGGGTCGTCCCAGTTAGAGACGCCGGACTGCGGTTTCTGCAGCGCCGCCCACGGGTCGTGGATCGCCACGGTGAAGTCCTGGCGGCCAGCACACGCGCGCTGAAGCGCGGCGAAGCTGTTACCATTTTCAACGGTTTTCAGACCGTCGTTAATGCCGTCACCGCCACAGATTGGAATGAAGCCATACAGGATATGGTTCAGGTTAGAGGCAGGGATTTTATCAACCGGGAAGTTACGGCCATATACGCCCCACTCCGGGAAGTATGCGCCGACCACTTTATCGGTGTGCTTCGCGAAGGTTTTGTTGTTCTCCTGCATCGCACCGTTGAGCGGCAGCAGGTGGCTACCGTCGGTATCCGCAACGATAACCAGCTTGCTTGCACTTTTGGAGCAACCGCTGGTGTTACAGAGTTCAACCTGTTCCTGATAGCGGCCACCTTTTTTTACCTTGAAGGTCGCGGAGCCGGACGCACCGGCAGCGCCTGACCACACGGTCTGACCGTCGAGCAGAACTTTACCGGAGGTTGGCGCATCGCCGCTCCAGACGTTCCACTCAACCTTCACGTCCACACCATCGTTGTGTACTTTAACGAGCGTGCCGTAATCCTGTGCGGCCTGGTCTACTTCAACGAGGGCAAACTTATCATTACCACTGCTAATTGAAGGCGTACCTGGCGCTGCGGCGAATGCGGAGCCGGAGACAGCCGCAACAAAAAGGGCCAGATATTTAGGCTTCATAAATTTCATTATTAATTCCTGATAACATTATTTGTGAAAATTAAAATAACCATGTATTCCATATAACATGGGCGAGTCGTGAATAAGTCAGTTCAATAAAACTGCGGATAATACTTAATTATGAAAAACATGTAGTACGCTAAAATATCCTCCATAAAAAGACATGAGCGATAATCCTTACAGCTTATGTTTCTTACAATACGCCGGGAATTAAATTAAATCCTTCCATTCCCTTATCGAAAAAATTTCAAAAAAAACTTGACCGCGCAAATCAGAATGTGAATTGCAGCGTCTGGAGAATAAAAATAGTCAATCCAGCCAGTGACAACATCGGACCAAACGGAATAACGCTATTTTCTTTAACAGCTTTATAAAAAAGAAAATACAATGCGATACCGCTCAATGCAGCTGCCAGCAATAATGAAGGCAATGCCTGCCAGCCGCACCACGCCCCCAACGCAGCCAGCAGTTTGAAATCACCGTAGCCCAATCCCTCACGACCGGTGGTCAGGCGAAATGCCCAGTAGATCAGCCACAGCGACAGGTAACCCGCCGTCGCGCCGTACAGCGCATCCGACAGCGGTAAGGTCTGAAAAAGCGCATGATTTAACAGCCCTGCCCACAGCAGCGGCTGCGTCAGACAATCCGGCAGCAGCAGGTGTTTCGCGTCTATCGCCGCCAGCGGCAACAGCCCACACCAGAGAACCCACAGCGAAATCAGCGCGGCCGCAGACGGGGCATACGCCGCCGTCAGGGCAAAAAACAGGGCACTGGAAAGCTCAAGTAACAGCAGGCGCAGCGGGATCGCGGTCTGACAGCAACGGCAGCGCCCGCGCAGGCAGCACCAGCTCAGAACAGGAATATTTTCCCACCAGGAGAGCGGATGGGAACACGCCGGGCAGTGGGATGCCGGAAACAGCAGGTTCCCGGCCCCCACCTCTTCTTTGATGAGCGGAGGTATGCGTTCGACCACCACGCCAAGAAAGCTGCCGAGAATGCCGCCAAGCGCACCGCTCAGGAGGCACAGGGCAGGCATCTGGCTGCCCTGAAGCAGCGTCAATGAGTTCATGCCGCTTTCGCCCACGAGAGTTTAATCTGCGCCTTAACGTCGCTGAGATGATCCACCGGGGTAAGATCCATTTTTTCCAGACGCACACCGGAGGTTAAATTCACCTCCCTGAGCCAGCCCTTAAGTTCATACACGTTTATCCGGTCGATATTAAACGACATGGATTGACCATCCTGCTGAATATTACTCAGCGCAACATGGATCTCTTTGGCGCTCTCTTCCACCACGCTTCGTGGGTTACTGGTTTTTAATACTTTGGCCTGAAGATGGTTTTTATTAATTTCTTCGCGCATCCAGTTCAGGGTCTGTTTTTGTTTTTGCAGCGTGCTTTGTTCGTTTTTTATAATGCCATCCAGCGGGGTCATCACCCCGTACCAGATAAAGGCGCAACAGAGCGCCGTGCCGCACAGTTTAAACAGATTTCGCTCGCGCGGGCTGTAACGCAAATAACGCGCCTTTAATTGTCCCATTTTCTCTTTCATTTATATTTCCCTGTGATGATAGCGGTATAAGGCGCTTCACTGGAGATCGGCTGCAGCGTAAAGTCGAAGGTATCACTCGCCTTATTAACGAACGCCTGCAACGCCGTGGGATCCATTGAGCTGATGTTCAGCGTGAGCTGATTCTGCGTGTCGTCGTATCCGACTTCGCTCAGCTCGACAGAAGGGAGCGTTTGCTTAATCTGATCCAACGCGTCCAGTTGAAGAAAGAATCCTTTCTTCTCTTTCTTAATGTTCTGCCCGAAGTGGTATTTCAGGTTGGTGGTCTGGCGCAGCGTCGGGAAGTAGTGCTGGGCCAGCTCAACCATCTGCTGCTGGGCCAGGTTTTCCTGGTTGGTCAGCATCCAGGCCATGCCGACGCGGGGGCCAATCAGCAGCCCCAGGCTCAGCACCACCGCGGCGGCGATGGCCGATTTCGCATAGCGGAAACCGACGCTCTCGCCTTTGGCAGAAAAATCACCGTGCAGCAGATTGGCTTTGCAGCTTTTCCACTGCGGCTGGATCAGCACCAGCGGATGCTGCCAGGCCAGCTGCTCATCCACCTGAACGCCCGCTGGCGCATCGCCGTAGCAGACGATGTCACCTGTGCACTGCTGGCTCAGCAGCAGCGGCAGCAGCGCGGCGTCGGTTTCACAGGCGCCAAACGGTGAGTAGCGCATCCAGTAGCCGCTGTCGGTGGAAACCAGCGTGCTCCCGCCCTCGGCAACCGGCAGCAGGATCGCATCCGGCAGCACCTGCACCACCGTCAGCCCGGCATCGGCACAGCGGTTGAGCCAGTGATGGAAGAGGTCGGCATCGATAGCGACGGCGTCGACGTCCCGTCCTTTCTTGTTGAGCACCGTCCAGTGGAGGTTGTCCACGTCGCCAATCAGCGTTTCTTCTGCCAGCCACGAGAATTCAACATTCCCTTTTTTTGGCAACGTGAAATGACGGAAAATCATCTCGCTGGCGGGCAGCAGCAGACATACCCTGGCCGCTAACGCGTGACCGGCGAGTTCCGCCAGTGACGCCAGTCCCTGGCGTTGTTCCACCTGGTCGCTACCGGACTCGCACCACATTATGTTCCCGTCCTCATGCGTGTCGGGACGAATAAAAAGCACCTGTTTCATAGAGTTCGTCTTGTGTTATTCAACCATTCGGTAGCGGCGTTGCCAGGTAATAACCTTCCCGGCTTCATTATCAACATGAAGCTGGCTGACGACGCGCAGCGTTAAATCGTCGGTATTGCCGGTACTGTTGACCCGGAAATAGCGACTGTTCACCGCAAGCAACGCCTGAACCTGCTTGAGGGCGTCTTTGGTCTGCGGATAATTTGTCTCAAGCTCTTTCAGGAACGCCTCCATCGACTCCCAGCCCTCTTCCGGGCGGGAGGCGATAAGCCGGGCGGCCTCGTCCTCACTCAGCGAGCCGATAAACAGCGCGGCCAGCAGCGGCGCCTGTTCCCTGGTCAACGTATTCACGTCCACCTTGCTGGCGCTGTCGGGTAAGGCACACAGCACTTTGCTGACCTTCCCGTAGGCCGCCGCCGGAAACGCGGGCAACAGCTTGAGTTCGCCCGGGGTGCGCATCATCTGATTCGCGGGCTGGCGCGCTGGCTGCACGCCAGCCCAGGCATCCGTCTCCAGCCCCTCTTTTGCCGTCGCGGTATCGCCGTCGAGATAGTCCAGCAGCTGCTGGTAAATCTCTTCAGCGTCACCCGCGGAAATGCCGCTGTCGGCCAGGAGCTGCTCGACGATGCGTTCTTTCACCGGTTTTTCCGGCAGGGCACCTGCGGTCTGTACCGCTGGCGTTTGATCTGCCGCCAGCAGGTTATTGACGTTAAAACAGGTCTGGGCATCCTCAGCCTGGCTCACCACGGTGTAGTTTTCCCCCCTGGTCTCCACCGGCTCCGTCCATTCGCCCTTCGGCGACAGCCCTTTGCTCTCGCCGCTGGCATACGTCTGGAGCCGATCTTCAATCGTTTTTTGCTGGCTCTGAATGGACCAGCGCAGCTGCTGCTGGCTCACCTGATAGCGGGTTTTCTGCAGATTGCGGCAGAACTGCTGGCTGATGTTGGCGGCCAGGGCCGACATCATGACCAGCAAAATTAGCACCACCAGCAGCGCGACACCGCGCTGTTTTTGTACCGATTTTCCGCTCATTTATTCTCTCCTGACGGGGCGGGAACCGGCTGCGGTTGCGCAGGCGTCGCCGCATCGGTCGGCGCCGCTGGCGCGTCCGGCAGATCCCCCGGTGTGGTGAACACCCAGCGCCAGGTATCGCCGTTCTCCATGGTCAGCAGCAGCTCCACGCCGTCCGGCTGGTGCGCCGTATCGGTCCATTTGCTCTGCCAGCCTGCTTTCCAGAAACGCCACGACATCTCTTTAATATCGCTGAGGATCGGCACCTCTTCCGGTTTCGCGTCAGCAGGACCGTCGATGACTGGCCAGATGTCCCGCCACAGCGTTTTATCTTTTAACCGCCAGCGCACGCGCTCCAGCTGAACCTGACCGCTCACGCCGTTCAGCGTGGTCAGTTCCAGGCCATCATCACCCAGGGCAAATACGTCAGGCTCGTTGCGCGGGGCACGCGCCTGAAGCTGGAAGAAATCCCGCTCCAGCAGGTTATAGGCGCGCTGAAGCTGATTTAACCGGGTGGCAGCCACGTCGGTGGCATTAGACGTGCGCATCGCCCCGTCAAGGATTTGCCAGGCGAGCAAGCTGATGACCGCAAAGATGGTCAGCGCAATCATGATCTCCAGCAGCGTAAAGCCCTGCTGACGCTGAGTGTGCTTACTCATTTCGCCTCTCCGGGTTCCATCACCTGCAGAGTAATCACCGGCTTATCTTCATCGCCCTCGGCGTACACCTTCACCTCATCGGCATAGCGATTTTCCGCGGTTTTTACCCGCTGCTTGCGCCAGGTCCAGTTTCTGCCGCCCATCGTTTCCGTACCCGTTTGCAGGGTATCCGGAAACGGCGTGTTGCTCAGTTTTGCCTCCGCCAGCTGGTTTTCCGCCACCCAGCTCGCCTGCAGCGAGTCGCCCAGACCATGGGTGAAGCGCACGTTCAGCGAGACGGAGTTCATCAACGCCAGCGCGGCGGTGGAGAAGATGACCAGCGCGACCATCACTTCCAGCAGGGTCATCCCCTGTTCTTTGCGTTTAGTCATCGTTCTCTACCGACACCGGTGATGCGCCCTGCGACACCACGCTAAAGCGCTGCTTTTTGTCGAAACTCTGCAGCTCAAGCCTGAAACGACTGATCTCCCCGTCCGGTAAAAAGACTATCTGCGGCGTCGCGTCCGTTGTGGCAGCAATGCGCTGCGGCGACAGCGAGACGTGCATCTCTTCCGGGAACGCGCCGTGGGTGACAATGCGCCCGGCGGTCAACGGCTCCCAGTGACGCTCGCCGTCTTTTTCGGCCCAGGCGACCAGCTGATATTCAGACGCTGTGACCACCAGTCCGACGATATTGCCGTCCATCACCGCGCGGTCTGAACCATATTCAACGAGGGCTTTTAACTGCTGACCGAAAATATCCGCACCGCTGCGTGAGGGAATAGTCGAAACGACCATCATGGCGCAGCTGGCAAATATCACCAGCGCCAGAATAATTTCCAGCAAAGTAAACCCACGTTGCTTATTCATTACTTCTCTTTTTTATCTAAAGACCAGTTGGTAATATCATCAGCCGTATTAGCTTCGGCATCCGGACCCGCAGAGAAAACATCCACCGCGCCATGTTCACCCGGGCTGACCAGAATATAATCATTGCCCCACGGATCTTCCGGCAGGCGGCGAATATAGCCGTCGTCACGGTAGTTTTTCGGGATCGGCGCGATTTCAGGTTTGGTGACCAGCGCCTGTAAACCCTGTTCGGTGGTGGGATAACGGTGGTTATCCAGCTTGTACATATCCAGCGAACCTTCCAGCGCCACGATATCGCTGGTCGCTTTCTGGCTGTCCGCTTTCTCTTTGTTACCCATTAAATTTGGCACCACCATACTGGCGAGGACGCCAAGAATAACGATGACCACCATTAATTCGAGCAAAGTAAACCCGGCCTGACGCTTCAGGCTATTTCGTTTTAAAGACATAGTTAACCCACCATATTATTGAGCTGAAGAAGTGGTTGTAATATTGACAGCACGATAAATAAGACGACTGTCGCCATTGTTACCACCAGTGCCGGTTCAAATACCGACAGTGTTAAAGTAATTCGATGCTGTAATGCCGATTCCTGGTTTTCCGCGGCGCGATCCATTAATGAACCCAATTCCCCGCTCTCTTCGCCGGAGGCAATCATGTACAGCATGGTTGGCGGAAAGAGTTTCGCCTGGTCCAGCGCGTTATACAGAGATGCCCCCTGACGCACGGTATCCGCCGCCTGCTCCAGCACCTGCCGGGCATAGAGATTTTCGATCCCGTCCATCGCGATATACATCCCTTCCAGCAGCGGCACGCTACTGGCCTGCAGAATGCTGAGCGTGCGGATATAGCGCGCGCTGTTGATGGCGCAGACCAGCTTTTTGATCGGCGAGCCGTTCACCAGCCAGCTGTTCCAGCGAAAACGGTTTGCTTTTTTCTTCACCCACGCCTTAAAGCCCACAGCCGCGCCAAAGAAACCACCCGCAATGTAGATCCCGTACGCCTGCAGGAAATCGCTCACCGCGATCAGCGTGCGGGTGGTGATCGGCAGCTGCTGCTTCATATGCACAAACTGCTCGATCACCTGCGGCACCACCGCCACCAGCAGGATGCTGATGACCGCTACGGCGACCACCGTCAGGGTAATCGGGTAAACCATCGCCTGCGTCAGCTTGCTTTTCATCTTCTGACGCTGCTCGTTGTACTCCGCCAGCTTCTCCAGCACATCGCCGAGGTGGCCGGTTTTCTCCCCGGCCATCACCAGCGTGCAGTAGAGCTTGTCGAAGGTGCGCGGGAACTGGCTGAAGGCGTCAAAAAGGGTATGGCCTTCCACCACTTTCTCGCGGATTTCGACCACCATCGCCGCCAGCTTTTTGTCTTCCGTCTGCTTCGAAATGGCCTTCAGGGCGCTTTCCAGCGGCAGCGACGCATTGACCAGCGTCGACAGCTGACGGGTAAACATCGACAGCACCGGCACCGAGAGTTTGGCCCCGGTTTTGGCTTTTGTGCTGGCCGCGTTTTCACGGGTTTCGGTGATGGTGAGCGGCATCAGCTTCTGCTCGCGCAGCGTCTGGCGCACCTGCTTTGGCCCTTCCGCCTGCAGCGTGCCGCGCTGGGTTTTCCCGGCGGCATCGGTGGCGGTCCACGCGTAGAAAGCCATTATTCATCGCCTCCACGCTCGGCGGTCACGCGCATCACCTCTTCCAGCGAGGTGATGCCGCTGATGACTTTCATCAGGCCGTTTTCGCGCAGGCTGTAGGCCTGTTTGAAAAGCTCGGTTTCAATGGACATTTCATCTTTGTCTTCATGAATGGCGCGGCGCATGGTGCTGTCGACCACCAGAAACTCGTGAATGCCCGCGCGTCCCTGATACCCGCTCTGGCGGCAGTGCTCGCAGCCGATGGCGCGATAGATGGCCTTCGGCGGCGTATCCATAAAGCTAAACAGCGCTTTTTCATTGTCATCCAGCGGACTGGTGGTACGGCAGTGCGGACACAGCCGACGCACCAGACGCTGGGCAATGACGCCGAGTAGCGACGAACCGATCAAAAAGGATTCGAGGCCCATATCCCGCAGGCGGGTGATCGCCCCCGCCGCACTGTTGGTGTGCAGCGTAGACATGACCAGGTGACCGGTGAGCGACGCCTGCACCGCAATTTGCGCGGTTTCGCCGTCACGAATTTCCCCGATCATCACCACGTCCGGATCCTGACGCAAAATGGCGCGCAGGCCGCGGGCAAAGGTCATGTCCACGCGCGGGTTGACCTGCGTCTGCCCCACCCCTTCCAGCTCATACTCAATCGGGTCTTCGACGGTCAGAATGTTGCGTTCATGCCCGTTCAGCGCCGAAAGGATGGCGTACAGGGTGGTACTTTTACCGGAGCCTGTCGGCCCGGTGACCAGGATAATGCCGTGGGGGCGACCAATCAGCCCTTTCAGTTTTTCCAGCTCTTCATCAATCAGTCCGAGCTTGTTGATGTCCGGCTTCAGGTTGCTCTTATCGAGCAAACGCATGACCACGCGCTCGCCGTACTGCGAGGGAATGGTCGACACGCGCACGTCGATCGCTTTACGGCCAATGCGCAGCGAAATACGTCCATCCTGCGGCAGACGCTTTTCGGCAATGTCGAGCTTCGACATGACTTTAATGCGCGATACCAGCAGCGGCGCCAGTTTACGAGCAGGCTGCAGCACCGGGCGCAGCACGCCGTCAACGCGAAAACGGATGCTCAGCGTGCGCTCAAAGGTTTCGATATGGATATCCGATGCGCCGTCTTTCACCGCCTCGCCGAGAATGGCGTTGATCAGGCGGATCACCGGCGAGTTTTCGTCGTTATCGAGCAGATCTTCGTTGTCCGGGATCTCCTCGGTTAACGCCATCAGATCGATATCCGCATCCATGTCGTCCACCAGCTGCTGCGAAACGCCGCTGTTCTGCTGCCAGATTTTGGCCAGCATTTCATCGAACGCTTCGGCGCTCAGCGTCTCGGGCACAAAGGCGCGCCCCAGCACCCTGCGCATCTCCAGCAGGGCGAACGCGGGCACGTCTTCACGGATATAGACCACGTCGTTCCAGTACAGGATGCCGTTGTCTTTCGCAAAGCTGCTGGTGCAAAGCTGTTTCGTCAGTTCATCCACGCATCACCTCCGCTTACTCTTTGAAGGGGTTGCGGGACGCGGACGTCGAGGTTACGCCAGCGGGCGTCGCATGACTCTGCTTCGGATAAGCCGGCAGAACAGGGTTATCCGAGTTTTCGAGAATGCCGAGCTTTTGCTCTTCCATACGCTGCTGCTGACGTGCGCGGATCTGATCGTATTTCTCTTTCGTCGCCGCGCTGTAGTTGTCGTCATCACGTAGCACGGTAGTGTGGATAAATACCATCAGGTTGCGTTTCGACGTGTCCTGCGAGGTGTAGCGGAACAGCTGGCCCACCAGCGGCAGGTCGCCCAGCAGCGGCACCTTCGAGACGTTCTGTTTGTTGACGTTTTCCATCAACCCACCCAGCACGACCGTTTGTCCACTGTGGACCATCACTTCGTTATTGATGGTACGGGTGTTGAAGGTTGGACCAAGGCTGGCGTCTTCGGTGGCGCTGGCGTCAACGCTGGACACTTCCTGCTCAATTTTCAGGTGGATCATGTCTCCGTCGTTGATCTGCGGAACAATCTTCAGCTTGGTACCGACGGTTTTACGCTCAACCGAGTTAAACACGTTGTCGCCGCTGGTGGTCTGGGAACCGGACAGCACCGGTACATCCTGACCGACGTTGAACGACGCTTCTTTGTTATCCAGCGTGACCACGCTTGGCGTGGAAAGAATGTCGTTCTTGCCGGTGGTCGACAGCGCGGTCATCAGCGCACCAAAGTCGCCGTTAAAGAAGCCGGTCGCCAGGCCCGTAAACGAGGCACCTTTGATCGTGCCGTTTTTGATCTGGCTGATCGGCAGACCGGTCGAACCAAACTGCACGCCGCCGTGCTTGCCGGTCCACTGCACGCCTAAATCCATGCCGTTACCGTCCTGCACTTCAGCAATGATGGCTTCCACCAGCACCTGCGGACGGCGAATATCCAGCTTGTCGATCACCTTCTCCAGCGAGTTCATCACGTTTGGCTGGGCGGTGATCACCAGCGAGTTGGTCGACTCGTCGGCGGTAATATTCAGGTCGCTTGCCGTTGGGGCTGTTTTGCTCTTCGGCGTCCCGGCTTTGTCTTTCAGCTGTTCGCCAATACCGGTCAGCACCGGCACCACTTTCGAGGCGTTGGCGTATTTCAGGTAGAAGACGCGGGTGTTGCCCTCGTTATTCTGCTCGCGATCGAGCTGGCCAATCAGCGTACGGGTACGCGCCCGCGCATCTTCGGTGCCGCTGATCACCAGGCTGTTGGTTTCATCATCAGCCACCACTTTGGTCGCCAGCTGCGGCGCGTTCTGCCCTTTCTGCTCTTCGTTGTTGAGGTTGTTCAACATGTCGGAGAGCTCTTTGGCGGAGGCATAGCGCAGCGGCACAATTTCACGACGCTGCATGCCGGAACGATCCACACGCTCAACCAGGTCCACCAGGCGGTTCACCACCGAGGCTTTACCGGTTAACAGCAGCACGTTGGAGGGTTCAAAGTGCACCACGTTGCCAATGCCCGAGGCATCGTTCAGCTGGCGCAGCAGCGGGGCCAGCTCGCGCACCGGCACGTTTTCCATGCGCACCACGCGGGTGATGATCTCATCCCCTTTGCCCGGGTTTTTGCTGTCGGCCACCGGCACGCCGGCGGTACGTGCCACGCTGGAGCGCACCACTTTGACCATGCCGTTATCCATCGGGATGACCGACAGACCGTAGAGATCCAGCACGCTCAGGAAGAACTGATAATATTCATCTTCCGACAGCACGTTATAGGTTCTCACCGACACGGTGCCCTGAACGGACGGGTCGACGAGAATAGTTTTATTCAGATTGCGACTTACCGTATCGATAAATTCGCGAATATCAGTATTTTTAAAGCTGGCGCTAAAGTTGGCTGCAAGCAGCGAACTGGAATATAACGACAGTGCGGTCAGCGCCACGCACGCCCACGGAAATTTCTTCATGATGTACACTTGTTAATTGTTTAAAACATTAACCCGAATATTTTCAAGGTGAGCGTGCCGCCTTACGACGACCTCCGCCTCTTTCATTTTCGACCAGTTGGCGATGATATTTTTCGCCTGCGCTTCTTTCGTCATATCGACGTCGTTGACTTTCACCACCACGTCTCCTTTTTCCAGCCCTGTATCGCTGTAAAAAGGAGACGCATTCCGTGGGTTAATATTAAAGCCTTCCAGTTGGCCCTTATCGATTAACGGTTTTAACACCAGATAATCATCGAGATGCAGACTGTCGGCGCCGGCATCTTTTTTCGATTTGGTGACCGGGCCGCTGTCAACGCCGCCCTTAAAATAAGCCGGTTTCTTGAGGGCCAGCGTCTGTTTCGCCCCCTCGTACTGCACAACCACACTATCTTTATTAATTTCATCAACATAAGCGTCGTTGAAGCCCGCAATAGGCTCCCCTTCCCGGTAGCTCTGCTGCCCCGCAGGAGTCTTGATCACGGCAAACGACAGCCAGGATTCATCGCTACGAATAATGCCTTCGATTTCCGCTGAAAGCGGCGCTTTTACCGCCGCTGGCGTATCGCTTTGACGCACTGCGGCAGTGAAAAGCCCAAAAGATTTTTCCGCATTCGTTTTTTTTAGCGCCGGCTTATCCGCATTCGCTAACTTATTCGTAACTTTCTTATAATCTTTATAAACGACATACCCCTGCTGGCTGCAAAATATCAGCATGACAAGTATAATGCAGGGTGTCATTACACGGGAAAGGAGTGTATTCCTCATTATTTATCCGGCCTTTTAGCAAAGCAGTCATTCGCAGCGATGTGCTGCATCACTCAGGGAGCTAATAATAATCAGCCCTTTTAATATCGACTATCTGCTTCGCTATTAACTTTAATAAAGAAAATGATTGACCGGAAAAAAGAGGAATGTTAGAGCCCGACGGCAGGTTATTTTTACTCTGGTGTTAAATTGACCAGGACTGGTGCATCCCGTACTTTTCGCCCATTGCTATTAAAGAGAAGAGACGGTCAGTCGCTATGTATCAGAGTCATTTTAAATTCAGTACCCCTCCGTTCAGAACAGTCACCCGCAAATCGGGCGATTTTCTGGTGCCTTATCATCAGGATGTGTTCAATCTTCTGAAAGAAAAAAGCCAGCAGGCAGGGATCACCGTGCTCTTTTACCACGACAGTGAACTGCTGGGGCAGTTCAGCGATGCGCTGAAGAGCAGCAGCACCGTCGTCTCAATTAACGCGTTTCCAAAGCTGAGCGCCAACAGCCTGCTGTATAAGCTCAACCCGTCGGCGAAAGAGAGCAAAAATAAACTGCAGGCCGTGGATGCCGTGCTGCGCCAGTGGCGCGATACCCGCGCAACGCAAAAGGTGCTGGTCATCACGCACGCTGAGGCGATGAAGAACAACAGCTATGATGTGCTGGCCATGCTGCTGACGCGTGCTCAGGAGCTGGACGTGCGTTTGTCGGTCATCCTGATGGGCAGTGAAGATCGGGAGACGATGCTGACAGACTCCGCGCTGCAGGAATTTGTTCTGACCAGCCACACCCTGCGCAACCTGACCTGCCGCGAATTCCTGAGCTATGTTGACGCCCAGTGCCAGGAGCACGGCGCTGACGTCTCCCCGCTGACGCCCGCTCGCATGAAAAAGATCCACGCCCTGACCAAAGGCAACGTCAGCAAGCTGAACGAGCTGGCGCACCTTTCCATGCTGGCCGCGTGGACCGAACGCGCGCCAAACGTCGGACCGCGTCATTTGCGTCTGGCCGCCGGTGAAGTGCTTCCGGCGCCGAAACGCGGAAAAACGCTGGCCTCCCTCGGGCTGTTCGCCTCCGTGCTGTTCGCCGCCTGCGGCTGGATGATGACCCCTTCCATCACGGCAAAACTGCCGGTCGCGCTGCCGGTACCGGCCAGCTGGAAACAGCAGGCTAAAACGCCAGACGCGCCGGTATTGCCGGTCATCGAACATGAAGTGGTAAACCAGCCAGATGCCATGCATCAGCTTTACGCCATGTGGGGGTATGACGCTTCAGCAGATGACGCGCTGTGTCAGAATGCCGGTAAAGTGAACCTGATGTGTAAACAGGGAAATGCCACCCTGGATTCCCTAGCGAATGAAGGGTATCCGTGGGTCAGCGAAATGAAAACGGGCGATCATATTAACTACGCCGTGGTGGCGCGAGCAGGGAAAGAGTCCCTCGACCTGCTGATGAATAACCGAACCTGGCAGGTGAGCCGCACCTGGTATAACCAGCACGCGACGGGCAATTACACCGTCCTGCATCGCCTGACGCCGGAAGGTAAAGACGAAATCACCGCCGCCAGCGACAGCAAAGATCTCGAGTGGCTGGATCAGCAGCTGAGCGTGGCGCTGGGCGAAAGCGAAACGCACGATAAAAACTGGACGGCGGAGCTGATGAAACGCACCCGTGAATTCCAGCAGAAAATGCACCTTCACGTTGACGGTATTCCGGGCGAAGACACGCTGATGCAGCTGATGCGCGAAACACATACCACGCCGAGCGTGTTGATCCAGTCAACCCAGGCCAACCCGACTACGCAAGAGAAACACGCATAATGTCTACCATCTGCCTTGCTGCCCAGCGCAGCTATACCACCGGGGAGCCGGTCTGGTTCTCATGGCGTTTACCGTCATTCAGCAAAATCCTCAGCGTGACTACGCTGTGGTGTCTTGGGCTGTGTGCGCTGATCGCGGCCGGCCTTTATGCGCACGTTTACTGGAATTTGCGCCACCCGGCGCCCGTGATAAAAAAGGTGAGCGCGGCGAAACCGGAAACCACGCTTTCTGATATGCATTACGTGTACGTGACGAAGCCGTTCCCGCACCCGCATTCAAAACCTCAGCCGGTAAAAATGCAGGAAAATCTGCCACCGATGGACAATATGCCCATTAATAGCGACGAAAATGACTGGCAGCAGGCACCCGATGGCGCGTTACCGGATAGCCCCGTCGCGCACGACACCTCGCGCGATACCTTACCCGGCACCGAGGCACACGAACAGGCGATGAAATCAGATGACGACAGCTCATTAAAAGAATTGTTTATGCAGGCGCTAAAACAGCAGCAGGATGATATGTCGAAGGGAAAAATGCCCGCGCCACCGGTTGATGAAACGCAGAAGGCGTCTCCTTCTGTAATAAAAGGAGACGCCGGAGGGGATTAATATTTTTCAGGTAAGGTCGTCAGGCTGAGCAGTCGCCCTTTTTCCACCACAATATATTGACCCTTTTTCAGGTCAGAAAGGATTTTAATAATGGTGCTGCGTGCCAGGTTGGTGTATTCCTGAATGTAATCGTAAATATTAATATCACGCTGATGCTGAACAATCAGATCGTTAATTTCGATCAGGAATTCACGCACCACGGAATAGGCACTGCGGGCAACTAAAACATCGTCACGCTTGCTGAGCAAACAGATATACCATGCCAGCACTTTGGTTAACTCAGGCCACAGACTATGCTGGGTCATTAAACGGTGGAAATCTTCTTTATTAATTGTACGGATAACCGTATTACTGCGAACCACGCCGTGCATATATGCAGAGTTATAAAAAATGGCGGAGAGACCAAAAATACATTGTCCCTGCAGGGTAAACATACATAAATCATCAGAGGAACGCCGAAATTCAACTTCACCGCTAACAATAATATGAATGTCATCTGAATTAGCCGTTGAAATTTTTTGCCATTTCTTTAACGTTTTTTCCTCATACCCTGAGGTTGCTTCAATAATGGCTTTCATTTCATTGTGGGGACGCGTGCTTTTACCAAAAATAGTTAACATTGTTATACCTAATTAAGATGTTTAAATGAGAAATTGTGCGGCAAACATTAATGTTGCCGAAAAGTTAATCTTGCATTCTTTTAAAATTAAAAAAACCAAATCAACGCTGTTTTTTTAAATTGATTCATGTAGTGAATCGATGGGTCCATCTTAATTGAGGGCGATTTTAAATCAATTAACTTAAAATGAATTGAGAATGTACTTAAGATTAATCTGAAGAGCATTCATAGCTAATCTATTTGTTCAGGGTATTCCTGAAGGATTACCCCTGCCCGTACTTATCTAAAAGGGCTTCTGCGATAGCCATCGTTTCGACATCAGCGACGCCGTTCCACAGCTGAGGACGGAAATGCATCTGGAACACCATGATGACCCGTTTCTGCTGCGCGGGGGTGCTATTTTCGGGCACCTCGTAGCCGTAACGCGCCAGCAGATCGAGTAACGCGGCGGTATCTACCGCCTGATAGCGCGGTCGGCTATTGATATAGAACGTGACGCGATCGGGATCGGGCCAGGCGCCAATCCCCTGCTGCGCCAGCTCGCGCCACGGGAACAGCGGGCCAGGGTCGTCTTTGCGCTGCGGCGCAATGTCCGCATGGGCCACCACGTTCTCAGGTTTGATGCTGTAGCGGGAGATGATGTCTTTGGCGAGCGGCATCAGCGCCGCAATTTGCGCAGGTGCGAACGGCGTAAAATGCTTCACCCCGGCCGTTTTCTGCCAGCCACGGTTCTCCAGCTCAATGCCCACCGACGTATCATTAATCCGGTTGGTGCCGCGCCAGAAGCTGATCCCCGCATGCCAGGCCAGTTCGCTTTCTGGCACCAGCTGCCAGATACGCGGCTTACCGTCCGGTGCAGGGGGGTTGGCAGGGATCAAATAGTGAGAGCTGACGTTTTTATCCGTCAGCGTGGCCAGCGAGCTGTCAAAATCATCCGCGGTGTAGTGGATTACCAGCACCTTTATGCGCGGGTATGCCGCCTGCGCCTGATGACGTGTATCCAGCTCGTAGGCACCTTTATCGATAATCCCTTTTTCCGTGACGCATCCTGCCAGCAACAGCGCCAGCAGGAGTGTGGCAAACGCACGCCTCATCGGAGGGTTTTCACCGCCGTACCGCTTACGCTCACCATCAGCATGCTGGCATCTTTCCCGACCGTTTCGTAGTCGATATCGATCCCCACGACCGCATCAGCGCCGAGGGCTTCCGCCTGCTCGCCGAGCTCTTTAAAGGCGATCTCGCGCGCTTTGCGCAGCTCTTTTTCATATGCGCCAGAACGGCCGCCAACGATATCGCGGATACCGGCAAAAAAGTCGCGGAAAATATTGGCGCCGAGAATCGCTTCACCGGTGACCACGCCGCAATACTCGGTTATGGTCTGCCCTTCCAGGGTTGGCGTTGTTGAAAACTGCATGGTTTCTCTCCTTCTTTAGCGTTCAATGCCTTAGGCACAGCATTATCGGTTCGTTACGCT
The DNA here is from genome assembly GCF_034008295.1 of Enterobacter chinensis. NCBI lineage: Bacteria > Pseudomonadati > Pseudomonadota > Gammaproteobacteria > Enterobacterales > Enterobacteriaceae > Enterobacter > Enterobacter chinensis. Next base: position 274,500 of record NZ_JARDVI010000002.1, read on the forward strand.
ATGATTGAAAGGATAGTTAATAAATAAGGAAATCAACATGCGCTATTCTGCTTTAACACTTTTCGTGCCCTGCGCGCTGGTGCTCAGCGCCTGTACCACCACGGTCACGCCAGCCTTTAAGGATATCGGTACCCGCAGCGGCCCCTGCATTGAGGGCGGCCCGGACACCGTGGCGCAGCAGTTCTATGATTATCGCATTCAGCACCGCAGCAACGATCTCACCGGCCTGCGCCCCTATCTGAGCGACGGCCTGGCAAAACTGCTTAACGACGCCACCCGCGATCCACAGCACAACACGCTGCTGAAGTCCGACCCGTTCTCCAGCCGTACCACGCTGCCAGACAGCGCCGAAGTAGCCAGCGCGTCAACCATACCGAACACGGATGCCCGCAATATACCACTGCGCGTGAAGCTGACGCAGGGTACCCAAACCTGGCAGGATGAAGTGCTGATGATCCGCGAAGGTCAATGCTGGGCGGTGGACGACGTGCGCTACGTTGGCGGCAGCGTTCACGCCCCGGCAGGCACGCTTCGCCAGTCGATTGAGAATCGCTAAATCCGCCGATACCACGCGGTTACCCCCGTAAAATGTGCGGCATTTCTTGCGGAATGCCGACATTTATACTCGCCGACCTTTCCGTTCGCTATTTTGTGCTATGTTTAAGTAGAAACACGGGTTATATTTAACTTTTAACGCATAAATATTGCATAACTATTCTGTCAACGGTACTATCTGCGGCCTCAATTGCTATAGATTGCCTGGATGAGTAAAGACTGCCCCGATGAGTATTAAACTAAACGGCATTAACTGCTTCTACGGCGCACACCAGGCGCTGTTTGACATCACGCTGAACTGCCCGGAAGGCGAAACGCTGGTTTTGCTTGGCCCAAGCGGTGCAGGCAAAAGCTCCCTTCTGCGTGTCCTTAATCTGCTTGAAATGCCCCGTTCAGGTACGCTGGCTATCGCCGGTAACCACTTTGATTTTGCGAAAACGCCGTCTGATAAAGCGATTCGCGAACTGCGTCAAAACGTCGGCATGGTCTTCCAGCAATACAATCTCTGGCCGCATCTGACCGTACTGCAAAACCTGATTGAAGCCCCGTGCCGCGTGCTGGGGTTAAGCAAGGATCAGGCGATAGCGCGTGCTGAAAAGCTGCTGGAGCGTCTGCGCCTGAAGCCCTATAGCGACCGTTATCCGCTGCATCTTTCCGGTGGTCAGCAGCAGCGCGTGGCGATTGCCCGCGCGCTGATGATGGAGCCCGCAGTACTGCTGTTTGATGAACCGACGGCTGCGCTGGACCCGGAAATCACCGCCCAGATCGTCAGCATCATTCGCGAGCTGGCGGAAACCAATATTACGCAGGTTATCGTCACCCACGAGGTGGAAGTGGCGCGTAAAACCGCCAGCCGAGTGGTTTACATGGAAAACGGTTATATCGTTGAGCAAGGTGATGCGGGCTGCTTCGCTCACCCGCAAACCGATGCCTTCAAAAACTATTTATCTCATTGATTGTGTCAGGGGAAATATAATGAAAAAAGTATTACTTGCCGTGCTGCTTGCTGGCGTTACCCTTTCCGCTACCGCAGCCCAGACCATTCGTTTCGCCACGGAAGCGTCTTATCCTCCGTTTGAGTCTATTGATGCGAACAACAAAATTGTGGGCTTCGACGTGGACCTGGCTAACGCCCTGTGTAAAGAGATCGACGCGACCTGCACCTTCAGCAACCAGGCGTTCGACAGCCTGATCCCAAGCCTGAAGTTCCGCCGTATCGACGCCGTGATGGCCGGTATGGACATCACCCCTGAGCGTGAAAAGCAGGTGCTGTTTACTACCCCTTACTACGACAACTCCGCCCTGTTCATTGGTCAGAAAGGTAAATTCACCTCTGTTGATCAGCTGAAAGGCAAAAAAGTCGGCGTGCAGAACGGCACCACGCACCAGAAATTCATCATGGATAAACATCCGGAAATCACCACCGTTCCGTATGACAGCTACCAGAACGCGAAGCTGGATCTGCAAAATGGCCGTATCGATGGCGTATTTGGTGATACCGCGGTTGTGACCGAGTGGCTGAAAGCCAACGACAAACTGGCGCCAGTGGGCGACAAAGTGACCGATAAGGATTACTTCGGTACCGGTCTGGGGATTGCCGTTCGTCAGGGCAACACTGAGCTGCAGCAGAAATTCAACGCTGCGCTGGAAAAAGTGAAGAAAGACGGCACCTACGAAACCATCTACAAAAAATGGTTCCAGAAGTAATTCCTGATGAATGAAATTTTTCCTTTAGCAAGCGCCGCCGGGATGACCGTCGGCCTTGCCGTTTGCGCACTGGTTATCGGCCTCGTGCTGGCAATGTTCTTTGCGGTGTGGGAATCAGCAAAATGGTTCCCCGTCGCCTGGGCAGGCTCCGCGCTGGTCACCGTGCTGCGTGGGCTACCGGAAATTCTGGTGGTCCTGTTTATCTATTTCGGCTCTTCACAGCTGCTGCTCACGCTGTCTGACGGCTTCACTCTGAATCTCGGTTTTGCACAGATCCCGGTGCAGATGCAGATTGAAAACTTTGACGTCAGTCCGTTCCTGTGCGGCGTGATTGCCCTCTCCCTGCTCTACTCCGCGTACGCGTCGCAAACCCTGCGCGGTGCGCTGAAAGCCGTGCCGCAGGGACAGTGGGAGTCGGGTCAGGCGCTAGGCTTGTCGAAATCAGCGATCTTTTTCCGTCTGGTGATGCCGCAGATGTGGCGTCATGCCCTGCCGGGCCTCGGCAACCAGTGGCTGGTGCTGCTGAAAGATACCGCGCTGGTGAGCCTGATAAGCGTTAACGATTTGATGCTGCAAACCAAAAGTATCGCCACCCGTACTCAAGAGCCTTTTACCTGGTACATTGTGGCGGCGGCTATCTACCTGGTAATCACGTTGCTCAGTCAGTACATCCTCAAGCGTATTGACCTGCGAGCGACGCGTTTTGAACGGAGACCAGGCTGATGCTTGAATATTTTCCCGAGCTAATGAAAGGGCTGCACACCAGCCTGACGCTGACCGTGGCGTCCATTATCGTGGCCCTGATCCTGGCGCTTATTTTCACCATCATCCTGACGCTGAAAACGCCGGTTCTGGTGTGGATTGTGCGCGCTTATATCACCCTGTTTACCGGTACGCCGCTGCTGGTGCAGATATTCCTGATTTACTACGGCCCGGGGCAGTTCCCGTCGCTGCAGGAGTATCCGGTCATCTGGCATCTGCTCTCTGAGCCGTGGCTGTGTGCCCTGATTGCCCTTTCGCTGAACAGTGCGGCCTATACCACCCAGCTGTTCTACGGGGCGATCCGTGCCATCCCTGAAGGACAGTGGCAGTCCTGCGGGGCGCTGGGCATGAGCAAGAAAGACACGCTGGCAATTTTGCTGCCGTACGCCTTTAAGCGCGCGCTCTCTTCCTATTCCAACGAAGTGGTGCTGGTGTTCAAGAGTACCTCTCTGGCCTACACCATCACCCTGATGGAAGTGATGGGACACGGACAGCTGCTGTACGGACGCACCTATGACGTGATGGTGTTCGGCGCGGCAGGCGTGGTGTATCTGGTGGTTAACGGTCTGTTGACGCTGATGATGCGCCTGATCGAGCGTAAAGCGCTGGCGTTTGAGCGCAGAAATTAACCAGAAAAATGCATAAATCTGTATTTTAAAAGCGGGTAACCCAATGGGTTATCCGCTTTTTTTATTGGAATAAATAATATTTAATCATATTTATTGCATATAAATTCATTAACTGGCATTGTACATCCATGCCGCAGACACGGCGCATAATGACAAGATAGACAGACGGGAGCATTACAATGAAAAAGTTAGTTCTGGCCGCATTACTGGCAACGTTCGCCGCTGGCGCATCCGCTGCGGATAAAATCAATTTTGGCGTTTCCGCCACCTATCCGCCGTTTGAATCGCTGGATGCCAGCAACCAGATCGTCGGTTTCGATATCGATCTGGCGAAAGCGCTGTGCAAACAAATGCAGGCCGACTGCACCTTTACCAACCATGCCTTCGACAGCCTGATCCCGTCGCTGAAATTCAAAAAATACGATGCGGTGATCTCCGGGATGGACATCACGCCTGAGCGCAGCAAACAGGTTGCGTTCACCGACCCGTACTACGCCAACTCGGCGGTGGTGATTGCGAAGAAAGGGGCATACACCTCTTTTGACCAGCTGAAAGGCAAACGCATCGGGATGGAAAACGGCACCACGCACCAGAAATACCTGCAGGACAAACATCCTGAGGTGAAGACCGTGGCCTATGACAGCTACCAGAACGCGATTATCGACCTGAAAAATGGCCGTATCGATGGCGTATTCGGTGACACCGCCGTGGTGAACGAGTGGCTGAAAACCAACCCTCAGCTGGGCACCGCCACGGAAAAAGTGACCGATCCACAGTACTTCGGCACGGGTTTGGGTATCGCGGTACGTCCGGATAACAAAGCCCTGCTGGAGAAACTGAACGGCGCGCTGAAGGCGATTAAAGCCGACGGTACGTACCAGAAAATCAGCGAGCAGTGGTTCCCGCAGTAATGTCTTTTGCCGGGTGACGGCTTCGCCTTACCCGGCCTACGGGGGGAATTGCAGGCCGGATAAGCATAGCGTCATCCGGCAATTCTACAGCGGTACAAAGAAGCGAAAACGCGCCCCGCTCACCGACTCCATCAGCCTGATCCCTCCCCCGTGCAGCTCCAGCATCCTTTTCACAATCAGCAGCCCTAACCCGCCGCGATTCTCTCGCGATGCCTGGGTCGTCAACGCCGACGGTCGCTGGAACAGATCCTCTCGCAGCGCGGCATCGACGCCCGTTCCGTTATCCGCCACTTCGACCTGAAGCTGTTGATTCTCCTGCCAGACCGCCAGACGAATTTCCCCGCCGGTCGGCGTATGGCGCATTGCGTTATCCAGCAGGTTGGTCACCACGCGCTCAATCATTGATACATCAGCAAACACCTGCGGCAGCGGTCCCGGCACGTCAATATGCAGATTCACCTCACGCGTGCGGGCGGTGAGCTCAAACTTCTGCGCCACGTCGGAAATCAGCTCCCCCATCGCGAAACGCTCTCGCTGCGGCTTAATACCGCCGTGCTCAAGGCGCGCCAGCTCAAACAGCTGCTGTGAAAGATGGCGTACTTTTTGCCCCTGACGCAGCGCGGTAGCGAGATACTGCTGGTGCTCCTGCGGGGTCAGAGTCGCCGATTTTAGCGACAGGGTTTCCAGATAGCCGAGCAGCGAGGTGAGCGGCGTGCGAAGGTCGTGCGAGATATTGGCGATAAACTCCCGGCGCTGGCGATCGCTGTCGGCCAGCTGATCCCACTGTTGGGTGATTTTGCGTGCCAGCTCGATAAAACTGTTGCGCAGGAGCGCCACTTCATCCTTTGCCGCCGCGTCCGGCGTCTGTACCGCCAGTTGTCTGATTGCGCTCATGCTGTCCTGATCCAGCCCGGCGACCTCGACCGTCAGCTCTTTTACCGGGCGCGTGACCCAGTACCAGACCAGCAGGCCCGCCAGCAGCCCAAACAGCGCGACCCACAGCAGCGACCACAGCACCGTGCTCCACAGCGCCTTATGCCAGGCCATGTCCGCCAGCGCGTTCGACTCCTCGCCCTGCAAAATAATGTACAGATAACCTTGTAGCTCGCCGTCCTGCCGCAGTGGCGTGGCGCTAAAGACTTTTTTATTCTGACTGCGCGGATCGTCGCCCAATACCGGAATAGCGGTACCGCTCAGGAAGGTCTGAACCGGCGCCAGGTCGATTTTTTGCCGCTGAATATGGCCCGGCGGTGCGGCATCGGCCAGGATATCGCCGTCCGGCGAGATGACGTACAGCTCAACGCTCGGATTAAAGGTCATCAGCCGGTCAAACAGCGGCTTCAGCGCGCTGCGGTCGACTCTGCCCTGCGCGTCCAGAATCGGTTCACGCTGGACTATCTGCTGCGCCAGCCCGCCCGACAGCCGTTGCACCATCGCGTTACCGTATTGCGTACTGCTGTAGAGCTGTACCGCGCAGGCGACGGTGGCGCAGAGCATCATCAACAGGATGAACAGCAGCGTCAGCCGCTGGCTCAGACTAAAGCGGCGCATCATGGTGCGGCTCCGCAAATTTGTAACCCTTGCCCCAGACGGTGCGAATGATCTCCGGCTCGGCGGCGTCCTTCTCAATCTTGATGCGCAGGCGGTTGATGTGGGTGTTAACGGTGTGCTCATAGCCTTCGTGCTGATAGCCCCAGACCTGCTCCAGCAGCGCCAGACGAGAAAATACCTCGCCTGGATGGCGGGCAAAGAAGTAGAGCAGCTCGAATTCACGCGGCGTGAGATCCACCACCAGGCCGTGAAGCAGCACGCTGCGCGCCAGCGGATCGATGGTCAAACCGTGGGCCTGAATTTGACCGTCGGTTTGCGCCTGCCCCATCGCCTGCTGGCGGCGGAACAGTGCTTTGATACGTGCAATCAATTCCTGCACCGAAAACGGCTTAGCCAGATAATCATCGGCGCCGGTTTCCAGCCCGGTGATGCGGTCAGTTTCGCTGCTGCGGGCGCTGATGATAATGACCGGCAGGTAGCGCGTCATCTGACGGATGCGGCGGCAAATCTCCAGACCGTCAACGTTGGGCAGCATCAGGTCAAGGATCACCGCATCCCACGGCTGTTTTTCAAGACGCTGCAGGGCGTTGCCCCCGTCGGGCTCGTGGGTGATGGCATAGCCTTCATCTTCTAAATTGAGTCGCAGAAGCGCCGCGATATCGTGGTCGTCTTCCACCAGCAGGATCTGCTTCATGGGTAAGCCTTCAATCATTTCTTATGACGTAAGCTTACCTGATTTCGCAGGGATGAAGAGTTCACATTTTGTTGAACATTGTGCGGGGTTCGTGCCGGGTGGCGGCTACGCCTTACCCGGCCTACGGATTAACAACGTCAACACTTCATAATGCGCGGTATGCGGGAACATATCGAAAAGCTGAACGCGTTCAATGCGGTAGCCAGGCAGGTTGGCGATATCCTTTGCCATGGTCTGCGCATTACAGCTGGAGTAGATAATGAACTCCGGTGCCATCTGGCTCAGATAGTCGCACAGCGCCTTTCCGATGCCGCGGCGCGGCGGGTTGACCAGCACCAGTTCCGGCACGTTGCCCTGACCGGTGGCGAACTGCGTGGAGTCGAGCGCCTGGAAGCGCAGGTTCGTCAGACCCAGTTCGGCGGCGGACTGTTTCGCGCAGGCAATCGCTTCGGCGGAGATCTCAATCCCTGTCAGCTGCATCTCTGGCGTCGCGCAGTGCAGGCCAAAGCCGCCCACGCCGCAGAACAGATCCCACATATGCTGGATGTTTAACGCACGCACCCAGTCGCGGGCGGTGGCGTACAGACTGCTTGCCACGGCCGGGTTAGTCTGGAAGAAGCTTTGCGGGCGGATCCACAGCGGCACACTGTTGAAATTCTCGGCCAGCGCGTGCTGTTCGGTGAAGAAGATTTCTTTCTCCCCTTCCATGATCGCCATATGCACCGGCTGAATGTTTGCGGTAATCACCTTCAACTGCGGAAGCTGCTGCTGAAGCCACGGCAGCGCCGCGCCAAGCTGCTCCAGCTTGGCTTCCGAACGCAGCACGAAACGCAGCATCATGCCGCCGTCGACCTGGCTTTCCGTCAGCAGAAGATATTTCAGCTCCCCGCGCCTGCGGGCGACGTTGTAAGGCGTTAAGCCCGCACGCGCGATAAAAGGTTTCAGTGCGGCAAAGACGGGCTCAAAGGAGGCGGGATACAGCGGGCAGTCGGTTAAATCTTCCGGCGTGCCGTCGCGATGCAGCATTCCCAGCAGCGGTTTTTCCACGCTGCCGCTGACCACCATTTTGGCTTTGTTGCGAAAGCCCTGCTCCGGGCCGCTGACGGGTGCGCACCACTCGCCCACCGCGTGTGCTGCCAGCAGCTGTTGCAGGTCGGCCATTTTGGCGGTGAGTTGTTGAGAGACCGGCTGTTCTATCCACTGACAGGAGCGGCAGCGTCCGGCGTCATAGAGTGCGCACTGCATATGAAAACCTTAAGAATCACGAGGGCTGCGATTATACACATTATTGCAAGCGGAAGAACCGCCGACTGGAGGCGGGGATAAAAAGCAGGAACAGGACCAGCATATCCGGCAATTTTTGCATAAACAGCGCGCGCAGGATCTCGCGTTTGGATTCCCCGGCAATGCTGAACAGCTCCGGGTAGCCGTATCCCAGCGAGGCGGCCCACAGATAGCTGGCGGCGGTCACCTGCGTAAGCAGATACACCCAGCGCGCCCAGTTGCGTCCTTTGATCAGCGAAAAGGCGCAGTAAATCTCGATAAACACCAGCACCAGGCTGCTCAAAAAGACCAGCGTCAGATTCCACGTCTGCACGCTGCGGTGAATGAATTCACCGATGCCGCGCACGCCCAGAGTGTTGAGAATCATCAGCACATCGAGGCAGCGGATCATAATAATGGCGAGCGCCGCCACCTGAACCAGCGCAGGGACGTTAGGACGCGCGTGCGTAATACGTGATTTTTTTAATAATCCCAATGTTTTTACTTCCCTGAAAAACAGTGCCGCGTCATGCGCGGCACATCACTGGAAATTTTAAATCCTTCAGCCGCGTCTTGCACGCTGGATATCGCGCACACGCTGTTTTTCCGCGCGCGCCATCAAATACCAGGCGATAAATCCGACAATTCCGACCACGCCGAGGATGATTGAGGCCAGGGCGTTAATCTCCGGATTCACCCCCATACGCACGCTGGAGAAGACCAGCATCGGCAGCGTCGTCGCCCCCGGGCCGGAGACAAAGCTGGCGATAACCAGATCGTCCAGCGACAGCGTAAACGCCAGCAGCCAGCCGGAGATCACCGCCGGCATAATCATCGGCAGGGTAATGATGAAAAAGACCTTCAGCGGCGTCGCGCCAAGATCCATCGCCGCCTCTTCAATGGAGCGATCCAGCTCGCGCATGCGCGAGGAGATCACCACCGCGACATACGCGGTACAGAAGGTGACGTGAGCCAGCCAGATGGTGAGCATTCCGCGATCCGCCGGCCAGCCGATGGCGTGCGCCAGGGCCACGAACAGCAGCAGTAGCGCAAGACCGGTGATCACGTCCGGCATCACCAGCGGTGCGGTGATCATAAAGGCGAACCCATTCGAACCGCGAAAACGGCCGAAGCGCACCATCACCAGCGCGGCAATCGTACCCAGCACGGACGCCATTGTGGCCGCCAGCGCCGCAATGGTCAGGCTCAGCCCCACCGCGCTCATCATCGCATCATCGTGGAACAGCTCGCTGTACCAGCGCGTCGACCAGCCCGCCCAGACCGTCACCAGCTTGGAGCTGTTGAACGAGTAGATCACCAGCATCAGCATCGGCGCATACAGGAAGGTAAAGCCGATCACGAGGATCGCAATACGCCACGGGGAGCGCACTACCGGTAAGTTATTCATCCGTGATCTCCCATCTGTTTCTGCTGATGCTTGTGGAACCACATGATCGGCACGATCAGCAGCAGTAACATGACAATCGCCACCGCAGACGCCACCGGCCAGTCGCGGTTATTGAAGAACTCCTGCCATAGCACGCGGCCAATCATGATGCTGTCTGGCCCGCCGAGCAGTTCCGGGATCACAAACTCCCCCACCGCCGGGATAAAGACCAGCATTGACCCGGCGATAATGCCTCCTTTGGTCAGCGGGACAATGACGCTAAAGAAGGTTTTCAACGGACGGGCACCGAGATCGAGCGACGCTTCCACCAGCGAGTAATCGATACGCGTCAGCGCCGTGTAGATCGGCAGCACCATAAACGGCAGATAGGCGTACACAATGCCGATATAGACCGCGAGGTTGGTGTGCAGGATCGTCAGCGGCTGATCGATAACCCCAAGCCACATCAGAACGTTATTCAGCACGCCGTTGTTTTTCAGGATCCCCATCCAGGCGTAAACGCGGATCAGGAACGAGGTCCACGACGGCAGGATCACCAGCAGCAGCAGAATATTCCGCGTCGACGGTTTACTGTGCGCCACGGCCCACGCCAGCGGGTAGCCCATCACCAGGCAGCAGAGCGTCGAGATCGCCGCCACCTGCAGCGACTGCAGATACGCTTCGAAATAGAGCGGGTCGTCCGTCAGCTGCAGGAAGTTACCGAGATTAAGCGTCAGCGTCAGCTGCCCGTCGGCCCAGTCCAGCAGGTTGGTATAGGGCGGGATCGCCCGCGCCATTTCCGCCAGACTTATCTTGAAAACAATCAGGAACGGCAGCAGGAACAGCAGGATCAGCCACACGTACGGCATGGCGATCACCAGCTTGCGGCCGTGTTTCATCTGCATGCGCGTCAGCCAGTTGGCAACGGCGCCCGGTTTGCCCGCGCGGGCTGGAGGTTCAAGTGTACTCATTGGCCGCTCCTTATACCGTCAGCACAACGCAACTGTCAGCATCCCAGCACAGGCGCACTTCGTCGCCCCATGTCGGCTGGCCTTTGCGATAGCGATGTTCGTTCTGTAGCTGCGCGCTGAGCATCTGCCCGCTTTTCAGGCGTACGTGGTAGATGGACAGATCGCCCAGATAGGCAATGTGGACCACTTCGCCCACGGCAAAGTTATAGCCATCGGCAGGCGGATCGTCACAGAGCATGATCTTCTCCGGACGCAGCGCGACGTAGACCGGCACGTTATCCACCACGGAGTTATCTGGATCGACCTTCAGGGGATGCTGTAGCCCCGGCGATTCAATGACCAGGCCATCCTCCTGACGGTCTTTCAGCAGCCCTTCGAAAACGTTAACCGAGCCAATGAACTCCGCGCTGTAACGGGTGGTCGGGTGCTCATAAATCTCTTCCGGCTCGCCGATCTGCACGAACTTGCCGCGGTTCATGATCGCGATACGTCCGGCCATGGTCATCGCTTCTTCCTGGTCGTGGGTGACCATCACGCAGGTCACCCCCACGCGCTCGAGGATATCCACCACTTCAAGCTGCATACGGTCGCGCAGTTTTTTATCCAGCGCGCCCATAGGTTCATCGAGCAGCAGCAGTTTCGGGCGTTTCGCCAGGCTTCTTGCCAGCGCCACGCGCTGCCGCTGGCCGCCAGAAAGCTGATGCGGCTTACGCTTCGCAAACTCCTGCATGTGTACCAGACTGAGCATTTCGGCCACGCGCGCGGTAATTTCGGCCTTCGGCAGCTTGTCTTGCTTAAGGCCAAAGGCGATGTTCTGCTCCACCGTCATGTGCGGGAACAGCGCGTAGGACTGGAACATCATGTTAATCGGGCGCTGATACGGCGGCACGCTGGAGAGATCCACGCCATCGAGCATGATTTGCCCGGCCGTGGGCTGTTCAAAACCGGCCAGCATACGCAGCAGGGTCGATTTACCGCAGCCAGATGCCCCCAGAAGGGCAAAAATTTCGCCTTTATAGATAGTCAGGCTGACGTCGTCCACGGCATGCTGGCCATCGAAAGATTTGGTGAGGTTACGAATTTCAAGAAGCGGGGTCAGCGCTTTACGGACTTTCGCCTGCGGGCGGGGGATCGCGTCATTCACGGGGTGTTCTCCGGCATAGATCAATACTGGTGCAAACGCACCTTCAGGGTGCGCATCGCCGGACGGCGCTAACGCCTGCCCGGCCTACGGGTTTTGTAGGCCCGGTAAGCGATAGCGCCACCGGGCAACAATACCAAACGCCGTTATTTACCGCTTTTCACCTTGGTCCACGCACGGGTACGCACGCGGTCAATTTTTGGATCCTGAACTTTCAGGGTGAAGAGCTTGGCGAACACATCCGCTGGCGGATAAATAGCCGGGTTATTACGGATTTCTTCGCTCACCAGCGGCACGGAGGCCTTGTTACCGTTTGCGTAGTAAACATGGTCGCTGATGTGGGCGATCACGTCAGGACGCATCAGGTAGTTGAGGAACTGATATGCTTCGTCTTTGTTTTTTGCATCAGCCGGCATCGCGAAGACGTCAAAGAAGGCCAGCGCCCCCTCTTTCGGAATGAAGTAAGACACGTTCACACCGTTTTTCGCCTCTTTCGCGCGGTTAGCCGCCTGCCATACGTCCCCTGCCCAGCCAATCGCGACGCAGATGTCGCCGTTTGCAAGGTCGTTAATGTACTGGGACGAGTGGAAGTAACGAATGTTTGGACGCAGCTTCAGCAGCAGATCGGTCGCCGGGCCGGTGTAGTCATCAGCCTTGCTGCTGTTCGGATCTTTGCCCAGGTAGTTCAGCACGGTGGCGAAAATCTCTTCCGGCGCATCGAGGAAAGAAACGCCGCAGCTTTTCAGCTTCGCAAGGTTTTCCGGCTTCAGCACCACGTCCCAGCTGTCCAGCTTAACGTCCGGGCCCAGCGCCGCTTTCACTTTATCGACGTTAAAGCCGATACCGGTGGTCGCCCACAGATAAGGCATCGCGTATTTGTTGTCCGGGTCGTGTTTAGCCACCAGCTTCAGCACTTCTGGATCGAGATTTTTCCAGTTCGGTAACTTGCTCTTATCCAGCGGCTGGAAAACGCCTGCCGTCAGCTGACGCTCCAGGAAGCTTGCGGAAGGCACCACGAGGTCAAACCCGGTGCTGCCCGCCATCAGTTTTCCTTCCAGCACTTCGTTGGAATCGAAAACGTCGTAGACCACTTTAATGCCGGTCTCTTTTTCAAAATTCGCGACCGTGTCCGGCGCAATATAGTCAGACCAGTTGTAAACGTGCAGCGTTTTTTGTTCCGCAGCGAGCGTGCCGGCAGAGACGGCCATCAGAGCACCCGCAACCAGACCCGATAACCATTTTTTATTCAAGGCGATCATATCTTTATTCCTTCTGAAAGCTCGTTAACAAACGAACTAAAACTGTGCAATCTGAAGATATGCAATAATCATGCATAGTTTGTCGCTCTGCCCGAAATAAAAAGAAACCTCTTTACCCGGCAGCTTCCGCTCGCTTTTTTAAGCATCGCAAGAATAACTGTAGCCCGAGTCTCCGGCTATAGCCCGGACGAAAAAACGCCTTTTATCAATTTTTTATGCAGGTTATGTCTACGTGATAAGCCGAAACGGCCCTCAGGGAGGTGAAAAATTCTTTAAAGAAAGGTTAAAAGCAGCAGAAAAAATGGCCTTCTGCAGCCGCTATGGCAGCGACTGCGCAAAAGTCAGACAGGCTTAGTGAAGAAAATTGGGAGATGCATCATTATTCTCTGCATCATCTTCCGCGCTATACAGCAGATGGTGTGCATTGGCTTCCATCATGACCATGGAAATTTGCTCTTCACTCAAGCGCATAAACCAGGAGAACTGCTTGAACGACAGCCCGGCACCGGAGAATAAAGACTGGCAAACGACCAGTTTTGGCAGATTATCATCCTGTATGTCGAGAAATGCTTTCACCGTCAAAGAACTGGCGTTGATTGCTGACAGGTCGGAGGCCAGCGCCAGCAGCGCAGACGGCTTCACTTCGGCCAGCGCGGAGAAAAGGATCACGTCGTTAATGAGATCGATTTTGGCATCAAAAATACCGTCGAAATTCTGCATATGAGGCAGATGCAGCGCCTGGCAGGAATCACATTCAAAGAACGTAATACCGGCATCATCGAGCCATTGACGTAACGTATCCAGTGTTGGAACGACCTGTAAATCCATCGCTGTGCAGCCTCTTAAATAAAAACTTCGCATAGATTACGCAAAAAGCGTGCTCAATACCATTTAACCGCCCGTTTTAAGACAGTAACCCGGCGTGGCATGACGCTCGATCCATGAGATCATTTTACCCGCAATATCGACCCCGGTGGTTTTTTCCACGCCTTCCAGCCCCGGTGAGGCATTAACCTCCATGACCAGCGGACCGCGCGTCGCCCGCAGAAGGTCTACGCCCGCCACGTCCAGCCCCAGCGTTTGCGCCGCTTTCACGGCAATCTCCCGCTCCCGGTCGCTGATATTGGCTACCCGCGCCACGCCGCCGCGGTGAAGATTAGAGCGGAAATCGCCCTCTTTTGCCTGACGCTCAATGGCCGCCACCACTTCGTTACCGACCACGAAGCAGCGAATATCGCATCCTTTAGCCTCTTCGATATACTCCTGCACCAGAATGTGGGCATTGAGCCCCCGGAAGGCATCAATCACGCTTTCCGCCGCCTGCCGCGTTTCAGCCAGCACCACGCCAATGCCCTGCGTGCCTTCGACCAGTTTGATCACTAACGGTGCCCCGCCCACCATGTCGATGAGATCGCTGGTGTCGTCCGGCGAATGGGCAATCCCCGTGACGGGGAGGTCGATCCCCTGACGGGCGAGCAGCTGTAGCGAGCGCAGCTTGTCGCGGGCGCGGGAAATGGCGACGGACTCATTGAGCGGATAGCTGCCCAGCATTTCAAACTGGCGCAGCGCGGCGGTGCCGTAATAGGTTATCTGGGAGCCGATGCGGGGGATGACAGCATCGAAGTGCGGCAGCTTGCGGCCTTTGTAGTGAATCGACGAGGCGGCCGGGTCGATGTTCATATAGCAGGACATCGGGTCGAGGATCTCAACCTGATGCCCGCGTTTCGCCGCCGCTTCTCGCAGGCGCTTACATGAATAGAGCGTTCCATCCCGGGACAATATGGCAATTTTCACCCTGCACCTCGCTAAAGACATGGAAAAAGCCTGCGTATCATATACGCAGGCAGGCGCAGGATAAATGGACTATCGCGTCGCCCAGCCCTGTTTGTGCAGATAATCGAGAATAAACGGGCGATTTTCTTTGATGATGGTGCGGCGAATATGGTCGGTCCAGGTATCGCGACGGTTATTGCTGCCGCGCGTCATGTAGTAGTTCGCCAGCTCTTCGTCATAGTGATTCAGAACCTCCTGGTCGACCGGCTGGTAGTGGTTTTCATGCACCAGCATGGCGGCAGGAATGCGCGGCTTGAGATCCGGGTTATCCGCCGGCCAGCCGAGGCACAGGCCGAACAGCGGCAGCACATGTTTTGGCAGCTTCAGCAGCTCGGTGACGCTTTCAATGTTGTTACGCAGGCCGCCGATGTAGACGCCGCCTAACCCCAGCGACTCCGCCGCCGTAAAGGCGTTTTGCGCCATCAGCGCGGTATCTACCACGCCCAGCAGCAGCTGTTCGGCGAGCCCCAGCTCGGCCTCAGGGCAGATCTGCAGGTGGCGGTTAAAGTCGGCGCAGAACACCCAGAACTCCGCGGCCTGGGCCACATGCTTTTGCCCGCCGGTCAGCGTAACCAGCTGCTCGCGCATGGCCGGGTCGGTAATGCGAATAATGGAACTGCACTGCAGAAAGCTGGAGCTGGAGGTCGCCCTGGCGCTGTCAATAATCGCGGTACGCTGCGCCTCGGTAATCGGCTCACCGGTGAAGTGGCGAATGGAACGGTGGGATGTGAGCAGGTCTATTGTTGGCGTCATCTTCTCTCTCTTTGTCTTGCTTAAACCGTATGGCAGCCAGTATAGGCAATGATTTGCGCGGTGTAATTGGCGAAACATAGCCTGACTGTATCAAAGCGACAGGCGAAACCTTCTTTAATGGCGGCAGGTTATCGGGCACTATATGTCTTATTCGCCGTCAGGCTTGTTTTTTGAGGAGAGAGAAATGTTTGCAGTAATTTTTGGTCGTCCAGGGTGCCCTTACTGTGTGCGCGCAAAAGAGCTGGCTGAGAAACTGACTGAAGAGCGCGATGACTTCAACTTCCGCTACGTGGATATTCACGCGGAAGGCATCACGAAAGCGGATCTCGAAAAAACCGTCGGCAAGCCGGTTGAAACCGTACCGCAGATCTTCCTCGATCAGCAACACATCGGCGGTTGCACTGACTTTGAAGCTTACGCCAAAGAGCATCTGGGCCTGTTTGCCGCCCAGTAATGCGAAGACGCCCTCACCCTGAGGGCGTTTTTATTTGTGGTGTCGTCGGTGTTGAAACAGACTGCACACAAACAAATAGCAGAGCGCCCCAAGCGCGCACCAGAACACGCCGCTCAGCAACCACGCCAGCTCCTGCCAGAAACTCCGCGTTGATACATACAGCAAGCGCATCAGCAGCAGACACAGCGGCGCGGCAAGCATGGCCCCCAGTAGCGGTTTTACCACCTCCCCTTTACGGGAGAGAAAACTGGCCGCGGCACCCGGCAGCGTGAAAAAGAGCAAACCCAGCTCCGGATGACCCGAAGCCCTGAACGCCCCTTTCACATTAAAAGCGAGCGACATGCATACGACCGTGAACAGCAAAAAGCAGCTGATCACCCCCGCCCAGTTTCGTTTAATGTTCAAACTATCCTCCTGACTTATCTCTATCAAATACACATTCGTCGGGTAGACGCCCAGTCAGATAAAGCAATGCGGCAATCCTTGCCAAAGCACGCACAGGGTGATGCGATAATAAGTAGCTGTCAGTAGCTAATGCGATTAAACTACACGCCAGCTAATGTTTTAGGGAATAAAGCAGGAAACAGGGAGCGTTAACGCCTTTCCCTGACCCAGAAAACAGTAGCCCAAAAAGTCCTTTCATTCAACAACTTACTGGTAAACAAGAAGTTAGCCTCCGTGAATATAAACGTCGCAGACTTGTTAAATGGGAATTACATCCTGTTATTATTTGTGGTACTGGCGCTGGGTCTTTGCCTGGGTAAATTGCGCCTGGGTTCAGTTCAACTTGGTAATTCCATTGGCGTTTTAGTCGTCTCCTTATTATTAGGCCAGCAGCACTTCAGCATTAACACGGACGCGCTCAACTTAGGTTTTATGCTGTTTATTTTCTGTGTTGGCGTGGAAGCGGGACCTAACTTTTTTTCAATTTTCTTCCGCGACGGCAAAAATTATCTGATGCTGGCGCTGGTGATGGTCGGCAGCGCGCTGCTGATCGCCTTAGGGCTGGGCAAACTGTTTGGCTGGGATATCGGGTTAACGGCCGGTATGCTGGCGGGCTCCATGACCTCCACCCCTGTGCTCGTGGGGGCCGGTGATACCCTGCGCCATTCCGGCATGGCCGGCGCGCAGCTCTCGACCGCCCTCGACCACCTGAGCCTGGGCTATGCCCTGACCTATCTGATTGGTCTGGTGAGCCTGATCGTTGGCGCGCGCTACCTGCCAAAACTTCAGCACCAGGATCTGCAGACCAGCGCTCAGCAAATCGCCCGCGAGCGCGGCCTGGATACCGATTCCAAACGTAAAGTCTATCTCCCGGTGATCCGCGCCTATCGCGTCGGGCCGGAGCTGGTGGCATGGGCAGACGGCAAAAACCTGCGCGAACTGGGGATTTACCGCCAGACGGGCTGCTATATCGAACGTATCCGCCGCAACGGCATTCTGGCGAACCCGGACGGCGACGCGGTGCTCCAGATGGGCGACGACATTGCGCTGGTGGGTTACCCGGACGCCCACGCCCGTCTCGACCCGAGCTTCCGTAACGGCAAAGAGGTGTTCGACCGCGATCTGCTCGATATGCGTATCGTCACCGAAGAGATCGTGGTGAAAAACCATAACGCCGTTGGCCGCCGTCTGGCGCAGCTGAAGCTGACCGACCACGGTTGCTTCCTCAACCGCGTGATCCGCAGCCAGATTGAAATGCCGATCGATGATAACGTTGTGCTTAATAAAGGCGACGTTCTCCAGGTCAGCGGCGACGCCCGCCGCGTGAAAACCGTTGCCGATCGTATCGGCTTTATCTCCATTCACAGCCAGGTCACCGACCTGCTGGCCTTCTGCGCCTTCTTTATTGTTGGCCTGATGATCGGGATGATCACCTTCCAGTTCAGCAACTTTAGCTTCGGCATCGGTAACGCCGCCGGGCTGCTGTTCGCAGGGATCATGCTGGGCTTCCTGCGAGCAAACCACCCAACCTTCGGCTACATTCCGCAGGGCGCGCTGAACATGGTGAAAGAGTTCGGTCTGATGGTCTTTATGGCAGGCGTCGGCTTAAGCGCCGGCAGCGGCATTGGCCACAGCCTGGGCGCCGTCGGCTGGCAGATGTTGGTTTCCGGACTTATCGTCAGCCTGGTGCCGGTGGTGATCTGCTTCCTGTTCGGCGCCTACGTGCTGCGCATGAACCGCGCCCTGCTTTTCGGGGCGATGATGGGGGCGCGTACCTGCGCGCCGGCCATGGAAATCATCAGCGACACCGCGCGCAGCAATATCCCGGCGCTGGGGTATGCGGGAACCTACGCCATCGCGAACGTACTGCTCACGCTGGCGGGTACGCTGATCATCATCATCTGGCCGGGACTCGGATAACTCCTAAGTTTGCGCGTAGTGGAAAATATTTTCGTTACGCGCAGAACTTTTTTATCAGGGGGCAGTCATAACTAGTGCCACTGCTTTTCTTTGATGTCCCCAATTTGTGGAGCCCATCAACCCCGCCGTTTTGGTTCAAGGTTGATGGGTTTTTTGTTGCCTGAACTTTACCATCCATTAAATCAATCACTTACAACACCTCATTCCCCTGTATGGCGATAAAATGGCGGCAGCGCTTTTGCCATGGCGGCAACAGGTAATAAAAAACCCGCCAGCGGCGCGTCAGAATCAGTAAGCTAATTGTTCCCGCATTCCTTTCGGATGAGGTGGGGCGGCGCTGATTTTTTTCCGGACGGCAGACGGACCGCACAAAAGTCTCATGCGTCACGAACGTATGCCCGCACTCAATATTGGTACACTGGTTGTATCGTTCTTTGGTTTCGCTGGAAACCTGAAAGCTACTGCGTTTATGAGCGGCCTGGCCGCACACCGGGCAATTCATCATTTCGTTCAGCCCTCACTCTTAACCAGTTCACAATAACGAAACATAATTGTTCTCCATTTCGAACAAATATGTAACGTCGAGCAAAAAACCAACAGGCTTCATCAACGTGCTTTTGTTTAGGAACTTTATAATCAAACATAAATTTGATATCCGAATGTATCGCAAAATCGAACTCTAAAACTAACTACGGAAAGCATACGTTTCTTAAGCTGATAGCGCATCTACATGCAAAGCAGCCATGCTAATCATGACCTTTACGCACTTTTTATCTTTATGCAGAGGAAGGCGACCTCAACCAGCATGTCATTGAGCGTATCGACTGAAAGGCCTGTAAGTTCGCTATAATGCTTAATTGTGACGAGCGGTGTATTCAGAGGGATTGAAATGTTTGGGGTCATAGTGCAACATTCCTTGATTAGTTCGACTTGCGGCAAACCGTTGTTAATCGTTATTAGTGTAGGCTGCAAAAGAACACTGAGAGGTGTACTCAAAGTTCCCTTTTGGAATCCTTCAATGCAATTTTGATTGCTTAGAAGGTCTTTTAGATTTCAATAACAGCGGAAAGAAAGTGATTGAGCGTTTGGTTGAGGTGTATGATTTCATCACTCGACAGGCTCTCTGCAATCGCTTGGGTGTCTCTAAGAGCACAATGGCGACCCAATACATGCGTGACATCTTTCCGACAGACTGGGGGCTTAAATGCATTATGTAACCAGTGTTTCCGTTGAATGGTTTGTTTCTAGTAAGAGTGCGTTGATGATGATTGCTGCTAAAAAGTTAATGAATATTGAAGCTCACGAATTAAGAGATATTGAAGCAGTGGTTCGGAAAAAGTATTGTATCGACCCTTCTTTAATTATTAATGAAAATAAAGTATCCATTAGCTGTAAAATTTGACTAGCATGTCTACGTTTGTGATTGTTAAGATCCAATCATTTCACTGACTCAGAGTGAATAAAAAACGAGCATGAAGAGAATAAATTTTATACCCGTAAAAAAGCTATGGTGTCAGGAGATATTTTTTCTTTTGAGTTCTATGTTAACCCCCTTAAACATATATCTTAATTTTATAATGTGATTAGTGAGGATTGAATGGATATTGAGTGGAACTGGGCGCAAAGTGATCATTTTCTTGATGAGCAATTTCCTGCCGACACTTTAGATCGCGAGAAATATGCAACTTACCTGTATAAAATTTGTGCAGCCCGCGGAGAAAAATCAAACCTGGTTGTAAACATAAATGCGGAATGGGGGGCGGGGAAAAGCTATTTTACAAAGCGTTTAGCCAATTCCATATCAGCGTTTCACCCTACTGTATATATTGATGCCTGGAAAGATGATTTTTCAGAAGACCCATTACTTACAGTCTTCAGTTCAATCAAAGAACAATTATCAGGACAATCTGATGACTTTACTCGTAAGATTAATGAAACTGTTGAGAAAATAGGCCCTCTTCTGAAGTCTGCAACACCTGTTATCATTAATGGGCTGGTAAAGAAACTAACTGGTATTGAGGATATAGCTGAATTAACAAAAGATTTATCAACTAAGTTATTAGATCTTCATACTGAAAAAGCATCAAGTATTTCGGCAGTAAAAAAAGGCATCAGTACGTGGGTAAATCATATAGAGAACAAAGATCTCATCAATAAGAGCCTGCCTCTTTTCGTAATAATTGATGAGCTAGATCGATGCAGACCAGACTTTGCAATTAATTTATTAGAAATTACAAAGCATATATTTAACATTCCTGGCGTAGTATTCATTATTGCGACAGATACAGAGCAATTACAACACTCAATTAAAGTTGTATATGGGAATGAATTTTCTGCAAGCCATTATTTGAGTCGTTTTTTTGATAGAAGGTTTTTACTTCCCACACCAATTATGAGAGATTTTCTTAAGACTATCTCTGCGGATAATGTTATTGAAGAATTTGACAAATTAAAAACTCGTATGTCTCCCCAACCTCCCAACTTCGATATTTTTATCGAAAATTGTGCTAATATTTTTGAATCTTTACGCATGAACCTTCGAGACTCAATTAAATTATATGAAAAATTAATTGATATACTTATAACAGCCCAAAAAAACTTTGACCCTACCTTCCTCTTATTATTATCAATAATAAACAATAAAGATAATGAAATTTATTCATTACTTAAAGCTAAAAAAACAGATAAAACAATATTGAGCAAAATGGACTCATCAATAACTTTATGCTTTGACCTGTCAAGATCGACGACATTGGTTAATGTTTTGATGAGTAATGGTGTGAGACTTGTAAATGAACTTCGCGATGAAATTATTACTGTAGATATTTCTGATTACATTTTCACAGCGCGTTCAGTAATAGAAATAAAAAGTCCTGTATCCAGTAATGGCTCACATTACCCAGAAGAATGGATTGATGGCGGATTACCTCTAAATAACACTGTAAATAATTTCCTAAAAATTGGCTGGGCCAGTACTAAAACACATGACTTGTCTCTTAACCTCAACCAATATTTTGAATTGATTGAACTTAGTACAACATTCGAATAATGTTCGAACAAAAAAATATCGGACATTAACCACTGGCTAAATAAACAGTTAAATTTCATTCTCATACATGGAGGCTTATTTATGGTAGAACGAAAAGCTTGACACAGGAAAATGGATTTGCGAATGCTACCCCACCGGTCGTAGCGGTCATCGTGTACGTAAGCAGTACGCCACCAAAGGGGAAGCTCTAGCTTTTGCGTCACATAATAGATGAGGCAGAGGCAAAGCCCTCGCTGGGTGAATCGGTAGACCGTCGGACTCTAAAAGACGTGGTTGAACTTTGGTTCAAGCTGCACGGCAAATCACTGACCGCCGGAGAGCCTGTTTACTACAGAATGTTCCTCATTGATGCATGGGAAATACTCTCGCTACTGATCTCAGTTCGAAATTATTCATGCATTACCGTGATAAACGCCTGAAGGGTGAAATTTTTTTATGAGAAATTATGGAAGAAAGGTGCCAGCCCGCTAACCATCAACCTTGAACAAAGTTATCTCAGCGGATTATTTAGCGAGTTGGCTCAACTCGGCTATTGCACGACACCAGACCCGCTGGAGAACGTGCGTAAGTTCACGATTGCAAAAATGGAATGGCTTGACTGACACATGAGCAAATCACTTAACTTTTGTACGACTGTAATCGCCCAAGATCCCTACTCACCCTCGTTGTTAAAATCTGCCTGAGCAAAGGGGAATGAGGGGTAAAGCCGTTAACCTGACCCGTTCTAAGGTTACAAAATACCGGATCGCTTTCATCAGAACCAAAGGTACTAAGAACCGCAGTATCCCACACAGCAAAGAGCTGTACGAGTAAATAATTGCTCTGGACGGCTTTAGGTTCTTTATGGACTGCTATTTCCAGTATCTTTCCGTGACCGATTATTCTTCCTTGTGGGCAACTAACACAACTTCTGTGCCACTTTTCATCATTTCTGATGGGAATATTCTTGTTCTGCTAAAAAACAGCAGGACACGACGACATCAAAATGACAATGCGTTATGCTCACTTAGTGCCTGATCACTTAGAAAAAGCACTTCGTTTCAATCCAATTGGAATATTAACGCTTTCTGATGCAATTAAAAGGTCAAACAATGGTTAAGCTTTCTTTTCAATTTCCAATTTACGATTTTTCCTTAACTTTTGAGATAATCAATACATTAATCATTCACAGTGAATCATCTATTGATAAAGGGATAAAAGAATATATGGAGAAAGGACCAGAGGAATATGTAATCGATATATCACCAGATGAAGGATATTATAATTCAATAGATTACTACATGGGCCTTGATAGTTCATCTGTTGATCTTGATGAAATGTTTATAGAGTATTACCCAAGCGTATTTCGCAGGTCAGTTTTTTTAACTATCTTTGGGATGTTTGAGCATGAAATTGAGAAATTCTGTAAAAACTTTGCGAATAAACATCTCATTCCAATAAACATTACAGATCTCAAGGGGAGTGGATTTGAACGAAGCCACCTTTTCATTCAGAAAATAGTGGGAATGGAGACTACAGTTCAGTATAATAATATAAAAAAGATAACTAAGTTGAGAAACAGTTGTGCACACAATGATGCCAGATATGTAGAGAACGACGGACAAAATATCAAACTAATCACTGACCTAATGGATGCACACCCGGACCTTTTCAAAAAAGACTTGAAACAAGTTCTATTCATGAGTGGCTCTTTATCTATGATTTTAGAATCTTTTAAAGAGTATCTTAATGAAGTGGAACAGGCATTAGAGAAGTATGAACAGCGCAGCTCTAGTGGCGACAAAGTGGCGGCAGCGGTTGGCATTACCCCGTAATCGTCCCCCCTTACCACCAACCTAACTTATTGATTATCTTGCAAGTCATTGTTTTCACTAACCCATTTACATAAATGGTTTTTTGTTGCCTGAAATTCCCCTCCCTCTAATCCCACCTTCTCTCTTACCATCAAAACATATATGATTAAACATATATAAAAATCACACCAGCAGGAAACCCCATGGTTCACCCGCTCCAACTCTTCAAAACCCTATCCGACGAAACGCGGCTCGCCATCGTTATGCTGCTCCGTGAAGCGGGCGAGCTGTGCGTCTGCGATCTCTGCTCCGCCACCACCGAATCTCAGCCGAAAGTCTCCCGCCATATGGCCCTGCTGCGCGAATCCGGGCTGGTTATCGATCGCCGTGAGGGGAAATGGGTCTATTACCGTTTGTCCCCGAACATGCCTGCGTGGGCAGCTACCGTTATCGACACCAGTTGGAACTGCCTGCGGGAAGAGACGCGCCTGAAGCTGAAAAACCGACTTCCGGGCTCCTGCTAAGCAAAACACATTCACAAAAACAGATATAATGGAGTAGAAGATGTTTCTGGCAGGGGCTATTTTTCTGTTTACGCTGGTACTGGTCATCTGGCAGCCCAAAGGGCTCAGTATCGGATGGAGCGCCACCATCGGTGCCGTGCTGGCGCTGGCCAGCGGGGTGATCCACATTAACGATATACCTGTGGTGTGGGATATCGTCTGGAACGCCACGGCAACGTTTATCGCCGTCATCATCATCAGCCTGCTGCTGGATGAGTCCGGCTTTTTCGAGTGGGCGGCGCTCCACGTTGCTCGCTGGGGAAACGGTCGCGGGCGATTGCTGTTTACTTATATCGTGCTGCTGGGCGCAGCCGTGGCGGCGCTGTTTGCCAATGACGGCGCGGCGCTGATCCTGACCCCTATCGTTATCGCCATGCTGCTGGCGCTGGGGTTCAGCAAGCAGGCCACGCTGGCGTTTGTGATGGCGGCAGGTTTTATCGCCGATACCGCCAGCCTGCCGTTGATTGTGTCGAACCTGGTCAACATCGTGTCGGCAGACTTCTTTAAGCTGGGGTTCAGCGAATACGCCTCGGTGATGATCCCGGTAGATATTGCCGCGATTGCCGCAACGCTGGTGATGCTGCATCTCTTCTTCCGCAAGGAAATCCCCCCGGAATATGACCTGGCAAAACTCCGCGAGCCCGCGCGGGCCATTCACGACCTCCCGACGTTCAGAACGGGCTGGATCGTCCTGCTGCTTCTGCTCGTCGGCTTCTTTGTGCTTGAACCTCTCGGCATTCCGGTCAGCGCCATTGCGACCGTCGGCGCGCTAATTTTATTCGCTGTCGCAAAACGCGGACATGCGATAAACACCGGAAAAGTGCTGCGCGGCGCACCGTGGCAGATCGTTATCTTCTCGCTGGGGATGTATCTGGTGGTGTACGGCCTGCGCAATGCCGGGCTGACGGAATATCTCTCAGGCGTACTGAACAGCCTGGCCGGACACGGGCTGTGGGCTACCACGCTAGGTACCGGGTTCATCACCGCGTTCCTGTCATCCATAATGAACAATATGCCCACGGTGCTGATTGGCGCGCTCTCCATTGATGGCAGCACGGCAACAGGATTGATAAAGGAAGCGATGATTTATGCCAACGTGATTGGCTGCGATCTGGGGCCGAAAATCACGCCCATCGGCAGCCTTGCCACCCTGCTCTGGCTCCACGTGCTGGCGCAGAAAAACATGACGATTACCTGGGGCTACTATTTCCGGACGGGCATCATTATGACGCTGCCGGTCCTGTTTGTGACGCTCGCCGCGCTGGCGCTACGTCTCTCCTTCACACTGTAATGAGCACTGATATGAGCCACATCACCATTTATCACAACCCGGCCTGCGGCACCTCGCGCAATACGCTGGAGATGATCCGCAACAGCGGCGCGGAACCAGAGATTATCCTCTATCTGGAAACCCCACCGTCGCGCGATAAGCTGACCACCCTGATTGCTGAGATGGGCATTTCAGTGCGGGATCTGCTGCGTAAAAACGTGGAGCCCTATGAACAGCTCGGTCTTGCCGAAGATAGCTTCACCGACGACCAGCTTATCGATTTTATGCTGCAGCACCCGATTCTGATTAACCGTCCGATCGTGGTGACGCCGCTGGGCACGCGCCTGTGCCGTCCGTCTGAAGTCGTCCTCGACATCCTGCCGGACGCGCAAAAAGGAGCGTTTGCCAAAGAGGATGGCGAAGCCGTTGTGGACGCCAGCGGGAAAAAAATCTCGCCAAAGTAACCCATTGAAAATGTCACAGTAAAACCTGCCAACGACATCCCCCACCCGCCGGCCGGGTTGCATCAGCCGAAACCCGGCACATACTTTTGAGGGTTAAGTCTGGTGAGGGTATGCAGGTATGGGTCTTAAAAACAAAACCGCCGTCATCTTCGGCGGCAGCGGCGCCATCGGCAGTTCAGTGGCGCACGCTCTTGCGCGTGAGGGGGCGGATGTATACCTCGCTGCACGTGACCACGCCAGGCTGGAGCAGGTCGCCAACCGTATTCGCGCCGCGGGAGGGTCTGTCAGCACGTTTGCTTTCGATGCGCTCGATGATGCCTCGCGGCTCCCGGACCTTGCCCGCATTGATATCGTCGTCAACGCCACGGGCTTTATGCACGATCAGGGTAAACGCCTTGAGGCATTAACGCTCGACGAGTTCAGGCAGGGTTTCGATCCCTTCCTGGCCGCGTATTTTAACATTGCGAAAGCCGCGTCGCCCCGTATGGGCGGCGAGCATGGCGGGACCATAATTACCGTCGTCGCCCCCGCCGCCAACATGATAATGGCGGGCCACCTCGGGCATATCGTCGGTTGCGCGGGAACGGAAGCCTTGACCCGAGCGCTTGCGGCTGAGCTGGGGACACAAAATATTCGCGTACTCTGCGTGCGTTCGCACGCGATAGCCGACGCGGTGCAGGCGGGTTCGTATGTGGGTGCCATTTTTGCCGAAAAGGCGCAGGCAATGGGGATTACGGTTGAGCAGTTTCTCGGCGGTGCCGCGCAAAGCACCCTGACGCATCGCCTGCCGACGCTGGCACAGGTGGCAGACACCATTACGTTTCTGGCCTCAGATGCGGCAAGCGCCATCACGGGAACTACCGTCAATATGACCGCGGGCGCAACCTAGCAGCCGCCCTCGCCCGCAATCCTGCCCACCATCGCCCGGATCTCTTCGCGGGTTAAGGGCACCCGGTCAGTAACGTAGTGCAGCGTCATCCCTTCGATAAACGCGTCCAGCGCGCGGGTGGTGACCGGGTCGAACCACTGCTCCAGCGTGGTCTGGCTCATCTTCATCCAGTCCTGCATCACCGTTTTGAGCGCCGCGCTGCGGTGCATAAAGGCGTAGAGCTGATACATCAGCGCCATGTTGTGCGGCGTGGTCACCTGCGAGCTGTGGATCAGCGTGGTGATGGATTCGCACGCCATTTCCGGCCCGGTAACGCCGGCGAAGAAATCGCGATACTGCTGCGACATCTGCCGGGTAAACCACGTGAAGGCCTCCTCCAGCAGCGGCTCCATGCCGTCGAAATAGTAGGTCATCGACCCCAGCGGCACGCCCGCGCAGGTGGCGATTTTACGGTGCGTGACGGCGTGAATACCGTGCTCGGCAATGGTATCGAGCGTTGCCTGCAGGATCTTCTCCCGGCGATGCGGATCGTTCGGTGGTCTGCTCATAAATTCCTCACGTGGTTTATGTACAAATGTACACAAACTTGCTAGTGTTGTCGCTATTGTTGTACTTCTGGTGCTACCCCAATGACGCTTACCTCTCCCCGTAAAGCCCTGCAGCTACGCCTGTGGGCGCTATTTATGTTCTTCTTTATTCCCGGCCTGCTGATGGCCTCCTGGGCCACGCGCACGCCCGCCATTCGCGATATTTTGTCCGTCTCTACTGCTGAGATGGGCATCGTGCTGTTTGGCCTGTCGATAGGCTCGATGAGCGGCATCCTCTGCTCCGCGTGGCTGGTGAAGCGCTTCGGTACGCGAGCGGTGATCCGCACCACCATGTGCTTCGCGGTGGTCGGGATGTTCGTGCTGAGCGCCGCGCTGTGGTGTGCGTCACCGGTTCTGTTTGCCCTGGGGCTGACGGTATTTGGCGGTAGCTTCGGCTCGGCGGAAGTTGCCATCAACGTTGAAGGAGCGGCGGTCGAGCGCGAGATGAACAAAACCGTGCTGCCAATGATGCACGGCTTTTATAGCCTCGGCACGCTGGCCGGTGCCGGCGTGGGCATGGCGCTGACGGCCACTGGCGTGAGCGCGAATCTGCATATCCTGCTGGCGGCGCTGGTGTGCATCATTCCGATTCTGACCGGCATCCGGGCGATCCCGGACGGCACCGGTAAGAACTCCGCTGACGAACAGCATTCGGCCGAAAAAGGGCTGCCCTTCTACCGCGATTTTCAGCTGATGCTGATCGGCGTGGTGGTGCTGGCAATGGCGTTCGCGGAAGGGTCCGCCAACGACTGGCTGCCGCTGCTGATGGTGGACGGTCACGGCTTTAGCCCGACCTCCGGCTCGCTGATTTACGCCGGGTTTACGCTGGGGATGACCGTAGGGCGCTTCACCGGCGGCTGGTTTATCGACCGCTACAGCCGCGTGGCGGTAGTGCGTGCCAGTGCCCTGCTCGGCGGCCTGGGTATCGCGATGATCATCTTTGTGGATGTGGACTGGATTGCCGGCGTCTCGGTGATCCTCTGGGGGCTGGGCGCGTCGCTCGGCTTCCCGCTGACCATTTCGGCCGCCAGCGACACCGGCCCGGATGCCCCGACGCGCGTCAGCGTGGTGGCGACCACGGGCTATCTCGCCTTCCTGGTCGGGCCGCCGCTGCTCGGCTTCCTCGGTGAGCACTACGGGCTGCGCAGCGCCATGCTGGTGGTATTAGGGTTGGTCATCATCGCGGCGCTGGTGGCGCGCGCGGTGGCAAAGCCGGAAACGAAACAAACGACACTGGAGAAGGGATATGAGCGTTAAACTGATCGCCGTCGACATGGATGGTACTTTTCTGAGCGATGCCAAGACCTACAATCGCCCGCGCTTTCTGGCGCAGTACGCCCGCATGAAGGCGCAAGGCATTCGCTTCGTGGTTGCCAGCGGTAACCAATACTACCAGCTCATCTCCTTTTTCCCGGAGATCGCGCATGAGATTGCCTTCGTCGCCGAAAACGGCGGCTGGGTCGTGAGCGAAGGTGAAGACGTCTTTAACGGTGAACTGTCGAAAGCCCATTTCGCCACCGTCGCGAACGTGTTAAACGACGTGCCGGGTATTGAGATCATCGCCTGCGGCAAAAGCAGCGCATACACGCTGAAATGCTATGACGAGGGCTTTAAAGATATCGCGGCGAAGTACTACCACCGCCTCGAAATGGTCAGCGATTTCGACAACCTGAACGATATTTTCTTCAAGTTCGGGCTCAACGTGTCTGACGATGAAATTCCGCGTATTCAGGCGCTGCTGCATGAAAAACTGAGTGACATCATGGTGCCCGTCACCACCGGTCACGGCAGTATCGATCTGATTATCCCCGGCGTGCATAAAGCCAACGGTCTGCGGATCCTGCAACAGCGCTGGGGCATTGACGACAGCGAAGTGGTGGCCTTCGGCGACAGCGGCAACGACGTGGAGATGCTGCGTCAGTCCGGGTTCAGCTTTGCGATGGCGAATGCCAGACCGCATATTAAAGCGGTGGCGCGTTTTGAAGCGCCGCACAATAACGACGAAGGCGTACTGGATGTGGTTGAGAAGGTGTTGAACGGGGAGGCACCGTTTAATTGACCGCGTGCGGTCTGGTGCCCTCACCCTGACCCTCTCCCACGGGGAGAGGGAATAAACAGGTTAAGGTTGCAGGGCGTTCCCGACGCGTTTGTCTTTCAGGAACACCACCATCAGTCCAACCCATAGCGCGCCGTTGGCGAGGTTAAACAGACTGAACAGACCGTTGCCGCCCATCGCGTAAGCATGTTTGCTCACCTCGATTCCGACGGTAAAAATCAACATCTGCAGCATCCCCATCGCTGCTGACACCGTACCTTTGCTCATCTCGCTGGCAAACAGCGTCAGGCGCACCAGCCCGGCGTTCGCCACGCCAATCCCGAAGGCGTAAATGCTCAACCCTGCCGTCATCCACAAATAAGCATGGGATGACGCGACGGTCGCCACCGCAGCCAGAATCAGCCCTGCCGCAATCGGCCAGCCGCCCATGATAATCAGTGAACGCACGGTGCGTCGTGACGTCAAACGTGCCAGCACCAGGTTGCCGATAATCAACGCGCCAAAGATCGGCACCTGCAGCAGACCATACTCATAGCTGCTGAGCTTTTCACCGCTGATGATAATGACCGGCGACTGCGCGATCCAGGCCAGCAGCGGCAGGCTAACGAACCCGGTCGCCAGCGCGCCCGCAACAAAGCGGACATTCTTCAGCACTTCTTTGTAATCCCGCCCCAGCTCTTTCAGCGAGAGTTTCTCGCCGATGCGGGTGGCCGTTTCCGGCATCGCACGGTGCAGGCCAAAGAACGCGAAGGCGGCGAGAACCGCAAAGAGCACGAACATCCCTTCCCAGGGCGCAACATGGACCCACGCGGCCCCCACCAGCGGCCCGAGTAACGGGGCGATCAGCGCCACGTTCGCCATCAGCGCGGTAATTTTGATACACACCGCCTCTTCAAACGACTCCTGAATGGCGGCATACCCCACGGCACCGATAAAGCACAGGCTGACCCCCTGCAGGAAACGCAGCAGGGTGAATTGTTCAATGTTTTGCGCCAGCAGCGTGGCGAGACAGGTCACGATGAACCACACCACGCCCGTCAGCATCACCGGACGACGGCCAATACGATCCGACAGCGGGCCTAACAGCCACTGCAAAAACATACCGCCTGCCAGATAGGCGGTCATGGAGGTCGGTACCCACTCGATTCCCGCGTTGTACTGCGCCACAACGGTCAGCATACCGGGCTGGATCATATCGTTGCCGATATAGGTTGAGAATTCGTAGAGCACCAGACACAGAGGGAAAAGCAACGCCTGACGACCCAGACGTGAACCAGAAGAAGAACGGTTTAACATGCAATCTCTTTATAATGACAAAATCGCGACGAGTTTAATGAAATGCCGCAGCCCGAGATAGTGAATTATCGAGGAGAAACAGAAATAAAGCACATATCGTCTTTGTTTAAGGTTTCCTTAAGTTGACAGATTTATGATAGCCCGATTACTCGTCAACGACCCCAAATTATGGCACTCACCTCCCGTTCAGAATTGTCTAACTTACAGACAAATAAGACAAAACGCCTTTACCGCTTACCGGCCCGCTTTTATGGTTATCAGCTTTTCGTGCTGATTGCCCTTGCCGTGGTGTTTACGTGGCTATCGCGCGATGAAGCGCTCGACAGATGGGTAACCGGCTTTTGGTATGACGCGGCAACGCAAAGCTTCCCGCTGCAGAAAGACCACCTGCTGGATCTGCTGAACCATCGCCTGGCGAAGTACATCGCCATCGCCTTAGGTGCCGTGGCGCTGTTTTACGGTGCTTACAAGCGTAACGCAAGGCTGGTCACCGCGGCGCTGCTGATGGGCGTTGGCGCGCTGGTGGTGGGCATATTGAAAAGCGTGAGCCATCACAGCTGCCCGTGGGATCTGGTGGAATACGGCGGGAAAGCCATGTCTTATCCCCTGTTCAGTTCCGCCCCTGCAGACAGCGGCCCGGGGCGCTGTTTCCCCGGCGGTCATGCCTCCAGCGGCTTTATGGTGATGGGGCTGTTTTTTGCCTTCTGGCGCGAGCGTCCACGTCTCGCCTGGTGCTTCGTCGCGCTGGGCGTGGTGTTAGGTCTGGTGATGGGTTACGGCCAGGTCATGCGCGGGGCACATTTTTTCTCTCACAACCTGTGGGCTGGGTGGTGGGTCTGGTTTTCCCAGGTGGCGGTCTATGGCCTTATTTCCACCCGGTTTGCTAAAGAGTGATAACGCTATGTTAGAGAATCTGAATTATCAGCTGTTTTATCTGATCAACGCCACCCCGGCCTCGCCAGAGGCGATGATTGATTTCGCCACCTTTCTGGCAAAGGATCTGATCAGTATCGTGCCTGCGCTGGCAGCCATCCTCTGGCTGTGGGGTCCCCGTAGCCAGGTAAAAGCGCAGCGCCAGTTGGTGATCAAAGTGGCAATGGCCCTGGGCGTGAGCATTCTGGTCAGCTTCGCTCTGGGCCATGTGTTCCCACACCCCCGTCCTTTTGTTGCTCACGTGGGCTACACCTTCCTGCATCATGCGCCAGATGACTCGTTCCCGAGCGATCACGGTACGGTTATCTTCACCTTCGCGCTGGCTTTCCTGTTCTGGCATCGCCTGTGGTCGGGTGCGGTCCTGATGGTGGCGGCCCTGGCAATCGCCTGGTCTCGCATTTACCTGGGCGTCCACTGGCCGCTGGATATGGTGGGCGGTTTCCTGGTCGGGCTGATTGGCTGCGTGAGCGCAGCGATCCTGTGGAGTCTCTTCGGTGACGCGCTCTACCGCGGGCTCTCTTCACTCTATCGCGCCATTTTCGCTATCCCGATCCGCAAAGGCTGGATACGTGACTAACCCCGACCTGACAGGTTACACTTGAACCCCCGCCCTGCGGGGGTTCACTTTTTTTATCCCGAGGAACTATGGAAACACGTCGCGATGACCGCATTGCTCAGCTGCTACAGGCGCTGAAGCGCAGCGATAAGCTGCATCTTAAGGAAGCCGCCAACCTCCTCGGCGTCTCAGAGATGACCATTCGTCGGGATCTGAACAGCGAAAGCGCGCCCGTCGTGCTGCTGGGCGGGTATATTGTGCTTGAGCCGCGCAGCGCCAGCCATTATCTGATCAGTGACCAGAAGACGCGCCTGGTTGAAGAGAAGCGCAAAGCCGCACGGCTTGCGGCTTCACTGGTACAGCCGCACCAGACCCTGTTTTTTGACTGTGGTACCACCACGCCGTGGGTTATCGAAGCCATCGACAGCAGCATTCCCTTTACCGCCGTGTGTTACTCCCTGAACACCTTTCTGGCGCTTCAGGAGAAACCCGAGTGCCGGGTGATCCTCTGCGGCGGTGAGTTTCACGCCAGCAACGCGATCTTTAAGCCGCTTAACCTGCAGGACACGCTCAGCAATCTCTGCCCGGATATCGCGTTTTATTCCGCCGCGGGCGTGAACGTGCGCCAGGGGGCGACCTGCTTTAACCTGGAAGAGCTGCCGGTGAAGCACTGGGCGCTAAGCGCAGCGCAGTACCATGTGCTGGTGGTTGACCACAGCAAGTTTGGCAAGGTGCGTTCGGCGAGAATGGGTGAGCTGGCGCAGTTTGATGCCATCGTCAGCGATTGCCGTCCGGATGACGACATTGTGGCCCATGCGAAGGCGCAGCAGGTGAAGTTGATGTATTGAGGTTATGCCGGGTGGCGGCTTTGCCTTACCCGGCCTACAACGGCTCGAACGTAGGCCGGGTAAGCGCAGCGCCACCCGGCAAAAAACTTAGTTGAACCAGCTGCCAAACCACCCGTGGAATTTCATCATCACGAAGTCCCACATCCGGCTGAAGAAGCCGCCCTCTTCGACCGCTTCCATCACAATCAGCGGACGCTGTTCAATCGACTTCCCATTAAGCTGGAAATCAATTGTCCCGACCACCTGGCCTTTTTTCAGCGGCGCGGTGAGCTGCGGATCGGTCAGGGTGTAGCTGGCCTTCAGGTTTTTCAGCTGGCCGCGCGGAATGGTCACTGACCCGCCTTCACCGGCGCCCAGATTCACTTCGCTCTTGTCACCAAACCAGACGCGCTGGCTGACGAACGTGGCATCCGGTTTAATCGGCGTCACGGTTTCATAGAAGCGGAATCCCCAGGTCAGGAGCTTTTCTGATTCGTTAAAACGGATGCGGTCGGTTTTGGTCCCCAGCACCACCGAGATCAGGCGCATATCGCCCTGCGTCGCGGAAGCCACCAGGTTGTAACCCGCGCCGGCCGTGGTGCCGGTTTTCATCCCGTCCACATTGACGTTGCTGCTCCACAGCAGGCGGTTGCGGTTCGGCTGACGGATTTTATTGAAGGTAAACTCTTTCTCTTTGTGGATGGCGTATTCATCCGGTACGTCGTGGATCAGCGCTTTCCCCAGCAGCGCCATGTCGCGCGCGGTGCTGAACTGGCCCGGCGCATCCAGGCCGTGAACGGTTTTAAAGGTGGTGTTGGTCAGGCCCAGCTTTTGCGCGTAGCCATTCATCAGGCCGATAAATGAATCCTGACTTCCCGCAACGTAATCCGCCAGCGCGATACAGGCGTCGTTGCCGGACTGGATAATCACCCCTTTATTTAAATCCGATACGGAAACCTGATCGCCCGGCTTCAGGAACATCACCGATGACCCGCGCAGCGCCGGGTTGCCGGTCGCCCAGGCGTCCTTCCCGATGGTGACCATATCGTCAAGCTTGATCTTGCCCGCTTTTATCGCCTGGCCTACCACATAGCTGGTCATGATTTTGGTCAGGCTTGCCGGGTCGAGTTTCTCATCCGCGTTGCCTTCCGCCAGCACTTTACCGCTGGAGTAGTCCATCAGGATCCAGGCGCGCGCATCCACAGGTGGCGCTTCTGGCGCAGCCTGCTCAGCCGCGTAGAGAGTTGGTGCAAACAGGAAAAGGAGCGCAGAGCCTGCCGCCAGGCTGCGCAGAGAAGTCATTTTTCGCGTCATAAATGCCACCCGAGTGTCCATTCAAAAATTACGTCACATCACCGTGTCGCAAGAAGCGATGAGTAATAGCGCACTAAAACCGTTAAAGAAACCCAACCAGGGTAAAGTTATTAAAGTTTATGCAATAACATTCAGATACGCTTTGATTAAGACGATTTTTTTGTCTTCTGTTGCGTAATTGTTAGGTTTATCTCACCATGGCGAAAAGCTGATTCGGATTCACATCTCATCGGGAGTAAATATGATTACGCTGTGGGGCAGGAATAATTCGACCAACGTTAAGAAAGTACTCTGGACGCTGGAAGAGCTGGATTTACCGTTCAATCAAATCATGGCAGGCATGTCGTTTGGCGTGAATAAAGAGGCCGACTATCTGGCCATGAACCCGAACGGGCTGGTGCCGCTGCTGCGCGATGATGAAACAGACGCCACGCTTTGGGAATCCAACACCATTGTTCGTTATCTGGCAGCCCAGTACGGACAAGGTCGTTTGTGGGTAGAAAACCCGGCCCGCCGCGCCCAGGGAGAAAAGTGGATGGACTGGGCGAACCAGACGCTTTCACCCACCCACCGCGTGATCCTGATGGGGCTTATCCGCACGCCGGAAGCCGAACGTGACTATCCCGCCATTCATGCCGCGCAGGATGCCTGCGAAAATCTGTTTGCGATGATGGATGACGAGCTGGCGAAGCACGCCTGGTTCTCCGGTGACGCGTTCGGCACAGGCGATATCGCCGTTGCGCCGTTCGTCTGGAACCTGACCAACATGGGCCTGAAGTGGACGCCGCGCCCTCACCTTGAGCGCTGGCTTAAACAGCTGAGCGAGCGCCCGGCGTACCGTAACGTCGTGATGATCCCGGTCACCTGATCACGCGCCGGACGGGCTGACTTTTAACAGCTGCCCGTCCGTCTCATCGGTCAGGACGTACAGATAACCATCTGGCCCCACCCGCACATCACGAATACGTTTATCCCGGTCGCCCAGAATTCGCCCATCCTCCGTGACCTTGTTACCCTCCACGCTCAGCACGATAACGTCCTTCTCCTTCAGCGCGCCGATAAACAGCTTGTTTTTCCACTGCGGGAAAACGTCGCTGTGGTAAAACGCCATGCCGCTCACGGCGGGTGACACTTTCCAGACGAACAGCGGTTTTTCGGTTCCCTCAACGTGCTCACCTTTGGCTTCGGGAATTTTCAGACCGCTGTAATTAATGCCGTGCGTCGCCAGCGGCCAGCCGTAGTTTTTCCCTTTCTCCGGGATGTTGATCTCATCCCCGCCGCGCGGGCCGTGCTCGTTCAGCCACAGCGTGTCGCTCCAGGGGTTCATCGCCATTCCCTGCGGGTTGCGAATGCCGTAAGACCAGATTTCAGGCCGCGCGCCGGGAGTATGCACAAAGGGGTTATCCGGCGGCACTTTCCCGTCGTCGGTGAGGCGCACCACTTTGCCCTGTAATTTGTCCAGATCCTGGGCCGTCGAACGCTGGTTGTTTTCACCGAGTCCGATAAAGAGGTAGCCTTTGCCGTCGAACACCAGTCGCCCACCAAAATGGTTACCGGTCGAGAGTTTCGGCATCTGGCGGAACACCACCTGGAAGGCTTCAATGCGCGTAAAATCGTCGCTTAAACGGCCATAGCCCACTGCCGTTCCGGCTTTGCCGTCATCCCCTGCTTCGGCATAGCTCAGCCAGATGCGGCGTGATTTTTCAAAATCCGGGGCGAGGACCACGTCCAGCAATCCTCCCTGACCGTTTGCCCAGACCTTCGGTACCCCGACGATAGGATCGGAAAGCCCTTTTCCGGCCTGCCAGCGTTTGAGCTGACCGCCCTTCAGGGTCACCAGCAGCCCTTGATTGTCCGGCAGGAACGCCAGGGACCAGGGATGATCGAGTCTGTTTTGCAGCACCTCAACCTTGACCGCTTCTGGCGCAGCAATCAGCGAAAAGGGAAATAACAACGCAGGCAGGAAAATCAGCGAGGATCGATGCATAACGCGCTCCTTTATCGGCATATGGCATAAAGGTTAGCCACTGCGTCCGGAGGCGTTATCACTTTTACAAAAGCTTAATCAGAAGGGGGAGTTGCCTCCCCCGGAATCAGTGCTGTTCAAGCTTCTCGTGCTCGTTCAGACACATGATGCATAGAGAGAGCGTGGTCAGGCAGTTTTCAAGCTTCTCCGCGTTAACAGCGATAAAATTCGGGCAGTCGTGGCGTCCATTCATCAAACATACCCCAGCGATGGAGAGCACTTCAGCGGCGCGGCGCAGTGCGATAAGCTCACTTTCGCCGTATTTCTCCTCAAGGGTCGGTGCTTTTTCACGCATGTAATTGCAAAGTTCAAACAGGTTATCACGCAGATGTTCGCTTTCGCTGACTGACATATACCCTTTTGCCTTCCTCAACTGCAGGTACGCGGCCAGGTCGATTCGGGCGTTGATCAGCTTGTTCAGCAGATCGCGTTTTAGTCTGTCAACGGTCATGCTCTTTCCTCCTCTGTCAGCCATTGTGCATAGTCAGAATAAGTACATTTTTTGTACAGTGTAATGCCTGAGATCAATTATTCTTAACTGATTAACATTATTTACAATGTTACAACGTCTGCCCGGCGCATCCGCCTTGCAAAGAGTGTATAAATCCCCCGCGATACGCTGTAAAATCCCGCCCTGATAACTCCATAATTGATGAATTTTTAACCTATGAGCAATGTTACGCACCAGCCGAAAATCGGCTTCGTCTCCCTGGGCTGCCCGAAAAACCTGGTGGATTCAGAACGCATCCTGACCGAACTGCGCACCGAGGGCTATGACGTGGTGCCAAGCTACGACAACGCCGATATGGTGATCGTTAACACCTGCGGGTTTATCGACAGCGCGGTTCAGGAGTCACTGGAAGCCATCGGTGAAGCCCTGACAGAAAACGGCAAAGTGATTGTTACCGGCTGTCTTGGCGCGAAAGAAGACCAGATCCGCGAAGTACACCCGAAGGTGCTGGAGATCACCGGCCCGCACAGCTACGAGCAGGTGCTGGAACATGTTCATCACTACGTGCCCAAACCAAAGCACAACCCGTTCCTGAGCCTCGTGCCGGAACAGGGCGTGAAGCTGACGCCGCGTCACTACGCTTACCTGAAAATTTCCGAAGGCTGCAACCATCGCTGCACCTTCTGCATCATCCCGTCCATGCGTGGCGATCTGGTAAGCCGTCCGATTGGCGAAGTGCTGGCGGAAGCGAAACGTCTGGCTGACGCGGGCGTGAAGGAGCTACTGGTCATCTCTCAGGATACCTCGGCTTACGGCGTGGACGTTAAACACCGCTCCGGTTTCCACAACGGCGAGCCGGTGAAAACCAGCATGGTGGGCCTGTGCGAGCAGCTGTCTAAACTCGGTATCTGGACGCGTCTGCACTACGTCTATCCTTACCCGCACGTTGACGATGTAATCCCGCTGATGGCGGAAGGTAAAATCCTGCCGTATCTGGATATCCCGCTGCAGCACGCCAGCCCGCGTATCCTGAAGCTGATGAAACGCCCTGGCTCCGTTGACCGCCAGCTGGCGCGCATCAAGCAATGGCGTGAAATCTGCCCTGACCTGACTCTGCGTTCCACCTTTATCGTCGGCTTCCCGGGTGAAACCGAAGAAGATTTCCAGATGCTGCTCGACTTCCTGAAAGAAGCGCGTCTGGACCGCGTCGGCTGCTTCAAGTACAGCCCGGTAGAAGGTGCAACCGCCAACGAGCTGGCGGAGCAGGTGCCGGAAGAGGTGAAAGAAGAGCGCTGGAACCGCTTCATGCAGCTGCAACAGCAGATCTCTGCTGAACGCCTGCAGGAGAAAGTCGGCCGCGAGATCATGGTGATTGTGGACGAAGTTGACGAAGAAGGCGCGATTGGCCGCAGCATGGCGGATGCCCCTGAAATCGACGGCGCGGTGTACCTGAACGGCGAAACCAACGTTAAGCCGGGTGATATTATTCGCGTGAAAGTTGAAAACGCGGATGAGTATGACCTGTGGGGTAGCCGGGTTTAATCTCACTACACCTCATTTGTAGGCCGGGTAAGGCGTAGCCGCCACCCGGCACATTCCCCTGCACTATCCCTTAATCCTCGGATCCAGCGCGTCGCGCAGTCCATCCCCCAGCAGGTTAAACGCCAGCACGGTCAGGAAAATCGCCAGACTCGGGAAGAGCGCCACGTGCGGCGCAATCACCATATCCGCCCTCGCCTCGTTCAGCATCGCCCCCCATTCCGGTGTTGGTGGCTGCGCGCCTAGTCCCAGAAATGACAGGCTGGCCGCCGAGATTATCGAAACACCAATACGCATGGTGAAATAGACCACGATGGACGACACCGTACCCGGCAGAATATGGCTGAACAGGATTGTGGCGTCGCTGGCGCCCATACTGCGGGCAGATTCGATAAAGGTTTGCTGCTTCAGCACCAGCGTGTTGCCGCGTACCAGACGCGCAAACGCCGGAATCGAAAAGACCGCCACCGCGATGATGACGTTCGCCATGCCGCTGCCCATTATTGCCACCACCGCAATCGCCAGCAGAATGCCGGGAAAGGCAAACAGCACGTCGCAGATGCGCATGATAATGCGGTCCCACCAGCCTTCGTAATACCCGGCAACCAGACCCAGCACGGTACCGATGGCCGCGCCGATCAGCACCGCGAAAACCCCGGCGGCAAGGGAGATCTGCGCCCCAACCAGCACGCGGCTGAAGATATCGCGCCCGAGGGAGTCCACGCCGAACCAGTGCAGCATCGAGGGTCCGTCGTTCAGACGGTCGTAGTCAAAATAGTTTTCCGCATCAAACGGCGCTACCCACGGCGCAACGATCGCCAGTGCGATCAGCAGCAGCACAAACAGCCCCGCCGTCATCGCGACCGGCTGACGGCGAAAACGCCGCCAGAATTCAGACCACGGCGTGCGGATATGTTCCGGTTTGAGCCCCGGCATAGCGTTTAAAACGGCCTGACGTCGCCAGTTCAACAATCGCATCTTACTTATACCTGATGGCCGGGTTAATGGCGGCGTAAAGCACGTCCACCACTAAGTTGATAAGAATAAACTCCAGCGAGAAAAGCAGGACTTCCGCCTGAATGACCGGGTAGTCGCGCATCTCGACGGAATCGACCAGCAGGCGTCCCAGCCCCGGCCAGTTGAAGACCTTTTCCACGACGATAGAGCCACCCAGCAGGAAGCCAAACTGCAGCCCCATCATTGTCACCACCGGGATCATCGCATTGCGAAACCCGTGTTTCAGAATGACCCACTTCTCGCTGACCCCTTTCGCCCGCGCGGTGCGAATATAATCCTCGCTCAGCACGTCAACGAACGAGGCGCGGGTGAAGCGGGCCATCACCGCCGAAACGGCAGCCCCCAGCGTCATCGAAGGCAGAATGTAATGCTTCCAGGTATCGGCCCCGACGGTTGGCAGCCAGCCCAGTTCGACGGAGAAGATCTGCATCAGCAGCATCCCCAGCGCGAACGCCGGGAAAGAGATACCGGTCACCGCCAGCGCCATACCGAGCTTGTCCGGCCAGCGGTTGCGCCAGACGGCTGCGACAATCCCGGCGCCAAGCCCAAACACGACCGCCCAGCTCATACTGGCAATCGTCAACCAAAACGTTGGCATAAAGCGGCTGGCAATCTCCTCCGACACCGGGCGACGTGACACCATGGAGATACCAAAGTCACCCTGCAAAACGTTGCAAATATAATGGAGGAACTGGATATACAGCGGCTGGTCGAGGCCAAGCTGTTTACGTACCAGGTCAATGACGGTGGCGTCCGCTTCTGGTCCTGCAATCAGACGCGCCGGATCGCCTGGCAGCATATGGACAAACAAAAACACCAGGACCGCCACAATCAGCAGCGTCGGGATAAGCCCCAGCAGGCGTTTACAAACATAATTCAGCATGAGGTTTATTTTAAATCCGCATCGTCAAAACTAAAGCCGGTGTCCGGCATGATGTAAAACCCGGTCAACGCTTTGTTATGGGCTGACACCAGTTTCTCCACCACCAGCGGCACCCACGGTGACTCTTTCCAGATAATGTCCTGAGCGTCTTTGTAGAGGCGTGCCTTCTCTTCCGATTTGGTGGTTTTCAGCGCATCGGCCAGGTCTTTGTCCACCTGCGGGTTACTGTAGAATGCGGTATTGAACAGGGTTGGCGGCCAGTTCTGCGAGGCAAACAGCGGCGACAGCGCCCAGTCGGCTTCGCCGGTGGAGGCCGACCAGCCGGTGTAGAACATCCGCACGCCGCTCTCTTTCTGCCCTTTCCCTTCCACTTCTGCCGCACGTTGCCCGGCATCCATCGCGGTGACCTGCGCCTTAATACCCACCTGCGCCAGCTGCTGCTGGGTGAACTGCAGCACCTTCTGCGCAGTACTGTGATTATGCGACGACCACAGCGTGGTGCTAAACCCGTTCGGGAAGCCTGCCTCTTTCAGCAGCTCGCGCGCTTTGGCCGGATCGTACGGCCACGGCTGATAGCTCTGGGCATACGCGATAGCCGGCGGCAGCACGCCGGTGGCCGGAGTGGCATAGCCTGCGAAGGCCACTTTCACCAGCGCCTGGCGGTTAATGGCGTAGTTGATGGCCTCACGCACCTTCGGGTTATCAAACGGCTTTTGCGTAACGTTCATGCTGATGTAGCGCTGCATGATCGACGGGCTGGCGACCAGCTCCAGCTTGCTGTTTTTCTGCAGAATCGCGGCCTGCTCATACGGGATCGGGAAGGCAAACTGCGCTTCGCCGGTTTGCAGCATCGCCGCGCGGGTGTTGTTATCCACCACCGGACGCCAGGTGATGGTGTCCAGCTTCGGCAGCCCCTGCTGCCAGTAGCCGCTGAATTTCTTCACCTTCACAAAGTCGGTCTGATTCCAGGTCACCAGTTCATACGGGCCGGTACCCACCGGGTGGAAACCAATCTCTTTACCGTATTTTTTCAGCGCGGCAGGAGAAATCATCGCCGTTGCCGGATGCGCCAGAATATTGATAAACGCGGAGAACGGCTCTTTCAGGGTGATTTTTACCGTCGTCGGGTCAACCACCTCGGTGCTGGCGATGTTTTTATACAGGTTATAGCGCTTGAGGCTATTTTCCGGATTGCTGGCGCGATCGAGGTTAACCTTCACCGCTTCCGCGTTGAAATCGGTACCGTCCTGGAACTTCACGCCGGTTCTGAGCTTAATGGTATACACCAGCCCGTCGTCGGAGACGGTGTATCCCTCCGCCAGCACATTTTTCAGCTTCATCTCTTTATCCAGGCCAAAAAGCCCCTGGTAGAAAGATTTCGCCACCGCCTGCGACAGCGTGTCGTTGGCGTCATACGGATCGAGCGTGGTGAAATTAGAGCCGACGGCGACCACCACATCTTTGGCAGCGAACGCGGGGGCAGCGGCCAGGGCTGCCGTCACGCTCGCGGCTAACAACCATCTACGCGCTACAAATGTAACCATTGTGTTCTCCTGCCTGTTGTAAGTTATAGCCGCGAAAAGGCGTTGTCCTGACGCGGAGGCGCCACAAAATGCCCCGGCCCGACCTCGCGCAGCGTGACACGCTCCACGGCCTCGCCGCGTTTACGAATATTGCTCGGCATTTCATCCTGCAGCAGCACGCGCTGGCCGTGACGATGCGCCGGATCGGCGACCGGAACCGCCGCGATAAGCTTGCGGGTGTACGGATGCTGTGGGTTCTCAAACACCGCTCTTCGCGGCCCGATCTCCACGATCTGCCCCATGAACATCACCGCCACGCGATGGCTGATGCGCTCGACCACCGCCATATCATGCGAGATAAACAGAAAAGCGATGCCCATATCCCGCTGTAAATCGAGCAATAAGTTGATGATTTGCGCCCGGATAGAGACATCCAGCGCCGAAACGGATTCATCGGCAATCACCACTTTCGGGTTCAGCGCCAGCGCGCGGGCGATGCAGATACGCTGCCGCTGTCCGCCGGAAAACTCGTGCGGATAACGCCAGGCGTGTTCCGGCTTCAGGCCGACGCGCTCCAGCAGCCAGGCCACGCGACGCTGTGCCGCCTCGCCGTCGAGCAGGTTATGTACCCGCAGCGGCTCCATGATCGAGTACCCCACCGTATGGCGCGGGTCGAGGGAGGCATACGGATCCTGAAAAATAAACTGAATATCCCGCCGTACCGCCTGCAGCCTGCTGTCCGGAAGGGTATCAATGCGTTCACCGTTAAAGGTAATGCTGCCTTCCTGTGATTCCACCAGACGGAGCAACGCGCGCCCTGTGGTGGACTTACCGCAGCCGGACTCCCCCACCAGCGCCAGCGTTTCGCCCGGCCATAAATCAAAACTGACGTTTTCCACCGCATGCACTTCGCGCTTCACGCGGTTCAACACGCCGCTGCGCAGCGGGAAACGGGTGACCAGATCGCGCACTTCCAGAATGGGCTTACCCGGCACCACGGTGTCCTGCTCGCGTTCGTCCTCCTCCTGCCCCGTCGCATCGAGAGAAATCAGCGGGAAGCGGCGCGGCAAATCACGGCCGTTCATGGCCCCAAGACGCGGGACCGCCGCCAGCAACGCTTTGGTATAAGGATGGACGGGCGCGTGAAAAATCTGCTCAACCGGGCCGGTTTCCACCGCGTTGCCCTTGTGCATGACCAGCACGCGATCGGCGATATCGGCGACCACGCCCATATCGTGGGTGATGAATATCACCCCCATCTCCATCTCCTGCTGCAGCACTTTGATGAGCTGCAGGATTTGCGCCTGAATCGTCACGTCCAGCGCCGTCGTCGGTTCATCGGCGATCAGCACCGCCGGACGGCAGGAGAGCGCCATGGCAATCATCACCCGCTGGCGCATGCCGCCGGAAAGCTGATGCGGGTAGCGCCCAAGAATGGCCTGCGCTTCCGGAATGCGCACCAGCTCCAGCATCCGTCTGGCTTCACTGAGCGCCTCATCGCCGCTCAGCCCCTGATGCAGGCGGATGGACTCGGCAATTTGTTCCCCCACCGGGAACACCGGATTCAGGGACGTCATCGGTTCCTGGAAGATCATGGCAATATCCGCCCCGCGAACGCCCTGCATCTGCGAGCCGCTCAGCTCATTTAAATCAATGACCTGACGGTTGCGGCGGCGCAGGAGCATTTTTTCGCTGCTGATTTGCCCGCCCGTCTGCTCCAGCAGGCGCATCAGCGCCAGCGCGGTAACCGATTTACCGGAGCCAGACTCGCCAACAATCGCCAGCGTCTCGCCGCGCCTGAGCGAGAACGATAAATTCTGTACTGCGGGGATGAACTGCCGCTCTTCCTGAAACGCAATATTCAGTTGATGGACAGCCAGCACCTCGCGGTTGTCCAGCTCTTCACTGTGCGGCACGCGTTGCCCCCTTATTCACGATAGATCCCCGTGCTCGGCTCATCGCCGGCATATCCCCAGGCGCGATACATCCCTTCGCTGTTAAACGGCAGGGCCACGTTGCCCTCGCGATCCACCGCAATGAGTCCGCCGACGCCGCCCAGGGCTGGCAGTTTTTCCATCACCACCCGCTCGCAGGCTTCACTGAGGCTCAAACCGCCGTAATCCATCAGCGCGGTGATGTCATAGGCCGCGAGGGTGCGAATAAACACTTCCCCGGTGCCGGTACACGACACCGCCGCCGTCGCGTTATTGGCATAGCACCCGGCCCCCGGCAGCGGGCTATCGCCGACGCGTCCGGGCAGTTTGTTGGTCATGCCGCCCGTTGACGTCGCCGCCGCAAGGTTGCCCGCTTTATCGAGCGCCACCGCGCCGACCGTGCCCATTTTGGTGGTTTCATCCAGCGGCGCGCTGTGGTCAAGCTGCGTCATGCCCGCCGAACGGGCCTCCAGCAGCTGCTGGTAGCGCTCTTCCGTGGAAAAAAGATCGGGGGATACCGATTCCATCCCGTGTTCGAAGGCGAACCGCTCTGCGCCAGCGCCCGTGAGCAGCACGTGCGGGCTCTCTTCCATCACCAGACGCGCCGCCAGCACAGGATTACGCAGGCGACTAACGCCCGCCACGGCCCCCGCTTTCAGGGTGATACCGTCCATCACGCAGGCATCCAGCTCGTGCGTTTCATCCCGGGTAAAGACCGAACCGATCCCCGCATTAAATAACGGACACTCTTCCAGCAGCCGCACCGCCTCGGTAACCACATCCAGCGCGCTTTCGCCCGCCTCCAGCATTTTCTGGCCCGTTTCCACAATGGCGTACAGTGCGTCAATGTAACGCTTTTCCTGCTCGGGACTGAGCTGTGCTCGGGTGATTGCCCCGGCGCCACCATGAATTGCGATTACCGCATTAACCATTCGCATCACCCGTTAGCCTGATTTGCGGCTTTTTCTATAAATATCATTATCGTCGATGAAACTTCAGATGATTTTTGAATATAGAAAGACGCAACTGTGATGTAAAGCGTACACCCATCGGGTCATACAGTTAGCCGCACTTTTCTGCCATAATGAGCGCTTTCGTTGTTACTGTGCAGGAGCCCACCATGGATTTTACCGCCGGACTGATGCCGCTTGAGACGGCACTCACGCAGATGCTTGACCGACTTTCTCCGCTGCAGGACGTTGAGACGCTGCCCCTCGTGCGCTGTTTTGGGCG
Organism: Enterobacter chinensis; assembly: GCF_034008295.1. NCBI lineage: Bacteria > Pseudomonadati > Pseudomonadota > Gammaproteobacteria > Enterobacterales > Enterobacteriaceae > Enterobacter > Enterobacter chinensis. The sequence continues at coordinate 318,937 of NZ_JARDVI010000002.1, forward strand.
TATTGCCGCGCGCGATATCGTCTCTCCGCTTAACGTGCCGGGATTCGATAACTCAGCGATGGACGGTTATGCGGTGCGACTGGCGGATCTCCAGACGGGTAACGCCCTGCCTGTGGCAGGTAAAGCCTTTGCCGGTCAGCCGTTTAGCGGTGAATGGCCTGCGGGCACCTGCGTGCGTATCATGACCGGCGCGCCGGTTCCGGCTGGCTGCGACGCCGTAGTAATGCAGGAAGAGACCGAACAGACCGACGACGGCGTGCGTTTTACCGCGAACGTTAAAGCGGGCCAGAACATCCGCCGCACGGGCGAAGATATCACGCTTGGCGCAACGGTCTTTGCCGCCGGACAGAAGCTGACGGTAGGTGAACTGCCCGTGCTGGCCTCCCTCGGCATCGCTGAAATCGACGTTATCCGTAAGGTGCGCGTCGCCGTTTTCTCCACCGGCGACGAACTGCAGCTTCCGGGGCAGCCGCTGCAGGACGGCCAGATTTACGACACCAACCGCCTGGCGGTACACCTGATGCTGGAGCAGCTGGGCTGCGACGTGATTAACCTCGGCATCATTCCTGACGATCCGGAAAAACTGCGCGCCGCGTTTATCGAGGCGGATAAGGCTGCCGACGTGGTCATCAGCTCGGGTGGCGTATCGGTTGGCGAAGCGGATTACACCAAAACCATTCTTGAAGAGCTGGGCGAAATCGCCTTCTGGAAGCTGGCTATCAAGCCGGGCAAACCGTTCGCCTTTGGTAAGCTCACGCACAGCTGGTTCTGCGGCCTGCCGGGTAACCCGGTCTCTGCGGCACTCACCTTCTACCAGCTGGTGATCCCGCTGCTGGCGAAGCTTTCCGGCAACAAGGCTAACCCGCTGCCGGAACGCCAGCGCGTGCGTGCCGCCACGCGCCTGAAAAAATCACCGGGCCGTCTCGATTTCCAGCGCGGCATTCTGGCGCGCAACGCGGACGGTGAGCTCGAAGTGAGCACCACCGGACATCAGGGCTCACATATTTTCAGCTCCTTCAGCCAGGGCAACTGCTTTATCGTGCTGGAGCGCGAACGCGGCATCGTGGAAGCGGGCGAATGGGTTGAGATCGAGCGCTTTAACCACCTGTTCGGAGGCTGACATGACGGTGGAGCTGAGCGACCAGGAGATGATGCGCTACAACCGCCAGATTGTGCTGCGCGGGTTTGACTTCGAGGGTCAGGAAGCGCTTAAGGCAGCGAGCGTGCTGGTCGTCGGTCTGGGCGGTCTGGGCTGCGCCGCCGCGCAGTACCTCGCTGCGGCGGGCGTGGGCAGGATGACGCTGCTGGATTTTGATACCGTGTCGGTGTCTAACCTGCAGCGCCAGACGCTGCACAGCGACGCGACGGTTGGCCAGCCGAAGGTGGACTCTGCCCGCGCGGCGCTGGCCCGCATCAACCCTAATTGTGAATTCACCCTGATTGACGCGATGCTGGATGACGACGCGCTGTTTGCGCAGATTGCCCTGCACGATCTGGTGCTCGACTGCACCGATAACGTGGCTATCCGCAATCAGCTAAACGCGGGCTGTTTTGCCCATAAAACGCCGCTGGTTTCCGGGGCGGCGATCCGCATGGAGGGGCAAATTAGCGTCTTCACGTACGCTGAGGGTGAACCCTGCTACCGCTGCCTGAGCCGTCTGTTTGGCGAAAATGCGCTGACCTGCGTCGAGGCAGGCGTGATGGCGCCGTTGGTCGGCGTGATTGGCTCACTGCAGGCGATGGAAGCGATCAAGGTTCTGGCACATTACGGTACGCCAGCGGCGGGGAAAATCGTGATGTACGACGCGATGACCTGCCAGTTCCGCGAGATGAAGCTGATGCGTAATCCGGGATGTGAGGTTTGCAGCCAGTAAAAAAGTCGGGTGGCGGCTTCGCCTTACCCGACCTACAGCAGCTCGAACGTAGGCCGGGTAAGCGTCAGCGCCACCCGGCAACAGCATCAGATAGACGTCCGTCCAAACGCCCACTGCCAGTCCTGCTCAAACTTCACAATCGCCGCATCCACGGCGGGTGATGTAATAAACTGCTGCGCCACGTCCAGCGGCAGCGTAATCGACTCACAGCCTGCCAGCAGGCAGTCCAGCGCCTGACGCGGGGTTTTAAAACTCGCGGCCAGCACTTTTGACTGCGGGGCATGCAGCGTCAGCAGCTGCTGTAATTCCACTACGGTCTGGATCCCGTCCCCGCCCTGCGCGTCCACGCGGTTAACGTATGGGGCAACATACTCTGCGCCCGCCAGCGCCGACAGCATCCCCTGGGCTGCGCCATACACTGCCGTGCCCAGCGTCGGGATCCCTTCCGCTTTCAGCATCTTGATTGCCGCCAGCCCTTCTGCGGTCACCGGCACTTTCACCACCAGATCGTTGATGATGGCGCGCAGCTTACGCGCATCTTCCACCATACCTTCCGCGGTAGTCGCCATCACCTGAGCGAACAGACGACCTTTGCCGCCCAGCGCGTCGTGCAACGCCGGCAGCAGCTCGTCCAGCGGCGTTTTACCAGCCGCAACGATGCTTGGGTTGGTGGTCACGCCTGCCAGCGGAAAAATACGCGCCAGCTTTTTGACTGCCGCAACGTCAGATGTGTCGAGATAAAGTTCCATGATGTCACCCTCAAAATTAGCCTGCACTTACCCTATCACGACAAAACCTGCTCAAGAGTTGACCTGCATCAAGATAACTTTCATTCGAAAGTAATTTAATCTTCATATGCAAGATGAGAGGCGAAATCATGATCTTCAATATTCAGCGTTACTCTACCCACGATGGCCCCGGTATTCGTACCGTGGTGTTCCTGAAAGGCTGCTCGCTGGGCTGTCGCTGGTGCCAGAACCCGGAAAGCCGCTCCCGCAGCCGGGACGTGCTGTTTGATGCCCGTTTGTGCCTGGACGGCTGCGACCTGTGCCAGCAGGCGGCACCGGGCTGTATCGAACGCGCGCTGAACGGGATGGTCATTCATCGTGAGAAACTTGATGACGCCACGCTCGACGCCCTCACCGACTGCTGCCCGACGCAGGCGCTCACCGTCTGCGGTGAAGCGCAGCAGGTGGAAGACATTATGGCAACCGTGCTGCGCGACAAGCCCTTTTACGATCGCAGCGGCGGCGGGATCACCCTCTCGGGTGGCGAGCCCTTTATGAACCCGGAGCTTGCACATGCCCTGTTTAAAGCCAGTCATGAGCAAGGTATCCATACCGCGGTTGAAACCTGTCTTCACGTCCCGTGGCGCTATATCGAGCCCTCTTTACCGTACGTCGACCTGTTCCTCGCCGACCTGAAGCACGTGGACGGTGAGGTGTTCAAGCAGTGGACGGACGGTTCGGCTAAGCGGATCCTGGACAACCTGAAACGCCTTGCCGCGGCCGGGAAAAAAATCACCATCCGCGTGCCGCTGATCCAGGGCTTTAACGCCGATGAAGCGTCCGTAACCGCCATTACCAATTTCGCTGCCGACGAACTCGGCGTCGACGATATTCATTTTCTGCCATACCACACGCTGGGCATGAACAAGTACACCCTGCTCGGCCAAGCCTACTCTGCCCCTGACAAACCGCTGGATAACCCTGCCCTGCTGGACTTCGCGCAGCAGTACGCCTGCCAGAAAGGGTTAACCGCGACCTTACGAGGATAAACTTATGACAACCCTGAATCTCAACACCCTCAGCGAGCGCATCAAAGCGCACAAAACGGCCCTCGTACATATCGTCAAGCCGCCGGTCTGTACCGAGCGCGCGCAGCATTACACCGAAATGTATCAGCAGCACATGGACAAACCGATCCCGGTGCGTCGTGCCCTGGCGCTGGCGCACCACCTGGCTGAGCGTACCATCTGGATCAAACACGATGAGCTCATCATCGGTAACCAGGCAAGCGAAGTGCGCGCCGCGCCAATCTTCCCGGAATACACCGTCTCCTGGATTGAGAAAGAGATCGACGATCTGGCCGACCGTCCGGGCGCGGGTTTTGCGGTGAGCGAAGAGAACAAGCGCGTTCTGCATGCGATTTGCCCGTGGTGGCGCGGCCAGACGGTGCAGGATCGCTGCTACGGCATGTTCACCGACGAGCAGAAAGGCCTGCTGGAAACCGGCATTATCAAAGCCGAAGGCAATATGACCTCCGGCGATGCGCATCTGGCCGTTAACTTCCCGCTGGTGCTGGAGAAAGGTCTCGACGGCCTGCGCGCCAAGGTGGCCGAACGCCGCTCGCGCATCAACCTGACGGTGCTGGAAGACCTGCACGGCGACCAGTTCCTGAAAGCAATTGATATCGTGCTGGACGCGGTGAGCCTGCACATCAAACGCTTTGCCGACCTGGCGCGTGAAATGGCCTCCACCGAAACCCGCGAAAGCCGTCGCGACGAACTGCTGGCCATGGCGGAAAACTGCGACGTGATTGCCCATGAGCCGCCAAAAACCTTCTGGCAGGCGTTGCAGCTGTGCTACTTCATCCAGCTGATCCTGCAGATTGAGTCCAACGGCCACTCTGTATCGTTTGCCCGGATGGACCAGTATCTCTATCCGTTCTACCGTCGCGACGTGGAGCTGAACCAGAGCCTCGACCGCGAGCACGCCATCGAGCTGCTGCACAGCTGCTGGCTGAAGCTGCTGGAAGTGAACAAAATCCGCTCCGGCTCGCACTCAAAAGCCTCTGCCGGTAGCCCGCTTTACCAGAACGTGACCATCGGCGGCCAGAAGCTGGTGAACGGTGAGCCGATGGACGCGGTGAACCCGCTTTCCTATGCCATTCTGGAATCCTGCGGCCGCCTGCGCTCCACCCAGCCGAACCTGAGCGTGCGTTACCATGCGGGCATGAGCAACGACTTCCTCGACGCCTGCGTGCAGGTGATCCGCTGCGGCTTTGGGATGCCGGCGTTTAACAATGATGAAATCGTGATCCCGGAATTCATCAAGCTTGGCATCGAGAAAGAAGACGCCTATGACTATGCCGCCATCGGCTGCATTGAAACCGCCGTCGGCGGCAAGTGGGGCTATCGCTGCACCGGCATGAGTTTTATCAACTTCGCCCGCGTGATGCTGGCCGCGCTGGAAGGCGGCCGCGACGCCACCAGCGGCAAGGTGTTCCTGCCGCAGGAGAAAGCGCTCTCTGCCGGTAACTTCGATAACTTTGAAGAGGTGATGGCGGCCTGGGATACCCAGATCCGTTACTACACCCGTAAATCCATCGAGATCGAGTACGTGGTGGATACCATGCTGGAAGAGAACGTCCACGATATTCTCTGCTCGGCGCTGGTGGACGACTGCATCGAACGCGCGAAAAGCATCAAACAGGGCGGCGCGAAGTATGACTGGGTCTCCGGCCTGCAGGTGGGGATCGCCAACCTCGGCAACAGCCTGGCGGCGGTGAAAAAACTGGTGTTCGATCAGGGCGTAATCGGTCAGCAGCAGCTGGCGGCCGCGCTGGCGGATGACTTCGACGGCTTGACCCATGAGCAGCTGCGTCAGCGCCTGATTAACGGTGCGCCGAAGTACGGCAACGACGACGATAGCGTGGACATGCTGCTGACGCGTGCCTATCAGACCTACATTGAAGAGTTGAAGCAGTACCACAACCCGCGCTACGGTCGTGGCCCGATCGGCGGTAACTACTACGCCGGGACATCCTCAATCTCTGCAAACGTGCCATTTGGTGCGGCGACGATGGCTACCCCGGACGGACGCAAAGCGCACACCCCGCTGGCAGAAGGCGCAAGCCCGGCGTCCGGTACGGACCATCTCGGCCCGACGGCGGTGATCGGCTCCGTGGGTAAACTGCCTACCGAGGCGATTCTGGGCGGCGTGCTGCTTAACCAGAAGCTGAACCCGTCGACGCTGGAAAACGACAGCGATCGCCAGAAGCTAATGGTGCTGCTGCGCACCTTCTTCGAGGTGCATAAAGGCTGGCATATTCAGTACAACATTGTTTCTCGCGAAACCCTGCTCGAGGCGAAGAAACACCCGGACCAGTATCGTGACCTGGTCGTGCGCGTCGCGGGCTACTCGGCGTTCTTCACCGCCCTGTCGCCGGATGCGCAGGACGATATTATTGCGCGTACAGAGCATACGCTTTAACGGTGTATCCCCTCTCCCTTGAGGGAGAGGGTTAGGGTGAGGGGAAATGCGCACGCTGATGCCCTCACCCCGGCCCTCTCCCACGGGGAGAGGGAGAAAACACTAAAAGCGGCAACTTCGGTTGCCGCTTTGCTTTTACTTTCGAATGAAATTAAATTTGTGCTCCCCGTCACCTTGTTATTAGAATGTTTCAAAACGCAGTGACCCAGGAGCGCAATGTATGACCGTAAAAGTTATCGTCACCGATATGGACGGAACTTTCCTTGATGATGCCAAGCAGTACGATCGGGACCGCTTTCAGGCACAGTTTGAGCAGCTTAAAGCCCGTAATATTGAATTCGTTGTCGCCAGCGGCAACCAGTATTATCAGCTCATCTCCTTCTTCCCGGAGCTGAAAGAGCAAATCTCCTTCGTGGCGGAAAACGGCGCGCTGGTGTTCGATCACGGCGAGCAAATTTTCCACGGCGAGCTGACCCGCCATGAATCGCAAATCGTCATTGGCGAACTGCTGAAAGACAAAGGGCTGAACTTTGTGGCCTGCGGACTGGAGAGCGCCTACGTCAGCGATAAAGCGCCGGACGCGTTCGTGGCGCTCATGTCCAAACACTATCACCGCTTAAAACGCATCAGCGATTATCACGACATCGACGACGTGCTGTTTAAGTTCTCCCTGAACCTGCCGGACAGCGATATCCCGAACCTGATCGACAAACTGCACGTGTCGCTCGACGGCATCATGAAGCCGGTCACCAGCGGCTTCGGCTTTGTCGATTTGATTATCCCTGGCCTGCACAAAGCCAACGGCATCAGCCGGTTGCTGAAGCGCTGGAATGTTTCCCCGCAGGCGTGCGTGGGTATTGGTGACAGCGGCAATGACGCAGAGATGCTGAAGCTGGTGAAATACTCGTTTGCGATGGGCAACGCGGCAGAAAGCATCAAAGAGATCGCCCGCTACAGCACCGACGACAACAATCATCAGGGCGCGCTGAACGTCATTCAGGCCGTGCTCGACGCCCATTCCCCGTTCGACGCGTAATCCTTTCCTCGCCGGAGCCTCGCTCCGGCTCTTCTCTTCTTTTCCATCCTGTGGCGCACGTCAAGTTTTTAAACTTGCATTAACTTATTTTTAACTTAAAGTATCACTTGTAGATACTTTTACTTTCGAATGAAAGATGCGAGGCAGTTATGACCTTTACCAGTGAAACCTTGCCGGCGGATCACAAAGCGGCAATCCGTCAGTTAAAACGTGAGTTACGCGCGCAGATCGGCGACGTGCAGGCGGTGTTCAATAAGCTAAGCGATAAAATCGCCACCCGCGTGGCGGAGATCAACGCCCTTAAAAATAAAGGCGAATCCGTCTGGCCGGTGATTCCGTTTGCCGATGTGAAAAACGGCACCATTACCGACGCACAGCGCGAAGCGGTAAAACGCCGCGGCTGCGCGGTGATTAAAGGTCATTTCCCGCGCGAGCAGGCCCTGGCGTGGGATCAGTCGATGCTCGATTACCTCGATCTCAACAAGTTTGACGAGGTGTATAAAGGTCCGGGCGATAACTTCTTCGGTACCTTAACCGCCTCCCGCCCGGAGATTTACCCGATCTACTGGTCACAGGCGCAAATGCAGGCGCGCCAGAGTGAAGAGATGGCGCAGGTGCAGTCGTTCCTGAACCGTTTATGGACATTCGAGAGTAACGGTAAGCAGTGGTTCAATCCGGATGTGAGCGTCATTTATCCGGATCGTATCCGCCGCCGTCCGCCAGGAACCACCTCGAAAGGACTGGGTGCGCATACCGACTCCGGCGCGCTGGAGCGCTGGCTCCTGCCGGCCTACCAGCAGGTCTTTGCCCGCGTGTTTGACGGCAACGTCGAAAAATACGACCCGTGGAACGCCGCGCACCGCACTGAAGTGGAAGAGTACACCGTGGATAACACCACCAAATGCTCCGTGTTCCGCACCTTCCAGGGCTGGACGGCGCTGTCTGATATGATCCCAGGCCAGGGGCTGCTGCACGTGGTGCCCATCCCGGAGGCGATGGCCTACATTCTGCTGCGCCCCCTGCTGGATGACGTGCCGGAAGACGAGCTGTGCGGCGTCGCACCGGGACGCGTGCTGCCGGTTTCCGAGAAGTGGCACCCGCTGCTCATCGAAGCATTAAGCAGCATTCCGGCGCTGGACGCGGGTGATTCGGTGTGGTGGCACTGCGATGTAATCCACTCCGTTGCACCGGTTGAGAACCAGCAGGGCTGGGGTAACGTGATGTACATTCCTGCCGCGCCGATGTGCGAGAAAAACCTCGCCTATGCGAAGAAGGTCAAGGAAGCGCTGGAAACCGGCGCGTCGCCGGGGGATTTCCCACGCGAAGATTATGAAAAGAGCTGGCAGGACCGCTTTACCGTGGCCGACCTGAACATCCACGGCAAGCGCGCGCTGGGCATGGTCTAACTGTCATACAACCCTTCCCGCTCAACGGCGGTGCGTCGTTTCCCCTGACGTATCCGCCGGACCGATTCCCGCACGGCCAGCGTGCCGTTAAGCAGCAACGTTCCCACCGGCGCGTCCGGGCGCATCAGCCGGTGCTGAAGCATATGCACCGCTTCCGTTCCCAGCTCATCGCGCGGGACATGCACCGCCGTTAATGGCACATCCTGAATCGCTGCCAGGTTAAAACCGTCGATGCTCATCACCGAGATATCCTGCGGTACGCGCAGACCGTGATGTTGTAATGCGCTAATGGTGCCCGCCGCCATAAAGTCGCCGCCGACCAGAAACGCGGTCGGCAAATCTTTCCCCTGCATTTCACTGAGCCAGCTGCTGACCACATGTTCCGTTTCGCGTGCGCTGAAGCTCGGCACCACCAGCAGATCGCGTTTATCGTTGAACGTCAGGTTGTGGGATTGCCACGCATCGCGGATCCCCGACAGGCGCTGTTCCATGGTGTAGCGTCGCAGGCAAAGCACCGTCATGACCTCGCGGTGCCCCATCTCAAACAGGTATTCTGCCGCCCGCTCGCCAATGGCGCGATGATCCGGCGCGACGGCCGGCAGGCGCATATGGCGGTCACGGCAGTTAATCAGCATGCAGGGTTTGCCCACATCCACCGCCAGATCGTGGATATGGGGATCGTCGATACCGAGCAGAATCGCTGCCTGCGTATCCGGCTCGTTCATGCGTGCCAGAAAAAGCTGGGCGTCGCTGTCGTTCTCTTCCAGCGCGCAGTAGCGTAACCGCACTTCGTGGGACGCCAGCCCTTTACCCACGCTCTGGATCACGCGGTAGTAAAAGATGTCCGATCGCTCATCAAACGCCCGCTGGGGCGCAAAGACAACGAGGCTGTTAAGCAGCAATCGTCCTGCCGCCAAACCGTCCATCACCCCCAGCTCCCGCGCGCATGCCAGCACCTTTGCGCGCGCTTTTTCACTGGTGTTCGCTTTACCCGCCAGCACCCGCGACACGGTGCTGATGGAGAGCTGCGTTCGGGCGGCAATTTCTGTGATTTTTAGCCTTTTGTCCATTTTGTGATCTGGCTCCATTTGCGAAATGAAAATTTTTTCATAGCGTATCTGCCAGGCAATAACTGACATAAAAGCCATCATGCCAGAGGGATAAGGTCAGTTATGAGAAATTTTGCACAAAATCCACTATTGCCCACTCATTTTCTCCCTTAAGGTGAACTTGTCACACAACTTCCATACTAGTTGTATAGCAACTTAAGCATTCTAAACGGATAGAAATCAAAGGCATAAAAATCTGTGTGACACCTGAACCTCCGTCCCCTTAGCGTCCGTCTTGTGGAGAGTAAAATGAGTCAGGACATCAATAATACCGTTGCGACAAGCAAGACCCGTCGCGTCATCAAGAACCTGCGCTGGTACGTGCTGGTGCTGTTCTTACTTGGCGTCACCGTTAACTACATCACCCGAAATTCACTCGGGATCCTCGCCCCCGAACTGAAAGAGAGCCTCGGGATCACCACCGAGCAGTACTCCTGGATCGTCGGCGCCTTCCAGATCGCCTACACCATTTTCCAGCCCCTGTGCGGCTGGCTGATTGACGTGATTGGTCTGAAGATTGGCTTTATGGTCTGCGCCGGGCTCTGGGCGCTGATGTGTATTTTCCACGCGGGTGCCGGAAGCTGGCTGCACCTCGCTATTCTGCGCTTCTTTATGGGCGCGTCTGAGGCCGCCGCCACACCGGCGAACGCCAAAACGATTGGCGAATGGTTCCCGAAATCAGAGCGTCCTGTTGCCGCCGGTTGGGCGGGCGTGGGCTTCTCCATCGGTGCGATGCTGGCTCCGCCTATTATCTACTTCGCGCACGCGTCGTTTGGCTGGCAGGGCGCGTTTATGTTCACCGGCGTTCTGGCCCTGCTGTGGGTGATCCTGTGGTGGGCGTTCTACCACAACCCGGAGCAACACCCGAACCTGGGTAAAGATGAGCTGGCATTTATCAAGCAGGATAACGAACCGCCTGCGGTGAAACTGCCCTTCCTGACCGCACTGAAAACCGTGTCGAAAAACAAACGTTTCTACGGTATCGCCATCCCGGCCTTTATGGCGGAACCGGCCTGGGCGGTGTTGAGCTTCTGGGTGCCGCTGTATCTCGCCAAAGAGCACGGTATGGATCTGAAGCAAATTGCGATGTTTGCCTGGCTGCCGTTCCTCGCCGCCGATCTTGGTAGCGTCGCGAGTGGCTACCTCACCCGTCTCTATACCCGCTGGTTCGGCTGCTCCCGCGTGAACTCGGTGGTGGCAAGCTCCGTGACCGGCGCGTTCCTGATGATCTCTCTGGGCATCGTGGCCATTACCCGCGACCCGTATATCACCATCGTGCTGATCTCCATCGGCGGTTTCGGGCACCAGATTATCTCCTGCATGCTGAGCGCCCTGGTCGTGGAGTCGTTCGATAAAGGCCAGATGGCGACGGTCAACGGCATGCGCGGCTCGGCGGCGTGGATCGCCAGCTTCCTGTTCTCTCTGTTAATCGGCGTGACCGCCGACAAAATCGGCTTTAACCCGCTCTTTATTGCCATGGGCTTCTTTGACCTGATTGGCGCTGTCTTCCTGGTAGCATTTATTGCTGAACGTCGCGCCAAGCGCGCCTGATAGTGGATGTATTGCATATGAAAACCCTGAAAAACTGGACCCTTGATACGCAGTCGGCGAACCATCTGGAACTGCTGGTCGATAACCAGCACCACCTGTGCCTGTACGTACTGGAAGAGAACCTGTTCCGCGTGCTGATCAAACGCAAAGGCGAGCTGGCGCTGGACCGCACCTGGAGCATCGCCCCGGGAAAAGACGTGCCGTGGGAAGGTCGCCATCGTGACGATTTAAGCGGTTTCACCTGCCCAACATGGACGCTGGTGCAGCAGGACGGCACGTTAACCGTGGCAACCGAACAGCTGCGCGTCACCGTGCACCAGCCGCTGTGGCTGGAGTGGCACTACCGCAATGACGCGGGCGAGTGGCAGCCGCTGGTCAACGACCGTCCGACCAGCGCTTATCTGCTCAACGCCCACGGCGACGGCGTGGCGCACTACCTGAGCCGTCGCAAGGACGAGCGTTTTTACGGTCTGGGTGAGAAAGCGGGCAATCTGCAGCGCAACGGTAAACGCTACGAGATGCGTAACCTCGATGCGATGGGCTATAACGCCGCCAGCACCGATCCGCTGTACAAGCATATTCCGTTCACCCTCACCCGCCGCGACGACGTGAGCTACGGGCTGTTCTACGACAACCTGAGCAGCTGCTGGCTGGATCTGGGCAACGAGATAGACAATTACCACACCGCCTACCGCCGCTGGCAGGCGGAAGCGGGCGATATCGATTACTACATCTTTACCGGCAAGCGCGTGCTGGACGTCACCAAGGCCTTCGTCCGCCTGACCGGAAAAACGCTGTTCGGGCCAAAATGGAGCCTGGGCTACAGCGGCTCGACTATGCATTACACCGACGCGCCGGACGCGCAAAACCAGCTGATGAACTTCATCCGCCTGTGCGAAGAACACGCCATTCCGTGCGACTCGTTCCAGCTCTCTTCTGGCTATACCTCGATCAACGGCAAGCGCTACGTCTTTAACTGGAACCATGACAAAGTGCCGCAGCCGAAGGTGATGAGTCAGGCGTTCCACGACGCGGGGCTGCGACTTGCGGCAAATATCAAGCCGTGCCTGCTGCAGGACCATCCGCGCTATAACGAAGTGGCGGAGAGCGGCTTGTTCATTCGCGATTCAGAAACCGATGCACCAGAACGTTCCAGCTTCTGGGATGACGAAGGATCGCACCTCGACTTTACCAACCCGCAGACGGTGCAGTGGTGGCAGAACGGCGTCACCACGCAGTTGCTGGAGATGGGCATCGATTCCACCTGGAACGACAACAACGAATATGAAGTGTGGGACGGGGAAGCCCGCTGTCACGGCTTTGGCAAGGAGATCGCCATCAAGCATATTCGCCCGGTAATGCCGCTGCTGATGATGCGCGCCTCGCTTGAAGCACAGCAACGTTTCGCGCCGGAAAAGCGTCCGTACCTGATCTCCCGCTCCGGCTGCGCCGGGATGCAGCGCTACGTTCAGACCTGGAGCGGCGACAACCGCACCAACTGGCAGACCCTGCGCTATAACATCCGCATGGGGCTGGGGATGAGCTTATCCGGTTTGTTTAACGTCGGGCATGACGTCGGCGGGTTCTCCGGAGATAAGCCGGATGCCGAGCTGTTCGTGCGCTGGGTGCAAAACGGCGTGATGCATCCGCGCTTTACCATTCACTCATGGAATGATGATTGCACGGTGAACGAGCCGTGGATGTATCCGGGCGTAACCCCTGCTATTCGCGGTGCGATTGAGCTGCGCTACCGCCTGCTGCCGTATCTCTACACCCTGCTCTGGCAGGCGCATGCTGATGATGAACCGATGCTGCGCCCGACCTTCCTCGACCACGAGCACGATGCGCAGACTTTCGAAGAGTGTGATGACTTCCTGCTGGGTCGTGACCTGCTGGTCGCAAGCGTGGTCGAGGCCGGACAGCGCGAGCGTCGCCTCTGGCTGCCGGATAACGAAACCGGCTGGTACGATTTTTACACCCACGAATGGTTCGCCGGTGGACAATCGATCGTCCTCGACGCGCCGCTGGAAAAACTGCCGCTGCTGGTGCGCGCCGGTGCCGGTCTGCCGCTCAGCGAGCGCATTACCCACGTATCCGCAGAAAAAGACGACACCCGTGAGCTGAAGCTGTTCCCGGTAAAAGGCGTCGGAACAACCTCTGGCATGCTGTTTGAAGATGACGGCGAAAGCTGGGGCTACCAGAACGGCAATGCGCTGTGGGTGGAATGGGAAATGGTGTGCGACGGAGCAACCATTAACCTGAAGGTGAACGCGCGCGGGGATTATCGTCCGGCGTGGAAAGCGCTGAAGGTGTCGTTACCGGCGGGGGAAAAACGCAAGCTGCTGGTGAATGGGGTTGAAGGGGAAGAGTGGATGCTCTGAACATTGCCGGGTGGCGGCTACGCCTTACCCGGCCTACAAACTGACCCGTAGGCCCGGTAAGCGCTAGCGCCACCGGGCAAGGTTTTTAGCCTTCGATCCCTTTACTACGCAGGTAATCTTCGTAGTTACCGGTGAAGTCCACCACGCGCTCTGGCGTAATTTCGATCACGCGGGTTGCCAGCGAGCTGACAAACTCACGGTCGTGAGAGACGAAGATCAGGGTGCCCTGGTACATCTCCAGCGCCATGTTCAGCGATTCGATAGATTCCATATCCAGGTGGTTGGTCGGTTCGTCCATCACCAGGATGTTGGGTTTTTCCATCATCAGCTTGCCGAACAGCATACGGCCCTTCTCACCACCGGAGAGCACTTTAGCAGGCTTTTTGATGTCGTCCTGGCTGAACAGCAGACGTCCGAGAATGCTGCGCACCGCCTGCTCGTCGTCGCCTTCCTGCTTCCACTGGCTCATCCAGTCAAAGACCGTCAGATCGTTTTCGAACTCATACTCGTGATCCTGCGCGTAGTAACCGATTTGCGCGTTTTCAGACCACTTCACGGTGCCGTGGTCCGGCTGCAGTTCGCCGACCAGGGTTTTCAGCATGGTGGATTTACCCACGCCGTTGGCACCCAGAATGGCAATCTTCTCTCCGACTTCCAGCAGCAGGTTGAATTTTTTAAACAGCGGGCCGTTCTCAAAACCTTTTGCCAGGGCTTCCACTTCCAGCGCATTACGGAACAGTTTTTTGTCCTGCTCGAAGCGGATGAACGGGTTCTGACGGCTGGAGGCTTTGACTTCGTCGAGCTTGATCTTGTCAATCTGACGGGCGCGCGAGGTCGCCTGACGTGATTTAGAGGCGTTGGCGCTGAAGCGGCTGACGAAGGATTGCAGGTCAGCAATCTGCGCTTTCTTCTTGGCGTTATCGGCCAGCAGACGCTCGCGCGCCTGGGTGGCCGCCGTCATGTATTCGTCGTAGTTGCCCGGGTACACGCGCAGCTCGCCGTAGTCCAGATCCGCCATGTGCGTACAGACCATGTTCAGGAAGTGACGGTCGTGCGAGATGATGATCATGGTGCTGTCGCGGTCGTTCAGCGTCTGCTCCAGCCAGCGGATGGTGTCGATGTCCAGGTTGTTCGTCGGTTCATCGAGCAGCAGAATGTCCGGGTTAGAGAACAGGGCCTGAGCCAGCAGCACACGCAGCTTCCAGCCTGGCGCGACTTCGCTCATCGGGCCGTAATGCTGTTCAACAGGAATACCCACGCCCAGCAGCAGCTCACCCGCACGAGATTCAGCAGAGTAACCGTCCATCTCACCGTACAGCACTTCAAGATCGGCCACTTTGTAGCCATCTTCTTCGCTCATTTCAGCCAGAGCGTAAATACGATCGCGCTCCTGCTTCACTTCCCACAGCTCTCCGTGTCCCATGATCACCGTATCAAGCACGGTGAACTCTTCGAAGGCGAACTGATCCTGACGCAGCTTACCGATGCGCTCGTTAGGATCGAGCGATACGTTGCCAAGCGTCGGCTCTAAATCGCTGCCGAGGATCTTCATAAAGGTGGATTTACCGCTACCGTTGGCACCAATCAGGCCGTAACGGTTGCCGCCGCCAAATTTGACGGAAATGTTTTCGAACAGCGGCTTACTGCCAAACTGCATAGTGACGTTGCTGGTAACTAACACGGGGAGATTCCTGCGAAAAATGTGATAAACACGGCATTATGCCACAATTCCGAATTGAGATCCCGTGTTGCGGCTCTCCACTAAACTTTAACAAAATCGAAAAAAGTGTGATTTCGTACACATCTGAATTCCCTGTTAGCGGGAATGCACATATAATGCGCTCCCATCACAGATTCAGACTTATTCAACTAATCGCCAGAGTGGCTCAGATACCTCGCATAACATGAACATGAAATTAACAACGCTTTTTGCGGCGGCGTTAGCCGTAGTAGGTTTTTGTAAGACCGCGTCTGCGGTGACTTATCCGCTGCCAACAGACGGTAGCCGTCTGGTGGGCCAAAACCAGGTGGTAACAGTTCCTGAAGGTAACTCTCAGCCACTCGAGTATTTCGCTGCGCAGTACCAGCTGGGTCTGTCTAACATGCTGGAAGCGAACCCGGGTGTTGACCCGTATCTGCCGAAAGCGGGTACCGTGCTGAATATTCCTCAGCAGCTGATCCTGCCGGATACCGTTCACGAAGGTATCGTGATTAACAGCGCCGAAATGCGTCTGTATTACTATCCGAAAGGCACCAACACCGTTATCGTGCTGCCAATTGGTATCGGCCAGTTGGGTAAAGACACCCCAATGAACTGGACGACCAAAGTTGAGCGTAAGAAAGCGGGTCCAACCTGGACGCCGACTGCCAAAATGCACGCGGAATACATTGCCGCGGGTGAACCGCTGCCAGCCGTTGTTCCGGCAGGCCCGGATAACCCAATGGGTCTGTACGCGCTGTACATTGGCCGTCTGTATGCTATTCACGGCACCAACGCTAACTTCGGTATCGGCCTGCGCGTAAGCCACGGCTGCGTACGTCTGCGTAACGACGACATCAAATTCCTGTTCGAAAACGTGCCGGTCGGTACGCGTGTGCAGTTCATCAACGAACCGGTGAAAGCGACGTCTGAGCCAGACGGCAGCCGTTACATCGAAGTGCACAACCCGCTGTCCACCAGCGAAGACCAGATCAACAACAACGAAATCGTACCGGTTACGCTGAACAGCGCGGTGCAGTCGGTGACCTCTCAGCCTGACGTAGAAACGACGATTGTTGATCAGGCCGTTCAGAACCGCTCCGGTATGCCAGTGCGTTTGAACTGATCAATCAGAATCATTAAAGTATCTAATAAGACCCCGAATCATCGGGGTCTTATTACTCCGCAATATCCACCACGCTCCTCTTTTCTGAACAGCAATTATTGCCGTAAGTCCCATTCTTGCCATTTTCTGCTAAGTCAGCGGGGTTACATCTGATCCTCTAAGTGTTATGATGCGCCTACTTATAAAATCAGTTTTATCTGTATTTATAGGGTCTTTTTTATTTCCTGGAGCACACTTAGTTCGATGATCAGCATTAACTTAACAACAACAAAATCGCGCCTTTATCTCTGTTCGCAAACAGTGTGGTCACTGGCGAACCAGAGTAAGAAGGTCGATCAAATTGTTGTGTGGGTCTCCAGCACACCTTATCTCAGTGACGAAGGCATCACTGAAGAACCTGAATGGGCGCAGAAAATTCGCCAGACGGGTACAAACCTGGTTTTTAAATGGGTTAAAAACACCGGGCCTTATCGTAAATTATTTCCGGCGCTACAAGCAGCAACCGAAGACGATATTCTGATTTATGCCGACGATGACGCTATTTATAACGAAGTTTGGGCAGAAACCCTGCTGGATGATTTTTACCGCCACAATCAGGAATATGTCGTTGCTGCACGCGTGCGTGAAACAGTAAAGAAGAAGAAAGAACTTCTTGATACCTATCGTAATTTTCCGCTTATAACCGTGCCGAAAGTTGTTGAGCAAAACTATATCATCACTGGCCTTGGTGGCGTTGTGCTCAAGAAAAGTATGATCCCGGAATATTTCCATTTTAACGAAGATTTTATTAAGGTCTGTCCTCGCGCGGATGATATTTGGATCAGTAAACTGATTCAGCTAACCAAAACACCAGTCTATGTTTCTGCGCAAAGTATTCGTTTTGTTCATGAAATAATCCATGATTATGGATTATCACGCGACAATACCAGCAAAATAAAACGTTCCTGGCTTCAAAAAATCCGTTTTACTTTTAAGCCTGGTCAAATCCAGCATCTGTGTCAGAACGATCTTTACATAAAAGACACGGACAGCTATTTCGAGTCATGCGCCTGAAAGTCTGATTATCCGTTATTCACGATCACGATCCCGCCGTGGTCGTATCGATAGTGACAGTGGGCATACTCCAGCGGTGTGCCATCCTCAAGATAAATCACCTGCTCCACTTCCAGTACCGGATCGGTCTGCTCGCAGACAAGATGTTGTCTGTCCAGCTCGCTCGGTTTTAGCGCCCGCACCACCCGATACGACCCCATAATTTTCAGCCCCAGCGTCTCCTGAACGTACTGGAACACTGAACCTTCAAGGTGGCTTTTCGTCAGGCCGGGCACCAGATTCATCGGCATTACAGTGGAATCCAGCGACATAGGTTCGCCGTTGAGCAAACGCAGACGGATAAAGTCATACACGGGCGCATCGGCGCTAATCATCAGCGACGCCTGTTCTTTCTCGTTCGGGAAGCGCAGTTCGAAATGCACCACCTGGCTGGTCACCTTACCCAGGTGTTCCCAGGTTTTGGTTGCGCCAAAGTAGTCGCTGCCGGAAAGATCCCACTGCGAGAGCTGGAGAAAATTTTTGCGGATGAACGTCCCCTGCCCCTGACGGGTGTAGACCAGTCCTTCGACGATCAGCTGGCGCATGGCCTGCTGAATGGTCATCCGGCTGGAGTTGAACTCCGCTGCCAGCGCAAACTGGTCCGGCAGTGGTTCATTGGCGGCGTACTGCTGGCTGATGATGCGTTTCTTAATTTCCCGCGCTATGGTGATGTACTTCGCCGCCATCGTCCTTCCTTTCAGTTAGTTTTCTATCCCGCTGTTTTTTAATGCCACTCTCTCGGCAATCTTGAGGAAAGGCAGGTAGAAGAATACACCAAATACGATGATTGCCAACTGCACCACCACCGCCCGCCAGTCCCCCGCCGTCGCCAGCCAGGCGCTCAGGATCGGGGGCGTTGTCCACGGGATCATCACCACACAGCGCGACATTAACCCCAGCGTGGTACATAGCCAGGCGAAGTAAATACCAATGGCGGGCAGCAGCACGAACGGGATCATCAGCGGCAGGTTAAACACAATCGGCAGACCGAAGATCACCGGCTCGTTGATGTTGAACAAACCAGGCGCCAGCGACAGACGCGCCACCTGCTTCGCCGACTTTTGTCGGGAGAAGATAAAGATGGCGATCAGCAGCGAGATGGTGCTGCCCGTGCCGCCCACCATGCCAAACGTCGGCACGAAGATGTTGTTGATGATATGCGGGATAGGCTGGCCGTTGGCAAAGGCCAGCATGTTTTCATTGGTGTTAATCAGCAGGAACGGCTCCAGCACCACGCTGTTCACCACCGACTGATGAATCCCTAGCGTGAAAAGGAAATTACCGAAGCTGTAGATAAAAATCGTCCCCGGCAGGCTGGTGTTGATCAGCCGCAGGGGCTGCTGGATAAAGGTCGTAATGAGATGGATCAGATCCGTATGCAGCACGTTTGCCAGTATGGCCGCCAGCACCGCAAACAGGGAGAGCGTGAGAATGGTCGGGATCAGCGCGGTAAAGGATTTGCTCACCGCTGGCGGCACGTTTTCACCGAGCGAAATGTGCAGCCTCTTCAGCCGCGAAATGGCGATAAACACTTCCGTGGAGAGCAGGCCAATCAGCACGCCGGCAAAAATCCCGGTGGAGCCGATATTGGCGAACGTCAGCACCTGGGTGACGTTCACCGTGGTATCGCTGCCGACGGGCGTAATCTGTAAGCGCATCGGCATCATGATAATAAAGCTGCTGACGGCGATAACCACTGCCGAGACCGGATTGTCGAAATCTTTGTTGCGCGCCAGCGACCAGGCAATCATCGGCGCCAGCAGCAGCGCGGCGATGTTCAGCGTACCGTTGATAATCGCCTCACCCCACACCTTGAAGTGCGCCAGCGTGTCACCGTGAAAAATCCACGGGAATACCACGTTGTTCACCAGCACCGCCAGACCGGCGAGGATGAAAATGGGCATCACCGTGGCGAAAGCGTCGCGCAGGGAACGCAGGTGCACCTGGTTTGCCAGGCGCGCCGAGAACTCTACAAATTTGTCGACAAAGGACTGCATATGCGGTGTTATTTTTGTTTCAGACATAGCGGATAGTTCCCATCAATCAGTCACAAAAACGGCCCGGCAGCGTACGGCTTACATCTCGCGTCCGTTGGTATGGATAACCTGTTTTAACCACGCGTAGCTCTTCTTCGGCACGCGCTTCAGGTCTTTCAGGTCATGGTTTTCACGGTTGACATAGACCACGCCGTAGCGCTTACGCATATCGCCCTGGGAGCTGAGAATGTCGATCAAGCCCCAGCCGAGGTAGCCGATCACCTCTGCCCCGTCTTCGAACATCGCCGCTTTCATCGCCTCGATGTGCGCCCGGTGGTAGTCGATACGGTAGGTATCCTCTATTGGGTTTACGCCGTCCCAGGACTCAATGACGCCAATACCGTTTTCGATCGGGAATACCGGCAGGCGCCAGTCGTTGGCGTAGCGGGTAATGATGGTGCGAAAGCCCAGCGGATCGATCTGCCAGTTCCACTCGGTGGCTTGCAGGTACGGGTTGTTTTTTTCACCGTGCAGCAGGTAGTAGTTAACCGGGGTATCTTCCGGGATCGCATCGCTGTCCAGCGTTTTACTGGCGTAATAGCTGAAGGCCATATAGTCGTTTTTGGTGCGCGCAAACAGAGCTAAATCTTCGGCGCGATAGATATCGCCAAAGCCTTCCTGCTCCACCACCGCCATCACCGCCGGGCTGTAGCCCTGACCGGCAAAGACGCGCAGCAGGTTCTGGTTGAGGAACTCGTCGTACTGCTGGGCACAGAAGATATCGCGCGGTTTGCAGGTGGCCGGGTAAATCAGCTGGTGCGCCAGCATACCGCCCATCAGCTGGCCCGGTTTGGTCTGGTGCAGGTACTCGGTGAGCGCCATGTGCGCCACCATGGTGTGATGCTGTAACTCGTACAGCTCGCGCAGGGTTTTCTCGCCTTTCATGTAGCCGGAAATGCGGAATGCTTCCGGCATATGGAAGATGTTCTGCTCGTTAAAGGTCAGCCAGTACTTCACGCGGTCGCCAAAGCAGTCGATCATCTTTTTGCCGTAGCGGATAAAGGCGTCCATTACCCGGCGGTCATTGAAGCCGTTGTACTCCTGCGCCAGCGCCAGCGGCATATCGAAGTGGTAGAGGCAGATCATCGGCTCGATGCCGCGAGCGATCAGATCGTCGATAAAACGGTCATAAAACGCGATGCCTTCGTCGTTAAACTCGCCGTCACCCTGCGGGCAGACGCGGCTCCATGAGATCTGGAAGCGGTAGCAGTTCATGCCCAGATCCTGCATCAGGTCGAAATCTTCCCGGTAGCGGTGGTAGGAGTCTGTCGCGACTTTCCAGTCGGAGATGTTCTCCCCGGCTTCCCGAATGTCATACACCGACATCCCCTTCCCACCCTCATTCCAGGCACCTTCCGTCTGCATGCTGGACACCGAGTTGCCCCATAAAAAGTTGGCCGGCAGCTGATTGTTCATGTTCCCTCCCTATATGACTAGTCATTTAAAATTTCATGACTAGTCATATAGGCGAAGATGAAAGGTCGATCAAAGAGGAGGATCGTTTTTTGTGAGCAATGCGGAAAAAAAGCCCCGGTAAGCGAAGCGCTACCGGGGCAAGGAAGGTTATTGTTGCGCGAGCTGATTGCGGCGATATTCCCCCTGCCGCTCCAGCATCCAGCCGGGATATTCGCGCGGCAGCGCGCTGACCGCATCAAGCTGTTTTAGCTCGTCTTCGCTTAAGCGGATCCCGGTCGCGGCGATATTGTCATCCAGCTGATCGACACGCTTGGCACCGATGATGACGCTGGTCACCGCTTTCTGGTGCAGCAGCCACGCCAGCGCGATTTGCGCCACGGAGACGCCTTTACGCTCGGCAATGATGCGCATCACATCCACGCAGTCGAAGGCACGTTCTTTATCCACCGGCGGGAAGTCAAACTCCAGACGACGACCACCGGCTTCACTCTGCCCGTCGCGGCCATATTTTCCGCTCAGCAGGCCACCCGCCAGCGGGCTCCAGACCATCAGCCCGACGCCTTCGCTCTGCATCATCGGCACCAGTTCGCGCTCCAGATCGCGTCCGGCGATGGTGTAATACGCCTGGAGTGATGCGAAACGCGCAAGGCCGAGACGTTCAGAAATACCGAGCGCTTTGGTGATTTGCCACGCCGCCCAGTTTGAAACGCCGATATAGCGCACGTGGCCGTGCTGCACCAGGTTATCCAGGGCGTATAGCATCTCTTCAATCGGCGTTGCGGGGTCGAAGCCGTGCAGCTGATAGAGATCGATATGATCGAGCTGCAGGCGGCGCAGGCTCTCCTTCACGCTGCTAATGATGTGATAGCGCGAGCTGCCGCGCGAATTCACCCCTGCAGTTCCCGTTTCGCCGAACACTTTGGTGGCAACCACCACATTCTCACGCGGGATTTTCAGGTTTTTCAGCGCCTGCCCGGTGATCTCTTCCGAGCGGCCTTCAGAGTAGACGTCGGCGGTATCGATGAAGTTGATGCCCGCGTCCAGCGCGCGGCCCACCAGCTGCTCGGCTTCATTTTGCTGGAGCTGGCCAATCTTGCCCCACATGCCGCCTTCACCACCGAACGTCATGGTGCCGAGGCAGAGTTCAGAAACAAACAGTCCGGTATTGCCCAGTTTTTGATAACGCATAAGTGATTCCTCGCATGTCGATTGGGTACCCGATAGTTATACCCGCCCCGCGCCCATCGCGAATGTGGCGTTCCTGTCCGTTTCTTGCCCAATCCTCTGAAAGTTTATCCGCGCGGGGCGTCGCCAAAGACGCTGTAGTCCGGTAACTGTACCTGCTGATACGGCTCCCAGCCTCCGCCAAGCGCCTTGTAGAGCGCGACCAGATCGAGCGCGCTTTGCACCTGCGCCTGGGCGCGCTGCTGCTGGGCCTGCGCCAGTTGACGCTGGGCGTCCAGCACGTCGATAAAGCTGGCGATCCCCTGTCGGTAGCTGTCGCTTGCCAGGTCGAACGCGTTTTGCAGCGCGTCGATGGTCTTCGCGAGGCCCGCTTCACGCTGCTGGTCGGTGCGATAGCTCACCAGCGCGTTTTCGACATCACCGAGCGCTGTCAGCACCGTCTGGCGATAGTCCAGCACCGCCGCCCCCTGCTGCGCACGCGCGACCTTCACGCTGGAGACCAGCCTGCCCCCCTGGAAGATAGGGATAGAGACCTGCGGGCCAAAGCTATAGAAATGGCTGCTCCAGTCGGTGAGCCAGTTGGTTTCGCTGTTTCGCAGGCCAAACTGCCCGGATAGGGTAAAGCTCGGAAACAGCTCCGCCACTGAAACGCCGATTTGCGCCGTGGCGGCATGAAGATTCGCCTCTGCTTCACGCACGTCCGGGCGGCGTCGCGCCAGCGTCGACGGAATGCCCGTTTGCACGATATCCGGCAGGTCTGGCATCGGCTGCACGCTTTGCAATTCCGCATCCAGCGCGCCGGGCGGCTTGCCGAGCAGGATCGCCAGGCCGTTCATCGCCTGCCGCTCCTGCGCCTGATACTGCGGCAGCTGTGCTTCAAGATTCCCCAGCTGCGCCCGGGCGTTTTCCACGTCCATCTGCGGCGACAGCCCGCCGCGCTGGCGGCTTTCGGTCAGATCCAGCGTCTGCTGGGCGCTTTTAATCTGGGTATTCAGCGTGGCGATAATGCTCTGCGCCCCGCGCAGCTGCAGCCAGGCGCGCGCCACTTCCGCTTCCAGCGACACCAGGGCGTCGTTACGCTGCTCTATCGCCGCCTTCTGCTGCGCTTCCGCCGCCTCCACCTGCCGGCGCACCTTGCCCCACAGGTCGATTTCCCACTGGGCGTCAAAGCTGCCCTGGTAGAGGTTGATCGGCTGCGTCAGCGGGCCTAACGCGCCCCGCAGTTCAGGGTCGACATTATCAAGCTGGTCATACACGCCGTGGGATTTCAGCTCACCTTCCAGGCCGAGCTGCTGACGCGTCGCCTGCAAATTGCCGTTCACCGACGGATAAAACGCCCCGCCCGCCTGGTTAATCTGTTCGCGCGCTCCCGCGATGCGCAGCACCGTCTGCTGCAGCGTCAGGTTTCCGGCGATGGCGCGTTCAACCAGGCTGTCGAGCTGCGGGGAGCCGAATGTTTTCCACCAGCGCGGGTTGGTCGCGGCTGAGATGGTTTGCGATTTCACCGTGCTGTCGCCCTTATCGTTCCAGTGCGTGACGGCAGGTGGCGCGGGCTGCTGATAATCCGGCCCGACGGCGCAGCCCGCCAGTAGCATCATTATCATCAGAGGGTGTAAACGTCTGTGTATCATCAATGTGCTCCTGCACTCCCCTCGCTCTTAACCGGCGAGAGCAACAAACAAAACGGAATCAATAACAAGGCCACCGCGCTCAGAATGGTGAAGACGTCGATGTAGGCCAGAAAGCGCGACTGCTCAATCATGGTCTGGTACATGCGCCCGGTGGCAATCCCGGTTGGGTCCCCCGCCTGGGTGGTGAAGTTCTGGATTGCCTGGGCGCTTTCGCGTATCGCCTGCTGGAATTGCTCGTTAAACGGCGAGGCGTGGTACGCAAGGTGCGCGCTGTGCGCCTGCGAGCGCTCGGTGATGGCCGCCGTCGACAGCGATATCCCAACCGAGCCCGCGACGTTGCGGAACATGGTAAATAACGCTGCGGCATCGGCGTTCAGCCGCCTTGGAATCGAAATAAAGGCAATGGTAGTCAGCGGCACAAACAGGAACCCGAGACCTATCGACTGGGCGCTGCGGAACAGCACCAGGGTTTCGAAGTCAATATCCGGGGTGAGCGTGCGCGACCAGAAGAACGACACCGCGAGACAGGTAAAGCCAAAGGCAATAATCCAGCGCGTCTGCACCACCGGCATCAGCTTCAATACCAGCGGGATCGTTAAGACGATCAGCACCGCCCCGGGCGACAGCACCAGCCCGGACCAGGTGGCGGTATAGCCCAGGTCCTGCTGCGCCAGCTGCGGGATCACCACCGAGCTGCCGTACAAAATCATCGCCATTCCTGCCATTAACAGGCTGGAGACGGTAAAATTTCGATCCTTCATGCAATGAAGATCAACCACCGGCTTTTTGGCATACACCAGCCAGTAGATGGCGCCGATAATGCCGACAAGCGTCAACACGGCGAAAGTGCGGGTAAAGTTCGAGTTAAACCAGTCTTCGTCTTCTCCCCGGTCGAGCATCACCTGCAGGCAGCCCAGCCCCAACGCGATCAGGCCGATCCCGGTCCAGTCGATGGTCAATTTCTCTTTTGATTTGCTCTCCCACGGCGGATCTTCCAGCAGCTGGTAAATCGCCAGCACCGTGACAATTCCCACCGGGATATTGATAAAGAACACCCAGCGCCACGAGTAGTTATCGGTGATCCAGCCCCCCAGCGTCGGGCCGAGGACCGGCGCAACGATGATCGCAATGGAGGAAAGCCCAAACGCTTTGCCGCGATCCTCGGGTTTGAAGTAGTCGAGCAGCACCGACTGCTGCGTGGGCTGGAGTCCACCGCCAAAAAAGCCCTGCATCACGCGGAACAGGATGATCTGCCACAGCTCGGTGGCGATCCCGCACAGGAACGAGCAGACGGTGAACATGACGATGCAAATCAGGAAGAACTGCTTGCGCCCAAACACTCGGCTCAGAAACGCAGAGATGGGCAGTACAATGCCGTTCGCGACCAGATAGCTGGTTAATACCCAGGTGGATTCGTCATAGCTGGACGAGAGCGAACCCGCCACGTGGGGCAGCGCCACGTTGACGATGGTGGTGTCCAGAATTTCCATGAACACCGCCAGGGTGACGACAATCGCCACCGCCCACGGATTACTGGCGGGTTTCCAGCTGTCGTGGCTGTGATCGGTCATTCCACCGTCACCTTCGGTGCAACCGACAGCCCAAGCGGCAGCGGTTTGTTCGGATCGAGGCCTTTATCAATCACGATTTTGACCGGCACGCGCTGCACTATTTTGACGAAGTTGCCGGTGGCATTTTCTGCCGGGAAGGCAGAGAAACGCGAGCCGCTGCCCTGCTGAATACTGTCAACGTGCCCCTCAAGTTCCATATCCGGCCACGCATCAACGGACACGGTGACCTTATCACCCGGCTTCATGCGCTCGAGCTGCGACTCTTTAAAGTTCGCCACCACCCACACGTTCGGGGAAACCAGCGAGAATAGCGCCGTTCCCGCCTGCACCAGCGTACCGGGCTGAACGTTGCGTTTAGTGACAACGCCGTCGAACGGGGCGCGAACTTCGGTATAGGAGAGGTTCAGATTTGCCGTTTCCAGCTGGGCTTTAGCCTGATCGACCTGACGCTCGCGCGCTTCAACGTTGGTTTCCTGCTGACGGATTTGCAGCTGTACCTGCTCCGCCACTTCCAGCTGCGCCTGGGCGCTAGCCAGCCCTGCCTGTGCGCTACGCAGTTGAGCGTTCGCGGAATCAATACTTTGCTGAGTGGTTGCGCGAGGGTCCACACCGCGCTGGCGACGATACTCAGCCTGCGCGTTCGCCAGATCGGCCTGCGCTTTTAGTACCTGTGCTTTGGCTTCGTCACGCTGCGCGGGATACTGCACTTTTGAGAGCGCGAGCTGCGCCTGGGCCTGGTGCAGCTGCGCGATGGCCAGCCCAAGCTGGGCCTGAGCCTGATCGCGCTGTGCGGTGGTATCGCGCGGATCGATGACCACCAGCAGATCGCCCTTTTTCACGTGCTGGTTATCGCGCACGCGCAGCTCGGTGACATAGCCTGCCGTTTTGGGGGCAATCGTCACCACGTCGCCGTCGGTAAAGGCGTCGTCAGTCGTCTCTTCGTTACGGGTTAAAAACCACCAGACGAGCGCCACGACGACCATTACCACCACGACAATGCCGAGGATAATTAACGGTTTTTTGCCCGGGCGCTTACGCTCATTATTGTTTTTGACCTGCTCGTCAGCAGGCGGATTTTGATCTTCAGCCATAGGTCAGCAACGGTCCTGTCAGTGAGCGGCATCACACAATGCCGTTCACTAAAGCTAGGACGTTGCTATACGTTTGCCAGGAAAAACTGACAAATTGCGCACTATATGAGAAGGAATATTCCGAAACCGATCGCCGCGGCCCATATCAGCATCGGGATCGACCAGAGATGGAAGCGCCACCAGATACGACGGTCGTTAGCCATCCGCAGGGCAATCAGGTTGGCCAGCGAACCGGGCAGCAGCCCAAACCCGCCAATGTTAACGGCCCAGGCCAGCAGGGTGTCCGGCGGAACATAGTTGAGCAGCAGAATGGTGGAAGGCACGTTGCTGATAAACTGCGACAGGCCAATTGCCGTCAGCCATAATTCCGGCTGAGACAGCGTACTGACGCTGTGCAGAACGTTTTGCAGCACCGGAAGCTGGATAAGGAGATGCACATCAATAAACATCGCCATAAAGACCAGCAAAAGCGTCCAGTCCACGCTCACCAGCACGCGACGCGCCAGCACGACAAACCCCGCAGCAACGAGCAGGACGCCCGCCAGTTCGTACTTCAGCTCCAGCGCGAACAGAAAGACAATGTATAACCCAAGACAGCTCCAGACCAGACGAGGCTGCCACTGCGGGCCGGTTGTTCCGCTGTGGTATTGCAGTTTTTTATCCGGAAACGCAAACCAGCAAACTGCCAGCAGCGACAGCATCATCGCCAGCGCCAGCGGGGCCATCTGCCAGGTGAACGCGGCGAACGACAGCCCGGAACGTCCCCAGAGAAGGATGTTTTGCGGGTTGCCGATAGGCGTTAACAACGAGCCTGCGTTGACGGCCAGTGCTTCAAAGATGATCAGCCGGCTTACCGGGATCTCGCAAAGCTTACGCAGCGTCAGCGTGAGGGGCACGATGATAAACAGCGCCACATCGTTGGTCAGAAACGTCGACAGTACCGCGGCGGAGAAAACCATAAACAGGGACAGCCTGCGCTCGGTGGCAAAGCGGCGCACCATTTTACGTCCCAGCACGTCGAAATAGCCGCTCAGCTCAACCCCTTTGGTGAGCATCATTAAACCGCTCAGGGTAATAATGGTGCGCCAGTCAATTGCGGCAGGCCAGGCGCGTGGCGCGAATGGCACAAAGAGGCTTAACCCTGCGCCAGTGAGTAATAAGAGATGGAAGAAACGATCGCGTGCCAGGGCCTGCAGTCCAGGGATTTTCATTCAGCGGAGGAACCATATTTAAGCGTAAATTCACGAAACTTCACCAGCGTCTCTTCGCTAACGTGGTGCTCCATTCCTTCCGCATCCCGGCGGGCAATTTCCGGGCTGACGCCCAGCACCAGTAAAAAATTCTCGACAAGCTGATGGCGCTCGCGGCTCTCCTGCGCGAGTTTCTCCCCTTCCGGCGTCAGAAAAACACCGCGCCAGGGGATCATTTCAATTAAGCCCACGGAGGCCAGACGTTTTAACATTTTAGCGACAGTAGGCTGCGAAACCCCCAGTCTGGCGGCCATATCGACCTGGCGCGCTTCACCAACCTCACGGATCAGATCGGAAATGAGTTCAACATAGTCATCAATCAGTTCACGCCGATGCGCTTCACGGACCTGGCGAAAACCTTCGACATGTTCTTCAACATTCACCAGTTGCGTCGTTTTCCTCATTGTCGGATTACCTGCGCGACGGTTCATTGTACTTCCTCAGTGGGGTGACGCTTCCAGCGCCCGGTTTCGAGAGCGCACATTGTAAACCATAGCTCTGCAAGCACAAAAAATTAACGAAATAGCCATAGCTATACAATATAGCCTGTGCTATATCTGTATGTAATGCAGTCACCCTTCACGGATCGAAGGGATCAAAAATCAGGAGGTCTTATGAACGAATTCAAGAGGTGTATGACCGTGTTTACCCACTCTCCCTTTAAAGTGCGCTTGATGCTGTTGAACATGCTGTGCGATATGTTTAACAACAAACCGCATCAGGACGACAAACCTTCCAACTAAGCGGCGTTGCGGTACGCCGCGTCATTTTCCCGTCACAATCTCGCTGTAAACTGGCCTCCAGCCGCCTTATTCCCGATCTTTTTTACGGATTTGCAGTCCCCTTCGCAAAACATCTGCTTAGCAACTGTTGATATTATTTAGCGCTCGCACTATCTTCTTGCAGCCCTGCACAATTTGCGGCTCGCTGAAGCGGACCCTATTCCCTCTCCACGCACTGTCAGGCAGGTTATGACCCTTGACGCCAGGGTGAGCACATGGCGTTTTCATCCATGATAGTGACCTATGAATGTAACCCTGATAGATACCGTTGTGACCCGCAGCCGGGCCTTAAGCCCGTGGACGGGTTTTTACTTTTTACAGTCATTACTGATTAACTTTGCGCTGGGTTATCCCTTTAGTCTGCTCTACGCGGTGGCTTTCACCTGCGTTCTGCATGTGCTGTGGCGAGCCGCACCGCGCGTGCAAAAAACGTTTATCGGGATCTGTTCGCTGGTCGCTGCACTCTATTTCCCGTTTGGTCAGGCTTACGGCGCGCCAAACTTTAATACCCTGCTGGCGCTGCACTCCACCAATATGGAAGAGTCGACGGAGATCCTGACGATCTTCCCGTGGTACAGCTACGTGGTAGGGCTCTTTATCTTCGCGTTGGGCGTTATCGCCATCCGCCGTCAGCCGGGCGAGAAAAAATCCTGGGGTAAGATCGAAATACTCTGTCTGGTGTTCAGCATTGCCGTGGCGTTTGTCGCCCCTATCCAGAACATTCCCTGGGACGGTAAGCTAAGGCTCATCAATATCGGCTATCCGGTTTTCCGCTTCGTGAAAGACGTCGTTGTAAATAATAAAGAGGTTCTCGACGAACAGGCGCGCATGGCTGAGCTTTCCAATATGAAAGACACCTGGAACGTGCTGGCCGTGAAGCCGAAATATCACACCTATGTAGTGGTGATTGGCGAAAGCGCACGTCGCGATGCCATGGGGGCGTTTGGCGGACACTGGGATAACACACCGTTTGCGAACACGGTCAAAGGCACCCTGTTTACCGATTATGTTGCGGCCAGCGGCTCGACGCAGAAATCGCTCGGCCTGACGCTCAACCGCGTGGTGGATGGTAAACCGCAGTATCAGGATAATTTTGTGACCCTGGCAAACCGCGCGGGTTATCAGACCTGGTGGTTCTCCAATCAGGGGCAGATTGGCGAATACGATACGGCCATCGCCAGCATCGCCAAGCGTGCTGACGAAGTGCAGTTCCTGAAGAACGGCGACTTTGAAGCCGACAAAAACACCAAAGACGAAGCGCTGCTGAAAATGACGGCACAGGTCTTCGCCACCCCGCGCACCCAGCCTCAGCTCATCGTCCTGCACCTGATGGGGTCACACCCGCAAGCCTGCGATCGAACTGGCGGAAAGTACGCGGAGTTTGTGCAGTCTAAAGAGACCTCGTGCTATCTCTACACCATGACGCAAACCGACGACCTGCTCAGCAAGCTGTACGAGCAGCTACGCAATACGGGCGACAGCTTCTCCATGGTCTATTTCTCGGATCACGGACTGGCGTTTAAAGAGCGTGGTAAAGAGGTGCAGTATCTGGCGCACGATGACAAGTTCCAGCAGAACTTCCAGGTGCCGTTTATGGTGCTGTCGAGTGACGATAAAACGCATCGCATCATTAAAGCGCGTCGTTCAGCTAATGATTTCCTGCAGTTCTTCTCGCAGTGGACGGGGATTAAGGCCGAGCAGATAAAAAGTGCTTACCCGTTTGTCTCAAACAAGAAAGCTTCCCCAGTGTACGTTACCAACTTCAAGTTACAGAAAGTTGACTACAACCATCTGGGTACGGATATTTTTGATATTAAGAGTAAGTAGCGGTCTGTTGCCCTCTCCCACAGGGAGGGGGAACAAAACACAAAAAAAATCCGCCACATTGGGCGGATTTTTTATTAGTTCACCGGAGTGATTAGAAGCGGTAACCTACGCCCGCGATCCAGGTGCCAACGTCAACGTTGCGGATACGGCTCTGCTCATAGGAGAAGTCCAGAGCAACGTCCTGGATTGGGTTGAACTGCAGGCCTGCGCCATAGGAGAAGCCATAGTCGCTGTTGCTTGCAGTACGGTTCAGACCCTGGTTTTCGGTCTGCTGGAATTTACCGTAGCCAACACCTACAACACCGTAGATGCTTGCCCAGTCATTCAGACGGTAAGCTGGACCAGCAGTGATACCGTAGTACTGGCCTTTGTTGTATGCGCCGTTTTCAGAACGATCTTTCTCGGTGTAGGTGAAAGAACCGATCACGCCCAGTGGGTTGTTATCCTGCTCGTAGCGATACTTCAGGTTGAAACCGTTAGCTTTGTTCATCACGCCCTGATAGTCGCTCTGAGCGTAACCACCAGTAACAGTAGAAGTAGCAGCTACAGCGGTACCTGCGGAAACAGCCAGTACAGCGGCCAGTGCTGAAAGACATGCAATTTTTTTCATAACCACCTCAAATGTGCTTCAAGTAAGTCCGTAAGTTTTAAATATATCAAAAAAATTTGCGAAACTCTTTGTGATTCGTGATGTCTAATGAAACCTTTCCTGTAACAGAACGTTTCCAGCCTAAGCTATCTCTTTCAAATCACATGCAATTTTCACTACTAAATGCGCATAGTGCGCGTACGCGCCGTTACATTCATCCAGATTATTCCTAATCTATCAGGCGATAAATCCACCAGCGCTTAACCATTTTACGGATTTCACGTGGTTTTTTTTCAACAGCGCCTCAACCGTTGCCGCTTATTTCCTTTACACTGCAACCTTTACCTCATTTGACATAAGCTGACAGGAGAAAGGATGCCTGGGTTATCCCGCACGTCGTCGGTCTGGTTACCGGTAGCCGTCATACTCATTGCCATGTTGTCCATTCAAAGCGGCGCTTCGCTTGCAAAATCGCTTTTTCCGCTGGTTGGCGCGCCTGGGGTCACCGCCCTGCGAATCGTTCTGGGTACGGCGATACTGGTGGTCATTTTCAAACCCTGGCGTCTGCGCTTCAAAAAAGAGCAGCGTTTGCCTCTGCTGTTTTATGGACTGTCCCTCGGGGCGATGAACTATCTGTTCTACCTTTCCATCCAGACGATACCGCTCGGGATTGCCGTCGCGCTGGAGTTTACCGGCCCGCTGGCGGTGGCGCTTTTCTCCTCACGACGTCCGGTTGATTTCATCTGGGTCGTATTAGCCGTGCTGGGCTTATGGTTCTTGCTCCCGCTGGGCCAGAATGTCTCTGAGATTGATATGACGGGCGCAGCGCTGGCACTGGGTGCAGGCGCCTGCTGGGCTATCTATATATTAACGGGCCAGCGCGCAGGGGAAGAGCATGGACCGGCGACAGTCGCGTTGGGTTCACTCATCGCCGCTATCGTCTTTGTGCCCATCGGCATGGCGCAGGCGACGGAATCTATCTGGCAATGGTCCGTCATGCCCATCGGGCTGGCGGTCGCGATTCTCTCTACCGCACTCCCCTATTCTCTGGAGATGATTGCCCTCACGCGTCTGCCGACACGCATTTTTGGCACACTGATGAGCATGGAGCCTGCGCTTGCCGCGATTTCCGGGATGGTCTTTCTCGGCGAAACCCTGACATTGACCCAGACGCTGGCGCTCTGCTCAATTATCGCGGCATCAATGGGCTCAACGCTCACCATGCGACCTGAACCTAAAGTTGAGAAGGTTGATATCAACTAAGGCCATATATTCTGCATGGCTTCCATGCCATGCAGAATAAAGGCCAGAAAGTGGTACATTATAATTTCTTACATACTTTGTCATATTAGCGAAATATCCACCCGCATTAACTTCCCCGTTCAGAAATTAAGATTGATCTGCATCAATTTTTAAAATCACCATTCATTTCAATAAATTAAATTCTCAACCTCCTTTTCGCTATTAAACCGATAGGTACAGCCAGACCGCAGAGAAAAAATCCGGTGCTATACTTAGTTCCGTAATTACCTGGGACATAAACATCAAGAGGATATGAGATTATGAGTACCGCTAAACTGGTGAAAACGAAAGCGTCTAATCTGCTTTATACCCGTAACGATGTATCGGATAGCGACAAAAAAGCGACTATTGAGTTGCTGAATCGCCAGGTGATCCAGTTCATCGATCTTTCGCTGATCACCAAACAGGCCCACTGGAATATGCGCGGTGCAAACTTTATTGCCGTTCATGAAATGCTCGATGGCTTCCGCACAGCACTGGTTACCCACCTCGATACGATGGCCGAACGTGCCGTTCAGTTAGGCGGCGTAGCGCTGGGTACCACGCAGGTGCTCAACAGCAAAACGCCACTGAAGAGTTATCCGCTGGATATCCATACCGTTCAGGATCACCTGAAAGAGCTGGCGGATCGCTACGCCATTGTGGCCAATGACGTGCGCAAAGCGATTGGCGAAGCCAAAGACGAAGATACCGCAGACATTTTCACCGCCGCGTCCCGCGACCTTGATCAGTTCCTGTGGTTTATCGAATCTAACATCGAATAATTCATACGAATTTTCTATCAAACCCTCGCCCTCCGGTGAGGGTTTTGCACATCTATGGTGCACAGTTTTTGTCTGCACACCTGCAAAAGTGAACGAAATGTAATAATCACTTCACACAACCGTTAACGGAAGATTGTTTTTTCGTCAGAATTTACGCTAAATATCTCCCCGTCAGTTGAGCCAAACGAAGCGCACCAAAACAGTGCTCCACTTTGGTGCAATAAAACCTCATTGCCCCATTTATTGTGCAATGCATGACATCATCCCCTTTGCAAAACAATAGCTTGTAAAGTTGGCACGATTTTTTCATTGTGCCACCTGTTCTCGCAGGGGATCGCCCCGTGGATATAAAAGGAAATGCTATGAAGTCTGTATTAAAAGTTTCACTGGCTGCACTTACCCTGGCTTTTGCGGTGTCCTCTCAGGCTGCCGACAAACTGGTTGTGGCGACCGACACGGCGTTCGTTCCGTTTGAATTCAAACAGGGTGATAAGTACGTTGGTTTTGATGTGGATCTGTGGGCCGCTGTCGCAAAAGAACTCAAACTGGATTACACCCTGAAGCCAATGGACTTCAGCGGCATCATCCCGGCACTGCAAACCAAAAACGTTGATCTGGCGCTGGCGGGTATCACCATCACTGATGAACGTAAAAAAGCGATCGACTTCTCTGACGGTTATTACAAAAGCGGCCTGCTGGTCATGGTCAAAGCCGATAATAACGACGTAAAAAGCGTGAAAGATCTCGACGGCAAAGTGGTTGCAGTGAAGAGCGGCACCGGTTCTGTTGATTACGCAAAAGCGAATATCAAAACCAAAGATCTGCGCCAGTTCCCGAACATCGACAACGCGTATATGGAACTCGGCACCAACCGCGCTGACGCGGTTCTGCACGACACGCCTAACATCCTGTACTTCATCAAAACTGCGGGCAACGGCAAGTTCAAAGCTGTTGGCGAGTCTCTGGAAGCACAGCAGTACGGTATCGCGTTCCCGAAAGGCAGCGACGATCTGCGCACGAAAGTTAACGGCGCGCTGAAAACACTGAAAGAGAACGGCACCTATAACGAAATCTACAAAAAATGGTTCGGTACCGAGCCTAAATAATAAGACGTAAAAATGACGTTCACTCGGGGGCGACCTTTCGCCCCTGATATTTTTGAAACACGGTAACAGTAACAGGAAATTATCATGCAGTTTGACTGGAGCGCCATCTGGCCTGCCATTCCACTCTTGCTTGAAGGCGCTAAAATGACCCTGTGGATTTCGGTCCTGGGTCTGGTTGGTGGGTTGATTATCGGTCTTGTCGCCGGTTTCGCCCGCACCTACGGCGGCTGGATCGCAAACCACATCGCACTGGTTTTCATCGAAGTGATCCGCGGCACTCCTATTGTCGTGCAGGTCATGTTCATCTACTTCGCCCTGCCAATGGCATTCAATGACCTGCGCATCGACCCGTTCAGCGCAGCCGTCGTCACCATTATGATCAACTCAGGCGCCTATATTGCGGAAATCACCCGCGGTGCGGTGCTGTCGATTCATAAAGGTTTCAGCGAAGCCGGTCTGGCGTTAGGCCTTTCTCGTCGCGAAACGATCCGCCACGTTATTCTGCCGCTGGCGCTGCGTCGCATGCTGCCACCGCTCGGTAACCAGTGGATCATTAGCATTAAAGATACGTCGCTGTTCATCGTTATCGGCGTGGCTGAGCTGACCCGTCAGGGGCAGGAGATCATTGCTGGCAACTTCCGCGCGCTGGAAATCTGGAGTGCGGTGGCCGTTGTCTACCTGATTATTACTCTGGTTCTGAGCTTCGTTCTGCGTCGTCTTGAAAGAAGGATGAAAATCCTGTGATTGAATTTAAAAACGTTTCCAAGCACTTTGGCCCAACCCAGGTGCTGCACAATATTGATTTGAACATTAAGCAGGGTGAAGTGGTGGTCATCATTGGGCCGTCCGGCTCCGGTAAATCCACCCTGTTGCGCTGCATTAACAAGCTGGAAGAGATAACCAGCGGCGATTTGATCGTCGATGGCCTGAAGGTGAATGATCCGAAAGTGGATGAGCGCCTGATTCGTCAGGAAGCGGGCATGGTATTCCAGCAGTTCTACCTCTTCCCGCACCTGACGGCACTGGAAAACGTGATGTTTGGCCCGCTGCGCGTGCGCGGTGCCAACAAGGCGGCAGCGGAAGTGCTGGCGAAAGATCTGCTGGCGAAAGTGGGCCTCGCCGAGCGTTCGCATCATTACCCATCCGAGCTGTCCGGTGGCCAACAGCAGCGCGTGGCGATTGCCCGCGCGCTGGCGGTCAAACCGAAAATGATGCTGTTTGATGAGCCAACCTCTGCACTCGACCCGGAGCTGCGCCACGAGGTGCTGAAAGTCATGCAGGATCTGGCAGAAGAAGGGATGACGATGGTTATCGTGACCCACGAAATCGGCTTTGCTGAGAAAGTGGCTTCCCGCCTGATCTTTATTGATAAAGGCCGTATCGCCGAAGACGGTAACCCGCAGGAATTAATTGCGAATCCGCCGAGCCAGCGCTTGCAGGAGTTCCTGCAGCACGTCTCCTGATCCATCGCTTCACGCTAAGCCGGGCATGCCCGGCTTTTTTACGCCAGATTGTTCCCAAAAATCCCCCTCCTCGCCCCGACTTCTATACTTATCATTTTGTTCGACATTTTCACCGGAGGACGCCGTGCCGTGGATCCTGTTGCTGTTGATTAGCCTGTTTAGTGCGCCATCGTTCGCCGTCGCGATCCCCGGCGTTACCACCGGAACCACTGCGACGAAGAGCAGCACGCCGCCACCGGAGCCCGATGTCGAACAGAAAAAAGCCGCCTACAGCGCCCTTGCCGATGTCCTGGAGAACGACACCTCCCGGCAGGAGCTCATCGGCCAGCTGCGAAAAGCCGCCGCCACACCACCGCAAGAGCCGGTGCCCACTCTCACTCCTGCGCAGG
This sequence comes from Enterobacter chinensis, assembly GCF_034008295.1. Lineage (NCBI taxonomy): Bacteria > Pseudomonadati > Pseudomonadota > Gammaproteobacteria > Enterobacterales > Enterobacteriaceae > Enterobacter > Enterobacter chinensis. Next base: position 354,827 of record NZ_JARDVI010000002.1, read on the forward strand.
TTGAGGAGCAAAAAACGGTGCTCGAAAACGTCACCTACGTCAGCCGCCACTATGGTGAAGCGCTCTCCTCGCGCTTTGCGCAGCTCTATCGCAACCTGATTGGCTCACCGCATAAGGCATTTAACCCTCAAACATTTACCGCCGCCGCCACGCAGTTCCTGATGCTTGCGGGTGCGGTATTTCTTTTTTACTGGCTGGTGCGTCTGTGCGCGTGGCCGCTGTACCGCAAAATGGGGCAATGGGGACGCAGGAAGAATCAGCAGAAAAGCAGCTGGCTACACCTGCCGTTGATGATCGCCTCAGCATTTATCATCGATTTACTGCTGCTGGCGTTGACGCTGTTTTTAGGCCAGATGCTGGCCGACAGGCTGAATGCAGGCAACAGAACCATCGCCTTCCAGCAATCGCTTTTCCTGAATGCCTTTGCGCTGATTGAGTTCTTCAAGGCGCTGCTGCGGTTACTCTTTTGTCCACACGTCCCAGCGTTGCGTCCTTTCTCCATACGGGATGAGAGCGCAAAATACTGGGCACTGCGTCTGAGCGTGCTCAGCGGGCTGATTGGCTACGGTCTGCTGGTGGCGGTGCCGATCATTTCCAACCAGGTGAACGTCCAGTTTGGTGCCCTGGCAAACGTGATTATCATGATCTGCATTACCGTCTGGTCGCTGTATCTTATCTTCCACAATAAAAAAACCATTACCCAAAGCCTGCTGAATCTGGCCGACCGCTCCCTCTCGTTCTTTAGCCTCTTTATTCGCGCGTTCGCCCTGGTGTGGCACTGGCTGGCAAGCGCTTACTTCATCGTACTGTGCTTCTTCTCGTTGTTTGACCCGGGAAATAGCCTGAAATTTATGATGGGGGCGACGTTCAAAAGCCTGGCCATTATCGGTATCGCGGCCTTTGTGTCGGGGCTGCTGTCCCGCTGGATCTCGAAAACCATCACCCTGTCGCCGCAGGTGCAGCGTAGCTACCCTGAACTGCAAAAACGGGTCAACGGCTGGATGTCGGTTTCGCTTAAGGTGGCGCGCATTCTCACCGTCTGCGTGGCGATTATGCTGCTCCTGAATGCGTGGAGCCTGTTTGATTTCTGGAACTGGCTGCATAACGGCGCAGGCGAAAAGACCGTCGATATTTTAATTCGTATCGCCCTGATCCTGTTTTTCTCCGCCGTCGGCTGGACGCTGCTGGCGAGTCTTATCGAGAACCGTCTGGTATCGGATATTCACGGCAGACCGCTGCCCAGCGCCCGCGCCCGTACGTTACTGACCCTGTTCCGCAACGCGCTGGCGGTGATTATCAGCACCATTACCATCATGATTGTGCTGTCGGAAATCGGGGTGAATATCGCCCCGCTGCTGGCGGGTGCTGGTGCGCTGGGGCTGGCAATCTCCTTCGGTTCGCAAACGCTGGTGAAGGATATTATTACCGGCATCTTTATCCAGTTTGAGAACGGGATGAACACGGGGGATCTGGTCACGATTGGGCCGTTAACCGGCACGGTAGAGCGGATGTCCATTCGTTCTGTCGGCGTGCGCCAGGATACCGGGGCGTACCATATTATTCCCTGGTCTTCGATCACCACCTTCGCCAACTTTGTGCGCGGTATTGGCTCCGTCGTGGCGAACTACGATGTGGATCGTCATGAGGATGCAGATAAAGCGAAGCAGGCGCTGCGGGATGCGGTAGAAGAGCTAATGCAGATGGATGATATTCGCGGGCTGGTGATTGGAGAACCGTCGTTTGCCGGCATTGTCGGGCTGACGAACACGGCATTTACCCTGCGCGTGTCGTTCACCACGCAGCCGCTGAAGCAGTGGACGGTGCGTTTTGCCCTCGACAGCATGGTGAAAAAGCACTTTGATCTGGCGAACGTGCGGATGCCGGTGCAGACGTACCAGGTGTTGCCGCCGCCCGCCTCGCCGCTCCCTCCGCAGGAGCCGACGCTGTAACCGAGCCGGGTGGCGGCTTCGCCTTACCCGGCCTACGACGGAGTGTTATTTGCGACGTTTGTTATCGTCCATAAACGACCATGCGATAAAGCGGCTCTGTTTCTGGCCTTGCGCCATCTCTTTTTTCACCACTTTAACGGCACCCGCTTCGGTCAGGGCGCGGTAGAGTGGCGGCAGGTTATCCCCCCGGGAAACCAGCGTTGTGAACCATTTCACCTGGCGGCCAAACTGCTTGCTTTCCGCAATCATGCGCAGGATAAACGCCACTTCGCCCCCTTCACACCAGAGCTCCTGCTGCTGTCCGCCGAAGTTCAGCGCGGCGTCTTCAGCCTGACCCAGATTGCGACGCTTGCGCTCGCTGCCCGCGCGGGCCGCTGCCGCCGAATCATGGAACGGCGGATTGCACATCGTCGCGTCATAACTTTCGTTTTTGTGAATAATGCCGTTGAAAATCGAGGCCGCATCTTTCTGACGGCGCAGGCGAATGGCGCGGCTTAATCCAGGGTTTGCGCTGATAATCGCCTGGGCGCTGGCAAAGGCCTCGTCACCGATTTCACTTCCGGTGAAGCGCCAGTGGTATTCATGCGCGCCGATTAGCGGGTAAATCAGGTTCGCCCCGGTACCGATATCCAGCACGGAGGCTTGCTGGGAAACCGCTCCGTCACGATCGTCTGCGAGGAGATCGGCAAGATGATGGACGTAATCAGCGCGGCCCGGCACGGGCGGGCAGAGAAAGCCTTCCGGAATATCCCAGTGAGCCACACCGTAAAAATGCGCCAGCAGGGCTTTGTTCAGCATTTTAACTGCCTGCGGGTCAGAAAAGTTGACCGACGGTTCACCCGCTGGGGTCTGGACAATGTAATCCTGCAGCGCAGGGCAGCTCAGGCATAACGCATTCATGTCGTAGCGGCTGCGGTGGCGATTTCGCGGGTGCAATCCCGGCTTTTGGGAAGTCATGGCATTCTCCTTTAAACAGCGGCGTAAGATACCCTTTGCTGACCCAACGGTAAATCTTTCTCTGCAAAGCTCAAAAACTCACCATAAATCAAACACCTTTATGTCTATGATCTGTCAGCGAATTGTCAATTAATATCGTTCAAAAAATAAGCAGATCATCATCAAATATTTGCGCTAAGTCACACTCGTCGGGCTTCTAAACTTAAAGGGAATCACCTGTTGTTTCCTCATGAGGATGTGATTATGAAAAAGTATCTGACCCTTGCTGTTCTCGCCGGCGTCCTGGCGGCCGCGTCATTCTCTGCCATGGCCGTTCAGTCCCTTAACCAGAGTACCGATACCAGCCAGCTGCGACCTGCGGGCACCGTCTCGGTAAGCCGTGCAAGCAACCTTGACGATCTGCAGGATAAACTGGCCGAAAAAGCCCGCCAGGAAGGTGCAAAAGGATTCGTGGTCAACTCCGCTGGCGGAGATAACCATATGTACGGTACAGCGACCATCTATAAATAACCTGCCTGTTCTATCAGACTGCATCTGCCCAACGGATGCAGTTCTCTTCCCCCCTCGCCTTGACTGTTCATTTTTTGACCCCATAGTGAAATGTATGACTTAAACAAGTGATGGAGGACTTCATGGCTTCCGGTTGGGCAAATGACGATGCCGTCAACGAACAGATCAACAGTACGATTGAAGATGCGGTTGCACGCGCTCGCGGTGAAATCCCGCGCGGGGAAAGCTTATCTGAATGCGAAGAATGTGGGGAACCTATTCCGGAGGCGCGCAGAAAAGCCATCCCCGGCGTACGGCTTTGTATAACCTGTCAGCAGGATAAAGACTCAAAAAATTTATCACACTCAGGATATAATCGCAGAGGATCGAAAGACAGCCAGTTACGTTGACCTTCCTTTACGTAAGCTAACCGCGTAACTGCGTTGCTTTACGCTCACGATTTTTAGCCACACGCGTAGCAAAACGTGCCGTTGATCTCGCTTCTGTAAAGCGCATCAACAAGAAGTGTAAAGCAATGCTCTGAATTTATTAATATTCAATAAGTTATTTGTCATTCAATTTTTTTGAGCAATCACGTCAATTCTCTTCGATTTTATCTTCCGCAGAAAAACGTGATACTTATCACATCGACGGAACATCGTCCCCTTAACAGAATAACCTGCGAGAGATTAATTATGAAAACCATCAAATATGCTGTTGCTGCTGTTGCCCTGTCCGCTCTGTCTTTCGGCGCTTTCGCTGCAGAGCCTGTTTCATCTGCTCAGGCGCAAAGTATGAATAAAATCGGTGTGGTAAGTGCAGAAGGCGCGACCACGCTGGACGGTCTGGAAGCCAAACTGGCTGAGAAAGCCGCAGCTGCCGGTGCAAGCGGATACAGCATCACCTCCGCGAACACCAATAACAAGTTGAGCGGTACTGCGGTTATCTACAAATAATCGACCGAATGAATGCTGTACCCTCGCCATACCCTCTGGTGAGCTGCTCCAACCCTCATTGACCCTGTTGTTGTTACCCTTGCTTGCCCGTCCGCCACTGGACGGGCTTTTTTTTACTTAAAAAGCATCATTAACGCGTTTCAACCCGGCTTCCACCGAGTCAACTTCGCCTGTGGCGAGCAAACAGCAGGCCATCTGGAGTTTGATCGAATGTGGAACAGGCACATTCCCGGCAAGGCACTGCTCAATCCAGTGTGCCGTCGTATGCGGATCTTTTGCCTCAGGCAATATCACACCGGTATTCTCTTCCCCACGTTCCAGAAGGACGCGCGTACCCGCAGAATCAATCAGCATCACCTGAGGGCAGCGCTGCGGGTTAGCATAAACCTCGCCTTCTGTGCCATGCATCAGCAATGCTCTGCCGCCGATGTCGTCAAAAAATTGCCCCACGCGCGCCACGTATTCCGGGTGCGAGACGCTGGAAAGACGCAGGGCATTATCTTCGCCAAACGGTGTTGCCAGCTTCGCCAGGGTATGCGCGCTGTTACGCACGCCCATGCGCCAGCGCATATCAAGTTGCTTTTCGAGCGGCGGACACAGCGCCTTGACCGGAATATAGACCGGCTGGTGCCCGTCCAGCTTCGCCTGCGCCTGTCCGGCATGCAGCGTTGGCTCAATGCCCAGCAGCTCGAAGATAGTTTCCGTCAGCACGCGCGTGGGATCTTCACTTACACCGTGCACCACCACCGGGAAACCCAGCTTGTGTAATAAGATAGCGAGCAGCGGGGTTAAATTTGCCTGCTTACGCGCACCGTTATAGCTAGGGATAACGATCGGCATCGGTTTTGCCACCGGTGGCGTTAAGCGCAGCATTTGCACCTGCATGGCTTCATAGAAGCCGCGCATCTCCGCTTCACCCTCACCTTTAATACGTAGCGCAATAAGGATCCCACCCATCTCCAGATCGGGCACATCACCGTTCAGCATATGGGTGTACAGGGCACGGGCCGTTTCCTGATCCAGGTCACGGGCGTGGTTCTTTCCGCGCCCCACCTCTTTGATAATTTTACGATAATCCACGACATCTCTCCTTGCGGCTCTTTGCAGTTACTATAGCGCCGATAAATGTCGAGCGGGTAATCATTTCCCAGACACCGGGAAACGGTCGCAACACGCAATAAGGATAAAAATGGTCTGAAGTTAAATTGAGCAAAAAATAATTCTCAGCGATAGTTCACACCGAATTAATCAGCCACGTGATGATTAAAGTCATAAGTGTCTTACTTTCATTCAGAGGATTAAAATGAAAAAAATTATTATTGCGGGCATCGCTGCCGGGATGGCGTGTGCTTCGGTTTCTGCATTTGCATCCGGTGGTGAAGGGCAAATTAATTTCACAGGTGAAATTATTGACTCTGCATGCACGGTCGTAAATGGTTTAAGTAACCCACTTGATGTTTCATTAGGTAAGGTTGCTAAATCTGCATTTACCGGAAGTGGTTCGACGACGTCGACAACCCGCTTTAGTATTCAGCTTAAAGATTGTCCCGAAACCGTTACCAGCGCCTCGGTGACGTTCGGCGGGACGCCGGATAGTGGCAATAAGGATGTCCTTGCTGTGACGTCCGGTACCGGTGCTGCATCCGGTGTGGGTATTCAGTTGCTGGATAAAACAGAAAACCCACTGAGTTTATATACGGCTTCCGCCGCATATACCCTCACCTCAGGAACAACAACGAACGATCTGCAGTTTGGCGCACGCTATATCCAGACCGGACAGACTATTTCTGCCGGACTGGCGAATGCCGCATCAACCTTCACCATTGTTTACAACTAATAAAACAGATATTAGCTACTCCGGTAGTTAATATCTGTTATTTTTTATTACGGTTTCACTATGCGAAAATATCTTCTGGCCTCATCCTTTTTATTCATCGCTTCTGTCGCCCATGCAGGTATTACCATCGGCGGCACGCGCGTGGTTTACCCGGAAAATAAAAAAGAATCCTCCATTGGGATCGCAAACCCGGACAATCTCGATTATCTGGTTCAGTCATGGGTCGAAACGGAAGATAAAGCACGCGAGAAAGCACCGTTCCTGATTACACCACCTCTGTTCCGCCTTGATGCGAAGCAGGACAACGTTCTGCGCATCATCAGAACCGGGGGGGATTTACCTGGAGATCGTGAATCCCTGTTCTGGTTGAATATTAAATCTATTCCCTCTTCCGCGCGCAATGAAAACACCAACACGCTGCAGATCGCGATTAAAACCCGAATTAAGCTCCTCTATCGCCCGACAAGTATTACCGGAAAACCGGAAGATGTCACCACGCAATTATCCTGGCACGCACAGGGTAACCAGCTTATTGTAGAAAACCCCACGCCGTTTTATATGAACTTCCAGGAGATAAAGCTGGACGGTAAAAAAGTCGACAAAACCACCTATGCCGCACCTAAAAGTGAAACACATTTCACCACGCCGGGAAATATCACCGCACACTCGGTAAGCTGGAAAATCATTAATGACTACGGCGGTATCAGCCAGTCATATACCGCGCAAATTAAATAATCATCCAGGGATAGCTGGAAATAATTATGAGCTGGGAATATACCACCAAACCACCCAAACAACACGGACGCTCAATGCTTATTGCACTGGGGTGTACCTTGCTGGGTGTTTGCGCGCAAAAAGTTCTGGCCGAAGATTATTTCAACCCGGCGCTGCTGGATATCGACAACCCCAGTCAGGGGAAGACGGATCTCAGTATTTATGAGATCGGCCCCGGCCAGGCGCCGGGTAAATATCACGTCGACGTCTTCGTGAACAATAATAAAGTGGCAAGCAAAGAAATTACGTTTACGCTGAAAAAAGATGCCAGCGGAAAATCGATCCTGCAGCCGTGCCTGAGCGCGGTCCAGCTAAAAAGCTTCGGCGTTAACATTGATAAATTCGTGCCGGATGATAAGGCTCAGTGTATTGACCTGAGCCTTATCCCTTCCGCCAGCGCCACGTTTCACGTAAATCCGCAGCAGCTGCTGTTAACCATCCCCCAGACCGCTATCACCCAGGTACCGCGCGATTACGTCGACCCTCAGGAGTACGACGAAGGGATAAATGCCCTGCTGCTGAACTACAGCTTCACCGCCGGGGACAACCACGGCAAGGGCGAAAACGGTACCGACCAGCGCAGCGAATTTCTTAATCTGCGCCCGGGTCTTAACCTTGGGGCGTGGCGCTTGCGTAACTACTCCACCTGGAGCAAAACCAGCGGTGACGGTGACGCAGAAAGTGAGTTTTCGTCGGTCTACACCTATGCCCAACGCGATATCATCGCCCTTGGCAGCAACGTCAAATTCGGGCAAAGCTCGTCCCCCTCCGATGTATTCGACAGCATCTCATACACCGGGGCGCAGATCGCTTCGGACGACGACATGCTCCCGGACAGCATGAAAGGCTTTGCACCGGTGATCCGCGGAACAGCGCACAGCAACGCCCAGGTCATCGTCCGCCAGAACGGTTACGTCATTTATCAGAACTATGTCGCCCCCGGCGCGTTTGAAATTAACGATCTCTACCCCACCGGCGGCAGCGGCGATTTGAACGTCACCGTTAAAGAGACGGACGGCAGCGAACAACATTTTGTGGTGCCCTACGCGTCGGTGCCGGTCTTGCAGCGTGAAGGCCGCTTTAAATACAGCCTTACCGCTGGGCGCTATCGCAGTTACGACAGTGACGTTGAGAAAACGCCTTTCATGCAGGGCACGGCAATCTACGGGTTGCCTTACGGCTTTACGGCCTACGGCGGCGTGCAGGCCAGCCAGTACTACGATGCCCTGGCGCTGGGGGTCGGTAAGAACATTGGCGATCTCGGCGCGTTTTCGGTGGACGTTACCGACGCGAAGTCAGAGATGCAGGACAAGGATCCGACTCACGGCCGCGCCTGGCGCATTCGCTACAGCAAAGATTTTGCCACCACCGGCACCCATTTTTCCCTTGCCGGCTATCGCTATAACAGCAAGGGATTCTACACCCTGCAGGACACCCTGGACTCGCATACCCGCAATGACGACTGGGAAACGCCGGACACCCGACGCAGCCGCGAGGAGGCCACTGTCGACCAGTCCCTGGGCGGTTCGTTTGGTTCGCTGACCTTAAGCCTGGTCAAAGAGAGCTACTGGAATGCAAGCCAGGGGATGACCTCAATGAACCTGGGTTACAACAATTCCTGGCACGGGATCAGCTACGGCCTGAGCTACGGGCTGGATAAAAACACCCGTGACGGCAGCGACAACAATAGCGAAAAAACCAGCGAGCAGACCATCGCCTTCAACGTCTCTGTACCGCTCGATCGCTGGCTCAGCAACACCTGGGTGAACTACAACCTGAGCAGCACGAAACACGACACGACCCAAAGTGTTGGCCTGAACGGCACCGCGCTTGCTGGCAATAACCTCAGCTGGGGCGTTCAGCAGGGCCACAGTCAGAGCAGCGGCGACAGCACCAGTCTGAATGCCGATTACAAAGGTACCTACGGTGAAGTGAACGCCGGGTATTCGCAGGATAACCAACAGCAGCAGCTCAACGTCGGCCTTCAGGGAAGCATGATCGCCCATGCGCACGGCGTCACGCTGGGTCAGCCAATGGGGGAAACCGTGGCGCTGGTTGAAGCGCCAGGCGCAAGTGGTACCGACATCACCAACCAGACCGGAGTCAGTACCGATTTCCGCGGCTACGCCATCGTGCCCTATGTTTCGCCATATCGCCATAACACGCTCGCCCTGAATACCGAAACCCTGCCGGGTAACGCAGACATAGACCAGGCGGCAAAAACCGTCACGCCAACACGCGGAGCGGTGGTGCGCGCGCATTACACAACCCATGTGGGCAGCCGTGTTCTGATGACCCTGCAGCGCGCCGACGGACGTCCAATCCCGTTTGGGGCAACCGCTTCGCAAGCGCATGAAGACGGTGAATTCATCGTTGGAGACGGTGGACAGGTCTATCTGACCGGAATGCATCCAAAGGGAACTCTCAACGTCAGTTGGGGTAAATCGAGTGATGCTCACTGTACGGCGTCTTACCGTCTGCCGGGGACTGATAACAGTCAAATCCTTAACGTTACTGCGCAGTGCGTGTAACCCTTTTTCAGGAACAACAGAAGATGTTCAAATATGCTTTCACGCTACTCCTGCTGGTGTCATGTACATTTATGATGCCGCGCGCCCATGCGGAAAACTGCACCAGCGCCGATTTGCCCTACACACTCAACGCCGGCACCCTTGCCGTTCCAACAACCCTGTCCACCGGCAGTGTGATACCGGGTTCAACGCAGACGCATATCGTCAACGGCAGCTGCACGGGAACTGTTTCGAACCGCACCATTATTTCCTGCTACTACGGAACCGGAAATGAAGTCGACGGTTTTCCGGGCGTCTACGCAACGGGGGTAGCAGGTGTGGGAATTGAATTGCTTAACAACAGTGGACAGATCATACGGGGCAAAGGGATGGGATGTAATACTACATCCACCCCGATGGGGACGATCGGCACTGACAGTAATCAGACATTTTCGTTTAGTTATACGATAAAACTCATCAAGACAGGGCCATCTGTCGGTAGCGGTACCCTCTCTCAGGCTTTAAATGTTTATGGATTTGGTGACTATGCCTCTAACGGGATTAACGGCGCCAACAACGTGAGCCACTACTCAGCCACCCTTTCGCAAAGAACGGCCACCTGTTCCATCGATCCGCTTAACCTAACCGTTACGCTAGGTAATTTCCCGGTAACCCAGTTTACTCATGTCGGTAGCTACTCAGCCTGGAAGACATTCACTATTACGGCAACATGTTCAGAAGAAGTGAATCTGACGGCCTCTGTCACCAGCGCCAACGGGGTTAACAGCCAGTACGGCGATGTCATCAACCTGACGCCGGGTAGCGACAGCGCTACGGGCGTCGGCGTGCGTATGCTGATAGACGGTGTTGACTTAATGTACAACTACCCGCTCCCCTTTGGCGGCACAGCCGAACCCGGCGTACCGATGGCGCTTCCCTTCTCAATCCAGTATTACCAGACAGCCTCTACCGTCACGGCGGGAAAAGCCAATACGGTAATGACAATCGATATTGAGTATAAGTAATTGTATGAAAAGAGAATTAATTTTAGTAATGATGCTTGCCAGCACAGCCAGCTTTGCGACTGACGTGACGCTAAACATAGAGGGCAATATCTATGACACCACCTGTCAGGTCGACAGTGCCAGTCAGAATATGGTCGTGGATTTAGGTCAGGCAATTTCGGGAGACTTTAAATCGGTGGGTGATACGGGAAAGTGGAAAAACTTCGACATTACGCTCTCAAATTGTCCCGCAAGCCTGATGTTAGCCACTATCACCGTAGATGGGCAGCCTGATGAGCAGCATCCGACAAAATTTGCCAGCACGGGTACAGCAAAAGGGATCGCGCTTGAGCTGGCGGACAGGACGGATTATATCACTCTCGCCCCGCAGTCCAGCTTTAATGCCTTAATAAACAACGGAACCCATACCGCTGATTTTCCAATGGCTGCACGCTATTACGCTACCGCCATGCCGGTGACCGCTGGCACGTTCGAGAGCGTTGTTCAGGCCACCTTTACTTACCAGTAGGACCGCGCCCCTTAGCACGGATGCTTTTTTTACGCCCGGCGGCCGGTTTTGCCGGGCGTTTTTTCACTTCCGGCACCTCTGGCTGTTCAATCGGGAATACCGGTAACGCATTCAGCAGCCGCTGACCGTAGTTTTTCGTCAGCAGACGCTTGTCGTAAATCACAATCTCGCCCCAGCAGCCGTGGCTACGAATCAAACGCCCGACCTGCTGAATCAGGTTAAACGACGCCGCCGGCAGGCTTTGCACTTCAAACGGATAGCGGTTGAGGCTTTTCAGCCACTCCCCTTCGGTGATCACCACCGGGCTGTCGATAGGCGGGAAGGCGATTTTATGAATATGCACCTGCGTCAGATAATCACCTTTCAGATCCAGACCTTCAGCAAACGACTGTAACCCCACCAGCACGCTGCGCTCGCCGTTATCGATCCGCTTGCGGTGTGTTTCCACCAGCCGGTAGCGCGGCTGATCGCCCTGCACCAGCAAAAGCAAACGCAGATCGGTGACGTGCTCGAGGAAGCGTTGCATGGCGCGTCCGCTGGCAAATAGCACCAGCATGCCGGGGTATTTTTTGCTCTCGACCTGTTCGCGGAAGTAGGCCGCCATCTCCGCGATGTGCTGCTCCTCGTTGTCGATCAGCGGCTCATATTTCATGCGGGGAATAACCAGCTTACCCTGCTCGCAGTGGTTAAACGGTGAGTCCAGCGCCACAAAGCGGTCACCCGCTTTCTCTCTCAGGCCGCTCATCTCCTGCAAACGGGAGAAGCTATTGAGAGAACGCAGCGTCGCAGAGGTGACTACCACGTGCGGCACGCTGCGCCAGATCAGCTTTTCCAGCTGATCGGCCACGCGAATGCCCACGCAGTGGAAAAAGAGATGGACCTGCCCGTCTCGCACGTCGCGGGTGGCCCATTTGGTCACCGGCGCACCAGACGCCTGCGCCAGCGAGGCCAGCCGCCAGAGTTTGCTCTGCGCTTCAAACATGCCCAGCGCGCGGTTCATCTGCAGCAGAATACGGTGCAGACGCACGACGTCGTGAGCGCCTGTCTTCTCGCTGAGATCGTTTAAGAACATCTCCGCCAGACCGCGCAGTTTTTCCAGGTGCTTCGCCAGCTGCTGGCAAATCTCCATGACCTCTTCAGGTAACTCGCCCATCGCAAAGCGATGTTCCGCCTCCTGCGTGGCCGGAAGATAAAGATTCAGGATGTTATTCAGCGACGAGATAAGGCTGTAGACCTCTTCACAGTGGTCGCTCAGCCGCTCGGGTACCGCCAGCGGCGGAGTCGTTTTCGGGCGGAACTGCTCCATGCAGGTTGCCACCAGCTTGCAGAAGAGATCGAGCTGAAGACGGAACCAGGGGGCGGTAATTTCGGCGCTCATCTCCAGTGCGTCCCGCGCCACGTCCGGCAAATGATGGCCTTCGTCGAGCACCAGCAACAGGTTCTTGGGCTCAGGCAAAACGGCTTCGCTCTCCAGCGCGGCCATCACCAGCGCATGGTTGGCGACCACGACTTCAGCTTCCTGAATCTCACGCCGGGCGACAAAGAACGGGCACTCCCGGTAGTAGTGGCAGTTGCGGTTCAGACAGCTCGCTTTATCGGTGCTGAGCCTGCGCCATAGGTCGTCGTTAATCGCCAGGCTGGTGTGATCGCGCAGGCCATCCCACTTATAGCCATCGAGCTCGGCTTTAAGTTTTGCACACTGCTCCTGCTCGGCCTTGTTGTTCGGCGTCAGCTCGTCGTCGAGAAACGCCAGCAAATCTTGCTGATTAGGCTCACTGCTGGCGAGCGCCGCCAGGTTACGCGGACAAACATAGCGTCCACGCCCAAAGGCCGCCGTAAACCGCAGGTCGGGGATAATTTTGCGCAGCAGCGGTAAATCCTTGCTGAAGATCTGATCCTGCAGCGCCACGTTGGCGGTGCTGACCACCAGCGTTTTGTCCTCTTCCCGCGCAATCGCGATGCCGGGAATGAGATACGACAGGGTTTTCCCGACGCCGGTCGGGGCTTCAATCGCCAGATGTCGTCCGTCGTCCCCGGCGAGCGTTTTTGCCACGTCAGCAATCATCTGACGCTGTGGCGCTCGGGGGATAAAATCGGGGATCTGCTGCTGTAGCGCCTTGTACCATGCGCCAATTTGCGCTTTGAGCGCAGCGGTTAAAGCCATTGGAAAACCTGAAATACTGTATAAACAGCCACTATTGTGGCACTTTCTGTTGGCTGTCGCAAAAAGAAAAGCCCGGCTTTACGACCGGGCTTCCAGATTACTGTGGGCTAGCAGGTTTACGCGGGCGGCGTCGGCGTTGGCCTTCCCCTGCCGGTTTCCCTTCGCCGCTGCGCCACGGGTTTTCACCCGCCGGTTTTGCGTCGTTGTTACGACGCGGCGGTTTGCCTGATGATTTTGGCGCGCCACCTTCAGCACGACGCGGTTGCTGACCGCGGCCGCCGCCGCCCTGGCCACGACCACCGCCGCCCTGACGGCCGTTCTGAATCGGCTCGGCTTTGATGGACGGATCCACTTCGTAGCCCGGGATTTCGATGCGTGGGATCTCTTTTTTCAGCAGGCGTTCGATATCCCGCAGCAGTTTGTGTTCATCCACACAGACCAGAGAAAGCGCTTCACCGGTGGCCGCCGCGCGACCGGTACGGCCGATACGGTGAACATAATCTTCCGGCACGTTTGGCAGCTCGTAGTTCACCACGTGCGGCAGCTCTTCAATGTCCAGGCCACGCGCAGCAATGTCAGTTGCCACCAGCACGCGGATGTCGCCAGATTTGAATTCAGCCAGCGCACGGGTACGCGCACCCTGGCTCTTGTTGCCGTGGATGGCCGCACTGCGGATGCCGTCTTTATTAAGCTGTTCCGCCAGGTGGTTAGCGCCGTGCTTGGTGCGGGTAAAGACCAGCACCTGCTGCCAGTTGCCCTGACCGATCATCTGGGAGAGCAGTTCCCGCTTACGCTTTTTATCGACAAAGTGAACATGTTGCGTCACCTGCTCGGAGGCGGTGTTGCGACGCGCGACCTCCACTTCCAGCGGGTTATGCAGCAGCTTTTCAGCAAGCGCCTTAATCTCGTCGGAGAAGGTCGCGGAGAAGAGCAGGTTCTGACGGCGTGACGGCAGTTTAGCCAGCACGCGGCGAATGTCGTGAATAAAGCCCATGTCGAGCATGCGGTCGGCTTCGTCCAGCACCAGAATTTCAACCTGATCCAGCTTAACCGCGTTCTGATGTTCCAGATCCAGCAGGCGACCCGGGGTAGCAACCAAAACGTCGACGCCGCTGCGCAGCTTCATCATCTGCGGGTTGATGCTGACTCCGCCGAAGACCACCAGCGAGCGAATGTTGAGATAGCGGCTGTACTCACGCACGTTCTCACCAATCTGGGCTGCCAGCTCGCGGGTTGGGGTAAGGATCAGGGCCCGAACCGGACGACGGCCTTTGGCGTGCGGCTGGTTTTTTACCAGCAGTTCCAGCAGCGGCAGGGTAAAACCGGCGGTTTTGCCGGTACCGGTCTGGGCGCTGGCCATCAGGTCTCGGCCCTGCAGGACGGCAGGAATAGCCTGCTGCTGGATTGGGGTTGGCTCAACGTAGCCCTGTTCTGCGATCGCGCGCAGAATTTCCGGGTTCAGGCCAAGGGAATCAAAAGACATAAAAACTCCGAACCGCCCCGACCATCACAGGTGTAGTTTTCAGGGAGATATAACGAATAGGGGAGGACAAAAACCACAATGTCGCGAAGGAGCGGAGTGTAGCAGCTTTTGTGACGTGGCGCATAAAATATCCCTCAGCTCCCTCGACGAGGGCGAGAATCAGGCATAGTCTTAATCAATCGATTGATTAATTTTTAATGCCGCGATGAATACGACCCCGATAACATCAAAAGGTGAACAGGCCAAAAGCCAGCTTATTGCCGCCGCGCTGGCGCAGTTTGGCGAGTACGGACTGCATGCGACCACGCGGGATATCGCGGCGCAGGCAGGCCAGAACATTGCGGCCATTACCTACTATTTTGGCTCAAAAGAGGATTTATATCTCGCCTGCGCCGAGTGGATCGCCGATTTTATTGGCACGCAATTTCGCCCACACGTTGAGGAAGCGACCGCGCTGCTGAGCCAGCCGTCGCCCGATCGCGAGACCATCCGCCAGCTGATCCTCAATGCCTGCCACAACATGATCCGCCTGCTGACGCATGACGATACGCTCAACCTGAGCAAGTTTATCTCCCGCGAGCAGCTCTCCCCCACTGCCGCCTACCAGCGGGTACACGATCGGGTGATTGACCCGATGCATACCCACCTGACCCGGCTGATCGCCGCCTATACCGGGCGAGATGCCAACGATACCGAGACAGTTTTGCATACCCACGCCCTGCTGGGTGAAATCCTGGCCTTCCGTCTGGGCCGGGAAACCATCCTGTTACGCACCGGCTGGACACAATTTGATGAGGATAAAGCCGCGCAGATTAGCCAGGTCATCGCCTGTCATCTCGATCTGATCCTGCAAGGCTTAACGCAAAGGAGCCTGAAGTCATGAAAAAACCTGTCGCCATCATTCTGGTGGTTGTTGTTTTGCTTGCTGCGGGAATCGGTGGCTGGCTGTGGTATCAGAGCCATCAGGACCGGGGCCTGACGCTGTACGGTAATGTTGATATTCGCACGGTAAATATGAGTTTCCGCGTCGGCGGGCGTCTCGCCTCGCTGAGCGTTGACGAAGGGGATGCCATTAAGACGGGGCAGACGCTGGGTATGCTGGACAAAGCGCCCTTTGAAAATGCGCTGCAGCAGGCCAAAGCAGGCGTGTCGGTCGCCCAGGCACAATATGACCTGATGCTGGCTGGCTATCGCGACGAAGAGATTGCCCAGGCCGCTGCGGCGGTCAAACAGGCACAGGCGGCCTATGACTACGCGCAGAACTTCTATGCCCGCCAGCAGGGACTGTGGAAAAGCCGCACCATTTCCGCTAACGATCTGGAAAATGCCCGTTCCTCGCGCGACCAGGCCCAGGCGACGCTGAAATCCGCCCAGGACAAACTGAGCCAGTACCGCACCGGTAACCGCCCGCAGGATATTGCCCAGGCCAAAGCCAGCCTTGAACAGGCGCAGGCGCAGCTGGCCCAGGCGGAACTGGACCTGCACGACACTACCTTAATCGCCCCGTCTGACGGCACGCTGATGACCCGCGCCGTTGAGCCGGGCAGCATGCTCAGCGCGGGCAGCACCGTCTTAACGCTCTCCCTGACCCGCCCGGTCTGGGTACGCGCTTACATTGACGAGCCGAATCTCGGCCAGATGCAGCCGGGTCGCGAGCTGTTGCTCTATACCGACGGCCGCCCGGACAAGCCGTACCATGGCAAAGTGGGCTTTGTCTCGCCAACTGCCGAGTTCACGCCGAAAACCGTTGAAACACCGGACCTGCGTACCGACCTGGTGTATCGCCTGCGCATTATCGTGACTGATGCGGACGACGCGCTGCGTCAGGGCATGCCTGTCACCGTAAAAGTGAACAACGGGGAACGACATGAATGACGCGGTTATTCAGCTCAACGATCTCGTTAAACGCTTCAGAGGGATGGAGAAACCGGCCGTCGCGCCGCTGAACTGCACCATCCAGAAAGGCTATGTCACCGGGTTGGTCGGCCCGGACGGCGCAGGCAAAACCACGCTGATGCGCATGCTGGCCGGTCTGCTGAAACCGGATGAAGGATCGGCCCGCGTGCTCGGGCTTGACCCGATCGAGGATGACGGTGCGCTCCACGCCATGCTCGGCTATATGCCGCAGAAGTTTGGTCTGTATGAAGATCTGACGGTGATGGAAAACCTTAACCTGTATGCCGATCTGCGCAGCGTCACCGGCGAAACCCGACAGAAGACTTTCGCCCGCCTGCTGGAGTTCACCTCGCTCGGCCCGTTCACCGACCGCCTGGCGGGCAAGCTTTCCGGCGGGATGAAGCAGAAGCTGGGGCTGGCCTGCACGCTGGTGGGGGAACCGAAGGTGCTGCTGCTGGATGAGCCCGGCGTCGGCGTGGACCCGATTTCGCGCCGCGAGCTATGGCAGATGGTGCACGAGCTGGCGGGCGACGGCATGCTGATCCTCTGGAGCACCTCCTACCTTGACGAAGCCGAGCAGTGCCGGGACGTGCTGCTGATGAACGAAAGCAAACTGCTTTATCAGGGCGAGCCGACGACGCTGACGCAGAGCATGGCCGGGCGCAGTTTCCTGCTGCATAGCCCGCAGGAATCCAACCGCACGCTGCTGCAGCGGGTGCTGAAACTGCCCCAGGTCAGCGACGGGATGATCCAGGGCCGCTCGGTGCGGGTGATCCTCAAAAAAGAGGCCACCGTCGACGACATTCGCCGTGCGCCAGGCATGCCTGAGCTCGAGATGGAAGAAACCGCGCCGCGTTTTGAAGATGCGTTTATTGACCTGCTGGGCGGTGCGGGAACGTCGGAGTCCCCCCTCGGCGCAATCCTGCACACGGTGGAAGGCACGCCCGGCGAAACGGTGATCGAAGCCAAAGCCCTGACCAAGAAGTTCGGGGATTTCGCCGCCACCGACAACGTCAATTTTGCGGTGAAGCGCGGCGAGATTTTCGGCCTGCTCGGGCCGAACGGTGCGGGAAAATCCACCACCTTTAAGATGATGTGTGGCCTGCTGGTCCCCACCTCCGGCAAAGCGCTGGTGCTGGATATGGACCTGAAGGTCAGCTCTGGCAAAGCGCGTCAGCATCTGGGCTATATGGCACAGAAGTTCTCGCTGTATGGCAACCTGACCGTCGAGCAGAATCTGCGCTTTTTCTCCGGGGTGTACGGCCTGCGCGGGCGCGCGCAGAGCGAGAAAATCCGCCGCATGAGCGACGCCTTTGGATTAACCAGCATTGCCTCCCACGCGACCGACGAACTGCCGCTCGGCTTTAAGCAGCGGCTGGCGCTGGCCTGTTCGCTGATGCACGAGCCCGATATTCTTTTTCTTGA
This sequence comes from Enterobacter chinensis, assembly GCF_034008295.1. Lineage (NCBI taxonomy): Bacteria > Pseudomonadati > Pseudomonadota > Gammaproteobacteria > Enterobacterales > Enterobacteriaceae > Enterobacter > Enterobacter chinensis. Next base: position 372,800 of record NZ_JARDVI010000002.1, read on the forward strand.
TGAGCCGACGTCCGGCGTTGACCCCCTCACCCGCCGCGAGTTCTGGCTGCATATCAACAGCATGGTGGAAAAAGGCGTGACGGTGATGGTCACCACGCACTTTATGGACGAGGCGGAGTACTGCGACCGTATCGGGCTGGTGTACCGCGGCAAGCTGATTGCCCACGGAACCCCGGATGACCTGAAAGAACAGGCCGCCGACGATGAGGTTCCGGACCCGACCATGGAGCAGGCCTTTATCACCCTCATCCACGACTGGGATAAGGAGAACGCCCATGCGCAATAACGCGATTTCGTGGCGCAGGGTACGCGCGCTGTGTATCAAAGAGACGCGTCAGATCGTGCGCGATCCCAGCAGCTGGCTGATTGCGGTGGTAATCCCCCTGCTGCTGCTGTTTATCTTCGGTTACGGGATCAACCTCGACTCGAGCAAACTGCGGGTCGGGATATTGCTGGAACAGCAGAGCGAAGAGGCGCTGGACTTCACCCACGCCATGACCGGTTCGCCCTACATCAATGCCACCATCAGCGATAACCGGCAGGAATTAATCCAGAAAATGCAGGCCGGGAAAATTCGCGGGTTGGTGGTGATCCCGGTGGATTTCGCCGCCAATATGGCGCGTGCGAATACCGATGCCCCGATCCAGGTGATCACCGACGGCAGCGAGCCGAACACCGCGAACTTTGTGCAGGGCTACGTGGAGGGGATCTGGCAGCTGTGGCAGATGCAGCGGGCGGAAGATCGGGGCGAAGAATTTAAACCGCTGATCGACGTGCAGACGCGCTACTGGTTTAACCCGGCAGCCATCAGCCAGCACTTTATTATTCCGGGCGCGGTGACGATTATCATGACGGTGATTGGCGCGATTCTGACCTCGCTGGTGATAGCCCGCGAGTGGGAACGCGGCACCATGGAGGCCTTGCTTTCAACCGAAGTGACGCGCGTCGAGCTGCTGCTGTGTAAACTCATCCCTTATTACTTCCTCGGCATGCTGGCGATGCTGCTCTGTATGCTTGTCGCAGTCTTTATCCTCGGCGTGCCGTACCGCGGCTCGCTGGTCGTGCTGTTCTTTATCACCAGCCTGTTTTTACTCAGCACGCTGGGCATGGGGCTGCTCATCTCCACCATTACCCGCAACCAGTTTAACGCCGCGCAGGTGGCGCTCAATGCCGCTTTTTTACCGTCGATTATGCTGTCCGGGTTTATCTTCCAGATAGACAGCATGCCTGCCGTGATCCGCGCCGTGACCTATATTATTCCGGCTCGCTATTTTGTGAGCACGCTGCAAAGCCTGTTCCTGGCGGGGAATATTCCGGTGGTGCTGATTATCAACACCCTGTTTTTGATGGCGTCGGCGGTAATGTTTATCGGGTTGACGTGGATGAAAACCAAACGGCGATTAGATTAAGGAGCACGCATGTTTCACCGTTTATGGACGTTAATACGCAAAGAGCTGCAGTCCCTGCTGCGCGAGCCCCAGACGCGCGCCATTCTGGTATTGCCGGTGCTGATCCAGGTTTTACTGTTCCCGTTTGCCGCCACCCTTGAGGTGACCAACGCCACCATCGCCATTTACAACGAAGACAACGGCAAACATTCCGTCGAGCTGACGCAGCGCTTTGCCCGTGCGAAAGCCTTTACCCACATCCTGCTGCTGAAAAGCCCGCAGGAGATCCAGCCCACTATCGACACGCAAAAAGCGCTGCTGCTGGTCCGTTTCCCGGCGGATTTTTCCCGCAATCTGGACACCTTCCAGACCGCGCCGATGCAGCTGATCCTCGACGGACGTAACTCCAACAGCGCCCAGATAGCGGCCAACTATTTGCAGCAGGTGGTGAAGGATTACCAGCAGGAGCTGATGGACGGTAAACCGAAGCCCAACAACAGCGAACTGGTGGTGCGTAACTGGTACAACCCGAATCTGGACTACAAATGGTTTGTGGTACCGTCGCTGATCGCCATGATCACCACCATTGGTGTGATGATCGTGACCTCCCTGTCCGTTGCCCGCGAGCGCGAACAAGGCACGCTGGATCAGCTGTTGGTTTCCCCGCTCGCCACCTGGCAAATCTTCGTCGGCAAAGCGGTGCCGGCGCTGATTGTCGCCACCTTCCAGGCCACTATCGTGCTGGGGGTGGGCATTTGGGCCTATCAGATCCCGTTCGCCGGTTCGCTGGCGCTGTTTTACTTCACGATGGTGATTTACGGGCTGTCGCTGGTGGGGTTTGGGCTGCTGATCTCGGCGCTCTGCTCGACGCAGCAGCAGGCGTTTATCGGGGTATTCGTCTTTATGATGCCCGCGATCCTGCTCTCGGGCTATGTCTCGCCGGTTGAGAATATGCCGGTGTGGTTACAGGATCTGACGTGGGTAAATCCGATTCGGCACTTTACGGACATCACCAAGCAAATCTATCTGAAGGATGCAAGTCTGGATATTGTCTGGGGAAGTTTGTGGCCGCTACTGGTCATCGCGGCCACGACGGGCTCAGTGGCGTACGCGATGTTTAGACGCAACATTGCGTAGCTTTTTCTCTTTGGTCAGCAACGAGACTACCGCAGGCCCTGCAAGGATAACCAGACCGGCCAGGGCCAGCAGCAGGTTGTTTTGCAACACCCGCGACAGCAGCCAAAGCACAATCATCGCTGCACCAAAATACCAGGTGGTGGTGAGCTCTTCGAGCACATCACCCACCTCGCGCCAGCGCGCTTCATGGTGTCGCTGTAAAAACAGCATCGACAGCACGGTGACGCCATAAAGGACGCATAGTCCCAGGCCAACACGCACCAGCGTGCCGCTCATCCAGCCCATCACCAGTACGGCCACGACCAGTAAATGCAACATTATCTGCCAGCAACTCAGGCCAGTTGCGACACGAACACGTTGTTGCCACTTCATGGCTTCTCTCCTGAAGGATTTTTCTCTGCTTAATCAGACTACCGCACTTTACGGAAAATTCCGTAACGCCGCATCTTTTTGTGACGCCGACTACACTTTATTTTCATTGGGATAGTCACTCAGGAAGGAGCTTATGACGAAAAAAATGCAGCATTTCTCGCTTAAAGTGCTGACGATAAACATTCATAAAGGCTTCACAGCATTTAACCGCCGCTTCATTTTACCGGAGCTGCGCGACGCCGTGCGCACCGTCAGCGCGGACATCGTCTGTCTGCAGGAGGTAATGGGCGCACACGAAGTTCATCCGATGCATTTCGAAAACTGGCCCGACACGCCGCACTATGAATTTCTGGCCGACACCATGTGGAGTGATTACGCCTACGGCCGCAACGCGGTCTATCCGGAAGGGCATCACGGGAATGCGGTACTGTCCCGCTATCCCATTGAACACTACGAGAACCGCGACGTTTCCGTCGGGGAGAGCGAAAAACGCGGGCTGCTTTACTGCCGTATTACACCGCCCGATCTTGCGCTGCCCATCCATGTCGGCTGCGTCCATCTGGGCCTTCGCGAAGCCCATCGTCAGGCGCAGCTGAACATGCTGGCCGAATGGGCCAATGCACTTCCCGAGGGTGAACCGGTGGTGGTGGCCGGCGATTTCAACGACTGGCGACAGCGGGCCAACCATCCGTTGAAAGTGAATGCCGGACTGGAGGAAATTTTCACCCGCGCGAACGGCAGGCCTGCGCGCACCTTTCCGGTACGTTTCCCGCTGCTTCGGCTTGACCGCATCTACGTGAAAAATGCACACGCCAGCAGCCCCACCGCCCTGGCACTCCTCAACTGGCGGCATCTTTCCGACCATGCCCCGCTCAGCGCGGAGATCCACTTATGAAATGTTCCTGGCAGGAAGGCAACCGGATCACGCTGCTGGTCAATGGGGACGAGTATTACCCGGCCGTGTTCAAAGCGATTGATAACGCTCAGCAGAAAGTGATCCTCGAAACCTTTATCTGGTTCGAAGACAACGTCGGCAAACAACTGCACAGCGTGCTGCTGCGCGCCGCCCGGCGCGGCGTCAAAATTGAAGTGCTGCTTGATGGCTATGGCTCGCCGGACCTCAGCGACGCGTTTGTCAATGAACTGACCGCCGCGGGCGTGGTGTTCCGCTACTACGATCCCGGCCCTCGCCTGTTCGGCATGCGTACCAATCTTTTCCGCCGGATGCACCGCAAAATTGTGGTGGTAGATGAGACGGTGGCGTTTGTCGGCGGCATCAACTACTCCGCTGAACATATGTCCGACTTCGGTCCGGAAGCGAAGCAGGATTACGCGATTCGCATCGAAGGCCCGGTGGTTCAGGACATCTTACTGTTTGAACTGGAGAACCTGCCGGGTAAAGAGGCCGTTCGCCGCTGGTGGAAACGCCGCCATCGACCGGAAGAGAACCGCAAGCCCGGCGAAGCGCAGGCGCTTTTCGTCTGGCGGGATAACGGTGAGCACCGGGACGACATTGAACGTCATTATCTCAAGATGCTTGCCAACGCGAAGCGAGAGGTCATCATCGCTAACGCCTACTTTTTCCCGGGCTATCGCCTGCTGCATGCCATGCGCAATGCGGCCCGACGCGGCGTACGCGTGAAGCTGATTGTGCAGGGCGAGCCGGATATGCCAATCGTCAAAGTCGGCGCTCGGCTGCTGTATAACTACCTGGTGAAGGGCGGCGTACAGATTTACGAATATCGCCGTCGGCCGCTGCACGGCAAAGTCGCGCTGATGGACGATCACTGGGCTACCGTGGGCTCCAGTAACCTCGATCCGCTGAGCTTATCGCTCAACCTTGAAGCTAACCTGATCATTCACGATCGCCAGTTTAATCAAACCCTGCGGGATAACCTGCAGGCCTTGATCGTCAACGACTGCGTGCGCGTGGATGAATCCATGGTTCCCAAACGCACCTGGTGGAACCTGGGCATCAGCGTGGTGGTGTTCCACTTCCTGCGTCACTTCCCGGCGATGGTCGGCTGGCTGCCGGCACATACGCCGAAGCTCGCGCAAGTGGACCCGCCGGTACAACCCGAAATGGAAACCCAGGACCGTATTGAAGCGGAAGATGGAGGCAAACCCTGATGTCGAAATCACATCCGCGCTGGCGGCTGGCAAAAAAGATCCTGACCTGGCTGTTTTTCATCGCCGTCGCGGTTCTGCTGGTGGTCTACGCGCAGAAAGTTGACTGGGAAGAGGTGTGGAAAGTTATCCGCAACTATAACCGGTTGGTGCTGCTGGGGGCGCTTGGGCTGGTTATTGTGAGCTACCTGATGTACGGCTGCTATGACCTGCTTGGCCGGGCCTACTGCGGCCACAAGCTGGCCAAACGGCAGGTGATGCTGGTGTCGTTTATCTGCTATGCCTTTAACCTGACGCTGAGCACCTGGGTTGGTGGGATTGGCATGCGCTATCGCCTTTACTCGCGTCTGGGGCTGCCTGGCGGGACGATTACGCGCATTTTTTCCCTGAGCATCACCACCAACTGGCTGGGCTATATTCTGCTTGGCGGGGTGATCTTTACTATCGGCGTGGTACAGCTGCCCGCGCACTGGTATATCGACGAAACCACGCTACGCATTCTGGGCATCGTACTGCTGCTGATTATCGCCGTTTATCTCTGGGCCTGCGCGTTTGCCAGACGTCGTCATATGACCATCAAAGGACAAAAGCTGGTATTACCCTCGTGGAAGTTCGCGGTGCTGCAGATGGTCGTCTCCAGCGCCAACTGGATGGCGATGGGGGCGATTATCTGGCTGTTGATTGGTGAAGACGTGAATTACTTCTTCGTGCTGGGCGTACTGCTGGTGAGCAGTATTGCCGGGGTGATCGTGCATATTCCGGCGGGGATCGGCGTGCTGGAGGCGGTGTTTATCGCGTTGCTTGCGGGGGAGCATGTCTCTCAGGGAACGATTATCGCCGCCCTGCTGGCGTACCGCATGATCTATTACTTCCTGCCGCTGGCGCTGGCAACGGTCTGTTATCTGGTGCTGGAGGGTCGGGCGAAGAAGCTGAGGGCGAAGAACGAAAAAGTAATGGCGAAGTAAATAAGTCGGGTGGCGGCTTCGCCTTACCCGACCTACGGTTCGCGTTTCGTAGGCCGGGTAAGGCGAAGCCGCCACCCGGCAAAGCAACCTTAACGACGGTTGCCTAAAATCCGCAGCAGCATCAGGAACAGGTTGATGAAGTCCAGATACAGCGTCAGCGCACCTAAAATTGAGTATTTGCGAAGGTTCGAACTGTCGCGTACGTCAATCTGCTCGCCGATGTTTTTCAGCTTCTGGGTGTCATACGCCGTCAAACCAACGAAGATCACCACCCCGATGTAGGTCACGGCCCACATCAGCGCTTCGCTCTTCAGCCACAGGTTCACCAGCGACGCCAGCACAATCCCGATCAGCCCCATAAACAGCATGCTGCCGAAGCCGCTCAGATCGCGCTTAGTGGTGTAACCGTAGAGGCTCATCGCACCGAACATCCCGCCGGCCACCACGAAGGTGCTGGCGATGGAAGAGTAGGTGTAAACGATGAAAATGCTGGAAAGCGTCAGCCCCGTTAGCGCCGAATAGAGCATAAACAGCGTAGTCGCCATTCCGGCACTCAGCTTTTGCACCAGGCCCGAAAGCACAAACACCAGCGCCAGCTGCGCGATAATCAGCCCAAAGAAGGTGATTTTACTGGAGAAAATAAACATCATCAGCTCAGGCGTATTGGCCGCATACCACGCGATAAATGCGGTAAGCAGTAAGCCGACCGTCATCCAGCCATAGACCTGAGCCATATACGTCTGCAGCCCGCTACGGGTCTGCTGTACTATTGAATCGGAACGCGGAAATCGGTCCATGATTCACTCCTGATTAAGATTAAGTAGACACACACGTTAAGATTAACACATCCACATAAACCGACTACCAACGGCTGGCGGCCTGTTTATCGCTGTCGCGGGATTCAACCCACCGATCGCCTTCCGGCGTGGCCTCACGCTTCCAGAACGGCGCTCTGGTTTTGAGGTAATCCATAATGAACTCACCTGCCGCAAACGCGCTGCTGCGATGTGCGCTGGTCACTCCGACAAAAACAATCTCCTCGCCGGGCCACATCTCGCCGATGCGGTGAATCACCGTGACGCGTCCGAGCGGCCAGCGGCCTCGCGCCTCGACCACAATCTCCGCCAGCGATTTCTCGGTCATGCCTGGATAGTGCTCCAGCGTCAGCGCCTTCACGCTGTCGCCGAGGTTGTGGTTGCGCACTTTACCGGTGAAGGTCACGACTGCACCATCTTCGTCACGCTCTGCCAGCCAGCTGTATTCTGTACCGACACTGAAGCGCTCAGGACCGACCAGAATTCGGGTCTCAGCCATCTTAGCCCCCTGTTACCGGCGGGAAGAAGGCCACTTCATCCCCTGCCTTCAGCGGATGGGTGAACTCCACCAGCGTCTGGTTAACGGCGGCCAGCAGCTTGCCTTCGTCCAGCGCCAGCGCCCAGCGGTCGCTCTGTGCCGCCAGATGCGCGCGCAGGGCGGCAACGTTTTCAAAAGGGGCATCCAGCGTCAGGCTGTCGGTGTTGACCAGCTCGCGCACCTGCGCAAAAAAGAGCACCTTAATCATGGCTGTCCACCTTAAAATCGCCGGATTTGCCGCCGCTTTTTGCCAGCAGGCGAACCGGGCCAATCACCATATCTTTCTGCACCGCTTTGCACATGTCGTAGATGGTCAGCGCGGCGACAGAGGCCGCCGTCAGAGCTTCCATCTCCACGCCGGTTTTCCCGGTTAAGCGGCAGAGCGATTCAATGCGCACGCGGCTGTGCTCCGGCTGCGCCTGAAGATTTACTTCCACTTTACTCAGCATCAGCGGATGGCACAGCGGGATGAGATCCCAGGTGCGCTTGGCGGCCTGAATCCCCGCAATGCGCGCGGTAGCAAACACGTCACCCTTGTGGTGACTGCCGTCGATAATCATCGCCAGGGTTTCCGGCAGCATGGTGACGAACGCTTCGGCACGCGCCTCGCGCACCGTTTCCGCTTTGGCGGAGACATCCACCATATGCGCTTCGCCAGCGGCGTTAATGTGGGTCAATTGCGACATAACTTATTTCTTTAAATGAGGATGGAAATTACACGGACGGGTACGGGCATCCAGCTGCGGGGCAATAATATTGTCCCATGCGGTGCGGCAGGCTTTCGTCGAGCCAGGCATGGCGAAAATCAGCGTGTTGTTTGCCACGCCAGCCACCGCGCGAGACTGCAGCGTGGAGGTACCAATCTCTTCAAATGAGAGCATACGGAACACTTCGCCGAAGCCTTCCACCTCGCGGTCGAACAGCGGGAGCAGCGCTTCGGGCGCCTGGTCGCCTGCGGTAAAGCCGGTGCCGCCGGTGATCAGCACCACCTGCACCTCATCACTGGCGATCCACTGCGAAACCTGCGCGCGAATGGCATAGCGGTTTTCTTTGACGATCGCTTTATCGACTACCTGATGCCCCGCGTCATGGGCCGCCTCGCGCAACCAGTGGCCGGAGGTATCATCCTCTTCGCCACGGCGGTCGGAAACGGTAAGAATGGCAATGCGTGTCGGGATAAATTCCGCGCTGACCTGACTCATCTTATGATTCCCTCTTAAGCCTGATTACCCGCCGATGTAGGACAGGTTTTGAGTAATGCCGGTGTTGCCCTGATGCAGGAAGTGGGTCTGTTTTTTATGCGTCAGAGCCTCTGAGATACGCGCTTCAAGCGCACTCTGCTGGGCATCATCTTCCAGCAGATCGCGCAGCTCGACGCCGCCATCGCCAAACAGACATAAATGCAGCTTGCCCACGGAGGAGACGCGAAGACGGTTACAGCTGGCGCAGAAGTCTTTCTCATAGGGCATGATCAGCCCGATTTCCCCGTCGTAGTCGGGGTGACAAAAGACCTGCGCCGGGCCGTCACTGCGCTGGCGAATCTGATGGATCCAGCCGCGTTTCAGCAGCGCGTCGCGCAGCACCATGCCGGAGATATGATGGCGACGGAACAGCTCGCTCCCCTCGCCCGTTTCCATCAGCTCGATAAAACGCAGTTGGATGGGTCGGGATTTGATCCACGCCAGGAAGGTGTCCAGCTGATGGTGGTTGACGTCACGCATCAGCACCGTGTTGACTTTGACCTTCTCGAACCCGGCGCTAAACGCCGCGTCGATGCCGTCCATCACCTGGCGGAATTTATCCTGGCCGGTAATGGCGTGAAACTGGCGGGCATCAAGGCTGTCCACGCTGACGTTGATGGCGGTTAAGCCCGCATCACGCCAGGAGGCCACATCGCGGGCCATACGGTATCCGTTGGTGGTTACCGCAATCTGGCGAATGCGTTCGTTTTCACGCACGGCGGCAATGATGTCGGGGAAATCGCGTCGCAGAGAAGGTTCTCCGCCGGTCAGACGCACTTTTTCGGTGCCGAGCTCAGAGAAGGCGCGCGTGATGCGGCGCACTTCATCTACGGAGAGAAAGCCGTTATTGGTGACGCTGCCCGGTTTGTAGCCGTCGGGCAGGCAGTAGGTGCAACGGAAGTTGCACACGTCGGTAATCGACAGACGTAAGTAATAAAACTTACGCGCGAAAGCATCAGTAAGTTGTGAAGCCATGTACACCTTTCCAGATACGGGAGGCACAGTCATTTCTTTCTGTACCCTGGTGGCATAGTCGCCACGGCCAGAGCGCCATATCTTTCGACACAGGCACAAGGGCTAGAGTGTATGTTTTCAAATTTGAAAACGTGGTTATGGCGATAGTAGCGCGTAAATCGACTCTTCGCTATTCTCGCTTAACGCTATATAAACAAATACATAACGACATAATTGTGTATTTTCACTACAGAATACTCAAAAACAGCATCTTCGCATTGATATGCGTCATTTTGCGTCCGGTGAGGCATCGTCTTTTAGGGGTAGTTAAGGTAGTGTTACGCAGATTGAACGTGATAAGGAATGTGTATGCGCAATCGCACTTTTGCGGATCTTGACCGTGTGGTCGCACTCGGCGGAGGCCACGGTCTCGGGCGAGTGATGTCCTCTTTGTCTTCACTCGGTTCAAGGCTGACAGGGATAGTGACAACAACGGATAATGGCGGCTCTACGGGGCGTATCCGACGTGCAGAAGGGGGTATCGCCTGGGGCGATATGCGCAACTGTCTGAACCAGCTGATTACCGAACCGAGCGTTGCATCAGCAATGTTTGAGTACCGTTTCGGGGGTAATGGAGAACTTTCCGGGCATAACCTCGGAAATTTAATGCTTAAAGCCCTGGATCACCTGAGCGTGCGCCCGCTGGAAGCCATCAATTTGATACGAAATCTGCTGAAAGTGGATGCGTTTCTGATCCCGATGTCTGAACAGCCGGTTGATTTGATGGCTATTGACGTGGAAGGCCATGAAGTTTACGGCGAAGTGAATATCGATCAGCTCATCCTGCCGCCAAAAGAGCTAATGACCTACCCAAGCGTTCCCGCCACGCGCGAAGCGGTTGAGGCTATCGCCGAGGCGGATGTGATCCTGATAGGCCCGGGCAGTTTTTACACCAGCCTGATGCCCATTTTGCTGGTGAAAGAGCTGGCGCAGGCGCTGCGCCGCACCCCTGCCCCGATGGTCTACATCGGTAACCTGGGACGTGAACTGAGCCCGGCAGCCGCAAGTCTGTCGCTGGCGGATAAACTGAGCCTGATGGAGCAGTACGTCGGGAAGAAAATTATCGACGGCGTGGTGGTAGGACCGAAAGTCGACGTATCAGGGATTGGCGATCGCCTGGTGGTGCAGGAGCCGCTGGAGGCCAGCGATATAAAATATCGCCATGACCGCCATCTGCTGCGCGAAGCGCTGGAGAAGGCGATTCAGGCGCTGGGTTAGGCTCGTTTTGTGCGGCCTGATGCCCTCACCCCGGCCCTCTCCCACCGGGAGAGGGAGAAAACACGCCGCTTTTACTAGGATGCGGCGATGAAAAGATCCCGCAGCTGATGAAGCTGGTCGCGGATCTGCGCCGCCTCTTCGAACTCCAGGTTCTGTGCGTGCTGCATCATCTGCCCTTCCAGCTCGTGGATTTTCTGCTGCAGGGCTTTCGGCGTCAGCACGACGGTATCTTCTTCCACCACTGAACGCGCCTTGCCGCGGCCTTTCGCTTTGGTCTTGGCAATGTTCTGACCCAGCGCCAGAATATCCACCACTTTCTTGTTCAGCCCTTGCGGTGTAATACCGTGCTCTTCGTTGTAGCGCTGCTGTTTCTCGCGACGGCGCTCCGTTTCGCCAATCGCTTTCGCCATCGACGGGGTGATTTTGTCACCGTACAGAATCGCTTTCCCGTTGACGTTACGCGCTGCACGCCCAATGGTCTGGATCAGAGAACGTTCAGAACGCAGGAAGCCCTCTTTATCCGCATCCAGAATCGCCACCAGCGAGACTTCAGGCATATCCAGACCTTCTCGCAGCAGGTTGATCCCCACCAGCACGTCAAACTCGCCCAGACGCAGGTCGCGGATAATCTCCATTCGCTCTACGGTATCGATATCCGAGTGCAGATAACGCACCTTCTCGCCGTGCTCTTCGAGGTACTCGGTCAGGTCTTCCGCCATACGCTTGGTGAGCGTGGTCACCAGCACGCGCTCGTTGATGGCGGCACGGATACGGATCTCGGAGAGCAGATCGTCCACCTGCGTCGCCACCGGACGAACTTCAATAATCGGGTCGAGCAGCCCCGTTGGACGCACAACCTGATCGACAACGTCTTCACCGGATTTCTCCAGCTCGTAGTTTCCCGGGGTTGCCGACACGTAGATGGTCTGCGGAGCCAGCGCTTCGAACTCTTCAAACTTCATCGGGCGGTTATCCAGCGCTGACGGCAGGCGGAATCCGTACTCCACCAGCGTCTCTTTACGCGCGCGGTCACCGCGATACATCCCGCCAATCTGCGGGATAGTGACGTGGGATTCGTCAATCACCAGTAAACCGTCTGCCGGAAGATAGTCAAACAGCGTCGGCGGTGGCTCGCCCGGCCCGCGTCCGGAGAGGAAGCGGGAGTAGTTTTCAATGCCGGAGCAGTAGCCCAGTTCGTTCATCATCTCCAGATCAAACTGGGTACGCTGACTCAGTCGTTGTTCTTCCAGTAGCTTATTGTTCGCCAGCAGCACCTTACGGCGGTCTGCCAGCTCCACTTTAATCTCTTCCATCGCCTGCACGATACGCTCGCGTGGCGTCACGTAGTGCGTTTTCGGGTAAATGGTGAAACGCTGAATCACCGACTCAATGTGTCCTGTCAGCGGGTCGAACAGCGAGAGGCGCTCGACCTCTTCGTCAAACAGCTCAACGCGCAGCGCCATGTCGTCCGATTCCGCCGGGAAGATGTCGATGACTTCGCCGCGCACGCGAAACGTCCCGCGCTGGAATGCCTGATCGTTACGGGCGTACTGCAGTTCAGCCAAACGGCGCACAATGGCGCGCTGATCGATGATCATCCCCTGCGTCAGGTGGAGCATCATCTTCAGGTACAGGTCCGGATCGCCCAGACCGTAGATAGCGGAAACCGACGCGACGACAACCACATCACGACGCTCAAGCAGCGCCTTGGTGGCGGACAGACGCATCTGCTCAATGTGTTCGTTTACCGAAGCATCTTTCTCAATGAAGGTGTCAGAGCTCGGGACATAGGCTTCGGGCTGGTAGTAATCGTAGTAGGAGACAAAATACTCCACCGCGTTGTCCGGGAAGAACTCTTTCATCTCACCGTAAAGCTGTGCGGCCAGGGTTTTGTTGGGTGCCAGCACCATCGTGGGGCGCTGCAGGTCAGCGATCACGTTGGCAATGGTAAACGTTTTGCCGGAGCCGGTTACCCCCAGCAGCGTCTGGTGTGCCAGCCCGTCTTCCAGCCCCTCTTCCAGACGGCGGATGGCCTCGGGCTGATCCCCCGAAGGACGGAAAGCAGAACTCAATTTGAACGGTTTACTCATGGGCGACAACCTGATGACGTTATAAGCGGCAGGGAGTAATTTTACTCCTTGTGGCCAGGAATGCCAGTAAAAAACACTGGATGAAAAACCAGTAGCATGTCACGATATTTAGAGTAGCGCCTGAATGATTAGCGCGATAGCGGCCAAAATTTGGACTGTGACAACATAAAACACCAGTCAGGTCAGGTTATCCCCAGAACTTTTTCTTTTTTAACATTTGTCAAGCCAGGTAATGATAGTTTTATGGCAACGAGTGACACTTTCATGACGGGAATTGCTTTTATCTAAGCAGTTAAATTATAAACGATATTTTCTAAAGCCGCGTTTCGCGTCAATTTGGGCGAAAGCCGCGTCTTCTCTCGCTTATCGCGTGTTTTCTAACTCTAATGCACATGGTTATCCACAGGAATAGTGGATAACTGCTTCCAGCCCATACAGACTGGCGCTCGGCAAATTCCCGGATTTTCCCACGAAACGGCAGGAAAAAATTTTTATAGCTATTTTTTGATGATTAACAGTTGAGTCATTCATAACCAACCGATGGGATCTTGCTCACATTTTCATCATTTATAGCCCTGCACCACAACTCAACACCGCCAGCACCGTCGATGTGCAATCCCGCAGGTTTTACACCGCGCTCCTGTGACTTATTCCTAAAAAAGTCGCTTTTTTAATCACTTTGCGCTTTCTGGCAGGGGTTTTGCACTATCCCAAACGTGCCTCACCTACACACATTTTTAAGGAGAGAAAGATGTTGAGTCTGCGTGCAGTGAATCAGTTTTACGGAAGCCAACATACGCTATGGAACGTGGATTTAGATTTTCCACAAGGGATGTGTACAGGCGTCGTTGGCCTGCCGGGTATGGGTAAAACCACCCTCATGAATTGCATCGCCGGGAAAGTGCCTGTCGAAAGCGGCACCATCATCTGGCATGAGGCAGGCGCACCGCCGCGTGATTTGCTCAGCCAGGTGCCAGAGCAGCGTTCAGGGCCGGGGATAGGCTACGTCCCGCAGGACAGGCGGATCTTCTCCCAGCTGACGATTGAGGAGAATTTGCATATCGCCATGCGGGCGATGGGCAAGCCCGATCCGGAAGCGAAAAGTGAGATATATGATCTGTTCCCGGAACTCTACGCGTTACGTCAAACCCGGGGAAACGCCCTTTCGCCAGACGATCAGTACCAGCTGGCGCTGGCCAATGCGCTGGTAAACCGTCCGCGGATGCTGATTCTGGATGAGCCCCTGCACGGCGCAGGTCACGGTTTCACGCATAAGCTGGGGCAACTGTTAGTGCGCTTAAACCGCGAGCTGGGGATGACGGTGCTGCTGGCTGAACAGCAACTGTCGTTTATTCGCCGGGTCGCGGATCGTTTTTGCATGCTTTATCGCGGGCGTAACGTGGCCCAGGGCCACGTTAACGAGCTGGATGATGAGCTTATTGCCCACTGGATGTCGCTGGAAGCAAGGCGCTGAGGTCGAGATAGCGCCCGGTTTCGGCACGTTCGGCATTGTCCGCAAGCCACGGGATCTCCCCGAGGAATGGAGCAGGAAGAACCCGCAGGAGCGTCGCCAGATACTCCTGATGCCGCTTGCCGGGGGCAACCACGTCGTTGGCTATCCAGCCCGCCAGACGCAGCCCTGCCTGCGAAACGGCCTGCGAGGTTAACATCGCATGGTTGATACAGCCGAGCTTCACCCCTACGACCAGAATGACCGGGAGCTGCTCGCGCTGCACCCAGTCAGCAAAGGTCTGCGTGTCCGAAAGCGGCGTAAACCAGCCGCCTGCGCCCTCCACCAGCACCCAGTCCGCCTGGCTTTCCAGCGTGCGTAATCCGGAAGACAGCACGGCGAAATCAATCGGACGACCTTCGTCGGCGCTGATAATGTGCGGCGAGGTCGGCTCGGCAAAGGTATACGGATTCACCGCTGAATAGGCGAGTTCAAGCGTGCTGTTCCGCTGGAGCGCAAGCGCATCGGTGTTGCGTAATCCTTCCGCCGTCATCTCGCTGCCGGAAGCAACCGGCTTATAACCGGCGGTGTTTTTTCCCAGCAGTCGCGCCGCCTGCAGCAGCGCAGCGCTGGCAACCGTTTTACCCACTTCCGTATCCGTTCCGGTGACAAAATAGCGTTCAGTCACGTTCGATAACCCCATGAAAAAGTTGATAAGAGAGCGGGAACTGTCCTCGCTCCTGCGGCCAGGCCAGCTCCAGACGCTGCAGCTGACCCCGGGTGAGCGGTTTTTTCTCGCGTCCGGTATGCAAATGCGTGGCGCCAATGCCCTTCAGCGATCGCATGGCGCTGAGCGCATCGCTGAAATTGAGGGTGATGGTCTGCACCGTACTGCGATAGCGCAGACCAGCCAGCGCCTGCGTGACCCGCTCGTGTGATAAAAACCGGTTGGCGTGCGGCTGGCGATCTACCGCCTGCCAGGCCTGATTCAGCTCCGGTAACGAGCTTTCCAGCAGGGTGGTAAACGCCACTCTCCCGCCCGGACGCGCCACGCGGTACAGCTCGCTTAAGGCCTGCTGCAGGCTGCTACACCATTGCACGGCCAGATGGCTCCAGACCAGGTCGAATTGCGCATCCGCCAGCGGGATCGCTTCGATATCCGCGACCAGATAGTGGTGCGCGGCCTGCCGCTGACGTGCCTCCGCAAGCATGTCGGATGACAGGTCGAGAGCCGTAACCAGGCTTCCCGCTTCGCGCCAGTAGCGGCTATTCCCGCCGGGGCCACACCCGGCGTCCAGCACCCGGGCAAAGCGCGTCTCG
The DNA here is from genome assembly GCF_034008295.1 of Enterobacter chinensis. NCBI lineage: Bacteria > Pseudomonadati > Pseudomonadota > Gammaproteobacteria > Enterobacterales > Enterobacteriaceae > Enterobacter > Enterobacter chinensis. The sequence continues at coordinate 388,475 of NZ_JARDVI010000002.1, forward strand.
CCGAGCAACGCCAGCAGTCCCTCTGCGCTCTGGCGTTGAAGCTCATCGTGCTGTGAATAGCTGCGCGCGGCCCGGCCAAACGCCGCCGCAATGGCCTGCTTATTGACTGGCGACATGCAGCGCCTCCAGAAGTGCATCAATATCGTCTGCTTCGTGCGCCGCCGTGAGCGTCAGGCGCAGGCGGGCAGTACCCGGCGGCACGGTGGGCGGGCGAATGGCCGTCACCCACATCCCCCACTCGCGCAGCGCGTGTGCCAGCGTGAGCGCCAGGCTGTTTTCACCGACGATTGCCGGCTGGATTGCGCTCTGCGAATCGGTGCTCCGGAAGGGAAGCTGAGCCAGGCCCTGACGAAAACGCAGGATATGTTCCGCCAGACGCGCCCGGCGTTCACCCCCTTCTGCGCTGCGGATCACCCGCATGGACGCTGACAGCGCCACGGCTTGCGCAGGCGGCATGCTGGTGCTGTAGATCAAATGCCGGGCAAACTGCAGCAGATAGTCAGCAACGGGCTCGCTGCACAACACGGCGGCCCCGCTCACGCCAAAGCCTTTGCCGAAAGTGACAATCAGCAGCTCCGGCTTCACGTTTTGCAGATGCGCGCTGCCGCGCCCTTCGTCGCCCATCACGCCGATGCCGTGGGCATCATCGACCAGCAGCCAGGCATTTTGCCGTTTTGCTGCCTCGTGCAGCGCGGCAAGCGGCGCGCTGTCGCCGTCCATGCTGAACACCCCTTCCGTGACCACCAGCTGCTGCCCGTCACAGGGTTTATCCAGCAACGCAGCGAGTTGCCCCGCATCGTTATGGGCAAAGCGGCGCAGCTGAGCCGGGCTTAAATTTGCCGCCTCCAGCAGAGAGGCGTGGCTTAAGCGGTCAGCGACAATGCGGTCGTCCTTGCCCATCAGGGCTGCAATGACCGCCTGATTGGCCGCAAAACCCGAGATAAACAGCAGCGCGCGCGGGTAGCCCAGCCAGTCGGCAAGCGCCTCCTCCAGCGCCCGGTGCGCCGTGGTGTATCCGCTGACGTGCCCAGAGCCGCCGCTGCCCACGCCATACTGCTCCGCGCCCTGCTGCCAGGCGCGGATAATGTCCGGATGCTGGCTCAGCCCGAGATAATCATTGCTGGAGAAATTACAAAACTGCCGGTTCTCACGGGTAAGAAAACGGCCTGCGCCGTTTTCAACTACCCTGCGTACGCGAAACGCATCTGCCGCCCGCCGCTCGTCGAGCGCGGAATGGATACGTGCCTCCCAGATCATACGGCTGCCGCGTTGTAGAACTGGTCGGTGTCGGCGTTGAAAATCTGCTGCTCCAGCTGCTGCTGTTGCTCGTTATCGCCGGTCAACACCTCGGTCTGATGAGGGTTCAGCCCCAGCTTGCGGAACAGCTGAACGTCTTTGTCCTCTTCCGGGTTCGGCGTGGTCAGCAGCTTGCAGCCGTAGAAGATGGAGTTGGCCCCGGCCATAAAGCACATCGCCTGGGTCTGCTCGCTCATCTGTTCACGACCCGCAGAGAGGCGAACGTAAGAGGTCGGCATCATGATGCGCGCCACCGCGATGGTGCGGATAAAGTCAAACGCATCGACGTCCTCGTTATCCGCCAGCGGCGTGCCTTTGACCTTCACCAGCATGTTGATCGGCACGCTTTCCGGCGGGGTCGGCAGATTAGCCAGCTGCAGCAGCAGACCGGCGCGGTCTTTCACCGTTTCACCTAAGCCCACGATGCCGCCCGAGCACACCTTGATCCCCGCATCACGGACTTTATCAAGCGTGTCCAGACGCTCCTGATAGGTACGGGTAGTGATGATGTTGCCGTAAAACTCCGGCGAAGTGTCGAGGTTGTGATTGTAGTAGTCCAGCCCGGCCGCCGAGAGGCGCTGCGCCTGCTCGTCGTTCAGCGTGCCCAGCGTCATACAGGCTTCGAGACCCATCTCTTTCACGCCCTTCACCATCTGCTCCAGATACGGCATGTCGCGATCGTGCGGGTTCTTCCACGCCGCCCCCATGCAGAAGCGGGTCGAGCCGGCATTTTTCGCCTTACGCGCGGAGTCGAGCACCTGCTCAACTTCCATCAGCCGTTCGGATTCAAGGCCCGTTTTATAGCGCGCGCTCTGCGGGCAATATTTGCAGTCTTCCGGGCAGGCACCGGTCTTGATCGACAGCAGCGTGCTGACCTGAACATGGCGAGGATCGAAGTGCTGACGGTGCACCTGTTGGGCTTCGAACATCAGCTCAAGGAAAGGTTTATTAAATAATTCAGTAACTTGCGACATCGTCCAGCGTGCGTGGTGAGCCATTGGGCTTCTCCAAAGGGTTTTGTTAATTTTCGGTTCGGTTTATACTCGTAAACCTAAAACTTTTCAAAATGGTTTACAAGTCGATTATGACCCAGGACGATCTCGCCTTCGACAAGCAGCATATCTGGCACCCTTACACCTCCACCACCCGTCCCCTGCCCGTCTATCCGGTGGCTTCGGCCCACGGCTGCGAGCTGCACCTCGCCGGCGGCGAGCTGCTGGTTGACGGAATGTCCTCCTGGTGGGCGGCCATTCACGGGTACAACCACCCGCGTCTGAATGCGGCGATGAAAGCGCAAATTGACCAGATGTCGCACGTCATGTTCGGCGGGATCACCCATCAGCCCGCCGTGGACCTCTGCCGCCGTCTGGTGGCGATGACGCCTGACGCGCTGGAGTGCGTGTTTCTTGCCGACTCCGGCTCCGTGGCCGTAGAAGTGGCGATGAAAATGGCGCTGCAGTACTGGCATGCAAAGGGCAAAACGCGCCAGCGGTTCCTCACCTTCCGCAATGGCTATCACGGAGATACCTTCGGTGCCATGTCGGTCTGCGATCCGGACAACTCCATGCACAGCCTGTGGAAAGGGTATCTGCCGGAAAACCTGTTTGCCCCGGCCCCGCAGAGCCGCTTTGACGGCGAGTGGAACGAGATGGACATGGTCGGTTTCGCACGGCTGATGGCGGCGCATCGTCATGACATCGCCGCGGTGATCCTTGAGCCGATTGTGCAGGGCGCAGGCGGAATGCGGATGTACCACCCGGAATGGCTGAAGCGTATTCGCAAGATGTGCGACCGCGAGGGCATTCTGCTGATTGCCGATGAGATCGCGACCGGGTTTGGCCGCACGGGCAAGCTGTTCGCCTGTGAGCATGCGGGTATTACGCCGGATATTCTGTGCCTGGGCAAAGCGCTCACCGGCGGCACCATGACGCTCTCCGCCACGCTGACAACCCGTCACGTTGCCGATACCATCAGCGACGGCGAAGCGGGCTGTTTCATGCATGGCCCAACGTTTATGGGCAACCCGCTGGCCTGCGCGGTCGCGAGTGAAAGCCTGGCGATTCTGGCGAGCGGCGAGTGGCAAACGCAGGTTGCGGCAATTGAAGCGCAGTTGAAAGAGGAACTGACCGCCGCCTCGGGGGCGAATTTCGTGGCGGACGTTCGCGTGCTGGGCGCCATCGGGGTGATTGAAACCACCCATCCGGTGAATATGGCGGCGCTGCAGCGCTTCTTCGTGGATCGGGGGGTGTGGGTACGACCTTTCGGCAAGCTTATCTACCTGATGCCGCCGTATATCATTACGCCCGTTCAGCTGCGCAAGCTCACCGCCGCGGTTGTCGAAGCCGTTAACAACCCCGCGCATTTCACGATTTAACCCCATGGGTTACACTTTCTGTACGCGTGATTAACGAGGGCAAACCGTATGAAAATCATCAGTAAAGATTTGCGCGACGGCGAAAAACTGCCAGAACGCCACGTATTCAACGGCATGGGGTATCAGGGAGACAATATCTCCCCCCATCTGGCGTGGGACGATGTTCCGGCTGGCACCAAAAGCTTTGTCGTCACCTGTTACGACCCGGATGCCCCTACCGGCTCCGGCTGGTGGCACTGGATTGTGGCGAACCTGCCTGCCGATACGCGCGTCCTGCCACAGGGTTCTGGCTCTGACCTGGTTGCCCTGCCTGAAGGCGCCATTCAGACGCGCACTGATTTTGGTAAAGCGGGCTACGGCGGCGCAGCGCCGCCAAAAGGGGAAACCCACCGCTATATCTTCACGGTGCACGCGCTGGATGTGGACAAGATTGAGGTCGATGAAGGCGCAAGCGGCGCGATGGTAGGGTTTAACGTGCATTTCCATACGCTTGGGAGCGCGTCGATTACGGCGATGTACTCGTAAAAAAAGCCGGGTGGCGGCTACGCCTTACCCGGCCTACATTTCGGATTCGTAGGCCCGGTAAGCGCAGCGCCACCGGGCAAAAAATCACAGTATGGAAGGCAACAACCCCACCAGGCGCCCTTCTTCCAGAAGCTGCATCGCCTTATCAATATCCGGCGCAAAGAAGCGGTCATCATCGTAATGCGATACGTGCTCGCGCAGCGTCTGACGCGCCTGCTCGAGCAGCGGGCTGGATTTTAGCCCTTCACGCAGATCGATACCCTGACACGCCGCCAGCCATTCTACCGCCAGCACGCCACGGGTGTTGGAGGCCATCTCCCAGAGGCGACGCCCGGCAGCCGGTGCCATCGAGACATGGTCTTCCTGATTCGCAGAGGTAGGCAGGCTGTCCACGCTGTGCGGGTGCGACAGGGCTTTGTTCTCGCTTGCCAGCGCCGCCGCGGTCACCTGCGCAATCATAAAGCCCGAGTTGACCCCGCCGTTACGCACCAGGAACGGTGGCAGCTGGGACATATGTTTATCCATCATCAGCGCAATGCGACGCTCGGACAACGCACCGATTTCGGCAATCGCCAGCGCGATATTGTCCGCCGCCATTGCCACCGGCTCGGCGTGGAAGTTACCGCCGGAGACCACCTCGTTTTCCTCGGCGAACACCAGCGGGTTATCGGATACCGCGTTGGCTTCCACCAGCAGTACATCTGCCGCCTGGCGCAGCTGGGTCAGACACGCGCCCATCACCTGCGGCTGGCAGCGCAGTGAATACGGATCCTGCACCTTGTCACAGTTGTGGTGTGAATCCGCAATTTCACTGCTGTCGGTAAGCACGTGACGGTACATGCTGGCCGCGTCAATCTGCCCGCGCTGGCCGCGCACGTCGTGGATGCGGGCATCGAACGGTCGACGCGAGCCCAGCACGGCTTCGGTGGTCAGCGCGCCGCACACTACCGCCGAGGCAAACAGGTCTTCAGCTTCAAACAGGCCGCGCAGCGCGAAAGCGGTCGACGCCTGCGTGCCGTTGAGCAGCGCCAGCCCCTCTTTCGCCGCCAGCGTAATCGGGTTTAACCCGGCTTTTTTCAGCGCCTCTTTTGCGGGGAGCCATTCGCCCTGCCAGCGCGCTTTACCTTCACCCAGCAGCAGCAGCGACATGTGCGCCAGCGGGGCCAGATCCCCGGAAGCGCCGACGGAACCTTTCGCCGGGATCCACGGATAGACCTGCGCATTGACCAGCGCCATCAGCGCCTGGATGACGCTCAGGCGAATGCCGGAGAAGCCGCGCGCCAGACTGTTGATTTTGAGTACCATCATCAGACGGACAATCTCATCATCCAGCGGCTGGCCGACGCCCGCCGCGTGTGACAGCACCAGCGAACGCTGTAAATTTTCCAGATCATGCGTCGCGATGCGGGTCTGCGCCAGCAGTCCAAAGCCGGTGTTAATCCCGTAGGCCGTGCGCCCTTCGGCAACGATGGCTTCGACGCAGGCGACGCTGTCGTTAATGGCGGCGTGGGCGCTTTCATCCAGCGAAAGGGTGACCGGTTTACGCCAGACGTTACGCAGCTGTTTGAGCGTCAGTGAGCCGGGAGTAAGTGTTAACGCGTTCATTAATGCTTTCCTTGTGTGGCAGGGATCATCGGCAGGTTAAGGCCCTGCTCTTTGGCACAGTCAATCGCAATCTCATAGCCCGCATCCGCATGACGCATCACGCCGGTTGCCGGGTCGTTGTGCAGTACGCGAGCGATACGCGCGGCGGCTTCATCCGTTCCGTCACAGACAATAACCATCCCGGAATGCTGGGAGAAGCCCATTCCTACGCCGCCACCGTGGTGCAGCGATACCCAGGTCGCGCCGCTGGCGGTATTCAACAGGGCGTTCAGCAATGGCCAGTCGGAGACCGCATCGGAGCCGTCGCGCATGGCTTCCGTTTCGCGGTTCGGGCTGGCGACGGAGCCGGAGTCCAGATGGTCGCGGCCGATAACAATCGGCGCGGAGACTTCGCCGCTGCGTACCATTTCGTTAAAAGCCAGACCCAGCTTTTGCCGCCACTCCAGCCCTACCCAGCAGATACGCGCCGGTAAGCCCTGGAAATTAATGCGCTCGCGGGCCATGTCCAGCCAGTGGTGCAGGTGCTCGTCATCCGCGACGATCTCCTTCACTTTGGCATCGGTCTTGTAGATATCTTCCGGATCGCCGGACAGGGCAACCCAGCGGAACGGACCGATGCCGCGGCAGAACAGCGGGCGGATATAGGCCGGGACGAACCCCGGGAAGTCGAAGGCGTTACTCACGCCCATCTCTTTCGCCATCTGGCGGATGTTGTTGCCGTAATCAAAGGTCGGAATGCCCATCCGGCTAAAGGCGAGCATGGCGGAGACGTGTTCTGCCATGGAACGTTTAGCGGCAAGCACCGTGCCTTCCGGGTCGGTTTCCGCTTTTTGCTGATAGGCTTCCCACCTCCAGCCTTTCGGCAGGTAACCGTGGAGCGGGTCGTGCGCGCTGGTCTGGTCGGTCACTAAATCAGGACGCACGCCGCGAGCAACCAGCTCAGGAAGAACATCCGCCGCGTTGCCGCACAGGGCAATCGAGACCGCTTTGCCTTCGGCGGTGTATTTTTTGATACGCGCCAGCGCATCATCCAGGCTGGTCGCCTGCTCGTCGACGTAACGGGTACGCAGACGGAAATCAATACGGCTCTGCTGGCACTCAATGTTCAGCGAACACGCACCGGCAAGCGTGGCGGCCAGCGGCTGCGCGCCGCCCATGCCGCCCAAACCGGCGGTCAGCACCCAGCGTCCTTTCAGCGAACCGTTATAGTGCTGGCGGCCGGCTTCCACGAAGGTCTCATAGGTGCCCTGCACAATCCCCTGGCTGCCGATGTAGATCCAGCTACCCGCGGTCATCTGGCCATACATCGCCAGCCCTTTGGCGTCGAGTTCGTTGAAATGTTCCCAGGTGGCCCAGTGCGGCACGAGGTTAGAGTTGGCAATCAGCACGCGCGGCGCGTTCTTGTGCGTTTTAAACACGCCCACCGGCTTGCCGGACTGCACCAGCAGGGTTTCGTCGTGTTCGAGTTCGGTCAGGGATTTTACAATTGCGTCATAGCATTCCCAGTTGCGCGCGGCGCGGCCTATGCCGCCGTAGACCACCAGCTCGTGGGGGTTTTCCGCCACCTCAGGATCAAGGTTGTTCATCAACATGCGCAGCGGTGCTTCGGTGAGCCAGCTTTTGGCGGTAAGTGTGGTGCCGCGCGCGGCGCGGACATCCTGCTGGCGGTATTTACCTGACGACATTGTGTGCTCCTCATACGGGACAGTGATGCATTTAGATATACTTGTATAGACAAGCACACACAAGGTCAGATTTAACAAAAAAGATACAATTTTGTTATATTGCGTTAGCTATCACGCTTTTAAAACTTATGACATAAAGTGGCCCTGCAGCCGGTAGCGATTACCCGGGAAAAGCAGCCGGGCATGCGACACAATGTGCGACGAGGACCAGGTTCGACGGCGGATCAACAGGCACGGATCGTGCTCTTTAATGCGCAGCCGTTCACACTCCTGCGGCGTGGCGCGCACCGCTTCCACAATGTGCTCCCCTTCCGTCAGCGGTGCGACAAGCGAGAGATACGCGTGCGGCGTGGTTTGGGTGTAATCCTGGTCCAGATAGTCCGGTATCCGTTCAGCGTTAACGCAGCGATCTTCAATTTGCACCGGAATGTCGTTTTCGAAATGCACCATCACGGAGTGGAAGATGCGGCTTCCCTCCTTGACGTTAAGCTCTGTGGCCTGCTCGGCGCTGGCCTGGGTTTCCTCAAGCACCAGCACTTCACAGCGGTGCTGATGATTACGTGCGGCAATCTCGTCCGCAATACTGCGGATTTCAAACAGAGCGGATTGCCCTTTCGGTTCCGCCACAAACGTTCCGACGCCCTGCAGACGCACCAGAAGACCTTCGTCGGTCAGTTCGCGCAGCGCCCGGTTGACGGTCATTCGGCTAAAACCAAACTGCGCCACCAGTTCGGCCTCCGACGGAATACGATCGTGCGGCCGCCAGACGCCGGTGGCGATTTTTTCGCTTATCGCCTGCTTCACCTTCTCGTAGAAAGGCGCGGGAGGGCTCGACTGCGGCAGCGGTGAGCGTGAAAACATCATGACTCCTTAAAGGGTGTTATGCCCACCAGTGAGCAATTTGCCAGGCCAGACGGGCGGCAAGCTTTGCGCCCTGTCCGTCCCGATCGTACTGCGGGTTAAACTCTACCAGATCGGCGGCCTGTAGCTTACCGCTACGACAGATATGTTCGATGATGGGCAAGAGATCCAGGGCCGGTATGCCTAACGCTGCCGGTGCGGAAACGGCGGGCATTTCGCTGGCGGGCAGGACGTCCAGATCGATTGTCAGGTAGATGCGATCGGCCTGCGCCAGCACCTTTTCCAGCGCAGACAACGCATCGCGCCTGAAATGGAGATCTTCCACCAGCGTGACGTTCAGGCGTTCGGCCTCATCCCATAATGCCTGGGTGTTCGCCGCCCGGCTCACGCCAAAGCAGGCGTAGCGAAATTCCCGCCCGCCTGCTTCACAGTAGTTTGCCAGCTGGCGAAACGGCGTGCCGGACGTCGCGCGGTCGGCCCTGCGCAGGTCAAGGTGTGCATCCAGGTTAATCACCGCCACGCGCTCGTCAGGGAAGGCATCCAGAATCCCCCGGCCGTGCGCCCAGGCGGTTTCATGCCCGCCGCCAAAGACCAGCGTGCGCATGCCGGACTGCTGACAGGCCGTGACGGCATCGCTTAACGCCTGCTGCGCCGCTTCCAGCTCTTCACCTTCAACGTACACCGAGCCCATATCCGCCAGCCGGTCATGTCCCTGATGGCTGGCCATATTCGCCAGCGCTTTTCGCAGCATATCCGGTGCCTGCACGGCGCCGGGCCTGCCCTGATTGCGTTTGACCCCTTCATCACACTCAAATCCTATCAGCGCGATGCCGGATGGCAGGGGAATAAATTGCGCCTGCTGTTGTATCGTCTGAAAAATACGCTTTGCATTGCTGGCCTCAGCGCTGTCGTCTCGCCCCTGCCAGACCGTTTCTGCAACGGGCCGCCATAGCTTCATACTGCCTCCCCACGGAAAATACGTTGATACAGCGGATTGCGTCCCGGTTCGTAGACCATCTCTACCGGATGGTGTGCATCCCAGACGATGAAATCAGCAACAAACCCTGCCCGCAGCTGCCCGTGGGTTGCGCCACGGCCCAGCGCCTGCGCGGCATGCCGCGTGACGCCAGCCCAGGCTTCTTCAGGCGTCAGACCAAACTGGACGCAGGCCATATTCATCGCCAGGTGCAGGCTCGCAAACGGGCTGGTGCCCGGGTTATAGTCGGTGGCAACGGCCATCGGCACGCCCTGTTTTCTGAGCAGTTCCACCGGCGGACGCTGACGCTCCTGAAGAAAATAGAACGCGCCGGGTAGCAGTACCGCCACCGTACCGCTTTGCGCCATCGCCTGAACGCCTGCATCATCAAGATATTCGATATGATCGGCCGACAGCCCGTGATATCGGCTGACCAGCGCCGCTCCGCCCAGATTTGAAAGCTGCTCCACATGACCTTTTACCGGGATACCGAGCGCAGTCGCCGCCTGGAAGAGGCGCTCGGTTTGCGACGGCGTAAAGCCGACGTTTTCACAAAACACGTCCACCGCTTCAAACAACTCTTTTTGCCACAGTGCAGGCATGATCTGCTCGCAGACCAGCGTGAGGTACGCATCCGGATCCTGTCTGTATTCCGCCGGCACCGCGTGCGCAGCCAGCAGCGTTGGGCTGATATCGATCGGGTTATTGAGGCTCAGCTGGCGTGCGACCTGCAGCATCTTCTCTTCAGCGTCGGCGTTAAGCCCGTATCCGGACTTGATCTCAACCGTAGTGACGCCTTCATTCATCAGCCGCTGCAACCGCTGCTGCGCCAGTTTAAGCAGGGTTTCGGGCGTGCTGCTGCGCGTCGCCGTCACGGTAGCGTTAATCCCGCCCCCCTGTGCGCTGATGGTTTGATAAGAGACGCCGTTCAGACGCTGCTCCCACTCCGCCGCGCGATCGCCGCCGAACACCAGGTGGGTATGGCAGTCAATCAGGCCCGGCGTCACCAGACGCCCCTGAAGATCGACGCAGTTACGGTGTCCGCCAGGAATATCAGATTCAGGAATCACGGCAACAATGGTGTGGCCGCGCACGACCAGGGCGTGTTGCTCTTTTAGTCCATAAGGCGCATGGACATCCGGAGCCATCGTCGCCAGTCGCGCATTTCGCCATATTACATCGTCGGGATGAAGCTGCTGCATGGGGCATTCCACTTGTCATGGGTTGTATAGACATTTATTTTCATCTGCTGTCTGCTGTCAACCGACTTTATGGAAATTGTTATTTATTTGTGATCACTTACCTGCCGCTCCAGGGCTAAAAATGCAACTTTTACCCTTTTTATCTTCCCGTTTCGCTCAACTTAGTATAAAAAAGCAGGCTATTTCGTCTATCCCGTTTAAGACTTGCATACCCAGGAGCTCTACCTTGAACATTTCCAGGATTTCCCGTCTGGCGTTAGCACTCGCCTTTGGCGTGACCTTATCCGCATGCAGTTCAACACCACCGGATCAGCGACCTTCTGAGCAGGTTGCACCCGGTACCGCCTCCCGCCCGGTTTTGTCCGCTGATGAAGCGAAGAATTTCGACCGTGCCCACTACTTCTCGGCGATGGATCCAAACGCTGCGCCGTGGACACCGTCTTCTATTAACCTGCCTAAACAGCCAGACTTCGTGGTTGGCCCGGCGGGGGCGCAGGGCGTAACGCATACCTCTATTCAGGCTGCGGTTGATGCTGCCATCACTAAACACAGCGCGTCTCGCCAGTACATCGCGATCCTGCCAGGCGAATATGAAGGCACCGTGTATGTTCCGGCGGCACCAGGCAGCATTACGCTGTACGGTCTGGGCGAAAAAGCGATCGACGTGAAAATTGGTCTGGCGATTGACTCTGAAATCGACAGCAATACCTGGCGTCGTCTGGTGAACCCGGCCGGTAAATATATGCCGGGCAAACCGGCGTGGTACATGTTTGATAACTGCCAGAGCAAGCGTTCCGCCACCATTGGCGTGATGTGCTCCGCGGTATTCTGGTCTCAGAATAACGGTCTGCAGCTGCAGAACCTGACCATTCAGAATACCCTGGGTGACAGCGTTGATGCCGGTAACCATCAGGCGGTAGCGCTGCGTAGCGATGGCGACCAGGTTCAGATTAACAACGTGAACATTCTCGGCCGTCAGAACACCTTCTTCGTGACCAACAGCGGCGTGCAGAACACCCTGCAGAATAACCGTCTGACCCGTACGCTGGTAACCAACAGCTACGTTGAAGGCGACGTGGATCTGGTGTCCGGTCGCGGCGCGGTGGTGTTTGATAATACCGATTTCCGCGTGGTGAATTCACGTACCCAGCAGGAAGGCTATGTGTTTGCTCCGGCAACCCAGTCTAACCTGTTCTACGGCTTCCTGGCTGTAAACAGCCGCTTTAACGCTGCCGGTGACGGTGTGGCCCAGCTGGGTCGCTCCCTGGATGTGGACTCTGCGACCAACGGCCAGGTGGTGATCCGCGACAGCGTGATCAACGAAGGCTTCAACATGGCGAAGCCGTGGGCTGATGCCGCAATCTCTAAACGTCCGTTCTCCGGCAATACCGGCGCGGTGGATGATAAAGGGAACGTGCAGCGCAACCTGAACGACGCTAACTTCAACCGCATGTGGGAATACAACAACCGCGGTCTGGGTAGCAAAGTGGTTGCTGAGCCTAAGCAGTAATCTGTTTTTTGCCGGGTGGCGGCTTCGCCTTACCCGGCCTACAGAAATAAAAAAAACCTCGCATTTGCGAGGTTTTTTGTTTTAAGCAGCTTAGTGAGCGTTAACGACAACCCACATCGGCCCCTGGCCGACGGCGTAGCGCCCTTTCTCTTCCAGCAGCCCCTGCTCACCTTTGATTTCATACAGCGCGATGTGGTGGGATTTCTGCCCTGCCGCAATCAGGTATTTACCGCTGTGATCGATGTTAAAGCCGCGCGGCTGGGTCTCCGTTGGCTGGAAACCTTCAATGGCCAGCACGCTGCCATCCTCGGAGACGCTGAAGACGGTAATCAGGCTGGAGGTACGGTCACAGGCGTACAGATGACGGCCATCCGGCGTAATGTGAATATCAGCCGCCCAGCGGGTGTCGGAGAAGTCAGACGGCATCATATCCAGCGTCTGCACGCACTCAATCTGGCCGTTAGGATCTTTCAGTTCCCATACGTCCACTGAGCTGTTCAGTTCATTGACCACGTAGGCGTACTGCTGGTTCGGATGGAAGACCATATGACGCGGGCCCGCGCCCTCAACGGTAGTGACTTCAGCAGGATTCTGCGCCACCAGGTGACCATCGTCGCTCAGGGTGAACAGGCAGATACGATCCTGCTTCAGCGCAGGCACCCACAGCGTGCGGTTATCCGGAGAGATATTCGCCGAGTGGCAGCCTTCAAGCCCTTCCACCACATCCACGGTTTCGACCGGAATGCCATCTTCCAGACGCGTTACGCTGACGCAGCCCGCGTTATACGAGCCGCTGAAGACAAAGTTGCCTTTACGATCGGTAGAGATATGGGTTGGGCTGCCCGGCAATGGCGCTTCGGCAGTATAGGTCAGCGCGCCATCGTCCGGAGAAATGCGATAGGCCAGCACGCGGAACTCCGGGCGCACACCCACGTACAAGAAACGTTTATCCGGGCTGATGACCATCGGCTGCACCTGACCTGGCACATCTACAACCTGAACCAGCGTGAGTGACCCTTCGGTATTTAAACGCCAGACGTGGATCTGCTGGCTTTCAGGACTGGCGGTATAAACGGTTTGTTTCATGAATATTCACTCCTCACTGCGCATGAAAGTAATTAACTTTTGACGGTGAATGCTGAATTGTCGACAGGAATTTTGAAGCGTCCGCCTCTCGGTGTACCATCCCATCAAAACGTAAATTCAATATTAACCCGGGAAAACAGATGACCTCGCGTGTGATTGCTCTGGATTTAGACGGTACCTTACTGACGCCGCAAAAAACCCTTCTCCCCTCCTCCCTTGAAGCACTAAAACGCGCGCAGGAAGTGGGATATCAACTCCTTATCGTAACGGGTCGACATCACGTTGCCATTCACCCTTTTTATCAGGCACTGGCGTTAGATACACCTGCAATTTGCTGTAATGGCACTTATTTGTATGATTATCAGGCAAAAAAGGTTTTAGAATCCGACCCGCTGCCGGTTCCCCAGGCGCTGCAACTGATTGATCTGCTTGATGAGCATGACGTTCACGGTCTGATGTACGTGGACAACGCGATGGTGTACGAGCGCCCTACTGGCCATGTGGTACGCACCAGCAACTGGGCGCTGTCCCTGCCTGAAGCGCAGCGTCCGGTCTTTACCCAGGTTTCTTCCCTGCGTCAGGCAGCCCAGGACGTTGAGGCTATCTGGAAATTCGCCCTGACGGATGAAGATACCACCAAACTGAATGCCTTCGCGAAACATGTGGAACAGACGCTGGGTCTGGAGTGCGAGTGGTCCTGGCACGACCAGGTCGATATTGCCCGCAAAGGCAACAGCAAAGGCAAGCGTTTGACGCAGTATGTGGCGTCACAGGGCGGGTCGATGCAGGATGTGATTGCCTTTGGCGATAACTACAACGACATCAGCATGCTGGAAGCCGCCGGTACGGGCGTGGCGATGGGTAACGCCGATGACGCCGTGAAGGCGCGCGCCAACGTGGTGATTGGCGACAACACCACCGACAGCATCGCGCAGTACATTTATACCCATCTGCTGTAATCAGGTGGTGATAGAGACGCTCTTGATTTGCGCGTAAAGCCACAGGCCGGGTTTGATCCCTAACTCATCCCTGGCCCACGGGCTGATGCGCGCCCAGAGCGTTCGGCTTCCCACCTCAAGCTTCACTTCCACCTGACCGTTATCATCAAAACACTCCGCCACTTTGGCGCGCAGAATATTTCGAATACTGGTCTGCAGCGGGGGTTGCAGCACCAGCGAGACGTCAGACGCCTGGATACGGATCCGCAGAGCTGACTGCAGCGGTTTGTCGATCTTATTGACCCAAAGATGCTGGTCACCCAGCGCCAGCGCGGTCATCGCGTAGTGCGGGTGATGTTCCAGAACGCTCACTTTAAGAATGCTGCTCTGCTGTTCTTTTGGTAACCAGGGGTGCATCACGCTGCTGCCCCATACCTCCTCCAGTTTGCCGAAGGCCTTAACGCTGCCCTCTTCCAGCACCAGCACGTTATCGGCCAGATGCAGGATCTCATCCAGCGAATGGCTGACGTAGAGCATCGGAATATTAATTTCACGCGTCAGGCGCTGCAGGTAGGGCAGGAGCTCACGTTTACGCGGAATATCCAGCGAGGCAAGTGGTTCGTCGAGCAACAGCAGCTCGGGTGCGGTCAGCAACGCGCGGCCAATCGCCACGCGCTGTTTTTCTCCGCCGGAAAGCGAAGAAGGCAGTCTGTCCAGCAGAGGTTCGATACCTAAAAGCGCTACCAGCTTATCAAACTGCGAAGCCATGCTTTTCGCCATGCCGTAACGCAGGTTGCCGCGCACGCTGTAGTGCGGGAATAAGCGCGCATCCTGGAAAACATAGCCAATACGGCGTTTATCAGGCGACAGATACACCTTATTTTCCACGTTGTTTAAGACGCGGTTGTTCAATACAATCCGTCCTGACTGCGGGCGGGTCAGACCGCTGATGGCATTAATCAGCGACGTTTTCCCCGCTCCCGACACGCCAAAGATGGCGGTGATGCCGCTTGCAGGCAGCGTCTCGCTAAGCGTCAGGGTATGGTTTCCCAGCGTCTGGGTAAAATGAAGCTCAAGCATGTCTATTTCCCCATCCGCTCGCGGCTGAGCCGCGCCAGCCATTCAGACACCATTAGCGATACCAGCGCCAGCACAATTGAAATAATACACAGCCGCGCCGCCGCGCCTTCACCGCCCGGAGTTTGAATCAGAGTATACATCGCCGACGGGATGGTTCGCGTCTCGCCGGGAATATTCGACACAAAGGTGATCGTCGCGCCAAACTCGCCGAGCGAGCGGGCGAAGGCCAGCACCGTGCCGACAATAATGCCGGGTAACGTTAGGGGAAGCGTGATGGTGAAAAAGACGCGCCAGCGCCCGGCGCCCAGCGTGCGGGCCGCCTGTTCGAGTTTCATGTCCACGCCTTCCAGCGCGAGGCGGATCGCCCTCACCATCAGCGGGAATGACATTACCGCCGCCGCCAGCACCGCACCGCGCCAGCTAAACGCAAACGTCAACCCAAACCAGTCGTAGAGTTTCTCGCCGATAAAACCGCGTCGCCCCATCGAAATCAGCAACAGATAACCGACCACTACGGGCGGCAATACGAGCGGAAGATGAAGCACGCTGTCGAGCAGCGCTTTGCCGGGAAACCGACAGCGCACCAGCAGCCAGGCAAAGAAGATCCCAAAGGGCAAGCTCAGCGCAACCGCCAGGGAGGAGACTTTCAGGCTCAGCAGAACAGCCTGCCATTCAGGATCGGTCAATATCATCAGTGAGTCGTAAATCCATAACGTTTAAAGATTGCGGACGCTTGTGGCCCCTTCAAATAATCGCGGAAGGCCGTCACGGTCGCATTTTTATGTCCATCAACAATCGCAACAGGGTATTCCACTTTCTTGTGGGAGTCTTCCGGGAAGGTTGCGACCACTTTAACACCCTTGCTGGCAACGGCATCAGAGCCATAGACAATGCCCAGCGGGGCTTCGTTGCGTTCCACCAGCGCCAGCGCGCCGCGAACGTCTTCCGCTGGCGCCAGTTTCGGCGACAGGGTCTCCCACGCGCCCAGCTTTTGTAGCGCTTCTTTGGCGTAAATCCCGGCCGGAACGTGCTCCGGGTCCCCCACCGCCAGACGACCGCCGTTCAGCAGGCGGGTCCAGTTTGTCTCTTTGTTGATGGTGATGTCGGCCTGTGAGCTGGCTTTTGACGCCACAACGACCAGGCTATTGCCCAGCAGCGTTTCGCGGGTTGCCGCATCAATCGCTTTCTTCTCCGCTGCGTAATCCATCCACTTCTGGTCAGCCGAAATGAACAGATCCGCCGGTGCGCCCGCTTCTATCTGGCGCGCCAGCGTAGAGGAAGACGCAAACGAGGAGACCACCTCGACGTTTTTCTCTTTTTTATACGCCGCCGCGATATCCTGCATTGCATTGGTCAACGACGCCGCCGCAAAGACCGTAATTTTACCGTCGTCCGCCAGCGCGTGTCCGGTAAGTGAAAGTGTCAGCGTTGCCCCTGCGAAAAGGCGTACCCATGTACGTGCCATTTGTAGCTCCTGTGAGTATCGTTATATACATACCAATATAACGGTAACGTCAGGGAGATCCCAGCGTTTAATCGTACCGCTCAAGGGGTAAATCGGCGTGATACATTAAATGATATCGGCGAAAGTGAGAAAACCTTGAGAGCAAAACGCCCGGACAAGCCGGGCGTTTTGTGGGGAATCAATGCTGCTTTTTAGCCTGGTCTCTGTGACCAATGTTCGAAAAGAGGTTGAACACTTCACCCAGGCCGTAGATGGCACCGAGGATGATGGCCATCACTACTGGTACCATGATCACGGCGAATACCAGACTTTTCAACAACTCTAACATGGTTTTCTCCAGATATTGTGAATGGCTTATTCTACCCTTTCAAGTGAGAAAAACATCCCCTTTTGTGCGGTACCCTTTGCGCCCTGCACCATTTGGGTCACAATACTCTTTTTGCCAGGATACTGTTATGCAGGCCGAAATTCTCCTCACTCTCAGACTTCAGCAAAAGCTTTTCGCCGATCCGCGACGTATCGCCCTGCTTAAACAAATAGAACAAACCGGCTCGATTAGCCAGGGGGCGAAAAACGCCGGGATTAGCTATAAAAGCGCCTGGGATGCCATCAACGACATGAACACCCTGAGCGAGCAACCGCTGGTAGACAGAGCCACAGGCGGCAAAGGCGGCGGTGGTGCAATCGTGACACGCTATGGCCAGCGTCTTATTCAGCTTTACGATCTCCTGGGCCAGATCCAGCAAAAAGCGTTCGATGCGTTAAGCGATGACGATAACGTGCCGCTGGACAGTTTGCTGGCCGCCATTTCCCGCTTCTCGTTGCAAACCAGCGCCCGCAACCAGTGGTTTGGTACGGTGACGGCGCGCGATAATCTCCAGGTACAGCAGCATATAGAGATCCTGCTTGCAGATGGCACCACCCGTCTGAAAGCCGCGATAACGGCACAAAGCGCAGAACGGCTTGCACTGGATGAAGGTAAAGAGGTGCTGGTGTTGCTGAAAGCGCCGTGGGTCAATATCACACGCCATGCCGACGCGGCAAAAGCAGCAGATAACCAGCTCCAGGGCGCAATCAGCCATATCGAACGCGGCAAGGAGCAGTGCGAAGTGTTGATGACTCTGGCAGACGGACAAAAGCTTTGCGCGACGATACCGCTCAGCGATGCGGACGGTTTAGAAGAAGGGGATGTTGTCACCGCCTGGTTCAACGCAGACCGGGTGATTATCGCCACATTGTGCTGAGCGCATTGACAATCGTACCAACAGTGCGTATCCCTGATATCTGTTGCTGCAAAAACAGGGATAAATCATGTCATCATTGCATATTTCGCAAGGCACGTTTCGTCTTGGCGATACCCGAACGCTGACGATTGCTGATTTGACAATACGCGCGGGTGAAAGCTGGGCGTTTGTCGGCACTAACGGCAGCGGTAAATCTGCGCTGGCCCGCGCGCTGGCCGGCGAGCTCACCCTCCTCAAGGGTGACTATCAGCGTGACGTTACTCGCCTGACGCGTCTGTCATTTGAACAACTGCAAAAGCTGGTGAGCGACGAGTGGCAGCGCAACAACACCGATTTGCTCAGCCCTGGTGAAGAAGATACCGGCCGCACGACGGCGGAAATTATTCAGGATGAGGTGAAAGATCCTGCCCGCTGTCAGCGCCTGGCAGAACGGTTCGGCATCACCGGCCTGCTGGACCGGCGCTTTAAATACCTTTCTACCGGCGAGACGCGAAAAACGCTGCTTTGTCAGGCACTAATGAGCGAGCCTGAGCTGCTGATCCTCGACGAACCGTTCGACGGCCTTGACGTGCAATCCCGTGCGCAGCTGGCATCCCTGCTGGAGTCGCTTAATCAGCAGGGATATACCCTCGTGCTGGTGCTTAACCGTTTTGATGAAATTCCGGATTTTATCCAGCACGCAGGCGTACTGGCCGACTGTAACCTGACAGAGACTGGCGAAAAATCGGCGCTCCTTAAGCAGGCGCTCATTGCCCAGCTCGCCCATAGCGAACGGCTTGACGGTATTACCCTTCCGGAGCCTGACGCCCCTTCGGCCCGCCACGCGCTCGATCCCCACCAGCCACGCATCGTGCTGCGTGACGGGGTGGTCTCTTATGACGATCGCCCGATCCTTAACCACCTCAGCTGGACGGTCAATCCTGGCGAACACTGGCAGATTGTCGGCCCCAACGGCGCGGGAAAATCGACGCTGCTGAGCCTGATAACCGGCGATCACCCGCAGGGCTACAGCAACGATCTCACGCTGTTTGGCCGGCGTCGCGGCAGCGGCGAAACCATCTGGGATATTAAAAAACATATCGGCTACGTCAGCAGCAGCCTGCATCTGGACTACCGGGTCAGTACCACGGTACGCAACGCGATCCTTTCCGGCTATTTTGATTCCATCGGCATTTATCAGGCGGTGTCGGACAAACAGCGCAAGCTGGCTCAGCAGTGGCTGGATATTCTCGGCATGGACAACCGGGTCGCTGACGCGCCGTTTCATAGCCTGTCGTGGGGGCAGCAGCGCCTGGCGCTTATCGTTCGCGCGCTGGTGAAACATCCTACGCTGCTTATTCTGGATGAACCGCTGCAGGGGCTGGATCCGCTAAACCGCCAGCTGATCCGCCGCTTTGTCGATGTGCTGATTGGCGAAGGCGAAACGCAGCTGCTGTTTGTTTCACACCATGCCGAAGATGCCCCCTCCTGCATAACCCATCGCCTGGAGTTTATTCCGGACGGTGACAACTACCATTATCTGCAAAGCAAAATCGATTAGCCTCCGGAGGGCCCCGCCCTCCGTTTTTCAGATAACCTGCACTAAGACATCTCTATCCCGTTGATCTACAATGCCCCATTACGGTTGAAAATCGGATTTTAAAAACAGTGTAAACGATTCCACTATTTTATCCCATGTCACACTTTTCGCGTCTCTGTTATGCTATGGTTATTACATACCATAAGCCCAATGGAGCTAAATATGCGAGTTCTGGTAACAGGTGGTAGCGGTTACATAGGTAGTCATACCTGCGTGCAGCTGCTGCAAAACGGCCACGATGTCATCATCCTCGATAACCTGTGCAACAGTAAGCGCAGCGTGCTGCCTGTGATTGAACGTCTTGGCGGTAAACAGCCGACTTTCGTGGAAGGCGACATCCGCAACGAAGCGCTGATGACAGAGATCCTTCACGACCACGCTATTGAAGCGGTGATCCACTTCGCCGGTCTGAAAGCGGTCGGCGAATCGGTAGCGAAACCGCTTGAGTATTACGACAATAACGTTAACGGTACGCTGCGTTTAATCTCTGCTATGCGCGCCGCAAACGTGAAGAATTTCATCTTCAGTTCTTCCGCCACCGTCTACGGCGATCAGCCCAAAATTCCTTACGTTGAGAGCTTCCCTACCGGTACGCCGCAAAGCCCGTATGGCAAAAGCAAGCTGATGGTGGAGCAGATCCTGACCGACCTGCAAAAAGCACAGCCTGAGTGGAGCATCGCCCTGCTGCGCTACTTCAACCCGGTCGGCGCCCATCCGTCTGGCGATATGGGTGAAGACCCGCAGGGCATTCCAAATAACCTGATGCCGTATATCGCCCAGGTTGCCGTAGGCCGCCGCGACTCGCTGGCTATTTTTGGTAACGACTATCCAACCGAAGATGGCACCGGCGTGCGTGACTATATCCACGTGATGGATCTGGCCGACGGCCACGTGGCGGCGATGCAGCAGCTGGCTGACAAACCTGGCGTGCATATTTACAACCTTGGCGCCGGGATCGGCAGCAGCGTGCTGGATGTGGTTAACGCCTTCAGCAAAGCCTGCGGCAAGCCGGTGAACTACCACTTTGCTCCACGTCGTGAAGGCGATCTCCCGGCGTACTGGGCCGATGCCTCCAAAGCTGACAAAGAGCTTAACTGGCGTGTCACCCGCACGCTTGATGAAATGGCACAGGATACCTGGCACTGGCAGTCGCGCCATCCGCAGGGTTATCCGGACTAAGGATCCGTCATGACTTTGTTTAATCCCGTCGATCATCCGCATCGTCGTTTTAACCCGTTAAGCGGGCAATGGATTTTGGTTTCTCCGCATCGCGCAAAGCGCCCCTGGCAGGGGGCGCAAGAGACGCCTGCGAAACAAACGCTTCCACAGCACGACCCGGACTGCTTCCTGTGTCCGGGCAATACGCGCGTGACGGGAGATAAAAACCCGAATTACAAAGGCACCTTCGTTTTCACCAATGATTTCGCGGCCCTGATGACCGACACGCCGGACGCGCCGGAAAGCCACGATCCGCTGATGCGCTGCGAAAGCGCACGCGGTACCAGCCGCGTGATCTGCTTCTCGCCCGATCACAGCAAAACGCTGCCTGAACTGAGCGTTGAGGCGCTAAAAGAGGTCGTAAGCACCTGGCAAACGCAAACCGCAGAGCTGGGTCAGACTTATCCGTGGGTGCAGGTGTTCGAAAACAAAGGCGCAGCCATGGGCTGTTCTAACCCGCATCCGCACGGTCAGATCTGGGCAAACAGTTTCCTGCCCAACGAAGCCGAGCGTGAAGACCGCCTGCAAAAAGCGTATTACGCGGAAAACGGTTCCCCAATGCTGGTGGATTACACCCGCCGTGAGCTGGCCGACGGCAGCCGTACCGTGGTGGAAACCGAACACTGGCTGGCCGTCGTACCTTACTGGGCCGCCTGGCCGTTTGAAACGCTGCTGCTGCCGAAAGCGCACGTACAGCGCATTACCGAACTCAACGACGCGCAGCGCGACGACCTTGCTCTGGCGCTAAAAAAACTGACCAGCCGTTACGACAATCTGTTCCAGTGCTCCTTCCCGTACTCAATGGGCTGGCACGGTGCACCGTTTAACGGGGAAGAGAATCAGCACTGGCAGCTGCACGCCCATTTCTATCCGCCGCTGCTGCGCTCTGCGACAGTACGTAAATTTATGGTGGGCTATGAAATGCTGGCGGAAACGCAGCGTGACCTGACGGCGGAACAGGCGGCAGAACGTCTGCGGGCCGTTAGCGACGTCCATTATCGCGAATCAGGAGTCTAATAAATGAGTCTGAAAGATAAAACACAATCCCTGTTTGCTGAAAAATTTGGCTACCCTGCCACTCACGTTATCCAGGCGCCTGGCCGCGTCAACCTGATCGGTGAACACACCGACTACAACGACGGCTTTGTTCTGCCCTGCGCCATCGATTACCAGACCGTCATCAGCTGTGCGAAGCGCGACGACCGTAAAGTCCGCGTCATTGCCGCGGATTACGGTAATGAGACGGACGAGTTTTCCCTCGATGCCCCGATCGTGACGCACGACAGCCAGCAGTGGTCTAACTACGTGCGCGGCGTGGTGAAGCATCTGCAGAAGCGTAACAAGAACTTTGGCGGTGCGGATTTAGTTATTAGCGGCAACGTGCCGCAGGGTGCGGGTTTAAGCTCCTCGGCTTCTCTGGAAGTCGCCGTAGGAACCGTCTTCCAGCAGCTTTATCATCTGCCGCTGGACGGCGCGCAAATCGCCCTGAATGGTCAGGAAGCAGAGAACCAGTTCGTGGGCTGTAACTGCGGCATCATGGACCAGCTGATCTCTGCGCTGGGCAAAAAAGAACACGCGCTGCTGATCGACTGCCGTTCTCTTGGCACCAAAGCCGTTCCCCTGCCAAAAGGTGCGGCTGTCGTGATCGTCAACAGCAACTTTAAACGCACGCTGGTGGGTAGCGAATACAACACGCGCCGCGAACAATGCGAGACCGGCGCTCGCTTCTTCCAGCAGCCCGCCCTGCGCGACGTAACGCTCAATGAATTTAACAAAGTGGCATACGAGCTGGATCCGGTCGTTGCCAAACGCGTTCGTCACGTACTGACAGAGAACGCCCGTACCGTTGAAGCCGCGTCCGCGCTGGCGAAAGGCGACCTGAAACGTATGGGTGAGCTGATGGCGGAATCTCATGCCTCCATGCGCGACGACTTTGAAATCACCGTGCCGCAAATCGACACGCTGGTTGAGATCGTAAAAGCAACAATTGGCGATAAAGGCGGCGTGCGCATGACCGGCGGCGGTTTCGGGGGCTGCATCGTTGCCCTGGTGCCGGAAGAACTTGTTCCTGCCGTCCAGCAGGCGGTAGAAAAACAGTACGAAGCGAAAACGGGTATTAAAGAAACTTTCTACGTGTGTAAAGCATCACAAGGAGCCGGACAGTGCTAAATGAAACACCCACCCTTGCACCGGATGGTCTGCCGTATCGCCTGTTAACCCTGCGCAACAGCGCAGGGATGGTGGTTACGCTGATGGACTGGGGAGCCACGCTGCTTTCCGCCCGCGTTCCCATGCCGGATGGCAGCGTACGCGAAACCCTTCTCGGCTGCGCCTCGCCTGAGCAGTATATCAATCAGTCCGCCTATCTGGGCGCGTCCGTAGGGCGCTATGCTAACCGCATCGCGAAAAGCCGCTTTGAACTCGACGGCGTGCAGTACGACCTGCTCCCAAGCCAGGGTGAGAACCAGCTGCACGGCGGCCCGGAAGGCTTTGACAAACGTCGCTGGAAAATTGTCCGCCAAAACGACAGCGAAGTGCAGTTCTCACTGGATTCGCTTGATGGGGATCAGGGTTTCCCGGGGAACCTTATCGCCTCCGCACGCTTTACGCTGACCGACGACAACCGTATCGCTATTGAATACCGTGCGACAGTCGACAAGCCATGTCCGGTCAATCTGACCAATCACGCGTATTTTAATCTGGACGGTAACCAGTGCGACGTGCGTAACCATAAGCTGCAAATCTTTGCGGATGACTATTTGCCGGTTGACGAGATGGGCATTCCGTATCAGGGGCTGAAGTGCGTGAGCGGCACCAGCTTTGACTTCCGCAGTGCGAAAACCATCGCACAGGATTTCCTGAGCGATGACGATCAGCGCAAGGTGAAAGGCTACGACCACGCTTTCCTGCTGCAGGCAAAAGGTGATGTGAAGCAACCTGCAGCACAGGTCTGGTCTGCGGATGAAAAGCTGCAGATGACGGTTTATACCTCCGCACCTGCGCTGCAATTCTACTCAGGCAACTATCTTGGCGGCACGACGGCGCGCGAACACGATGAGTACAGCGACTGGCAAGGCCTGGCGCTGGAGAGCGAGTTCCTCCCGGACAGCCCGAATCATCCGGAATGGCCGCAGCCAGACTGTGTGCTGCGCCCGGGTGAAGAGTATGTTAGCGTGACGGAATATCATTTTATTCCGCATTGATTTTAAGCCCTCCCATCGGAGGGCTTTTTTCTGCACGCCTTGCTGAAAATAGCGCCGATCGCAGACAAAATCATAACCCTGGATTCACAAGCATCTTACACTCAGAGACTATTTTCGCTATGGTTAGGGTTAAGCGTTGCTGCTGGCATAGCCACGGCAATATAATGAGAATTGTTATCATTCTAAAAATGCTTGAGGAGTAAGAGATGGCTATAACTAAGCTGGTCCTGGTGCGTCACGGCGAAAGTCAGTGGAACAACGAAAACCGCTTTACCGGTTGGTACGACGTTGATCTGTCCGAGAAAGGCGTAAGCGAAGCAAAAGCAGCAGGTAAACTGCTGAAGGAAGAAGGCTTCAGCTTTGATTTTGCTTACACCTCTGTGCTGAAACGTGCCATCCACACCCTGTGGAACGTTCTTGACGAACTGGATCAGGCCTGGCTGCCGGTTGAGAAATCCTGGAAACTGAACGAACGTCACTACGGTGCGCTGCAGGGTCTGAACAAAGCAGAAACCGCTGAAAAATATGGCGACGAGCAGGTTAAACAGTGGCGCCGCGGTTTCGCAATTACGCCACCGGAGCTGACCAAAGATGACGAGCGCTACCCGGGCCACGACCCACGTTATGCAAAACTGACCGACGCTGAGCTGCCAACCACCGAGAGCCTGGCGCTGACCATCGACCGCGTTGTGCCTTACTGGAACGAAACCATTCTGCCACGCCTGAAAAGCGGTGAGCGCGTGATTATCGCCGCTCACGGTAACTCCCTGCGTGCGCTGGTAAAATACCTGGACAACATGGGTGAAGACGAAATCCTCGAACTGAACATCCCGACTGGCGTACCGCTGGTATATGAGTTCGACGAAAACTTCAAACCAATCAAACATTACTATCTGGGTAACGCAGAAGAAATCGCGGCGAAAGCAGCGGCTGTCGCGAACCAGGGTAAAGCGAAGTAATTTTCGCAAGACATAAAAAAAGCGCGGAACCTTCCGCGCTTTTTTATTTCCGCATCGGATTAACCGCGACGCGCTTTTACCGCATTCGCCAGCTGACTCAGGATCGTGTCGGTATCTTCCCAGCCAATGCAGGCATCCGTCACGCTCTTACCATAAACCAGCGGTTCGCTGCTTTCCAGGTTCTGGTTACCTTCAACCAGATGGCTTTCGATCATCACCCCAATCACCGCCTTCTCACCGCCGGCAATCTGCTGACAGACGTCTGCACCCACTTCCATCTGCTTTTTGAACTGCTTGCTGGAGTTGGCATGGCTGAAATCGATCATGACCTGCGGTGGCAGCCCGGCTTTTTCCAGCCCGACCTTCACTTCTGCGACATGCTTTGCACTGTAGTTTGGCTCTTTGCCGCCGCGCAAAATGATATGGCAGTCGCCGTTCCCGCTGGTGTTAACAATGGCGGAGTGACCCCATTTTGTCACCGACAGGAAGCAGTGCGGTGCGCCAGCAGCATTGATGGCATCAATGGCCACCTTCATCGTGCCATCCGTCCCGTTTTTAAAACCAACCGGGCAAGAGAGACCGGAAGCCAGCTCGCGGTGAACCTGAGATTCGGTGGTACGGGCACCAATTGCGCCCCAGCTCATCAGGTCTGCCAGATACTGAGGCGTAATCATGTCCAGAAACTCACCGGCCGCAGGCAGGCCGCTGTCGTTGATCTCCAGCAGCAGCTTGCGCGCGATGCGCAGACCGTCGTTGATCTGGAAACTGTTATCCATGTGCGGATCGTTAATCAGCCCTTTCCAGCCCACGGTGGTACGCGGTTTTTCAAAGTAAACGCGCATCACGATTTCAAGCTCGCCCTTCAGCTCTTCACGTAACTGGAGCAGTCTTGCTGCATACTCTTTTGCCGCCGCAGGATCGTGAATAGAGCACGGGCCAATCACCACCAGAAGACGATCGTCATTACCTTTCAGGATCTTATGGATCGCTTTACGAGCATGAGAAACCGTGTTTGCGGCATTTTCAGTGGCGGGGAATTTCTCAAGGAGTGCTACAGGAGGTAATAACTCATTGATCTCTTTAATACGTAAATCGTCGTTCTGATAATTCATTTTCTTTCCAGCTCTGCCATATCTTTTGTAATGAAAGCAATCCTTTCAATCTATCTTGTCGACCAGGAAGTGTAAACACGGTTTTACACTTCACGCAGATAATTCCTGGAATTAGCCTAAAAATCGCCACAAAATAGCGAAAAATGAGATCTAACCTAAGCTTTTTAACTGTAACAACCAATTTTACACGCTTAAACGCGATTCCCTACTGACATAAGTCGGTAATGCGGGAGCTTTCGCCTCTGAAAAAGATGCACTGTTGGAGAATGTTATCCAGCGTAACGACAAGAACAGGAGCACCATGATGAAAATGACAAAACTGGCAACCCTCTTCCTGACAGCCACACTTACCCTGGCAAGCGGCAGCGTCCTTGCTGCGGAAACGGGTAGCTCAGACAACAACGGTGATGCCAATGCGGCAGCGTCAGCAGGCCAGGTCGCCCCTGATGCGAAACAAAATATCGCCCCGAATAATGTCGATAATAACCAGATCAACACCGGCAATACCAATACCGGCGGCACCATGCTGCATCCGAACGGTAGCGGTTCCGGCACTATGAATCATGACAATATGAGTTCGGATGAGGTTCATAAGAACTCTATGTGCAAAGACGGCAAATGCCCGAATCCTAACGACAAGGTGGGTAATGACGCCAATACCAAAACCGATGGCACTACCCAATAATCCGCTGTGATCGGAAGAAAAAGGAGAGCTCAGGCTCTCCTTTCTTTTTGGAGCAACCCATTAAAAACGCTACACTAAAAACAATAATAAATCAGGAAAGCAGACATGGCGCATACCCACTCACACTCACAAACTCCGGGCAACGACAACGCTAAACGACTTATGCTGGCCTTTGGCGTCACGGCAACGTTTATGGTTATCGAAGTCATTGGCGGGCTGGTTTCCGGCTCTCTGGCGCTTCTGGCTGATGCCGGGCATATGCTGACCGATGCAGCCGCGTTGCTCTTCGCCCTGCTGGCCGTGCAGTTTGCGCGTCGACCTCCGAATGCGCGCCATACCTTCGGCTGGCTGAGGCTGACAACCCTTGCCGCGTTTGTTAACGCTATTGCGCTGGTGGTCATTACCGTTCTTATCGTCTGGGAGGCGGTACAGCGTTTTAGACACCCTCAGCCGATCGCCGGGGCGACAATGATGGTGATAGCCGTGGCAGGGCTGCTGGCGAATATCCTGGCATTCTGGATTTTGCACCGCGGCAGCGGGGAGAAGAACCTCAACGTGCGGGCTGCGGCTCTGCATGTCCTGGGTGATTTGCTCGGTTCAGTCGGGGCGATTGTGGCCGCGCTGGTGATCCTCTATACCGGCTGGACGCCTGTCGATCCGATTCTTTCCGTGTTGGTATCGTGTCTGGTCTTGCGCAGCGCCTGGCGGTTGCTGAAGGAGAGCGTCAATGAACTGCTTGAAGGGGCACCGGCATCCATGGATATTGACGAGCTGAAACGTAACCTGCGCCGTTCTGTCCCGGAAGTCCGCAATGTTCATCATGTACACGTCTGGCTGGTGGGGGAGAAACCGGTCATGACCTTGCACGTCCAGGTGATCCCGCCTAACGACCATGATGCGCTGCTTGAACGTATCCAGCATTTTCTTGAACATCACTACGAAATTGGCCACGTCACCATTCAGATGGAGTATCAGCCTTGTAACGGCCCGGACTGCCACCTTAACGAGGCGCAGTCCGGCCATTCGCATCATCATCACCACTAGCTGGAAAGCGCGTGAGAGCCTCGCTCACGCGCGCTGTTAATCCACATTCGGCTGCCGTTCAGCGCAATGAAGGTCAGCAGCAGATATTCCAGCGACATGGCATAGACGCCCTGTAGCGCGAAAATTACCACGCTGATGACGTTGATGATGACCCACAGCAGCCAGTTCTCAACGTATTTACGGGTCATCAGGATCATCGCCGCAATCGACAGCACCATCATGCAGGAATCCCAGAACGGGAAGGCATCTGGCTGGAGCTCTGGCATCGTCACATTCAACCCTATGCCGGACATGACCGCCACAGCAATGCGGGTCAGGAACGCAAACACCGGGTTGATGTAGACGGTCATTAAACCAATGGCAACCACGCAGGCGACAAGCCAAGCGATCGCTTTCGGCAACGGCAGCCAGCGGATTTGAAGCTCGGCCTCCTGCTGACTGTTCTGGCGCGACCACGCATACCAGCCGTAAATATTGGCTGCGAAGAAGAACAGCTGCAAAAGCAGGCTTGCGTAGAGCTGGATCTGGAAGAAGATAATCGCAAACAGCGTGACGTTTATGAGCCCGAACGCGTAATTACTGATCTTCTCCAGGCTTGCGAGCCAGATACACAGTAATCCCGCCAGCGTGCCAACGGCCTCAATCCATGACAGGTCATAGCCACCTGCACCAATCGGTATATGAACCAGAATGTTCTGTGTGCTAAAAAAATCCATCTTTTCCCCAGGGCGTGTTGAATTACGTACGTAGTGTAGCTGCAAAATCCAGCATGCGGTTAAGCGGAATTAACGCACCTTCACGCAGAGCAGCATCCACATGGATTTCATGTGCTGCGCCGCCGGTCTCGAGTCCTTCGGCAATTGCCTTCAGGCCGTTCATCGCCATCCACGGGCAATGCGCGCAGCTGCGACACGTTGCGCCCTCGCCTGCCGTTGGCGCTTCGAGGAGCTCCTTCTCCGGCACGGCCTGCTGCATCTTGTAGAAGATACCGCGATCGGTCGCCACAATAAGCTGCGTGTGAGGCAACGTCCGGGCAGCGTTGATAAGCTGGCTGGTTGAACCCACAGCATCCGCCATGTCAACGATCGACTGCGGTGATTCAGGGTGAACAAGAATGGCAGCGTCAGGATAAAGCGCCTTCATACGGGCCAGCGCCTGGGTCTTGAATTCGTCGTGCACAATACAGGCACCCTGCCAGCAGAGAACGTCAGCCCCCGTCTGCTTCTGGACATAATTTCCGAGATGGCGGTCAGGCGCCCAGATAATTTTCTCACCCATACTGTCCAGATGTTCAATCAATTCAACGGCGATGCTTGACGTGACCACCCAGTCTGCCCGCGCTTTTACCGCCGCGGAGGTGTTGGCATAAACCACCACGGTACGGTCAGGATGGGCATCACAGAAGGCCGTGAATTCGTCAATCGGGCAGCCGAGATCCAGTGAACACTCCGCATTAAGCGTTGGCATCAGAATGGTTTTTTCAGGGCTGAGGATCTTTGCCGTTTCGCCCATAAAGCGCACGCCTGCAACCAGTAGCGTGGAGGCCGGATGTCTTGCACCGAAGCGCGCCATCTCCAGTGAGTCAGAAATACAGCCGCCGGTCTCTTCCGCCAGCTGCTGAATTTCCGGATCGGTGTAGTAATGCGCCACCATCACCGCATCTCGCTCTTTAAGAAGACGCTTGATCTTTTCACGGTAGAATTGCTTTTCATCCCGGCTCAGCGGGACAGGTTTTGGCGGAAACGGATAGATTGCGGCTTCAGGATCAAACATCACGCTCATTATGGCTTCTCGTTTTACTGGCTTAACAATATTGCCTTTCTTTTGCCTGACATAGCAAAACGCACGGCAATTGTGTTTTGTATACTAAACAAGATAGCGAATCTGGAGTGAAAAGTCACCGGGAATAGATGTGCGGAGCATTTGTTGTTGCAGATAGCAAAAAAGCGCCTTTAGGGCGCTTTTTTACACTGGTGGGTCGTGCAGGATTCGAACCTGCGACCAATTGATTAAAAGTCAACTGCTCTACCAACTGAGCTAACGACCCCTTGCGGGATTTTTTTCTTCGAAGTGGTGGGTCGTGCAGGATTCGAACCTGCGACCAATTGATTAAAAGTCAACTGCTCTACCAACTGAGCTAACGACCCATTCGGGTGCTGACTTCGAAGATTTTTACTCGGTACCACTTTGAAGTGGTGGGTCGTGCAG
The DNA here is from genome assembly GCF_034008295.1 of Enterobacter chinensis. Lineage (NCBI taxonomy): Bacteria > Pseudomonadati > Pseudomonadota > Gammaproteobacteria > Enterobacterales > Enterobacteriaceae > Enterobacter > Enterobacter chinensis. Next base: position 418,330 of record NZ_JARDVI010000002.1, read on the forward strand.
GATTCGAACCTGCGACCAATTGATTAAAAGTCAACTGCTCTACCAACTGAGCTAACGACCCGAGTGGTGGGTGATGACGGGCTCGAACCGCCGACCCCCTCCGTGTAAAGGAGATGCTCTACCAACTGAGCTAATCACCCACTCTGTACTGCCGGTAATGCGTTAAGTGGTGGGTCGTGCAGGATTCGAACCTGCGACCAATTGATTAAAAGTCAACTGCTCTACCAACTGAGCTAACGACCCACTTTTACGCTGTTTTCACGTTGTTTGATATCCCGTGGCAACGGCGGCATATATTACTGATTTAAGAATTCAGCGCAACAAAAATTTCGATGAAGATCACTTAACTGCTTAGTAATCATGCTGCACGACCAGAAATAACGCGATTTCTGGTCATGCGATAATCATCCCATCGAATTCAGACGTTTTTGCGCCTGCTTAGCACCTTCGGTACCGGGGAATTTAGAGACCACCTGCTGATAAACCGCTTTGGCTTTCGCAGTGTCGCCTTTGTCCTGCATGATGACGCCCACTTTGTACATCGCATCAGGCGCTTTTGGCGATTTCGGGTAGTTTTTCACCACGGAGGCAAAATAAAACGCCGCATCGTCCTTTTTACCCTTGTTGTAATTCAGCTGACCGAGCCAGTAATTCGCATTGGGCTGGTAAGTGGAATCAGGGTATTTCTTAACAAAGCTCTGAAACGCAGCAAGCGCGTCATCCTGACGAGATTGATCCTGCACCAGGGCAATGGCAGCGTTGTAATCCGTATTCGCGTCACCGCTCTGTACAGGCGCACCTGTTGAAGCTGATGCATCCGCTGCCGGTGCAGTTGCTGCTGCACCGCTCTGATCGCCCGCTGCTGGCTGTGCTTGTGCTGCACCACCGCCGCTGCTCAGGCTATCTATCTGCAACAAGATTTGCTTCTGACGTTCTACAACCTGGTTAAGCTGATACTGGCTTTCCTGAATCTGACCGCGGAGAGAGTCAATATCGTTTTGGTTATCAGAAAGTTGTTGCTGGAGTTGGGTTAAAAGCTGGCTGTGAGCGTTAGAAATACGCTCGAGTTGAGTGACCCGGTCTTCTACCGAGCCTGAGCCGACACTACTGATTGGTGCCTGAGCAAAAGCGGCCCAGGGGGCCGCTATTCCAACCAGTAACGACAGACTCAACAGATGATGTCTGAAGTTACTGCTCATGCAATTCTCTTAGTAAACCAGTACGGCACGACGGTTTTTGGAGTAAGCCGCTTCGTCGTGACCCAGTACTGCAGGTTTTTCTTTACCGTAAGAAACGATGGAGATCTGGTCAGCAGAAACGCCTTTACCCTGCAGGTACATTTTAACAGCGTTAGCACGACGTTCACCCAGGGAGATGTTGTACTCTGGAGTACCACGTTCGTCCGCGTGACCTTCTACGGTGACTTTGTAAGATGGGTTGCTACGCAGGAAGTTAGCGTGAGCATCCAGCATCGCAGCGAAGTCAGAACGGATGTCGTATTTATCCAGATCGAAGTAAACGATGTTGTTCTGCTGCAGCTGCTGCATCTGAAGACGCGCCTGCTCTTCAGAAGACATGTTGCCATTGCCGTTCGCGTCCATACCGGTGCCGGCACCCATCATGCCTTCGCCGCTCTGGTCATTGCTGGCGTTCTTGTTAGAAGAACACGCTGCGATTGCCATTACAGGCAGAGCGATCATCAGCCCCTTCAGCACTTTGTTCAGTTGCATTTCTATGATTCCTTTAGTAATCAATTAATTATTATTTACAGATACGGCGACCAGGCAGGTGATTTTACCTGTCCATCAGTTGCCGGAATACGCGCTTTGAAACGCCCATCTGTAGAAACCAGATTCAGCACAGATCCCATCCCCTGAGAAGAGCTGTAGATTACCATAGTGCCGTTAGGTGCCAGACTTGGCGTTTCATCCAGGAACGTTGACGACAGAACTTGAACGCCACCCGCTACCAGATCTTGTTTGGCAATGTGCTGCTGCCCACCGTTGGAGCTCACCATTACCATAAATTTACCGTCGCTGCTCACGTCTGCGTTCTGGTTCTGAGAACCTTCCCAGGAAATACGCTGCGGAGCACCGCCGTTAATGTTTACTTTATAGATTTGTGGACGGCCAGCCTGGTCAGAGGTAAACGCCAGGTTTTGACTGTCCGGGAACCATGATGGTTCGGTGTTGTTGCTACGACCATCGGTCACCTGACGGATCTGACCAGAGCCAATGTCCATCACGTACAGGTTCAGGCTACCGGTTTTAGACAGCGCAAAGGCCAATTTAGACCCGTCCGGAGAGAACGAAGGCGCACCGTTGTGGCGAGGGAACGACGCCACCTGACGAACAGCACCGTTAGCCAGCGTCTGGATAACCAGCGCAGAACGTCCGCTTTCGAAGGTTACGTAGGCCAGTTTAGAGCCATCCGGAGACCAGGCTGGAGACATCAGAGGCTGTGAAGAACGTTTCACCAGGAATTGGTTGTAGCCGTCGTAGTCAGATACGCGCAGCTCATACGGGAACTGACCACCGTTGGTCTGTACCACATAAGCAATACGGGTACGGAATGCACCTTTGATGCCGGTCAGTTTTTCGAATACCGCATCGCTGGCTGCGTGTGCCGCATAGCGCAGGTACTGTTTAGTGACCTTATAAGAGTTTTGTGCCAGTACGGTACCAGGTGCACCGCCGGTATCAACCAGCTGCCACGCCACGTTGTAAGAACCGTCCGGGTTAGGGGTAACCTGACCCACAACCACGGCATCAATACCCAGTGCAGACCATGCCGCAGGCTGTACTTCCTGCGCGCTACCCGGCTGCTGAGGCAGACGAGAACGATCTAACGGGTTGAATTTACCGCTGTTACGCAGGTCAGCCGCCACGATGCCACCGGCATCTTCAGGTGCAGCGCCAGGACCGGCCCACTGGAACGGAACAACACCGATTGGGCGTGCCGAGTCCACCCCCTGGGTGATCTCGATACGTACTTCTGCGTGCAGTACTGCTGCCCACAGCATTAAAAAACCAAATGCTACACGTAATGCCTGCTTCATCATATCTCCCTTATCCGGGTAACCTTACCCACGATAATTTAGCAGAATGTTAACAAACCCAAATACACAAAACTACTAAAGCCTGGTTACGACAATAGACTGTTTTTCATTCTTCTGTGAGAAGAGTGGTTACAGCTTAAAGTCTAGTTTGGCATCTTTTATCTTTTCATAAACAGCCTCGTTAGGCGGTTTAGGAATGTTCGCCGATCTTGCTGCGGCCAACGCTGCCTGGCAAAGCGCAGGATCGCCACCTTCAGACGTCACATTTTTCAATCTACCGTCCGGCTCAAGATTGATATGCAATACGCATTGCTTGCCCTGATAAAGACCCGCATCGAACAGGCGATTCTGAATCGCAACCTGGATCTGCTTAGCGTAAGCGCTGATATCTGCACCTGTCGCACCACCGTTAGCACCAGAGGTGCCACTGTCTTTCGACGGCTGACCACTACCTTTCGCCCCACCGCCAGTTTTCGGCGCATTCTTACCAGAACTCAGGTCGCCCAACAGATCGTCAACACCGGCAGCTGCTGCGGCTTTTTCAGCGGCGGCAGCCTTTTTCGCAGCCGCTTTTTCAGCCGCAGCTTTCTTATCGGCAGCGGCCTTCTCAGCTGCAGCTTTTTTGTCAGCGGCGGCTTTTTCTGCTGCTGCCGCTTTTTCTGCAGCAGCTTTCTCAGCGGCGGCCGCTTTCTTCGCAGCCTCGGCAGCAGCTTTCTTCTCTGCTTCCTGAGCGGCTTTCTTCGCGGCTTCGGCTTCAGCTTTCTTCTGAGCATCAGTAGCGGCTTTCTTCGCCGCTTCTGCTTCAGCTTTCTTCTGGGCATCAGCAGCCGCTTTCTTCGCGGCTTCCGCTTCGGCTTTCTTCTGGGCGTCAGCAGCGGCTTTTTTCGCGGCTTCCGCTTCAGCTTGCTTCTGAGCATCAGCAGCGGCTTTCTTCGCCGCTTCGGCCGCTAATTTTGCCTGGGCATCAGCCTGCGCTTTGGCGTCCGCCGCGGCTTTTGCTGCCGCCTCTTCCGCCTGCTTTTGCTGTTCCTGTGCTTTCTTCGCGGCCTCTTCGGCTTGTTTCTGCTGTTCTGCCTGCTCTTTCGCGGCTTCCTGCGCCTGCAAACGTTCTTTCTCAAGCTGCTTCAGACGTTCCTGCTCTGCGGCCTGCTTTTCACGCAGTTCTTCCGCTTGCTGTTGCGCCTGTTTTTCACGCTGCTCTTCCGCACGTTTTGCACTCGCCTGCTGCTGTTGCTGGCGATTATAGTTCTGCACTACCGCACCAGGATCCACCATAACGGCATCGATGGAGGATCCCCCACCGCCGCCTGATGCATCAATATGCTCGTCGAACGAACTCCAGATCAGCGCTGCAAAGAGAATAACGTGCAGCACTGCGGAGACGATTATCGCTCGCTTAAGCTTGTCGTTCTGTTCGGTTGCCTTTGACACTATCGGTTCCCAAAAACTACGCGGATGATCAAATAGGTTGAGTCATTAAGCCAACTGACTTAACACCCGCACTATGTAGCAAGTTCAGTGCTTTAATAATTTCATCGTATGGTACGTCTTTCGCGCCACCGATTAAGAAGACCGTTTTCGGATTTGACTCCAGGCGACGCTGCGCTTCAGCAATAACCTGCTCGGGTGGAAGCTGATCCATACGATCTTTTTCTACCACTACGCTGTATTGCCCTACGCCGGAAACCTCAATGATAACCGGAGGATCGTCATTGGTGCTCACCGCCTGTGATTCTGTCGCATCCGGCAGATCCACTTCCACACTCTGGGTAATGATTGGCGCTGTCGCCATAAAGATCAGCAGCAGTACCAACAGGACATCCAGCAGTGGAACAATATTGATTTCGGACTTGAGCTCGCGACGACCTCGTCCACGCGATCTGGCCATGGTTTACCCCTTGTTGCTCTCGGTGCTGGTAAACGCCTGACGGTGCAGAATCGCAGTGAACTCTTCCATAAAGTTGTCGTAGTTCAGTTCCAGTTTGTTCACGCGCTGGTTCAGACGGTTATAAGCCATAACCGCCGGGATTGCCGCAAACAGACCGATAGCGGTCGCAATCAGTGCTTCTGCAATGCCCGGGGCAACCATCTGCAACGTCGCCTGCTTCACCGCGCCAAGCGCGATAAAGGCGTGCATGATCCCCCACACGGTACCAAACAGGCCGATATACGGGCTGATGGAACCTACTGTGCCGAGGAAAGGAATATGCGTTTCGAGGTTTTCCAGCTCACGGTTCATCGAGATACGCATCGCACGCGAGGCACCTTCAACGACCGCTTCCGGCGCATGATTGTTTGCGCGATGCAGACGGGCAAACTCTTTGAAACCGCTATAAAAAATTTGCTCGGAGCCAGTAAGGTTTTCACGGCGTCCCTGGCTTTCCTGATACAGACGAGAAAGCTCAATACCCGACCAGAACTTATCTTCAAACGCTTCAGCTTCACGGCCAGCGGCATTGAGGATACGCGTTCTCTGGATGATAATGGCCCAGGATGCGATTGAAAAACCAATCAAAATCAACATGATAAGTTTAACCAGAAGGCTTGCCTTCAGGAACAAATCAAGGATATTCATGTCAGTCACTGCTTAAACTCCGCGACAATAGACTTAGGAAGCGCACGAGGCTTCATTATGGTTGGATCAACACAAACAATCAGTACTTCAGCTGAGTTCAGTACAGTGTTCTCTGCGTTGACTATCCGCTGCGTGAAAACCAGTGAGGTCCCGCGCATTGATGTAATTTCAGTTTGGACTTCGAGCATATCGTCGAGTCTGGCAGGCGCAAAATACTCAAGCGTCATCTTGCGTACCACGAAGGCAACTCGCTCAGCCAACAGCACCTGTTGACTAAAGTGATGATGGCGCAGCATCTCTGTGCGTGCCCGTTCATAAAAAGCAACGTAGCTGGCGTGGTAAACCACACCACCGGCATCGGTATCTTCGTAATAGACACGAACCGGCCATCGAAACAGCGTTGTATTCACTTTACATCCCAGTAATGCAACAAAAGTTAGAGCTTTTAAACTTCGCTACTATACGCGCGGGAAAGAGGGTTGGGAATGGGAGAAAGTAAACGGAGAGTAAATTTTTATGGGCTAGGGTAAGCCCATAACGTTAACGGACATTTCTTATTCAGAAGAAGAAGAAAATCAATCCAGCGAGAAGCACCAGATCGGCAATGAGCGGGCAAAAAATTCCCTGCCAGTGAACGGCTTTCGGACGAAAGCCCACGCCGTGGATCACACCTGCGCACACCGCCCACATAATGAGGAAGCCGTGCCAGATTTCAAGCTCGCTGGTTTTCGCTGCAAAGCGCGAAGGGTCCCAGAAAATACAACCTGCCAGCAGTAATGCCATCACTAAAGAAAGCGCCCGTAACGGGCGCTTATCCATTACCGCATATAACGTTGCGATAATATTCATTAGTGTTTTTCTTCACCCGCTTTGGTCGCTTCTACGTGCTCAAGCGCCAGGGCAGTGATGACACCAAATGCACAGGCAAGAAGCGTCCCTAAAATCCATGCGAAATACCACATATTCAGCTCCTTACTTAATACATAGAGTGGGTGTTGCTTTCGATATGTTCTTTAGTGATACGACCGAACATTTTCCAGTAACACCAGGTGGTGTAGAGCAGGATAATCGGTACGAACACACAAGCAACATAGGTCATCAGGTTCAGCGTCAGCTGGCTGGAGGTCGCATCCCACATGGTCAGGCTAGCATTCAGCATGGTGCTGGATGGCATGACGAATGGGAACATTGCAATACCCGCGGTCAGGATGATGCACGCCAGCGTCAGTGAAGAGAACACGAACGCCAGAGCGCCTTTTTCCAGACGAGACGTCAGCACGGTCAGCAGCGGCAGCAACACACCCAGAGCAGGAATAGCCCAAAGCGCAGGCGTCGTGTTGAAGTTCACCAGCCATGCACCCGCCTGACGCGCCACTTCTTTGGTCAGTGGGTTAGACGGCGCAGCATGGTTGATAGCAGACGTCACCACGTAGCCATCAATTCCGTACACCACCCACACGCCGGCCAGGGCGAAGCAGACCAGCGTAACCAGCGCAGCAACCTGAGCAGTCGCGCGAGAACGCAGGTGCAGTTCACCTACAGTACGCATCTGCAGATAGGTTGCGCCCTGAGTGATGATCATCGCCACGCTTACAACACCTGCCAGCAGACCAAACGGATTCAGCAGCTGGAAGAAGTTACCGGTGTAGTAAAGACGCATGTATTCGTCCAGGTGGAACGGTACGCCCTGCAGCAGGTTACCGAACGCCACGCCGATTACCAGCGGTGGAACGAAGCTACCGATAAAGATGCCCCAGTCCCACATGTTGCGCCAGCGGGTGTCTTCAATCTTGGAACGGTAGTCGAAACCGACCGGACGGAAGAATAAAGAGGCCAGCACCAGAATCATCGCCACATAGAAACCGGAGAACGCAGCCGCGTAGACCATCGGCCAGGCCGCGAACAGCGCGCCGCCTGCGGTGATCAGCCACACCTGGTTACCGTCCCAGTGCGGGGCGATGGAGTTAATCATGATTCGACGCTCGGTGTCATTGCGACCGAGGAAACGGGTGAGCATCCCTACGCCCATGTCGAAACCATCCGTGACGGCGAAACCGATCAGCAGAACGCCGACCAACAGCCACCAGATAAAACGCAATACTTCATAATCGATCATTTGATGACTCCTGTCTTAGCGTGCCGGCTGAGTAGTCGCAGTGGACTGCTCGTAGTGATAGCGACCGGTTTTCAGGCTGCTTGGGCCAAGGCGCGCGAACTTGAACATCAGGAACAGTTCAGCCACCAGGAACAGGGTGTACAGACCACAAATCAGCAGCATGGAGAAGATCAGGTCGCCTGCTGTCAGGGAAGAGTTCGCTACCGCCGTTGGCAGTACCTCACCAATCGCCCATGGCTGACGGCCATACTCCGCAACAAACCAGCCGGATTCGATAGCGATCCACGGCAGTGGAATACCGTACAGCGCGGTGCGCAGCAGCCATTTTTTCTCACCAATGCGGTTGCGAATCACGGACCAGAAGGATGCCGCAATGATCAGCAGCATGATGATGCCGCAGCCCACCATGATACGGAATGCAAAGTACAGCGGCGCAACACGCGGAATAGAGTCTTTGGTGGCCATCTGGATTTGCGCTTCCGTCGCATCAGAAACGTTCGGGGTATAACGCTTCAGCAGCAGACCGTAACCCAGATCTTTCTTCACGGTGTTGAACTGGTCGCGAACAGCCTGGTCGGTAGAGCCAGCGCGCAGCTGTTCCAGCAGCGAGTAGGCCTTCATACCGTTACGAATACGCTCTTCGTGCTGAACCATCAGCTCTTTCAGACCCGTTACCTGCTTATCGACTGAACGGGTTGCGATGATACCCAGCGCGTAAGGGATCTGAATAGCGAAGCGGTTTTCCTGCGCGTCCTGATCGGGAACACCGAACAGCGTAAAGGCAGCAGGTGCCGGTTGCGTTTCCCATTCGGCTTCGATTGCGGCCAGTTTGGTTTTCTGCACGTCACCCATTTCGTAACCGGATTCATCACCCAGAACGATAACAGAGAGGATTGCAGCCATACCGAAGCTTGCAGCGATAGCAAAGGAACGCTTAGCAAACGCGAAGTCACGACCACGCAGCATGTAGTAAGAACTGATACCCAGGATAAACATCGCGCCGCACACATAGCCAGAAGCTACGGTGTGAACGAATTTAACCTGTGCAACCGGGTTCAGGACCAGCTCAGCAAAGCTGACCATCTCCATACGCATGGTTTCGAAGTTGAAATCAGACGCGATAGGGTTCTGCATCCAGCCGTTCGCGACCAGGATCCACAGCGCGGACAGGTTCGAACCTAATGCGACCAGCCAGGTCACTGCCATATGCTGGACTTTACCCAGACGGTCCCAGCCGAAGAAGAACAGACCTACAAAGGTGGATTCGAGGAAGAAGGCCATCAGACCTTCAATAGCCAGCGGCGCACCGAAGATATCCCCTACATAGTGGGAATAGTAAGACCAGTTAGTCCCGAACTGGAACTCCATGGTCAGACCGGTTGCCACGCCCAGTGCGAAGTTGATACCAAACAACTTGCCCCAAAACTTGGTCATATCTTTATAAATCTGTTTGCCGGAGAGAACGTATACCGTTTCCATGATGGCCAGCAGGAACGCCATACCGAGCGTCAGTGGCACAAACAGGAAGTGGTACATCGCGGTCAAGGCAAACTGTAAGCGCGACAGTTCGACTATATCTAACATCATGACTCCTTGCTCATCGCATGAAGACTCCGAGAGTGAACCCCGTCAGAGAGAGATTCACACGCATGCCCCAATACAAATTATTCGCATCCTTGTCGTCGTTATTACCCTAAAGGAGGATAAAAACGATGACGTGAGGTTACAAATACGTTAATAAAAAATTCAAATTGATCCCGCAAATATAATACGCTGCAAAACCCTTACAATAAACAGGTTTTTATTGAATCATATTTACGTTTTTCGACGGCGATCAATTTATAGCAAAATTACCACTTTTCAGCCATTTTGATCGGGAACAATTTAACGCCTTTTGGTGCGTTTTTCCAAACATTAAACATTGATTTAAATCAAAAACAACCCGTTATGTTAATTGTGTTTTGATGTAGTGAACATAGTAAAAACCATGTTAAAGATATGTATATAAAATACAACCAAGGTTATCGAATCGAATGTTTAATATAAACAGAAGTGATTTCTATTAACTCAGGAAGCGCGGAATAGCTGATTTATTCAGGACATAAATTTTAGTGCGTTTTCTGTTTTTTTCCATCAACTCTCTTTAAGTTAAATAAATAACAATAATTTTACCTTTCACGCCTTACTAATTAACACCTATCTGTGACTATTGCATGACGTCCGGGACGCAATAAAAAAGGCCGCTTCTCAGCGGCCAACCATGTCGAAACGGACATTTTTATACTGCAACGCCCCCCTTCCGGGGAGCAGAGAGGACTTACTTAATGATGGATTTCAGAGCTTCGCCGATATCCGCCAGGCTGCGAACGGTTTTCACGCCTGCGGCTTCCAGCGCTGCAAATTTCTCATCAGCCGTACCTTTACCACCGGCGATAATCGCGCCTGCGTGACCCATACGTTTACCTTTCGGTGCAGTCACGCCCGCGATATAGCCCACAACCGGCTTAGTCACGTGTTCTTTAATGTAAGCAGCCGCTTCTTCTTCCGCGCTACCACCGATCTCACCGATCATCACGATCGCTTCGGTCTGTGGATCTTCCTGGAACAGTTTCAGGATGTCGATGAAGTTAGAGCCCGGGATCGGGTCACCGCCGATGCCCACACAGGTGGACTGGCCGAAACCGTAATCGGTAGTCTGCTTAACCGCTTCATAGGTCAGAGTACCGGAACGGGAAACGATACCCACTTTGCCCGGCTTGTGAATGTGACCCGGCATGATGCCGATTTTGCATTCGCCTGGGGTGATAACGCCCGGGCAGTTCGGGCCGATCATGCGCACGCCAGCTTCGTCGAGCTTCACCTTCACGGTCAGCATGTCCAGCGTCGGGATGCCTTCAGTGATGGTGATGATCAGTTTAATACCTGCATCGATCGCTTCCAGAATGGAGTCTTTGCAGAACGGTGCCGGAACGTAGATAACGGTCGCGGTTGCGCCCGTCGCTTCTACGGCTTCACGCACGGTGTTAAATACTGGCAGACCCAGGTGCGTGGTACCGCCTTTACCTGGCGTAACACCGCCAACCATCTGCGTACCGTAGGCAATTGCCTGTTCGGAGTGGAAAGTCCCCTGGCTACCGGTGAAGCCCTGGCAGATAACCTTGGTATCTTTATTAATTAAAACTGACATTATTTCCCCTCCACTGCGGCAACAACCTGCTGAGCTGCATCCGTCAGACTTTTCGCTGCAATAATATTCAGGCCGCTGTCAGCCAATTTTTTCGCGCCGAGTTCAGCGTTGTTACCTTCCAGACGTACGACAACCGGAACGTTAACGCCCACTTCTTCTACCGCACCAATGATGCCGTCAGCGATCAGGTCGCAACGTACGATACCGCCGAAGATGTTCACCAGAACAGCTTTCACGTTGTCGTCAGAGAGGATGATTTTGAACGCTTCAGTGACGCGCTCTTTGGTTGCGCCACCGCCTACATCGAGGAAGTTCGCTGGCTCACCGCCGTGCAGCTTAACGATGTCCATGGTGCCCATTGCCAGGCCCGCGCCGTTAACCATGCAGCCGATGTTGCCATCCAGCGCAACGTAGTTCAGTTCCCACTGTGCAGCCTGCGCTTCACGCGGGTCTTCCTGAGACTGATCGCGCATTTCACGCAGATCTGACTGGCGGAACAGCGCGTTGCCGTCAGCGCCCAGTTTACCGTCGAGGCAGATCAGGTCGCCCTGGGTGGTGATCACCAGCGGGTTAATCTCGATCAACGCCAGATCGCGTTCCAGGAAGATGTTCGCCAGACCCATGAAGATCTTGGTGAACTGCTGAACCAGCTTACCTTCCAGACCCAGTTTGAACGCCAGCTCGCGCCCCTGGTAAGGCATTGGGCCTGCCAGCGGATCGATAGCCACTTTGTGGATCAGGTGCGGAGTCTCTTCCGCCACTTTTTCAATTTCCACGCCGCCTTCGGTAGACGCCATGAACACCACGCGACGGGAGCTACGGTCAACAACCGCGCCCAGGTACAGCTCTTTTGCGATGTCGGTCGCTGCTTCAACCAGGATCTGGTTGACCGGCTGGCCGTTTGCATCTGTCTGGTAGGTCACCAGACGTTTTCCGAGCCAATGTTCAGCAAACGCGCGAATCTCTTCTTTGCTCTTAACAACCTTCACACCGCCCGCTTTACCACGGCCACCAGCGTGAACCTGACATTTAACTACCCAAGGGCCGGAACCGATTTTAGATGCGGCTTCTTCTGCTTCACGCGGGGTAGTACAGGCATAACCCACCGGAGCCGGTAAGCCATACCGGGCAAACAGCTGTTTGGCCTGATATTCATGTAAGTTCATGTGTTCTATCCATCCTTCAGGTAATCGTTAGGTCGTGCTTTTATTGGCCCGGCAGCAATACGCCGCCGGGCAAGACTGCAAAACTAGACGTCCAGCAGCAGACGGGTTGGATCTTCCAGCAGCTCTTTAATTGCAACCAGGAAGCCCACGGATTCGCGGCCGTCGATCAGGCGGTGATCGTAAGAGAGCGCCAGGTACATCATTGGCAGGATCTCCACTTTACCGTCAACCGCCATAGGGCGATCTTTAATGGCATGCATACCCAGGATCGCGCTCTGCGGCGGGTTGATGATCGGGGTAGACATCAGTGAACCGAATACGCCGCCGTTGGTAATGGTGAAGTTACCGCCGGTCAGGTCGTCTACGGTCAGCTTGCCGTCGCGGCCTTTAACAGCCAGCTCTTTAATGTTCTTCTCGATGTCAGCCATACCCAGGGTATCCACATCACGCAGAACCGGGGTCACCAGGCCACGTGGAGTAGAAACCGCCATGCTGACGTCGAAATAGTTGTGGTAAACCACATCATCGCCATCGATAGAGGCGTTCACTTCCGGATAGCGTTTCAGCGCTTCAACAACCGCTTTCACGTAGAAGGACATAAAGCCCAGACGGATACCGTGACGTTTTTCGAAGGCGTCACCGTACTGCTTACGCAGGTCCATGATTGGCTTCATGTTCACTTCGTTGAAGGTGGTCAGCATCGCGGTGGAGTTTTTCGCTTCCAGCAGACGCTCGGCCACACGCTTACGCAGGCGAGTCATTGGTACACGTTTTTCGCTGCGGGCGCCCAGCGCAGGCTGTGCTGCCGGTGCCGCCGCAGGGGCTTTCGCTTCTGCCTGAGCAGGCGCTTTCGCCAGGTGCTTGTCGATGTCTTCGCGGGTCAAACGACCACCCACACCGGTGCCTTTGATGGCTGCCGGATCAAGGCTGTGTTCAGCCAGCAGGCGACGGATCGCCGGGCTGAGGGCATCGTTAGACTGTTCTTCCAGAGAAGCCTGCTGGCGCTGAGCCGGCGTAGAGGCTTTCTCTTCAGATTTCGCGCTGGACTCTTTGCCCGCGCTGTTGCCTTCACGCAGGCGACCCAGGATCTGACGAGAGGTTACGGTTGTGCCTTCATCTTCCAGCACCGCGTCCAGAACGCCATCCGCCGAAGCCGGTACTTCCAGTACCACTTTGTCAGTTTCGATTTCTACCAGCACTTCATCGCGCTTAACGGCATCGCCTGGTTTTTTGTGCCAGGTAGCGACGGTCGCATCTGCTACAGATTCAGGCAGGTCGGGAACAAGAATATCTACGCTACTCATTTTGTATCCTTTAATTAATCGACGTTCAGCGCGTCATTGACCAGATCTTGTTGCTGCTTCTGGTGAACGGACATATACCCTACCGCCGGAGAGGCGGAGGCCGGGCGACCTGCGTAACGCAGGGCTGCCCCAAATGGAATCACTTCACGGAAATGATGCTGGCTGCAGTACCATGCGCCCTGGTTAAGCGGCTCTTCCTGGCACCAGACAAAATCATGTACGTGAGCATATTGTTTCAGCACTTCCTGCATCGCCTGATGCGGGAATGGATAAAGCTGCTCGATACGCACGATGGCGACATCTTTCTGATTATTCTTGCGGCGCTGTTCCAGCAGGTCGTAATAAACCTTACCAGAACACATTACGACACGCTTCACGGCTTTCGGATCCAGCTCGTCAATCTCACCGATGGCCGGCATGAAGGTGCCGTTAGCCAGTTCATCCAGGCTGGAGACCGCCAGCGGATGACGCAGCAGGGATTTCGGCGACATTACCACCAGCGGACGACGCATACCGCGCAGCGCCTGACGACGCAGCATGTGGTACACCTGAGCCGGGGTGGACGGCACGCAGACCTGCATGTTCTGCTCAGCGCAGAGCTGCAGATAACGCTCCAGACGCGCGGAGGAGTGCTCCGGACCCTGGCCTTCATAACCGTGCGGCAGCAGCATCACCAGGCCACACATGCGGCCCCATTTCTGCTCACCAGAAGAGATGAACTGGTCGATAACCACCTGCGCACCGTTGGCGAAGTCACCGAACTGCGCTTCCCAGATGGTCAGCGTACGAGGTTCTGCGGTGGCGTAACCGTATTCGAATGCCAGTACCGCTTCTTCAGACAGCACGGAGTCCCAGACCTTGAACTGGCCCTGGCCGTTGTGCACGTGCTGCAGAGGGGTATAGGTTGAACCATTAGACTGGTTGTGAACAACCGCGTGACGGTGGAAGAAGGTGCCACGGCCCGCATCTTCACCGGACAGACGAACAGGAATGCCTTCGTCAACCAGCGTCGCGTAAGCCAGCGTTTCCGCGCCGCCCCAGTCGAACAGCTTCTCGCCTGCCGCCATGGACTGACGGTCAGCATAGATTTTCTGCACGCGAGACTGCATCTCGATAGCGTCCGGTACGGTGCTGATGCGTTTAGCCAGCTCCTGCAGGCGCTTCATCTCGACCTTGTTCGGGTAGCTCTCATCCCACTCGTGGTTGAGGTACGGCGACCAGGTAAAGGAGTGCATGTTCATCGGGCGCAGCTCTTTCACCACGCATTCACCCGCATCCAGCGCGTCGCGGTAGAGGTTGACCATTTCGGTCGCATCTTCCAGCGTCGTCACTTTGTCGCTTTCCAGCTTGTCAGCATAGATTTTGCGCGGCGTCGGGTGTTTTTTGATTTTCTGATACATCAACGGCTGGGTTGCACTTGGCTCATCCGCTTCGTTGTGGCCGTGACGGCGGTAGCAGAACAGATCGATGAACACATCGCGTTTGAACGTATTACGGAAGTCCAGTGCCAGACGGGTCACGAAAGCAACGGCTTCCGGATCGTCCGCGTTAACGTGGAAGATCGGCGCCTGAACCATCTTACCGATGTCGGTGCAGTACGGGGTAGAACGCGCATCCAGCGGGTTAGAGGTGGTGAAGCCCACCTGGTTGTTGATCACGATGCGAACGGTACCGCCCACTTCATAACCACGCGCTTTCGACATGTTCAGGGTTTCCTGAACCACGCCCTGCCCGGTTACCGCCGCATCACCGTGGATGGTGATTGGCAGTACTTTATTGCTGCTCGGCTCGTCCAGACGATCCAGACGCGCACGCACGGAACCGATAACCACCGGGCTGACGATTTCCAGGTGCGACGGGTTAAACGCCAGCGCCAGGTGAACCAGACCGCCTTCGGTTTCGATATCCGACGAGAAGCCCATGTGGTACTTCACGTCGCCGGTGCCGAGGTGTTCTTTATGTTTGCCCGCGAATTCGTCGAACAGGTCCTGCGGTTTTTTACCCAGCACGTTGACCAGTACGTTCAGACGACCACGGTGCGCCATGCCCAGTACCACTTCACGGGTACCGCTCTTGCCTGCGTGACGAATCAGCTCTTTCAGCATCGGCACCAGCGCATCACCGCCTTCCAGCGAGAAGCGTTTTGCGCCCGGGAATTTCGCGCCGAGATAACGCTCAAGCCCTTCAGCTGCAGTCAGTTCGTTCAGGAAGCGTTTTTTCTCGTCAGCCGAGAAGGTCGCATGGCCCGCTACGGATTCGATACGCTGCTGGATCCAGCGTTTCTCTTCGGTAGAGGTAATGTGCATGTATTCCGCGCCGATGGAGCCGCAGTAGGTTTGCTTGAGCGCGTTAATCAGCTCGCCCAGCTTCATCGTGTCTTTGCCGATGGCAAAGGAACCTACGTTAAAGCTTTCCTGGAAATCGGCCTCGGTCAGATCGTGATACGCCGGATCGAGATCGGCCACACGTTCTTGCTGCCACAGTCCCAGCGGATCGAGATTCGCATGCTGGTGACCGCGGAAGCGATAAGCGTTGATAAGCTGCAGGACTTTAACCTGCTTCGCATTGGTGTCAGGGTCGGAAATCGCAGAAGAGTAACGTGAGGCATCCTTCGCCAGACGACGGAAATAATCACGTGTTTTGGAATGGAATTGATCCGGTTTGACCCCTGTGCCAGGCAACTGCTGGAACATGGAACGCCAGTTTGCGTCCACTGAGTCAGGATCGGTTAAGAAGTCTTCATAGAGCTGTTCTATCCAGCTCTGGTTCGCACCAGAAAGGAAAGAAGAGTCCAGCCAGGCTTTCATTGCGCCGTTCTGCATCGTGATCCCTTAAGCATTTTTATGCTTACTTTCGCCGTAGAAACTACCACGTACACCACGTGTACGTGCCGGGGTTCACCTGCGAGCTCTTTTCATTTGGCCCGCGAAGGAACCTTTAGAAACTGTCTAGACTTCAGGGCAGTTTTTAAAGGTTTCTGCAATTTGCCCGGTGGCGCTGCGCTTACCGGGCCTACTGTTACGTAGGCCGGATAAGCGCAGCGCCATCCGGCGTTTTTACTTACGCACTGCGCTGCAGCAGCATCGACTTAATATGGCCGATGGCGCGCGTCGGGTTCAGCCCCTTAGGACACACACTGACGCAGTTCATGATGCTATGGCAGCGGAATACGCTGAAAGCGTCACTCAGTCCTTCCAGACGGTTATCGGTTTCGGTGTCGCGGCTATCGATCAGGAAGCGATAGGCAGCCAGCAGACCGGCCGGGCCGATAAACTTGTCCGGGTTCCACCAGAACGACGGGCAGGACGTAGAACAACATGCGCAGAGAATACACTCGTACAATCCATCGAGTTTTTCACGCTGCTCAGGAGACTGTAAGTGCTCACGCGCAGGTGGATTTTGCCCATTATTCAATAAGTAAGGCTTAATCTTCTCATATTGTGCATAGAATTGCCCCATGTCTACCACCAAATCACGCACGACCGGCAGGCCTGGCAGAGGACGGATAACAATTTTCTGGCCAGGACGCTGCAACGCTGAAATTGGCGTGATGCAGGCCAGACCATTTTTGCCATTCATGTTCACACCGTCAGAGCCACAGACCCCTTCACGGCAGGAGCGGCGGAACGACAGCGTTGGATCTTTTTCTTTCAGCTGCATTAAGGCATCCAGCAGCATCATGTCGCGACCTTCTTCCGCTTCCAGGGTGTAATCCTGCATACGCGGAGCGTCGTCTACATCCGGGTTATAACGATAAACTGAGAATTCGAGTTTCATTATCCTGTCTCCGCATTAGTAAGTACGAATCTTCGGCGGGAACGCCGGACGCAGTTTCGGTTCCATGTTGACGCTACGACGCGTCATGGATTCCGACTCTGGCAGATACAGGGAATGGCACAGCCAGTTTTCGTCATCACGATCCGGGAAGTCGAAGCGGCTATGCGCGCCACGGCTTTCGGTACGGAAGTTTGCCGACATCGCGGTCGCGAACGCGGTTTCCATCAGGTTATCCAACTCCAGACACTCCACGCGCTGGGTGTTGAACTCGCTGGAGGTATCGTCCAGACGGGCATTTTTGAGACGCTCACGGATCGCTTTCAGCTGTTCAAGACCTTTGGCCATCGCGTCACCTTCACGGAATACCGAGAAGTTGTGCTGCATACATTCCTGCAGCGCTTTACGGATTTCCACCGGATCTTCGCCGTTACGGTTACCGTTCCAGCGGTTGAGGCGCTCAAGAGAAGCATCAATTTCGTCGTCGGTCGCGTCACGCAGCGCGCCCTGCTCGGCAATGGATTCCTGCAGATGCAGACCGACTGCACGGCCAAACACCACCAGATCCAGCAGGGAGTTGCCGCCCAGGCGGTTTGCACCATGAACGGATACACAGGCGATTTCGCCTACCGCGAACAGGCCTGGGATGACCACGTCTTCGCCCTGCTCGTTCACGGTCAGCGCCTGACCGGTCACTTTGGTCGGAATACCGCCCATCATGTAGTGGCAGGTTGGGATAACCGGAATCGGCTCTTTCACCGGGTCGACGTGTGCAAAGGTGCGGGACAGCTCCAGGATGCCCGGCAGACGGGATTCCAGCACCTCTTTACCCAGATGGTCGAGTTTCAGCTTCGCGTGTGGACCCCATGGGCCGTCACAGCCGCGGCCTTCGCGAATTTCGATCATGATGGAACGCGCCACCACGTCACGACCCGCCAGGTCTTTCGCATTCGGGGCATAACGCTCCATGAAGCGCTCGCCGTGTTTGTTCAGCAGGTAGCCACCTTCACCGCGGCAGCCTTCTGTCACCAGAACGCCCGCGCCGGCGATACCGGTTGGGTGGAACTGCCACATCTCCATATCCTGCACCGGCACGCCAGCGCGGATAGCCATACCAACGCCGTCACCGGTGTTGATGTGGGCGTTAGTTGTAGACTGATAAATACGCCCTGCACCGCCGGTTGCCAGCACGGTTGCACGCGCTTTGAAGTAAACCACTTCACCGGTTTCGATGCACAGCGCGGTACAACCCACCACTGCGCCATCGGCATTTTTCACCAGATCCAGCGCATACCACTCGGAGAAGATGGTGGTGTGGTTTTTCAGGTTCTGCTGATACAGGGTGTGCAGCAGAGCGTGACCGGTACGGTCAGCCGCTGCCGCGGTACGTGCCGCCTGCTCGCCGCCGAAGTTTTTCGACTGGCCGCCAAACGGACGCTGATAGATGGTGCCATTTTCCAGACGGGAGAACGGCAGGCCCATGTGATCCAGCTCCAGAATCGCTTCCGGGCCAGTTTTACACATATATTCGATGGCATCCTGGTCTCCGATGTAATCGGAACCTTTTACCGTGTCGTACATGTGCCATTCCCAGTTATCTTCGTGGGTATTACCCAGCGCAACGGTGATACCGCCCTGCGCAGACACAGTGTGGGAACGGGTTGGGAACACTTTTGAGAGCAGCGCACAGCTCTGGCCGCTCTGGGAAATTTGCAGTGCGGCACGCATACCTGCGCCACCCGCACCAATCACAACAGCATCAAATTCTCTGACTGGCAGTTTCATTACACACCCCACACCACAACGAATCCATAAATAACGTAAACCACCAGAGCAACAACAATGGCCAGCTGCAGAGGGAGGCGAATCGCCAGAGGTTTAACGTAATCGGTCAGCACCTGCCACATACCAATCCAGGCATGAATAAGGATGGAGAACAGCGCCAGCAGGGTGAACACTTTGGTGAAGGCAGATCCGAAGAACCCACTCCAGATTTCCCACGTCAGCGTGCCGCTGGTGGCGAAGAAACCGATCATATAGATGATGTAAAGGGTGAGAACGATAGCGGTAGCACGGACAAGAATGAAGTCATGTACGCCGTTGCGTCCTAATGCGGAGGCGTTGCTTACCATACGAGAACTCCTGCGAGAAGTGAAAGCACGACAGTAATCACAAATGAAATGTTAGCGGAGCGTTTCCCGGCTTCGAACGTTTCTTCCAGGTAGCCAAAGTCCATCAGCATATGGCGAACACCCACAACAACGTGGTACGCCAGCGCAGTCAGAATGCCCCACATGATAAATTTCACGAAGAAGCTGTTCATGATGGCAGAGGCCTGGAGGAATCCTTCAGGAGAAGAGAGGCTGGTGCCCAGTAACCACAGCAGAATACCGACCGCCACAAACGTAATCACACCGGATACACGGTGCAGAATGGACGCTATTGCTGTTACAGGGAACCGGATCGTTTTGAGATCCAGATTGACAGGTCTTTGTTTTTTCACATTTCTTATCATGAATAACGCCCACATGCTGTTCTTATTGTTTCCTTCCTCCGGACTGCGATGCGGGTCAAGCAGCGTTCCTTTTCTATAACTGCGCGTCATGCAAAACATTGCTTCCAAATGCTAAAACGACACGTTACAACGCTGGGTGGCTCGGGATTGCAGGGTGTTCCGGAGACCTGGCGGCAGTATAGGCCGTTCACAAAATCATTACAATTAACCTACATACAGTTTGTCGGGTTTTCTCTGGAACAGTGATCAGGGTCACGATAACAACATCTTTTTAATTTTTAATCATCTGATTTGACAAATGTTAAACAATATTGTTACAAACGTCATCAGAAAAGGCATATAATGCGCAAAAGTTATGAGGTCTCACTTTCACCTGACAAATAGTTATGTAACAGTGTGATGGTATTGACCGAAGTTATCAGGACAGTTATTAGTGATATACAGGTTTGAATAATTCGGACTGCAAAAACGCTGATTTGCTGTTGTTTCACTGATATTTCATTCGTTTACCTGCAAGGCGCCATAGCTCTGTACCCTGGTTTGTCCTCGTGAGCTGAGCGGTAAGCCAAATAACAATCTGGTAACGGTGATTAACAGCTGAAAGCAAATCCGGTAAAGCGCAGTCTTAAGCATAAGGCGCTAAGGAGACCGTAAATGGCTGATACAAAGGCAAAGCTCACCCTGGGTGGTGACAATGCTATTGAACTGGATGTGCTAAAAGGCACGCTCGGTCAGGATGTTATTGATATCCGTACGCTGGGTTCCAAAGGGGTATTCACCTTTGACCCTGGATTTACCTCTACCGCATCTTGCGAATCCAAAATCACCTTCATTGACGGTGACGAAGGTATCCTGCTCCATCGCGGCTTCCCCATCGATCAGTTAGCCACCGAATCCAACTATCTGGAAGTGTGCTACATCCTGCTGAACGGCGAAAAACCGACGCAGGCGCAATACGATGAATTCAAAACCACCGTGACCCGTCACACCATGATCCATGAGCAGATTACCCGTCTGTTCCATGCGTTTCGTCGTGACTCTCACCCGATGGCGGTGATGTGCGGGATTACCGGTGCGCTGGCGGCGTTCTACCACGACTCCCTTGACGTGAATAACCCACGTCACCGTGATATCGCAGCCTTCCGTCTGCTGTCCAAAATGCCGACCATGGCAGCGATGTGTTACAAATACTCTATCGGTCAACCGTTTGTGTATCCGCGTAACGACCTCTCATATGCCGGTAACTTCCTGCGCATGATGTTCTCCACGCCGTGCGAAGAGTATGAAGTGAACCCGGTACTGGAACGCGCGATGGACCGTATTCTGATCCTCCACGCTGACCACGAACAGAACGCCTCGACCTCTACCGTCCGTACCGCAGGCTCTTCAGGCGCGAACCCGTTCGCCTGTATCGCTGCGGGCATCGCCTCCCTGTGGGGACCGGCGCACGGCGGCGCGAACGAAGCAGCACTGAAGATGCTGGAAGAGATCAGCACCGTTGAGCACATTCCTGAATTCGTGCGTCGCGCGAAAGATAAGAATGATTCCTTCCGCCTGATGGGCTTTGGTCACCGTGTTTATAAAAACTATGACCCACGCGCAACCGTCATGCGTGAAACCTGTCATGAAGTACTGAAAGAGCTGGGTACCAAAGATGACCTGCTGGAAGTGGCGATGGAGCTGGAACACATCGCGCTGAACGACCCGTACTTCATCGAGAAGAAACTCTACCCGAACGTCGATTTCTACTCCGGTATCATCCTGAAAGCGATGGGTATTCCGTCTTCCATGTTCACCGTGATCTTCGCGATGGCGCGTACCGTAGGTTGGATTGCGCACTGGAACGAAATGCACAGCGAAGGCATGAAAATTGCGCGTCCTCGCCAGCTGTACACCGGCTACGAGCAGCGTGATTTTAAGTCTGATATTAAACGCTAACAGAGATGCCCGGCGGCGCTACGCTTGCCGGGCCTACGAGTGCGAAATGTAGGCCGGGTAAGGCGTAGCCGCCACCCGGTTTTTTTATTTCTGACAGTGTGGACACCAGTAAAACGGTCGTGAAGAGAGCATTATCCTGTCGATAATCCCGCCGCACCGCTCGCACTTTTTTCCCGCCCGATGAAACACCTTAAAGCGGAACAGCGCCCCGTGATGCTTGTTCTCATCCACCACGCCGCGCGTGTTATAGGATAGCCGCGGAATATCCAGCAGCGCATGGGACAGCGCCTCCAGCTGTTCATCGCTTAACTGAGACGCTTTGTGCTGCGGTGCCAGCCCCACTTCCCACAGAATTTCTACCCGCAGATAGTTACCTAGCCCTGCCAGGAACGCCTGATCGAGCAGTAACCCGGAAAATTGCCGGTTGCGGAATTTGGGTGATAACAATCGGGCTTTGACATCGCTCGCCGTCAGGCGCATATCCAGCACGTCCGGCCCGACCCGCTGTAAAAACGGGTGCGTAAGCAGTTGCTCGGGCGTTAACATTTCTATATCCGACGCGCTGTAGAGCAGAATAGCTTTATCCGCCGTTTGCAG
This sequence comes from Enterobacter chinensis, assembly GCF_034008295.1. Lineage (NCBI taxonomy): Bacteria > Pseudomonadati > Pseudomonadota > Gammaproteobacteria > Enterobacterales > Enterobacteriaceae > Enterobacter > Enterobacter chinensis. The sequence continues at coordinate 440,560 of NZ_JARDVI010000002.1, forward strand.
CCTGACGCGCAATACGCGGGTGGTTTGCGGCTGCTCATCCGCATTAACCACTCGCCAGACGCCATAAAGCTGGTTATGGCTATATAACGTCAGGTTATGGGAAAAATGCGTAAGCAACGCTTTTCCGCGCGTTTCAATATGCGTCACCGTTTGGCCCACCAGCTGTGTTTCAAACGCTTTCAGTTGAGGAAAAGCAAACCAGACATCCGTCAGGGTTTTGCCCTTTATCGCCGCCTCGAGGCTATCCGCCGCGCGGCGGATCTTCGGGCCTTCAGGCATTTTTCTGTCCTTATCGTGATTGTCAGGCGCTGACGAGGATCCCCTGTTCTGCAAAGGCCGCCCGTAAGCGGCGCGCAAACTGCAGCGCATGCTCGCCATCACCGTGTAAACAGATCGTATCCGCCTGCACGCTGGCCGTTGAGCCATCAGTCGCGTTGACTCTGCCCTCACGCACCATCTGAAGCGTCTGCGCGAGCGCCTGAGATTCATCGGTGATTAACGCGCCGGGTTGGGTCCGGGGAACCAGACTGCCATCAGGCAAATACCCTCTGTCGGCAAACACTTCCTGACGCGTGGTTAACCCCAGACGCTGTCCGGCGCGAATAAGCTCGCTTCCCGCCAGGCCAACCAGTATCAACTGCGGATTACAATCCCGTACCGCGCGGGCAATGGCGTCAGCCAGAGCGGGATCTTTCGCCGCCTGGTTGTAGAGCATGCCGTGCGGCTTCACGTGGCGTAACACGCCCTGCTGAGCTTGCACAATCGCCTCCAGCGCGCCAATCTGGTACAGCATCTGGGCGTAGACCGTCTCCGGTGGCAGCTCCATCGCGGTGCGGCCAAAGTTTTCCCGGTCGGGAAAGCTCGGATGAGCGCCAATCGCTACGCCGTTTTTAAGGGCATTGCGCACGCTCTCCAGCATGATCTGTGCATCACCCGCGTGAAAGCCGCAGGCGATATTGACCGAAGAGACCAGTGTCATCAGTTGGGCATCGGCACTGCCGCCCTCGCCCAGATCGGCGTTTAAATCAATCTTTACCATCTAGCCTCCACGCCAGCTGTTCCAGATAACGCTGCTGATCCTGACGCGCCTTTAGCGCCTCTTCCAGCGAACATTGCACGAAGTGGATCGGCTGTCCGAGGGGAATTTGCGCCAGATGATAGCGATCGGCCTCAATGATGCAGGCAATACGCGGATAACCACCCGTTGTCTGCGCATCGTTCATCAACACAATAGGTTGACCGTTACCCGGCACCTGGATGACGCCGGGCAACAAACCGTGTGAAAGCAATTCACGGTCAGTCGTGCGGGTCAGCGGCTGCCCCTGCAAACGATACCCCATACGGTTACTTTGTGGTCTGAGCTTCCACGGCGAGCGCCAGAAGGACTCTTTAGAGGCCTCGTCAAACTCATGATATTCCGGCCCCGGTAAGGCGCGGATCTGGTTTCCCCAGAGGAGTTGCTTCACGCCCTGAGTCGTCGAGAAGTGACGCGCAGAGGGCTTGATCGCCAGACGATCGCCATCGCGCAACAAGCGTCCTTCGTGACCGCCAATACCGGCTTTCTGATCGGTACTGGATGAGCCCAGCACCTCCGGCACGTCAATACCGCCCGCCACCGCAAGATAGCTGCGTACCCCGTGCAGAGGACGCTTAAGCGTTAAACGCTGCCCGGCTTTCGCCCGCAGCCGCCAGCCGGTCCAGACCGCTTTGCCATCAAGCGTGGCATCGCACCCTGCGCCGGTTAACGCAAACCAGGTCTCCTGACTAAACTCAATGACACACTGCCCCAGCGTAATTTCGAGCGCAGCCGTATTGCCGGGGTTGCCCACCAGCACGTTAGCAATCTCAAGCGCAGGCCTGTCCAGCGCCCCACAGTAGCTCACGCCAGACTGGCGCATGCCAAAGCGGCCCGCATCCTGAACGGAGGTGTAAAGCCCGGCACGAATAAGCGTTAACATACGCCCTCCTTCTGCGGGATAAAGCGGAGGGTATCGCCAGGACGCAGGAGGACCGGCGATGCCTGACCGGGTTCAAATAACGGCGTGGACGTGTGTCCGATAAGCTGCCAGCCGCCAGGCGAAGCCAGTGGATAAATGCCGGTCTGCTCGCCGCCAATCGCGACGGTGCCTGCCGGCACGCTCAGGCGCGGCTCCGCGCGACGCGGCGTATGCAGCCTCGGGGAAAGCCCACCAAGATACGGAAAGCCCGGCTGAAATCCTAAAAACCAGACAACGTAGTCAACGGAGGCGTGTAGCTCGACAACCTGTTTTTCCGTTAACCCGCAGTGCTGAGCGACCACGCAGAGATCGGGTCCCCCCGCGCCACCGTACACCACCGGGATCGCAATCGTTCTGGAGTCCGGCTCCAGCGCCTCACTCTCTTCCCACCAACGCTGCAAACGTTCAATGGCATCCAGAGCCAGCGTATGCGGGCTTCGCAGCACGACGGTAATGTTATTCATACCCGGAATGGCCTCAACCACTTCAGGCATGTCGGCCAGACGCTGGGTCAGCCGCCAGATACGCTTCTGTGTGGCCAGCGTAACGGGCGGCTCCAGCTCCAGTACCACTGCGGTTTCACCCAGAAGATAACAACGCGCTCGCTGCACTTAACTACCTCTCATCAGGCCGGATTAGGGATATCAATAAAGGTCACATCCAGATCGGTATTTTCCGTCAGCCACTCGCTGAGGGCACGAATGCCGCCACGTTCCGTGGCATGGTGGCCTGCGGCGTAGAAATGGAGCCCCTGCTCGCGGGCGGAGTGAACCGTCTGCTCAGAGACTTCACCCGTAATAAACGCGTCGACACCGAAGCGCGCTGCGCTATCGATAAAGCCCTGCCCGCCCCCGGTGCACCAGGCAACACGCTTCACCAGATCCGGTCCGGTATCACCGCACCACAGTGGACGACGCCCGAGGCGCGCTTCGATCCATGAGGCCAGCTCCAGCCCCGGAACCGGCATCGCCAGTTCGCCCCACGGCACCAGCGGCTCAATTTCGCCCATCACGGTAATTCCCAGTAGCTGCGCCAGCTGTACGTTGTTGCCCAGCTCCGGGTGCGCATCCAGCGGCAGGTGATAGCCGTACAGGTTGATGTCATTTGCCAGCAACGTTTTCAGGCGGTTGCGCTTCATACCGCGAATAATCGGTGATTCGTTTTTCCAGAAATAACCGTGATGGACAATCACCGCGTCGGCCTCCTGACGAACAGCCTCGTCCAGCAGCGCCTGGCTTGCCGTCACGCCAGTAATAATTTTTTGCACCGTCTCACGTCCTTCAACCTGAAGCCCGTTCGGGCCGTAATCGCTGAAGGCGGTGCTGTTCAGTTTTTCGTTAATCAGGCTTTCCAGTTCGCTGTTTTTCATCATGACTCTCTCAAGCTTTGCGGGCGGTTTCATAGGCTGCCAGCGTGGCGACGCGCGCCTGTTTATGGTCAACAATCGGACGGGGATAATCGAGCTTCACGCCCTGTTTATCCGCCCATGTCCACGGTTCGTGGATCGCTTTCGCAGGAACATTCCTGAGTGCGGGCAACCAGCGGCGAATGAAGTCGCCGTCTGCGTCAAATTTTTGCCCCTGGGTGGTGGGATTAAAAATCCGGAAATAGGGCGCCGCATCGGTACCGGTAGAGGCGGCCCACTGCCAGCCGCCATTGTTCGCCGCCAGATCGCCATCTATCAACTGAGAAATAAAATAGCGCTCCCCGACACGCCAGTCGATAAGCAGATCTTTTACCAGAAAGCTGGCGGTAATCATTCGCAGACGGTTGTGCATCCACCCGGTTTCATTTAGCTGGCGCATCGCGGCATCCACAATGGGGTAGCCCGTTTCACCTTTCTGCCAGGCCTGTAAAAGCGCCTCATCGTGCTGCCATTTTACGTTATCGGTCCAGGGAATGAATGGACGATGCTTACATAAATCAGGGTGATACGTCATCAGATGACGATAGAACTCGCGCCAGATAAGTTCGTTAAGCCAGACCGAACCGGCCCCACCGTCCAGCGCCTGAGGCTGCTCGGCCAGCAGACGATGTAAACACTGGCGAGGAGAAAGGACGCCCAACGCCAGGCACGCGGATAAACGGCTGGTCCCTTCAATGGCCGGGAAATCCCTGCGAGCGTCATAGTCACCCGCGCCCTGTTTACAAAACTGGCGCAGCTTCGCGATAGCGGATTTTTCGTTTTCGGGGAACAGAAGCGCATCGAACGCCGCCTGGGGATAATTAAACGTCAGTTCCGGCAGGTCCGTTATCGCTTCCCCGCGGACTGCGGGTGCGGCCACGCACTCCGGCAGCGCCTCTTTAAGGCGTTTAACAAAGGCGTTTTTAAAGGGCGTAAACACTTTGTACATTTCATGACTGCCGGTCATGACGCTGCCCGGTGCCAGCATCACGCTGTCATCAAATCCCTGGCACTGTACATCTTTCAGTGATGTTTCCAGCTGGCGATCCCGCTGGCGTTCATTCACTTCGTACTGATAGTTATAAAAAAGATGCGTGACATGGTTCTGCTGACATATCTCCTGCACCGTCAGAAGCTGCGCGGCAAAATCACTAACCTCTTTATAAATCAAAGGAATGCCTTTTTCGGCAAGCGAGCATTGCAGATCGTTGAGATGCGCGTTGAGATAAGCCGCCTGTCGCGGCGCCATATCATGTTGCTGCCACTGTCCGGGCGTGGCGATAAACAGCGCCAGCACTCTGGCATCCTGAGAGCGGCAGGCTGCCGCAAGAGCGATGTTGTCATGCACGCGCAGGTCCGCGCGAAACCAAACCAGATGGGTGGGCATAAAACTCCAGGCAAATATCCATTATGTCCGTAAGGGCACGCCACCAAAGGAAAAAGCGGCGGGTTTTTACTGTACTTTGCCATGAAGTGTAGACGGGATGAAATAAAAAAGGCCGCCCGAGGCGGCCTTAACGCTACTTGTCCTGCGCTATCGTGGTCAATGCAACAAACCCGGTCGGTTCATCACGCTTAACAACAAGTACGCTGGCGACAATGAACGCAATGCATATATAGCGTTTCATTATGCGGTCCCTGCAGCTAACCGCTCCACCGTTCACCACCGGTGATAAGTCGGTGGACACAAGCCCGGGTAGGTGGGCTGCTTTACGGCTGTAAATACACCTTTCCCTGGACCGATGCCCATGTGCGAGATGGCGGAAAGGGACGAAGCATCATAATTAACATCAACAGCAAAGGTAAGATATTCGAATAAGATTAGGATTTTATAAAGGCTTAGAGGGATTGCCATCTGTTTGCAGGAGGGTATGATAAAAATCCCGGGTAGGGGCTGCAAGACCACCCAACGGACCGCGAATCCTGAGGGACAAAAAAAACCGCCACATTCCTGTTGGCGGTTTTTTTTATTGCTGTGTGTAGTCTTAGTATCAGTAAAAATCGCAGGTCGCTTTCTCGGCCTGATCCATCCACACCGGCTTCTCGCTGGTTTTCGCCCAGACGCGGTGCAGATAGCTGTAAAAACGTGCACGATCTTTCCAGAACAGCATCACCGGCAGAGCCAGCACGCCAGCAACTACGGCGAAAGCGCGACGCATGAACACGATATGAGCCGGATACTCTTTATAAAGATCCATATTTTCTCCCCTATAGTTGGCCGGAAACGTCATCCGGAAAATTCAAAATCTGTGACCTGGCTAAAATAATATCGCTTTGTTTGTAATTTTACTACTCATCCGACCACTTATTTTTATCCATTTAGTGAATATTTACATTCACGCCGTAACTAAGTTACAAAAAAGTTAACGATTTACTTATCAATAGTTAAATTGTGGGCTTTGCCATTTTTATACTTTTTTTACACCCACCCTCCCCATTTTTGCGAAATCTTTGCGCCGAAAATCCTACCGTTAGTACAACAACGAAAGTCACCCGGAGGTGGATTGTGAGTGCAGGTCTTATTGCCGGCATCGTGCTGGTGTTCCTGTTATTGGGTTATCTGGTTTATGCCCTGATTAATGCGGAGGCCTTCTGATGGCTGCTCAGGCGTTTCTGCTTATTGCCAGCTTCTTAGTGGTATTGTTCGTTCTGGCAAGGCCACTGGGAACAGGACTGGCACGATTGATCAACAACGTCCCCTTGCCTGGCACGGGAAGCGTTGAAAAAGGGATCTGGCGCGTACTGGGAATACACGATCGGGAGATGAACTGGCGTGAATATCTGATTGCCATTCTGCTGCTGAATATCGTTGGGCTCATTGCGCTTTTTGCCATGCTGATGCTGCAGGGCAGTCTGCCGCTGAATCCGCAACAATTACCGGGCCTGTCCTGGCATCTTGCGCTGAACACAGCGGTCAGTTTTGTCACCAACACTAACTGGCAGTCCTATTCTGGTGAAACCACGCTCAGCTATTTCAGCCAGATGGTCGGGTTAACCGTGCAGAACTTCCTCTCTGCTGCCAGCGGCATTGCGGTGATCTTCGCGCTGACGCGTGCGTTTGCGCGCCAGAAAGTGAGTACGCTGGGTAATGCGTGGGTGGATCTGACGCGCATTACGCTGTGGATCCTGCTGCCGATTGCGCTGCTGATCGCACTCTTCTTTATTCAGCAGGGAACCTTGCAAAACCTGATGCCTTACGCGCCATATACCTCGCTGGAAGGGGCAAAACAGCTCCTGCCGATGGGGCCAGTGGCTTCGCAGGAAGCCATCAAGATGCTCGGGACAAACGGGGGTGGTTTCTTCAACGCCAACTCGTCGCATCCGTTTGAAAACCCTACTGCCTTGACCAACTTTGTGCAGATGCTGGCGATTTTCCTGATCCCCGCCGCGCTCTGCTTTGCCTTTGGCGACGTGGTCAACGATCGCCGTCAGGGGCGCACCCTGCTCTGGAGCATGTCACTTATCTTTGTGGTCTGTGTCGCGCTGGTGATGTGGGCCGAATGGCAGGGAAACCCGCACTTCCTCTCGCTGGGCGCCGATAGCGCAATCAACATGGAAGGTAAAGAGAGCCGCTTCGGCATTCTCGCCAGCAGCCTGTATGCGGTAGTCACCACGGCGGCCTCGTGCGGCGCAGTCAATGCCATGCATGATTCCTTTACGGCACTGGGTGGCATGATCCCGATGTGGCTGATGCAGATTGGTGAGGTGGTGTTTGGCGGCGTGGGCTCGGGTCTTTACGGCATGCTGCTGTTCGTGCTGCTTGCGGTGTTTATTGCCGGTCTGATGATTGGCCGCACCCCGGAATACCTGGGTAAAAAAATTGACGTTAGCGAAATGAAATTAACCGCGCTGGCGATTCTGGTCACCCCTGCCCTTGTGCTGCTCGGCACCGCGCTGGCGCTGATGACCCAGGCCGGACGTAGCGGCATCTTCAACCCTGGGATTCACGGCTTTAGTGAAGTGCTGTATGCCGTCTCCTCGGCCGCCAACAACAACGGCAGCGCCTTTGCAGGCCTAAGCGCCAACTCACCGTTCTGGAACTGTCTGCTGGCGTTCTGCATGTTTGTGGGTCGTTTCGGGATCATTGTGCCGGTCATGGCGATTGCCGGATCGCTGGTAAATAAAAAAATTCAACCGACCACCACCGGGACATTACCAACCCATGGCGCGCTGTTTATCGGCCTGCTGATGGGCACCGTGTTACTGGTCGGCGCCCTGACCTTTATCCCCGCCCTCGCGTTAGGCCCGGTCGCGGAATACCTCTCTTTACGCTGATTTTGCGGAGAAATTGTCATGAGTCGTAAACAACTGGCCCTGTTCGAACCGTCATTAGTTCGCCAGGCGCTCATGGATGCGGTGAAAAAACTGAGCCCGCGCGTGCAGTGGCACAACCCGGTAATGTTTATTGTCTGGGCGGGAAGCGTCCTGACCACCGCCCTGGCGATAGCCATGGGAACAGGCCACATGCCGGGAAATGCGATGTTTACCGGGGCCATTAGCCTGTGGCTGTGGTTCACCGTGCTGTTCGCCAACTTTGCGGAAGCGCTGGCGGAAGGCCGGAGTAAAGCCCAGGCCAACAGCCTGAAAGGCGTCAAAAAAACCGCCTTCGCGCGCAAGTTACGTGAACCCAAATACGGCGCGCAGATGGACCACGTTCCGGCGGATGAACTGCGTAAAGGCGATGTGGTGCTGGTGGAAGCCGGCGACATCATCCCATGCGACGGGGAAGTTATTGAAGGGGGCGCATCAGTGGACGAAAGCGCCATCACCGGGGAATCCGCGCCGGTTATCCGTGAATCCGGCGGCGATTTCGCCTCCGTGACGGGCGGGACGCGCATTCTCTCCGACTGGCTGGTGATCCAGTGTAGCGTTAACCCAGGTGAAACCTTCCTGGACAGGATGATCGCCATGGTGGAAGGCGCGCAGCGTCGGAAAACACCCAACGAAATTGCCCTCACCATCCTGCTGGTGGCCTTGACCATCGTCTTCCTGCTGGCAACCGCAACGCTGTGGCCGTTCTCCGCCTATGGCGGCACCGCGGTCACCATTACGGTTCTGGTGGCTCTGCTGGTCTGCCTGATCCCAACCACCATTGGTGGCCTGCTGTCTGCAATCGGCGTGGCCGGTATGAGCCGTATGCTCGGTGCAAACGTCATCGCCACCAGCGGACGTGCGGTTGAAGCTGCCGGTGACGTAGATGTCTTACTGCTGGATAAAACCGGGACCATTACCCTCGGTAACCGCCAGGCGTCAGATTTCTTACCCGCCCCAGGCGTGGATGAAAAAACGCTGGCGGATGCGGCACAACTCTCCTCCCTTGCCGATGAAACCCCGGAAGGCCGTAGTATTGTGATTCTCGCCAAGCAGCGCTTTAACCTGCGCCAGCGCGACGTGCAGAGCCTGCATGCCACTTTCGTGCCCTTCACGGCGCAAACCCGCATGAGCGGAATTAACATTCAGGATCGCATGATCCGTAAAGGCTCTGTTGACGCGATCCGTCGCCACATTGAGGCTAACAACGGCCACTTCCCACCGGAAGTGGACAGCCTGGTCGAGAGCGTGGCCCGTCAGGGGGCAACGCCGCTGGTGGTGGCCGAAGGCTCACGTGTGCTGGGGGTCATCGCCCTGAAGGATATCGTCAAAGGCGGCATCAAAGAGCGCTTTGCCCAGCTGCGTAAAATGGGGATCAAAACGGTGATGATCACCGGGGATAACCGTCTTACCGCCGCGGCGATTGCCGCCGAAGCGGGCGTGGATGATTTTCTTTCCGAAGCAACGCCGGAAGCCAAGCTGGCATTGATTCGTCAGTATCAGGCGGAAGGCCGTCTGGTGGCGATGACCGGTGACGGTACCAACGATGCCCCTGCCCTGGCGCAGGCCGACGTGGCGGTAGCGATGAACTCCGGTACGCAGGCAGCAAAAGAGGCGGGCAACATGGTCGACCTCGACTCCAACCCGACCAAGCTGATTGAAGTGGTGCACATTGGCAAGCAGATGCTGATGACGCGCGGTTCGCTAACGACGTTCAGTATCGCCAACGATGTGGCGAAGTATTTCGCCATCATTCCGGCCGCGTTTGCTGCGACCTATCCGCAATTAAACGCGCTGAACGTGATGCACCTGCACTCCCCGGCTTCGGCCATTCTCAGTGCGGTGATTTTTAACGCCCTGATTATTGTCTTCCTGATCCCGCTGGCGCTGAAAGGCGTGAGCTATAAGCCGCTCACCGCGGCCGCCATGCTGCGCCGCAACCTGTGGATTTACGGTCTGGGCGGGCTGGTGGTGCCTTTCATCGGTATCAAGGTTATCGACCTGCTGTTGACGCTGTTCGGCCTGGTTTAAAAGGTGAATCAAATGACGATGTTACGCCCCGCTATACTTCTGTTTATTCTGCTGTCTCTCATTACTGGCGGGCTGTACCCGCTGGTGACCACCGCGCTGGGCCAGTGGTGGTTTAAAGATCGGGCCAACGGCTCGCTGATTATGCAAAACGGTGAAAACCGCGGTTCGCGCCTGATTGGACAGAACTTTACGGATGCCCGTTACTTCCAGGGACGCCCTTCCGCCACTGCCGAAAGCCCGTATAATCCGATGGCATCTGGCGGCAGTAACCTGGCGGGCAGCAACCCTGAGCTGGACAAAGCCGTCGCCGAACGTGTGGCAGCCCTGCGCGCCGCCAATCCGCAGGCCAGCCGCGACGTTCCTGTGGAGCTGGTGACCGCCTCGGCCAGCGGGCTGGACTACAGCCTGACGCCGGTAGCAGCGGCATGGCAGATCCCGCGCGTTGCCGCCGCCCGTCAGCTGACCGTCGAACAGGTTAGCCAGCTGGTTGCAGAACACACGCAAAAGCCGCTGGTCAGCTTCATCGGCATGCCCGTGGTGAATATTGTTGAGCTGAATCTGGCGCTGGACGCGCTAAGGAAAAACTAAATGACCGACGAGCCCATGCGCCCGGATCCGGACAGGCTGCTTGAACAAACGGCTGAAGCCCATCGCGGCAAACTGAAAATTTTCTTTGGCGCCTGCGCAGGCGTCGGGAAAACCTTCGCCATGCTGACAGAAGCCCAGCGGCTTCGGGCGCAGGGGCTCGATATACTGATCGGCGTGGTAGAAACCCACGGACGTAAAGAGACGGCATCACTGCTGAAGGGGCTGGCCACCCAGCCGCCCCGACGCATCAGCCATCGTGGTCGGTTAGTCACCGAATTCGATCTCGATGCCGCCCTCGCCCGACGCCCCGCCCTGATCCTGATGGACGAACTGGCGCATAGCAATGCGCCAGGCTCACGCCATCCAAAACGCTGGCAGGACGTTGAAGAGTTACTTGAAGCTGGCATCGATGTTTTCACGACGGTCAATGTTCAGCATCTCGAAAGTCTGAACGACGTAGTCAGCGGCGTGACCGGTATCCAGGTACGTGAGACGGTGCCCGATCCCTTCTTCGATTCCGCCGACGAGGTGGTGCTGGTCGACCTCCCCCCCGATGATTTGCGCCAGCGCCTGCATGAGGGCAAAGTCTATATCGCCGGCCAGGCCGAGCGCGCCATCGAACATTTCTTCCGTAAAGGTAACCTGATTGCTCTGCGCGAACTGGCCCTGCGCCGAACCGCCGACCGGGTGGACGATCAGATGCGCGCCTGGCGTGACCTGCAGGGCCAGGAACGCGTCTGGCACACGCGGGATGCCATCCTGCTCTGCGTGGGTCACAGCAGCGGCAATGAAAAGCTTGTCCGCACCGCCGCTCGTCTGGCTGCCAAATTTGGCAGCGTCTGGCATGCGGTGTATGTCGAAACGCCCCATCTCCACGCTCTGCCTGAAAACCAGCGGCGCGCTATTCTGAGTTCGCTTCGCCTGGCGCAGGAGCTGGGCGCGGAAACCGCCACCCTTTCCGATCCTCAGGAAGATAAAGCTATTCTGCGCTACGCGCGCGAGCATAACCTGGGGAAAATCGTGATTGGCCGTCGCCAGCATCGCCGCTGGTTTAGCCGCGAATCCTTTGCCGACAAACTGGCCCGCCGCGCACCGGATCTGGACCTGGTGATCGTGGCGCTGGATGATAAACCCACCCCCTTACCGACTCGCGCGCCGGACAGCCGCACCTTCAGCGATAAATGGCGCATTCAGCTCCGCGGCTGTCTTGTCGCCGTCGTGCTCTGCGCCCTGATTACCGTGATTGCCAGCCAGTGGCTGATTGCGTTTGATGCCGCCAACCTGGTGATGATTTACCTCCTTGGCGTGGTGGTGGTGGCGCTCTTTTACGGGCGCTGGCCGTCAGTACTGGCGACGGTTGTCAACGTCATCAGCTTCGATCTGTTCTTTATTGCCCCCCGCGGGACGCTCGCCGTTTCGGACGTACAGTACATTCTCACCTTCGCCGTGATGCTTACCGTCGGGCTGGTGATCGGGAATCTGACCGCGGGTGTGCGCTATCAGGCACGTATCGCCCGCTACCGCGAACAGCGCACGCGCCATCTCTATGAGATGTCAAAATCGCTGGCGGTTGGCCGTACCCCGCTGGATATTGTGCAGACCAGCGAGCAGTTCATCCGCTCGACGTTTCATGCCAGCAACCTGATTTTACTCCCGGACGAACACGGCAAGCTGCGCCCGCTGACGTCGGCCTCAGGCATGACGCCCTGGGACGAAGCCATCGCGCGCTGGAGCTTTGACAAGGGCTTACCGGCTGGCGCAGGGACCGACACCCTGCCCGGCGTACCTTATCAAATTCTGCCGCTGCGCAGTGCCGATAAAAATCAGGGGCTGGTCATCGTTGAGCCCTCCAATCTGCGCCAGCTGATGATCCCCGAACAGCAGCGGCTGCTCGAGACTTTCACCCTGCTGGTTGCCAGCGCGCTGGAGCGGCTGGCGCTCACCACCAGCGAAGAGCAGGCCCGGCTGGCAAGCGAGCGTGAAAGCATACGTAACTCGCTGCTGGCAGCGCTGTCTCACGACCTTCGGACCCCTCTCACCGTCCTGTTTGGTCAGTCTGAAATCCTGACGCTGGACCTGGCGGCAGAAGGCTCTAAGCACGCCCTTCAGGCCAGCGAGATCCGCCAGCACGTGCTGAATACCACGCGTCTTGTGAATAACCTGCTTGATATGGCGCGTATTCAGTCAGGCGGCTTTAACCTCAAAAAAGAGTGGCTCACGCTTGAAGAGGTGGTGGGCAGCGCCCTGAAAATGCTCGAGCCCGGTCTGGGTGGGCGACATATCGCGCTGAACATGCCCGAGCCCCTGACCCTGATTCATGTTGATGGCCCGCTGTTTGAACGGGTGCTGATTAACCTGCTGGAAAATGCCGGTAAATATGCGGGTGCCAGCGCGCGGATTGGCGTGGATGCGACGGTGGAAGATGGAACGCTTCATCTTAACGTCTGGGATACCGGTCCGGGCATTCCTGCCGGGCAGGAGTTGGCTATCTTTGAAAAATTCGCGCGCGGCAATAAGGAGTCGGCCATTCCGGGCGTCGGGCTGGGGCTGGCGATTTGCCAGGCGATCATTGACGTCCACGGCGGGTCCATTGCTGCGGAGAATCGTCCGGAAGGCGGCGCGCGTTTTTGTGTTACACTTCCTCTGGAAACCCCGCCAGAACTTAATGAATTACCAGAGGATTTGTGATCAACGTTCTGATTGTCGAAGATGAGATCGCCATTAGCCGGTTTCTGCGCGCAGCGCTGGAAGGAGATGGTCTGCGCGTTCATGACGCGGGTACGCTTCAACGGGGTTTAATTGAAGCCGCCACCCGCAAGCCGGACCTGGTGATCCTCGATCTTGGGCTGCCGGATGGCGACGGCATCGATTTTATTCGTGAGGTCCGTCAGTGGAGCCAGATGCCGATTCTGGTGCTCTCCGCCCGCACTGAAGAGACGGATAAAATCGCCGCGCTGGATGCCGGGGCGGATGACTACCTGATTAAACCTTTTGGTATCGGCGAGTTGCAGGCTCGCCTTCGCGTGGCGCTGCGTCGCCACAGCGCAACCACGCCAGCCGACCCAACCTACACGTTTAGTGATATCCAGGTTGACCTTGCCGCGCGGCGCATTGTGCGCGGTGAAGAGGAGATCCATCTCACGCCCATTGAGTTTCGGCTGCTCGCCGTGCTGCTCAACAACCACGGTAAGGTACTCACCCAACGCCAGCTGTTAAATCAGGTGTGGGGGCCTAACGCTGTGGAGCATAGTCACTATTTGCGCATATATATGGGACATCTTCGTCAGAAACTCGAAGTTGATCCCGCTCGCCCTCGCCATTTATTAACTGAAACCGGTATCGGTTATCGGTTCATGCTTTGAATAACTATTCATTTTATTTTTAAATAAAAACAAAATCACTCAGATAATATTTCACAAATAACCCAGACATTATTTCTTCGGGTTATTTTCGCTCATTTAAAACATTAGCAAAACAATCCATTAACCAACCACCAACAAATCAGAATTTTGATCTGCGATATTCATCAAAAACGAATATTTATTTCTGATTTGATCGGTTAACGGTGATCTGCTTCACGGTTAATCACCTTTTCCTGGATAAAATGACCATGCTTTCAATTACTGAAAGGAAAATGAAACATGGAAAACAACAATCGTTTAATGCCCCATATAAGGCGGACAACACATATCATGATGTTTGCCCACCGAAACTGCTTCGACTTTCATCTCTTTAATGCCCGGTAGTCCCTCGACTTCTGGCGCACCCGCTTACAGGCCATCCTGAAACATCTTATTTTACAGGCTATTGCCTGTGAACTCGTGCGTTCATTCATCTTGATTCAGACACATCCGCACCGGGCGGACTGAATTTCAATCATCAAAAAAGCAATTTACTGATTTTAATCAGCGGCCACCCTTTGCTTTTTTTCCGGAAAATTATCGATTTCTTTCTTGCAAGAAATCGAGGGACGCATATTACCTAAAATAAAGAGAGAAAGATGAAAAGTTTAAAAATCGCAGCCAGCCGTGCATGTCCGGATTGCTTTACCACCCAGCGTGAACTGGTGGATGTCCGGGCCTCGGATTATATTGATGTTGCCGCCATTGTTCTGGCGGTCAGCGATATTACCGGCGGCATCCTGGAAGAAATAGAAGCCACCGGCTTTGGTATTCCTGTTTTTGTTGCGACGCACAAAGAAGAGATCATTCCGGCAGACTATTTATCGCGCATTCACGGCGTATTTGAGTATTCAGACACCAGCAGCGACTTTTATGGACGTCAGCTGGAAGCGGCAGCCCAGAAGTATGAAACCCAGCTGCGTCCGCCGTTTTTCCGCGCCCTGGTCGACTATGTGAAACAGGGCAACAGCGCGTTCGACTGCCCGGGGCATCAGGGTGGGCAGTTCTTCCGCCGTCATCCTGCCGGTAACCAGTTTGTCGATTTCTTTGGTGAGACGCTTTTCCGCTCCGACCTGTGTAACGCCGACGTGGCGATGGGCGATCTGCTGATCCACGAAGGCGCGCCGTGCATTGCGCAGCAACACGCGGCAAAAGTCTTTAACGCCGATAAGACCTACTTCGTGCTGAACGGCACCTCGTCATCCAACAAAGTGGTGCTTAATGCCCTGCTCACGCCGGGCGACCTGGTCCTGTTCGACCGTAACAACCACAAATCCAACCATCACGGAGCTCTTCTCCAGGCAGGGGCTACGCCGGTCTATCTGGAAACCGCGCGCAACCCGTACGGCTTTATTGGCGGCATTGATGCCCACTGCTTTGAAGAACGTTATCTGCGCGAGCTGGTGACAGAGGTCGCACCTGACCGTGCACGCGATGCGCGTCCGTTCCGTCTGGCGGTGATCCAGCTGGGGACCTACGATGGCACCATCTATAACGCCCGTCAGGTGGTAGATAAGATTGGACCCTTGTGCGACTACATCCTGTTTGACTCTGCCTGGGTGGGTTACGAGCAGTTTATTCCGATGATGGCCGACTGCTCTCCGCTGCTGCTGGAGCTGAACGAAAACGATCCGGGGATCCTGGTCACCCAGTCCGTGCATAAACAGCAGGCGGGCTTCTCACAGACCTCGCAAATCCACAAGAAAGACAGCCACATCAAAGGCCAACAGCGCTATGTCCCACATAAGCGGCTAAATAATGCCTTTATGATGCACGCCTCTACCAGCCCGTTCTATCCGCTGTTTGCCGCGCTGGATATCAACGCCCGGATGCATGAAGGTCAGAGTGGACGCAACATGTGGATGGACTGCGTGGTGAACGGTATTGAAGCGCGCAAGCTTATCCTGCAGAACTGCCAGTATTTGCGCCCCTTCGTGCCGGATACGGTGGATGGCCGTCCGTGGGAAAGCTGGGAGACGGCAGACATAGCGACCGACCTGCGCTTCTTCCACTTCGTCCCGGGTGAAAACTGGCACGCTTTTGAGGGTTATGCTGAGCATCAATACTTTATCGACCCTTGCAAACTGCTGCTGACCACACCGGGCATTAACGCCCGTACCGGCGAGTATGAGGATTTCGGCGTTCCCGCCACCATCCTCGCCAACTTCCTGCGTGAAAATGGCATTGTGCCGGAGAAATGCGATCTCAACTCGATCCTGTTCCTGCTCACGCCTGCCGAAGATATGGGCAAACTGCAGCAGCTGGTGGCGCAGCTGGTGCGCTTTGAAAAACTGCTCGAGAGCGATGTTCCGCTGAAAGACGTCCTGCCTTCTCTCTACAAACAACATCCGGAGCGTTACGCGGATTACACCCTGCGCCAGATCTGCCAGGAAATGCATGACCTGTACGCCCGCCACAACGTGAAACAGTTACAGAAAGAGATGTTCCGCAAGTCTCACTTCCCACGCGTGATGATGAACCCGCAGGACGCGAACTACGCCTATCTGCGCGGTGAGGTTGAACTCGTGTCCCTGCGCGACGCGGAAGGCCGTATCGCCGCCGAAGGCGCCCTTCCTTATCCGCCAGGGGTGTTGTGTGTTGTCCCGGGGGAAGTCTGGGGCGGTTCCGTACTGCGCTACTTTGCCGCGCTGGAAGAAGGCATCAACCTGTTACCGGGCTTTGCGCCGGAGCTGCAGGGTGTGTACGTCGAAGAGTGTGAGGGTCGCAAACAGGTTCGCTGCAATGTCATCAAACAACCCGCCGCTCAGCCCGCGCTGCTGAAAGGAGAGAAATTATGAGTAAGTCCAATAAGATGGGCGTGGTGCAGCTGACCATCCTCACCATGGTGAATATGATGGGTTCCGGGATCATCATGCTGCCCACCAAGCTTGCAGAAGTAGGAACCATTTCGATTATCTCCTGGATGGTGACCGCTGTAGGCTCAATGGCGCTGGCATGGGCATTTGCCAAGTGCGGGATGTTCAGCCGTAAGTCAGGCGGGATGGGTGGCTATGCCGAATATGCCTTTGGCAAATCCGGCAACTTTATGGCCAACTATACTTACGGCGTGTCGCTGCTGATCGCTAACGTAGCGATTGCCATCTCCGCCGTGGGTTACGGTACAGAGCTGTTTGGCGCGACGCTCAGCCCGGTACAAATTGGACTGGCAACCATCGGCGTGCTGTGGCTCTGCACCGTGGCCAACTTTGGCGGCGCGCGCATCACCGGACAGCTCAGCAGCATCACCGTCTGGGGCGTGATTATCCCGGTTGTCGGCCTGTGCATCATCGGCTGGTTCTGGTTCAGCCCGACCCTGTACGCGAACTCCTGGAACCCGCACCATGTGCCGTTCTTTACCGCTGTCGGGTCCTCCATCGCCATGACGCTGTGGGCCTTCCTCGGTCTGGAATCGGCCTGTGCAAACGCGGAAGTGGTAGAGAACCCGGAAAAGAACGTCCCGATTGCCGTTCTGGGCGGAACGCTGGGCGCGGCGGTGATCTATATCGTCTCGACTAACGTTATTGCCGGTATCGTACCAAACATGGATCTGGCTAACTCCACGGCGCCGTTCGGGCTGGCCTTCGCCCAGATGTTCACCCCGGAAGTCGGGAAAGTGATCATGGGGCTGATGGTCATGTCCTGCTGCGGTTCGCTCCTCGGCTGGCAGTTTACCATCGCACAGGTGTTTAAATCTTCGGCTGACGAAGGCTACTTCCCGAAAATCTTCTCCCGCGTGACCAAAGCCGATGCGCCAGTACAGGGCATGCTGGCGATTGTCATCTTCCAGAGTGGATTGTCGCTGATGACCATTAGCCCGTCGCTGAACAGCCAGTTCAACGTGCTGGTCAACCTGGCGGTAGTGACGAATATCATTCCGTATATTCTGTCGATGGCAGCGCTGGTGATTATTCAGAAGGTGGCCAAGGTGGATCCACGCAAAGCGCGCGCGGCGAATATCGTGGCGCTGATAGGGGCGATTTACAGCTTCTACGCGCTTTACTCATCCGGCCAGGAAGCGATGCTGTATGGCGCGATGGTGACCTTTATGGGCTGGACGCTGTACGGTCTGGTGTCACCGAGATTTGAATTGAAGAATAAGCATAGTTAAAAAAAAAAGCCCGGTGGCGCTAGCGCTTACCGGGCCTACGATCGCTGTTGTAGGCCGGGCAAACGCAGTGCCGCCCGGCACACAAACCGCATTTACGCGTTTTTCAGCACTTCGCTGACAATCTCTACCGCTTCTTTCTCAATCTGCTGACGATGCTCAGAGCCTAAGAAACTTTCGCAATAGATTTTATACGCATCTTCCGTACCGGATGGACGCGCGGCGAACCAGCCGTTGTCGGTCATCACTTTCAGACCACCAATGGATGCGCCGTTGCCCGGTGCCGCCGTCAGACGCGCGGTGATCGGGTCGCCCGCCAGGGTGCTTGCGCTGACCATCTCTGGAGAGAGTTTGGACAGTGCCGCTTTCTGGGCTGATGTTGCGCCAGCCTGAATTCGGTTATAGCTTGGCGCACCAAAGCGTGCGGCCAGCTCGTTGTAATGTTCCTGCGGGTTCTTACCGGTGACCGCGGTGATTTCCGCCGCCAGCAGGCACATGATGATGCCGTCTTTGTCAGTTGACCACGGCGTGCCGTCGAAGCGCAGGAATGACGCGCCCGCGCTTTCTTCACCGCCAAAACCGAAGCTGCCGTCGTGCAGACCGTCAACAAACCATTTAAAGCCAACCGGTACTTCCACAAGCCGACGGCCCAGCGCGTCGACCACGCGGTCGATCATGGCTGAAGAGACCAGCGTCTTCCCGACCGCTACCTCTTTGCCCCACTGCGGACGGTGCTGGAACAGGTAGTTAATCGCGACGGCCAGATAGTGGTTCGGGTTCATCAGCCCGGCAGGGGTGACGATACCGTGACGGTCATAATCCGGATCGTTAGCAAACGCCAGGTCGAATTTATCGCGCAGCGCCAGCAGGCCCGCCATGGCACACTCTGAGGAGCAGTCCATACGGATCGCGCCGTCTTTATCGAGGTGCATAAAGCGGAAGGTCTGATCAACGTGATCGTTCACGATGGTCAGGTCCAGCTTGTAATGCTCAGCGATACGCTTCCAGTATTCAATACCGGAGCCGCCCAGCGGATCCACACCCAGCTTCAGGCCGGCTTTCTGAATCGCCGCCATATCGACGATATCCGCCAGCCCTTCCACGAATGGCTGAACCAGATCCTGCTCTTTGACGTGGCCGGACGCCATGGCAGCATCCAGTGAGATGCGCTTCACGCCTTTCAGACCGTCTGCCAGCAAGGCGTTAGCACGATCTTCCACCACTTTGGTGACGTTAGTGTCTGCCGGGCCACCGTTAGGTGGGTTGTATTTGATGCCACCGTCTTCCGGCGGGTTATGAGACGGAGTGATAACGATCCCGTCTGCCAGCGCGCCACCTTTTTTATTGTGCACCAGGATTGCGTTAGACACCGCAGGGGTTGGGGTGAAACCGTTGTTCTCCTGAACAATCACATCAACGCCGTTTGCGGCCAGCACTTCCACAACAGAAATGAACGCCGGTTCAGACAGCGCATGGGTGTCTTTCCCCACGTAGCACGGACCGGTAACGCCATTTTTAGCGCGCTCTTCCGCAATGGCCTGAGCAATAGCCAGAATGTGCGGTTCGTTAAAGCTGTGGCGCGCCGCGCTCCCACGGTGACCAGATGTACCAAACTTCACTGCGTGTTCTGCGTTGCCCACGACCGGTTTCAGCACGTAATACTGCGCGGTCAGCTGAGCGACGTTAATCAAATCGCTTTGTTGTGCAGGTTGGCCTGCACGGCTGTGATTTGCCATTACCGGGTCCTTCTGATGCAAGGGTTAAATTGTACCGCAAACCTTTTCAATCAATTCCGCCGGGAACTGCATGGACTGCATGATATGTTCAATCATGCTGCACTTGCGGCCCGTATTGGTATTGGTGATCACCCAGTAAGGGGTGCCAGGAACATGTTTGGGTTTGGTTTGATTGCCATTTTGCAGCAGCGTCTGCTCGTCACCCGCGAAATAGACGCGAGTACGACCGTGCAGCGACTCGGTCGCTTCTGCAAACGCTTTGTTATCCAGTGAATAAAGTGTAGACAGCACCAGCATAAAGCGATTAACCGCCTTTTTCTGCTCCGCATATTCATCGGACAGCAGCAGCTCGCGCATCGCGCGCACTTTATCTTTTGCCGGCGTCACGGCAGGTTTTGCCTGTGCAACAACGCTCGGCTGAGACACGACATCTTTGGTGACTGGGGTAGCAGGCTGTGAAGCGGCGGAAATTTTAAGCATGCGCCGTAAAATGTCGGACGCGCTCTCCCCGATATGCCGCGTCTGGCTGGCAATATACTGATAGAGTTCGTCATCAACTTCGATTGTTTTCATCTTAATCCAGTGCGATATCATATCTGAATACAAGTCATTGGGATTATAAGGTCAAATCCCAACAGCGGATAGCGTCAAACCAGGTTGGCGGCAAAAGTCAGATTAAACTGGAACCTTGCAGCCGGGCGGCAGAATGGTCAACATGATACCCTAACCTGACATACGTAAAAAAAGAACTTTGCCATGAAATTGAATACCCGAGCGCAAACTGCACAATCGCCGAACAATAATTCTCCCATCGTACTGGTTCACGGGCTTTTTGGCAGCCTGGATAACCTGGGCGTGCTGGCGCGCGATCTGGTTACCGACCACGATATTTTACAGGTCGATATGCGCAATCACGGTCTTTCCGGACGTTCAGACGAGATGACCTACGCCGCGATGGCACAGGATCTGCTGGATACGCTGGACGCCAACGGCCTGCAGAAAGTGACGCTCATCGGGCATTCAATGGGCGGCAAAGCGGTGATGGCCCTGACGGCGCTGGCGCCGGAGCGCATTAACGGCCTGGTGGTGATTGATGTCGCGCCCGTGGACTACGACGTTCGCCGTCACGACGAGATTTTTGCCGCCATCAATGCGGTCACTGACGCGGGTGTCGCAACCCGCCAACAGGCGGCTGCGGTCATGCGTGACCATCTTGATGAAGAAGGCGTCGTGCAGTTCCTGCTGAAATCCTTTGTTGACGGGCAATGGCGTTTTAACGTGCCGGTGCTCTGGGAGCAATACAACAACATTGTGGGCTGGGAAACGGTACCTGCCTGGCCACACCCTACCCTCTTCATTCGTGGCGGTAACTCTCCTTACGTTACCGACGCGTACCGCGACACCTTGCTGGCACAATTCCCTCAGGCGCGTGCCCATGTCATTGCCGGGGCCGGGCACTGGGTTCACGCAGAAAAACCTGACGCCGTGTTGCGCGCCATTCGCCGCTATCTCGCTGATACTGCAAATTGATTAAAAAGAGAGCGACTGGAAGGCTGCGGGCTTCCAGTCGTTGGCGTGCCGTTTTTGCTGATGTATGATGGCGCGCTTATCGCCCGGGCATTAGCAGGGCGGCGTGTTTCCCCCGAAGTCTCAGAATCATGGCCAAAGAACAAACGGACCGTACGACACTAGATCTGTTCGCGAATGAGCGTCGACCGGGACGACCCAAGACGAATCCGCTTTCGCGCGATGAACAGCTGCGTATCAATAAACGCAATCAGCTTAAACGCGATAAAAATCGTGGGCTTAAGCGTGTCGAACTGAAGCTGAATGCTGACGCCGTCGATGCGCTTAACGAGCTGGCTGACGCGAGAAACATCAGCCGTAGCGAGCTCATTGAAGAGATGTTGATCGCCCAGCTTGAGACGTTACGCAGCCAGGCATAAGTCTGAAAATCCCCTTTATCGCCCTTTTCATGTAGCACAGAGTGCAGTCCTGCGCGATAGCTGTTTCCGCAGGGTTGCCAGTTCTGCTATTATTGCCCTTATCCGTGGCCGAATTGCGCCACCATACTATTAAGTTTCAAGAGGTTATTTTACTCATGGCAATCATCGGCATTTTCTTTGGCAGTGATACCGGCAATACCGAAAATATCGCAAAAAACATTCAAAAACAGCTCGGTAAAGACGTTGCTGATGTGCATGACATCGCCAAGAGCAGCAAAGAAGATCTCGAAGGCTATGACATTCTTCTGCTGGGTATTCCAACCTGGTACTACGGTGAAGCCCAGTGCGACTGGGATGATTTCTTCCCGACGCTGGAAGAAGTCGACTTCAACGGTAAGCTGGTCGCCCTGTTTGGCTGTGGCGATCAGGAAGACTACGCCGAGTACTTCTGTGACGCACTGGGAACTATCCGCGACATCATTGAGCCGAATGGCGCAGTGATCGTAGGCCACTGGCCGACCGCCGGTTACCACTTCGAAGCGTCTAAAGGCCTGGCTGATGACGATCATTTCGTGGGTCTGG
This sequence comes from Enterobacter chinensis, assembly GCF_034008295.1. Lineage (NCBI taxonomy): Bacteria > Pseudomonadati > Pseudomonadota > Gammaproteobacteria > Enterobacterales > Enterobacteriaceae > Enterobacter > Enterobacter chinensis. The sequence continues at coordinate 462,662 of NZ_JARDVI010000002.1, forward strand.
CCATTGACGAAGACCGTCAGCCAGAGCTGACGGCAGAGCGCGTTGAGAAATGGGTGAAGCAGATCCGTGAAGAACTGCACCTGGACGATATTCTTAACGCCTGATTTTTATCGCGGCGCAACGGCGGTTGCGCCCGTGCTCCAGGTCAAACCGATTAAATTAATCGCTACAATCTTTTAACTTTTTCGCCCAGACCTGTACAATGTCTCCCTGATAAACGTGGTTTTCCATTGAGCAAGTTTGTTGGTGATACCACGTTTTTATAAGCATATTTTGCCTGAGACTTGCAGTTTTCATTTAGCCATGGCAGTTCTATAATGAGACGCAATATCCCAGGTGCATTTTCTGTCACTTCCTACAGAAGTGAATCGTTTAGCAACAGGACAGATTCCGCATGACTGACAACAATACCGCATTAAAGAAGGCTGGCCTGAAAGTTACGCTTCCTCGGTTAAAAATCCTTGAAGTGCTTCAGGGTCCAGACAATCACCATGTCAGTGCGGAAGACCTTTATAAACGTCTTATCGACATGGGTGAAGAGATTGGGCTGGCTACCGTCTATCGCGTGCTGAACCAGTTTGATGACGCGGGCATTGTTACCCGTCATAATTTCGAAGGCGGTAAATCTGTTTTCGAACTGACCCAGCAGCAGCACCACGATCACCTGATCTGCCTCGATTGCGGCAAGGTCATTGAATTTAGCGATGATTCGATTGAATCACGCCAGCGTGAAATCGCGGCGCGTCATGGCATCCGCCTGACCAACCACAGCCTGTACCTTTACGGTCACTGTGCTGAAGGTGACTGCCGCGAAGATGATCACGCGCACGACGCGAAATAAGTGAGTGTTTATACTCTGAGCCAGCCGCGAGGTTGGCTTTTTTTTTGCCGTTAAAAAGCCCGGTGGCGCAGCGCCACCGGGCATGATAACAGCGAGTTAATGACTGTTATTGCTGCGAATCTCTTTCCAGATCTGGTCGCAACGCTTCGCCACTTCCTGATCGTTACCGGTTTTACGCGCCTGGATACAGGCCTGGTAATCCATCACGCGAACATTTTCCTGCGTCGCGAACTGCTCATGCGCTTTCTCTTTTTTCAGCACATTCAACACGCTCTGACAGGCTTCAATCTTCTCCGGCGAGCCTTCAGCGGTATTGATACACGCGCTATAGGCCTCCTTCAGACGGGTGTCCTCTTTCGGCGCCTGTGTCTGAGCACACGCCACCAGCCCTGATGCCAGCAACGCGACGATTACGATTTTTTTCATCATATGCAGTCTCCATACCGGCGGGACTCAGCCCGCCGGTGCGTTCATCAGAAGATGGTGAATGGGGCGATAACCATGAATTTCACGTCACGTTCATCCTGGAAGATGTTGCCGTAACCGCCCGCATAGCTCGGGATATCGGAGTGGTTGTCATACTGGGTGAAGTGCAGTTTGAACATCGTGCCTTTGGCTCTTCCCTCCTGCAATACATATGCGGCATCCAGACTATAGGCGGATTCTTTCAGGCGCTGACTCTGATCGTAGATTGGGGCACTACTTGGTTTAGCATCCCAACCGTAAGCATAGGAAGCACCCACTGACCAACCTGCAAGGTTCCAGTTTTTGAGATCGTACATCGCCCCGAAGAAGACCGCTTTTTCGCCATTGGCGTTAAAGTCAGAACGGTTATCCCACCAGATATCCAGGCGACCATTAGAAGAAGCATAGGTTGGTGTCATGCGCTGTAAGAAGAAGCCCTGATTACCGTCAGCTTTGACCCACGTGCCTTCGAGACGTAGATCCACCTGGCCAATCTTGTAGCCAAAGGTTAAAGCTTGCAGCCAAGCCGTGCCGTCATATAAGTCCCTGGCAAGGGCCACTTCATCGTTAGTCTTCAGGTTATTTTGCGCATCTGCTTTATCTCGCGCACCATAGAATTGATAGCTGGTCGAAAGTGGGCTTCCGGCGATATCGAACTTATAAGACGCTTTGGCAAAATACTGATCCATGTATCCTTGTGCCTGACCAAATGCCGCTTCCAGCACCAGATTATTTTTGAAATCGTACTTAGCACCAAGAGAATGCAGATAATCTACCCGTGTTTTACGATCGCCCTGGTAGAACTTGTCCATTTCGATGTGCCACGGTGCTTTGTATTCGTTGGTCCACATATAAGAGAAGCTCAACGCACCCGCATCACCGTAGTCAAAGTTAGCCCCGGCTTCTGCACCCTGATAGGTGCCCGGCATAAAGCTCCAGTGCGGTGCTAACAGCGTCTGGCCGGTTGGCTGAATATAACCACCGCGCGCCCATACCGGGCCGTATTTAAATTTCGCAGCGGCCTTGTAAAGACTGATTCCGCTCTTATCCCCGGACCAGTCTTCTTTATACGCTTTGTTGCTGGAGGAGAAGGCAATTTCGTTCGGGTGGGCACTGTCGCCGTTTTCCGCCATTTCAATCGCGGTGAATGCAGCAATATCCAGACCGAACATATCCGCGGCATAGCCTGACTGGAAGTCCAGGTTGGCGTTCCAGGTGGAGTGAGAAAGGTTGGTTTTGTATTTATCTTCGGTAACGTCTTTACGATCACGCTCACGCTGCCAGTAATAAATACCGCCCGTGAGGGTAGAATCATCGATGAAACCCGCAGCTTTCGCTTCAGGTGTGATAACCAGGCTCGACATTGCTGTCACACCGGCAATAGCCAGCGCCAGCGCACTACGTTTGCCACTGAACGTACGCATAGATTATTCCTCTTTGACGAATTAAAACGCCTGAAACGGCGAAAATAAAAAAGACCAAACGGTCAGGGGTAGTTATAAATACCCTCGAATTAACTACCGCCTTTAGGTTATTTTTCGCGACGCGAATTATCAATGCTTTTCAGCGGACAAAAGTCAGGATTATGACGAAGTGCACATAATTGGTAGTGATTTGTAACATTTGCCGGAGAGCGAGGTTTGGCGAGGTAAGCCATTAAATTTTAGAGGGTAAGATCGTTAATTGCCGTTACTTTTTACAAATTGCGCATTGATGATAAAAAACAAACTTTTTTCAGAAAAATAAGTAGCACCACATTGACCTGATATTTTCCTCGATATTATTACTCCCCTGCTTTAACGATATGATCATTAAATAAAAAAACGCCGCAATAAGCGGCGTTTGTCTCTCATTGACCAATGCAGCGTTATTATTCGCCGATTTTGGTCCAGGTATCACGCAGACCCACGGTACGGTTAAATACCGGTTTTTCTGCCGTGCTGTATCGGCTGTCCAGGCAGAAGTAACCTTCACGCTCGAACTGGAACGCCTTACCCGCTTCAGCGGCTTTCAGGGAAGGCTCCGCATAACCCTGCTTGATAACCAGAGATTCCGGGTTGATGGTCGCCAGGAAGTCTTCAGCAGCCCCCGGGTTAGGCACGCTGAACAGACGATCGTACAGACGAATTTCTACCGGCAGCGCGTGGGATGCGCTCACCCAATGAATAACGCCTTTCACCTTGCGACCGTCCGCCGGATCTTTACTCAGCGTTTCTGCGTCATAAGAACAGAAGATGGTGGTGATGTTACCTTCCGCATCTTTCTCTACGCGCTCGGCTTTGATGACGTAGGCATTACGCAGACGCACCTCTTTACCCAACACCAGACGCTTGTACTGCTTGTTGGCTTCTTCGCGGAAGTCAGCACGATCGATCCAGATTTCACCGCTGAACGGCACGTCGCGGGTTCCCATCTCCGGTTTGCTCGGATGGTTAGGCATGGAGACCAGCTCGCTTTCACCCTGCGGATAGTTCTCGATAACCAGTTTCACCGGGTCGATGACCGCCATCGCGCGCGGTGCGTTTTCGTTGAGATCTTCGCGAATGCAGGATTCCAGAGAAGCTATTTCAATGGTGTTGTCCTGCTTGGTGACGCCGATACGTTTGCAGAACTCACGAATAGACGCGGCAGTATAACCGCGACGGCGCAGACCAGAGATGGTCGGCATACGCGGGTCATCCCAGCCCTCAACGTGCTTGTCGGTGACCAGCAGGTTCAGTTTACGCTTGGACATCACAGTGTATTCCAGATTCAGACGAGAGAACTCGTACTGGCGCGGATGCACAGGAATGGTGATGTTATCCAGCACCCAGTCGTACAGACGACGGTTGTCCTGGAACTCCAGCGTACACAGCGAGTGAGTGATGCCTTCCAGCGCATCGCTGATGCAGTGGGTAAAGTCGTACATCGGGTAGATGCACCACTTGTTACCGGTCTGGTGGTGTTCAGCAAATTTTATACGGTACAGCACCGGATCGCGCATCACGATGAACGGAGACGCCATATCGATTTTGGCACGCAGGCAGGCTTTGCCTTCTTCGAAGCCACCCGCACGCATTTTTTCAAACAGCGCCAGGTTCTCTTCCACGCTGCGATCGCGGAACGGGCTGTTTTTGCCCGGCGCGGTCAGCGTACCGCGATATTCACGGATTTCGTCAGCAGACAGCTCGTCGACATACGCCAGACCTTTGTTGATAAGCTCTACCGCATAGGCGTACAGCTGATCGAAATAGTCAGAGGAGTAGCAGATATCGCCAGACCAGTTGAAGCCCAGCCATTGCACGTCGTTCTTAATGGACTCAACGTATTCGATGTCTTCTTTTACTGGGTTGGTGTCATCGAAACGCAGGTTGCACTGTCCCTGATAGTCCTGGGCAATGCCAAAGTTCAGGCAGATAGATTTTGCATGCCCAATATGCAGGTAGCCGTTCGGCTCCGGCGGGAAGCGGGTATGAATTGTGGTGTGCTTACCACTGGCCAGATCTTCATCGATGATCTGACGAATAAAGTTACTCGGGCGGGCTTCTGCCTCACTCATCGTGGATTCCTCAAAGCGTAAACAACGTATAACGGCATATGATCTTATAAGCCGGACGTAGTGACAACCCTTAAAACGGCTCTGAAGAAAATAATGGGGGCGTTTGCTGCAAAAAAAAGCGGCGGAGGATATCCCCCGCCGCTTAAGGCATGACTCTACTCAGGAGCGATTACTTGCCTTTAATCTCATACAGCGGCGTTTGACCCGCAACAACCTGACCTTTCGCCTGAATGACCAGGCCACTGAAGTCATCGATGTTGCTGCAAACAACCGGGCTTATCATGGAGCGCGCGTTGGCGTTCAGGAAGTCCAGATCCATTTCCAGAATCGGCTGACCGGCCACCACTTCAGCGCCCTCTTCCACCAGACGAGTAAAGCCCTGACCATTCAGCGCAACGGTATCGATACCCATGTGGACAACGATCTCCGCGCCATTTTCGGTTTCGAGGCAGAACGCATGGTTGGTGTTGAAGATTTTCACGATGGTACCTGCAGCAGGAGACACAACGGTTTTATCCGTTGGTTTCACCGCCACACCGTCGCCTACAGCTTTGCTGGCGAACGCTTCATCAGGCACTTGCTCAATCGCAACGACCTCACCGGTAACGGGTGAAACCAGCGCGGCAACTGTTTTTGCGTTAGGTACTGCCTGCGGTTTCGCAGCTGCAGGGGCGGCAGCGGGAGCAGCGCTTGCTTCAGCGGCTGCGACCGGGCCGGTCGTTTTCATTGCGTTGGCAATTTTCTCAGCAACGAAGCCGACGATAATCTGCACGCTGGTTTTGTTCAGGCGGATAACACCGGACGCACCCAGGCGTTTTGCCAGCGCCTCGTTCACCAGAGAAGAATCTTTTACGTTCAGACGCAGACGGGTGATACAGGCATCAATGCCGGTCAGGTTGTCAGAACCACCGACAGCGGCAATGTACTGACGCGCCAGACCTGATACGTCCTGATCCTGAGCACCGCTCACGTTCACATCCTGACCATCTGCTTCGCTACCGGCCACGGCCAGTTCACGACCCGGGGTCATCAGGTTGAATTTGGTGATAGTGAAACGGAACACCATGTAGTAGATCGCGAAGAACACCAGACCTTGTGGGATCAGCATCCACCAGTGGGTTGCCAGCGGGTTACGGGAAGAAAGCACCATATCCACCAGACCCGCACTGAAGCCAAAGCCCGCAATCCAGTGCATGCTTGCCGCGATAAATACGGAGATACCGGTCAGCACAGCGTGGATCACATACAGCACAGGTGCCACGAACATGAAGGAGAATTCCAGCGGCTCGGTGATACCGGTGAAGAAGGCCGCAAACGCGCCCGCCATCATAATACCCAGCACTTTCGCTTTGTTCTCTGGACGCGCGCAGTGGTAGATAGCCAGCGCAGCACCCGGAAGACCAAACATCATGATTGGGAAGAAGCCTGCCTGGTAACGACCGGTAATACCGACAACCGCTTTACCTGCTTCGATGGACTGTGCGCCACCCAGGAAGTTAGGAATATCGTTAATACCCGCAACGTCGAACCAGAACACGGAGTTCAGCGCGTGGTGCAGACCAACCGGGATCAGCAGACGGTTGAAGAACGCGTACACGCCCGCACCAACGGAGCCCAGCTTCTGAATATGCTCACCGAAGTTAACCAGACCGTCGAAGATCATCGGCCAGACGTACATCATGATGAACGCAACAACGATCATCACGAAGGACGTCAGGATAGGCACCAGACGACGGCCGCTGAAGAACGACAGCGCTTTTGGCAGCTCAACGCTGCTGAAGCGGTTGTACAGTTCCGCAGAGATAATACCGACGAGGATACCGACAAACTGGTTGCTGATCTTACCGAATGCCGCCGGAACCTGGTCCGCCGGGATTTTTTGGATCATGGCCACCGCTGCAGGTGAGCAGAGAGTGGTTAACACGAGGAAACCGACAAAACCGGTCAGCGCAGCGGCACCGTCTTTGTCTTTGGACATACCGTAAGCCACACCAATCGCAAACAACACGGACATGTTGTCGATAATGGCGGAGCCGGACTTGATAAAGAACGCCGCCAGCGCGCTGGTGTTACCCCAGCCGTTGGGGTCGATCCAGTAGCCGACACCCATCAGGATGGCTGCGGCAGGCAGCGTGGCGACCGGCACCATAAGTGCGCGACCAACCTTTTGTAAATAACCTAGAATACTCACTTTCTTCCCCCTATGAGACCCCGTTTAAGGCATGTTCTCAGCTCTGTTTTTTATTGTGTCACGAACTATATATACAGTTGATGATTCACTGGCATTGTGAGTGTGTGAAAAATTAATTCGTATCGCAAATTAAAAGCGTACTTTTTGTGATTTTTGTCACCAAATATCGTTTATTACCCTCCCTTTCACTGGCTAACAACGAAAACTTATTTTATCATTCGAAAAATCAAGACGGATTGATCCGGCCTGAAAGGTTCCAGGTTACGCTTAAGTTTCAGGTTCCGATAGCCATCCGCCCACTCTTCTACTTTAACTCTTGAGGTGAACAATGAGACTGATTCCCCTGGCAACTGCTGAACAAGTCGGTAAATGGGCCGCTCGCCATATCGTTAACCGCATTAACGCGTTTAAACCGACCGCCGATCGTCCTTTCGTACTTGGCCTTCCAACGGGTGGCACACCGCTGACCGCGTATAAAGCACTGGTGGAGATGCACAAAGCAGGCCAGGTTAGCTTCAAACATGTTGTGACCTTCAATATGGACGAATACGTCGGCTTACCGAAAGACCATCCGGAAAGCTACCATAGCTTTATGCACCGCAATTTCTTTGATCACGTTGATATTCCATCTGAAAATATTAACCTGCTGAATGGAAACGCGCCGGATATTGACGCAGAATGCCGTCAGTATGAAGAAAAAATCCGTTCCTACGGTAAAATCCACCTGTTCATGGGTGGCGTAGGCAATGACGGTCATATCGCGTTTAACGAACCGGCGTCATCTTTGGCTTCCCGTACACGTATTAAAACGCTGACCCATGACACACGCGTGGCAAACTCCCGCTTCTTTGACGGTGACGTTAACCAGGTTCCAAAATACGCCCTGACCGTAGGCGTGGGCACCCTGCTGGATGCCGAAGAAGTGATGATTCTGGTTCTGGGCGGCGTGAAAGCGCAGGCGCTGCAGGCTGCCGTTGAAGGCAACGTGAACCATATGTGGACCATCAGCTGCCTGCAGCTGCATCCTAAGTCGGTCATCGTCTGTGACGAGCCGTCCACGATGGAGCTGAAAGTAAAAACGCTGAAATACTTCAACGAGTTAGAAGCTGAGAACATCAAAGGTCTGTAATTGAATAACCGCCTCTTCATCAAGAGGCGGCCGCTTTTTTTAACCGGGGGTCGTTATGTACGCTTTAACCCACGGTCGGATTTATACCGGCCATGATATTCTGGATGACCATGCGATTGTTATCGCCAATGGCCTGATTGAACGTGTTTGCCCGCTGGCAGAGCTGCCGCCGGAGATTGAACAGCGCTCACTCAATGGAGCAGTAATCTCCCCCGGTTTCATCGACGTACAGCTAAACGGCTGCGGTGGTGTGCAATTTAATGACTCCGCCGATGCGGTGACGGTCGAAACGCTGGAGATTATGCAGAAAGCCAACGAGAAATCAGGCTGCACCAGCTATCTGCCAACGCTCATTACCAGCAGTGATGATCTCATGAAACAGGGTATCCGCGTGATGCGTGAATACCTGGCCAAATACCCGAATCAGGCGCTGGGCCTGCACCTTGAAGGGCCATGGCTGAATATGGTCAAGAAAGGGACACATAACCCTAATTACGTGCGTAAACCGGATGCGGAACTGGTTGACTACATGTGCGCGAACGCCGATGTCATTACCAAAGTGACGCTGGCGCCTGAAATGACGGGCACGGAGGTCATCAGCAAACTGGCTGCCGCCGGGATTATCGTTTCAGCAGGCCACTCAAACGCGACGCTGAAAGAGGCAAAAGCCGGTTTCCGTGCGGGCATTACCTTCGCAACGCACCTTTACAACGCCATGCCGTACATCACGGGGCGTGAACCGGGTCTGGTCGGTGCGATTCTGGATGAGCCAGACGTTTACTGCGGTATTATTGCGGACGGTTTGCACGTCGATTACACCAACATTCGTAATGCCAAGCGGCTGAAAGGTGACAAGCTCTGTCTGGTGACGGATGCTACCGCCCCGGCAGGTGCAAATATTGAGCAGTTCATTTTTGCCGGTAAAACAATATACTACCGCAATGGACTGTGTGTGGATGAAAACGGTACGCTGAGTGGTTCCTCTTTGACCATGATCGAAGGGGTGCGTAACCTGGTTGAACATTGCGGGATTGCGCTTGATGAAGTCCTGCGGATGGCCACCCTTTATCCGGCTCGCGCAATGGGCGTGGATAAACAGCTCGGCGGAATTGCACCAGGTATGGTTGCAAACCTGACGGCATTCACACACGATTATAAAATTATTAAGACCATCGTTAATGGTAACGAGGTCGTCACTGAGTAAGTAAAAGTATGACACCTGGCGGACAAGCTCAAATTGGTAATGTCGATCTCGTTAAACAACTTAACAGTGCGGCGGTATATCGCCTGATTGACCAACACGGTCCAATCTCACGTATTCAGATAGCCGAACAAAGCCAGCTTGCTCCCGCCAGCGTGACAAAAATTACCCGCCAGCTCATTGAGCGCGGTCTGATCAAAGAAGTCGATCAGCAGGCCTCCACCGGAGGTCGCCGCGCGATCTCCATTATCACCGAAACCCGCAATTTTCAGGCCATTGGCGTCCGGCTGGGTCGTCATGACACCACGCTCACGCTCTACGATTTGAGCAGCAAAGCCATTGCGGAAGAACACTATCCCCTTCCGGAGCGCACCCAGGAGACGCTGGAGCATGCGCTGCTGAATACCATCGCGCAGTTTATTGAAAGCTGTCAGCGCAAAATCCGTGAACTCATCGCCATCTCCGTGATTCTGCCCGGCCTGGTCGACCCGGAAAGCGGCGTGATCCGCTATATGCCGCACATTCAGGTTGAAAACTGGGGGCTGGTCGCCGCGCTGGAGAAACGTTTCAAAGTGACCTGCTTTGTAGGCCATGACATTCGCTCTCTGGCACTGGCAGAGCACTATTTTGGTGCGAGCCAGGACTGCGAAGACTCTATTCTGGTGCGCGTTCACCGCGGTACGGGTGCTGGCATTATCTCTAACGGCCGAATTTTTATTGGCCGCAACGGCAACGTCGGTGAGATCGGCCACATTCAGGTTGAACCTCTTGGGGAACGCTGCCACTGCGGAAACTTCGGTTGCCTTGAAACCATTGCCGCCAACACGGCCATTGAGCAGCGCGTTCGCCATCTCCTTGAACAGGGTTATCAAAGCCGCGTCACGCTGGATGATTGCAAGATAGGCACCATCTGCAAAGCCGCCAATAAAGGCGACGCGCTGGCCTGCGAAGTGATCGAGCAGGTGGGACGCCATCTGGGGAAAACCATCGCCATTGCCATTAACCTGTTTAACCCACAAAAAGTGGTGATCGCAGGCGAAATTGTGGAGGCGGAAAAGGTACTGCTCCCCGCCATTGAAGGTTGTATTAACACCCAGGCGCTGAAAGCATTCCGTCAGAACCTCCCGGTGGTTCGTTCAAAACTTGACCATCGCTCGGCGATTGGCGCGTTCGCACTGGTCAAACGCGCCATGCTCAACGGAATTCTGCTGCAGCATTTGCTGGAAAGTTGATCGAACCTTATAGTAACGCCTTCTTTTTTTGATGTCGGACTGTCCATGACCATTAAGAACGTAATTTGTGATATCGACGGCGTGCTGATGCACGACAACGTTGCCGTGCCGGGTGCTGCGGAGTTTCTTCACCGCATCATCGACAAAGGAATGCCTCTGGTTCTTCTCACGAACTACCCTTCTCAGACCGGTCAGGATCTGGCAAACCGTTTTGCGACGGCGGGCGTCGACGTCCCGGACAGCGTGTTTTATACCTCGGCGATGGCCACAGCGGATTTTCTGAAACGTCAGGAAGGAAAAAAAGCCTACGTGGTCGGTGAAGGCGCGCTGATCCACGAGCTGTATAAAGCAGGTTTTACCATTACCGATGTCAACCCGGACTTTGTGATTGTGGGTGAAACGCGCTCCTATAACTGGGAGATGATGCATAAGGCATCCTTTTTTGTGGCTAACGGCGCGCGCTTTATTGCCACCAATCCGGATACTCATGGCCGTGGTTTTTATCCCGCCTGTGGCGCGCTGTGTGCCGGTATCGAGAAGATCTCCGGGCGCAAGCCATTCTATGTCGGCAAGCCAAGCCCGTGGATCATCCGTGCCGCGCTCAACAAGATGCAGGCCCACTCTGAAGAAACCGTTATTGTCGGCGACAATCTGCGCACTGATATTCTGGCCGGTTTCCAGGCGGGTCTGGAAACGATTCTGGTGCTCTCCGGCGTCTCTCAGCTTGATGACATTGACTCAATGCCGTTCCGGCCAAGCTGGATCTACCCCTCCGTCGATGAAATTGACATCATCTGATGCCGAACCACGCCTCAGGCGTGGTTTTTTTATTTTCACGCCTGCAGATTGCAACGCCATCTAACAAAAAAGCACTTTCATTGCATAATCATCAATAAATGCGCTTATGACATACGTGTTTTTCACTGATCGGCAACCACTATTGCACTATTTCCGTTTTCACCCGTAAAACGCTTGCGCCCCCTGCCCCTTTGCGGCATTTTCATAAGCAAGCAACATTACAAAGCAACAGGGTTAACGGAGAAGGTTATGTGTTCAATTTTTGGCGTACTGGATATTAAAACTGACGCGGGCGAACTGCGTAAAAAGGCACTCGAACTGTCCCGCCTGATGCGCCATCGCGGCCCGGACTGGTCCGGCGTTTACGCCAGCGACAAAGCGATTCTGGCCCACGAACGTCTGTCTATTGTTGACGTCAACGCAGGCGCACAGCCGCTGTATAACGAGAAAAAAACGCACGCGCTGGCTGTCAACGGTGAGATCTACAACCACCAGGCGCTGCGCGCCGAGTACGGCGACCGCTATGCGTTCCAGACCGGTTCTGACTGTGAAGTCATCCTGGCGCTGTATCAGGAGAAAGGCCCCGAGTTCCTGGACGACCTGCAGGGCATGTTCGCGTTCGCCCTGTACGACAGCGAAAAAGATGCTTACCTGATTGGCCGTGACCATATCGGTATTATCCCGCTGTACATGGGCCACGATGAACACGGCAACTTCTATGTTGCGTCTGAAATGAAAGCCCTGGTGCCGGTTTGCCGTACCATTAAAGAGTTCCCGGCGGGCAGCTACCTGTGGAGCAAAGACGGCGAGATCCGTCAGTATTATCAGCGTGACTGGTTCGACTACGACGCGGTAAAAGACAACGTCACGGACAAAACCGAGCTGCGTCAGGCACTGGAAGATTCCGTGAAAAGCCACCTGATGTCTGACGTGCCATACGGCGTGCTGCTCTCCGGCGGTCTGGACTCCTCCGTGATCTCCGCGATCACTAAGAAATTCGCCGCGCGCCGCGTGGAAGATCAGGAGCGCTCGGAAGCCTGGTGGCCACAGCTGCACTCCTTTGCCGTTGGCCTGGAAGGGGCGCCTGACCTGAAAGCCGCGCAGGAAGTGGCAAACCACCTTGGGACCGTGCACCATGAAATTCACTTCACCGTGCAGGAAGGCCTGGATGCGATCCGCGATGTGATCTATCACATCGAAACCTATGACGTAACGACAATCCGCGCCTCGACGCCGATGTACCTGATGTCGCGTAAGATCAAAGCGATGGGCATCAAGATGGTGCTCTCCGGCGAAGGCTCAGACGAAGTGTTTGGCGGCTACCTGTACTTCCACAAAGCGCCGAACGCCAAAGAATTGCACGAAGAGACGGTGCGTAAACTGCAGGCACTGCATATGTTCGACTGCGCGCGTGCCAACAAAGCGATGTCCGCCTGGGGCGTGGAAGCGCGCGTGCCGTTCCTGGATAAGAAATTCCTCGACGTGGCGATGCGCATCAACCCGCAGGATAAAATGTGCGGCAACGGTAAAATGGAAAAACATATCCTGCGTGAATGTTTTGAATCCTACCTGCCGGCAAGCGTTGCGTGGCGTCAGAAAGAGCAGTTCTCTGATGGCGTAGGGTATAGCTGGATTGACACCCTGAAAGAGGTCGCGGCGAAACAGGTTTCAGACCAACAGCTGGAAACCGCAAGCTTCCGCTTCCCGTATAACACGCCAGGCTCGAAAGAGGCGTATTTGTACCGTGAAATTTTTGAAGAGCTGTTCCCGGTTCCAAGTGCTGCGGAGTGCGTACCAGGTGGCCCATCCGTCGCCTGCTCTTCTGCCAAAGCGATTGAATGGGATGAATCGTTCAAATCCATGAACGACCCATCAGGACGTGCGGTAGGCGTGCACCAGTCAGCCTACAAATAATCACTCAGATCGCGATCAGGCCCCTCAGGGGCCTGATTTTTTTTGCCTCACATTTCACCGCTTAAAACCGATTAATAACCAATAATTGCCGAATATTCGGCCACGCTGTTCGCAACCTAACCAAACAGTCACATTCCGGCTATTTTCGTTGAAAAAGGTATTGACGCTGCAAGGGTCTATACGCATAATGCGCCCCGCAACGCCGATAAGGTAACGCGAAAAAAGATGGCTACGTAGCTCAGTTGGTTAGAGCACATCACTCATAATGATGGGGTCACAGGTTCGAATCCCGTCGTAGCCACCATCTTTTTTGCGGGAGTGGCGAAATTGGTAGACGCACCAGATTTAGGTTCTGGCGCCGCAAGGTGTGCGAGTTCAAGTCTCGCCTCCCGCACCATTCCCAGGAAAGCGTTGCACGGATGGGGTATCGCCAAGCGGTAAGGCACCGGTTTTTGATACCGGCATTCCCTGGTTCGAATCCAGGTACCCCAGCCATATTTCTTCGATTTTGCGGTTCTCCGCGGTATTGGGGTATCGCCAAGCGGTAAGGCACCGGTTTTTGATACCGGCATTCCCTGGTTCGAATCCAGGTACCCCAGCCATCGAAGATTGCAGTACTGGCTACGTAGCTCAGTTGGTTAGAGCACATCACTCATAATGATGGGGTCACAGGTTCGAATCCCGTCGTAGCCACCAAATTAGTAAACTATCGAATTATTCGGTAGACTAGAAAAAATTGTTGGGGTATCGCCAAGCGGTAAGGCTCTGGTTTCTGATACCAGCATTCCGAGGTTCGAATCCTCGTACCCCAGCCAATTTAAAAAGTCGTTAAGCAGTTTGTTTAACGCAATTGGGGTGTCGCCAAGCGGTAAGGCTCTGGTTTCTGATACCAGCATTCCGGGGTTCGAATCCCTGCACCCCAGCCACTTAGTAACAAAAAAGCCCGCTCTGCGGGCTTTTTTGCTTTTGTCGTCAGTACCGTGGGCCTGATGCCCTCACCCTGGCCCTCTCCCACAGGGAGAGGGATAAAGTTTAGAGTCCCAGGGCGTATTTCAGGGCCTGACGTTTCAACCCACCGGCACGCTCCGCTGCCATCAAGCCAATATTACGCAGAATGCGCACCGGGGCTAAGTCATTGCTGAACCCGGCATAGAACAGATCCATCCCCGACTGCATGATGAAATTGTCCGCCATGCGTCGCGTCTGGTAACGCTTCAGAACCTGCTGGCTTGACCAGTTTTCCGCGTGCCCACGGGCGCTACCCAGCACATCCAGCAACGCCTCAACGTCACGATACCCCAGGTTCACACCCTGCCCGGCCAGCGGGTGAATGGTGTGTGCTGCATCTCCCACCAGCGCCAGCCCTTCGCGGGCATACTGCAAAGCGTGCCGACGCGTGAGAGGGAACGCCCCTGCAGCGACCGGAGTAACGTTGCCAAGACGGCCCGGGAAATGCAGGTGAATTTCCTGCTGCAATTGCTCCATTGAAAGCCCCTGCAGCTGGCGAATGCGCGCCGGCTTGTCGTACCACACCAGAGATGCCCAGTGATCAAACAGCGGTAAAAAGGCATGCGGGCCATTCGGGGTAAAGTGCTGCCAGGTGCTCTCTCCCGGCGCATTCTCGCACTGGACGGTAATCAGCATACAGGACTGCTCATACTGCCAGGCATGAATCCCGATACCCGCCATCTGTCTGACCTGCGAGTTGGCACCATCCGCCCCGACGACCAGTCTCACGGCCAGTTCATCGCCGCTGTCGAGCGTCAGCAAATAGCCGCTATCGTGAGCATGAAGCGCCTTAAGTGACGCAGGAACTCGCAACGTCACCTTCGGGTGTGCCTCCAGCGCCTGCCAGAGCGCCAGCTGGAGCACGTTGTTTTCCACCATATAGCCCAGGCGCGGTAGCTTCAGCTCCGCGGCATCAAACGCGACGTGGGCATTTTCCCACTCCCAGGTTTCAAGACGGTTGTAAGGATGAGCGCGCATCGCCAGCACTGCCTCCCAGACGCCCAGCCCGCGCAGCAGATCAACGGAAGCCGCGCTGATAGCGGAAATGCGCACATCCGGTTTGGCCGCCGGATCGTATTGCGCAGGCGCCGACTGTTCAATTACCGTTACCTCAAATCCCTGCTGCGCCAGCCCCAGCGCCAGCGCGCCGCCGACCATACCGCCGCCGACAACGGCAACTTCGGTGTGTTGGAGTGTCATGGTCAATTTTCCTTATTGGAGAATCCTTTAAGTTTACCGGATTTTTTCGGTCCTGAGACACATAACCTTCATACTGGTCACAACCCCACCAAAGCATTACAATACGCGGCTTGCAATCCTGAGCTGAGCAAGTCGATGACTAAAAAACTCCATATAAAAACCTGGGGCTGTCAGATGAACGAATACGATTCATCCAAGATGGCCGATCTGCTGGATACCACCCACGGATACCAGCTGACTGAAAATGCGAAAGAAGCGGACGTGCTGCTGCTGAACACCTGTTCCATTCGTGAAAAAGCGCAGGAAAAAGTCTTTCACGTGTTAGGTCGCTGGAAACTTCTCAAACGAAAAAATCCGGACCTGATTATCGGCGTGGGTGGCTGCGTCGCCTCGCAGGAAGGCAAGCTGATCCGCCAGAGAGCCCCCTATGTGGATATTGTCTTTGGCCCGCAGACCCTGCACCGCCTGCCTGAGATGATCAATCAGGTTCGCGGCAATCGTAGCCCGGTCGTTGACGTCAGCTTCCCGGAGATCGAAAAATTTGACCGTCTGCCGGAGCCGCGCGCTGATGGCCCGACCGCCTTCGTGTCCATCATGGAAGGCTGCAACAAGTACTGTACCTACTGCGTGGTGCCGTACACCCGTGGTGAAGAGGTCAGCCGCCCGGCAGATGACATTCTGTTTGAAATCGCGCAGCTTGCCGCACAGGGCGTTCGCGAAGTGAACCTGCTGGGCCAGAACGTTAACGCCTG
This sequence comes from Enterobacter chinensis, assembly GCF_034008295.1. NCBI lineage: Bacteria > Pseudomonadati > Pseudomonadota > Gammaproteobacteria > Enterobacterales > Enterobacteriaceae > Enterobacter > Enterobacter chinensis. The sequence continues at coordinate 478,931 of NZ_JARDVI010000002.1, forward strand.
GCGCGGTGAGAACTACGACGGCACAACCGGCAGCTTTGCCGAACTGCTGCGTCTGGTGGCCGCGATTGACGGCATCGACCGCATTCGCTTTACCACCAGCCATCCGATGGAATTTACCGACGACATCATCGACGTATACCGCGATACGCCAGAACTGGTGAGCTTCCTGCACCTGCCGATTCAGTGCGGCTCTGACCGCGTGCTGAACCTGATGGGTCGTCCGCACACGGTGCTGGAGTACAAATCGACCATCCGTAAGCTGCGTGAAGCCCGTCCGGATATTCAGATAAGCTCCGACTTTATCGTCGGTTTCCCTGGCGAAACCGCTGATGACTTCGAACGTACCATGAAGCTCATCGGCGAAGTGAATTTTGACGTCAGCTACAGCTTCATCTTCTCCGCACGTCCGGGAACGCCCGCGGCCGATATGGTTGACGATGTACCGGAAGAAGAGAAAAAACAGCGTCTGTATATTCTGCAGGAGCGCATAAACCAGCAGGCCAGCGCCTGGAGCCGCCGCATGCTCGGCACCGTCCAGCGCATACTTGTGGAAGGTACTTCGCGTAAGAGCATCATGGAACTCTCCGGCCGTACCGAGAACAACCGCGTGGTGAACTTTGAAGGCACCCCGGACATGATCGGTAAATTTGTGGACGTTGAGATTGTCGAAGTCCTGACCAACTCGCTGCGCGCGAAAGTGGTACGCACCGAAGACGAAATGGGCCTGCGTATTGCAGAGTCACCGGAATCCGTGATTTCGCGTACCCGCAAAGAAAACGATTCTGGCGTTGGGATTTACCAGCCTTAATCCTTCTGGCCTGCCTCTTCGGCAGGCCTTGTATTTCCTCTTATCGTCCCCAATATCATCCGCAACGCTTGCGCCTTTATTCTATGGCGTGAATAATTTCGGTAATGACCGTTTTATTACGCCCTGTCGCAACGGTTCAGTTAACCAATCAAAGAGGAACAGTTTGAACATAGATACGCGTGAAATTAGCCTTGAGCCAGCAGACAACGCTCGCCTGCTGAGCCTGTGCGGGCCGTTTGATGACAACATCAAACAACTGGAGCGACGTCTGGGTATCGAAATCAATCGTCGCGATAATCATTTCAAACTTACCGGACGCCCTATCTGCGTCAACGCCGCTGCGGACATTCTGCGTAGCCTGTATGTCGATACCGCTCCGATGCGCGGCGAAACACAGGATATTGAACCGGAACAGATCCACCTCGCCATTAAAGAGGCACGCGTGCTGGAACAGAGCGCGGAAAGCGTGCCGGACTATGGCAAAGCCATTAACATCAAGACCAAACGTGGTGTGATTAAGCCGCGTACGCCAAACCAGGCGCAGTACATCGCCAACATTCTTGACCATGACATCACCTTTGGCGTGGGTCCGGCAGGTACGGGTAAAACCTATCTCGCCGTTGCCGCTGCGGTTGATGCCCTGGAACGCCAGGACATCCGGCGCATCCTGCTGACCCGCCCTGCCGTTGAAGCGGGTGAAAAACTGGGCTTCCTGCCGGGCGATCTGAGCCAGAAGGTCGACCCGTATCTGCGGCCTTTATACGATGCGCTGTTTGAGATGCTGGGCTTTGAGAAGGTCGAGAAGCTCATTGAGCGTAACGTTATCGAAGTTGCTCCGCTCGCTTACATGCGTGGCCGTACGCTGAACGATGCGTTCATCATCCTCGATGAAAGCCAGAACACCACCATCGAACAGATGAAGATGTTCCTGACGCGTATCGGCTTTAACTCTAAGGCGGTCATTACGGGTGACGTGACGCAGATTGACCTGCCGCGCAGCACCAAATCGGGCCTGCGCCACGCCATTGAGGTGCTGGCAGAGGTCGACGAAATCAGCTTTAACTTCTTCCACAGTGAAGACGTGGTACGCCACCCGGTGGTCGCGCGTATCGTTAACGCCTATGAAGCCTGGGAAGAGGCGGATCAGAAGCGTAAGGCCGAACTGGCCGCAGAACGTAAGCGCGAAGCGCAGGAGCAAGAACAGAAATGAGTCAGGTGATCCTCGATTTACAGCTGGCCTGTGAAGACAATTCCGGCATGCCAGAAGAGGCACAGTTTCAGAAATGGCTGGATGCCGTTATCCCCCAGTTTCAGGAAGAATCAGAAGTTACGATTCGCCTGGTGGATGAAGCAGAAAGCCATGAGCTTAACCTGACTTATCGTGGGAAAGATAAGCCGACCAACGTGCTCTCTTTTCCATTCGAAGCGCCGCCGGGTATTGAGATGCCGCTATTGGGCGATCTGATCATCTGCCGCCAGGTGGTTGAACAGGAAGCCAAAGAGCAGCAAAAACCTCTTGATGCCCACTGGGCGCATATGGTGGTACACGGCAGCCTGCACCTGCTCGGCTACGATCATATCGAAGACGACGAAGCGGAAGAGATGGAGTCCCTCGAGACAGAGATAATGCTTGCTCTGGGCTATGAGGATCCGTACATTGCCGAGAAAGAATAGTCCGTCACCTGACTGACTAACATGCCGCCACGAAAGGACATCGCGTGGCGGTAAACATTGAACTAACAAGAGAACCCTTAACAAACGCCATGAGCGACGACAATTCACACAGTAGCGACACGACAACCAGTAAAAAGGGATTTTTCTCCCTCATTCTGAACCAGCTTTTCCACGGTGAACCGAAAAACCGTGATGAACTGCTGGAGCTGATTCGTGATTCCGGGCAGAACGACCTTATCGACGAAGATACGCGCGAAATGCTCGAAGGGGTTATGGACATCGCCGACCAGCGCGTTCGCGATATCATGATCCCCCGTTCGCAGATGATCACCCTGAAACGCAACCAGACGCTGGACGAGTGCCTCGATGTCATCATCGAATCTGCCCACTCGCGTTTCCCGGTCATCAGCGAAGACAAAGATCACATCGAAGGGATTTTGATGGCGAAAGATCTGCTGCCGTTTATGCGCAGCGATGCCGAAGCCTTCAGCATGGAAAAAGTGTTACGCCAGGCCGTGGTTGTGCCGGAGAGTAAACGTGTGGATCGGATGCTGAAAGAGTTCCGCTCTCAGCGTTACCACATGGCGATTGTTATTGATGAATTTGGTGGCGTTTCCGGTCTTGTCACGATCGAAGATATTCTTGAGCTGATCGTCGGTGAAATCGAAGATGAGTATGACGAAGAAGAAGATATCGACTTCCGTCAGCTCAGCCGCCACAGCTGGACCGTGCGTGCGCTGGCCTCAATTGAAGACTTCAACGACGCCTTCGGTACCCACTTCAGCGATGAAGAGGTTGATACCATTGGCGGGCTGGTGATGCAGGCCTTTGGTCATCTTCCGGCGCGCGGCGAGACCGTTGACATTGACGGTTACCAGTTCAAAGTGGCAATGGCCGACAGCCGACGTATTATACAGGTTCACGTCAGAACGCCGGACGATTCACCGGTGCCAAAACTGGAAGATTAATGTAAATGGCATTTGCCCCACTCTTTGAACGTCAGCGCGTCCGTTTGCTGCTGGCGCTGTTACTCGGAGCCAGCGGTACGCTGGCTTTTTCTCCTTACGACATCTGGCCTGCGGCCATTCTTTCCCTGATGGGGCTACAGGGTCTGACCCTGAATCGTCGTCCGGTACAGGCTGCCGCCATCGGTTACTTCTGGGGGCTGGGGCTGTTTGGTTCCGGCATCAACTGGGTTTATGTCAGCATCGCCCAGTTTGGCGGTATGCCGGGCCCGGTTAACATCTTCCTGGTGGTACTGCTCGCTGCCTACCTCTCGCTGTATACCGGTCTGTTCGCAGGTATCCTTTCTCGCCTGTGGCCAAAAACCAGCTGGCTGCGTGTCGCTATTGCCGCGCCGGTGGTCTGGCAACTCACCGAATTCCTGCGCGGTTGGGTGCTGACGGGCTTCCCATGGCTGCAGTTCGGCTACAGTCAGATTGACGGCCCGCTGAAAGGCCTGGCGCCGGTGATGGGCGTTGAGGCCATCAACTTCCTGCTGATGGTTGTCAGCGGCCTGCTGGTACTGGCACTGGTTACGCGCGGCTGGAAGCCGCTGGCTGTGGCGCTGGTGCTGTTCGCTCTGCCCTTCCCGCTGCGCTATATCCAGTGGTTCACGCTTGAGCCCGAGCGCGCCACGCAGGTTTCTATGGTTCAGGGAAATATCCCGCAGTCCATGAAGTGGGACGAGAAAGAGCTGCTGAATACGCTGAAGATCTACGCCAACGCCACGGAAGAGGTGATGGGTAAATCACAGCTGATTATCTGGCCGGAGTCTGCGATTCCCGATCTGGAGATTAACCAGCAGCCGTTCCTCAACATGATGAACGATCTGCTGCTTTCGCGTGGCAGCACGCTAATCACCGGGATTGTCGATGCGCGTCTGAATCAGCAGAACCGCTACGACACCTACAACACCATCATTACGCTCGGCAAAGGCAGCGAATACAGTTACCGCTCCACTGACCGGTACAACAAGAACCACCTGGTACCGTTTGGTGAGTTTGTTCCTCTGGAATCGATTCTGCGCCCGCTGGCACCGTTCTTTGACCTGCCGATGTCCTCTTTCAGCCGCGGGCCATACGTTCAGCCCCAGCTGCATGCGCACGGTTTTGCCCTGACGCCGGCCATTTGCTACGAAATTATCCTCGGCGAGCAGGTACGCGATAACTTCCGCCCGGACACGGACTTCCTGCTGACTATCTCTAACGATGCCTGGTTTGGTAAGTCGATTGGCCCGTGGCAGCACTTCCAGATGGCGCGGATGCGTTCTTTGGAGCTGGCGCGTCCGCTGCTGCGAAGCACCAACAACGGCATCACCGCCGTGATTGGACCGCAGGGTGAAATCCAGGCCATGATCCCACAGTTTACCCGTGAAGTGCTGACCACCCGCGTCACACCGACAACCGGCCTGACGCCATACGCCCGTACCGGCAACTGGCCGCTGTGGATTTTGACCGTGCTGTTCGGCTTTGGCGCGGTACTGATGAGCCTGCGTCAGCGTCGTCGATAATCTCACCTCTTCCTGCCGGGTGGCGGCTACGCCTTACCCGGCCTACATTTTTGCTCCCGTAGGTCGGGTAAGGCGTAAGCCGCCACCCGATAAATCCCTCCCAACCCCAAATCTGGCACGCCTATTGCTTTGTTTATTCAGGTAAACGCAGTTTGGCTTAACGTGCAACTTAGTCGCACCAGCGTAGATCATCGGTAGCACCGTAACGGTGCAACGGGAGATATTTGCCTCTGAATGGTGCGGCGCGCTTCGCAAAAATAAACAATAACGCAGCAAAATCTTTACATTAAGCCAGACTAAATGTTAACAAGCTTGCATAACACTGCACTCGCATTGCGCGAGATATAACAACATCACAATGGGTATCAATGCGTCACTGGCGCTGATAAAAAAGGAGTTGGGTATGCAATTACGTAAACTGGCCACAGCAATGCTGGTTATGGGAATGTCTGCAGGCGTGGTTCACGCTGAAGATGCTCCGGCAGCAGGCAGCACTCTCGACAAGATTGCCAAAAACGGCGTCATCGTGGTCGGCCACCGTGAATCTTCAGTCCCGTTCTCTTACTACGACAACACGCAAAAAGTCGTGGGCTATTCACAGGATTACTCCAACGCCATCGTTGAAGCTGTGAAGAAAAAGCTGAACAAACCTGACCTGCAGGTGAAGCTGATCCCAATCACTTCACAGAACCGTATTCCACTGCTGCAGAACGGCACCTTTGATTTCGAGTGTGGCTCCACCACCAACAACCTCGAGCGCCAGAAACAGGCTGCCTTCTCGGACACCATCTTTGTCGTAGGCACCCGCCTGCTGACGAAGAAAGGCGGTGAGATCAAAGATTTCGCTGACCTGAAAGGCAAAGCGGTCGTTGTCACCTCCGGAACCACCTCAGAAGTGCTGCTGCACAAACTGAACGACGAGAAGAAAATGGATATGCGCATCATCAGCGCGAAAGACCATGGCGACTCCTTCCGAACCCTGGAAAGCGGCCGTGCCGTCGCGTTTATGATGGATGACGCCCTGCTGGCGGGCGAGCGTGCGAAAGCGAAAAAACCAGACAACTGGGATATCGTCGGGACCGCGCAGTCTAAAGAAGCCTACGGCTGTATGCTGCGTAAAGACGATCCGCAGTTCAAAAAGCTGATCGATGACACCATCGCTCAGGTGCAGACCTCTGGCGAAGCGGAAAAATGGTTCGACAAGTGGTTCAAAAACCCAATTCCACCAAAAAACCTGAACATGAATTTTGAACTGTCTGACGACATGAAAGCGCTGTTCAAATCTCCAAATGACAAAGCTCTTAACTAATTAGAACAACAGGGGCGGGATCTCCTGCCCTCTCGATTGTCGGGAAGCATGGACAGACTATACGTTGAGTGGTCGTTCCCCACTCAGCGCGAAAAATGAGCTTCTCACCAATCTTCGAGGGTAGCGCTGCTACCCTTTTTTTTCTGGAGTTTATTATGTCAATAGACTGGAACTGGGGCATATTCCTGCAACAAGCCCCGTTCGGCAACACCACCTATCTTGGCTGGCTGTGGAGCGGCTTTCAGGTCACCGTAGCATTATCGATAACGGCGTGGATTATCGCGTTTCTTGTCGGTTCTCTGTTCGGTATTCTGCGCACCGTCCCTAACCGTTTTCTTTCAACACTTGGCACTCTGTATGTGGAACTGTTCCGTAACGTTCCGCTGATCGTGCAATTCTTTACCTGGTATCTGGTTATCCCGGAACTGCTGCCGGAAAATATTGGCATGTGGTTCAAGTCGGAACTGGATCCGAATGTACAGTTCTTCGTCTCTTCCATGATGTGTCTGGGGCTGTTTACCGCTGCGCGCGTTTGCGAGCAGGTGCGTGCCGCCATTCAGTCATTACCCCGCGGACAAAAAAATGCGGGCCTGGCAATGGGCTTGACCCTGCCGCAAACCTACCGCTATGTGCTGCTGCCTAACGCCTACCGCGTTATCGTTCCACCGATGACCTCTGAGATGATGAACCTGGTGAAAAACTCGGCCATCGCCTCGACCATCGGCCTGGTCGATATGGCCGCACAGGCGGGCAAACTGCTGGATTACTCCGCACACGCGTGGGAATCCTTCACTGCAATCACGCTCGCGTATGTTCTGATTAACACTTTCATCATGCTGGTGATGAACCTGGTTGAACGTAAAATCCGCCTGCCGGGTAATCTGGGGGGCAAATAATGTACGAATTTGACTGGAGTTCTATTGTTCCATCCATGCCATACTTGCTTGATGGCCTGGTGATTACCTTAAAAATCACCGTGATTGCCATCATCATTGGTATCGTCTGGGGCACCCTGCTGGCCGTCATGCGCCTGTCGAGCTTTAAGCCTTTCGCCTGGTTCGCGACCGCCTACGTTAACGTTTTCCGTTCCATCCCGCTGGTGATGGTGCTGCTGTGGTTTTATCTGATTGTGCCCGGCTTCCTGCAAAACGTGCTGGGGCTGTCGCCGAAAACCGATATCCGCCTGATCTCCGCCATGGTGGCTTTCTCAATGTTTGAGGCTGCTTACTACTCGGAAATTATCCGTGCGGGTATTCAGAGTATCTCCCGTGGGCAATCCAGCGCCGCACTGGCACTGGGGATGACGCACTGGCAGTCCATGCAGCTCATTATTTTGCCGCAGGCGTTTCGCGCCATGGTTCCGCTCCTGCTGACCCAGGGTATCGTGCTGTTCCAGGATACCTCACTGGTCTACGTTCTGAGTCTGGCAGACTTCTTCCGTACCGCGTCAACCATCGGTGAACGTGATGGTACGCAGGTCGAGATGGTGCTCTTCGCGGGTGCGGTCTATTTTGTGATTAGTTTAAGCGCGTCGCTGTTGGTCAGCTGGCTGAAGAAAAGGACGGTATAATGATTTCCCTGAAAAATGTTTCTAAATGGTATGGGCACTTTCAGGTGCTGACCGACTGCTCCACCGAAGTGAAAAAAGGTGACGTAGTAGTGGTATGCGGGCCGTCCGGTTCCGGTAAATCGACGCTGATCAAAACCGTCAACGGACTGGAGCCGGTGCAGCAGGGTGAGATCGTCGTCAACGGCACCAAAGTCAACGACAAGAAAACCAATCTCGCCCAGCTTCGTTCTCACGTTGGAATGGTGTTCCAGCATTTTGAGCTGTTCCCTCACCTCTCCATTATTGAGAACCTGACCCTGGCGCAGGTAAAAGTACTTAAGCGTGATAAAAAAGCGGCGCGCGAGAAAGGTCTGAAACTGCTGGAACGCGTTGGGCTCTCGGCGCACGCCGATAAGTTCCCGGCGCAGCTTTCTGGCGGCCAGCAGCAACGCGTGGCGATCGCCCGCGCGCTGTGCATGGATCCCGTTGCGATGCTGTTTGATGAGCCAACGTCGGCGCTCGATCCTGAGATGATCAATGAAGTACTGGACGTCATGGTCGAACTGGCGCACGAAGGAATGACCATGATGGTGGTGACCCACGAAATGGGCTTTGCCCGTAAAGTGGCGAACCGCGTGATCTTTATGGATGAAGGGAAAATCGTGGAAGACTCGCCGAAAGAGGAGTTCTTCGCGAATCCGAAATCAGAACGTGCGAAAGATTTCCTCGCGAAAATCCTGCACTAATCTTCTCAGTGCGCAATCCGCGGATTGCGCACTGCCTCACGCTTTCGCTCACTTCTTCTCGTCGGCGTCACATTGCAGCGTTAACCTTGTCACAAAATAACGCTATGAATGGAGAACGCTATGGCACAACCTATCATTATCGATTGCGACCCGGGTCATGATGACGCGATCGCACTCGTCCTTGCACTTGCCTCCCCCGAACTCGACGTCAAAGCCGTCACCTCTTCTGCCGGAAACCAGACGCCGGATAAAACCCTGCGTAACGTTTTGCGCATGCTGACGCTGCTTAACCGCCCCGATATTCCCGTCGCCGGCGGAGCCGTCAAGCCCCTGATGCGCAAGTTAATTATTGCGGATAACGTGCATGGCGAAAGTGGGCTGGATGGTCCTGCGCTGCCGGATCCGGGCTTCGCACCGCAAAACTGCACCGCCGTGGAGCTGATGGCGAAGGTGCTGCGTGAAAGCCCTGAGCCAGTATCGCTGGTTGCCACCGGACCGCAAACCAACGTCGCGCTGCTGCTGAACAGCCATCCGGAACTGCATCACAATATTGCCCGTATTGTGCTGATGGGCGGCGCAATGGGGCTCGGGAACTGGACGCCGGCTGCCGAATTCAACATTTTTGTCGATCCCGAGGCCGCAGAGATCGTCTTCCAGTCCGGTTTGCCAGTTGTGATGGCGGGGCTGGACGTGACCCATCGCGCGCAGATTATGGCTGACGACATTGAGCGCTTCCGTTCCGTGGGTAATCCGGTCGCGACAACGGTGGCTGAGCTACTCGATTTCTTTATGGAGTATCATAAAGCCGAGAAATGGGGATTCCACGGTGCGCCGTTGCATGATCCCTGCACGATTGCCTGGCTGTTAAAACCGGAGATGTTTACCACGGTGGACAGATGGGTTGGCGTTGAGACGCAGGGAAAATACACCCAGGGCATGACGGTGGTGGATTACTACTCGCTGACGGGGAATCAACCGAATACAACGGTGATGGTGGATATCGACCGTCAGGCGTTTGTGGATTTACTGGCGGAGAGACTGGCTTACTATTCTGCGGCCTGATGCCCTCTCCCACGGGGAGAGGGAGCAGACACTAAAAACGGCAACGTCGTTGCCGTTTTGCTTTTACCTAGGGTTCAAACGGCCGGCGCTGGAACTGATCGTGCCCACATTTCGGACACAGCGGCAGTACATCAGGCGTATAGACCGCAATATGGTGATGGCACTTCTCACACACCAGGTTGCCCAGTCCCACAACTTCGCCACTCTGGTAGACGCCGTGGTGGTTCAAATCCTGAAAGACCTCGCGCCACTCCAGCTGCGTTTTGTCGGTGATATCCGCCAGCTCCTGCCACAGGCTCTCTTTTATCACCCTCATGAACACGCTGTCGGCGATCTCGTCCTGACTCTCTTCGTAGCTGCGCGCAAACTCTTCCAGGTCACGACGTACGGCGCGGGTCACCTCTTCCACTTCGGTTCGCGTTAACTCACCCGTTTGCGTCACCCGTGCACGCGCCTGTTCGACTAACGCGTCAATATCGCGCTCGCCGTTACGCAGCCGTTCCGTCAGTGTCGCCACCAGTTCGCGGTAAAATTGAGCAACCTTGTTCATCATTTTGCCTCCCGGGTAAGTAACTATTTCTAATAATAGACCTTATTTCATCGCCGCTTTGTCAGGTGAAGCACAGACCCGGTAAATTCCTGCAAAGCGCATTTGTGCGAAAGGCTGTTTTGACGCGGACGTTTGGGCTATGCTATGCGGATCTGAATGACCACATCCATTGGCTACATTTGTAGCTGTATTGAAAACAGGACCACTGGCTGCCATGCAAGAGCAATACCGCCCGGAAGAGATAGAATCAAAAGTCCAGCAACACTGGGACGAGAAGCGCACCTTTGAAGTAACCGAAGACGAGAGCAAAGAGAAGTATTACTGCCTGTCGATGCTTCCCTATCCTTCTGGTCGACTACACATGGGCCACGTGCGTAACTACACCATAGGTGATGTGATTGCACGCTACCAGCGCATGCTGGGCAAAAACGTCCTGCAGCCTATCGGCTGGGATGCGTTCGGTCTGCCCGCGGAAGGCGCAGCGGTAAAAAACAATACGGCTCCGGCACCGTGGACGTACGACAACATCGCGTACATGAAAAACCAGCTCAAAATGCTGGGCTTTGGCTATGACTGGAGCCGCGAGCTGGCGACCTGTACCCCGGAATACTATCTCTGGGAACAGAAGTTCTTCACCGAGCTGTACAAAAAAGGCCTGGTGTACAAGAAAACCTCTGCCGTTAACTGGTGCCCGAATGACCAGACCGTTCTCGCAAACGAACAGGTTATCGACGGCTGCTGCTGGCGCTGTGACACCAAAGTTGAGCGTAAAGAGATCCCGCAGTGGTTTATTAAAATCACCGCTTACGCTGATGAGCTGCTGAACGATCTGGATAATCTGGACCACTGGCCAGATACCGTTAAGACCATGCAGCGCAACTGGATCGGCCGTTCTGAAGGTGTGGAAATTACCTTCAACGTTGAGAACTATGACCAGACTCTGACCGTCTACACCACCCGTCCGGACACCTTCATGGGCGCGACCTACCTGGCCGTGGCCGCAGGTCACCCGCTGGCGCAGAAAGCGGCAGAAAACAATCCGGAACTGGCCATCTTCATCGACGAATGCCGCAACACCAAAGTGGCCGAAGCCGACATGGCGACGATGGAGAAAAAAGGCGTTGCGACAGGCTTCTACGCTAAGCATCCACTGACTGGCGAAGCCATCCCTGTCTGGGCCGCAAACTTCGTTCTGATGGAGTACGGTACAGGTGCAGTAATGGCTGTTCCGGGTCACGATCAGCGCGACTATGAGTTTGCCACCAAATACAACCTGCCGATTAAAGCCGTTATTCTGGCCGCCGATGGTTCTGAACCAGACCTGTCCGAACAGGCGCTGACCGAAAAAGGTACGCTGTTCAACTCCGGCGAGTTCAGCGGTCTGAGCTTCGAAGAAGGCTTCAACGCCATCGCCGATAAGCTGGCCTCCCTTGGCGTGGGCGAGCGTAAAGTTAACTTCCGTCTGCGCGACTGGGGCGTTTCCCGTCAGCGTTACTGGGGGGCGCCAATCCCAATGGTAACGCTTGAAGATGGCACCGTAATGCCAACGCCGGAAGATCAGCTGCCGGTGATCCTGCCGGAAGACGTGGTCATGGATGGTATCACCAGCCCGATCAAAGCCGATCCTAAGTGGGCAAAAACCACCGTCAACGGCCAGCCTGCGCTGCGTGAAACCGACACCTTTGACACCTTTATGGAGTCATCCTGGTACTACGCGCGTTATACCTGCCCACAGTATCAGGACGGTATGCTGGATTCCGATGCGGCAAACTACTGGCTGCCGGTAGATATCTACATCGGTGGTATCGAACATGCCATTATGCACCTGCTCTACTTCCGCTTCTTCCATAAGCTGATGCGCGATGCCGGCATGGTGAACTCTGACGAACCAGCAAAACAGCTGCTGTGCCAGGGCATGGTGCTGGCGGATGCCTTCTACTACGTCGGCGCAAACGGCGAGCGTAACTGGGTTTCTCCGGTCGATGCTATCGTTGAGCGTGACGAGAAAGGCCGTATCGTGAAGGCGAAAAACGCCGCAGGTCATGAGCTGGTCTATACCGGCATGAGCAAGATGTCCAAGTCTAAAAACAACGGCATCGACCCGCAGGTGATGGTTGAGCGCTACGGCGCGGATACCGTGCGTCTGTTCATGATGTTTGCTTCTCCGGCAGACATGACCCTGGAGTGGCAGGAGTCTGGCGTTGAAGGCGCGAACCGCTTCCTGAAACGCGTCTGGAAACTGGTTTACGAACACACCGCTCTGGGCGATGCCCCGGCACTGAACGCCGCCGCACTGACTGAAGATCAGCAGGCGCTGCGTCGTGATGTTCATAAAACGATTGCAAAAGTGACCGATGATATTGGTCGTCGTCAGACCTTCAATACCGCAATTGCGGCTATTATGGAACTGATGAACAAACTGGCGAAAGCCCCGCAGGACGGCGAGCAGGATCGTGCCTTAATGCGTGAAGCGCTGCTGGCTGTTGTTCGCATGCTGAACCCGTTCACTCCGCACGTCAGCTTCACTCTGTGGCAGGAACTGAAAGGCGAAGGCGATATCGACAACGCGCCGTGGCCACAGGCTGACGAAGCAGCGATGGTGGAAAACACGACGCTGGTCGTGGTCCAGGTAAACGGCAAAGTCCGCGGTAAAATTACCGTGGCGGTCGATGCAACCGAAGAACAGGTTCGCGAGCGCGCGGGCCAGGAAACTCTGGTCGCAAAATATCTTGAGGGCGTTACCGTGCGTAAAGTGATCTACGTACCGGGTAAACTGCTGAATCTGGTCGTTGGCTAAGCGCGGGAGGAAACGTGCGACAACTGGCAACAATACTCTTATCTCTGGCGGTGCTTGTCACCGCTGGCTGTGGCTGGCACCTGCGCAATACTACGGCGGTGCCTGCTCAGATGAAAACAATGATCTTCGATTCCGGGGATCCGAATGGTCCACTCAGCCGGGCAATTCGTAATCAGCTGCGTCTGAACGGTGTGGAGATTGTCGAAAAACAAACACTGCGCCAGGATGTACCATCTCTGCGTGTTATAGGTGGAGGTCTGTCGAGAGATACAGCCTCTATCTTCCAGGATGGCCGTACCGCAGAGTATCAGATGGTATTGACGGTCGACGCGGCGGTGCTGATCCCGGGTAAAGATATCTACCCGATCAGCACGAAAGTGTACCGTTCGTTCTTCGATAACCCGCAGACGGCGCTGGCAAAAGATGCTGAACAGCAGATTATCATCAACGAAATGTACGACAAGGCGGCGGAACAGCTGATCCGTAAACTGCCAAGTATTGCAGCGTCAACCAAACAAGGATCTGACATTGTTGAAAAACCAGATGCCGGCACGCTTCCTGCTGCTACCTCTCTGGGTAAATGATGATCAGGCTGTATCCTGAACAACTCCGCGCGCAGCTCAATGAAGGGCTGCGCGCGGCGTATCTGCTTCTTGGAAACGATCCGCTCTTACTTCAGGAAAGCCTGGATGCCGTGCGACTTGCAGCCGCCGCGCAGGGCTTTGATGAACACCACACCGTCCAGTTGGATAACAACACCGACTGGAACGCCCTCTTCTCGCTGTGTCAGGCGATGAGCCTTTTTGCTTCACGCCAGACGATTCAGATCCTGCTGCCGGATAACGGTCCTAACGCGGCCATGAATGAGCAGCTCGCCACGCTGGTCAGCCTGTTACACAGCGATCTGCTCCTCATTGTACGTGGCAACAAGCTGACTAAAGCGCAGGAAAACGCAGCATGGTTTTCCCAGCTCGCAACCCACGCGGTGCTGGTCACCTGTCAAACGCCTGAGCAGGCGCATCTGCCTAAATGGGTGGCAGCGAGAGCGAAGCAGAACAACCTTCAACTGGATGATGCGGCAAATCAACTTCTCTGCTACTGCTATGAAGGTAATCTGCTGGCACTGGCGCAGGCGCTGGACAGACTCTCCCTGCTGTGGCCGGATGGCAAGCTGACTTTACCGCGCGTTGAGCAGGCCGTTAACGACGCGGCGCACTTCACGCCGTTCCACTGGGTGGACGCGCTGCTGTCGGCGAAAAGCAAACGCGCCCTGCATATTCTGCAGCAGCTACGCCTGGAAGGGAGCGAACCCGTCATTCTGCTGCGTACGCTGCAGCGCGAGCTGTTGCTGCTGGTTACGCTCAAGCGACAGTCTGCCCATACGCCATTGCGCTCGCTGTTTGATAAACATCGGGTGTGGCAAAATCGCAGGGCTTTGACCACCGAGGCCATCAACCGCCTGAGTCATGAACAGCTTCGTCAGGCTGTACAGCTTCTGATGCGCGCTGAGCTCACGTTAAAACAAGATTATGGTCAGTCGGTCTGGGCAGAACTGGAAAGCCTTTCTCTGCTGCTCTGCCATAAGGCGCTGGCAGACGTTTTTATTGATGGATAGTATGCATTCTTTACAGGCCTTGTATGGCGGCACCTTTGACCCAGTACATTACGGGCATCTGAAGCCGGTTGAAATTCTGGCGAATCTGATCGGCCTTCAGCGCGTTATCATCATGCCCAATAACGTCCCGCCCCATCGCCCGCAGCCCGAGGCGACCAGCGAGCAGCGAAAAGAGATGCTCGCCCTTGCTATCGCAGATAAACCGCTCTTCCGACTTGATGAGCGTGAGCTGCGTCGCGACACGCCCTCCTGGACGTCTCAGACGCTGCAGGAGTGGCGAGCCGAGCAAGGGCCAGACCAGCCGCTGGCCTTTATCATCGGCCAGGATTCCCTGCTGAATTTCCCCACATGGCATCAGTATGAAACCATTCTGGAGAACAGCCATCTGCTCGTCTGCCGCCGTCCAGGCTACCCGCTGACCATGCGCGATGCACAGTACCAGCAGTGGCTGGAAGATCATCTCACCGATAATGTTGAAGATCTCCACAATCAGCCTGCCGGGAAGATATATCTGGCGGAAACGCCGTGGTTCGATATCTCAGCGACCCTCATTCGCGAGCGTTTACAGCAAGGTTTAGCGTGTGACGATTTGCTACCGGCCCCGGTACTGGCGTATATCCATACGCACGGTTTGTATCAGAAAAGCGCAGATGAATAGCCGGAGGGCATAAAAAGCGGCTTATTGTTTATCCTGCCTTGACAGGGTAAGCCATACTGTTATTCTCCGCTGCCAGACTTTCCCGCCGATCATTGCTTTACAGAAATTGTTTTACAAAAATGGCGATGCAATCTCAGGCGGAGGGTGGGATGATACCCGCCTTCAAAAGCCTGGCAGGAGACATTTGTCCCGATACAGGCGTGAGTTCAGGTATACTGCCTGGCTACGAATTCAACGTTTTACAATCTCATTCACCCCAGGGGGAAAACTTGCAGGGTAAAGCACTCCAGGATTTTGTTATTGACAAAATTGATGACCTGAAAGGTCAGGACATCATCGCTATCGACGTTAAGGGTAAATCCAGTATTACCGACTGCATGATCATCTGCACCGGTACCTCTACGCGTCATGTTGTTTCGATTGCCGATCACGTGGTCCAGGAATCGCGTGCAGCAGGACTGTTGCCGCTGGGTGTTGAAGGTGAAGCGACGGCTGACTGGGTGGTTGTCGACCTCGGCGATGTGATTGTCCATGTCATGCAGGACGAGAGCCGTCGCCTGTATGAGCTGGAAAAACTCTGGGGTTAATGCGTGAAGTTGCAGCTGGTCGCCGTCGGCACCAAAATGCCGGACTGGGTACAAACCGGTTTTACTGAATATCTGCGTCGTTTTCCAAAAGACATGCCGTTCGAACTGGTGGAGATCCCCGCCGGCAAGCGCGGCAAGAACGCTGATATCAAACGTATTCTCGATAAAGAGGGTGAACTGATGCTGGCTGCCGCAGGCAAAAACCGCATCGTCACCCTCGATATTCCAGGTAAGCCCTGGGATACGCCGCAGCTGGCGCACGAACTGGAGCGCTGGAAGCAGGATGGCCGTGACGTCAGTCTGTTGATTGGCGGGCCTGAAGGGTTATCCCCTGCCTGTAAAGCGGCAGCAGAACAAAGTTGGTCTCTCTCCGCGCTGACGCTTCCCCACCCGCTCGTTCGGGTACTGGTAGCAGAAAGCCTGTATCGTGCGTGGAGCATTACTACCAACCACCCCTATCACCGCGAGTAACGACTGACCAGGGTAGATTAAGCAGCGGATGAAACTACAGAATTCTTTTCGCGACTATACGGCTGAGTCCGCGCTGTTTGTGCGCCGGGCGCTGGTCGCCTTTACGGGGATTTTGCTGCTTACTGGCGTGCTGATCGCCAACCTTTATAATCTGCAAATTGTCCGCTTTACCGACTACCAGACGCGTTCAAACGAAAACCGTATTAAGCTGGTGCCTATCGCGCCCAGCCGCGGCATTATTTACGATCGTAACGGCACCCCGCTTGCGTTAAACCGCACCATCTATCAAATCGAGATGATGCCGGAAAAAGTTGATAACGTTCAGAACACGCTGGAAGCGCTGAAGAGCGTTGTCGACCTTAACGATGACGATATCGCCGCCTTTAAAAAAGAGCGCGCCCGCTCTCACCGTTTCACCTCCATTCCGGTTAAAACCAATCTGACGGAAGTTCAGGTGGCCCGCTTTGCGGTGAACCAGTACCGTTTCCCCGGCGTGGAAGTGAAGGGTTACAAGCGTCGCTACTACCCTTACGGCTCCGCGCTGACGCATGTGATTGGCTACGTTTCCAAGATTAACGACAAAGACGTCGACCGCCTCGATAAAGACGGTAAGCTGGCAAACTACGCTGCAACGCACGACATCGGTAAGCTGGGAATTGAGCGCTACTACGAAGATGTTCTGCACGGGCAAACCGGCTATGAAGAGGTTGAGGTTAACAACCGTGGCCGTGTTATTCGCCAGCTGAAAGAAGTGCCGCCTCAGGCGGGGCATGACGTCTATCTCACGCTCGACCTGAAACTGCAGCAGTACATTGAAACCTTACTGGCGGGCAGCCGTGCAGCCGTTGTGGTCACCGATCCTCGTACCGGCGGCATCCTGGCAATGGTCTCCATGCCTAGCTATGACCCGAACCTCTTTGTTGACGGTATCTCCAGTAAAGACTATTCCGGTTTGCTTAATGACCCCAACACGCCGCTGGTGAACCGCGCGACGCAGGGGGTTTACCCACCGGCATCAACGGTTAAACCGTACGTGGCGGTCTCGGCACTGAGTGCGGGCGTTATCAACCGTAATACCAGCCTGTTTGACCCGGGCTGGTGGCAGCTGCCGGGTTCAGACAAGCGCTATCGTGACTGGAAAAAATGGGGCCACGGTCATCTGAACGTCACCAAATCGCTGGAGGAATCTGCGGATACCTTCTTCTATCAGGTGGCTTATGACATGGGGATCGACCGCCTGTCAGAGTGGATGAGCAAATTTGGCTACGGACATTACACCGGCGTTGACCTTTCAGAAGAACGTTCTGGCAACATGCCGACGCGTGAATGGAAGCTGAAGCGCTTTAAAAAACCCTGGTATCAGGGTGATACCATTCCGGTGGGTATCGGCCAGGGCTACTGGACGGCGACGCCGATTCAGATGAACAAAGCCATGATGATCCTCATCAATGACGGTGTGGTGAAAGTACCTCATCTGCTACAAAGTACGGTTGAAGACGGCAAAAAAGTGCCGTGGAACCAGCCGCACGAGGCCCCGGTGGGTGACATTCATTCCGGCTTCTGGGAAATTGCGAAAGACGGTATGTACGGCGTGGCAAACCGCCCGAACGGTACCGCGCACAAGTATTTCGCCGGTACGCCGTATAAAGTAGCCGCAAAATCCGGTACTGCGCAGGTGTTTGGTCTGAAAGCCAACGAAACCTATAACGCGCACCGCATTGCCGAACGTCTGCGTGACCATAAGTTGATGACGGCGTTTGCCCCTTATGATAACCCGCAGGTCGCGGTGGCGATGATTCTGGAGAACGGCGGTGCCGGGCCAGCAGTAGGGACCATCATGCGCCAGATCCTTGACCACATTATGCTGGGTGATAACAACACCGAACTGCCGGCTGAAAACCCGGCCGCCGCTGCGGCGGAGGACCAATAATCATGACGGATAATCCAAACAAAAAATCGCTGTGGGATAAAATCCACATCGACCCAGCCATGCTGCTGATCCTGCTGGCTCTGCTGGTTTACAGCGCTCTGGTTATCTGGAGCGCCAGTGGCCAGGACATCGGCATGATGGAGCGCAAAATCGGCCAGATCGCGATGGGGCTGATTATTATGGTAGTGATGGCGCAGATCCCGCCGCGCGTCTACGAAGGCTGGGCGCCCTACCTCTACATCTTCTGTATCATTTTGCTGGTTGCGGTTGATGCGTTTGGCGCCATTTCAAAAGGGGCGCAGCGCTGGCTGGATCTGGGTATCGTCCGTTTCCAGCCCTCGGAAATTGCCAAAATCGCCGTTCCATTGATGGTGGCTCGCTTTATCAACCGCGACGTCTGTCCGCCGTCTTTAAAAAATACCGCCATCGCGCTGGTGCTGATTTTCCTGCCAACGCTGCTGGTTGCGGCACAGCCTGACCTTGGCACCTCAATCCTTATCGCCCTCTCCGGCCTGTTTGTCCTTTTCCTGTCAGGTCTGAGCTGGCGTTTGATTGGTATCGCAGTGGTGCTGATCGCGGCGTTCATCCCTATCCTCTGGTTCTTCCTGATGCATGATTACCAGCGCCAGCGCGTCATGATGCTGCTCGATCCGGAAACCGATCCGCTGGGGGCGGGCTATCATATTATTCAGTCCAAGATTGCGATTGGCTCTGGCGGCCTGCGCGGTAAGGGCTGGCTGCACGGCACGCAGTCGCAGCTGGAATTTTTACCGGAGCGCCACACCGACTTTATCTTCGCCGTGCTGGCGGAAGAGCTGGGGCTGGTTGGCATCTTAATATTGCTGGCACTGTACGTCCTGCTGATCATGCGAGGATTATGGATTGCAGCACGCGCGCAAACCACCTTTGGTCGCGTCATGGCTGGCGGGTTGATGCTGATTTTATTCGTTTATGTCTTCGTAAATATTGGTATGGTGAGTGGTATTCTGCCGGTGGTAGGCGTACCGCTGCCGCTGGTGAGTTACGGAGGCTCGGCACTGATCGTGTTGATGGCCGGGTTTGGTATCGTGATGTCGATCCATACCCACAGAAAAATGTTGTCAAAAAGCGTATAAAAATAAGGGGATCGGAATGCGTAAGCAGTGGCTGGGGATCTGCATCGCGGCAAGTTTACTTGCGGCCTGCACAAGTGATGATGGTCAGCAACAGGCAACCGTCGCGCCGCCGCAGCCTGCGGTGTGTAATGGCCCGAACGTTGAAATCAGCGGCGCCGATCCCGTTTATGAACCGCTTAATGCCAGTGCCAATCAGGATTACGAGCGCGACGGCAAAAGCTACAAAATTGTTCAGGATCCGTCCCGTTTCAGTCAGGCTGGCTTTGCCGCCATTTATGATGCCGAGCCAGGCAGTAACCTGACGGCCTCCGGCGAAGCGTTCGACCCAATGCAACTGACTGCGGCACACCCAACGCTGCCGATTCCGAGCTACGCCCGTATCACCAACCTGGCGAACGGTCGTATGATCGTTGTGCGCATCAACGACCGCGGCCCGTACGGGAATGACCGGGTGATTTCCCTGTCGCGCGCGTCCGCCGACCGCCTGAACACCTCGAACAACTCCAAAGTCCGTATTGACCCGATTATCGTGGCGCAGGATGGTTCTCTCTCCGGGCCGGGTACCGCGTGTACGACAGTGGCAAAACAGACCTACGCCCTTCCCGACCGCCCAAATCTTGACGGTGGAATGGGAAGTGCCTCTTCTCCGGCAGCACCTTCTGAGCCGGGGGGAGAAATTCGCCCGATCAGCAATGACACGCTCCAAAGCGATGATTCAACGGGCGCACCGGTAAAGAGCAGCGGCTTTCTGGGCGCACCGACGACCTTAGCCTCGGGCGTACTTGAAGGCAGCGAGCCTACGCCAGCCCCTGCTCCTGTTACAGCACCAGCGACCCAACCGGCTCCCGTAACGGCGCCAGCGACTACGCAAAGTGCTGCGGTGGCGGCTCCGGCTGCGGCCAGCGGCAGCTATGTGGTTCAGGTTGGCGCAGTGAGCGATCAGGCACGAGCCAAACAGTATCAACAACGTCTGAGCCAGCAGTTTGGGGTACCAGGACGCGTTGAGCAGAACGGCGCGGTGTGGCGTATTCAGATGGGGCCGTTTGCCAGCAAATCGCAGGCAACGACCCTTCAGCAGCGCCTGCAGAATGAAGCTCAGCTTCAGTCATTTATCGCTGTTGCAAAGTAATTAATCAGCGGTGTCCGAAATGTCAGTTTGTGTAAAACAGATTCACAAACTCATGCTTAAAGTCGGATGCCTGCCTGAATAGCATTTGCTATAGTAAGGCACTTTTTTTAATTCCATCACGGATGTCGTAGTTCTGACCATGAAGACCACTTTTTCTGCTCGTTTTGTGCAGCGCATGGCGCTGACCACGGCCCTTTGCGCTGCTGCGCTCTCTGCAGCTCACGCCGATGACCTGAATATCAAGACCATGATCCCTGGCGTTCCGCAAATCGACGCGGAATCCTACATCCTGATCGATTACAACTCTGGCAAAGTGCTGGCAGAACAGAATGCCGATGCCCGCCGTGACCCGGCCAGCCTGACCAAAATGATGACCAGTTACGTTATCGGCCAGGCGATGAAGGCAGGCAAATTCAAAGAATCGGACCTGGTTACCATCGGTAACGATGCGTGGGCAACCGGGAACCCAGTCTTCAAAGGTTCATCTCTGATGTTCCTGAAACCGGGTATGCAGGTTCCTGTTTCTCAGCTGATTCGCGGCATCAACCTGCAGTCAGGTAACGATGCCTGCGTGGCGATGGCCGATTTCGCCGCCGGTAGCCAGGATGCGTTCGTAGGTCTGATGAACAGCTACGTGACTGCGCTGGGCCTGAAAAACAGCCATTTCCAGAC
Source organism: Enterobacter chinensis (assembly GCF_034008295.1). Lineage (NCBI taxonomy): Bacteria > Pseudomonadati > Pseudomonadota > Gammaproteobacteria > Enterobacterales > Enterobacteriaceae > Enterobacter > Enterobacter chinensis. The sequence continues at coordinate 500,115 of NZ_JARDVI010000002.1, forward strand.
CGTACACGGCCTGGACGCAGACGGTCAGTACAGTTCCGCACGTGACATGGCCCTGATTGGTCAGGCGCTGATCCGCGACGTACCCAATGAATACTCCATCTATAAAGAGAAAGAGTTCACCTTCAACGGTATTCGTCAGACCAACCGTAACGGCCTGCTGTGGGATAACAGCCTGAACGTTGACGGCATCAAAACCGGTCACACCGACAAAGCGGGCTACAACCTGGTGGCTTCAGCTACTGAAGGTCAGATGCGTCTGATCTCTGCCGTGATGGGCGGTCGTACCTTTAAAGGTCGTGAAACAGAAAGCAAGAAACTGCTGACCTGGGGCTTCCGTTTCTTCGAAACCGTGAATCCACTGAAAGCAGGTAAAGAGTTTGCTTCAGAACCCGTCTGGTTCGGCGACAATGACCGTGCTTCCCTCGGCGTAGATAAGGACCTGTACCTGACCATTCCACGCGGTCGTATGAAGGATCTGAAAGCCAGCTACGTACTGAACAGCACAGAGCTGCATGCCCCGCTGCAGAAAAACCAGGTTGTAGGTACCATCAACTTCCAGCTGGATGGCAAGACGATCGATCAGCGTCCGCTGGTTGTTCTGCAAGAAATTCCTGAAGGCAATTTCTTCGGCAAAATCATTGATTACATTAAATTGATGTTCCATCACTGGTTTGGTTAAAAATTGAACACTTGAAAGTGTGATTTTGATCCCCATATACTAAGTATCCTGATAACTCCCACCTGACGTGGGAGTTATTCTTTTTGACGTTACGCCGGAGCTGACATGAAAACCAAACTTAACGAACTGCTTGAATTCCCTACCTCATTTACCTACAAAGTAATGGGTCTGGCGAAACCTGAGCTGGTTGATCAGGTGGTTGAAGTGGTACAGCGCCATGCGCCGGGTGACTACTCTCCGTCAGTAAAACCAAGCAGCAAGGGCAACTACCACTCGGTTTCTATTACCATAACTGCGACTCACATTGAGCAGGTTGAGACGCTGTACGAAGAGCTTGGCAATATCGAAATTGTTCGTATGGTGCTGTAGTCCCTTTGCGGTTACCCGGTTTGCCGGGTAACCCCCTCTCCCCGCGGTGATATACTCCCGCACACCTTTTGTCCCTCGTCTTCGGAGACGCAGTTTTGTATCAGGATAAAATTCTGGTCCGTCACCTCGGGCTGCAACCTTATGAGCCTGTCTCCCAGGCTATGCATGACTTCACTGATTCACGCGATGACAGCACCCCAGATGAGATCTGGCTGGTCGAACACCTGCCTGTATTTACGCAGGGTCAGGCGGGAAAAGCGGAACATTTATTGATGACGGGAGATATCCCGGTTATTCAGAGCGATCGCGGTGGACAGGTCACTTACCACGGGCCCGGGCAGCAGGTGATGTACGTCCTGCTTAATCTGAAGCGCAGAAAGCTTGGCGTGCGTGAACTGGTTACCTTACTGGAACAAACCGTCGTCAACACGCTGGCGGAATATGGTATTGACGCGCACCCACGGGCCGATGCTCCGGGCGTCTACGTTGGGGAAATGAAGATCTGCTCTCTGGGGCTGCGTATCCGTAAAGGCTGCTCCTTCCACGGCCTGGCATTGAATATTAATATGGATCTCGCGCCTTTCCAGCGCATAAACCCCTGCGGCTACGCCGGCATGGAAATGACGCACATGCGTCAGTGGGTTGAAACCGCTACGCCAGAAAATATTCGTCCTGTGCTTTTGAAGAATGTGTTAGCACTACTTAACAATCCCCCGCACGAATATATCCCTGCTTAATATATCGTACAACATGGCTCGCTAATTTGACGAGCCACTGTTTATTTACCGCTTTTGCGCTTTACAATAAACCCCAGATTCTATATTTTCGAAGCGCCCGAATATTACCGTTACATATTATTTAGCCTTAAGCAAGCGCGGCAAACACGGTCTAAGTAACGTGAGTGATAATCACACAACTGTTTGTTTTCGATAAACAAGTGAAACAAAACCAACACTTTACGAATCTCTACAAGCATAATAAATAAATTCAACTATCATTCATATTGTGAATGTATACGGAGTGAAAGCGTGGAGTATAATAATTTACCAGCCAAACGCCTGAATGACTCTGGTGGCGAAGACAAGCCGCAAATTTTTCGGACTTTACGTAATATTGATCTCAATTTACTGACTATTTTTGAGGCAGTATATGTCCACAAGGGTATCGTTAACGCTGCGAAAATTCTTAATCTCACGCCATCAGCAATAAGCCAGTCAATTCAAAAGCTACGCGCTATATTTCCCGACCCGTTATTTATCCGTAAGGGCCAGGGTGTGACACCGACGGCTTACGCCACGCACCTCCATGAGTTCATCAGCCAGGGCCTGGAGTCGATTCTTGGCGCACTGGATTTAACCGGGAGCTACGATAAGCAGAGAACCATCACCATCGGCTGTTCCCCTTCGGTGGGTGTACTGGTGATGCCTGCAATCTTCCAGGCCGTGAAAGAGCATGCGCCACAACTCCTGCTTCGCAATGTGCCGCTCAATGAGCCTGACATTCAGCTTGCCCAGTTCCAGACAGACCTGATTATCGAAAGCGGTAACTTCAGTGCCAGAGCGCTGGGGCAAAATGTGCTCTATGCGGATAACCTGGTCCTGGTGTGCCGCCAGCAGCATCCTGCTCTCAGCGAGCCGTTGACTCTCGAAAACCTGCGCAACTACGATCACTCCTCTTTCATCACCGAGGGGCAGTCTAATCATGCCCTGCGCCAGCGTATTGATGAAATTTTCCCGGAGCGTCAGATCAGCTTCAGTAGTTACAATATGTTCACCACTGCATCCCTGATCGGCAGCAGCGATATGCTGTGCATCATGCCGGCACGCCTGTATAGCCTGCTGCGGAAATGCTGGCCACTGGAAAACATCCCGCTCAGTCAGCTTAATGCGGAATCTATCGAGATTTCACTGCATTACAACAAACTGAGTTTGCGCGATCCGGTTCTGGAAAACGTCATCCGCATTATCCGCCAGGCCTTCTGACAGGTTAAGCCAGCATAAGCCCCTGCGCTATGCAGGGCAAAAGGCACAAAACAACAACTATTTTACAAATTGGCGACGTGGCAGGCTGCTTTAACGACCGTTTCAATGATATACTGCCTGTCGTTCGTTCAAAAATAGTTGATAAATACAACATTCCCTTGAATTGAAACGCTTTCCTTCGATATTCGCAACTGGAACACGCACGCTATGAGTAAACCCATTGTGATGGAACGCGGTGTTAAATACCGCGATGCCGATAAAATGGCCCTTATCCCGGTTAAAAACGTGGCTACAGAGCGCGAGGCGCTGTTAAGAAAACCGGAATGGATGAAAATCAAACTTCCGGCCGACTCTTCGCGTATCCAGGGGATCAAAGCGGCGATGCGCAAAAACGGCCTTCACTCCGTCTGTGAAGAAGCCTCTTGCCCCAACCTTGCTGAATGTTTCAACCACGGTACCGCGACGTTTATGATTCTGGGTGCTATCTGTACCCGCCGCTGCCCGTTCTGCGATGTAGCTCATGGCCGTCCAGTTGCACCTGATGCTAACGAACCCCAAAAACTGGCGCAGACCATTGCTGACATGGCGCTGCGTTATGTGGTTATCACGTCCGTTGACCGTGACGATTTGCGTGATGGTGGCGCTCAGCACTTTGCTGATTGTATTACGGCCATTCGCGAGAAAAGCCCGACCATTAAAATTGAGACGCTGGTTCCAGACTTCCGCGGCCGTATGGACCGTGCGCTGGACATCCTGACCGCGACGCCGCCAGATGTGTTTAACCACAACCTGGAGAACGTGCCGCGTCTTTACCGCCAGGTGCGTCCGGGTGCAGATTATAACTGGTCTCTGAAACTGCTGGAGCGTTTCAAAGAAGCGCATCCGCATATCCCGACCAAGTCAGGTCTGATGGTGGGTCTGGGTGAAACCAATGAGGAAATCATCGAGGTGATGCGCGATCTTCGCCGCCACGGTGTGACCATGCTGACTCTGGGACAGTATCTGCAGCCAAGCCGCCATCACCTGCCGGTACAGCGCTACGTGAGCCCGGACGAGTTTGATGAAATGAAAGCCGAAGCGCTGGCGATGGGCTTTACCCACGCAGCATGCGGCCCATTTGTTCGCTCCTCATATCACGCCGATATGCAGGCGAAAGGCGAAGAAGTTAAATAATGCTGTAATATTCACTTACAGTAATACAAAAAAACCGGCCCCATGAGCCGGTTTTTTTTGCAAGCCCTCAGGCATTGCTGTCACTCTTTGTGAGAAAGCTTGTCCGCCGGGACGTCATCCTCGGCGCTTTTCTTCGCAGCCGCATCATCGTCGTTCATCGCTTTCTTAAAGCCTTTGATGGCAGCCCCCAGGTCACCACCCAGCGTGCGTAACTTCTTGGTACCAAACAGCAGGACGACCAGTGCGGCAACCACCAGCAGTTTGGTAATACTAATCTCACCCATAGATACCTTCTTTACTTAAAACAGGCTGCATTCAGCGCCAAAACCTGATTGTATTAACGGTCATTTAGCGCGTGCACACAATAGCAATCTGTAACAAGGTGAATCAAGCATTGTTGAAAAAAACGTCACAATAATTGCGGTGGCGCAAATCGACGATTGCGGAGAACGGGTAATTGCTGACGCGCAAGAGCAATTCTTTCTGCGTTTATCTCCGCCATCAGCAAAACGGGGGCTTCAGCGGCGGCGGCGATCGTTACCCCCAGCGGATCAACCACCCTGCTTTGCCCAATGTTTTTAGTGCCGCATTCTCCTGAGGCAACGACATAACAAGTCGTATCCAGCGCACGCGCCGCAAGCAGCGTTGACCAGTGGTGCTCTTTTAACGGCCCTTTGACCCACGCGGCAGGCAATACCAGCACGTCCGCGCCCTGTAACGCCAGATGGAGCGCCAGCTCCGGAAAACGCAGGTCGTAGCAGGTCATCAACCCAACCTTAAACCCGTCAATTTCCAGCAGCGGCGGAACACGGTCTCCTGGGTCAACGCGCCGCGACTCCTGAATGCTGAACGCGTCATAGAGATGTAGCTTGGCGTAACGTGCGACAATTACCCCGCCACGAATCGCCACGAGCGTATTCACCGCACGACCCGGCGTGGAGGGAACATGCACCGTGAAAAGGGTGGTCATCTCGTTGCCGGCGCTCTGGGACAGTAATTGCTGTAAAAACTCGCCATCCAACGGCTGCGCCGACTTCACCGACAGATCCGGGTCATTATCGTCCCTCGCCAGCAGCGCCTCGGGGAGAACTAACAGCGACGCCCCCTTCTGCCGGGCCTGCATCATCAGGTTGACGCATTTAATCGCATTCTCACGCCAGTCAGGCGTGACCGCAAATTGCCCTACCGCAACATACATATTTGTCCCCTCATCATAAACGGCGTTAAACTCGTCACTCTTACAATCAAATAGCAGGTATTAAGCGTGTTACAACTACTTTTAGCCGTTTTTATTGGTGGGGGAACGGGTAGCGTTGCGCGATGGTTTCTGAGTATGCGGTTTAATCCCCTGCATCAGGCGATTCCTATGGGGACACTTGCCGCAAACCTGATTGGTGCCTTTATCATTGGCATGGGGCTGGCCTGGTTTAACCGAATGACGCACATCGACCCAATGTGGAAGGTATTGATTACGACCGGTTTCTGCGGCGGGTTAACCACCTTTTCCACATTCTCTGCCGAAGTGGTGTTTCTCTTTCAGGAAGGCCGTATCGGCTGGGCGCTGATGAATATCGCGATTAACATGCTCGGTTCCTTTGCGATGACGGGGATCGCATTTTGGCTGTTTTCCTCTGCCAGTACGCATTAACAGCCTGAACGTTAATGTTGGCTTAATTTTTCTCTGTCACTCTGAGTGTAATACTGAACGAGGGTGACAGAATGAAACAGAGTCTGATGAGCGCAGGAATGGTGTTGTTGAGCGTGCTGATCGTTGCCAGCTTCCTGAAAATGTATCTGCTTGGCTGATTGAAAACGAAAAAAACCCGCTCAGTGAGCGGGTTTTGAAATTCTTGCTGACGCGTCTGAATTACAGAGCGATTACGTTAGCAGCAGAAGGGCCTTTGGCACCGTTAGTGATTTCGAACTCTACACGCTGACCTTCAGCCAGAGTTTTGAAACCATTAGACTGGATTGCAGAGAAGTGTACGAACACATCTTTGCTGCCATCTTCAGGAGTAATGAAACCGAATCCTTTGGACTCATTAAACCACTTAACGTTACCTTTAATCTTAGACATCAAAATTACCTTTACATTAAAAAACGACACAAATGCTGTGTCGGTTACCAGTACATCAATTGTGGGACCTTTTGTCCAGCGGATCTTTGATAAAAAGTGACTAAAGTCGCGTTAATTATCACTGACAGATTTTTATCGTTTATGAATCAACGACTGCGCATTTTTCCACCATCATGTAAAGTTTTTTCAGTTAAAACTGAAAACGCATCCAGGCGAAGTAAACGTTACCGTTGTTATAGGTGCCCGGGATGTAGGTCATCTGGAACGTTGCAGGACCGTATCCAATAGAGGCCAGCGGCAGCAGCACTGGAATCGGAATGTAGTTCCAGTTATCACGTGCAGTGACCCCAGCGGTATAGCCCAAACCGATGTGGAAGTTCTCGTCCGCTAACGGTCGCCAGGTTTTCTCCCAGCCGTAACCCCCAATCGGTTCCCATTTATTAAACGAGTCTTTAAAGGCCATCAGATAGATGCCGTGCCAGTTTCCCTTTTCATCCCAGCGCGACTGGCCAAAACCCGCGCCCCAGGGACGCTCGTTGTATTTATCTGTTTTCTCTTTGTCATAAGCAAAACGCGCATGCCACGTTATCGCCGGAACATAGAGGTCATAGTGTTCAGGAGCCGTCCAGGTTTGGGATACATTATCTGTAAAGGTTGAGAACCAGCCTTTATCTGTCGCGTTGTCCCCTGCCTGCGCAACAGAAGAAAACGTTAACTGCCCAAAAATAAACAACAAAATAGAGAAAAATGTATTACGTGCGATCACAATGCAATTACCATTCTTAGTATTCGAGGCAAAGTTTACCATAAAATAGTTGAATCAAGGCTTAACGGCATCGGCGTTATTCCTAATTATCCACCCTTTTTTCGGGAATATTCTTAATAAAATCTGACAACATGTCCGAATAATCACATTAAGAGTGCGCCTTTTATCGTTTAACCTTCTTTATCAACAACATGCAAAATCACACAAAACATTAACAATTTGTTATCATTATAAGGACATATCGTGCTATTTCTGACGGTCAAGATCCTCATGACATAAATGTATGGGTTATGGCAAAAACACGATTGTTCTGTTCTCTAGTCGTCTGTTTATTGATTTTAATCAGCAAGAACAGCCCATTTATTGGGCACATTTCATCCTTCTTTTTTTATTGATTTTTTGTGCTCCAGTGCAGCAAAGATACAGGGGAAATCATGCTTACGTTAATCGAACTCCTTATTGGAGTCGTCGTCATTGTCGGTGTCGCACGCTACATCATTAAAGGCTACTCGGCCACGGGCGTATTATTTGTTGGCGGGTTAACACTGCTGATTATCAGCGCAATAATGGGGCATCAGGTATTACCTGCCAGCGCAACCAGCACGGGTTACACCGCAACTGATATTGTTGAATACATTAAAATATTGCTCATGAGCCGCGGTGGTGACCTGGGTATGATGATCATGATGCTGTGCGGTTTTGCGGCCTACATGACCCATATCGGCGCCAATGACATGGTGGTTAAACTTGCCTCGAAACCCCTGCAGTACATCAACTCGCCGTATCTGCTGATGGTCGCCGCCTATTTCCTCGCCTGCCTGATGTCGCTGGCCGTGTCGTCAGCAACCGGACTTGGCGTACTGCTCATGGCCACGCTGTTCCCGGTCATGGTGAACGTCGGTATCAGCCGCGGTGCGGCAGCGGCAATTTGCGCGTCTCCGGCAGCCATTATTCTCTCCCCGACCTCTGGCGACGTTGTGCTGGCAGCAAAGGCTGCGGAGATGTCCCTCATTGACTTCGCCTTTAAAACCACGTTGCCGATCTCGATTGTTGCCATTGTCGGAATGGGTATCGCGCATTTCTTCTGGCAGCGCTATCTCGATAAGAAAGAAAACATCAGCCATGAAATGATGGATGTGAGTGAAATCACTACGACGGCTCCCGCGTTTTACGCCATTCTGCCGTTCACGCCGATTATCGGGGTGCTGATTTTTGACGGGAAATGGGGTCCACAGCTGCACATCATCACCATTCTGGTCATCTGTATGCTGCTGGCCGCCGTACTGGAATTTGTGCGCGGCTTTAACACGCAAAAAGTGTTTACGGGTCTGGAAGTGGCGTATCGCGGTATGGCGGATGCCTTCGCTGGCGTGGTTATGCTGCTGGTGGCAGCAGGCGTCTTTGCTCAGGGTTTGAGTACGATCGGCTTTATCCAGAGCCTCATCTCCATTGCCACCTCGTTCGGCTCGGCCAGTATTATCCTGATGCTGGTTCTGGTAGTGCTCACCATGCTGGCGGCCATGACCACCGGCTCCGGTAACGCGCCGTTCTACGCATTCGTTGAGATGATCCCAAAACTGGCCCACTCCTCCGGTATTAACCCGGCATATCTCTCCATTCCCATGCTGCAGGCCTCAAACCTGGGTCGTACCATTTCGCCGGTATCGGGTGTCGTCGTCGCCGTTGCCGGGATGGCGAAAATCTCGCCATTTGAAGTGGTAAAACGCACCTCAGTGCCCGTTCTTGTGGGGCTGATTATCGTGATTATCGCCACGGAAGTGCTGGTTCCCGGCGCAGCCTAAGCTAAATTACTGATATCCAAAAAGCGCCTGCGGGCGCTTTTTGTGCTTTAATAACTTCCAGAAATTAATCGTGTTCATTCGATCAGGAAATCATATGTTCAGGAAGGATATCGTTATCCCATCTGGCGCAATGGCGCTTGCCCTCTGTGTCTTCTCCACGCAGGCCGAACCGCTCAAGGCAACGCAGTATGGCGATTTCGATCGCTATGTGCTGGCTCTGTCCTGGCAAACCGGGTTTTGTCAAAGCATGGTTGAGCGCAACCGCAATGAACCTGACGAGTGTCGCCTGCAAAAAGAGGCCGAAAATAAAACCGATTTTCTGACCGTGCACGGATTATGGCCAGGCCTGCCGAAATCTATTGCCGCACGCGGCGTGGATGAACGTCGCTGGATGCGCTTTGGCTGTGCCACGCGTCCGATCCCGAACATGCCGGAAGTGAAGGCCAGCCGCAAATGTGCCGCCGCCGAAACCGGACTGTCGCTTTCCGGTGCCGCAAAGCTCAACAGCGTTATGCCTGGCGCGGGCGGTAATTCCTGCCTGGAACGTTACGAATATGCCAAACATGGCGTCTGCTTTGGTTTTGATCCCGATGCCTATTTCGGCACCATGGTGCGGATGAATCAGGAAGTTAAAAACAGCGCGATCGGTAAATTCCTCGCCGATAACTATGGGAAAACCGTCAGTCGTAGTGACTTTGACAGTGCCGTTGCCAAAACCTGGGGCAGGGAAAATGTCAAAGCGTTCAAGCTGACCTGCAACGGCAATCCGGCTTATCTGACCGAGATGCAAATTTCGCTGAAGGCAGACACCATTAATAATCCGCTTTCAGCAACGTCGTTTGCACCGCAGCCACATCCGGGTAACTGCGGAAAACAATTCGTGATTGATAAAGCCGGTTACTGACTCACTGTCGGACGTACCATGTCAAACCGGTTTTCGTCGCTGATGCCGTAGTAAGCCGTCGGCCCACCCGCACGCAGGATGGGCTGCGCTTTAGCCGTCTGGTATATCCCCTCTTCCAGCAGCGTTTCGGCAATATGGATACCGACCACTTCCCCCATCACCAGCCACGTATCCACCGGCGTACCGTCGGCTCCGGTAAGCTGAATGCACTGCGACAGGCGGCACTCAAAATTCACCGGACTTTCTGCGACACGGGGCGCCTTAACCAGCTGGCTGGCCGCTGGCGTTAGCCCGGCAAAGCTAAATTCATCCCGGTCGTGGGGAAGCATTGCAGAGGTTTGGTTCATGGCTTGTGCGAGATCGCGCGTCGCCAGGTTCCAGACAAACTCTTTTGTTTCGGTAATATTACGCACGCTGTCCTTCCAGCCGTTACTGGAAAAACCGATGATCGGCGGACGATAGTTAAAGCAGTTAAAGAAGCTATAAGGTGCGAGATTCAGCTGACCGGCGTTATCGCATGAGGAGATCCAGCCGATCGGGCGTGGACCAATAATGGCGTTCAGCGGGTCATGCGGCAGGCCGTGTCCCTGAGACGGTTGGTAGAAGTACATAGTTCTCTCTCGTTGGTGGGCAACGCCCTGGTTCAGGATCTCAGCGTAACGCAATCCGCCCGGAATGATGACTGAATAAATTTCAGCGAAAATTCATATGGACCATGAATGTGACCTTCATCACTTCAAACTTGCGCGCTCAGCCAGTATCATCGGGAGAGTTAAACCCTCGCTGCCAGACGGCGAGGGTTTTCTTTTGGATTGGTTTCTGCGTGACACGCAGCATTAACGACATGGAGTAAAAATGTCCAGACCTACAATTATCATCAATGAGCTCGACGCAGAACGTATCGACAGGCTGCTGGAAAAAGCAGAATTTGCCTCACTTCCGGTGGCCGACGCCCTGAATGAAGAGCTTGACCGGGCGCAGATGTGCACCCCTGAGTCGATGCCGCATGACGTGGTCACCATGAACAGCCAGGTAAAATTCCGCAACCTGACCACCGGCGAAGAGCTGACCCGTACACTGGTTTACCCGTCGCAGATGACTGACAGCAGCGCACAGCTTTCTGTCCTTGCTCCTGTGGGTGCCGCACTGCTGGGGCTGCGCACGGGTGATACCATCCACTGGGAATTGCCGGGCGGCGCCTCTGCCCATCTGGAAGTGCTGGCGTTGCTTTATCAGCCAGAAGCCGCGGGTGATTACCTGCGTTAACCTCTTCTGAACAAGCGCCCACCCGCTTTGCACAGAGGATGCTGCCGCATCCTCTTTCCGCAAATTCACCCCATTTTCCTATATCGCGCGAAAAGACCTTAATCCACGCTTAATCTGTTTTGGTGCCGCGGGGACGGTCATGAGTGAGATACTGGCTATCACACTTATTTTTCTGATTTTTGTGGCGATTATCGTCACGGCCGTGATCTACCTTGAACGCCACTGGTGAGTGCGCATCCTCACCCCTTCCTGGAAAAGCTTTGCGGGAAAAGCGCTCTTTTGAGATTTATCCTGGCGAGACAGGAAAACTGCCGGGGAGCTTACAGAAACCATTTATATTTTGTGGTTGAATGAGTTCAGCGTTTATAAACAAGGAGAAACGGGTATGTATCAGAGAATCATTATGCCGGTTGATGTTTTTGAGATGGAGCTGAGCGACAAGGCCGTACGCCATGCGGAGTTCCTGGCGCAACAGGACGGTGTCATCCATCTTTTGCACGTCCTGCCGGGTTCCGCCAGCCTGAGCCTTCACCGCTTTGCAGCCGATGTGCGTCGCTTCGAGGAGCACTTGCAGCACGAAGCGGAAACTCGCCTGCAAACCATGGTCAGCCATTTCAGCATCGACCCTTCACGCATCAAAACGCACGTCAGATTTGGCAGCGTACGCGATGCGGTAAACGAACTGGCGAACGAGCTGAAAGCAGACGTGGTGGTCATCGGTTCGCGCAACCCTTCCATTACTACGCATCTGCTGGGGTCTAACGCCTCCAGCGTCATCCGCCACACCCACATACCGGTGATGGTCGTAAGATAAAAAAAGAGGCCACCTTACGGTGGCCTCTTGCTATTGCAGATGTCGTCTTACTTTCTTTTATTATGCGGTTTTGGTGCGAATCAGGTAGTCAAACGAACTCAGAGACGCCTTCGCACCTTCGCCGGTGGCAATGATGATCTGTTTGTACGGCACGGTGGTACAGTCGCCGGCCGCAAACACGCCCTTCACGCTGGTTTCGCATTTCGCATCGATGATGATCTCGCCCATGCGGTTGCGCTCAATCGCCCCTTCCAGCCAGGTGGTGTTTGGCAGCAGACCAATCTGCACGAAAATCCCCGAAAGCTGAACGCTGTGAACGTCGCCACTCACGCGGTCGCGGTATTCCAGACCCGTCACTTTGCTGCCGTCGCCCTTCACTTCCGTGGTCTGCGCGTTCAGCACGATATCGACGTTTTTCAAGCTGCGCACTTTATCCTGCAGAACCTGGTCGGCTTTCATTTCTGGAGCGAACTCCAGCAGAGTGACGTGTTCAACGATGCCCGCGAGGTCGATAGCCGCTTCCACGCCGGAGTTACCGCCGCCAATCACCGCCACGCGTTTACCTTTGAACAGCGGGCCGTCGCAGTGCGGACAGTAGGTCACGCCTTTGGTGCGATATTGATCTTCACCCGGGACGTTCATGTTGCGCCATTTCGCGCCGGTGGCAATGATAATGCTGCGCGCTTTCAGCACCGCGCCGGAGGCGGTTTCAATCTGGTGTAAACCACCCTCAACCGCAGCCGGAACCAGCTTGCTGGCGCTCTGGCTGTCGATCACGTCCACGTCGTAGTCGCTGACGTGCGCTTTCAGTGCGCCAGCCAGTTTCTGACCTTCCGTTTTCGGTACAGAGATGTAGTTTTCGATGTCCACGGTATCCAGCACCTGGCCACCAAAGCGTTCGCCCATCAGGCCGGTACGGATACCTTTACGCGCGGAGTAAACTGCCGCCGCCGCACCCGCAGGGCCGGAACCGACAATCAGGACATCATACGCATCACGTTTGTTCAGCTCTTCTGCCGCACGTTTTTCAGCGCCGGTGTCCACTTTGGCCACGATTTCCGTCAGGGTCATACGGCCCTGGCCAAACTCTTTGCCGTTCATGTAGACCGCCGGAACGCCCATCACGTTGCGATCGGTGATTTCATTCTGGAAGGTGCCACCGTCAATCGCCGTGTGCTTGATACGCGGGTTCAGAACCGACATCAGGTTCAGCGCCTGCACCACGTCCGGGCAGTTGTGGCAGGAGAGTGAATAATAGGTCTCAAACTCAAAATCGCCGTCGATATCGCGGATCTGCTCCAGCAGCGCCTGCGCCTCTTTTGACGGGTGACCGCCGGTCCACAGCAGCGCCAGCACCAGCGACGTAAATTCATGCCCCAGCGGAGAACCGGCAAAGCGCGGTCCCTGGTCAGAGCCTGGGTTAGTTATCAGGAAAGAAGGCTTACGAACTGCCAGCGTATTATCTTCTTTGAAAGTCACTTTCGGTGACAGTTCAGCGATCTCTGCCAGCAGCTCCTTGATTTCTGCCGATTTCGCGCTGTCGTCCAGCGTGGCAATCAGCTCAACAGGTTTGGTCAGTTTCTCAAGGTAGGCCTTGAGCTGGGTTTTCATCGTAGTGTCGAGCATTGTTCTTCCCTCTCTTAAAACGTCATCATGCAAGCTGCCTTTTACGGGCGGCCTGAATGCAACTTGCATCATGGTGCTGGAATGAAATGGGCGCGGGGGGCGCCCATTGATTGCCGGGTGGCACTTCGTTTACCCGGCCTACGATACTGTAGGCCTGTGCAAGCGCAGCGCCGCCAGGCTTTACAGACTTAGATCTTGCCGACCAGGTCTAAAGATGGAGCGAGAGTCGCTTCGCCTTCTTTCCATTTTGCCGGGCACACTTCGCCTGGGTGAGAAGCCACATACTGAGCCGCTTTCACTTTACGCAGCAGGTCAGAAGCATCACGGCCGATACCTTCAGCGGTAACTTCGATAGCCTGGATAATGCCCTGCGGGTCAACGACGAAGGTCGCGCGGTCTGCCAGGCCTTCATCTTCACGCATGTTGTCGAAGTTACGGGTCAGGGCGCCAGTCGGGTCACCGATCATCGCGTATTTAATTTTGGCGATGGTTTCAGAGCTGCTGTGCCATGCTTTGTGCGTGAAGTGGGTATCGGTAGACACAGAGTAAACGTCTACGCCCAGCTTCTGCAGTTCGTCGTAATGGTCTGCCACGTCACCCAGTTCAGTCGGGCAAACGAAGGTAAAGTCAGCAGGATAGAAGAAGAACACGCTCCAGCGGCCTTCAGTATCTTTCTCAGTGACTTCGATGAACTCACCGTTTTTGAACGCCTGGTTTTTGAAAGGTTTAATTTTGGTATTAATCAAAGACATCTGTACTTCCTCCGTGTTTTCGTTGAGATGTAAGGTAACCAACTTTGTTCATCGGGGCTAATGCGTATGCTTTATCAAATCAATCAGCCAAACCTAACAACCCGAACAAGACACCGTTGTGAACCGAATAAACAAAAGCCCGAAAGTAAAAAGGCCGCCCTGGTGGGCGGCCCTGATACCTGAACTTTCCACAGGAACTTTCAGTGCCGGTAATACTACCGGCGTTGCGTTGCGCTCTACATACCTTTATATCAAGGTCGTAACAGCCCACTGATTACAACACCCGTACTGACGCAGGGCAATGGATGCAAGGGGTAATCTTATCTATGGCTGTGATAGGTTTTACCAAACGGTGCAGGTGGCATCATCGTCATCGCAACCGGGCATTAAAAATAGAAATGCGTGATAATTCCTTGTCGATATATAAATTAAACTATTTTTATTCAATTTTATTTTCTCTTTTAAAGATAAAAATACCTTAAGCATTATTGAAGCTCTATTTCATTAATCTACGTTCGTGATATATTAAGCTGGTTTTCAATAACAATTAAGTTAGTTAACTATCATGGATGGTAAATAGTTAACTTAGTTCTATAGTTATCAGTGATGTGATAACGCACCGCAGCGCACTCAGGATGAAACATGGCAAATCTTTACGACCTCAAAAAATTCGATCTCAACCTGCTGGTCATTTTCGAATGTATCTACCAGCACCTGAGCATCAGTAAGGCAGCAGAAACGCTCTACATTACACCGTCGGCGGTCAGTCAATCTCTGCAGCGGCTGCGCAACCAGCTCAGCGATCCTCTCTTTATACGTTCGGGAAAAGGCATTACCCCCACCACGGTGGGCGTCAATCTTCACCATCATCTTGAGCAAAACCTCAATCAACTTGAGCAGACGATTAACATCATGAATGCGTCTGCGCTACAAAAGAATTTTGTCGTTTATAGTCCTCAGATCCTGACAACGGATAATTTGCTTTCCCCGCTTAAGCTATTGATGAGAAATCATAATTATCAGATAGAACTTCACGATATGCTGCTGACGGCTGATTCCGCAGAAGACCTGCTGGCGTACCGTAAAGCGGATCTGATTTTCTCTATGGCGGCGGTTAACAACCGTTCAATGGTGTGTGTCCCTTATGCAACCTATTCCATGCTGCTGGTGTGCAGTCAGGATCATCCGCGCATGAAAGAGGTGGCCACGATGGAAGAGCTGCAGGAGGAGAAATTTACGATATTCCTCAGCGATGAACCCGGCGTGAAGAACTACCAGTCCATGGCGGCAAAAGTGCACGCAGAAAAAAACATCGGTTTTCGCTGTGACTCCATATTCACCCTTCTCGCGATGATCAGCGCCTCACATTTAATCGGCTATGTGCCAGAAGTCCTGTATGAAAAATACAAAGACGTACTGAGATTAAAAAAAATAGATGCGCCTTTTACGCTTCCTCCTCTGGAGGTGTTTATGATTTATAACCGCTCAGCGCTTAACAGTTCGGTTTTCTCGACCTTTATTGAACAAATTGCAGAAAAATAAAGATAAAAGGCTGTGTTTCCCACAGCCTCCTTTTTTGTTAAAAGATAACTCTCATTTATAGATAATAAAAACATTTCTCTTTTTCATTTACCTGCTATTATTTTTCACTACTATTATCCTCTCGCCATTATTGACACCCATCCGGTATTTATATCCAGGGAGGAGTTTGGCTATGTCAATGTATAAGTATCCGCTTAATCAAAATGTCCTTGAGGCAGCGACAGAGCGCATTACCTGGGCTCTTGAGCATTTACCCAGGGTCTGTGTGTCGTTTTCTGGGGGAAAAGATTCCACCATCATGCTCCATTTAACGGCCCGGCAGGCCCGAAAAATGGGAAAGAAAATTCATTTACTCTTTATCGACTGGGAAGCACAGTTCACCTGCACTATTGAGCATGTGAATAACATGATCGCGCAATACGCTGATGTTATTGAGAAAAGCTGGTGGGTGGCCCTGCCGCTGACCACGCAAAACGCGCTCTCACAATTTCAGCCCGAATGGCAGTGCTGGGAGCCGGGCAAAAACTGGGTTCGTCAGCCCCCCATAGAGGCGGTGACCAACCCTGATTATTTTGACTTTTATCAGCCGGGCATGACGTTTGAAGCCTTTGTCCGCGCCTTTTCTGACTGGTTTGCCCAAAAGCGCCCTGCCGCGATGATGGTCGGCATTCGCGCCGATGAATCCTACAATCGTTTTTTGACTATCGCTAACGCGCGTAAACGACGCTTTGCCGATGACAAACCCTGGACCACCGTTGCCCCGGGCGGCCACGCCTGGTATGTCTATCCGCTTTACGACTGGAAAACCGCCGACATCTGGACATGGTTTGCCAAAACGGGCTCCAGCTATAACCCCTTGTACGACCTGATGTTTCAGGCAGGCGTGCCACCGCGCTATATGCGCATCTGCGAACCTTTTGGCCCGGAACAGCGACAGGGATTGTGGCTTTATCACGTTGTCGAGCCGGACCGCTGGGCCGCGATGTGCGAACGCGCCAGCGGCGTGCGCAGCGGCGGCATTTACGCGGGCCAGGACAATCACTTTTATGGCCACCGTAAAATCCTTAAACCCGACACGCTCAGCTGGCGCGAATACGCCATGCTGCTGCTCGACAGCATGCCGCAAACCACGGCGGAACATTACCGCAATAAAATCGCGATTTATTTGCACTGGTATCAGAAGAGAGGCATGGCCGATATTCCCGACACCCAGGAGGGCGATATCGGGGCAAAAGATATTCCGTCCTGGCGACGCGTATCCAAGGTATTACTCAATAATGACTACTGGTGTCGTGCCCTTTCATTCAGTCCTAACAAACCAAAGCACTATCAACGTTACAGCGAACGGATAAAGTCAAAACGCAAGGAATGGGGGATCTTATGCAGCAACGATTGATAAACGAAATGGCGCGCTATCTTCAGTCTCTACCCGAAGACCAACGCATTGAAGCCATCAACGCCCTTCGCCAGGCCATCCATGAAAATAGCCCTTTTCGCGAGCAGCCTGTCGACTGCGTGCTGTGGATCAAACAGGACGAGATTACTGCTAACGATTACAACCCCAATAACGTCGCCCCGCCGGAAAAACGGTTGCTCTGTAAATCGCTGGAGATGGACGGCTTCACCCAGCCCATCGTGGTGACGGAAAACGACGCTCAGCATTATGAAATCGTCGACGGTTTTCATCGCCACGAAATTGGTTCAAACCGGGCGATATTAAAGCGCCAGTTGAAAGGCTACCTGCCGGTCACCTGCCTGCGTAAAGAGCGGCAGAAAAAGTTCGACCGGATTGCGGCGACCATCCGCCATAACCGGGCGCGAGGTCGACATCAGATTAATGCGATGTCCGAAATCGTCCGCGAGCTGGCTCAGCTTGGCTGGAATGACGAGAAAATCGGCAAGGAGCTGGGCATGGACAGCGACGAGGTCCTGCGCCTCAAGCAAATCAACGGTCTGCTGGAACTGTTCACAGACCGTCGTTACTCCGAAGCCTGGACGGTAAAATAATCAGAGCGCGTTAAGGCGCTCTGCCGCCGCCAGCAGCGTCGATTCCTGTTTCGCAAAGCAGAGGCGAATCAGCTTATGCGGGAAGGGATCGGCGCAAAAAACAGAGAGCGGTATCGCCGCAACGCCCACCTCTTTGGTCAACCACTGGCAGAAGCTGACGTCATCCAGATCGGAAATGGCGCTATAGTCCACCAGCAGGAAGTAGGTCCCCTCTGAAGGCAAGATCTCCAGACGGCTTTGACTCAGCGCAGACACAAACAGATCCCGTCGTTCACGGTAGAAATGCGGCAGCTCGCGATAGTGCCCGGGCTCCGCGCGCAGCATATCCGCCAGCGCCAGCTGGGCAGGCGTATTCACGGCAAACGTCAGGTACTGGTGCACTTTGCGCAGTTCAGCGCTGATGGCAGCCGGCGCTACGGCGTAACCCACTTTCCAGCCGGTCATATGATAGGTTTTACCAAATGACGACACGGCGATAGCCCGCTCGCGAAGCTGCGGATGGGCCAGCACGCTGGCGTGCCCATCCTTTGCAAAGCAGATATGCTCGTACACTTCGTCGCTCAGGACATAAATTTCACGTTCAGCAATAGCCTGCCACAGCGCGGCGAAATCGGCTTTCTGCCACACCGTAGCGGACGGGTTGTGCGGGGTATTCAGAATCACCAGACGGGTTTTGTCACTCAGCAGTGCGGCGAACGCCTGCCAGTCAGGACGGAAATGCGGTGGCTGTAACGCCACGCGTTTCACCACGCCGCCGGAAAGTTCAACCGCAGGCGCATAGCTGTCGTAGCTCGGGTCAAAGCAGATGACCTCATCACCCGCGCGCACCAGCGCAGTAATGGCCGCATACAGCGCTTCGGTTGCCCCTGCCGTCACCGTAATGTCGGTGTTCGCATCGGGCTTATAGCCATACAGCTCCGCCGTTTTGTCCGCAATGGCTTCCCGCAGCGCCAGCACGCCGGTCATCGGTGCGTACTGATTCGCCCCCTGCGCAACGTGGTACGCCAGGCGCTCCTGCAAATATGACGGTCCGTCAAAATCCGGGAACCCCTGCGAGAGGTTTATCGCATTGTGCTGCTGCGCCAGGGCGCTCATCTGCGTAAAGATAGTCGTACCGAGGTTGGGAAGTTTACTCTGCGGAATCAATGCGTTATTACTCATTGTGTTGTGCCTGCTTGTAATACTTATGTTGCTGCCACTATAACACGATGTTAGTCTTTGGCAATCAAGACGCTTAGACGTCTAAACCATATCAATATTCCTGGCCGAGAGGGTAAAAGGAAAATGACAGACAACCTGCAACTCACGCATCTGGTCGACGCCTGCCGCTGGATTGGCGCCAAAGGCTGGGCCCCCGCCACCGGCGGCAACATGTCGGTACGTCAGGATGAACACCTCTGCTGGCTCAGCGAATCCGGTAAAGACAAAGGCAGCCTGACAACGAAGGATTTTCTGCAGGTGGAGATCGCCACCAACCGTGCACCGTCTGGCCGCACGCCCTCGGCGGAGACCGGGCTACACACCCTCATTTATCGTCTGTTCCCGGAGGCCAATGCCGTCCTGCACGTTCACACGGTGAACGCGACGGTGCTGTCACGTCTGGTGAAAGAGGCTGAACTGAACATCAGCGGCTTCGAGATGCAAAAATCCCTCACCGGGCAGACCACGCATCAGGATACGGTGGCTATCCCGGTGTTTGATAACGACCAGGATATCGACGCCCTCGCCTCGCGAATCGCCCATTACGCCCAGGAACGCCCGCTTAATTATGGTTTTCTTCTGCGCGGTCATGGCTTAACCTGCTGGGGACGCAATGTGGCCGAAGCCCGCCGTCATCTGGAAGGACTAGAATTCTTATTTGAATGCGAAATGCGTTTACGACAACTGGAGAGAGTATGATTCGCGCGATTGTGACGGATATTGAAGGGACCACCAGCGATATTCGTTTTGTCCATGACGTTTTGTTCCCCTACGCGCGTGAGCGACTGGCGGCTTTTGTTACCGCCCAGCAGTACGCCGAGCCGGTCAAATCCATTCTGGACAACCTGCGTGAAGAAATTAACGCTCCACACGCCAGCGTCAGCGACCTTATCAATACGCTGTTCACCTTTATGGATGAAGATCGTAAATCCACGGCGCTGAAGGCCCTTCAGGGAATTATCTGGCAGGACGGCTACGTGAACGGCGACTTTACCGGCCACCTCTACCCGGACGTGCTGCCAGCGCTGGAAAAATGGAAAGCGCAAGGCATTGATCTCTATGTTTATTCCTCTGGCTCCGTCGCTGCGCAGAAACTGTTATTTGGCTACAGCGACGAAGGTGATATTACTCATCTGTTCAGCGGCTATTTTGATACCCACATCGGCGCCAAGCGCGAGGTGCAGTCTTATCAGAACATTGCGGCACACACGGGCATTGCCCCGTCGCAGATCCTGTTCCTGTCGGATATTCATCAGGAGCTGGACGCGGCTGAACAGGCAGGTTTTCGCACCCTGCAGCTGATTCGCGGTGATGATGACGGCGCAAGCCACCACCATCAGATCCACCAGTTTGACGAGATTAACCCGGAGCAGATCCCTTCATGAGCGCATTGACTATTTATTCTGATAAAGACGCCAGTCAATACCAGTGGCACAGCACCAACGCCGCCGAAATCGCCCAACAGCTCAACGCCAAAGGCGTGCGGTTTGAACGCTGGGCGGCCGATCGCGATTTAGGCCAGGATCCTGCGCCAGAGGCGGTGATCGAAGCCTATCAGCATGCTATCGATAAACTGGTGGCGGAAAAAGGGTACCAGAGCTGGGACGTGATCAGCCTGCGCGCAGACAACCCGCAGAAAGAAGCGCTGCGCGCAAAATTCCTGAACGAGCACACCCACGGCGAAGATGAAGTGCGCTTTTTCGTGGAAGGCGCGGGATTGTTCTGCCTGCACATTGGCGATGAGGTGTATCAGGTCCTGTGCGAAAAAAACGACCTGATTTCCGTGCCGGCGGGCACGCCGCACTGGTTTGATATGGGCTCAGAGCCAAACTTTACGGCCATTCGTATTTTCGACAACCCGGAAGGCTGGGTGGCCCAGTTTACCGGTGATGCAATTGCGGATGCGTATCCCCGCTTGGCCTGATCCTTTCTCCCTCTCCCTGTGGGAGAGGGCTGGGGTGAGGGCATCAGCGCGCATTACCCCTTCAATCCCTTCACATACCCCACCAGCTGATCCAGCACAATGCCCCACCCTTCGTGAAAGCCCATCTGTTCATGCTGCTCGCGGATGTCCTTCGTTGGATGGCGCGCAATCGCCGTATAGCGAGTCTTCCCCTCCCCCACATCTTCCAGCAGTAAAATCGCCGTCATAAACGGCTTTTCGGCCGGTTTCCAGCCTTCGGTATAACCGTCGGTAAAGACCAGCTTTTTGCCGGGATCGATTTCAAGGAAGACACCGCGGTTATCCATCCGCTGACCGTCTACCTCAAAGACGGTGTTGAACCGCCCGCCCACGCGCAGGTCGAGGTCGCACTCGGTCACCTTATGGGGAGCAGGAATGAAAAAGTTTTTGATATGTTCCGGCGTGGTCCAGCACAGCCACAGCAGGTCGCGCGGTGCATCCACCACGCGCTCCAGTTTTAAGTCAGTTTCAGGATCGAGCGTCACGATGTTGTCCTCTCAGGGGAACCCCTTAAAGGATAGCCGGACTCAGGCGAATTTCCCGTTTGCCACCTCTTGCGGCGTGACCACGCCCGTATCCAGTACCCAGCCGCTAATTAGCGAGGCAGGCGTGACGTCAAAGGCCGGGTTATAGACCCGTGCGTTCTCCGGTGCCCATTGCACCGCGCCAAAGCTTCCCGCCACGCCCGTCACTTCACTGGCCGCACGCTGCTCAATCGGGATCGCGTCGCCGTTCGGGCAGTCCGGGTCGAGCGTGGTATGCGGCGCGGCGACGTAGAACGGAATGCCGTGGAATTTCGCCAGCACCGCCAGCGAGTAGGTTCCAATTTTATTCGCCACATCGCCGTTAGCGGCAATACGGTCTGCGCCCACCCATACGGCGTCGACCTGTCCTTTTGCCATCAGGCTGGCAGCCATGGAATCGGTGATGAGCTGATACGGAACGCCCAGCTCACCAAGTTCCCATGCGGTCAGCCTGCCCCCCTGCAGCAGCGGACGGGTTTCATCCACCCAGACGTTGCTGACGTTTCCTTCCTGATGCGCACGGGCAATAACGCCCAGCGCGGTACCAACACCCGCGGTTGCCAGCCCGCCGGTGTTGCAGTGGGTGAGCAGACGGCTGCCGGGTTTTACCAGCGCGCTACCGGCTTTCGCAATCGCGTCGCATAGCTGTTTATCTTCGTCAATCAGACGCAGCGCTTCTGCAGTCAGTGCCGGAACGAAATCTTCCTGCCACAGCGCCAGCTTCATGCGGTCGAGGTTGTTCATCAGGTTCACGGCCGTGGGGCGAGAGGCGCGCAGGGTGTCCAGCGCCACGGCCAGCTCGTCGCGGCTTTTACCGCTTTCCGCCAGCAGCGCCAGCAGCAGGCTTGCAGAGAGACCAATCAGCGGCGCGCCGCGCACCCGCAGGGCGTGAATATGCCCCACCAGCGCCTCTACGGTAGAGGCGTCCAGCCAGCGTTTCTCCTGCGGAAGGGCCTGCTGGTCGAGAATAAAGAGCTGGTTTTCCGTCACCCGCAGGCTGGTCGTCTGTAATGTCTGCATGTCGTTAATTCCCTGTTGCGTTGTTGTAGCACATTGTGTCAGGATGAAATCCAGATGTATAGACGTCTACATGTCTTTATTAGCAAACCCGTGAGGAACAGGCCATGTCGCAATACCGTACCTTTACCGCCCAGGACGCCGTGGAATATGCAAAGCAGTTCGGCGGCCTTGACGATCCTTCATCGCTGGTGGAGGCGCAGGAGGTGGGCGACGGTAACCTCAATCTGGTGTTTAAAATATTCGACAGCGCAGGCGTGAGCCGCATCATCGTCAAGCAGGCGCTGCCCTACGTGCGCTGCGTCGGCGAGTCCTGGCCGCTGACGCTGGACCGCGCCCGTCTTGAGGCGCAAACGCTGGTCGAACATTACCAGCACAGCCCGCAGCACACCGTGAAAATCCACCACTATGACCCGGAACTGGCGGTGATGGTGATGGAAGACCTCTCCAGCCATCGCATCTGGCGCGGCGAGCTTATCAACAACATTTACTACCCGCAGGCGGCGCAGCAGCTGGGCGAATACCTCGCTCACGCGCTGTTCCACACCAGCGATTTCTACCTGCACCCGCACGAGAAAAAAACGCAGGTGGCAAAATTCATCAACCCGGAGATGTGCGAGATCACCGAAGATCTGTTCTTTAACGATCCGTACCAGATCCACGAGCGCAACAGCTACCCGGCCGAGCTGGAAAACGATGTTGCCGCCCTGCGCGACGACGTCCAGCTGAAGATTGCCGTGGCCTCCCTGAAGCATCGCTTCTTCTCGCACGCCGAAGCACTCCTGCACGGCGATATTCACAGCGGTTCAATTTTCGTAGCCGACGGCAGCCTGAAGGCCATCGATGCCGAGTTCGGCTACGTCGGTCCGATTGGCTTTGACGTGGGCACCGCCATCGGCAACCTGTTGCTCAATTTCTGCGGCCTGCCGGGACATCTGGGCATTCGCGATGCTGCCGCCGCACGCGAGCAGCGCCTGACCGATATTCAGGAGCTCTGGAACACCTTCGCGGAACGCTTCCAGACGCTGGCAAACGAAAAAACGCGCGATACGGCGCTCAGCGCACCAGGCTACGCCTCCGCGTTTCTGAAAAAGGTCTGGCACGATGCTATCGGCTTCTGCGGTACCGAGCTGATTCGCCGCAGCGTGGGGCTTTCTCACGTGGCGGATATCGACACCATTCAGGACGACGCCATGCGCCACGAATGCCTGCGCCACGCCATTACGCTCGGCAAGGCGCTGATTGTTATTGCCGACCGTATCGACAGCGCGGAAGAGCTGGTGGCAAGGGTGCGTCAGTACAGCTGAGTGCCGGCTTTGTGCCCGGTGGTGCTGCGCTTACCGGGCCTACGATTCGAATGTAGGCCGGGTAAGGCGAAGCCGCCACCCGGCAAAAACTCACCCCAGATACTCAATCACCGACAACCCGCCGTTATAATCCGTGCTGTAAATAATTCCCTGCGCATCCACAAACACATCGCACGACTGGATTACCTGCGGGCGATTCGGCCGGGTATCCATCATCTTCTCCGGCGCGGCGGGCACCAGCGCACCGGTTTCAACCGGGCGATACGGATTGGAAATATCGTACGCCCGCACGCCTGCATTCTGGTACGTGGCAAAAATCAGCGTTGAGCTGACAAAGCTCCCCGGCCGGTTTTCATGCAGGTTATGCGGCCCAAAGTGCGCGCCTTTCGCCACGTAGTCGATTTCATCCGGCTGCGGGAAGGTAGAGATGCTCACCGGGTTCGCCGGCTCGCGAATATCAAACAGCCAGATCAGCTTTTCACCGTCTTCCTGATTGTCGAGCACCGCTTCGTCGAGCACTACCAGCAGGGAGCGGTCCGGCAGCGGCAGCGCGGTGTGCGTCCCACCGCCAAACGGCGGGCTCCAGTTGCGATGGCTAATCAGCTTCGGCTGCGTGCGGTCTTTCACGTCCAGCAGCGTCAGCCCGCCGTCGCGCCAACTGCCGTACGCCGTATCGCCGGCGATAATCGCGTGGTGCAGCGCGTGGCGTTTCCCTTCCGGCCAGTCCGGCTGCTCGCCCTCGGCCTGGTTCATGCCCGGCAGCCACCACCGCCCTGCCACTTCAGGCTTGCGCGGATCGGCCAGATCGATGGTCAGGAAAATGTAGTCGGTAAAACCGTCGATCAGCGCCGAGACATACGCCCAGCGCCCGCCGACGTACCAGATGCGGTGAATGCCAATGCCGCTGAGTGACAGAAAGCCAATTTCGCGCGGTTTATCCGGCGTGGAGATATCAAATACCCGCAAGCCTGCGCTCCAGCCTTTACCCTGCACGTCGCTGACGGTCTCGCCCACCTGCCGGGTGTAGTAGACCTTCTCGTCGGCAAAACGCGCATCGGCAAACAGATCCCGGGCGTTGATCACCAGCAGCAGATCGTCATGCGCCTGGAGGTGCACGTTCCAGGTGCCGGGCGGCGCGGGCACATAGCCCACGGGTTTCGGGTTTTTCGGGTCGCGCACGTCCACAATGGAAAAGCCCTGCGACACCATATGGCCGATATAAGCAAAACCGCGGTGCACCATCAGCTGTACGCCGTCAGGGCGACCGCCCTGGTCGCTATGGCCAATCAGCCGCATATTGCGGCTGTATTCAGGGGTGGGTAACTGAGACACCTTATACTCCTTTCGCCCGGTGGCGCTGCGCTTACCAGGCCTACAGGTGCGAAATGTAGGCCGGGTAAGGCGCAGCCGCCACCCGGCTTGGTTTTATTTATTTTTCGCTTCCAGCGTCGCAAACCACGGGGCGATAAAATCTTCGGTCTGGCCCCAGCCCGGAATGATTTTCCCCAGCGACGCTACGTTCACCGCGCCCGGCTGGGCGGTCAGCAGCGCCTGCGGAATGGCCGCTGCTTTGAAATCGTAAGTCGCTGGCGTGGCTTCCCCGGCAATCTTGTTCGCCACCAGACGCACGTTGGTTGCACCTATCAGCTTTGGATCCACCGCCACGCTCACCTTCCACGGGCTGCCCGGCTCGCGCATCAGCTGCAGATCCTGGTTGGAGATGTCGATGCTGTAGAGTTTGATCTCGGTGCGGCCGTTCTCTTTCAGCGCCTTATAGGCCCCCTGGCTGAAGGCGTCCCAGGTGCCCCAGATGGCGTCAATTTTGCCTTTCGGGTATTTCGCCAGGATCGCCCCCACCTTGTTGGCGGTGTCACCCTGCACGTCAGACGAGACCGCGCCGATAGACTCCAGCTCTTTGATGTCCGGATACTGCTTTTGCAGCTCTTTATAGGCCGCCTGACGACGCTCCATCGGCGGGAAGCCGGCGACCCACAGCTTGACGATATTGGCTTTGCCGTTGAAATCTTTCGCCAGCTGGCCGAAGGAGAGATTCGTCAGGGAGGCATCGTCCTGCTGGGTAACGGTCACGCCCGGAATCTCGCCATTTACTGCGGTATCAAATACTGCAACTTTAATCCCGGCATCCACCGCCTTCTTCACCAGCGCGGTGGAGTACGGATCGCGCCCCTGAGAGAGAATAATCCCGTCATATTTCTGGCTGATCGCCTGGTTGACGAAGTCCTGGAATTTGGCATCGTCCCCGTTGCTTAAAAAGGTGCTGACCTTAAAGCCGAGCTTCTTCCCTTCCTGAATCGCCCCGGCAATAAACTGCGTGGTGTTGTCGTCGGAGCCAAGGTTACGGATCACCGCGATGCGGATCGGGCCGTCGTGGTTCGCAATGGCAGCCGGAAGCGGCGCGGGCGTGGCCGCAAAGCCTGGCAAAGAAGTGAGTAACCCAAGTGCCACCAAAGAGAGTGCAATCTTTTTCATTTTTTATCCCGTTGTGTTGTCAGCGTTTTTGTATGTAAGTAATGGCCAGCGCTGCAGCGAGCACCAGCCCTTTTATAATGTCCATGGCGTAATACGGCACCGAGAGCATCACCAGCCCGTTCGACAGCACGCCAAGAATGATCGCCCCGACCAGCGTTCCCAGCGCGTTCGGCTTGCCGGATCCGGCCAGCGAGAAGCCAATCCAGGCCGCGGCTACCGCATCCATCAGATACCCGCCGCCCGCATTCACCTGCGACGACCCGATGCGCGACGCCAGCAAAATCCCGCCCAGGCCCGCCAGCAGCGAGGCAATCACGTAGGCCGCTACCTTGTAGCGCGTGGTGCGTATCCCGGAGAGGCGCGCTGCTTCCGGGTTACCGCCAATGGCGTACATCCGACGACCATGAGTAGTGAGCGACAGCCCAAGCTGCGCCAGAATCGTCACCACTAGCATGATGATGACGATGGTCGGCACCTGCCCCAGCAGGCTAAACGCCGCCGGAATGGTGCCTTCCGCCATGTCGCCGCTCGGCAGCACCATGTTCTCGGTAATCGACCCGCCGTAGCTGTAGGTCATTGCCACGCCCTGGATCACAAACAGGCTGGCAAGCGTCGCGAGCATGTCCGGAATACGCAGGATGACGATCAGAAAAGCGTTAAACAGCCCCACCAGCGTGCAGAGCGCGAGGGTGATAAGGATCGACTCAGTGGTGCCGAAGCCGTGCCAGACGAACAGCGAAATCACCAGCGCGTTCGCCAGCGACGCCGTTGACCCCACGGAGAGATCGAACCCGCCGATGGTCAGCGAAATCGACACGCCAATGGCAATGACCGTCACGATGGCAATCGAGCGCAGAATATTGATGATGTTGTTCGGATCGAGGAAGCTGTCCGACGCCAGGCCAAAAACGGCCACCAGCGCGACGACGGTCAGCAACATGCCCCACTTGTAGAGAAAATCGAAAATCTGCTGACGGCCAGACGCCGCCGCGTTCACTGAAAGGGCCTTGCTCACGGCGCCGTTCCTCCGGTTGAATAATAAAGTAGTGTCTCTTCACGGGCCTCGGCCCCGGCGATTTCCGCCACGATACGTCCGTCCCACAGCACGCAGATGCGGTCGCACAATCCCACCAGCTCGGCAAATTCCCCGGAAGCGTAAATGACCCCTTTGCCCTCGCGCGCCAGGCCATCAATCAGCTGGAACAGATCGGTTTTGGCCTTCACGTCTACGCCTTTAGTCGGCTCGTCGAATATCAACACGCTGGCGTCATTGCGCAGCCATTTGCCGATGGCGACTTTTTGCTGGTTACCGCCGGACAGACGGCGCAGCACCTGGCCTGGGCCGCGCGCCCGAACGCCGATGCGGGCAATGACCTCCTCCGCCCATCTCCACGCCTGACGATGGCCAAAGAGGCTCCAGCGCGAGAAGCTGTTATCCGCCGTCACCGCCAGGTTCATGCTTACCGGCTCGTCGATAAAGATGCCCTCTTTGCGTCGCTCTTCCGGCACCAGCGCCAGCCCGCGCAGCACGGAATCCGCCGGGTCGCGCGGTTTCCAGGGCTGATGATTCAGCTCACCGCGCGCCACGCGGCTTTTGCTGGCGCCAAACAGCGCCTTGCAGAGTTCGGTTTTGCCCGCGCCCGCCAGCCCGGCGATGCCGAGAATTTCGCCTTTGCGCAGGTGCAGGGAGATATCTTTCAGCAGCGCGTCGTCGTGCAGCCCCTCCACGCGCAGCAGCGTTTCGCCGCCGTGCGGGGGCCGTGCGGGCGGGTAGATATCGCTCAGCACGTGGCCGAGCATCTTCTCGACAATCGCTTCGCCGCTGAGGTCCGCCATCGGGCCGGACTCTATCAGCTTCCCGTCACGCAGCACCGTCAGGGTGTCGCAGATGGCTTTTAGCTCGTGAATACGATGCGAGATAAACACCACGCCGATGCCCTGCTGCTTTAAGCGTTTTACCACGGCAAACAGACGCTCGCTTTCGTGCGCGTCCAGCGGCGCGGTGGGCTCATCGAGAATTAAAAAACGGCAGTGGTGGGACAGCGCCCGCGCCAGTAAAATCTGCTGCTTTTCGGCAAGCGAGCAGCTGTCGATAACGCGACGCACGTCCAGGGAGACGTCCAGCTGCGACAGCGCCTGTCTCGCCTGCTGACGAACGGTGCGCCAGCTGAAGCGGTGCCCCGGCTGCGCCAGCCTGTCGAGCATGATATTTTCGGCAATGGTTAATCCCGGGATCAGCGCTACGTCCACTTCCTGCTGCACAAGGTGGATCCCCAGCCGTTTGGCGTCCAGCGGTTCACGAATGCTCACCGGCTGGTTGTTAATGCAGATTTCACCCTCATAGTGGTCGTGCGTTCCGCACAGCACCGCCATCAGCGTCGATTTCCCCGCGCCGTTGGCACCGGTCAGCGCATGCACGGAACCGCCGGTTAAGGTGAAATTGACGCGCGACAGTGCCTGAAAGCCGGAAAAGGCCAGGCTGATACCACGCATCTCAAGGCGACTGGAAACCATCCGCGTAAATCCTTCATTACTCCTCTGATTTATCGAATTTTTCACAGCTCCGGTTGACTGACAACGACGGAAAAGGCATAAGATAAAGCGAAATATTATTAGCCATCCGGATGTCCAGACATAACATCGGGTTAGCGCTTCCCTAAAAAAGGACACCTTCATGAGCAACACCGACATCCGCGTCGTTCCAGGCCCGGCGAACTATTTCTCTCATCCCGGAAGCCTTGCGCGTCTGCATGACTTCTTTACCCCGGAACAGCTTTCCCGCGCGGTGTGGATTTACGGCGAGCGCGCCATCGAAGGCGCGCGCCCTTTCCTGCCGGAGAGCTTTAACACCCCGGGCGCAAAGCACCTGCTGTTTAAAGGCCACTGCAGCGAGCGCGACGTCACCCACCTGGTGAACGAAGCCGGCAGCGGTGCGAGCGTGGTGATCGGCGTTGGCGGCGGCGCGGTGATGGATACGGTGAAAGCCGTGGCGCGTCGTTTAGGTGTTCCGTTCGTGGGTATCCCCACCGTGGCTGCCACCTGTGCGGCGTGGACGCCGCTCTCCGTCTGGTACAACGATGCCGGTCAGGCGCTGCAGTTTGAGATATTCAACGACGCCAACTTCCTGGCGCTGGTGGAGCCGCAAATCATCCTCAACGCGCCAGCGGAGTATCTGCTGGCGGGAATTGGCGATACGCTGGCGAAGTGGTACGAAGCGGTGGTTCTCGCGCCGCAGCCTGAAAACCTGCCGCTGACCGTGCGTCTGGGCATTAACGGCGCGCTGGCGATCCGCGACGTGCTGCTGGAGCACAGCGAGGAAGCGCTGGCTGACCAGCAGCGCGGCGAACAAACCCAGGCGTTCAGGGACGTGGTGGATGCCATTATTGCCGGTGGCGGGATGGTCGGCGGGCTGGGCGAACGCTATACGCGCGTGGCGGCGGCGCATGCGGTGCACAACGGCTTAACCGTGCTGCCGCAGACGGAAAAATACCTGCACGGCACCAAAGTGGCCTACGGCATTCTGGTGCAAAGCGCCCTGCTCGGCCAGGATGACGTGCTGGGCCAGCTGGTCTCGGCGTATCGGCGTTTTAACCTGCCGACCACGCTTCGCGCGCTGGAGGTCGATATCCATAACCGCGACGAACTGGATAAGGTTATTGCCCACACCCTGCGCCCGGTGGAGTCGATTCATTATCTGCCGGTGACGTTAACGCCTGAGGTTCTGCGCGCGGCGTTTGAGAAGGTGGAATACTTCAGCCGTTAATCGCCCCGACCGTCTATACCTAATGATGATTCTCATCACTCTCGCAACGAGGTCATCATGCAGATCGATTTAACAGGTAAGAAGGCGCTGGTTACCGGCGCCAGCCGTGGGTTGGGTCGCGCTATCGCGCTGTCGCTGGCACGCGCCGGTGCCGACGTGGTTATTACGTATGAAAAATCAGCCGACAAAGCCCAGGCGGTTGCCGATGAAATAAAGGCGCTTGGACGGCACGGTGAAGCGGTGCAGGCCGACAGCGCCAGCGCGCAGGCGATTCAGGATGCCGTCACCCATGCGGCGCGTTCTCTCGGCGGGCTGGACATTCTGGTCAACAACGCCGGGATCGCGCGCGGCGGCCCGCTGGAGTCCATGACGCTGGCGGACATTGACGCCCTTATCAACGTCAATATTCGTGGGGTGGTCATCGCCATCCAGGAAGCGCTGGTGCATATGTCCGACGGCGGGCGCATTATCAACATCGGCAGCTGTCTGGCTAACCGCGTGGCCATGCCGGGTATTGCCGTTTACTCAATGACGAAATCCGCCCTCAACTCCCTCACCCGCGGCCTGGCGCGCGATTTAGGCCCGCGCGGCATCACCGTTAACCTTGTTCACCCAGGACCGACAAACAGCGATATGAACCCGGAGGACGGGGAACAGGCGGAAGCCCAGCGCCAGATGATTGCCGTCGGTCACTACGGCCAGCCGGAAGACATCGCGGCGGCGGTCACCTTCCTTGCCAGCCCGGCCGCCGGGCAGATCTCCGGCACAGGGCTGGACGTGGATGGCGGTCTGAACGCCTGATCGCACATTTTCTGCAAGCCTCTGTCGCCTGGCAGAGGCGTTTTCGAGCCGCCTCGACGGTTTGTGTTTTGCCTCTTACCTGCGTTTTTTCTCCGCTCTACAGTACCCCATAAGAAATTCGGAATTTATCTAATAGCCTTATTATTTCCTTATATTTTGTGTGGGCGTACAGTGGAGGTACGGATGAAGATTGTCTGGTCAAAGAATGCAAAGAAAGAGTTTTCCAAGATCGATGGCCGATATCAGCGAAGAATCAAAGCAAAACTTGCTGAGCTGGACGATCGCTCAGCTCCCCGGCCCGATATCAAAAAAATATCGGCAACAGAAAATCATTTCCGGCTACGCGTTGGCGATTACCGCATTCTGATTACACTTCGGGACGATCCCGATAATCATTGTTATGTTTTGGCCGTCAAGCGCAGAACATCAACGACCTACCTTCACGAGGAGAAAGCCCCCTATGGCTGTTCAGCTAATTAAGGACGATGACGGAAAAGCGCAGTACGTCGTTATTCCCTATGATGAATACGTTCGTATGTGCTTACAGATGGCAGAAATTGACGACGAAACCGATGATGATCTAGAGGATATTGAAGTCGAACACGATTGTTATGATGACGTAGGATTACCTGGCGAAGTGTGCGACGTCATGCATAACGAGAACGTCAGCCTGCAGGCCGCGTGGCGCATTCTTCGCGGCATGTCCCAGCAGGAGGTGGCGGAGAAACTCGGCATCAGCCAGTCTGCCGTGTCACAGCTAGAGGCGCTGGACTCCCGTCCGCAAAGGCGCACCCGCGAAAAACTGGCGGCCATTTACGGCTGTAAGCAGGAGCAGATCAGCCTCTATTTACCGAAAGAGGGTTAACAGCACTTCGCCCCGCCCTTGCCGCCGTAGCGCGCGTCCTGACGATCGCGGAAAAATTCTTCGTACGTCATTGGCGTCTGGTCCGGATGGTTAACCCGCATATGCTCGACGTAGTTGTCGTAGTCCGGCACGCCAATCATCATTTTGGCGGCCTGGCCTAAGTATTTACCTGCTTTAGAGAGGGTGTCGAACATCTTTCAGGTCTCACAGGTTATGTAGGCCGGGTAAGCGCTAGCGCCACCCGGCTTACCGGTTAATGTGCCCCTTTCGCCTGGGTCACGATTACATCCAGGTTCTCAGGCATTGGCTCGTACGGTGTCTCTTTCGCCGTCGGCTTGTCTTCTTTCAGTGCCGCCAGCGCGGTCTTCAGAGAATACAACGCCAGCACCACGACCACCACCATAAAGAAGATGGTCAGCCCGGCATCCAGACGGTTGTTAAACACCAGCTGTGACAGTTGTGATTCCGTATACTGCGCCGGGATCTTGCCGCTGTCGATCATCGCCTGGAACTTGTTGGCAATCGCCAGGAAGCCCACCTTATTGTCCGGGCTGAAGGCTTTCTGCCAGCCCGCGGTCAGGGTACAAATCAGCAGCCACGCCGTTGGCAGCAACGCCACCCATGCATAACGCTGGCGCTTCATCTTGAACAGCACCACCGCGCAGAGCATCAGCGCCATGCCTGCCAGCATCTGGTTGGCGATACCGAACAGCGGCCACAGGGTGTTAATCCCACCCAGCGGATCCACCACGCCCTGATGCAGGAAATAGCCCCACGCCAGCACGCACAGCGCCGTTGCCAGCAGGTTAGCCGGGAGCGAATCGGTACGCTTCAGGTTCGGGGAGATCACGCCCAGCAGATCCTGCAGCATAAAGCGCGCCGCACGGGTGCCCGCATCCACCGCCGTCAGGATAAACAGCGCTTCAAACAGAATGGCGAAGTGATACCAGAACGACACGTCCATCAGCCCCCCCAGCGCGCCGTGGAGAATGTAGGCCATGCCCACCGCAAGCGTAGGCGCCCCGCCTGCGCGGGAGATAATCGACTGCTCGCCCACCTCATTCGCAATGCTGGTTAACGTGTCTGGCGTAATCGCAAAGCCCCAGCCGCTCACGACCTGCGCGGCAGACGCCACGACGTCAACGGTGCCGGCCGGGGCCAGTACCGCCATCGGGCTGTTCATCGCGAAGTACACGCCCGGGTCGATGATACAGGCGGAGACCAGCGCCATGATGGCCACGAAAGACTCCATCAGCATGCCGCCGTAGCCAATCAGGCAAGCCTGATTTTCATTCGCCAGCATCTTCGGCGTGGTGCCGGAGGCAATCAGGGCGTGGAAGCCCGACACCGCACCGCAGGCGATGGTGATAAACAGGAACGGGAACAGGTTGCCGGTCCAGACCGGACCGGTGCCGTCAATGAATTTGGTCAGCGCGGGCATGGTCAGGGTCGGGCGCATAATCAGAATGCCGATCGCCAGCCCGACGATAGTACCAATTTTCAGGAAGGTGGAGAGGTAGTCGCGCGGGGCCAGCAGGAGCCACACCGGCAGCACCGCCGCCACAAAGCCGTATCCCACCAGCATCCAGGTGAGCTGTACGCCGGTGAAGTCGAAGAACGGTGCCCAGGTCGGGCTTTCTGCTACCCAGCCGCCGGAGATAATGGCGAACACGAGGAACACCAGGCCAATCACCGACACTTCACCAATGCGGCCCGGACGCAGATAGCGAATGTAGATCCCCATAAACAGCGCCAGCGGAATGGTAAAGGCAACGGTATACGTCCCCCACGGGCTGTGGGTCAGCGCTTTCACCACGATCATCGCCAGCACCGCAAGGATGATCACCATGATCATAAAGGTCGCCACCAGCGCAATAACCCCGGCCTTTGCCCCCATCTCCTC
Source organism: Enterobacter chinensis (assembly GCF_034008295.1). Classification (NCBI taxonomy): domain Bacteria; kingdom Pseudomonadati; phylum Pseudomonadota; class Gammaproteobacteria; order Enterobacterales; family Enterobacteriaceae; genus Enterobacter; species Enterobacter chinensis. Next base: position 533,707 of record NZ_JARDVI010000002.1, read on the forward strand.
TTTCACCAGCTCGCCCAGCGAGCGACCGTCGCGGCGGGTGGAGACGAACAACACCATAAAGTCCTGCACCGCGCCCGCCAGCACTACGCCAGCGAGGATCCAGATCATCCCCGGCAGGTAGCCCATCTGCGCCGCCAGCACCGGTCCCACCAGCGGACCCGCTCCGGCAATCGCCGCAAAATGGTGACCGAACAGCACTTTTTTATCGGTCGGAACGTAGTCCAGCCCGTCGTTATGACGAACAGCGGGCGTCATGCGCGTGGCATCAACCCCTAAGACGTTCTTCGCGATAAAGCGGCCATAAAAACGATATGCGATCAGATAAATGCAGACGGAGGCGACAACGATCCACAGCGCGTTGATCTGTTCCCCCCGGTTGAGGGCGATATAGCCCAGGGCAAAGGCTCCCACAACGGAGAGCCCTGCCCATATAAGGTATTTCCCTGAGTTGTTCATCGTGGTTATCCGTTGTTATGAAACAGTGAGATGTTACATTTTGTTTCTAGAACAACCGCAAAAATTTAACAACTTTGAAACGCAATAATGTGTGGTCAAACCAGAGATTTACACCACATTGTTAACCCGATCACTTCCTGGACTCACGCTTTGGTTTTGTAGACCGGGTAAGCGCAGCGCCACCCGGCAATCCGGCACGTTCTAACCCAACACCATCGTACTCAACCGACACGTACAGCACCGCCGTCCCTGCTCGTCGAAGACCACAATCTCCCAGCTCTGGCTGGAGCGCCCGACGTGCAGCGGCTGGCATACTCCGCGCACCTTGCCGTGCGACACCGCGCGATGATGCGTGGCGTTCAGCTCCGTGCCCACCACGCTCTGCCCGTCCCGGGTCATCAGATACCCGGCCATCGAGCCGAGCGTTTCTGCCAGCGCCGCGGAGGCCCCGCCGTGCAGCAGGCCAAACGGCTGGTGGGTACGCGCATCCACCGGCATCTCCGCTTCCAGCGTGTCGTCCCCGAGGCGGGTATAGACGATGCCGAGATGCGCCACCAGGGAGTTCAGGCTGGTCGCGTTCAGCTCCTCGAGCGGTAAATGACGTTTCCAGATCATCTATGTCCCCAGCGTGGAGCCGCCGTCCACCACGATATCCTGCAGGGTAATATGGCTGGCGGCATCGGAGGCGAGGAACAGCACCGTGCTGGCAATCTCCTGCGGACGGGCGATTTTACCGAGCGGAATGCCGAGCTTAAACTGCTCACCAAAGCCGCGAATGCGCTGCTGCTCCGCATCGTCGCTTTTCCACAGGTTGCGCTGCATGTCGGTATCCGTTGAGCCGGGCGACACCAGATTACAGCGCACGCCGCTGCCCGCCAGCTCCAGCCCGACGGTCAATGCCAGGCTTTTCAGCGCCGCTTTCGACGCGCCGTAGGCGCTCATGCCGATGCGCGGCGTGTGTGCCGCATCTGACGCTACCGTCACAATCGCGCCGCCCTGCTGACGACGGAACTGGCCCATCGTCTGCTGGAACAGGTTAAACGCGCCGCCAACGTTGACCGCGAAGGTCTGCTGCCAGTCCTCCTGCGATAGCTGGTCGGTTGCCCCCATACGCAGGATCCCCGCCGCGTTCACCAGCACGTCCAGACGTTCAATCGTGCCGAGCGCGCGACCGCACACCTCGCTGACCTGCGCATCATCCGCCACGTCCAGCGTTTCGGTGGTAAACGGATAATCCCCCAGCGGAAACGCCAGATCGAACCCGGTCACCTGCGCGCCCGCCTCAGCGAACGCCAGCGCCGTCGCGTAGCCAATGCCTTTACCCGCCCCCGTCACCCAGACGGTTTTACCGGTGAAATCAAATCCCATCACTTCACCCCGCGGGAGAGCAGCGCCCACCAGGCGTCGAGGGTGGGATTTTTGGCCAGCATCACGAAGTCGATATCGCCATGCACTTTGCGCCAGCGGGCGGCCAGCGCCATCATGCGCACCGAGTCCAGACCGTAGTCGATCAGGTTTTCGTCATCCATCGGCTCGTCGGACTCGTCCAGCAGGGGCAGGATCATCTCACGCAGCGCGGCCTTTGAGGCCGGAACCGACGGCAGCAGCTCGTCGGTCATCACCACGCGGCCAGAGCGCCCGGCCACATAGTTGAGGGACATCAGATGCTCGTCGCGGGTGAAATCCGCCAGCGCGTCGGCAATAAAGAACGGTTTGATGTCGCGCATAAACGCATCGGTGGCGGTGGTCATGCAGCCGATGTGGGCGTAAACGCCGGTAATCAGCAGCTGGTTGCGGCCCGTCTCTTTCAGCATCTGCTCCAGCGGCGAGCGGTGGAAAGCGCTGTAGCGCCATTTCACCAGCACGGTGTCGGCTTCATCCGGCGTCAGCTGAGCGACGATACGCTGCTGTTCCGGCGAGCGGGTCAGGCCCGGCCCCCACATGTCGTTGAGCAGGGCGCGGTCTTCGTCGCTCTGCTCTTTTGGCTGGGCGGTGTAGTAAACCGGAATGTTATGTTCTTTGCAGTACGCGCGCAGTCTGGCGATGTTCGCCACCACCTGCTGCATCATCGCGCTATTTTCGCCCCAGAAGTTCAGGAAGTATTCCTGCATATCGTGGATCAACAGCGCGGCACGTTCAGGCTCAAACGCCCAGTTCACTTTGCTGGTCGGCAGCTCTGCGGCGGTTGGCAGCGCGTAAGCGGTTAATTTTGGAATGGCCATACTCTGTTCCTCAGCCCCGGGCGCGTTCAGCAAGCCACAGGCGCAACTGTTTCTTATCGACTTTGCCGACCGGCGTCAGCGGGAGCGCATCCACGCTCTCCACGCGGTCCGGTAGCTTGAATTCGGCAACGCCCTGCTCGCGCAGGAAGCGACGCACCTCGACCGCACGCAGGGGCTGTTTCACCACCAGATACGCGCAGCTCTTCTCGCCCAGCAGGCTGTCTTCCATACTCACCAGCGCGGCGTGGATCACCACCTCGTGGCGCAGCAGCAGGTTCTCGATCTCCTCGGCGGCGATCTTCTCGCCACCGCGGTTGATCTGATCTTTCTCGCGCCCCTGCACGGTGATGTAACCCTGCTCGTCAATGGCGATCAGATCGCCGGAGCAGTAAAAGCCGTCGGCGTCGAAGGCGCTGGCGTTGTGTTCCGGGCTGTTGTAATAGCCGCGAAAGGTATAAGGTCCGCGCGTCATCAGACGCCCGACCTCCCCGCGTGGCAGCGGGTTGCCGTGCTCGTCCGCCACCCACACTTCGTCGTCCGGGCACATCGGGCGCCCCTGGGTGTTGATGATGCGTTCCGGCGTATCGTCGAGCGCGGTGTAGTTCACCAGCCCTTCCGCCATGCCAAACACCTGCTGCAGCTGGCAGCCAATCTCGGCCGGAATACGCGCCGCGAGCGTGGCGGAAAGGCGTGCGCCGCCCACCTGCAGCAATTTGAGGGACGTTAGCTGCGCGTTGCCCGCCCCGTCGGCGATGGCCTGCAGCCACAGGCTGACCGCTGGGGGAACCAGCGAGGTGACGGTAATCTGATGCTTTTCAATCAGCGGGAAGCAGAGCGTGGCGCTCGGGTCGTTTGCCAGTACCACGCAACCGCCTGCCCTAAAGACGCCTAACGACCCCGGCGAGCTCATGGCGTAGTTATGCGCCGCGGGCAGCGCGTTCAGATAACGCGTTTCGGCGGTAATGCCGCAGATTTCGTTGCTGCGGCGGATGCTGTAGTCGTAATCATTATGCGTACGCGGGATAAGCTTGGGCGTGCCGGTGCTGCCGCCGGAAAGCTGGAAAAACGCCACTTCGTCGGCGGGCGTCGGGTTGGCAATAAAATTGTCTGCCGGGCGCGCGATCGCGGTTTCCAGCGCATGCTCGCCCCTGTCGCCGCGCAGCAGGACGACGCGTACCGAACGGTGTTCATCCACGAAAGCATTGAGGAAATCATCGCCCGCGAACAGCGCGTGGTCGCGATCGGCAATCAATACAGCGGGTTTGATTTGCGTGGCGTAGGCATTCAACTCGCTGCGCTGGTGGCTGAAGAGCGCGTTGACCGGTGCGACGCCAATTTGCAGCAGCGCGAAGAAGGTGATGTAGAACTCGGCTACGTTGCCAAGCTGCACCAGCGCCGTCTCGCCGCGCTGAAGCCCGCGCGCCTGAAGGGCAGACGCCAGGTTGTTAACGGCCTCATTAAACGCGCGGTAGGTCACACGACGTTCGCCGTCGATAATTGCCACCGCATCGCTGTCCGCGCGATCCGTCAGAATGTGGGTTAACGGCAAATCCTGCCAGTAGCCTTTTTCACGGTAGTACCGGGCGAATTCCTCGGGCCAACGGGTAAAGGTAATGGTCATGAGTCTTCCTTAGTGCAAACCAAAAACGTTGAGCATGGTGGAAAGCTTCACACCGGTTTCGCGCCACTCGCCCACCGGGGAGGAGGCGGGCACAATGCCCGCACCGGCAAACAGGCGAACGCTATTTTTATGCAGACGCGCGCAGCGGATGGTCACCACCCACTCACCGTTGCCTTCGCTGTCGCACCAGCCGACGATACCGCCGAACAGCTCGCGGTCGAACGGCTCCAGCTCGGCAATCAGATCTTTTGCCGCCTGATGCGGGAAGCCGCTCAGCGCTGGCGTCGGGTGCAGCAGGCAGGCCAGGGTCAGGGCGTTCTCGTTTTCACGCGCTTCCCCTTCCACGGGCGTCGCCAGATGCCACAGCGTCGGCGTGGTGATGAGCTGCGGAGAGTCAGGCATGCTGAGATGATGGCTCCGGGGCGCGAGAATGGCTTTCATCGCCTGGGTCACAAGGTCATGCTCGTGGCGGTCCTTTTCGGAAGCCAGCAGCTTGTTGCCCGCTTCACGATCCAGCACGTCGTCCGGCTGGCGGCGCGCCGAGCCCGCCAGCGGCAGCGAGCTAAAGTGCGCGCCCTCTTTGCGCAGCAGCAGTTCCGGGCTTGCCCCCAGCAGCACCCCGCCGTCTTCCAGCGGCACGTGGAAGTTGAAGCTCGCCGGGTTCTGGGCGATCAGCCGCTCTAACAGGGCACCGCTATCCATATGTTTGTCGGTCGCGATATCAATCAGGCGCGACAGCACCACCTTGTTCACCTGAGGCGTGGCGGTGAGCGACGCGGCGCGAGCGACCATCTCTTCGAACACGGGCTGCGGCGGGATCTCAGTGCGTTGTTCCACCTTCAGCGCCTGCGAGCCGGTGAAATAGCGTGCGGACTGCTGACGTGCGGGACGTGAAAAGGTCTGCCAGCGTTGCGGAATAAACAGCGATGAGGGCTTGCGGGTATCGAACGGGATCGCCCCCACCATCACCGGGTGAGCAATGCCGTTGGCTTTTGCATTCCGGAAGGCCTGAGCTAATTTCTGCTGGAAGTGACCTGCCGGATCGTCGCCGCCGACGGCAGGTTCATTGAAGCGGGCAAAACAGCCGGACGTGGTAAAGCTGCGGTAAGGCGACATAAAGAAAAAGCGGTCTGATTGCAGCGTGGTTGCGGTGTGCTGAACTTCCTCAGCCAGGGACGTATCCATATCATCCTCCTCAAATGATAAAAGAAGCAATAATGATTATCATTTATATTTTCGTCGGCTAACCTAATCCCACATCGCTTCGCTGTCAACCGTCGGGCAAATAACTTGTGTGACAAAAACTTGCATCCCTTCGCGGCAACAATGAAAATGAGAAGCATTATCTTCAACAAAAACAGGATATCGCGCTGTGAAATTCCCTGCCGTTTGCCGTACTCCCCTGCTTTTAATCGGACTTTTTGTTTTAGGACTTACCTCAGCCACCGCTGCCGACTGGCCCCGTCAGGTCACCGACAGCCGCGGCGTGCATACCCTGGAGAGCAAACCGACGCGCATTGTCTCTACCAGCGTGACCTTAACCGGCTCCCTGCTGGCGATTGACGCCCCGGTCGTCGCCAGCGGTGCAACCGCGCCGAACAACCGCGTGGCGGACGCGCAGGGGTTCCTGCGCCAGTGGGGTGATATTGCTAAACAGCGCAAGGTCGCGCGGCTGTACATTGGCGAGCCGAGCGCCGAAGCGGTCGCGGCCCAGATGCCTGACCTGATTTTGATTAGCGCCACCGGCGGGGATTCCGCCCTGGCGCTGTACGACCAGCTCTCCGCCATCGCCCCGACGCTCATCATCAACTACGACGACAAGAGCTGGCAGGCGCTGCTCACCCAGCTGGGCACCATTACGGGTCAGGAAAAGCAGGCCGCAGAGCGCATTGCCGCCTTTGATAAACAGCTTGCGCAGGTGAAACAGCAGATGAAACTGCCGCCGCAGCCGGTGAACGCCATCGTCTACACCGCCGCCGCGCATTCCGCCAACCTGTGGACCGCAGAATCGGCCCAGGGCAAGCTTTTGCACCAGCTGGGCTTTACGCTGGCGGAGCTGCCTGCCGGGTTACAGACCTCGAAAAGCCAGGGCAAACGCCACGACATTATTCAGTTAGGCGGTGAAAATCTGGCGACGGGACTCAACGGCGAAGGGCTGTTTGTGTTTGCCGGCGACCAGAAAGACGTGGATGCGATTTACGCCAACCCGCTGCTGGCGCATCTGCCGTCGGTGAAGAACAAGCGCGTCTGGGCGCTGGGAACGGAGACGTTCCGTCTGGATTATTACAGCGCGATGTTGGTGTTGCAGCGTTTGAATTCAATTTTTAAATAAGAGGTTCCTTCCCAGTAGGCCCGGTAAGCGCAGCGCCACCGGGCGTTTTGTCGGGTGGCGGCTACGCCTTACCCGACCTACAGGGTCAACACCCCCTCCTGCCTGAACCGGCGTAATTCTGCTAATACCATTAACAGGATCCCGCCAACCATCGCCAGTACAAACCCGCTGCTGCTCGCCGACGCCACCGGGGTCATTATCGCCCCCAGGCCGCCGAGGATCGCCGCGCCAATGGCATCGCCAGTGACGTTCTGCGCGGTCCACAGGCCGTTGATGCGCCCGAGCATTCCTTCCGGCGTCTGGGTCTGGATCAGGGTGTACTGCAACAGCGAACTGATGGCGCTCAGCCAGCCGAAAATCACCAGGCACAACACGCCCAGCACCCACACCGGCATCAGGCTAAAGAAGCCAATGGCGATAAACGAGGCCAGCGTGGCAAGCAGCATAATCAACCCCGGCCGTGCGCTTTGCGCCAGGTTGCCGCTGGTCAGCGCCCCGCACGCCGCGCCGAGCGGAATGGCGGCGTAGAGAATGCCAATCTCCGAGGCGCTCATCTGCCACTCTCCCGCCAGCGCCGGGTACAGCACGCGCACCGCGCTCGCCATGGTCAGCAGGCCGCCGAGCAGCGCAATGCCGCCAATCAGCGGGTTGCTGAACAGAAAACGAATAGCGGCCATCAGCGATTTCAGCGGATGCTCGCGCGGCTGCGGCGGAGGTGGCAGGAGCGGCAGGCGCAGCAGCGTCAGCGTGGTGATAAAGGTCCCCGCCGCCGCCAGCCCGTAGTTCCACGCCACATTGCCCGTCGCCAGCAGCAGGCCGCCGACCATCGGCGAAATCACCGATCCCAGACGCACGGTAAGCATGGTAATGGCTCCCGCCTGCATCAGGTTTTCGCGCCCGACCAGCGTGGGCGTGGCCGCCAGCAGCGCCGTCACACCTAGCGAGGCAAAGAAGCCGTCCCACAGGCCAAGGACGTAAATGGCGATCAGCGACGGCTCCGGCAGCATGGCGTTCAGACACAGCCCGATAAAGCCCACTCCGCAGGTGCCGCGCGCCAGCAGGATCAGCTTTTTACGCTCGTAGCGGTCCGCCAGCACGCCGCCGATCATCAGGCCGATAAACATCGAGCCACCGGTTAAGGTGACGGATAACCCCACCAGCCAGCTGGAGTGCGTCATGGTCTGGATCTGTACCGGCACGGCCACGCCAAGCAGGCCAAGGGATAAAATGGAGATAAAGCGAGCGATAAAAACGGCGCGATACGCCGGGTGCGTTTTGAGCAGGCTGAGGTTGAGCAGCCAGGATTTTTGATTCATGACAAAGCCTTGAGTGTAATTCTACCCATTCCATGGACGCACATGCTAACATAGCCAAATAAGATAGATAACGATAATCACTATCATTATCAAATCATGGATGTTGCTATGTCGTTTCCCTCTTCTTCGGTGCGCGCCACTGCCGTGCCCGTTTTATTGCTGCTGTTGATCCTTGCGATTACGCTCAGTCTGCTGGTCGGCGCGAAGCCGCTGCCCGCGGCCGTTATCGTTGATGCGCTCACCGGCACCTGCCGGAGCGCCGACTGCGTTATCGTGCTCGACGCCCGCCTGCCCCGCACCCTTGCCGGGCTGCTTGCCGGTGGCGCGCTCGGCCTTGCCGGGGCGCTGATGCAAACCCTCACCCGTAACCCGCTGGCGGACCCCGGTATTCTCGGCGTTAACTCCGGCGCCAGCTTTGCCATCGTGCTCGGCGCGGCGCTGTTCGGGTTGACCTCACCTTCCGAACAGCTGGCGATGGCCTTCTGCGGCGCGCTGGCCGCCTCGCTGGTGGTGGCCTTTACCGGCAGCCAGGGCGGCGGCCAGTTGAGTCCGGTCCGCCTGACGCTGGCGGGCGTGGCGCTCGGCGCGGTGCTCGAAGGGCTGTCTAACGGCATCGCCCTGCTCAACCCGGACGTTTACGATCAGCTGCGCTTCTGGCAGGCCGGCTCGCTGGATATCCGCACCCTTGAAACCCTGAAAGTGGTGGCGACCCCAGTGATGATTGCCGCTGCTGTGGCGCTGCTTTTAAGCCGTTCGCTCAACAGCCTGAGCCTCGGCAGCGACACCGCTACCGCGCTTGGCAACCGCGTCGCGCGCACGCAGCTCATTGGCCTTCTTGCCATCACCGTACTGTGCGGCAGCGCGACCGCCGTGGTCGGCCCGATAGCCTTTATCGGCCTGATGATGCCGCATATGGCGCGCTGGCTGGTGGGAGCGGATCACCGCTGGTCATTGCCAGTGACGCTGCTTGCCACTCCTGCACTGCTGCTGTTTGCCGACGTGCTGGGCCGCCTGCTGGTGCCCGGCGAACTGCGCGTTTCGGTGGTCAGCGCCTTTATCGGCGCGCCGGTACTGATTTTCCTCGTGCGCCGTAAGCGCGGAGGTGGCGCATGATAGCCCCGTCCCGTCGGTTAATCATCAGCGTTTTCCTGCTGACCGTCGTCATTTTGCTGCTGGCGGTCTGGGGCCTGCGCAGCGGCGCGGTCACGCTCGACGTTGCCCAGGTCTTTAACGCCCTTACCGGCAGCGCACCGCGCACTATCACCCTGGTGGTGACGGAGTGGCGACTGCCGCGCGTGGCGATGGCAATTCTGGTGGGCGCGGCGCTCGGCGTCAGTGGTGCGATTTTCCAGTCGTTGATGCGTAACCCGCTCGGCAGCCCGGACGTGATGGGCCTCAACACCGGGGCCTGGAGCGGCGTGCTGGTGGCGATGGTGCTGTTTGGTCAGCACCTGACGGCCATCACTTTTACGGCGATGGCGGGCGGCATTCTCACTTCCCTGCTTATCTGGGCGCTTGCCTGGCGCAACGGTATCGACACCTTCCGCCTGATCATCATTGGTATCGGCATCCGCGCCATGCTGATGGCCTTTAATACCTGGCTCCTGCTGCAGGCCTCGCTGGAAACCGCGCTCTCCGCCGGGCTGTGGTACGCCGGCTCGCTCAACGGCCTGACGTGGGGCAAAACCTGGCCCGCCGCGCCGCTGATTTTGCTGATGTTTATCGGCGCGCTGCTGCTGGTACGGCGCATGCGGCTGCTGGAGATGGGCGACGACAGCGCCTGCGCGCTGGGCGTGGGCGTTGAGCGTTCACGCCTGATGCTGATGCTGGTGGCGGTATTACTGACCGCAGCCTCTACGGCCATCGCCGGGCCGATCTCGTTTATCGCGCTCGTGGCGCCGCATATCGCGCGTCGTCTTAGCGGGACGGCGCGCTGGGGACTCACTCAGGCGGCGCTCTGCGGCGCGTTGCTCCTGCTGGCCGCCGATCTCTGCGCCCAGCGGCTGTTTATGCCTTATCAACTTCCGGTGGGCGTAGTGACCGTCAGCCTTGGCGGGATTTACCTCATCGTCTTGCTCGTTCAGGAGTCACGCAAGAAATGACCGATACCACCACCCGCTTGCGCGGCGACAACCTCACCCTCGGCTACGGCAAAAAAATCATTGTCCGTGATTTAACCGTTGCGATACCTGACGGCCACTTTACGGCAATTATCGGCCCGAATGGCTGCGGTAAATCGACCCTGCTGCGCACGCTGAGCCGCCTGATGACGCCGGTTGAGGGCAGCGTGTTTCTCGACGGCGAGCAGATCCAGCGCTTCGCCAGCAAAGAGGTTGCCCGGCGCATCGGGCTGCTGGCGCAGAATGCCACCACGCCAGGGGACATCACGGTGCAGGAGCTGGTCTCGCGCGGGCGCTACCCGCACCAGCCGCTGTTTACCCGCTGGCGTAAAGAGGATGACGAGGCGGTCAACCGGGCGATGCGGGCGACAGGAATTACCGAGCTCGCCCTGCAAAGCGTGGATACCCTCTCCGGCGGGCAGCGCCAGCGGGCGTGGATCGCGATGGTGCTGGCGCAGGAAACCTCCATCATGCTGCTGGACGAGCCGACGACCTGGCTGGACATCAGCCACCAGATTGACCTGCTGGAGCTGCTGAGCGAGCTGAACCGTACGCAGGGATATACCCTGGCGGCGGTGCTGCATGATTTGAACCAGGCGTGCCGCTACGCCACGCATTTGATTGCGCTGCGCAACGGCGAGATTGTGGCGCAGGGTGCGCCAAAGGAGATTGTGACGCCGGAGCTGATCGAGCGGATCTACGGTATGCGCTGCATGATTATTGACGATCCGGTGGCGGGCACGCCGCTGGTGGTTCCGTTAGGTCGGCGGTAATTGCCGGGTGGCGGCTACGCCTTACCCGGCCTACGGGAGCCGAGTGTAGGCCGGGTAAGGCGTAGCCGCCACCCGGCGCTTTTGACGTTATCCCAATATCTCCCTCAATACCGGCCCAATCGACTCAAACGCCTGCGGTGAAATGATATCCACGTGGGCGCAATCCTGACTGTACACCTCAAGCTCCGCTACCCACGGCGACCACGCAACCTGCGGATCCATGGTGCGCGTGCGCTCGGCAACAAACAGCGTCGCTTTACCCTCAAACCGCGCGCTGTGCGCAGTAGTCAGCAGCCGCACCGCATCAGCGTAGTTGCCCTCAATGGCGTTAAACAGCTCGCTGGAGCCCTGCCCCTGCTGCGCGGCAATAAACGCCTGGCGCTCGCGCTCGATTTCCGCCAGCACCTCCGGGTCAAGGCCGTTGGCCTCTTTCTCCGCCCAGTTCTGGGTTTCCGGCGGCCAGGTATCCAGCAGGCCCAGGAACGCCACTTCTTCACCCAACTGGCAAAGACGCGACGCAATGCCCTGCGCCAGCGTGCCGCCGAGAGAATAACCGAACAGATAGTATGGCCCCTGCGGCTGTTGTATACGCAACGTGTTCAGGTGATGTTCGATCGCCCCATCCAGGTCCGCACACTGCTGCATTGGCCCGTCCGGGCGCGGCGACTGAATGCCCATGATGGACCAGCGCGGGCTGAGGTAGCGCGCCAGTACGCTGAACTGCCACGCAAAACCGGACGCCGGATGGAAGCAGAACAGCGTCGGACCGCTGCTTTCACGCAGCGGAAGAAGGGTTTCAAACCCCAGACGCTGAGCCTGCTCGTCGCTCATCTGCGAGTCCAGCAGCGCGCTGAGCTTGTTGACCGTGGAGGCGACCATAATCTGTCCCGGCGTAACCTTGCGGGCAAACGCGCGGCTAAGCTGTGCCGCCAGGCGCATCGCCAGCAGCGAGTGGCCGCCGAGGGCAAAGAAGTCGGCCTCAATGTCGTTGACCTCGCAGCCCAGCAGCGCCGAGAACGCCTGCGCCACGGCGACTTCGGTTTCGCTTTCCGGCGCACGTCCCGAGGTTTTACGGTTCAGTTCAGGCAGCGGCAGCGCCTTACGATCGAGCTTGCCGTTTGCACTTAACGGCAGTGCGCTGATTTGCAATAAGACCACCGGCACCATATGCGGCGGCAGCTGGGCTTTGAGCGATTCCAGCAGCGCGTCGCGGTCCAGCGGCAGACCCGATTCAGAGACGACGTATCCCACCAGCTGACGGGCATCGCCGCCGGTTGCCGCCGCCTGGTTGAACACGCAGGCGTGCGCCACGGCCTGGGCCACGTCCGGCAGCGACTGCATCGCCCGGTCGATTTCACCCAGCTCAATGCGCTGACCGCGAATTTTTAGCTGATCGTCGCTGCGGCCCAGATACTCCACCGCACCGTTGTCCAGCCAGCGGGCCACGTCGCCGGTGCGATACATCCGCTCGCCAGGGGCAAACGGATCGGCGATAAAGCGGCTGGCGGTGAGATCCGGACGGCCCAGATACCCCTGCGCCAGCTGAATGCCGGTGAGATACAGATCGCCCGCCACGCCGAACGGCACCGGGCGCATCATCGCGTCCAGAATACGCAGCCCCGTGTTCCACACCGGGAAACCGATCGGCACGCTATTGCCCTCCACCGCCGCCAGCTCAGGGCCATACGCCGGATACCAGCTGACGTCCACCGCCGCTTCCGTCGGGCCGTAGAGGTTATGCAGTGGCACATGGGTCAGATGTTCCCACTCGCGACACAGCTCCGTCGGCAACGCTTCGCCGCTGCAAAACACCTGTTTAAGCGTCCGGCAGCAGTCGACGTTTTCCGGCGTCAGCGAGGCGATAAACGCCGCCAGCATCGATGGCACAAAGTGGGTGGTGGTCACGCCGTACCGTGCGAAAAAGCTCTGCATCGCCTGCGGATCGCGGTGCGCGTCCGGCTCGGCCATCACCAGCTTCGCCCCGGCGATAAACGGCCACCAGAACTCCCACACCGACACGTCAAAGCTGCACGGTGTTTTCTGCGCCACTACGTCGCTCGCGTTCAGAGGGTAGCGATCCTGCATCCACTTCAGACGGTTAACGATAGCGGTATGGCCCACCATGACGCCTTTCGGACGCCCCGTCGAACCGGAGGTAAAGATGATGTACGCCGTCTGCTCCGGCTTCGCCAGCCGCATCGGTTCAGTACCCGCAGTCGGTAACAGAGTGTTGTAACTAAAGGTAGTCACCGGAAGATCGCTAAAGCGCGGAAGCTGCTCGTCGGTGGTGATCAGCAGGGACGGCTTCGCGTCCTCCAGCATCATCCGCAGACGGTCGTCCGGGTAGCCGGTGTCCAGCGGCAGCCACGCGGCGCCCGCCTCCACAATGCCGTGCAGCGCCAGCGTCAGGAACACCGAGCGCGGCAGGGCCACCGCCACGCTGTCGCCGGGCTTCACGCCGCGTTCGCGCAGTAAGTTTGCCAGCGCGACGACCTGCTCGCGCATCTGACGGTAGCTCAGCTCAACGTTTGCATCAGCCAGCGCGGGGGCGTCCGGCGTTTTGTTCGCCTGCTCCGCCACCAGCTCCGCGAGCGTGGTGGACGGCAGCGCCAGCCCGGTATCGTTGATGCACACAAGCTGCGCGTATTCCTGTACTGAAACGGTTTCCACTTCGCCGCAGCGCAGGTCCGGGTTGGCCGCAAACTGCATCAGCATCGCGTTCAGGCGCGCGACGTGGCGGGTGAGCGTTGCTTCATCGTAACGCTGTTTACTGGCGAGGATCTCAATGCGGAGATCGCCCTGCTCGTCCGGGAACAGCGCCAGCTCCAGATCGTTCACCGGGCCGGTCGCCAGCGTGTGGGTGATGGCCTCCACGCCGTCGATATCCAGCTGATAATCGAACATCTTTATGTTCAGCACCGGGCCAAACAGGGCTTCGTCGCCTGCGGCCTTCCCGCTGTCGCGTACGATCTGCTCGGCGTCGTAGCGCTGGTGGCGACGCATTTTTTTCAGCTGGTTAGCCAGGCGCAGCGCCAGCGCGGGCAGGCTCTCCTGCGGATTGATATTCACCGCCAGCGGCAGGACATTGAGCACCGGCCCGGTCGCGGTCAGCGCGGCGGAACCCATGCGACGCATAAAGATAAACCCGGCGGCGTAGTCCAGCCGTCCGGTGAGGCGCCCGAGCCACAGCGCCACCAGCGCAAGCGCAAGATCGGTGCGCTGCACCTGCCCTGCCGACTGCGCAAGCTGGCTAAAGGCACGGCCGTCGGCGGCAATTTTCAGGCGCAGAATATCGGTAGTGGCGGCGCGCCCCGGCAGCGGCGCGGAAGAGAGCGAGACCGGAGAAGGCAGCTGCTTGCGCTGCTCAGCCCAGAAGGCACCGTCGCGCGCGTATGCCTCGCTGTCGCGATAGCGCTGATACTCTTCCACCACCTCGGCAAACGGCGTGAACGGGGAGGTCGGCGTCGGTTCGCCCTTTTTCCAGGCGGCATAAATCGCGGCAATCTGACGCGTAATGGCCGGGAAGCTGAAGCCATCTACCACCAGATGATGATAGCGCTGGTACCAGTACCACTGACGCTCGCCGACCTGAATCAGCTGGTGAAACGCCAGCGGCTGGCCGCTGTCGACGCGCAGGTTCTGGTTGAGATCGGCTTCCATCAGCGCCACGGCGGCGGCGTGGGAATCAACGCGAACGATGGACGGCTCAGGCAGAATTAAGGTTTCATCCACCCACTGCCACACCTCGCCGTTGTCCTCATTGAAACGCATCCGCAGGGTATCGGCCTGCATCATGCCTTTCGCAATGGCTTTTGCCAGCAGCGGCGCGTCAATATCGCCGTTCAGTTCGGTGTAGTGCGCCACGCTCCAGGCGTTTGGCAATGTTGACAGCTGTTCCGCCATCCAGATCCCCGGCTGGGCGGCAACGAGAGGAAGACGATTCATGCGTTCCCCTCCGCAAAATGAGACGGTTCCAGCGTTTGCCAGCGTTCCGCCAGCCACTGCTGGCACGCGTCCTGCGATTGCGCTTCGCATACCACGCGCCACCCTGCCGGCAGCTCGCACTGTTGCGGCCACAGGCTGTACTGCCCCTGATCGTTTTGCAAAATGGCGAACTGTCCCTGCGGGTTATCGAAAGGGTTGCTGAATTCCATACAGACTCCGTTATTGAATAAGCGGCTGCCAGAGGGTCATCAGCCCCTGCGTCAGCCCTCCGCGCCAGCAAAGCGCGTCGTGCCCGCCGTCGACCTGACGCCAGTAAACCTGCTGCTGCGCGCATAGCTCGGCGTAAATCACCTGATTAGCATTGAAAATCAGCGGCTCGTTGCGCCCGGCCTCAAGGACGATGCGCAGCCCGCGCGCGGTTATCTCACCCGCTTTAAGTTGTTCGATTAACAGCCCTTCCTGCTTTCCGCCGCGGTGCGGCCACCAGTAGGAGCCGGACTGGCTCAGCACGCAGCCAAAACGCCGGGGCCAGTTCAGCGCGGCATAAAGGGAAGAGAGGCCGCCAAAGCTTTGCCCAGCGACCACGGTACGGTCGGCGCGGTCGCTGAACGGCGCGTGGTTTTTGACAAGAGGGAGAAGTTCCTCCTGTACCGCCCGCCAGAAATCGGGGTTACACGGCAGCTCGTGATTGCGATGCTCCATGTCGATCGCATCGATTAACACGTAAACGGCTGGCGGCAGTTTGCGCTCGGCGGTGAGCGACGCCAGCGCAGGCCAGACAGGCATGCTTTCAGCCCAGAATTGGCCGTCGAGCAGCACCGCCAGCGGGCGTTCCGGGTTATCGTCCCCGGTGGTGAAAATCCATACGCGACGGCGGTTTTTCAGGCGCGCGCTTTCCCATTCAATGCAGGCCGGCGCGTTGTGGAGCGTATCCGGATGATGCCAGCCCGGCTGAACCGGGGCTTCCGGCATCTCCAGCGCCGAGACGGCATGACCGCGGCCGCCGCGCCAGCTCTGCGGATTCAGCGGGTCAGACACCGCATGCGGCAGCAGTTTGCGCCAGCCTTCGCGCAGCGCCATGCGTTCCGGCTGCTGGCCTTCAAATACCGCGTCGGCAAAATCGTCTTCATTCACAGAGGGGATAAAACAGTAGCTCCCGCGCCACTCGGGGCTGAACTCGCCCTGCCACTGCCAGACGTCGGTATCCGGGATGCGTTCGAGGGACTGCGGGCGGGCATTTTGATGGTGATCGGTCACGCCGGTGATATAGAGCCAGACGCGTTTGATCGGTGACGAATGTTGCGTTCCTGCCGGGTCACGCCACCAGAACGTGACGCGATATTGTCTCTTTTCCGGTGTCCATTCAGGCCCTTTTTTCGACTGCCACCACGCTTCACTTCCCGTTGTTAACGTCGTCACCCTTATAACCTCATGTTTAACAGTCTTTTTTGTTTCAAGACAAACTTTATTGATAATATTATTGATAACTATTTGCATTTGCAATAGCGTAGTGGCCGCGCTGTGGGAAGCGCGCTCAAAAAACAATCATGCCCACTTGCGGGTGACACCATGCCGCCTCCTCTCCCCTTCGGGAATGGAGCCAGGGGATGCGGCGCGAAAAGCAGGACGTACAATGAATAAGAAGATTCACTCCCTGGCCTTGCTGGTCAACTTAGGGATTTACGGCGTCGCGCTGCCAGCCCTGGCAGACGACAACACCGCCTCCGCGCAGCACGAAGATACGATGGTTATCACCGCCGCCGAGCAGAACCTGCAGGCACCGGGTGTATCGACCATCACCGCCGATGAGATCCGTAAAAACCCGCCCGCGCGCGACGTGGCTGAAATCATCCGAACCATGCCGGGCGTTAACCTGACCGGGAACTCCACCAGCGGCCAGCGCGGGAATAACCGTCAGATTGACATCCGCGGCATGGGGCCGGAAAACACCCTGATCCTGATCGACGGCAAGCCGGTGACCAGCCGTAACTCCATCCGTCTGGGCTGGCGCGGAGAGCGTGATACGCGCGGCGATACCGGCTGGGTGCCGCCTGAGATGATCGAGCGCATCGAAGTAATCCGCGGCCCGGCGGCCGCACGCTACGGCAACGGTGCGGCAGGCGGGGTGGTGAACATCATCACCAAAAAGTTCGACGACCAGTGGCACGGCTCCTGGAACACCTACCTGAATGCGCCAGAACACAAGGACGAAGGTTCCACCAAACGCACCAACTTCAGCCTGAGCGGCCCGCTCGGCGGCGATTTCAGCTTCCGCATGTTCGGTAATCTGGACAAAACGCAGGCCGACGCGTGGGACATCAACCAGGGTCACCAGTCCGATCGTACCGGTGCCTACGCCGACACGCTGCCTGCAGGCCGCGAGGGTGTGGAAAACAAAGACATTAACGGCGTGGTTCGCTGGGACTTCGCGCCAATGCAGTCCCTGGAGTTTGAAGCAGGCTACAGCCGTCAGAATAACCTCTACGCCGGCGATACCCAGAATACCAACAACGACAACAGCTCCAGCGGCCTGGTGAAGAAAAACTACGGCAAAGAGACCAACCGTATCTATCGCCAGAACTTCGCGGTGACCTGGAACGGCGGCTGGGATAACGGCATCACCACCAGCAACTGGGCGCAGTACGAGCACACCCGCAACTCCCGTCTGGGCGAAGGGCTGGCGGGTGGTCTGGAAGGGCTGTTCAACAGCAACAAATTCACCGACACCGACCTGGCCGACGTGATGCTGCACAGCGAAATCAACCTGCCGATTGATTTCCTCGTCAACCAGAACCTGACGCTGGGCACCGAGTGGAACCAGCAGCGCATGAAGGACTCGACCTCCTTCACGCAAACCCAACAGGGCGGCACTATTCCGGGCGTGAGTAACGATCGAAGCCCGTACACGTCGGCAGAGATCTTCTCGCTGTTCGCCGAGAACAACATGGAGCTGACCGACAGCACCATGCTGACCCCGGCACTGCGCTTCGATCATCACACCATCGTCGGCAACAACTGGAGCCCGTCCCTGAACCTGTCGCAAGGTCTGGGGGATAACTTCACGCTGAAGATGGGAATCGCGCGGGCCTATAAGGCGCCGAGCCTGTACCAGACTAACCCGAACTACCTGCTCTACAGCAAAGGCCAGGGCTGCTACGCAAGCTCCGACGGCGTGGGCTGCTACATGATGGGTAACGACGATCTGAAAGCTGAAACCAGCATCAACAAAGAGATTGGCCTGGAGTGGAAGCGCGACGGCTGGCTGGCGGGCGTAACGTGGTTCCGTAACGACTATCGTGACAAGATTGAAGCGGGCTACGCGCCGATTGGCCACACCTCTTCCGGTAAGGTGCAGACCGATATCTACCAGTGGGAAAACGTGCCGAAGGCGGTAGTTGAAGGTCTGGAAGGCTCCCTGAACGTGCCGGTCAGCGACACGATTAACTGGACCAACAATATTACGTACATGCTGCAGAGCAAGAACAAGGAGACCGGCGACCGTCTGTCGATCATCCCGGAGTACACGCTGAACTCGACCCTGAGCTGGCAGGTCCATCAGGACGTGTCGCTCCAGTCAACCTTCACCTGGTACGGCAAGCAGCAGCCGAAGAAGTACAACTACAAAGGTCAGCCGGTAACCGGCTCGGAGAAAGACGAAGTCAGCCCGTACAGCATCGTTGGCCTGAGCGCGACCTGGGACATGACCAAAAACGTCAGCCTGACCGGCGGCGTGGATAACGTCTTCGACAAGCGCCAGTGGCGTGCGGGTAATGCCCAGACCACCGGAAATGCCACTACCGGTGCGTATATGTACGGTGCGGGAGCGTATACGTATAATGAGCCGGGTCGTACCTGGTATATGAGCGTGAATACGCGATTCTAGGTAAAAGCAAAACGGCAACCCCGTTGCCGTTTTTAGTGTTTGCTCCCTCTCCCTGTGGGAGAGGGTCGGGGTGAGGGCATCAGTCCGCGCTATTTGCTGATAGAGGAAAACCATGCACACCATCCACAGCACATTTTCTCTCGCCGGCCACACCGTCCATCGCGTCACCTTCGACCCCACCACCTTCACCGACACCGATCTCCTCTGGCTCCCCCACCACGCTGAGCTTTCAAACGCCGGGCGCAAACGCAAAGCCGAGCATCTGGCTGGCCGCATCGCCGCCGCCCATGCCTTACCTGACCATACCGTTTCCGGCATTGGCCCCAGCGGCGAACCGCTCTGGCCGGATGGGGTTTCAGGGAGCATCACCCACAGCGGCACACAGGCGATGGCGGTAGTGGTTCGTGCTCCAGATGCGCTGGTGGGTATTGATTGCGAAGCCATTCTTCCGGAGCGTGAAGCACGTGAAATCCAGGACGGCATCATTGATTCGCAGGAGGCAATGTGCCTGACGCGTTCGGACTACCCTTTCGCGCTGGGGTTGACGCTGGCGTTTAGCGCCAAAGAGAGTTTGTTTAAGGCCCTCTTTCCGCGGGTGAAGACGTACATGGGTTTTGACTGTGCCCGCATAACAAGACTCAATGAGAAAACACTTACGCTGGCACTGACCCGACCACAGGCGGAGTTTAAGGAAAACACGTTATTTACAGTTCACTGGTTACTTGATGGTAATCAAGTCATCACTTTGCTGTAACGCGCGTCAGGCATCGAAAATCTTTATTCAGCCACTATTTAAGTTCTTTTATTTCTCGCAATGCAAAAAACACTTTTTAGGAATATATCAATCTTCTTTTCCATTTCTGCAAGAGTAGGATAAAACCCCAATAATCATAACATTAAAATGGATTTATAATGCCGGTAAATGAACGCATTATTCCTACCTCAGGAACCCCGATTAACCCAGGCGGTATCCGACAACTCACCATCGGTGAGATAGCCCTCGCGAAGACGCTTTACGGTTACAGTATCCATTATCATCTGGTGTGGGTGCACAGGGAAAGTTATCTTCCTTTTAATCTCCAGCCTGTCGATATAGCGATGAGTCCCAATGGTGAAATGTGGTTTAGAGAAGAAACTTATTCACCTGATTTCTCATTAGAGGACGACTTAGTTAAGAAACATAGATTTATGCATGAGATGATGCACGTCTGGCAAACACAAAAGAGGATGTTTGTCAGGACCAGAGGATTATTTTCCGGTATTGCTGACTATACTTATAGCTTAGATAAAGTAGATTTATTGCATTATGGGTTAGAGCAGCAAGCATCAATTGTAAGTGATTACTGGTTATTGAAATACTTTGGTCTGGACAAAAATCAGAGTTTATTACAATACCGGGATCTGCATCTTAAAGAAACAATCTATTGCCTCCTGAATAAATACAAAACAGTTTTAAAAGGATTTCCCGGATGAAAAAACTGCTGTTTATTATTGCGATGTGTATTTCAATTACCGGTTGTCCCGGTGGTAAAAGAGCCCCCAAAACACGACTAACTTTTATTAACGGCAATCATATTTGTTTCAGCATAAATAAAAATGACATTTTGAAATATTATACAATTTACTCAAGCAAAGCCCATCAGATAAGCATACTGACGGGTTCCGGATACGGTGATTTAAACGCTTCCTATCCTGATACCTGTAAGAATATTAAATGGGAGAATGAACATACTTACGTAATTCACTACGGCTTAAATGACAAAGAATATGTACATCAGTTCGATATCGATAAAAATGGCAAGCTAATAAATTTAGGAGAACGATAATGTCACTACCCGCTTACCTATTTCTCTACGATGAGCACGGAATGCTCGTACAGGGCGAATGTATGATGCCAGGTCGAGAAGGTGCTATAGAAATCATGAACAGCAGCTACGGCATAAAACTAGCCGTCGATAGCCATACCGGAAATATGACCGGAACACGACAGCATGGCCCGTTTACGCTGCATAAGCAATTAGATAAAGTCAGCCCTTATCTTGCCGTTGCCGCTTGCGAGGGAAAACGGCTGCAGAAAGCCATCATCAAATATTATGAAATTATTGAAGCAGGAGCAGAAAGAGAGATCTACACTATTACGCTTGATAGCGTGGTAATCTCATCTTTAGATTTTACACATGTATACTATCCAGGTAGTTCTGCGCCTAACATGCATGAAGTAGTAGGCCTGCGATTTCGGGGCATTCAATGGAACTATGTGAAAGGAAATATCAGATATGATGATTCATGGATGAAACCTGCGCAGAAAGAAAAAACGAGCACATAACTATCCTGATTCATCTAATTAATAAACATTAATGTATGTGGCTGCTCAGAAATGCGATCCTGGCATTCCCAGGATCGCCTCGTGATATTTACCGCACCCCTTTTCCACTTTCGTTCACTGGCAAATCCCCCGTATCAATTAACGCTCCCGGAAACGTCTCCAGCCACTTCATCATCTTCAGTTTGTTGGTATACGTTGCACTGACACCTTCCAGACAGCCCCACAGCTCACGGGAATTTTGCGGCGTAATCACAATACAATCCGGCATCACGCGGATCTTCACTGCAATGCCCGCCCTGAAGCCGGCGCGGGTTAACCACTCACCGGATAACGGAAGATGGTTGCGCTCCATTCGAGTATAAAGTTCCACACAGGCGGAATCCGCCTCTCCTCTTTCATGAAGATACGCAGAGTGAACCGGCTCGTCATGCAACGCCCGGATGCGTTTTTTGCGTAGCTTTTCGCGATTTTCTTGCTGAATAGCTCATTCTGCATTTTCTGTTTGGGCAATAGCCCGCTCTGGCATAGAATTCTTCGCAGCCATAATCAACTCCTGTTTAGTTGTTTGTGGTTAGCGGTATGGAGGTGGTCGCACACCTTTGTACCGCGATTCCTTTTCTTACCTTTTTACATATTCTTTCAAGATCTCAGTGCTGGCTTAACTGCCGCTATTATACTGCCATGGATAAATGTACAGGGGTCGAATATTAGGGAAATGCGAGGCTGCTCGAATAAATAAAGAAAAATAAAATGGTGAATATAAAGAAAGGAAATATTGCCCTTCAGATCCAATGCTCATTAAACGCCTGATGGCGCTTCGCTTATCAGGCCTACGATAAACCGGTTTTGTAGGCCGGGTAAGGCATCGCCGCCACCCGGCATGAGGGCAGCGGCGATGCCTTTGTACGTTCTTCAGATCAAACCTCAAACATCCGGGAACATCACGCTATTCCCCGGCGCTTCCCTGTGCAGATGGATAAAGTTCAGGTGCCGTTCATACTGGTCCAGAATGTCCGTAATCACCTGCTCCTTGCTGTAATCCATCAGATCATTCCCCTGGCTCCCTTCCAGCAGGAAGGTCTCAAGCCGGTAGTAGGTCGACTTCCCGCTGCGCGCCCGGTAGGTAAAACCGGGCACCGAATACTGCTGCGGCCAGATCTGATAGACAAAGTTCTGCTCGTCGCCCATGTGTACCAGAAGATCCAGGTGCCCCAGGGTCTCGCCCTCCTCCGGCGGCAAGTTTTTCAGCTCCACGTACGCGCCGCGCAGCTTTAGCTCCTGCGCCACCTCTTCCATCGCCGGGAAGCAGACCGTCTCCATCATCTGTTTGGTGTAGCGCGTGCCCGGGTAGTTCATCAGGCGCGACAGACGTTTCTTCCAGCTCAGCCTGTCCTGCGCGCCCATCGGACGCGGCGCGGTGTCGCGGCTGGCGCTGACGCGGCGGTAGTCTTCCACCTTGAGCGATTTATACAGCCCGGCCATCACAAAGAAGATAACGAAGCTGAACGGTAGCCCCATTATCACCGTGGTGTTCTGCAGGGCGGAAATACCGTTGGTCATCAGCATGCCGAGCGTCAGCAGGCCGATGGCGACGGACCAGAAGATGCGCAGCCAGTTCGGCGCGTCGCTGTTGATGTCCTTGAGCTTCGAGGTGAAGTTGCCCAGCACCAGCGCGCCGGAATCCGCCGAAGTAACGTAAAACAGCAGGCCGGTAATGGTCGCCACGGACGCACTGAAGGTAAACGCCGGGTACTGCGCCAGCAGGCTGTAGAAGCCGCGCTCCGGATGCACCATCGCTTCCTGCGCGAAGGTCGCGTTGCCGTGAATGATCTCGTGCAGCGCGCTGTTGCCGAACACCGACAGCCACAGCAGCGTAAAGGTGAACGGGATAATCAGCGTGCCCATCACAAACTGGCGGATGGTGCGGCCACGCGAAATACGCGCCAGGAACAGGCCGACAAACGGCGACCATGCCACCCACCACGCCCAGAAGAACAGCGTCCAGTTATTCATCCACTCCACCGGACGGTCAAAGGCGAAGCTGTTCAGCGTCATGCCCATAAAGCGGTTCACGTAGTCGCCCACGTTCAGCACTAAGGCATTGAGCAGGAACGAGGTGTCGCCCATAAACAGCACAAACAGGATCAGACCCAGCGCCAGCGCCACGTTCAGCTCGGACAGCACGCGGATGCCTTTATCCACGCCCGACGTCACCGAGATGGTGGCGATAATGACGGAGAGCGCAATCAGCGCCGCTTTCGCCGCCATCGAATCCGGAATATCAAACAGCACGCTCAGCCCGTAGTTGAGCTGCACCACGCCAATACCGAGCGTGGTCGCGATACCGAAGATGGTACCGATCACCGCCGCGATATCGACGCTGTGGCCAATCGGGCCGTTAATCTTTTTGCCGAAAATCGGGTACAGCGCGGAGCGGATGGTGAGGGGCAAATTATAACGATAGCTAAAGTATCCGAGCGCCATGCCCATCAGGGCGTACATCGACCAGCCGGTTAGACCGTAGTGGAACAGCGTCCAGACCATCGCCTGGCGCGCGGCCTCCATCGTCTGCCCTGCCCCTTCCGGCGGCTGCATATACTGCGTGACCGGTTCCGCCACGGAGAAGAACATCAGGTCGATGCCGATGCCGGCGGCAAACAGCATCGCGGCCCAGCTCAGCAGGCTGAACTCGGGTTTTGACTGCTCAGGGCCGAGCTTTACGGAACCGAAGCGCGAGCAGGCAATGCAGACCACGAAGACGATATAGAGCGTCGCCGCCAGCAAATAGTACCAGCCGAAGGTCTTCGACACCCAGTTCAGGGTGCGCCCAATCCACTCGGCAGAAAAATCACGAAAGAAAATCGTCGTCAGGGAAAACAACAAAATCAGCCCGGCGGAAGTATAAAAAACGACCGGATTGATTTTGTCTTTTTCTCTGTCCTGTGAAAGGTCTGTCATCCAGTATCCCCACTGTTTTTGTAACTATTAAAATCCAAATCCGCAACAATTAAGACACATTTTATATTGAACGTCCAATCAAAAACCGCTTTAATGGTTAACCAACGCTGATGAATGGAGTGGCAACAATGCCCAAAGTGGGGATGCAGCCAATCCGGCGCAGGCAGCTTATCGACGCCACGCTGGAAGCAATAAATGAAGTGGGAATGCATGACGCGACGATCGCGCAGATCGCCCGTCGGGCGGGCGTTTCCACGGGGATCATCAGTCACTACTTCAAAGACAAAAATGGTCTGCTGGAAGCGACCATGCGCGACATCACCGGCCAGCTGCGCGACGCGGTATTGAGCCGCCTGCACGCCCTGCCGAACGGCAGCGCGGAGCAGCGCCTGCAGGCGATTGTCGGCGGCAATTTTGATGAGACCCAGATCAGCAGCGCGGCGATGAAGGCCTGGCTGGCCTTCTGGGCGAGCAGCATGCACCAGCCGATGCTCTACCGCCTGCAGCAGGTGAGCAGCCGCCGCTTATTATCAAACCTGGTGTACGAGTTCCGCCGCGAACTGCCGCGCAAACAGGCGCAGGAAGCGGGCTACGGGCTGGCGGCACTGATTGACGGACTATGGCTGCGCGCCGCCCTGAGCGGCAAACCGCTGGATAAGACGCTGGCCCAGTCGCTTACCAGCCACTTTATCAGCCAGCATTTACCGACCGATTAACCGAGGAGAATTTATGTCCCGAATGGCAGAACAGCAGCTTTATATCAATGGTGGTTATACATCGGCCACCAGCGGTCGCACCTTCGAGACCATCAACCCGGCCAACGGTGAAGTTCTGGCGACCGTGCAGGCCGCCGGGCGCGAAGATGTCGACCGCGCCGTGGAAAGCGCACAGCGCGGGCAGAAGATCTGGGCGGCGATGACCGCCATGGAGCGTTCTCGCGTTCTGCGCCGCGCCGTCGATATCCTGCGCGAGCGCAACGACGAGCTGGCAAAGCTGGAAACCCTCGACACCGGTAAAGCGTATTCCGAAACCTCAACCGTGGATATCGTCACCGGCGCGGACGTGCTGGAGTATTACGCGGGGCTGATCCCGGCGCTGGAAGGCAGCCAGATCCCACTGCGTGAGACCTCGTTCGTCTACACCCGTCGCGAACCGCTGGGCGTAGTGGCGGGTATCGGCGCGTGGAACTACCCGATCCAGATCGCCCTGTGGAAATCCGCCCCGGCGCTGGCGGCGGGCAATGCGATGATCTTCAAGCCGAGCGAAGTGACCCCGCTCACCGCGCTCAAGCTCGCGGAGATCTACACCGAAGCGGGCCTGCCTGACGGCGTGTTTAACGTCCTGCCTGGCGTAGGCGCGGAAACCGGCCAGTTCCTGACCGAGCATCCGGGCATTGCCAAAGTTTCCTTTACCGGCGGCGTCGCCAGCGGCAAAAAGGTGATGGCCAACTCGGCGGCCTCGTCCCTGAAAGAGGTGACGATGGAGCTGGGCGGTAAATCTCCGCTGATTATTTTCGACGACGCGGATCTCGATCTCGCGGCAGACATCGCCATGATGGCCAACTTCTTCAGCTCCGGCCAGGTGTGCACCAACGGCACCCGCGTGTTCGTGCCCGCTACGTTCAAGGCCGCGTTTGAGCAGAAAATCGTTGAGCGCGTGGGCCGCATCCGCGCGGGCGATCTGTTCGATGAAAACACCAACTTTGGCCCGATGGTCAGCTTCCCGCACCGCGACAGCGTGCTGCGCTACATCGCCAAAGGCAAAGAAGAAGGCGCGCGCGTGCTGTGCGGCGGCGACGTGCTGAAGGGCGAAGGCTTTGACAGCGGCGCGTGGGTTGCCCCGACCGTGTTTACCGACTGCACCGACGAGATGACCATCGTGCGCGAGGAGATCTTCGGCCCGGTGATGTCCATCCTCACCTACGAGACGGATGAAGAAGCCATTCGTCGCGCCAACGACACCGACTACGGCCTGGCGGCGGGGATCGTCACCACCGATCTGAACCGCGCCCACGGCACCATTCATCAGCTCGAAACGGGCATCTGCTGGATCAATACCTGGGGTGAATCCGCCGCAGAGATGCCGGTTGGCGGCTACAAGCACTCCGGCATTGGCCGCGAGAACGGCGTCATGACACTCCAGAGCTACACCCAGGTGAAGTCCATCCAGGTTGAGATGGGTAAATTCCAGTCCATATTTTAACCGGGAGGTTTATTTGCAATTTGACTACATCATTATTGGTGCCGGCTCTGCCGGCAACGTACTGGCGACGCGACTGACTGAAGAACCGAACACCACCGTGCTGCTGCTTGAGGCGGGCGGCCCGGATTACCGCATGGATTTTCGCACCCAGATGCCTGCCGCGCTGGCATTTCCGCTGCAGGGCAAACGCTACAACTGGGCGTACGAAACCGAGCCCGAGCCATACATGAACAACCGCCGCATGGAGTGCGGACGCGGCAAAGGGCTGGGAGGCTCGTCGCTGATTAACGGCATGTGCTACGTGCGCGGCAACGCGATGGATCTGGACAACTGGGCTAAAGAGCCGGGCCTGGAGCACTGGAGCTACCTCAACTGCCTGCCCTACTACCGCAAGGCAGAGACGCGCGACGTGGGCCCGAACGACTACCACGGCGGCGACGGTCCGGTGAGCGTCACCACCTCGAAACCAGGCGTGAACCCGCTGTTTGAAGCGATGGTCGAAGCCGGCGTGCAGGCGGGCTACCCGCGCACCGACGATCTTAACGGCTATCAGCAGGAAGGCTTCGGGCCAATGGACCGCACGGTGACGCCGCAGGGTCGACGCGCCAGCACCGCGCGCGGCTACCTGGACCAGGCCAAAAAACGCCCGAACCTGACCATCCGCACCCATGCCATGACCGATCGCATCCTCTTCGAAGGCAAACGCGCGGCAGGCGTCGAGTGGCTGGAAGGCGAAAGCACCATTCCGTCCAGAGCGACGGCGAATAAAGAGGTGCTGCTGTGTGCAGGCGCGATCGCCTCCCCGCAGATCCTGCAGCGCTCCGGCGTGGGCAGTGCAGAGCTGCTGAAGCAGTTCGATATCCCGCTGGTGCATGATTTACCCGGCGTGGGCGAAAACCTGCAGGATCACCTGGAGATGTATCTTCAGTACGAATGCAAAGAGCCGGTCTCCCTCTACCCTGCCCTGCAGTGGTGGAACCAGCCGAAGATTGGCGCGGAGTGGCTGTTTAACGGCACCGGCGTGGGCGCGAGCAACCACTTCGAGGCGGGCGGGTTTATCCGCAGCCGCGAAGAGTTCGAATGGCCGAACATTCAGTACCACTTCCTGCCGGTGGCGATTAACTACAACGGCTCCAACGCGGTAAAAGAGCACGGTTTCCAGTGCCACGTTGGCTCCATGCGCTCGCCGAGCCGCGGGCACGTGCGCATCGCGTCACGCGATCCGCACCAGCATCCGGCGATTTTGTTCAACTATATGTCTCACGAGCAGGACTGGCAGGAGTTCCGCGACGCAATCCGCATCACCCGCGAGATCATGCACCAGCCGGCGCTGGACAAATACCGTGGCCGCGAAATCAGCCCGGGCATTGACTGCCAGACCGACGAGCAGCTCGACGAGTTCGTGCGTAACCACGCCGAAACCGCCTTCCACCCGTGCGGCACCTGCAAGATGGGCTATGACGAGATGGCGGTGGTCGACGGCGAAGGCCGCGTTCACGGGCTGGAAGGGTTACGCGTGGTGGATGCGTCAATTATGCCGCAGATCATCACCGGTAACCTGAACGCCACCACCATTATGATTGGTGAGAAAGTTGCCGACGCCATTCGCGGGCGCGAGCCGCTGGCGAAGAGCACGGCGGCGTATTACGTGGCGAACGGCGCGCCGGTTCGTCAGATAACGCAGAAGGCATAATTGTCACGCCCTCTCCGTAAAGGAGAGGGTTTTCACTATTAAAGCGCGGGTAAACCGTTGCTGTAACCTATAAGAATTAACTATTACCCTGCAATACGTTTTATTATTTAAAACAGTGTTGACACTCTCTCCTGAACTCCATTAAGTTTTAATCGAAGATTATTTATCCCGACATATACAATATATTCAAATCCAGAATGAAGGGATTTTTCATTATTCTTTCATTCTTCCCTGCCTTTTATTTTCTGAATCACACAACAGTGAGATAAGATCATGAATAATAGTGCAAACAAGGTTGTCGTTATCACCGGTGCCAGCAGCGGGATTGGTGAGGCCATTGCCCTCCATTTAGCGAATAACGCGTTTTCGCTGGTGCTGGTGGCGCGCCGCCTGGACAGAATTAATGCCCTCGTGGACAGGATAATCCAGCAAGGCGGTAAGGCCATCGCCGTTAAGGCTGATGTGACCCGTCAGGACGAGGTTCAGCACGTAATTGACGCCGCCATCGCCGCCTACCAGCGCGTGGATGTGCTGATCAACAACGCTGGTTTTATGGCTATCGCCCCCCTTAGCGAGCTGAAAACCGACGAATGGGACAAGATGATTGATACCAATCTGAAAGGCGTGCTGTACGGCATCGCTGCTGCATTGCCGGTGTTCCAGCGTCAGGGAAGTGGGCACTTTATTAACGTTGCTTCGGTGGCGGGCATCAAGGTCCTGGCCCCCGGCGGCGTGGTGTACAGCGCGACAAAATTCGCCGTTCGCGCGCTAAGCGAGGGTCTGCGCCAGGAAGCCGGTAAAACGATTCGCACCACGCTTATCTCTCCCGGCGCGGTCGACAGCGAGCTGCAGTTCGGCAGCTCTGACGAAGAGAGTAAAAAATTTCTTCATGAGTTTTATAAGCAGGCTATTTCGGCTGACGCGATTGCCCGCTCCGTTTTATTTGCCATCGAACAGCCTGGCGACGTTGATATTAATGAAATTGTTGTTCGTCCGACGCAGGAAGAATTTTAGCATGCGTTAAATAATACTGAGTGAGGTGTCATTATGATTAAATCACTAACGTCCTTATCAGATTTAAATATGCGTTCGGGCGCTGATATTCTCCTTGAAGTGCTGGAGAGTGAAGGCGTGGAATATATTTTTGGCAACCCCGGCACCACCGAACTTCCGCTCATCGATGCTCTGCTTCGTCATGAAAATATTCACTATATTCTGGCCCTCCAGGAGAGCAGCGTGGTCGCCATTGCTGACGGCTATGCGAAAGCCTCCGGCAAAACCGGTTTTATCAATTTGCATACCGCCAGCGGTCTGGGACACGGCATGGGGAATCTCATAAACTCGCGGATCATGAAAACCCCGCTGGTGGTCACCGTCGGGCAGCAGGACACGCGGCACTACGTCCGCGACCCGCTTCTGTATGATGATATTGTTTCCATTGGTTCCCCGGTCATGAAATGGGCGCAGGAAGTCACCAGCGCCGACCAGCTCCCGGTGCTGGTGCGACGCGCATTTCACGCGGCCAGCTATCCTCCGGCAGGCCCGGTCCTGCTCTCTCTGCCGATGAACGTCATGGAAGAACTGAGCGACGCCGGGATACAAACGGCGTCCAGAGTGGACTATCACACCGTCGCGGGCTCGCTCGACGAGCTGGCGCAGGCGCTGAGCGAGGTCACCCCCGGCAGGATCATGATTGTGGCGGGAGATGAAGTTCACTCCAGCGGCTCGACGCAGGAGATTGTTCAGCTTGCCGAAGCGCTCAGCGCCCACGTTTACGGCTCCTCCTGGCCGCTGAATTTGCCTTTTCCCACGCAGCACGCGCTCTGGCGGGGCAACATGCCCACCACCGCAAGTGAAATCGCCAGCATCATCAACGCCTACGATGCCGTGTTTATCATCGGCGGCAGAAGCCTGATCACCATTTTGTATAGCGAGGGCGAGGCCATTCCGGCAACCTGTGCGGTGTATCAGCTCTCGGCGGATATGAACGAGCTTGGCCGCACGTATGCCACTCGCCTCTCGGTGATGGGGGACATCAAGCTCTCTCTGCACGACCTGCTGCCGAGACTGGACCAGCACCGGGCTGCCAGCAAGCTGCGCCACCAGCAATTGCTGGCTCAGGCGCGCGAGGAGCGGGAAAACGAGTGGCGGCAGCAGGAAGAACGCCTGGCCGCCGAACGGCTACGCCCGGCTATCTCCCCTATGGTGGCGGCCTGGGAAGTCATCCGCGCCATTCCGGCAGGCACGACAATTGTCGATGAGGCCATTGCCACAGCCAGACACGTCCGCAAGTTTATTTCCGATCGTCAGCATCAGCGGTATTACTTTATGCGCGGCGGCGGTCTGGGCTGGGGGATGCCCGCAGCAGTAGGTCACTCGCTGGGGCTGGGGCGTGAGCCGGTAGTGTGTCTGGTTGGCGACGGCGCTTCACTCTATTCACCGCAGGCACTCTGGACGGCAGCACACGAAGAGTTGCCCGTCACCTTTATCGTAATGAATAACCTGGAGTACAACATCCTGAAGAACTTTATGAAAGGACAGCCGGGCTACAGTTCGACAAAGCTGGGACGTTTTATCGGGATGGATCTGATTAACCCCCAAATTGATTTCCAGTCGCTGGGCACCGCGTTGGGCATCCGCTGCTGCCGGGTTACCCAGGCCGCGGATATCGCCACGGCGGTGACGCAGGGGCTGCAGTCTGGAAAAACCAATTTGATTGAAATTGCCATTTCCGCAGATTGATCGACCGTTTCAGATGTACCCTACACAACACTTATAAACGAAACGCCTCAAGCCGCTTAATCTGCCGCCCTTCGTCGTCAAAATTCTCCGCCGCCAGCCAGGCGCGCAGCTCCGCATCTCTTTGCGGCCATTCGCCGTCAATAATCGAAAGCATATCGCTGTCGCGGTTGCGACCTTTGCGCACCAGCTTCTGGCGCAGGCGCCCTTCCCAGACAAACCCGAGCCGCTCCGCCGCCTTACGCGACGCAATGTTCATCGAATCACACTTCCACTCCAGCCGCCGGTAGCCGTATTCGAAGGCATTTTTCAGCAGCAGCCACACCGTTTCAGTGCCGATGCGGGACCCTTTCATTTTGCGTGACCAGGTTACGTGACCAATCTCGACCGACCCCAGCAGCCGTTCGATGGCCATATAGCTCACCAGCCCCACGGCACGTTCGGTGCGTAAATCAATGACGGCAAACGGCACCAGCTCATCGTCCCTCACCTTCGCCATGACCCAGTGCGCGGTGGCCTCCACGCTCGCTGGCTGCATGCTGGCAAGCCACGTCCAGTCGCTGTCGTCGCCCAGGGCATACGCCTCATAGAGATCGGCCGCGTGGCGATCGGCATCCAGCACCTCCAGACGGCAGTACTGCCCGAACAGCGGCGCGCGGGTTAAGACGCGCGCGCCGGTCCAGCCAGGCACGATATCGTTAACGGTTTGACCATGTTGATTGATTTCTGGCACGGCGTTGACTCCCTGAAAGGTAAGGAGTTTGTTATAGCAGGTTAAAAAGCGGGCGAAAAGCAGCGCATTCTAATAGCCCTAACGCATGCAATATTCCCGGAAGGCATAAGCAAAGCTGAATTTCGACTTTGCGTAATTTCAGAGACGACCTAACGTAGCGGAGCATAAAACAATCACAATATATTCTTCTCAGGGATCGCTATGACTAAAAAATTGCTGCCGTTACTGGTGCTGGCTGCGCTCTCAGGCGCCGCCCACGCTGCTACTCCGTCCAACACGCTGGTTGTGGCCCAGGGGCTTGATGACATCGTGAGCCTCGACCCGGCTGAAGCCAACGAGCTCTCCAGCATCCAGACCGTGCCGAGCCTGTATCAGCGCCTGGTGCAGCCGGACCGCGATAACCCGGAAAAAATCACCCCGATTCTGGCGGAAAGCTGGGAGGCCGACGCGGCAGCAAAAACCCTGACCATCAAACTCAAGCCCGATGCAAAATTTGCCTCCGGCAACCCGCTGCGCCCGGAAGACGTGATCTTCTCCTATACCCGCGCCGTGACGCTGAACAAATCCCCGGCCTTTATCCTCAACGTGCTGGGCTGGGACGCCAGCAACATCGCCAACCAGCTGAAAAAGGTGGATGACCATACCCTCACGCTTCACTGGACGGCGGACGTTAGCCCGTCGGTGGCGCTGAATATTCTCTCCACGCCGATTGCCTCCATCGTGGATGAAAAGCAGGTCGCGGCGAACGTGAAGGATAACGACTTCGGCAACGCGTGGCTGAAAATGCACTCGGCGGGCAGCGGCGCGTTCAAAATGCGCGTCTATCAGCCGCATCAGGCTATCGTGCTGGAAGCCAACGACTCCGCGCCCGGTGGCGCGCCGAAGCTGAAAAGCATCATTATTAAAAACGTTCCCGATCCGGCCTCGCGCCGCCTGTTGATCCAGCAGGGGGATGCCGACGTGGCGCGCGATCTGGGAGCAGACCAGATTAGCGCCCTGGACGGCAAGCCCGGCGTCAAGGTGCTGAGCATCCCGTCTGCGGAGCAAAATTACCTGGTGTTCAACACCGGCAACAGCGCCAACCCGCTGCTGAACAACCCGGCATTCTGGGAGGCCTCGCGCTGGCTGGTGGATTATGAAGGCATCACCAAAAACCTGCTGAAAGGTCAGTATTTTGTCCATCAGAGCTTCCTGCCGGTCGGCCTGCCGGGCGCGCTGGAAGACAATCCGTTTAAATTTGACCCGGCGAAAGCGAAAGCGATCCTCGAGAAAGCGGGCATTAAAGACGCGCACTTCACGCTGGACGTGGAGAACAAGCCGCCGTTTATCACCATCGCCCAGTCGATGCAGGCGAGCTTTGCTCAGGGTGGCGTGAAGGTCGATCTGCTGCCTGCGGCGGGTAGCCAGGTGTACGCCCGCGTGCGCGCGAAGCAGCATCAGGCGGCGATTCGTCTGTGGATCCCGGACTACTTCGATGCACACTCCAACGCCAGCGCCTTCGCGTGGAACGACGGCAAATCCAGTACCGTGGCCGGTCTGAACGGCTGGAAAATTCCGGAATTAAACAAAGCCACGCTGGCGGCGGTGGCCGAGCCGGATCCGGCGAAGCGTCTGGATCTGTACAAGAAAATGCAGGAACAGCTGCAGCATAGCTCGCCGTACGTGTTCGTCGATCAGGGCAAAACCCAGATCGTGGTGCGCGATAACGTGAAGGGGTATCAGCAGGGGCTGAACGCGGATATGGTCTGGTACGATCGCGTCACGAAGTAGCCCTTTTTTGCCGGGTGGCGCTGCGCTTACCCGGCCTACGTTCCTGGTTTTTGTAGGCCGGGTAAGGCGAAGCCGCCACCCGGCATGAAGAGATTTCCCATGCCACATCTTTCCACCCGCGTGCTCCAGGGTCTGTTGACCCTGCTGCTCACGCTCTTCGGGCTGCTGCTCGTCACGTTTGCGCTTTCGGCGTTTTCTCCGGTCGATCGCGTGCTGCAGATCGTCGGCGATCATGCCAGTCAGTCCACCTACGATCAGGTTCGTCACCAGCTCGGGCTGGATCGGCCCCTGCCCGTGCAGTTCTGGCACTATCTGCAAAACCTTGCTCACGGTGATTTAGGTACCGCCAGCGCCACCGGACAGCCGGTGCTGCAGGATCTGCTGCACGCCTTTCCCGCCACGCTAGAGCTGGCAACCCTGGCCTTAATCATCGGTGCCGTACTCGGCGTGATTGCCGGGGTGCTGTGCGCCCGCTACGCCGGTTCACCGCTCGATTTAGCCCTCCGAACGCTCACCCTGCTCGGCAACTCGGTGCCGATTTTCTGGCTTGGCCTGCTGATGCTGGCCCTGTTCTACGCGAAGCTGCAGTGGAGCGCGGGCCCCGGCAGGCTGGACGACATCTGGCAGTTTACCGTGGAGCCACGCACCGGTTTTGCGCTGATTGATACCTGGCTTTCCGGCGACCGGGAGGCATTTCGCAACGCCATCAGCCACCTGGTGCTGCCGGTGCTGCTGCTGGCCTATTATTCGCTGGCAAGCATTACCCGCCTGACGCGCTCTGCCTGCCTGAGCGAAATGAACAAAGAGTACATCCTGCTCGCCCGCGCCAAGGGGGCCGGGGAGATGACCATTCTGCTGCGCCACGTGCTGCCGAATATTCGCAGCACTTTACTGACGGTGATTGCGCTGGCCTACACCAGCATGCTGGAGGGGGCGGTATTAACAGAAACCGTCTTCTCGTGGCCGGGCATCGGGCGTTACCTCACTACCGCCCTGTTCGCCGGAGACACCACCGCCATCATGGGCGGCACGCTGCTGATTGGCGTGAGCTTTGTACTGATCAATAACCTTACCGACCTGCTTGTGCGGGCAACCGATCCCAGGGTGCGCTGATGCCGTTTTATATTTTCTTACGCCGCCTGCGCCGCTCCCCTGCCGCCTTTTGCGGATTGATCGCCATCGCGCTGCTGGTGTTTATCGCCGTGTTCGCAACCTGGCTTGCCCCGCTAGACCCAAACTGGCAGGACGCCGCCGCGCGCCTGCAGGCACCGAACGGCCAGCACTGGCTGGGCACCGACAGCTACGGGCGCGACCTGCTCTCACGCTTAATTTACGGCACCCGCCCGGCGCTCGGGCTGGTCGCTTTGGTTACCGTCATTACCCTGCCCGCCGGGCTGCTGGTGGGGATCCTGTCCGGCTACTACGGCGGCTGGCTGGAGCGCATCCTGATGCGTTTTACCGACGTGGTGATGTCGATGCCGCGCCTGATCCTCGCGTTCGCGTTTGTGGCGATGCTTGGCCCGGGGCTGGTTAACGGCGCGCTGGCGCTGGCCTTAACCACCTGGCCGGCCTATGCGCGTCAGGCCCGGAGTGAAATTCAGCGCCTGCGCCACAGCGATTACCTGGCCGCCGCCGAGATGATGGGCATTCGCGGCCTGCGCCTGCTGGTCGGCCATATTCTGCCCCTGTGTCTACCGTCCGCGATTGTGCGGCTGGCGCTGGATCTGGCAGGCATTATTCTGGCCGCCGCCGGTCTCGGCTTCCTCGGCCTTGGCGCACGTCCGCCTATGGCCGAATGGGGGGCGATGATTGCCGACGGCATGCAGGTGATTTTCGACCAGTGGTGGATTGCCGCCATTCCGGGCGGAGCCATTCTGTTTGCCAGCCTGGCCTTTAACCTTTTAGGCGATGGCCTGCGCGACGTACTGGAGCCACAGCATGACTGAACAACGTGTCATCGTCGATGCGCTGAATATCGACTACCCCGCCGCACGCGTGGTCAACAACCTGAGCTTCACGCTTGG
The DNA here is from genome assembly GCF_034008295.1 of Enterobacter chinensis. Lineage (NCBI taxonomy): Bacteria > Pseudomonadati > Pseudomonadota > Gammaproteobacteria > Enterobacterales > Enterobacteriaceae > Enterobacter > Enterobacter chinensis. The sequence goes on from NZ_JARDVI010000002.1 coordinate 568,820, forward strand.
CAACGAGCGGCTGGCGCTGGTGGGGGAATCCGGCTCGGGCAAGTCGATGTCCGCCCGCGCCCTGATGGGGCTGGTGCGTAAGCCCGGCATCGTGAGCGCGAACCGGCTTAACGTACTCGGCAACGACCTGCTGACCCTGAACAGCCGCCGCTGGCAGGCTCTGCGCGGCAACGGGATTGCAATGGTCCTGCAGGACCCGCGCTACGCGCTCAATCCCGTGAAAAGCGTTACCGCCCAGCTCGACGAGGCGCTCACGCTGCATCAGCGCCTGCCCCGTTCAGAACGCCTCGAACGCATTCACCAGATTATCCACGCCGTCGGGCTGAGCGAACAGATGCTTCAGCGTTACCCCGGCGAGCTCTCGGGCGGCATGGGCCAGCGGGTGATGATAGCGATGGCGCTGATCAACAACCCGCAGGTGTTAATTGCCGACGAACCGACGTCAGCGCTGGACGCCCGCCTGCGTAACCAGATCCTCGAGCTGCTGGTGCAGCAGTGCGAAGAACGTCAGATGGCGATGCTGCTCATCAGCCATGACCTGCCGCTGGTGGCGGAACACTGCGACCGCGTGCTGGTGATGTATCAGGGCGAAAAGGTCGATGAGATGGCGGCAAGCCAGCTCCCGCAGGCGACGCATCCGTACACGCGCACCCTGTGGACCTGTCGTCCGAACGCCAGTACCTATGGGCAGATGCTGCCGACGCTTGACCGTTCGCAGCCGTGGAAGGAGGCCGACAATGGCGCTCGTTGAGGTGAATCAGCTCCACGTGAGCTTCGGGGAGAAAACGGCGGTTTCAGCCGCCAGCTTTGCCATTGAAAAAGGGGAAACCTTCAGCCTGATTGGCGAATCCGGCTGCGGGAAATCGACCCTTCTGCGCGTGCTGGCGGGGCTCCAGCGCGAGTGGCGCGGTAGCCTCTCGCTGCTGGGCAATGCGGTACGGCCGGGACAGCGTTTTACCGGCCCGCTGCGCCGCAACGTGCAGATGGTTTTTCAGGATCCGTGGGCCTCGCTGCACCCGAACCACACGATTTCTCGCACGCTGTCTGAACCGTTGAATATCCACGGCGAGACGCAGGTCGCGGAGAAGGTCGCGGATGCGCTGCGGCAGGTGGGGCTTTCCGCCGACGCGGGGAAACGCTACCCGCACCAGCTTTCCGGCGGGCAACGTCAGCGCGTGGCGATTGCCCGCGCGCTGCTGCTGCGCCCGCAGCTACTCCTGCTGGACGAGCCGACCTCGGCGCTGGATATGTCGGTGCAGGCGGAAATCCTGAACTTGCTCAACCGTCTGAAAGCCGAGCACGGCATGACCTATCTGCTGGTGAGCCACGACGCGGACGTGGTTGCGCACATGTCTGACCGGGCGGCGTTTATGGCGCACGGGGAGATCCAGCGGGTGTTTGACCGGGAGGCGATGTTAAGGGGTGAGCACAGGATGGGGTAAACCGTGTGGCGGCGAGCGTCGCACGGGTTTCGTAGGCCGGGTAAGGCGTAGCCGCCACCCGGCAAAAAATCACTTCAGCAGCTTCACCGTGGCATCGATGTCGATCTCATCTTCGGTGAAGATCAGCGTCGTGTTCTGGAAGGTGGTGATCGCCAGCTTCTTCACCGTACGCATTTCGCCCGGCTTTTTGTCAGATTTCGGCTTGATGCTGTTCATCAGCAGCCCAACCGACAGCACCGCGTTCTCTTTGTCGATTTTGGTATCCGCCGGTTCTTCTTCGTTAAACACCACGAAGGATTTGATCGAGGTGAGCTTCACGCGCTCGCCCGCAATATAGAGGTGCTTGCTTTCCGGGATCACCTTCACCGCATAGGCGGAAAGGCCTTTGTTGTTGGTGGTCGGCTCAAAGGTCACCTCGGCATCTTTCTTAATCAGATCGGGGTTCGCGACCTTAATCACATGAAAATAGCGGTTATCGCCGTTTTCATCTTTGATAAATCCAAAGCCTTTATCTTTAAACCACGTTGTGATTGTACCGTTCATCGCTGTTACCGCCTGTCAGATCGTAATGACTAAAGTTTTGCAGCGCGCAGTGTAATGCACAATGGCGGAGGAGACAAAAAAAAGCCCCTGCACGGGGGCAGGGGAAAACTCATGTCAGAGCTTATTAGAATTTAGTTGAACACCATCCCACCATCAATCAACAGCGACTGGCCGGTCATGTAGTCAGAGTCTGGCCCGGCAAGGTATGAAACGCAGGCGGCGACATCTTCCGGTTCTGACAGGCGGCCAAGCGTAATGCGTTTGGCAAAGGTTTCGGTCCCGTAGCCGAGCGGTTGACCCGCCGCCTCGGACACCTGACGGTCGATCTCCGCCCACATCGGCGTTTTCACAATGCCCGGGCAGTAGGCGTTAACGGTGATCCCCAGCGGGGCGAGATCCCGTGCGGCGGTCTGGGTTAAGCCGCGCACCGCGAATTTACTGGAACTGTAGACGGCCAGCTCCGGGTTACCGGTGTGGCCCGCCTGGGAGCAGGCGTTGATGATCTTGCCGCCGTGCCCCTCTTTGCGAAACGCGTCAATCGCGGCCTGAATGCCCCAGATCACCCCTTTCACGTTGATGTTGTAGACCTTGTCGACAATGTCCGGCGTGATGGATTCGATGGGGGTAGACGGTGCAATCCCGGCGTTATTCACGATCACGTTGAAACCGCCCAGCGCGGTGCGCGCCTTTTCCACCGCCGCAAATACCTGCTCGCGGTCAGAGACATCCACCTTCACGGCGACGGCGTTGCCGCCGTTGCGGATGATTTCGTCGGCTACGGCTCTCGCCGTCTCAACGTTATAGTCGGCGATGGCGACGGCAAAGCCATCTTTCACCAGGCGCAGCGCAATCGCTTTACCAATCCCCTGGCCTGAGCCTGTTACGAGAGCAACTTTTTGCATTTCTCTGTCCTTATCGTGAGTCACAAAATCTGGCTGAGATGGAGCTGGCCCATCAGCAGCGGGTTATCGCTGTAGTCGACGGGAATGGCCACCACGGCCGGCCCATCCACATCCATCGCCGCACGCAGCGTCGGTTCAAGCGCCTCGGCGCTCTCCACGGCAAAGCCTTTCGCGCCGAAGGCGTCGGCATACACTTTGAAATCGACCGGCCCGAACTCGACGCCGGAAAGACGCTGGTATTTTTTCTCTTCCTGGATTGCCACCATGTTGTAGCCGTTATCCACCCAGATGATGTGCAGCACGTTGGCGTTGAGGCGCACCGCGGTTTCCAGCTCCATGCTTGACTGCAAAAAGCCGCCGTCGCCGGATACCGACACCACCTTGCGCCCCGGGTTGACCAGCCACGCGCCAATCGCCCACGGCAGCGCGACGCCCATGGTCTGCTGACCGTTGGAGATCATCACCTGACGCGCCCGGAAGCTGTAGAGGTAGCGGGCGATCCAGATGTGGAAGCTGCCCATATCCACGGTGAGCGTCACGTCGTTATTGACGATGTCCTGCATGGCCCGGACGATGCGCAGCGGATGCAGCGCAAACTGGTTGAGCGACGCGCCGCGGCGATCGAGCAGATCGCGCTGATGCTGGCGGTCGACCAGAATCTCTGACGCCCGCTGGCTCAGCTCCAGCTTGTGCTCGATGCGGTTAGCGAGCAGGTTCAGCGTTTCGGCGATGTCCCCCACCAGCTCCAGATCCGGCACATAGTTACGTTCTTCATAGGCCGGCAGCACATCAATGTGCACCAGCGTAGCGTCGCCGCTGTTCCACATGGACGGCTCGTACTCCACGGGGCTGTAGCCGATGCAGATAATGAGGTCTGCCAGATGGAGCAGACGATCGCCTGCCTGGTTATTAAAGAGGCCGACGCGTCCGGCAAAACGGGTGAAGTGCTCCTGGTTCACCGCCCCGGCAGCCTGATAGGTGCTGGTGACCGGAATACGGCTTTTCTCCAGCAGCTTGCGCAGCGCGGCGCTGTTGGCCGGCTGGCTCGCCATCAGCCCCAGCAGGATGACCGGGTTTTTGGCCTTTTCGATAAGCTTCGCCACGTCGTTAATGGCGGATTCCGGCGCCGGGCCCATCAGCGCCGGGCCGCTGGCGGGTAAAATCGCGCCCGTGGCGGGCTGGTCGACAATATCCTGCGGCAGGCTGACGAACGCGCCCCCCGGCCTGCCGTGCTCGGCCGCGCGAAACGCGTTCGATACCACTTCGGCAATCGCATCCGGTGAACTGACTTCTACAGCGTATTTGGTGACCGGGCTGAACATGGCAACGGTGTCCATGCTCTGGTGCACCAGCTTGGCTTTATCCGCCCGCTTCACCGCCCCGCCCAGCGCCACAACCGGGTCGCCTTCGCTGTTGGCGGTGGCGATGCCGGTGATCAGGTTCGAACAGCCCGGCCCGGAGGTGACCAGCGCGACCCCGGCCTTGCCGGTTAACCGCCCTACCGCCGCCGCCATAAACGCCGCGTTCGCCTCGTGGCGCACCGGGATGATCTCGATGGATGAGTCCAGCAGGGAGTCAAAGACCTTGTCGATTTTCGCACCCGGGATCCCGAACACCTGCTTCACGCCCTGCGCTTCCAGCTGGCCGACAACCATATCGGCGCCGTGCGCCCACTGACGTGACTGTTTCTCACTGTTCACGGTAGTTCTCCTGTTAGTTTTCGACGGAACGGATCGCTGCATCAAGATTGCTGGGGTGAAGGTTGGCCTGTAAAAACGCGCTGTCGGCGGGCAGGTCAATCATTAGCTTGTGAATTTCACCGAAGGTGAGCACGCCGCTCTCCAGCTGGTAGTCGAGCAGATGGCCCCCGCCCTGACGGTCGTCGGTGATGAAATGTTCGTGATAGCCAGCCACGTTAATACCCTGCATATGCTGCGGCGTGCGGAACCCAACCAGCACACCCTCGCGCTGGTTGAAGCGGAACACCGGCTGGTCGTCCAGCACGTCGGTCATCGCGCGGTACGGCGGCGTCTGGCGCGGTACGGTGCGGGTGTGGGCGTGGCGGAAGTTGCCGTCGATGCGCAGCGCGCAGAACAGGTTATCGGAGGGGATTTGCTGGTCGATCGCGTCGTGGATCTGCTGACGGCTGACCGGCGCATTGAAGGTGATACGATACTGCGGCTGAAACCAGGTCATTACCGCGAACGGCGTTTTCTGCTCTGGCTTCGCGGCCCGGGCGCTGCCGTCGGCGCGCAGCTGGTACACTTTGCTGCTGAAGGCAATCATTTCGCCGTCCAGCTCGTTGAAGGTGCCCAGACCAAAATCACCGTGCGCCAGCAGATCGGCGATGGTTGTCTCCCCCTCGTACACGCCGCTTAGCAGGGCGCTCATTAGCGATGTCTGATAGATCACGCTGTCAGGATGCTGGGCGGAGAACCCGCGCAGGGTCTCGCACAAACTGGCCTCACAGTCGCAGGCAGATGTATGCATCATCACGCTCGTCCTCTTCAACTTTATTTAGAAAGGTTAAATAAATGTTGACCCGATTCAGCAGAGAGTTCCAATATAGAATCCATGGTGGTTTGAGACGTTTTAGATATGGAACTTCGTTATCTGCGGTATTTTGTCGCGGTTGCACGCGAGCGACACTTCACCAGGGCGGCCGAAGCGCTGGGTATTTCACAGCCTCCTCTGAGTCAGCAGATCAAACGGCTCGAAGAGGAAGTGGGCACGCCGCTGTTCAGACGCCTGACGCGGGGCGTGGAGTTGACCGAAGCGGGAGAAGCCTTCTACGAGGACGCCTGTAAGATCCTGGCGCTGAGCGACGCCGCGCTGGAGAAAGCCCGGGGCATTGCGCGCGGGCTGAACGGCAACCTGTCGATTGGGATTACCAGCTCCGACGCTTTTCATCCCAAAATTTTCGCGCTGATCCGTCAGTTTCAGGTGCAGAACATGGCGGTGCAGGTTCACCAGGTGGAAGCCAATATGTCTTCGCTAACGACGAAGCTGGCGGAGGGTGAGCTGGATATCGCCTTCGTGCGCCTGCCCTGCGAGAGCAGCAAGGCGTTCGAGTTAAAAATCCTCGACCGGGAGCCGATGGTGGTGGCGCTGCATCGCGACCATCCGCTGGCAGCAAGCGGCGATCTGGCGCTGGACCAACTGCGTGATACGCCGGTGGTGCTGTTCCCGCAGGAGGTCGCGCCCGGCCTGTACGACCGGGTTTACGGCTGCTGCGAACGGGCCGGGATTGACGTGCAGCACGCGCTGCAGTCATCACAGCTTTCGTCTTCCCTGAGCATGGTTTCCGCGGGCGGCGGGTTTGCGCTGGTACCGAAATCGATGGCGGCCATTTCTCCGCCGAATGTCACCTATCACGCACTGAGCTCACCGGAGCTTTATACCGATATCGCGCTCTGCTGGCGGCGTTTTGAACGCTCGCGGACGGTGAAGCGGTTTCTGGCGATGATGAATGAAAAGTGACGTTGATGTGGTACCTGCATTTGCGGGCAAGGCACCACCGCCTGTGTGGACGATAATTTTGCGTTCTGCAATACTGGTTTGCTAACCCGTAAATAAACACACATCGCCATGACCACACCGAACGCCGATACCTTCCAGCTCACACTGAACAAAATACTGGCGCTCAAGCCGAAGGAGAATATTCAGCGTCTGCTGGATGCGCTGCTTCCGCTGGCTGAAAAGATACTGGTTCATCGTCCCCGGAGTTTTCATAAAAACGGGCCGGAAATCTACCTGCTGACCGAGGGCCATTTCTGGCTTCACCGTAAGCAGGACAGTCTGGAACTGAGCATGGCTGTCGCGCCGCATATCTTCGGGCTTGCAGAATTGCTGATGCCCGTGCGGGATACCACCTACGTTCGCTTTTCGCCACAGAGCGAAGTCTATGTGCTGTCCGGCCAAAAAGCGCTGCAGGTGTTCAGTGAGCAGCCTTTACTCTGGAAGGATGCCGCCACCGTGCTGGCGTTTCATCTGCACTTCTCCACCTGGCGAGATCTGCATCTGCATAACGACAATGCCTACGATACCGTCCGTGGCAAACTGCTGGAGCTGGAGACAAAAGACGATGCCTTTCGTCAAACGCATTCAATCCTCAGCTATATCCAGTCCACGACCAAACTGTCCCGCAGCACGGTACTGCGGATCCTCAAGGACCTGACCGACGGCGGATACGTGGAAGCGCAGCGAGGGAAACTGATCCGTATCGTTCACCTGCCGCCACGCTATTAAGGGCTATTTCTTGCGGGTGGTCAGGCGCATGACCACCACGTAAAACACCGGAACGAAGAAGATGGCAAGCAGCGTCGCACTGATCATCCCGCCCATCACCCCGGTGCCGACAGCATTCTGGGCTCCGCTTCCCGCGCCGTTGCTGATCACCAGCGGCAGAACCCCAAGAATAAAGGCCAGCGAGGTCATCAGGATGGGCCGCAGTCGCATGCGTACTGCCTGCAGCGTGGCCTCCAGCAAGGGGATCCCCTCTTTTAACATCAGATCCCGGGCGAACTCGACGATCAGGATGGCGTTTTTAGCCGACAAGCCGATGGTGGTCAGCAGCCCCACCTGAAAGTAAACGTCATTATTAAGCCCTCGCAACGTAGCCCCCGCCAGCGCGCCAATGACGCCCAGCGGAACCACCAGCATTACCGCAAACGGTACAGACCAGCTCTCATACAGGGCGGCCAGGCAGAGGAACACCACGATCAATGAGATGGCATACAACGCGGGCGCCTGGTTTCCTGACTGTTGCTGTTGCCAGGACATGCCGGTCCACTGGTAGCCAAACCCGGTCGGCAGTTTTGCTGCCAGTTTTTCCATCAGCATCATTGCCTGCCCGGAACTGCGTCCTGGTGCGGGCTCACCCAGAATTTCCATCGACGACTGACCATTGTAGCGTTCAAGGCGCGGTGAACCGTATTCCCAGTGAGCACTGGCAAAGGCCGAGAACGGTACCATCTGGTTGTGGTTTCCCTTCACGTACCAGCTATCAATGTCATCCGGCAGCATGCGATAGGCCTGATCGGACTGTACGTACACCTTTTTCACACGTCCCCTGTCGAGGAAATCATTCACATAAGTTCCCCCCAGGGCGGTGGAGATCGTGTTGTTAATGGCGTCATTGCTCACACCCAGCGCCTCCGCCTTTTGCTGATCGATATCCAGTTTTAACTGCGGGGCATCCTCCAGCCCGTTTGGCCGGACTTTGGTCACCACATTGGGGAACTTGTGCACCATCATCAGCAACTGATTTCGTGCCTGCGTCAGCGCGGCATGACCGCGGTTGGCTTTATCAATCAGCTCAAAGTCGAAACCGGTCGCGGTGCCCAGATCCGTAATGGCTGGCAGGTTAAAGGCGAAAGCCACGCCGTCATGGATGGTACGGGCAAACGTGCGGTTGGCGCGCTGAATAATCGCTTCCACGCGGTTTTCTGCTCCGTGACGAACCGACCAGTCTTTGAGGCTGACAAACGCAATACCGTTGTTCTGGCCGTTGCCGTTGAAGCCAAAACCCGCCACGGTAAACACCGAATTCACATTCGCCGCTTCATTATGCAGATAGTAGTGCGTCACCTTATCCAGGCTCGCCTGCGTGCGGGATTGCGTTGCCCCTGCAGGCAACTGCACCATGTTCATAAACACGCCCTGATCCTCATCAGGCAGGAAAGCGGTAGGCAGGAAGACAAACATCGCAGCCATGCCAGCGACAATCAGCAGGTAAATCGCCATCATGCGCCCGGTCTTGTTGACGATACGTGCCACACCGTTCTGATAGCGATCGGCATTAGTGTCGAACACCCGGTTAAACCAGGCGAAAAAACCGCGTTGCGGCACATGACTGCCCGGCTTGAGCAGGGTGGCGCACAGCGCAGGCGTCAGGATCATGGCAACGGTCACGGACAGCACCATCGCCGACACGATGGTGACGGAGAACTGGCGATAGATAGCGCCCGTCGAGCCACCAAAAAAGGCCATCGGCACAAACACGGCCGAGAGCATCATTGTAATGCCGACCAGAGCCCCCTGGATCTGCCCCATGGATTTGCGGGTCGCCTCAACGGGGGAAAGCCCCTCTTCGGTCATCACGCGTTCGACGTTTTCCACCACCACAATGGCATCGTCAACCAGCAGGCCTATCGCCAGCACCATGCCGAACATAGTCAGCGTATTGATGGAAAACCCGCAGGCGGCCAGCACCCCGAAGGTCCCCAGCAGGACTACCGGTACCGCGATGGTCGGGATCAATGTGGCCCGGATGTTCTGCATAAACAGGTACATCACCAGGAAGACCAGCACGATCGCTTCAAGCAGCGTCTTCACCACCTCGTGGATGGATATTTTGACAAACGGCGTGGTGTCGTACGGATACACCACCTTCATCCCCGCCGGGAAAAACGGTTTCAGGGTATTGATTTCAGCTTTGATGGCTTTCGCCGTATCGAGCGCGTTCGCGCCGGTGGCCAGCTTGATCCCCAGACCGGCCGCCGCCTGGCCATTGTATTCTGCACTGGAACTGTAGTTTTCACTGCCCAGTTCAACACGTGCCACATCGCGCAGGCGAACTTCAGAGCCATCTTCATTGACGCGCAGAATGATATTGCCAAACTGTTCCGGCGTGCTTAAGCGGGTCTGGGCGATGATAGAGGCATTCAGACGCTGGGATGACGGCGCCGGTAATGCCCCGAGCTGTCCACCCGCAATCTGGTTATTCTGGGATTTTATCGCTTTTACCACCTCTTGCGTGGTGAGCTGATAGTTGTTCAGCTTGTTTGGATCAAGCCATATGCGCATCGCATACTGCGCACCGAACAACTGCACCTGCCCTACGCCCTGTGTCCGGCTAATGGGATCCTGCACGGTCGACGCCACATAATCTGCCAGATCGGCCTGGGTTAAAGCGCTGTCCTTCTCACCCGTAAACCCCACCACCATCAAAAAACTGCTGCTGGCTTTCTGAACGTTAATGCCCATGCTCTGCACCGAAGCAGGCAGCAGCGGCATCGCCAGCTGAAGCTTATTCTGCACCTGAACCTGTGCGATATCAGGGTCGGTGCCGTTTTTGAACGTCAGCGTCACGGTAGTATTGCCCATCGCGTCACTGTTGGAAGACATATACATCAGCCCGTCCAGACCATTCATTTTCTGTTCGATAACCTGCGTCACCGTGTCTTCCACGGTTTTGGCGTCAGCGCCCGGATAGCTGGCGGTGATCTGCACTGCGGGTGGCGCGATGGTCGGATACTGCGACACGGGCAGCTTCAGGATCGACAGGCCACCGGCAAGCATCAGCACAATGGCAATCACCCAGGCGAAAATCGGGCGGCTAATAAAGAAATTCGACATTATTTGCCCCCCGCACTGTTGCCCGGCGCCCAGGCCGCCATGCTGTCATCTTCAGTTGGCATCACGGTCATCCCCGGTCGCAGCATCAGTTGACCCGTAGCAATCACCCGATCGCCCGCCGATAACCCTGCCGTGACGCGCCACTGATTCCCCGTGGCCTGCGCAGCCTGAACACGACGAACCTGCGCTTTGTTGTGGTTGTCCACGACCATCGCCGTTGCATCACCGCGCGGTGTACGGGTTATAGCCTGCTGAGGCACCAGCAAGGCATCTTTGCGCACGCCTTCAGTGAGATGGGCACGAACAAACATCCCTGGCAGCAGCGTGTTGTCCGGGTTTGGACAAACCGCCCGCACCGTGATCGAGCCCGTCGTCTGGTCTACGGTGACATCAGAAAACTCAAGCTGGCACTTACGAGGATACAGACGACCATTATCCAGTTGCAGCATGACGTCAGCCTGCCCGTTCTGCTGTTTAATCTGCCCTTTTTCCATCTCGCTTTTCAGCTCCAGAAAATCGTCGCTGGACTGAGTCACATCGATATAAACCGGGTCCAGTTGCTGCACTGTCGCGAGCGCAGAAGACTGACTCTCTGTGACCAGCGCCCCTTCGGTCACGGAGGATTTACCAATAACCCCTGAAATCGGTGACGTGACTTTGGTGTAGTTGAGGTTGATTTGCGCCTGCTCGACAACCGCTTTTTGGGCTACAACCTGGGCATCGGCCTGCTGCGCGTTCGCCACTGCCGTGTCGCAGTCTTGCTGACTGACATAGTGCGTTTTGATCAGCGCCCGGTAGCGGTTGGCAGTGAGGTGAGCCTGCGTTGCCGCAGCGGTGGCCCTGGCGAGGTCGCCTCTGGCGCTATTCAGCGCAGCCTGATACGTCGCCGGGTCAATCTGGTAGAGAGATTCGCCCTCATGCACATGGCTGCCCTCCACGAAGTTACGCTTCTGAATAATACCGCTGACCTGCGGGCGTACGTCTGCCATGCGAAACGCCGATACCCTGCCGGGGAGTTCGCTTTGTACAGGAAGTGACTGGCTGCGCAGCCTAACCACGCCCACCGGATGGGGAGCCTGTGCGCTGGGTGCAGGCGCGTTGCGGTCACACGCGGTGAGTAACAGAGAGCAGGATATGACCAGCCCTCCGAATAAACCGGGATAATTGTTTTTCATCTGTTAAGCCTTTAAGTCCGAAGTTTGTTTTTTTAATATCGCGACGAACTATACCGACCTGAATAAATAACTGGAGTGTCATTTGATACTTTGCAAAAATTGACCTGGATAATCATTTCACTTTACTGTTTATTGCGTATCGTCAGATACGTTCCAACCTTGAAAGTCCGGTTTCTCTGCCACGACATATTGGTGGCAGAGTTTTTTACCCCAATAGCCTGGGTGAAAGTTCCAAATGAGACTTTTTTAGGCTGCCGTGTTTGCTACAGTGAAATCACTTATTCGAATGGAGCACTATTCTATGAAATTTCCGACTATCGCATTAGGCTTATCTACCTTTATTTTTTCAGGCATGACGCTGGCTGCAGAGCCACTTACCCCTCAACCTGAAACCTTTGGTAGCGTGTTGCAGTTAGATAAGTCGCAAAAAACACAGCTCATAAATCTGCATGCAGATGCGCAGGAGTGCATGAATAATATCGATGCGAGTCAATTCCATCCGCAGGATTTTTTGAAAATGATTAAATCAGGCACCATGGATGAAAAAATATTTAAACAGCAAATGGCTATCGAGAATGGGTTACATGAGCAGGCTGCGCATTGTCGTATTACCTATTATACTAACATCAGTAAAATGCTTACGCAGGAGCAAAAGAATAAACTACTGGAAATGTATAAGCAGCACGCAGCGGGATAAGGGTGTCGTTATTTACCCGCTCGTTATTAACGTTATTGCAGGCCGGGAAAATCCTACCCGGCGTGCCTTTTCTTGAAGCCGCCTCGCAACCTTGTACAACTCAGGGTTTCTGCTTTTCTTCCCTTTTTATCAGTCGTAACCGGGGGCATGATCCCACATTAATGCAGTGCTGCTGCGCCCGGCGGCGCTGCGCTTGCACGGGCCTACGGTTCGTGTCGCGGGGAGTTTTGTTTTTTTGTAGGCCGGGTAAGGCGTAGCCGCCACCCGGCAAGTCAGCCACAGGCGTCAAATCCAGACATCGTTCTCTGCGGTGCGCTCCCCGCCTTCATGCCCGGTATTTAAGACCCCGCAAGGTTCTATCATCATCATTTTTACGGTCTTCTCAGCAGAGGTTTTGTGCTCAATGCCTTTTGGCACTACGTACATTTCCCCCGGATTGACGAGCACATGCCCGTCACGAAAATCGATACGCAACACGCCCTCAACAACGATAAATGCTTCGTCAGTTTCAGGGTGCGCGTGCCATATAAAATCCCCCTCGATTTTCACAATCTTAAACTGGTAGTCATTCATCTGGGCGATGACTTTCGGCTGCCAGTGCGCGTCGAAGAGGGAAAATTTATTTTCTAAATTAACAGCTTGATACATGGTGACACTCCCTACGGTTGAGAAGTGTTCAGAATAGAGTGAGGCCGCTGCGCCAGTCTTGAACGATCGTGCAGCTCAGGCACGGCTGTTTTGGATGAATTTCTGCCAGCGTCCCGGAAAGATCCCCAGCGTTTTTATAAACTGGCGCGTCATATGACTTTGGTCGGAAAACCCTGCCTCCACGGCCACTTCTGCAAGAGAGAGGCCTTTCTCAATCAAACGTCGGCAATATTCCAGACGGCGCATTGTCACATAGCGATAGGGGCTTGTGCCGTAAAGTGCGCGAAAATCCCGGCTCAGGCTCCAGCGGTCCCTTCCGCTGACGGCCGATAACGTATCCAGCGTAATGTTCAGGCAGAATTCTGTTTGTATATACTCGCGCGCTCTCTCTGCGGAGGGATAATCGAATACGCATCGGCGAAAGCGTTGCCCTCCCACAATGGCCAGAGTGTTAGCCAGATCGTAGAGCGCATCCTCTTCTTCCAGCGTATCAACAGGCTCTTCCGGCGCTCTCAGTAGTGATTCCGTCGCCGCGAAAAGTCGGGGATCGGATGAGATCCCGCCGGGAATAAACGGCAGCGGTTTTCCGCCCAGGATTTTCTGAATGTCTGCAGGATCGACATACAGCATCCGATACTGAAACCCTTCCGTCGTCCCCGCTTCCCCGTCATGCACTTCGTCCGGGTGCAGGACCATCGTCCCGCCCGGCAGGCTGTGTTGTTGACTGCCCCGATAGTGAAAGCTCTGCACCCCGGACAAGGTTCTGCCTATGGCGTAGGTGTCATGACGATGCGGCTCATAGCCATGTCCGCTGAAATACGCCTCTATACGCTCTATTTTCCCGGGTTGTTGCGCCAGTCTGACCCAGTCTTTGTTAGCTTTTGCATTCGACATGTATGACACCTGATGCCCTTTGAGGGTGAAACAACACCTTAAACGCATCGGGTGCAGTTTGGAAAGTCGTTGTTGGCAACGCGGCTAACGCGGGGGTCGGGCCCGGGATACCGCTGAAGGTAAGGCGCTATAAACGGGACGACTCCGTCCTAACACCCGCCAGACCATGAACGCACAAAGCACAGTGATTGCGGCGAGGAGACGAAATAACCATACATAGGCCGAGTCAAAACTTTCCCTGAGCAACTGATGTGAAAGACCCGGCAAGAGCGCAGCGGCCCGTTCAGTATTTCCACTTCCCAGCCATGAAGCGGCACCATCGATACTCTCTGGCGCATAACCGGAGAGGTTTTCTCTGAGATTGAGCGCGTTCATTTCCACTAAAAATGCTGACACCATGGCAAGCGCAATGCCTTCCCCCGCAACACGAACAGTATTAAACAGACCTGCCGCCATACCGGCTTTTTCGACGGGTACGGAGGAAATGGCCAGGCCATCCATAAGCCCCCAGGGAAGTGCGGCGCCTGCGCCAGTCAGGACCAGCGAAAACAGAAGCAGAATGCTGCTGGTGCTCTGTAAAGCCTGCCCGAGAATGAGCAACCCGGCTGCGGATAACATCAGTCCTGCGGCTGAAACAGAGCCCGGATTAAACCACCGGGTCAGTAAGGCAGAGAGCGAGGGAACGATCAGCATCGGTGTCGTCAGCGCCATGAGATAAAACGCGCTCTGGGTCTCGCTCAGGCCGTCACCGCCCATAAAACGCAGCGGGAGGATAATCAGCAGCACAACATAGCAATAGCAGGTTGCTATCGGCAGTAACAGGACGCCAGCAAAACGCGGGGCACGTACAAGAGATAAGTCGAATACGGGATTTTCGACGTTCAGGCAGCGCGCCATAAACGCGATGAACAGCAGTAAAGCGGTAGCAAACAGAGCCAGGCCGGGAAGGGATAAGCATCCCCAGACCGGCACCAGCATTATCCCCGCAGTAAACAGAACCAGTGCCGCTGTAAACAGCGTTAAGCCTGCGTAATCCACCACTCGATGTGCGCTTTTTTCCGACACGGGAATGAACAATGTGCCCGTCAGCATGACCGTTCCTGAGATCAGCGCCATCAAGGCATACACCCACCGCCAGCCGAGAGCATCTGTAATAAACCCAATCACCAGAGGGCCGAAGGCTAATCCTGCGCCAAACATCGTCCCCAGAATGCTGAATGCCCGGGTTCGGGCAGCGCCCTCATAGAGCTGAGCCAGTGCAGCACTGCCGCCCGCTAAAGTCATCGCTGCAGCGATGCCCTGTAGTGACCGGAGCACGCCGATTAAGAAGATATTATCGGCTACGGAAATGAGCGAACTGCTAAGAGCAAAGATAAATAACCCGAGGATGAATACACGTTTTCTGCCTGCTGCATCTGCCATTACGCCTGCTGACAGCAGAAAGCTACCGAACGTCAGCATGAATCCATTCGTCAGCCATGAGAGTGCGGCAGCGGAACCGCCCAGTGCATGGCTGATTGCCGGGGTGGTCACCACGCCACCGGTAAAACTGACCGGCAGCAGTATGGCCGCCAGAAAAATGGAGGCGGCGGCCGGGCTTCCGGCAAGCCGGAGAAATGAAGTTATGAAAGAGCGCATCTGGTTACCCTGGTTCGCGTGAAATTCGTGAGCCATGTTATTGCGGACAATTACTAAGATAAATAGACTGAAAATACCGACTGAATAGAGATAAAGTTCATAATCAATGGATAGTTTGACTTCCCTCACCTCGTTTGTAAGGACTGCGGAGACGCTGAGCTTTGTTCAGGCAGCGAGGATACTTGGTATTTCAGCGTCAGCCGTTGGCAAAAATGTCGCCAGGCTTGAACAAAAACTGGGCGTAAGGCTTTTCAATCGCAGCACCCGGAGCGTCAGCCTGACGGCAGAGGGTGCGGTATTACTGGTTCGCTGCCAGCAGATCCTTGAACAGCTGCAGGACGCAGAGGCAGAGCTGACCAGCCATATTGCCCAGCCCTCTGGTAAACTCAGGGTTTCTCTTCCGGTAACGGGCTATCGATTACTGCTTCCTCTTCTTCCTTCCTTCACCCGCCGCTACCCGGATATAGAGCTGGATCTGGACTTCAGTGACCGGCTGGTAAACATCATTGATGAAGGGTTCGATGTGGCGATACGCAGCGGTGAAATTGCGGACTCCAGGCTCACATCGAAGAAGCTCGGCAGCTTCCGGTTTGTTCTCTGCGCCAGCCCCGCTTATCTGCTGGAGTATGGTTCGCCGGTGTCCCCGCAGGATTTAAACAACCATGAATTCATTCTCTACCGCTTTCCCTCAACAGGATTACTCCAGCCCTGGGAGCTGCAGGGTGTGGATGGGATAAGTGACTTTACGCCGGTTTCTGTTTTAACCGCCAACAATATTGAAGCCGTGATCCGCATGAGCACTGCGGGCATGGGTATCAGTTACGTCCCGGATTTTGTCGTCCGTGAAGCGCTGGAGAAGGGAGAGTTAAGAGAAGTTTTACCGGGTTCGTGTATCCGGCAAGGGCAGTTTTCTGCACTGTGGGCAACCAGACGCCACCTTTCGCCAAGAATTCGCTGTTTTATTGATTTCGTGTCTGAGAACGGGCTCTTAAAGCCGTAAAGGTTTTATTGATGCGCGCTTCGGCACTACTTTTTCCTGGTAATTGTCTGCGGCAAGCCATCTGTTACTCTGGCTGGGCTCAAAGGATGACAAGGAAGAGAGATGCTGAACCCCGGATTTGTGACCCGCAAAGCGCTTGCTAGCTGGCAGGATATTCCCGCTTTTCTACCCCAGTTCCAGTTCCATGAAAAACACCGAGCGGTCATTCACACTACCCGCGCTGAAAATATTCTGCCGTTGATTGCAAAATTTGACGTCCAGCAAGACCCCGTGATTCGGCGGTTAATGTCTTTGCGAAAATTTCCGCAGAAATTTCTGCGCAATCAGCAGGCTAACGCGATAGACAACTTTGGGTTGCACAGCTTTACGCTTTTGAAAAGCTCAGCATCTGAGCTCTGCTATGGCTTAAGAGGACAATTCTGGCGTGCAGGCTTCGGTCTGGAAAACGTGCCGGATGCCGGTGCTTTTCAGGCGCCAGCCGCGCCGGGCAGCGCGAAACTGTTGTTTCGCTATCGGGTAACAGAACTGGCGCCTGGTCAACATGAACTCTGTACGGAAACCTTCATCCATTGTCCGGACAAAAGCACTCGGCTAAAAATGACAGCTTACTGGCTGGCAATACGGGCAGGCAGCGGCTGGATCCGTAAAAGGACCCTTGAGGCTGTTAAAGCGAATATTGAAAGCCAGGTGTGAGGTACACCTGTGACATGTCCTGAAAGGGATCCACGCGGGGATATTTTCCTGAACGTATGAGGGTTAAACACTGGAGGTTTTGATGAATAAGCATGCTATTGCCTGTTTGCTCTTACTCAGCGCATTTGCTGTAAACGCTGCCGATGGCGGTAACGGTGGTGATGGAGGAAATGGCTCTGATGGCGGTAACGGTTCCGATGGTACCGCCTCAGCGCCGGGCCGTGCGGGTTGTCCGGGCGGAACAGACCCGGACCCGTCGGGAAAATTTTATCTTCCCGGAACAAAACAGCAATGCAATCCGGGGAAGCAGGATGCAGTGAAAAGCGCCAGGCAATGAGATAAGGCGTGACGGTACGCTAACGCATCCTCACTCTTCTCCTCATTCAGGCAGAACTAAACGTTCTCCTCCGCACGTAATGCGGCCCGCACAGCAGGACGGGCACTGATTTTTTCCCAGTACGCCAGTAGCGCGGGCCAGTTATTCAGTTCAATGGCGAAGAATTTGCACCAGCCCAGAACGGTGAAAAGATAGGCATCCGCCACGCTGAACGACGAGCCTGTCAGATAAGCGTTTGTGGAGAGCGTTGCCTGAAGAAAACTGAACCGCCTGAACAGCTTCTCACGAAAAATCGATTTGGCCTCTTCCGGCAACGTATTGTTGAAGAGAGGTGCCAATCCAGCGTGTATTTCGCTGGTAATAAAGTTTAGCCATTCCTGAAGCCGCACTCGCTCCCAACTGTCTGCTCGCGGTGCCAGCCCACTTTCTGGCCTGAGGTCTGCCAGGTACTGCAAAATGGCTGGCCCCTCGGTGAGGATTTTCCCGTCATCCAGTTCAAGCGCAGCGACATAACCTTTAGGGTTAATGGTCAGGAAGTCGCGCCCGTCAGCGGTAAGCTTGCGCCTGTTGTCCACTTTAACCAGCTCAAACTCAATCCCCTGTTCGCGAAGCACGATATGGGGTGAGAGTGAACAGGTGTCCGGGGCGTAATAGAGTTTCATAATCTCTCCTTTAAAGCGGCTGAGTGGTGAAGATTCGGTTTGAACACACTGTGCTTAAAGCCGCTCTCGCTGTAAAATTAATGATTCATAAATTAGCTATTAGCTGAACTACTGATACATATGATGAATCTTATACACTGGCGCTTGCTGGTTGCAGTGGCCGATGCCAGTAATATTTCGCGTGCCGCTGAAGAGGTTGGCATGACGCAGTCTGGTGCCAGCCAGGCGATCGCCCAGTTAGAGGCCTCATTAGGATTTGCAGTATTCACGCGTGAGCGTCGGCACATCGGCGTGACTGCCCTGGGTGAGCGGGTTGTTAAAGAAGCAAGAAGTATGCTGGCGCGGCTGGACGCCATCCGCGTCCTGGCGGATGAGAGCCGGGGGCTGAATGGCGGGCGCATTCGTCTTGCCAGCTTTCCTTCGGTGACATCCACATTTTTGCCAGGACTGCTGCGGGACTTTAAGCGCCTGCATCCTGAAATCGAGGTGGTTGTACTGGAAGGGACGGACCAGGAAGTCGAGGAATGGATTGCAGCAGATACGGTTGATCTGGGCGTGGTCATGAACCCTACTCCCGGACGCGCGGATGCGATCCTGGGTCAAGATGCGTGGGTCGCGGTGCTGCCGGCCGGCCACCGTCAGGCTCGTGATGCACGCGCGCGCGGCATCACCCTTGAGGAACTGGCAGACCAGCCTTTTGTACTCGCTACAGGCGGTTGTGCCGTTAATGGAAAAAGCCTGATGGAACAGGCAGGCTTGCGGTTGTCTGACGTACGCGTGACCGTCCGCGACTGGATCAGCGCCTGCCTGCTGGTACGCGAAGGCATGGGCGTCGCGCTGATACCGGAATCCGCCCTGCCGGGTGAATTACGCGGTTTGTGCGTCGTGCCCGTGACGCCTTCGCTGTGCCGGGAGTTTGGGGTTGTTTGTTCGCCGGGAGGAAAATCTTCCCGCGCGACGCAGACGTTATTAGAAGGGTTGAGCAAAATGAAAAGGTCTGCGTGAAGGGAGTTATTGATGATTCCACATTCATACCCCGTGGCGTGAGGAGGTTTGGTGTTTTCGTAGGCTGGGTAAGGCGTAGCCGCCACCCGGCAATGCCATTCTGGAAGCCGCCTCGCAAACCTGCAAACAACCTTATGTAATTCATTAGCATCCCTTTCCTTCCTTTTTTCGCCGCCGTAAAGTGCCTGCGTTGCGGCACATCCGTAACCGGGCGTAGGAACCCGTTAGCATAACAAGACATTTTTTTGCACAACGAGGATGCTAAATGGCTACTACCCCTAAATTTTCTTATGCGCTCTCTGAAGAAAGCGCCGTTCATCACCTCATTAATCTTCAGCTTTGCGATTCCGCAGATCTCTTCGAACTGGCTGACACCTGCGCTGCGTATGTAAGCGTGCTGGTGGAAACTGACGATGCAGTGACGTTTACAACTCTCTGCAAGCGATTGCTGGCTGCGCTTAAGCGGCTGCGGGAATGCTGCGATGCCGAACTGCCTTCGTATCTGGTTGAACAGTTGATCGCAGGGGAAAAAATTACCTCCTGCGTGCCGGACTGCTGGCAAGAGACGACGCTGCAAGTGGACTATACCGTAGCGTTAACGCTGGCGGTGATGGGCGGGACACTGCCTGCGGGCGTGGCGAAAGAACTCACCGGGCTGCTGCATGATATGGTCTGGCTGATGGCGGAGTTTGTGAAGGAGCCGTATATTACGGCGCACTGAGGCGGGTAATGGGGGCCGGGGTTCCGCTGGATAAAAATCAGGATTTCGGCCTTACGCAAAGTACAACGTTGTTTGTTGAATGTCCGTTAAGAGCGAAGAGCAGACATCCTTGTTGCATGTCATCCATGAAACACAAAAACCCGCTCAGGGCGGGTTTTTTATCACATTCACTTATCTGCTCAGGCCAGTGCCGTCATCGCTGTCGTAAGCGTCTGTGTCGTTATCGGCAATTAAAGCGCGACAACATTTCCTGCAGCCGGGCCTTTGGCACCATTCTCAATCGAGAACTCAACCTTCTGACCTTCGTCGAGCGTTTTGTAATCATTGCTCTGAATGGCAGAGAAATGAACAAAAACATCTTTGCTGCCGTCAGTTGGCGTAATGAAGCCGAAACCTTTTTCAGAATTAAACCATTTTACTAAACCAGTCATTTTATTTGACATAGATACTTCCTTTAATTTTCTTGAGCCACACGTTGTGGCGAACATGGCCTGCTTGCAGATGAGGACTTATTGGGCACTTAGGAGGAGGCTCATGCAGAAGAGTATCTAAGGATAACGCTTGAAATGAGGACTGCTTTACTAAAACTGCTTTCATAAGGTCTGTATGCCAAACCGATGACGCATGGTGGACTCATATGAGTTGATAAGCAAGATTATTTTTGTCAGTAATCTGGTGGGAAAACTTACAATTCAAAAGGGGCAGTAATATTAAAAGCCCTGACCATTGCAGCCAGGGCTTTTAAGGTACTACAGACTTCAGATTTAACATTAATGGACTTAATAAAGTGATACTGCTATTTATACTGCTTTTAAATGTACCCGTTCACTACAGATAATATTGGGCATTAATACTAAAAAACCTCCCTCTATTTATCTCGTTATACACCGCCTACGCTTTCAAAACCTAAGCGTGGCAACTTAAACAAGCACATCCCCCATCGCGACATATACTCTTTGATGCGTTGCCCTTTACTGATACGGTTGCCATCAAAAAACGAAACCGCCAGCATAAACTAAAAAAAACAAGGCCTTACATCGTCGCGCTAACACTACCATTTTGCGAATCAGCACAATCACTACGAGGCCTGAAAGCTAACTACATCCCAAACAACAAACTTCCTGGCCTGTATAGCAAAATGGCTTAACCCAGAACTTCTTTCTATTCACTAACTGACTAACCACTTTCATTGTGCTGCTAAGTACTAATTTACTTATTTGAGATTTGCGGTCAATACTGTTTTTTAAAACATGTTTTTATTAACAGCGATAGTGGCTGTGCTGCATCCCGCTATTCATTGTATCGATGCTTCTGGCACAGGGCTGCCGTTGCAGCCCTCACCACCGGTTTACTCAGTCTTACACCTATCTGCCGCGATGCAGCATGTGTATTTGGAATGCAGTAACTCGACTTAATCAGTATTCATCCGGTACTTTTCAATGCATTTGCCCGGTACACCGCCGCTTTCCGCTAAGCCGTATTGCCACCCTGTATTGGTATATCGCGGTCTACCTTAACTACTGCGCCATGAACCTCTAAGAGAACATTCTTTAAGTGACTTGCATTTTGATAGTTACTATGTCAATTTGCTTCTGAAAGCCACCAATTCATTCAGGCCTGCCCATGAAAAATGAACCACTTTTTCACGCTCCCTGCCCCATCGCCCGTAGTCTTGGCCGCATCGGTGACAGTTGGAGCATAATGATCCTGCGCGACGCCTTTGCGGGCTTTACCCGCTTTGACGAGTTCCAGAAAAGCAGTAACGTCGCGCCCAATATTCTTTCGCGCCGCCTGAAGTCACTGGTAGACGATGGACTACTGGAGAAGATTTGCTACAGCAGCACACCGCCTCGTTACGAATACCACCTCACGCAAAGCGGCCGCGATTTTCGCATGGTGCTGCTGGCGTTGGCGGAATGGGGTAACCGCAACTTCGCACCCGAAGGCCGTCAGATGCAATTGGTGGAAAGTGAAACCCTGCGGCACGTGGAGCCGATCCTGGTCGATAAAGCGACCGGTGAAGAGATTATACCGGATAAATACACCATGGTGCCGGGACCCGCAGCCTCGCCGATGATGAAATACCGTCACGAATATTTGCAGCGCAAACGCGAAGGTTATAGTGGGCAAAAATTCCAACCCGAGTCTTATAGAGATGCCAGCGATGAATCCGGCCAGTAACAAAAGAGCCCTCATCATGATCGTTTTTTGATTGCCACGCTGCTGGTTCTATTGATGGAAATACCGCCGGAACACTAATATTACAGGAGAGTTGATTATGGGCGTTTCAGTTAAACGCATTGTCATAACCGGGATGGGGATTGTCAGCCCTCTGGGGTGCGGCGTACAGCATGTCTGGCAATCTCTGCTGGCAGGGAAGTCAGGTATTACAAAGCTTAGCGAGCAGTTGGTCGCGGATATTCCCTGCAAAGTGGCTGGACTGGTTCCGTCCATCGAACACGATGCGTTGCACGGCTTCGATCCACTAGCGATCATCCCGGCCAAAGAGCGCAAAAAGATGGATCGCTTTATCGAGTTTGCGCTGGTTGCCGCGCATGAGGCGCTAACGCAGGCCAGGTGGTCGCCTGAATCAGCGACAGAACAAGAACGCACCGCAACGGTCATTGCCACCGGGATCGGCGGGTTCGGCGAGATCGCCAATGCGGTACATACGACGGATGAGCGCGGGCCGCGTCGCCTGTCTCCGTTCACCATCCCCTCTTTTCTTGCCAACCTGGCCGCCGGGCATGTGTCTATCGCCCACGGTTTCCGTGGCCCCATAGGCGCGCCGGTAACCGCCTGCGCGGCAGGCGCGCAGGCCATTGGCGATGCTGCACGGATGATCCACAGCGGCGAGGCAGATATCGCCCTCTGCGGTGGTGCAGAAGCGGCAATTCATCGTGTTAGTCTTGCCGGGTTTGCTGCAGCAAAGGCGCTTTCCAGCTCCTCTAACGACCAGCCGGAAGCCGCTTCCCGCCCCTTTGACCGCGACCGCGATGGTTTTGTAATGGGAGAAGGTGCCGGGCTTATCGTGATTGAGTCGCTGGAGCACGCGCTAGCGCGAGGCGCCACGCCGCTGGCCGAGCTTGTCGGCTACGGCACCAGCGCTGATGCTTATCATTTGACCGCTGGCCCGGAAGATGGTGATGGCGCACGTCGGGCCATGGAAATGGCCATTCGTCAGGCGGGCATCTCAGCAGAAGAGATTGACCATATCAACGCTCACGCCACCTCGACTCAGGTTGGAGACAAAGGTGAACTTGCGGCGATTAAAAAACTGTTTGGCGCGCATCCCGTCGCCATTACCTCGACGAAATCAGCAACCGGCCATCTATTAGGCGCAGCTGGCGGAATTGAGGCTATTTTCACCATTCAGGCGCTGCGCGACCAGATGGTGCCGCCGACGCTGAACCTGCATCACCCCGATGAAAACGCGGAAGGTCTGAACCTGGTGGCGCTGGTGGCCCGCCCACAGAAGATGCGTTATGCGCTTTCGAACGGTTTTGGTTTTGGCGGTGTCAACGCCAGCCTGCTGCTGAAACGCTGGTAATAATAGTTCAGCTCCCCCTCTGGAAAGGTCGGTGGGGGACTTCCACCAGAGCAAAATATTCAGTCACTGATTTCCAGCTAATACTCAGAAATGTATCCTTGAGAAAACATAAAGAAGTTCGCCTGACCAACTGGCGAAAGGTAGCTAAGATCATTTGATGAGCACATTACGATCCCCTCGTCAAAACAGACAGGCATTCGTCCTGTCTAGACATGCTTCAGTGCATTGACAAACCTATTGAAACAATCATTTTTCATTTTTAGAGAAAGGACTTTTATGAGTCATTCCACAGATATATCAATCGGTCTGCTCCTGTTCCCTGCTCTTACTCAGCTTGATTTGACCGGTCCGTATGAAGTCTTTACACGGGCTCCAGATACAAAGGTTCATCTCATCTGGAAAAACCTGGACCTTGTGGTTTCAGATCGTGGTATGGCGATTCAACCAACCACCACATTCAATGCGTGTCCCGCACTGGATGTAATTTGTGTCCCCGGAGGGCCTGGCCAGATAAACCTGATGGAGGATGAAGAAGTCCTTTCGTTTATCCGGGCTCAAAGTAAACAAGCAAAGCTGATAACCTCTGTTTGCACCGGAGCGCTTGTGCTGGGCGCCGCAGGGCTTCTGGATGGATATAAAGCGACGACGCACTGGGCTTCACTGGGGCAGCTGGAGTTGTTGGGCGCAGAGCCGGTAAATGAGCGCGTAGTACGTGACCGCAACCGTATCACGGGCGCAGGAGTGACTTCAGGTATCGATTTTGCCCTTAATGTCGTATCAGAAATATTCGGACCTGATATTGCACAAAATATTCAGTTGCATATGGAATATGACCCAGCCCCTCCCTTTAACTGTGGCTCGCCCCGCTCCGCATCTGAAGAACAGCTAAAAAAAGCCCAGCAACAAGTTGCGCCATTTATTGAAAAGAGGCTACAGACTACGTTGAAAGCAGCAGCCAAACTTCATAAATAAGGGAGTAGCGAAAGGCGTTTTCCCTTTTCATTTTCAACGTCTGCGTCTGGAACAAAGCGGACGCATCTTTCACACACTTCCATATAGGGTTGTGAGCAAAATCATCGTCTACCGCACTCTTTCTCAGCAAAAAATTCCTGAATACGCTACGCAAATCAAACAAATACCCCAAGCCGGGCTATACCTGCCACTTTAATCTCAAGCCACCACTACTTAAAGTGCTCGCACTGAATACACGAGTTCCATTTTCACGGTCATGTAGAAACTGTAATTTCATCGTAGTTTCCACATTGCCAACTCACCTACCACCAATAATGTTTCCAGTCTGGAAACAAGGGGCAAGGATATACGTAGTTCAAGAGCGCCTTTCGAAGCGGCCACCAAACAATTTCCTAATCAAGCACTCACGCAGCTTATGACAAGCTGACAGACCTCTACCGGAGAACGAAAGAATGAATTATGCAGCAGCCATCAAAACGGCAAACGATCTGACAAGCAAGCTCCCTTTCCTGGGATCAAGCCCGTCGCGTCAAGATTACGATGATGCTCTGGGATTGGTGGAGTATCTGATTGAGCATGACCCCGATAGTCCGCTGGTAGAGATGCTCACCGCGAAAATCGATAAATACGAAAACGAGTCTCCGGAGTTTGCAGAATTTAACGCGCGTGTTGCCAGCATTCCGTCAGGCGTTGCGTTATTGCGAACGCTGATGGATCAGTACCATCTCACTGAGAACGAGATAGGCAAGAAGTCTCTGGTGAGTCGGATCCTTAACGGACAGCGCACGTTAACGCTGGATCATATGCGCGCGCTGGCGAAGCGTTTTGGCGTGCCGGTAAGTGCATTTGTGGGTAATTGATGAGGATGATTTTTTTTATATTAAGAAAAAAGTGACGCAGCCAAGCTGGCCATGTCGCGGCTAAAACTCCTGTGATAATTGTAGAGGCACGTCACTGCCTTCAAACACTTCCCTCAAACACTTTCCAAGCGATTTAGAGTCTTTTCCTGCAGGAATGACCACATGATATTCCCTGATACCAATCATTTTTACGGCATCTTCATTAAGCACGATCACAAGTTTGTCTTCAGTGAGCTGAACGGAACGAATAGAGTCTGTTAACTCATATTCCGTTGACTCACTCTGGAATCCAATGCATTCGTTAACGGGTAATTCATCTTCGTCGAATCGTCCGATAATGATAAAATTTTTTGGATCATGATTGTCATCCCCTATTCCGATGGTGAGGACACCATTTTCTTCATAGCAGTTAATACTCGCTGCAATAATATTTTTAACATTACTCATCAGTTATCCTTATATTGAACCGTTTTGCTCCTGACAAATTTTTACCGAAAGCCTGGCATTCATTAATATGTTAGTATCGTAAGAGCAGTCGAAGATTGCATCCGCACAAATATTTTTAATATTGTTCCTTTTAAAAGCAAAGTATATATTTCCGGTATAGCGAAGCGGCTGATGTGCCATCGCCGTGAGATTCACAACACATCAGAACCCTTCGCTCTGATGATGTACCTCACAGCGCACCGAGCCGCATTCGTAGGTTATCACGAAATCGATTTGGCCGCTTTCGGCAGCACGAGGTTGAAAAGAGCAGTAGATACAGCCTGATTTTAAGATGAATGTTGACCTTATCTGGGATCGGTATATTCATCCTTTGGTTATGCGTCTATTCACTATGTCATTCACATAATGTTCAATCGAAATATTGTGCTCCCGATTAATCTGAGAAATGAATGCGCTAAGATGCTCTTGCGATGCATGAAGGGTAGTGGCAATAAGGTGATCAAAATCGCTCTGAGTAAATCGTTTATGTCCCTTCAATGTCGAGCACTGGAGCAAAGTGTGTGCGGACACCTCCAGGACCGCCCGCCGGTAATGATCGGACAACAGGACGTCAAGATCGGTCTGACGAATATCGAACTCAAAATGAAAACTGACAAATCCCGATTCAACAGGTAATGAATAGATCAGTTTTTCACCTAATTGCTCAACGTAAGGTTCATATCCTTCTCCCATTACTCGTGTAGTATGCATATAATCCTTCTCCTTTCGTACATTAGATTAATTCCACTTAAATAAATACACAGCATTACTCTTTTAAATCTTGTTTAAAATACCCGTAAGAAAAAAGAGAACATCACCTCGCTATAAAAGAATATTTTATCGTGAGGGTTTCCTTTTAAAGAAAAAATCTATCCATAAAAATAATTATAAAACGCATTGAAGTTTTCATTACCGATAAGTGGCATAATCCTTTCCCGCAACTCATCAATAAAATCATCTTTTACTTCGTCATTATCATCTGCTATATCAAAGATATCGTATTGGCCATATACCAAATCAATAAGCTCAGCTAGAGAAAATATGAACCCAGAGAGACTACTAGCTATCTGAAACGGTTCAATTACATCATAACCTGCAGAAACAGAGGAACTCCCATCATCGATAACCGCAATTATCGGTTTACCTCCACCTAAATCATCGCCAATAACAAGATAATTATCTGGTAAGTATTCATAACCACTTTGAGCCTTCAAGAGCTCACTGACTGAGTGAAGTTTAATTGGCGTGAAGCCTGTTTCAATCTTTAAGTTTTCAGGATTATAATTTTCATATAAAAATTCCACCTCTGTCGAACGAGGTAAGTTGGACGGGAAGGCATTGTCCAGATCATTGACGGTGCTGAAACTCCCTGACAGCGAGTATTTATTGCAAATGACAATAAGTTGTTTTAATGCTTTTTCAAACTCATTCACCATGGTTTCAGGCGCATCCATAAATATAGCCCTCAGTAATAATTCATTGATTTAGTGTAATATCCCTAGATATATATAACCTTCTAACAAGCTAAGTAAATCAGTTTCAATTACCCTCTTGTTCTTTAAATCAAAGCTCTATGAAGTTATCATTCTCGAGATAAAAATTCAAACCTGCTATGAAATCTTCTACAGATGGTTTTTCTCTTTGATTAGAAATATTATGTAATACATCTATAAATTGATCTCCATAGAAAAACAACTCCAGCAAATTATCGACAACAAAATCAGGGTATACTTCCTCATCGTCATCACTAATGACAGGATAGCTTTCCAAATAACAAACAAGATCTGCTTTTGCAGATAATTCATATTCTTTTGTATACACGCAAAAATCACCCAATGTATACCCACCCATGATTTTATTTATTATATCATCTAAACCATAAGCTTTTCTGTATTCTAACTGACTCATACACACGATCCTTGAGGTTTATCTTTCATACTTTGCAAAGCAAGTAGTTAATGATAGGATCATATATTCCATTGAACTGTAATTTAAATTAATTTTTATAATCCGGGAAAATCATTCCCCGGACCATTTTGGCTAATTTAAATCTTACTCATATTAATAAATAGGGTCAACAAAGTCGATTCCTTTCACGTTATGGTTAGAAAGGAACTCTTTAAATTCATTTGAAATAATTATGCAAGATTTATATTCACTACATCTTGCCATACTAAAATCCTCAATAACATTTTCTTTGAAAACTATTTTACTAAACTTCCTTGGACCATTAGGTAAATAACTTAATATAGGTTGGCTTTCTGAAGCTTCCATATCGATGCATGAAAGCTCTCTTAGTATATTAATTATTTTATACCCTTGATGTTGGGTTTCATTTACAGATACAGTTGCGTCAATAAGTTGAACATCAGTCCGAAAAACATCGTGACAAGAAATTAGTGATGCTAGTCTGGGTGATATGAATATAGGCCCATCACTATAATAAAAATCATATGCAAGCAGTGCCTTCTCACTCACATTAGATTTTAATTTAAAAAAATACCCCTCGTTAGTTTCAATTGATTTACATTGAGAAAAAGCACTTCCAGATATGTCAGGGTGCTGGTATTCAAACCAATAACTATTGGGGTAATCAGAAGCAATTCGTAGCTCATACATACTTAGCACCTCGCTTTTCTAACCGAGTTTTTGTTAAGAATAGTTTTCCCACCGCGTAAATCGGCACGTTCATTTTTTATAATTTCACTAACAGCTTGTTTATACTCTGCTTGTTTCCAGCCGTTTTCCTTCCCGTATTCATATATAGCATCCATCTGGTCACCTATATTTTTTGTATAAACAGGATGAGACCCACTATGGATTGTTCTTGTCGGATGGTAATCAGCTGACTTAGGTAAATAAATAACGTTTTTAATATCATGGATATTAAAATCAGCCGCTTTTATTAAATCATGGCCTTTTAACTGTTGTGGAATAATATGATGCTTTTGGAAACCAGTAATACTCGGCATCGTGTTATAGGTCAGCAATCCAAGCGGATCAATCCACCCCAACGGGTTCGGCGCATACTGATAAAGGTTCCACCCACCATTCAGCCCAATCGGATCCTGCACAATAAACCGCCCGACCTGCGGGTCGTAGTAGCGGAACAGGTTATAGTGCAGCCCGGTTTCACCGTCAGCGTACTGCCCGGCATAGCGCAGCGGCTGGTGAGCCATCGCCGTGCGATTCACAGCCCGTGAGAACCCTTCGCTCTGATGGCGCACCTCGCCAAAGCTGCCGTACTGGCCGCTCCAGCGCACCGCGCCGCGCTCGTCGGTCACTTCCAGCGGCGCGCCGTTCAGATCGGTATTGAACCAGTAAATCTCACCGCTGCTCTGGTCACGAAGGTGATCCACCCGCGCCAGCGGGCTCCAGGCTTCATTCGGGTCGTATACATAGGTGCTGCACAGCCCGGTCTCCTGCTGCTCCTGCAGCAGGCGGTAGCCCTGCCACAGGAAGCGGGTGTCGGTGGTGCCGTGCGTCGTGGTGACGATTTTACGCGTGCGGCGGCCCAGCGCGTCGTAGTGATAGCGCGCCTCAAACCGCCCTTCCGGCCCGGTTCCACGGGCGGACACCAGACGGTTCTCGGCGTCATACGCATAATGCTGTTCATACAGCCCGTTGCGGCGGCTGACCAGGTTGCCCCAGTGGTCGTATTTCATAAACAGCGCCTGCCAGTGCTGCAGGCGGTTATCTGTGACCGGTACCGCATCGTCACTGGCGGCGAGGTTATCCGCGGCGTCATAGCTGAACTGCGCGCGGCTGTGCCCCTGTCGGGCCTCGTAGTGCTTCAGCAGACGCCCTTCGGCGTCGTAGCCGTAGTCCACCTCACCGCGCAGGGTGTCGCTGACGCCGGAAAGCTCGCCGCGTGCGGTGTAGCGATACAGGCGTTCCAGTAGCGCCTGCTCCGGCAGGGTCACGTCCGTGCTTAGCTCGCTGCGCTGCAGGGTGCGTCTGCCGAGGCTGTCATACTGGCGGAGCTGCTCGCGCGCGCCCTGAGTGCGGCGCACCTCGCGGTGCAGGCGGTCGCGGGTGAACTCGGTCACCAGCTGCTGCCCGAAGCGGATGGCGCTGACGTGGCCGGAGCCGTAGTGCAGCCAGGCCAGCTTTTGCTCGCCGGGCAGCGTCAGGCCGGTCAGGTTGCTCAGGGCATCCCATTCGTAGCCCACCTCGCCGTTAATGCCGGACTCGCTCAGTACGCGTCCGGCGGCATCGTGGCGGTAAGCGATCTCATCGCTTTCGATACCCAGGGCAACGCCTTCGGCCGTCGGCGTACGGCGGATGCGGGTAATCTGGCCGCTCAGGTCGCGGAAGTAGCGGTACTCCGCGTGGCGCTGAGTGCGCCCGATCAGCAGCCCGCTGTCGTCATAGCTGAACTGCTGGATGCGACGGGCAATGCCGCCGTCGGCGGCAGGCCGTCCGTTTTCTTCGAGCGCGCAGAGGAACCCTCGCGCGTCCCATTCCATATGGCGCACGGTCTCGTCCGGCCGCATTTCGCTGAGCGGGCGACCCACGGCGTCGTAGGTGAAGCGGTATTCCGCCCCGTTGCCGTTATCGAGCCGCAGCAGGTTACCGCGCGGGTCGTAGCGCCACTGGCGCACGCGACCAATACGGTCGGTAAGGCTGACCGGGAGGCCGAGCGCGTTATAGGCCCAGCTCACTTCGCTTTCCAGCGGGTCGCGCCAGCCCGTGAGCTGGCCGCGTTCGTTCCACACCAGCGACTCGCGGCTGCCGTCCGGATGGATCACAGCGCTCAGCAGCCCGGCACGGCTCCACTCCCGCCGCGTGATATTCCCTTCTGCATCCTCGCTGGCAACCAGTTGCCCGAAGCGATCGTAGGTGAAGCGGGTGACGCTGCCGGAGCAGTCGGTGCGCTGCGTCAGCAGCCCCTGGTGGTTCCAGACCAGGCGCACCACGCCGCCAATGGCGTCGGTAATGCTCTCCGGCAGGTTTTCTTCATCATCGGGATAGTGATACGCGGTGGTGCTACCGGCCGGATCCGTTTCCGACAGCAGGCGACCGCGAAGGTCGTACATGGCCTGCGCTGAGGTGCCGTCCGGGTACACCGTGCGGGTGATACGGTCGGTCAGGCGATGCCAGTGATACTCCGTGTGGCGGCCCGCCGGGTCCGTCTCGCTGGTCATGCGGCCGTATTTGTCCCACGTGCTGCGGCGCATTGCGCCACCGGGCAGGATGACGTCGCAGAGCTCGCCGTCGCGGTAAACAAACGTCGTCTGGCGACCGTCGTAATCCGTGAAGCGCGCGACGTTGTCGTCGTCATCCACCAGCCAGTGCGCCTGCGCGCCGTCTTCGCGGGTCGCGCGGCGGGTGCCGTTATCAAAATCGTATTCGAACGTTAGCTGTTCACCGCCGCTGTGGCGGAAACCGACCACGCGCGGCAGGCCGTCAATCTCCCGCCAGCGGTATTCGCTCAGCAGGCCGTTGGCGTCCTCGTGGGCGCTCATCAGCCCGTCCTGCCAGCGGAAGCGTCGGCGCACGCTACCGCCCCGGCCGGTCACGGAGACCAGCTGGCGCTGTTCATCATAAGCGTAACTGACCAGGCAGATCTCGTCATCCAGCCAGGCGCCGACGAGCCTGTCACGGTCGTAGCGGCAGACTACCCGCTGGCCCGCGCTGTCGGTCAGGGCATGCAGGGTATTATCCGCATTCCACTCGAAGAGGATATCGTTGCCGCAAGGTTCAGAGATGCGCTGGAGCAGCGAAGGGGCATCATCCCGCAGCGGCGCATAGTGCCAGCGCTCGCCGCTGACGTCATACACTGACCAGCTGTCGTCCTGATGATGTTCAAGCCAGTTTTTTTCACTTTCGCAGTAGGTGCGCAGCCCTTTCGGGACCTTCGGGAAGGCGACGTAATCGCCGGACGGCGCGCGCCACACCAGGCCATCCTGATAAGATTCCAGGCGGCTTTCCCAGAACAGGCTCCAGCCGCGGCCCAGCACGCTGTCGCCGGGGTTGCCGCTGCGCCAGTAGCGCTGCCAGCGCACCGGCAGACGGGAAGGCAGAACGAAATCGAGTTCATCATCCCCGCTGAGAAACTTCTGTCCGCTGACGATATCCACCGGGCGGGCGATGATCCCCGCGGCCGCCACGCCGGTCATCAGCGTGCCGGCGCGGCATGCGATACGGGCCAGCTTATTGATCCCTGGAATTTTGCCCAGCAGCTTAGACAGCGCCCCGACTTTGCCAGCGGCACCGCCCCAGCCGCCGATAAGCCCGGCGAACAGTAGGGTCAGATCGGAGACTTTGTAGAGCCACTCGGGGACTTCAGACTGAATAGGCAGGGTTTGCTGCGGGTCACCGCCGATAATGACGTTGTTCGAACCGGTCATTACCTTCGCGTCGCAGGTGGTGCGGTCCCCAATGCGGGCCGCAGGCTGGCTGTTAATAGAAACACGCTTAGAGCCTTCGGCCATCTGCTGCGAGCCGTCGTCAGAGCACTTCACCGCGCTGTCCGTGGCTATGGCGGCAGGTTTGCCGTTGATAAACACATTGGGCGAGCCGGAGGTGATGACGCCTTTCTTCGTCATGCTGGATGCCCCGGCGTCCGCGATGCTGTCCCGGGCGGCGGTCGCCAGCTCCCCGGTGTAATACCCCACGGCCAGGCTGGCGCCGACGAGCAGGACGCCCACGCCAAGGCAGGATGCGCCAAGGCCCGCAATAAACATGGCCCCTGCCAGAATGCCCCCGGCGGCGGCAATCAGGCCACCGACAATCGTTCCGGCAATCATCCCGGCCAGCGCACCGGAGTGGCCGATATCATCACCAACGCGTGCTGCTTCAAACATAACAACGGTCCCTGAAGTTAATGGTGGAAGCGGAAGCTCCTGAGAAGTTCGCCAAACAGCGCGCCGTCGACATCGCCCAACGCGCGGGTGCAGGTCATGGTGAATACCAGAATTTTATTGCCGTCGACGTTAAACACGGCCTGCTGCTGCCAGATGCGTTTCCCGTCGCGCAGGTAGCTGGCATGAACGGTTTCACCCTGTAAAAGGCTGTCGCCCAGCGTAGCGGCGCTGCGCTCACCCTGCTTCCAGCCCTTGATGTGTTTTTCCATCAGGGCGAGCTGGCGATCGATATACGCGGCAAGCGCTTCGCCGGGGTTGAGGGCGTCGCGAGAAATGTTGAACGCTGGCGCATCCGCAGCGGGCGGCGCGAAAACGTTGACGGTACGATCCTGATAGCCCTCAGGAAAATTGATCAGTCCTTCATTGAACAGGCACTGCGAAGATGATTCTGACATTGAGCGGGTCCCACCACATATTTTCAGAAGCGGTAAGTTTCGCATATGTGTTTAAGGCTGACTATCCCCAGATTAATGCCCCACCGCCACGCTCGCCGACAGGCCCGCCACCAGTTCAACCCCCTTAGGTAACGTGTCGATATGAATGCGCACCGGTACGCGCTGCGCCAGCCGCACCCAGCTAAACGTGGGCTCGACGTCGGGCAGACCCAGCCCGCCCGTCTCATCGTTGCTGTCCCCGATCCCGTGACCGATGCTCTCCACGTGCCCGGCAATCTCAGGCTCGAAGCCCATCAGCGAGACCCGCGCGCGATCCCCAACGCGAATATGGCGCAGCTTGGTCTCCTCAAAGTACCCCACCACCCAGAAGCTTTGGGCATCAACGATGGCGACCTTTGTCTCCCCCGCCGTCGCATAGTCTCCGGGGCGAAGCCGCAGATGCGTGACGTACCCCGAGACCGGCGAGCGAACGGTGGCGTGCGCCAGATTAAGCTCTGCCAGATCCAGCGCGGCCAGCGCACCGTGATAGTTGGCCGCCGCGACGTTCGCCGCGCTGCCGGTTTGCTGCAGATCTTCGCTGGAGATGGCGTTTTTAATCAGCGTGCGTCGGTGGGCCGCATCCTGGCGCATCAGCATCTCATGGCGTTTTGACTCCACGTCAGCCTGCGCGCTGGCCACCGCCAGCTTGAGCCAGCGCGGATCGATGGCGTAGAGCACATCACCCCGGTTCACCCACTGGTTGTCCCGCACGGCCACGCTGATGACCGGCCCGGAGACGTCCGGCGCAATCTGCACCACGTCCGCCCGCACGCGGCCGTCGCGGGTCCACGGCGTTTGGGCATAGTGTTTCCACATCATAAACGCCAGTAGCGCTGCGGCTGCGGCGGAACCGAGCGTCAGCGCATAGCGAGCCAGTAAAGAGAGCAGTGATTTCATGACAATAACCCCAACGCGGTCAGGCCCTGCATCAGCAGGAAAAAGGTGACAATCCAGGTTGAAACATCCAGCAGCGGGCGATACGGCAAGCGCCAGTAAACCCTGCTGAGAGAGAAAAGCGCCACGAGGCCCAGCGTGCAGACCAGCGCCGCGAGGGCGACCATCAGCAGTCCGGGGATAAATACCCCCCCAATATTGAAATCATTCACCACGTTCTGGCCCCTCTAATGCACAGTGCAGATCCACCAGCCTGCCGACAAACTCGCGCGAGCGTTCATCTGCCGCAGGCAGGTGGTGTTCGATGATGTCGGCGATGCGTTCGCGTAAGGGGCTGCGGTCTGCGGTATTGATCTGATGAAAAAGCCCGTCCATTTCGCCGCCAGGCGGTATATCACCGCGGCGTAAATGCATAACCGAAAGCCCCAGACGCAGCGAGTGCAGCAGCCGATCGAGCGCCAGCTCTGGCGCATGTTCACTGCGCTGCAGGCGCGGCAGCAACAGGGCGGTGCGGTCCATCATCAGGTTGATCCAGTGCGTTTCATCAACCCGCAGCGTACCTTTCACGCTACGGCGAATGTCGCGCTGGCACAGGCTCAGCAGACGCGCGATGGCGGCATCCGCCTGCACGGTTTGCAGCAGGCTCATAGTGACGACGGCAAAGCCGGTGGCAGCAAAGAGCGCAATGGCGGTGTTGGCGGCGATGGCGAAGTCTCCGCTGTAGCGCGCGCCCAGCTCGCACAGAATGGGCAGCGTCAGGGTGATCCCCATCGCCATAAACGTGGTGGGCGGGCGCGCCTGAAGCGACCCGGCCAGCAGATACGCCGGGGCAAGCACCGCCACCAGCACCGGGAAATCGCTCACCTGCGGCAGCAGCGCAAAGCTGTAGAACAGGCTAATCACCACGCCCCAGAACGAGCCAATGATGTACTTCACGATGTGCGGTGCCGGGGTGTCGAAACTGCCAAACAGCGTGCAGCAGACGCCGAGTATTGAAACCGCCGTTCCGCCGTCCGGCCATGCAGAGAAGATCCAGACCAGGCAGCCGCTCAGGATAATGGCGAAAGCCCCCAGCGCCGTGCGGGCTGCGGTAAGGGGATCCCGGTGGAACACGTAGCCTTTTGCCGCACGGGTATGTATCTCCCCGAAGACAGGCTTCGCGTGGCGAATGGCCCCGGAAAGGCGCTCGCACTGTTGCAGAAGGGTGACGGCCTCCGAGAGATAGTGGATAAAACTGACCTGCAGCGCGTCTTCAAACGTCTGCGCCTGCGCAGCATACCGCGCGATAAGATGCGCGCTGCGGTGCCGCAACGCCTCCGCCGTGCCGCTGCGGCTGGCGTCTTCACCGGCAAGCCAGTCCTGAACGTCGCCCAGCAGCGTCTGCACGTCGGCGGGCAGGGTTCCGCTCGCCGGCAGGCGATCGTGTAATTCACAGTTGACGATAACGAGCCGCGCCAGCCGGTCGTGGATGGCGTTTCTGGCCTGCCGTACCGGAGCGGACAGGGCAAAATCATAGGGAATATGGTGGCTGATGCCCTGCAGAAACTGCAGCGCCAGGGCCAGATGCAGCGGGCCGGAAGCCGCAGCGGGTTTACCCGCTAAGGTATCCGCCACCCGCCCGCGGGCGGCCCGTAGCGTCTGGGACAGCTTTGCGTTGAACTGACCTGATACCCGCGCGGGCAGCACGTAGCGGTGAATCAGCGCCGCGCAGAAAATTCCAATCGCGATCTCCTGCACGCGAACAATGGCGACGTTGAAGATGCCGCCGGGATCGGACACCGCCGGAAAGCCAATCAGGCTCGCGGTATAGCCCGCCAGCACAAAAGCGTACGCTCGCGGCGTGCGTTCCAGCAGAGAGAGCCACAGGCAGAACGCGATCCAGCCCGTCAGCACCAAGCTGCACAGGATCGGCGTATTCGCGAAGGTGGGCACAATCAGAACGGTCGCGCTGGCCCCGACAACCGTACCGGCCAGACGATAGAGGCTTCGGCTGAGCGATGCCCCCACCGACGTCTGCGACACGATGTAAACCGTAATAATGGCCCACGAGGGACGTTCGAGGCCGATCGACAGCGCGATGTAATACGCGAGCATCGCCGCAGCAAAACTCTTTGCGGCGTAGATCAGCGCCCCCGCGTCGTTTCGCAGCGCGGGATGAGAGAAGATTTTATTCATGCCGGGATTATTACCGGCTTGCAGACCCGCTTAAATACTCTATTCTGTCAAAAAATACCTAAAAGCTGCCAGAATCGTGAAGCCTCAACTTGCTCATACGCTGTACGACCCTGACTCTAGCGCCTCTCCTGCCGTGGCGCGTCATCTGGACTTCGTGGATTACGCCGCGGAAGTGCCGGTACATACCCACCGCAAGGGCCAGCTGATTATTGCCCGCTATGGCGCGGTCAGCTGCTATGCGGAAAACGATATCTGGATCGTGCCGCCGGACTGCGCCGTCTGGATCCCGGGCGGGATCCCGCACAGCGCAAAAGCAACCTGGAACGCACACCTGAACTATCTGTTTATTGAGCCCGGTGCGGCGGCGCTGCCGGAGAAGTGTTGCACGTTAGCGATCTCGCCATTGATTAAGGAGCTGGTCGATCGTTTGACGCATGAGGGCGTTGATTATCCTCCCGACGGCCACGTCGCCAGGCTGACCCGGGTCACGCTGGATGAGCTCGCCAGCATGCCGCAGCAGAAGCTGAGCCTGCCGGTCTCATCCGACCCGAAAATTCGCGCCATGGCCGACGCGCTGGTCAGCCGCCCGGAGGACAGAAGCACCCTGAAGGCGTGGGCGAAACGGCTGGCCCTCAGTGAGCGCTCGTTTGCCCGCCTGATGCAGCGCGAGACCGGGCTGAGCTTCGGGCGATGGCGCCAGCAGCTGCATTTGATTATTGCCCTGCGGGAGCTGGCAAGCGGCGTGCCGGTCCAGAACGTGGCGACAACGCTCGGGTACGAATCCGTGAATGCGTTTATCACCATGTTCAGAAAAGCGATGGGCAGCACGCCCGCGCATTACTTTGCCGAACGGAAAAACAGCGGCCGTTAGCCCGGCGGGTACGTTCTTAGCCAGGATTCCTCCGCGCTTATTGTGGCCATTTAAACACTAGGAAAAGTATTTCTGCTCTCCCGCTTTAACCGTTTTCAGACCTGTCCCTACTGGCTGGCGGGTATTCTGACGAGCTATCAGGAACTATTGCTCAATACATAAATCGTCAAATTGATGTCACCCTAATAACAGATCAACTATTTATTACACTTACAATCATTATTCACTTAATTAAATTTTAAGTTAAACAACGATATTAATCATTAACCCTTTATCCAGATCCAAACCGTAAGATCCCATCATTTCTTAATTTTCATCAACGAAACCGCAGATCGTCTTATATCCATGCCGTACAAAAATTGACTGACCATCTTGTAAGCGCTAGCGTTGCCATAGTTACATAACCCACTAAACCAAAAGGATTTTCCAGAATTTCCTTAAATGGAGTTTATACAAATGGCTATTCCCGCTTATTTATGGCTTAAAGATGACAGCGGTGCCGATATCAAAGGCTCTGTCGATATATATGGTCGTGAAGGAAGTATCGAGATAATCGGACTGAATCACGGCGTGGCGCAACCAACCGATAAGCATAACGGCAAGGCAACCAGTCTTCGCGTCCATTCCCCCTATTCTTTCGATAAAGAGGTTGATGCCTCCAGCCCCTATTTGTACAAGGCTGTCAGCACAGGCCAGAAGTTTAAATCCGCAGAGGTAAAATTTTATCACATCAATGATGCAGGACAGGAAGTAGAATATTTTTCCACCTGCATGGAAGGCGTGACGATCGTCAGCGTCTGTCCAATGATGCTTGACGTCAAAGATCCTGACTATGAGAAACATAACCATATTGAGCTGGTAGAACTGCTGTATGAAAAAATTACCTGGCGCTATGTGGACGGTAACATCATGCATTCAGATAGCTGGAACGACCGCAAGACGGCATAAGGAGAGTGTTATGGGATGGAAGTATGAGCAATCTACCGGCAAGATGTATAAAGACGGTAAATTAATTGAGACCGGGTATTCCGGTGCTCTTACAAATAAAAACAACCCGGACCGTCAGCATGTGAAGGGACTGGGGCCACTGCCTCGCGGTACGTATAAAATTGCGGGGCATTCGAATTCTAAAGGGCCGATAACCATTATTCTTGAGCAAACCTCGGGAGAAAGTTTTGGACGCTCAGAATTTCGCATTCATGGTGACCACAAGTATGGTCCCGCCGGTTTTGCATCCGAGGGATGCATCATTCTCTCACCGTCAACAAGGCGTAAGATCCTTCGCGACGGCGGCAAGCTTGAGGTTGTACGATGAAATACCCGATCGTACTGCTGCTATCTGCTTTTATAGCCCCGGCAATAGCTGGCGTTACTGACTGGTCTTCAGCACTTAAGGGAATCGCCTCAGGTGATGAACACTGGATTGAGCAAGCCCCAGCGCTGGCTGCCGTGGCTAATGGGAACCAGGCGCAGCGGCTAGAGGATGCCCTGGCCGCAGCGCTCACAACAAACACGAACGCCACGCTGAAAGCGCTCCGCACCATTGACGCCGGAAAATGGCCGCACATGGTAGGCAGTGATATCGTCTGCACCCCGCCTTTAGAAAAATCACCCGCAGAAATCGACGCATTCTATCAACTCACACGCCAGGCGCTACTGGAAAGCATAGACGGTGCTCATTGCCTCTGGATCCTGGAGGCAACAATGGAAGAGCTAAAAGCAGACAAAGCCCATCAGCCTAAGTAAGAGTCACCCGGCGCACAACGGCCGGGTCTTTTCATCGCTCCAGACCGTATCTCACCCAGGCCCTTCGCTCCCCGCCGCCAGCAGCGGGACCACCAC
The DNA here is from genome assembly GCF_034008295.1 of Enterobacter chinensis. Taxonomy (NCBI): domain Bacteria; kingdom Pseudomonadati; phylum Pseudomonadota; class Gammaproteobacteria; order Enterobacterales; family Enterobacteriaceae; genus Enterobacter; species Enterobacter chinensis. Next base: position 607,489 of record NZ_JARDVI010000002.1, read on the forward strand.
GTCGCTGATGGGTACCGCAATACCGTGTTTGCGGCCGTAGCGCTGGATCACGCCGTTGCGGATATCCCACTCCATCGGGCGATCGGCCTGACGGTCGGCAAGGATCGAGGTGCCTAAATCTGCTGGCGCACGCTGGAAGTTCGCCAGAATGTCCTGAGCCACAGCATCGTCCAGCTTCGCCCCTTCGGCGCGGGCGACGGCAAGCCCCTCGCGCAGATAGGCCAGCGCAAGCTCGCTGATATCCTCGCGCCTGAACATCCCTGCGCGTCGGTTGGCCAGTACCATCAGCCCGGCAACCGCGTTTTGCAGCAGCTTGCGCCAGGCCACCGTTGAGAAGTCTGCCGAGAGCTCAACCGCGCAGCGCGTACCGCGAAGCGCCTCAACCACCCTTTCTGCCTGCGGCACGTCCGGCAGCGTCAGACGTGGTTTGGCGCGCAGCCAAACGGAGGCATCCGGCTCGCGCTGCGCCGGGAACCAGACCACCGACGGCAGCACCGCCGCACCGTTGACCCACGGCTCAAGCTGGGCTTTCTGCTCCACGCCGTTTTGCAGGGCACAGACCACCGTGTTTTCATCACACAGCGCGCGCAGCCACCCGGCGCTGTCGGCATTTTGCGTCGTTTTTACCGCCACAAAAACCAGATCGGCGGGGCGCGTGATGACGCTCGGATCGGTTAATACCGGACCCGGCACGACTATTTCGCCCTCATCGTGGCGTAAACGCAGTTCAGGATGCGCGGTGCGTCCGCACAACTGCGGCGTGCGGCCCGCGTCGTGCAGCACCGCGGCAATGGTGGTACCAATTGCGCCAGGCCCAATCAGCGCAATCACTGGATTGTCAGACATGGTTAACTCCCCTTTTCGCTAAGCCTGCTAACAGTTATACCACCCTGAAAAGTGAGCGCCACGTCGTTGTCTATACTCAACACACAACAGACAACGGAGTGCGCCATGCCTTTACCTGATTTCAAATCCTCTGAACCTTTTACGCTCGGCATCGAACTCGAACTGCAGGTGGTTAACCCGCCGGGGTACGATCTCAGCCAGGACTCCTCCGCGCTTATCGCCGCCGTCAAAGACGACATCAAAGGCGGCGAAGTGAAGCACGACATTACCGAAAGCATGCTCGAAATCGCCACCGGCGTGTGCCAGAACATCGACCAGGCGGCCGCGCAGTTCTCCATGATGCAGCAGAGCATCCTGCGCGCGTCGGCGGAGCAGCATATCCAGATTTGCGGCGGCGGGACGCATCCGTTCCAGAAGTGGCAGCGGCAGGAGGTGTGCGACGATGAGCGCTATAACATTACGCTGGAGCGCTTTGGCTATCTGATTTTGCAGGCGACGGTGTTCGGCCAGCACGTGCACGTCGGCTGTCGGACCGGCGACGACGCCATCTACCTGCTGCACGGCCTGTCGCGCTTTGTGCCGCACTTTATCGCCCTGGCGGCAGCGTCGCCGTATATGCAGGGCACGGACACGAAATTCTCCTCGTCGCGGCTAAATATTTTTTCAGGGTTCCCGGATAACGGCCAGATGCCGTGGGTCAACAGCTGGCAGGAGTTCGAAGGGCTGTTCCGCCGCCTGAGCGCGACCAGCATGATCGACAGCATTAAAGATCTGCACTGGGACATTCGCCCCAGCCCGCACTTTGGCACCGTGGAGGTGCGGGTGATGGATACGCCGCTGACGCTCGGCCACGCTATAAACATCGCCGGGCTGATCCAGGCGACATCCCACTGGCTGCTGACCACGCGGCCGTATAAGCATCAGGAAAAGGATTTTCTGCTGTATCGCTTTAACCGTTTCCAGGCCTGCCGCTACGGGCTGGAGGGGATCCTGACGGACGTGCATACCGGCGAGCACAAGACCGTGGCGGAGGATATCGCCTGGCTGCTGGAGCAGGTTGCGCCGTCGGCCGGGAAGCTCGGCGCGACAAGCGCAATCAATGAAATTGCCCTGCTGTTAAAGCAGGGCAAGAGCGAGGCGCAGCGCATGCGCGATTTTATTGCCGATGGCGGCTCGCTTATTTCTCTGGTTCAGAAGCACTGCGAGCTGTGGGCGACGAGTCCGTAAGGCCGTGGCCCCATTCGCGCAGGCGCTGGAACAACACAAACAGCGCGGGGATGAAGATAATCCCCACCACGGTGGCCACCAGCATGCCGCTGAACACCGTGGTCCCGATGATACGGCGGCTCTGGGCACCGGCTCCGGTCGCCAGCATCATTGGCAGTACGCCGATAATGAACGACACGGCGGTCATCATTACCGCGCGGAAGCGGCGCGATGCCCCTTCACGCGCCGCATCGACAATCGCCATCCCCTCCATGCGCCGCGCGCGGGCAAACTCCACGATAAGGATCGCGTTCTTGGCGGCGAGGGCTATCAATAGCACCAGACCTATCTGCACGTACACGTCGTTGGCGTATCCCGCCAACCACAGCCAGACCAGCGATCCGCCGAGGGCGAACAGCACCGAGAGCATCACGCTTGCCGGGAGCGTCCAGCTCTCGTACTGGGCAACGAGGAACAGCCACGCCATCACCACCGCCGCCAGCACAATCCAGATCGCCTGATTACCCGTCTGTTGCTCCTGATACGACATGCCGCTCCAGGCGTAGTCGTATCCGGCGGGCAGGTTATCCTCAAGAAGTTGCCCCATCGCCGCCATCGCGGTACTGCTGCTCACCCCTTCCGCCGCCGAACCGCTCACCGATACCGATGGGAACTGGTTGTACTGCTGCAGGAACGGCGCGCCGACGGTCGGGGTGATGGTGACGAGGTTGCTCAGACGCACCCGCTCGCCGCTGTTGCTGCGGACAAACAGCTCGCTGATCTGCCCGGCGCGCTCGCGCCACTGCATCTCGTTTTGCATCACCACGTGATAGACGCGGTTGTTGACGCTGAAATCCCCGGCGCGCGTGCCACCAAAGGCGGTCTGCAGGCTGCTGAATATACGCGATACCGGCACGTCGAGACGCGCGGCGCGCTCACGGTCAACGGTCAGCGTCAGCTGCGGCACGTTGCTGCTCCAGGTGGTGAACACGCGGCTCAGCTGCGGGTGCTGGTTGGCCTTCGCCAGCACCTCGCGCGTGACGCGCTCCAGCTCAGCCGGGCTCTGCCCCGCCTGCGCCTGAATGCGCAGATCGAAGCCGGAGGCGTTGCCCAGACCCGGCAGCGTCGGCGGCGCGAAGGTCATGATGGTCGCTTCCGGCAGGGCCAGCAGCTGGCGCTGCAGGGTGCCCATCACCTCATCCAGCGGCGGCCGCTCGCTCCAGTCCTTCAGCATGATGGAGATAAACCCGCCGTTGGAGGCGCTGGTGCCGTTGAGAATGTTAAACCCGGAGACCTGAATCACGTCTTCCACCGCCGGGTTTTTGGCGATCAGCTCGCGCGCGGTGGTCATCACCGCTTCGGTCCGCTCCAGCGAGGCAGCTTCCGGCAGCTGAACGCTGGCGAAGAAATAGCCCTGATCCTCCTGCGGCAGGAAGCCTTTTGGCATCGACGTAAAACTGAACGCCACCACGGCCGCCGCGCCTGCGGTAGCCAGCAGCGCCAGCCACGGGCGAAGGTTGAAGAAATTGACGATGCGGGTATAGCCATTGCGCGTAGTATCCAGTCCGCGATTGAAAACGCGATACACAGCCGCCTGGCGTGCCGGACGCGGGCGCAGCAGCAGCGCGCAGAGCGCGGGGGTCAGGGTCAGCGCCACCAGGCTTGAGAGCGTCACCGCCGTCGAGAGCGTCACCGCAAACTGGCGGTACAGCTCGCCAACAATCCCCGGCAGCAGCGCCACCGGCACAAACACCGCCAGCAGCACCAGCGTCGTCGCAATTACCGGCCCGGCGATCTGGCGCAGCGCCAGCGCGGTGGCCGCCGTGCGGCTCTGCCCTTCCGCCATCAGCGTTTCGACGCTCTCCACCACCACGATGGCGTCATCCACCACCATGGTCAGCGCCAGAATAATGGCGAACAGGCTGAGCGTGTTGGCGGAATAGCCCAGCGTGTAGAGCACCGCAAAAGTGCCCACCAGCGACACCGGAATGGCAAGCGCAACAATCAGCGTCGCACGCCAGCTTTGCAGGAACAGGGAAACCACGACTACCACCGCCAGCATGGTCAGCGCCAGCGAGACGCCGATCTCCTTGATGGTGGCGGCAACAAAGGAGGTGGTATCGAACTTCACCTCGTAGACCAGATCGTCCGGGAAGCGCGTCGAGAGTCGTTCCAGCTCCGCGCGCACCGCGTCGGCCACGCGCAGGGCGTTGGCGGACGGGGTCGGATAGATGCCGAGGTAGGCGGAATCATGCCCGTTCAGCTGCGCCCCAGAGCTGTAGCTGCGCGAGCCAAGCTCGATGGTGGCGACATCCTTCAGGCGCACCAGCTGGCCCATCTCACCCGCGCGGATGATGATGTCGGCAAAGTCTTCAGCCTGGCTTAAGCGCCCCAGCCCGTTGATGGTCAGGGTTTGCTGCTGGCCGTTAAACACCGGCGGCGTGCCGACCTGGCCCGCCGCACCCTGCACGTTCTGCTCGCGCAGCGCCTGCGCCACGTCGTCGGTCGTCACGTTCAGAGCGTTCATACGGTCCGGACGCAGCCAGATGCGCATGCTGTAGTCGCGCGCGCCGAACATCTGCACCTGCCCGACGCCCGGCAGGCGAGACAGCGCCTCACGCACCTGGGTGCTGGCGTAGTTGCTGACGAACAGCGGCGTGTGGGTATTGTTCGGTGAGTAAAGACTTACCCCCATCATCAGGTTGGTGGCGCGCTTGCGTACCTGCACGCCGTTTTGCTGCGCCTCGGCGGGAAGCTGCGCCACGGCCTGCGACACGCGGTTTTGCACGTCGATGGCGGCAAGGTCCGGATCGGTGCCTGCCGCAAAGGTGATGTTGAGGCTGTAGCTGCCTTCGCCCGAGCTGGTGGACTCCATGTAGAGCATGTGGTCCACGCCGTTCAGCTGGGTCTCCAGCGGCGTGGCGATGGCTTCCGCCACGTCAGCCGAGCTCGCGCCCGGCCATGACGCTGACACATTCACGACCGGCGGCGTAATCTGCGGGTACTGCTCCACCGGAATAATCTTCAGCGCGATGGCCCCCAGCAGGGTGATGACCAGCGCAATGACCATCGCGAAGCGCGGGCGTTTGATGAAAAACGTCAGCATGATGGCTCCTTAATTCAGTATCTGGACGGCAGCGCCTGGCTGCACGCGCTGCGCGCCGTCAGTAATCGCTCGCTCACCGGGCTTAACGCCGGATGCAATCTGGAACTGCTGGCCAATCTGTCCGGTGACCGTCAGCGGGCGCATTTCGACTTTGCCGTCGGCGTTAACCATCCAGGCAAAGAACCCGTCGCCGTTCTGCTGGACCGCCGCGGCAGGAAGGGTTAGTACCGCCTTCTCGCTCATCGGTCGCAAATACACATTTACGTTGCCGCCGGGCAGGAGCTGATGGCGCGGGTTGGCGAACTCGGCGCGCAGCATCACGCTGGCAGTGCGCGGGTCGATGCGGTTATCCACGGACGTCAGTTCACCGGAGATGCGCTGGCCGTTGCTGTCGATCAGCGCCTGCCAGGCACGCTTCATGGCGCTGATATCCGCATGCTGGCCGGCTTTAGCGGCAAACGCGCCCTCTTCCAGCGCAAAGGCGATGCGTATCGGATCGAGCTGCACCACCTCCACCAGCACGCCGCTTGCAGGATTAACCAGGCTGCCCGCGTGGAACTGGCTGTGCCCCACGCGGCCGTCAATCGGGGAGGTAATGCGCGTGTACGTCAGGGTGACCTGTCGGGCCTCAAGCCGGGCTTTGGCCTGCTCCAACGCGGCGCGGGCGACGTCCCGCTGCATGCGCGCATTGTCCACGTCGTGACGGCTGATGGCGTTGCTGTTGCCCAGGCTTTCAAAGCGCGAAAGCTGCTGCTGCGCCTGACGCAGCGTGGCTTCGGCGCTGTTGACTTCGGCCTGCGCCAGACGCAGGGCCGCGCGCGGCTCGGCGTCGTCGAGCTCAAACAGCAGGTCGCCTTTTTTCACGTACTGCCCGTCGCGGAAGTTGATTTTGGTTATCACACCTTCCGTACGCGCGCGCAGCTCAATGGTGTGAATGGCTTCGATGCGGCCCGGGATCTGGCGCTCGGCGGCGTGGGCGGTCTGCTCCACGGCGGCAACGCGAACGGGGATCGCGGCGGCAAAGGCGGGTTGCAGGGTGCTGGCGAGGAGTGCGAAAAGGAGTGGGAGTTTCATGGGAGTACCTCAGATGTGTTCCCCTCAGACCTCCCTCTCCCGCAGGGAGAGGGAGGTCTGAGTTCCTTCTCCCTGCGGGAGAGGGTTAGGGTGAGGGCAAAAAGTTATGCAGCCTTGCGGAACCTGCGGGTCAGTCGCTTCTCGATTTCGACGACGAAGAACATCACGCCCGCCACCGCCAGGGTCACAAACCAGTAGCGCAGCGGCAGCGCTTCGGTACCGAACAGCATCTGCATAAACGGCAGGTAGATAATGGCCGCCTGCAGCAGGAACAGCACGCCCGTGACCAGCCAGATCCCTTTGTTCGCCAGCAGGCCGCGGTTCAGGGAGAACCCTTCGGTGTTGCGGCAGTTAATCATGTACACCCACTGGGCGCAGACCAGCATCTGCAGCAGCACGGTGCGGATGAACTCCGCGCTGTGGCCGCGCGGGGCCAGCCAGGCTTCCAGCGCAAAGGCGGCGATGGCAATCATGGTGCCGACGAAGGCCACGCGCCAGACGGCGTAGGCGTCCATCACGTGCTGCCCGGTCTGGCGCGGCGGACGGCGCATGATGTTGCGCTCGGCGGCTTCAAAGGCCAGGCCGAAGGAGAGCGTGGCGGAGGTCGCCATGTTCATCCACAAAATCAGCACCGGCGTCAGCGGAATGATGTTCCCCGCCAGCAGCGCAATCACAATCAGCAGACCCTGCGCGAGGTTGGTCGGCATGATGAAGAGGATGGTCTTCTTCAGGTTGTCGTAAACGCGACGCCCCTCTTTTACCGCGCTGGCGATGGTGGCGAAGTTATCGTCCGTCAGGACCATGTCCGCCGCCTCTTTGGTCACTTCCGTGCCTTTGATGCCCATCGCGATGCCCACGTCCGCCTGACGCAGCGCCGGCGCATCGTTCACGCCGTCGCCGGTCATGCCGACGATTTCGCCTTTGTCCTGCAGCGCTTTCACCAGGCGCAGCTTATGCTCCGGGCTGGTACGGGCGAAGATGTCATATTTCACCGCCGCGTCCGCCAGCTCGGCGTCGTCCATCTTCTCCAGCTGGTAGCCGGTCACCGCCTGCTCGCTGTTGACGATCCCCAGCATCTGGCCGATGCTCATTGCCGTCTGTGGATGATCGCCGGTGATCATCTTCACTCGGATCCCCGCCTGCTGGCAGGCGTTAATCGCGTCAATCGCTTCCGGACGCGGCGGATCCATCATCCCGGCGATGCCGAGGAAGATCAGGCCGTGGCTCAGATCGTCGTGCGTTAATGTCTGCTCGCCGTTGGCCGGCTTGAACGCCGCCGCGACCATGCGCAGCCCCTGACGCGCATAGCGCTCCATCTCGGTTTCCCAGTACGCACGGTTGAAAGCTTCCGCGCCGTGGCGGGTCTGCTGCTGCGCGCACAGGGCGAAAAGGACGTCCGGCGCGCCGGTGATGAGTATCTGCTCCTCACCGTCAATCCGATAGTGGGTGCTCATGTACTTGTACTGCGAGTCAAACGGGATCTTGTTAACCAGCGTGGTCATGACCGGCTCAAGGTTGGCCTTCGCTGCCAGCACCTTCAGTGCCCCCTCGGTTGGCCCACCGGTGATACCCCACAGACCGCGCTCGTCCTGAATCAGCTGGCTGTCGTTACACAGGTCGATGGTGCGCAGGTACTGCTCCAGCACGGTGCCCGGCTGGATCTGCACCGGCTCGTCGCTGCCCTCCAGGTAAATGTTACCCGCCGGCTCGTAGCTGTTGCCGTCCACGCGGTAGCAGGTGTCGGCGGTGATGATGGCTTTGACCGTCATTTCGTTCATGGTCAAGGTGCCGGTTTTATCCGAGCAGACCACGGTCATCGCGCCAAGGGTTTCAACCGTCGGCAGCTTGCGGATGATAGCCCGCTTGCGCGCCATCGCCTGCACGCCCAGGGAGAGGATGATGGAGATAATGGCCGGCAGCCCTTCCGGTACGGACGCCACTGCCAGGCTAATCAGGGAGAGCAGCAGCTCGCCCATCGGGATCTCGCGGAACACCAGGCTGAAGATAAACAGCGCAGCCATCATGACGAGGATAATGGCGAAGATCGCTTTGCCCAGCTTGTCCATCTGCACCAGCAGCGGCGTGCGGTGCTTTTCAATGCCCGCCATCATCTGGTTAATGTGGCCAAGCTCGGTCTCCTGCCCGGTGGCAATCACCACGCCGACGCCTCCGCCCGCGCTCACGGTGGTTCCGGAGAAGACCAGGTTCGTGCGGTCACCCAGCGGCAATTCTCCGCTCAGCGGGCCGGTGTGTTTATCCACGACGGTGGATTCACCGGTCAGAATAGCCTCTTCCACGCGTAAATTATGCGCCTCGATTAAACGCATATCTGCCGGAATACGATCCCCTGCGCGTAATACAATAATATCGCCCGGGACTATTTCAGTTGTGGGGATAGTTTCGTGACTGCCGTTGCGAATAACGCGCGCATCGCTGGAGAGCATATTGCGAATGCTCTTCAGGGATTTTTCCGCGTTACTTTCCTGAATGTGGCCAATTAAGGCATTAATCACCGCCACGCCCAAAATAACCAGCGTATCAACCCAGTGGCCCATTATTGCCGTTAATACGGCGGCGGCCAGCAGGACATAAATCAGAACATCATTAAAATGGGCTAAAAAACGCAGCCAGGCGGGTTTACCTTTTTTCTCCGGCAGCGCGTTCGGCCCCACTTTTTGCAGACGCGCCTGTGCTTCTGCACGGTCCAGGCCGCTGGCCTGGCTCTGCGTGTGAGCAAGCACCTGCTCTACGGTCTGCTGGTATGCCAACCCGCCGGAAGGCGGCATGTTTGGAGAAATCTTTTTTTCGGTCATCTTATTTTCCTTCAATATCCGGTGAACAGAAGTCTGAATTCCTTTCGGACTTAAATAAATTCATTTTAAAGTCTTGCGGGTAAAATTGATCTACCGCAATATAATGACTTCTCGGTTATTCAAAACTGTTTAAAACTATTTCGATGAGCTGATTTTTACAAAATATGTCTAAACCAACACTAAACGAGGGGAAACCATGATGGGTATTTATCGCGGACGTCGACTGGTGTTATACGTTATCGTGGCCATTGTTATTGCCACGTTAATTGGATATAGCACCTATACGTTTGTAAAATTATTTTCCTGATACAGACGTTTATTTACATTACGCGATAATAATCTTATCGCTTTAGTCGAATTATTATTTTTTCTGTTATTTATTCGCAGAATAGCGCGTTCGTTTATTCAAAAAACGTACGCCGGGTTGATATTGCTTTACGTTCCGGGATGCCGGACAATGACATTTTTAACTGACGATTAACATTACGATGAAACACCCGTTAGAATCGCTGCTCACAGCAGGCGGCATTTTATTGCTGGCGCTGCTTTCGTGCCTGCTGCTTCCTGCACCCTCGCTTGGGCTGGTGCTGGCCCAGAAGCTGGTTCAGACCTTTCATATGGTCGACCTTAACCAGCTCTATACTATTCTGTTTTGCGTGTGGTTTTTACTGCTGGGTGCCATCGAATTCTTTGTGCTGCGTTTCGTCTGGCGTCGCTGGTTTTCACTGGCGTCGTAAGCCAATAAAAAAAGCCGGGTGGCGGCTACGCCTGACCCGGCTTGCGTTTGCGTTCAATGCGTCCGACTGTGGTTCTCTTTGCGGTACGCCCCAGGCGGCTGGTTGAACGTGCGGGTGAAGATGCGGGTAAACGTCTGCTGTGAGTCAAACCCGTAGCGCAGGCAGATCTCATACACGCGCTCGTCCGACTCACGCAGGTCTCGCGCCGCCAGCAGCAGCTTGCGTTCACGGATATAACGCCCCAGACTCTCCCCTTTGTATTGCATAAACAACCGCTGCAGGTGCCATTTTGAGTAACCCGCGTGGCGGGCAATCTCTTCAATCCGTAATGGCTGGTGCAGGTTGTCGTCGATCCATTCGACGATAGTGTCGATGACTTGAGCGGAAATGGTCATACAGCTCTCCCCCTCTGCTTCTCGCTTAAACATTATTCCCACCACGCACGAAATGTTTGTGTGGTGTCACTCACCCGGACGGGCTCGCCCAGCTCCGGCGTCAGCAGCCGATAATTTTTACCCTTGCTGGCGTTGGCCAGCTGGATCAGCGGGTCGTTCCAGGCGTGTTTCGCCAGCACGAAGCGTCCGTTATGCCCGGGCACCACGGCTTTCGCGTTCAGATCCGCCGAAGCCAGCGCCGTTTCCTCCGGCAGCATGTGGATGTACTTCCAGTCCTGGTCGTACTGCCCGTTTTCCATGATGGCCAGGTCAACCCTGCCAAACTGCTCGCCGATGGCTTTAAAATGCGGGCCGTAACCGGAATCACCGCTGTAGTAAACCTTCTGCTCTGGCGTGACGAACATAAAGCTGCCCCACAAGGTCCGATCGCGTTTGATACCGCGCCCCGAGAAGTGACGCGCCGGCAGAACATGCACCGTCAGTTCATCGCTGATGCGCACCGACTGGTTCCAGTCACGCTCGTCGATAATCTCAGGCTTCATTCCCCAGTAGCGCAGGTGGGATCCGACGCCCAGCGGCGTCACCACGCGCTTCACCTTCGGCAGTAGCGCCCTGATAGTGGCGTAATCCAGATGATCGTAATGATCGTGCGAGATAATCAGCAGGTCGATTTCCGGCATGCTTTCAGCGCGCCATGGATACTCGCCGGCAAAGGCTTTATTAAGGAACGAGAACGGCGCGGCATAGTTGCCAAGAACCGGGTCAATCAGGATGCGTTTGCCCGCGAGCTGCAGGTACCACGAGGAGTGACCGAGCCACACCAGGGTATCCTGCTCCAGCGGCAGGCTTGCAAGATCGGTTTTCACCAGCGGCAGCGGCTGGGCCGGGCGGGCGTTTTCGGTTTTTTTGGTGAGAAAATCCCACGTCGCAACCAGCATACTTTTGTCACCGTTATAGCCCGGCGTCGGTAGCGTATTGTGGAATTTTCCCTCGCGATACTGCGGGGAGGCCTCCACTTCAGTGAGCTGCTCACCCTGCGGCGGCTGGCCAAATCCGGCATTCAGAACAAACGGCAAACTCGCAACTGAAGCAATAATCATGATTAACACCACGCAGATGAAGAGAGGTTTTTTCATATCCTGACCCGAAAACGCGCGCCATCCGATAGTTTGCGCGGGGTAAACTTGATTATGAGTGAGTAAGCACTCATTATAGATATGATGATAAAGTCGTCAAGACGTTTTCGATCTTTGACATTCCGCGTTGCAGCGTGTCAAAGCACGTGTTTCAATCGGGGTTTTTATAATTGACAGGAGGAAAAATTTAGTGGCACGTCCGAAGAGTGAAGATAAAAAACAGGCCTTACTGGAAGCCGCAACGGTGGCATTTGCACAGTCAGGTATTGCCGCCTCAACGGCGTTAATCGCCCGAAACGCGGGCGTCGCCGAAGGGACTCTGTTTCGCTACTTTGCTACGAAAGACGATCTGCTGAATGCCCTCTACCTGCACCTGAAGCAGGATCTCTGCCAGGCAATGCTGTCCAACCTGGATCGCAGCCTCACCACACCGAAAGAGCATACGCGAAACATCTGGAACAGCTATGTTGACTGGGGGATCAAAAACCCTCTCTCGCACGCCGCTATTCGCCAGCTTGGCGTCAGCGAGAAGATCAACGCCGAGACCGAACACGCCGTGAAAGAGATGTTCCCCGAGCTGCATGAACTCTGCCGCCGCTCGGTGCGTCAGGTGTTTATGTCAGATGAATTTAAAACGTTCGGCGATGCGCTTTTCTTATCGCTGGCCGAATCTACGATGGAATTTGCCACTCGCGACCCTTCCCGCGCCGTTGATTTTAAAGCGCTCGGTTTTGAGGTGATGTGGCGCGGGCTTGCCCAGGAAGAGAGCGATGGACAATAAGACATTGCAGGAGCACGCAAAACGCGTGGCGCTGGAGCTGCCGTTCACCGAACACTGCTGGCCGTTTGGGCCGGAGTTTGATGTCTTCAAAGTGGGCGGAAAAATTTTCATGATTATGGCGCTCGCGCACGGACGGCCGCACGTCAGCCTGAAGTCAGACCCGGAGAAATCCCTGCTCAATCAGCAGATCTATCGCGGGATAGAGCCGGGTTACCATCTGAGTAAAAAGCACTGGATTTCCCTTTACGGCACTGACGATGTGACCCCGGAACTGGTGACCGACCTCATCAATGATTCCTGGAATCTGGTGGTGGATAAACTGCCCAAAAAAGACCAGAAGTGGATCAGGCCGGTCTGATTGTTCGTCTGAGACGAACAGAGTAAACGCTCGAATTGCACTTATCTTTTTCCGCGTCCCGCTGTAATCTGCTCCCCTTTCGCGCCCGCACGCGGGCGAATTTCATCACCAGGAGTTGTTATGGATATCATTTCTGTCGCCCTGAAACGCCACTCCACCAAGGCGTTCGACCCAGCCAAAAAACTGACCGCTGAAGAAGCGGAAAAAATCAAAACCCTGCTGCAGTACAGCCCGTCCAGCACCAACTCCCAGCCGTGGCACTTTATTGTCGCCAGCACCGAGGAAGGTAAAGCGCGTGTGGCGAAATCCGCCGCGGGCACCTTCGTGTTCAACGAACGCAAAATGCTGGATGCTTCTCACGTGGTGGTGTTCTGCGCGAAAACCGCGTTGGATGACGCCTGGCTGGAACGCGTCGTAGACCAGGAAGAAGCAGATGGTCGTTTCAACACGCCGGAAGCCAAAGCCGCAAACCACAAGGGCCGTACCTACTTTGCCGACATGCACCGTGTGGATCTGAAAGATGACGACCAGTGGATGGCGAAGCAGGTTTACCTGAACGTCGGCAACTTCCTGCTGGGCGTTGGCGCAATGGGTCTGGACGCGGTACCGATTGAAGGTTTCAACGCCGCGATCCTCGACGAAGAGTTTGGCCTGAAAGAGAAAGGCTTTACCAGCCTGGTGGTGGTGCCAGTTGGGCATCACAGCGTGGAAGATTTCAACGCCACGCTGCCGAAATCCCGCCTGCCGCTGAGCACGATTGTGACCGAGTGCTAATCCCTTCTGGCACGCTGGGTTCCGGCGTGCCAGTTTTCAATAAAGCGTAATCTGCGGATGCTTCACCCCACACACCAGCGCATAGCGCGTTAACGTATCAAGGCTCGCCCGGGTAATATTCGCTTCCATTCTGGAAACCGTTGGTGCGCTGACGCCCATTCTTTCTGCAACCTGAGCACGCGTCAGGCCAGCCTGGTTTCGCCATTGCGCCAACATTTCGCGCAAGCGCTCTTTGCGTTCTTCGGCATCAAAAGAAGCCTGAACGTCTGAATCGCTTAACAGCTCCGCTCTTAGTTCATCCCAGTCAATAATCTTTTTGCTCATCCAACATCTCCTGTTGTCGTTTCAATGCCAGACGGAGTTCAGCAGAGGGCATTTTTTGCGTTTTCTTGATAAATACCCGCAGCAGAAAAATTGTCTTTTCCCGCTGATATACGTAGATCCCACGGGTGTGGATCAGCCCGACGGTTCTGATTTCAAACAAACCATAGGGTAAGGGTTTGCTGTCAGGTTCTCTCAGTACTGTCGGGTTAGAGCGTAATTTATCAATCTGGCGAATCAGCTTCGCCTGTACCCCAGCAGGCAGTGAGAGAATCTCTTCCCTGACCGCCTCATGAACAATAAGTCTGAACACGGTTTTTCATCCCTGATGATATTAGCATATAAGGCAATTTGTATTAAAGGCTAATTTAGCCTCTCGTGTCTCACCTTACGCGCTTTAAACAGGCAGAACCGGATCCGCGTTGATTCCCTGAAAGCGTCTCGCAAAAAACTTATTTACCCTGCTCCGCCAGCCATTCCATCGCCCGCTCCCCCGCTTCATCCACCGGTAAATACACCAGCAGCCGCGACCCGTTTCGCGGCGCGGAGTACCAGTACATCTGCTGCAGCGTAAATTCCCCCAGCTCAGGATGGGTAAACAGCTTGAGCTGGTTCTCCACGCCGCGCACGTCGTTGCGCTGGTGCCACAGGGTCTTAAACTCTTCTGACACTGCAAAGAAGCGCGCCAGCTTGGCCTCCCACAGCGGGTCGCCCCGGTGCTCGGCCATCGCCGCCCGGAAATAGGAGACAAATATCGGCAGCACATCGTCGCGTCTGCCGAGACGCGCGCGCCACGCAGGATGCGTGAGGAACAGGTAAATACAGTTGCGGTCTTCTGGTGGAATTTCATTGAAATCCACGCCCATCAGGTGCCCAAAGCTGTCGTTCCACGCCACGATATCGAAGTTTGGTTTCTGAATACTGGCAGGTTTCGGCATCAGCGTATCCAGCAGGCGGCGCGTGCCTTCGCTAATGCCCTCGCAGCAGACCGCCTGCGGCGCTTCACCCGGCGGTAACCCCGCCAGCACAAACAGGTGTCGGGCTTCGGTTGGAGTACACTGCAGCGCTTTTGCGACAGCGGCCATCACCACGCTGGAAGGATTGACGTCCCTGCCCTGCTCCAGCCAGGTGTACCAGGTCACGCCCACATCCGCGAGCATCGCCACCTCTTCCCGGCGCAGGCCCGGCGTGCGGCGGCGGCCGCTGCGCGGTAAACCGAGGCGCTGCGGATCGAGGCTTTCCCGACGGGCACGCAAAAATGCCCCCAGCTGTTTTCGGGTGTCGTCCTTAAGTGAGACGACAGGTTCAGACATCAGCGCCATAAATCCCCCTGCATGGTAGTGCCAGTACCAGTATAAGCAAGAACTGGTACCCGTTTATTAGATGGTTGATGCTACGACCATCTGTTGAATGACGCAATGGAGTTACCATGAATACGTCAGTTGTTTCACCGGGTCGCGCTGGCCTGATATTGCTGTTAACCGGACAGATGCTGCCGATGATTGATACCTCAATCACCAACGTGGCGCTGGACGCTATCACCCATTCACTGCACGCCACCGCCACCGAGCTGGAGCTGATCGTCGCCCTCTACGGCGTGGCCTTCGCCGTCTGCCTCGCCCTCGGCAGCAAGCTGGGGGATAATTTTGGCCGTCGTCGTCTGTTTATGTGGGGCGTGGGGATCTTTGGCCTGACCTCGCTGCTGTGCGGCATGGCGGGGAACATTGAACAACTGCTGGCCGCGCGCATCGTTCAGGGTGCAGGAGCCGCACTGATCATGCCGCAAATTCTTGCCACGCTGCACGTGACGCTGAAAGGTACCGCTCACGCAAAAGCCATCAGCCTGTTTGGCGGCATCGGCGGGATTGCGTTTATCGTCGGCCAGATGGGCGGCGGCTGGCTGGTGTCGGCGGATATCGCCGGGCTGGGCTGGCGTAACGCCTTTTTTATCAACGTACCGATTTGCCTGGTGGTACTGGCGCTGAGCCGCCGTTTCGTACCGGAAACCCGTCGTGAGACGCCGTCTCGCATCGACTGGGCTGGCACCGTGATGCTGGCCATCATGCTTTGCTGCCTGCTGTTCCCGATGGCGCTTGGCCCACAGTGGCACTGGTCCTGGCCGCTGAAGGCGATGCTTCTCGCCCTTATCCCGCTGGCCTGGCTGATGGCGCTGAATGCGCGCAAAAAAGAGCGTGAGAATGCCCACCCGCTGATCCCACCGCGCCTGCTTTCGCTTCGCAGCGTTCGCTTTGGCGTACTGATTGCGATGCTCTTTTTCAGCGTCTGGTCCGGGTTTATGTTTTGCATGGCGCTGACCATGCAAACCGGTCTGGGGATGGCGCCGTGGCAGTCCGGGAACAGCTTTATTGCGCTGGGGGTAACCTACTTTATTTCCGCGTGGTTCGCGCCGCGTCTGATTGCCCGCTACAGCACCAGCACCATTCTGCTGACGGGCCTGGCGATCCAGATTGCCGGCCTGCTGGCGCTGATGGCGACGTTCCGGCTGTGGGGCATGAACAACACCGCGCTGACGCTGGCCCCCGCGACCGGGCTGGTGGGCTACGGGCAGGCGCTGATCGTGAACAGCTTCTATCGCATCGGGATGCGCGATATTCAGCCTGACGACGCAGGGGCCGCGAGCGCTATTTTGAGCACGCTGCAGCAGGCCGCGCTGGGGCTGGGTCCGGCCATCTTTGGCGCAATCTTGCTGCACGCGCTGCAACACCATCACGGGGATTACACCCAGGCGGTTAACACCTTCCTGATGGTGGAAACGGCCATGATGGTGGTGCTGGCGCTGGCGACGCTGCGCATGCGCCATCGCCTGAGCCTGCCGGTAGTGAAGGTCTGTCAGGCCGCCAAATAAGCCCGTGAATTTGCATAATAGATCCGCAGCCGCCATTATGGGGCTGCATCAATACAGGAGACGTTATGCAGGAATTAATTGCTCAGGTTGAAGAGTTAGGGATTGAAATTAATCACACAACCTCTTTAGTGATTATCTTTGGTATTATTTTTCTTACCGCCATCATCGTTCATTTTATTCTGCACAAGCTGGTGCTGCGGGCCTTCGAGAAGCGCGCGCAGGCCAGCAGCCATTTATGGCTGCAGATCATCACGCAGAACAAGTTATTTCATCGGGTGGCCTTTACCCTGCAGGGGATAATCGTTAACGTTCAGGCGGTGCTGTGGCTGCAAAAAGGCAGCGAAGCGGCGGAAATTCTCACCACCTGCGCGAAACTTTGGGTCATGGTATATGCCCTGCTCTCCTTCTTCTCGCTGCTGGACGTGATTTTCAATCTGTCGCAGAAAATGGCCACCGCGTCGCAGCTGCCGCTGAAAGGGATCTTCCAGGGTATCAAGCTGGTGAGCGCCATTCTGGTGGGGATTTTGATTATCTCCCTGCTGATCGGCCAGTCTCCGGCGATTCTGATAAGCGGCCTGGGCGCCATGGCGGCGGTGTTAATGCTGGTCTTTAAAGACCCGATACTGGGGCTAGTCGCCGGTATTCAGCTCTCCGCCAACGATATGCTCAAGCTTGGCGACTGGCTGGAGATGCCAAAATACGGCGCTAACGGCACGGTGACGGACATCGGCCTGACCACCGTTAAGGTGCGCAACTTCGATAATACCATCACCACCATTCCGACGTGGGCGCTGGTCTCTGACGCCTTTATCAACTGGAGCGGCATGTCTGCCTCCGGCGGGCGACGCATTAAGCGCAGCCTGAATATTGATACCACCAGCATTCATTTTCTCGACGAGCAGGAGCAGCAGAAGCTGATTCAGGCGAAGCTGCTGAAGCCCTATCTGGCCGCGAGACATGAAGAAATTAACCTGTGGAATCAGCAGAACGGCGAAGGCGAATCGGTATTAAACCTGCGCAAGATGACCAATATTGGCACCTTCCGCGCCTACCTGAATGAATATCTGCGTAACCATCCGCGTATTCGTAAAGATATGACGCTGATGGTGCGCCAGCTAGCGCCTGACGCGAAGGGTTTACCGATTGAAATATATGCTTTCACCAATACGGTGGTATGGGCGGAATATGAGGAGATTCAGGCCGACATCTTCGACCATATTTTTGCGGTAGTGGATGAATTTGGTCTGCGTATTCACCAGTCGCCGACCGGGAACGATATTCGCTCCCTGGCGGGCGTGATGGCGAAATAATCAGGCACTGGCGCGGGAAATAAAGCGCCAGTCCAGCATCACCCTTTCCGTGGGCGCATCCGGGTTGTCGATTTTGTTCATCAGCAGATCGACCGCCTTGCGCCCGATATCCCGCGACGGCTGCTCAATGGTGGTCAGCGAAATCATGTCCGCCAGCTCGGTGCCGTCAAAACCGACAACTGCGATATCCTCCGGCACGCGCAGCCCCGCCTGCTGAATAGCGCGCAAGGCCCCTGCCGCCAGCGTGTCGGAAACGGCAAATACCGCGTCCGGCGGGTTTTCCTTCAGCAGATTTTGCATGGCGGCCATTCCCGCGCGGGAGCTGAGTTCGCTCGCGTACTCCACCGCCTGATACTCCAGGTCTTTAAGGTGGATCACGCTCTTGTAGCCGCGCTCGCGCAGCCGGGCGTATTTATAGCTGAGATCGTGGTTGATCATGGCGATGCGCTGGCGGCCACCTTCAGCAAGCTGGCTGACGGCATGCTGCGACGCATCGACGTCGTTAATCCCCACGCAGGAAACCGTCCCGGCATCGGCGTATTCGGCGCACTGCACCCAGGGGGCAGAACCTATCAGCGCGGCCAGTTCCGGCAGCTTCGAGAAGGCGTCCATGGTAATAATGCCGTCGACGATTTTGCCCGACAGCAGGCTTAAGCCCGAGCGGGAGCGTTCAATGTCAGAGCCAGAGTTGCACAGCAGAATGCGGTAGCCGTTCTTCTCGGCCTCTTCTTCGATGCCTTTCACCACCTCGGCGCAGAACGGGTTAGCAATGTTCGAGACCATCACCAGGATCATATAGCTGCGGGCCGTGCGCAGCTGGCGCGCCAGCAGATTAGGCTGGTAGTTACTCTCTTTAATCGCCTGCAGGACGCGATCGCGGTTTTTTGCTTTCACGGTATCGCTGTTGTTGAGCACGCGGGAAACCGTCGCCACGGAGACCCCGGCCAGCTGGGCGATTTTCTGAATTGACATAGCGACGACACATCCTGCGGTTAGCGTTTTGTGCAGGCTACCATAAATTCGCTGCCCGGCGAACCGGGCAACGCGTCATTGCGCCACGCGAACCCAGCGCTGTTGCTGATGGCTTTTTACTATTGCATCAATGATATACATCACGTTTTCGCCATCATGGAAGGTGGCAAACGCAGGCCGATCCGGCATTGCGCCCGCCTGCACGGCGCGGTAGAACTGCGCCATCATATTTTTAAAGGCATCCGGCCAGCCTTCAATATGCCCGCCGGGGAAATGGGCGCTGTCGGCCACGTCAGGGTTCATCAGGCTCGGGTCGTCGCTCAGCGTCTGATTCGCCTGCGCGCGATGGCCAATCCACAGCCGCTGCGGGATCTCCTGATCCCACGCCACCGACCGCTCGCTGCCGTTGATCTCAAACGTCAGGCGGTTTTTGCGACCCGCGCTCACCTGCGAGACGCTGAAGCTGCCCTTGCTGCCGTCGTCGAAGCGGAACAGCACCGAGCCGAAGTCTTCGGTGGTGACCGGCTTGTCTTCATACTGCGCGTGCGCATCATGGGTAAAGGTCTGATTGCCCGACATACTGGCTTTGCGCGTCGGCCAGACGATGGCGAGATCGGCCATCACCTCGGTGATGCGTCGCCCGGTGACGAACTGCACCGTATCGCACCAGTGGGAGCCGATGTCCGCCACCGCGCGCGATGCGCCGCCGAGCGCGGCATCCACCCGCCAGTTGTAGTCGGTTTCCAGCAGCATCCAGTCCTGCAGGTAGCTACCGTGCGCGGCAAACAGCCGCCCGATGCTGCCCCCGCGCATCATGCTTGCCGCCTGGCGCACCATCGCGAACTGGCGATAAACAAAGCTGACGCCGTGCACCACGCCCGCCTGCTCGGCCAGCGCCACCAGCTCGCGCGCCTCGTCCGGGGTCATGCACAGCGGCTTCTCGGAAAAGACGTGCTTTCCCGCACGCAGGATCTGGCGGTTAATCTCGGCGTGCAGGTGGTTTGGCGTGCAGTTGTGCACCACGTGCAGATCGGGATGGGCGAGTAACGCCTCCACGCTGCTGTAGGCGTGCGGTATGTTCAGCCGACGCGCTTTTTCCTGCGCCTGCGCCAGCGTGCTGTCGCACAGCGCGACGACCTGGACAAAACCCATGCGCCTGAGCGCCTCGATATGCGCCGGGCCGATAAACCCGCTGCCGATAATCCCGACGTTAATCATGCTTGCCTCCTGCAGCGAAATCGTCAAACGCGCGCCCGGAGACCGGGATAATGTGGCGACGGATAAACGCGCTGCCCTCACTCGCGCCGGTATCACCGTCCTTCAGGCAGCACTCCCACTCCAGTACCGCCCAGCCGTCATAGTCGTACTGGGTCAGCTTGCTGAAGATACCTTTGAAGTCGATTTGCCCGTCGCCCAGCGAGCGGAAGCGACCGGCACGGTTGATCCACGGCTGATAGCCGCCATACACGCCGCTGCGCCCGCTGGCGCGGTATTCGGCATCCTTCACGTGGAATGCTTTGATGCGCGCGTGATAGATGTCGATAAAGGCCAGGTAGTCCATCTGCTGCAGCAGCATATGGCTCGGGTCGTAGAGGATGTTGCAGCGCGGGTGGTTATCCACCAGCGCCAGAAAACGCTCAAAGGTCACCCCATCGTGCAGATCTTCTCCCGGATGCAGCTCAAAACAGACGTCAACGCCCTGTTCATCGAAGGTATCCAGAATCGGCCACCAGCGGGCTGCCAGCTCCCCGAACGCGTCCTGGAAACACTGCTCGTTATGCGGTGGCCACGGGTAGAAAAACGGCCAGGCCAGCGAGCCGGAGAACGTTGCGTGCGCTTTCAGGCCCAATCTGGCGGAGGCAATCGCCGCCTGCTTCAGTTTCTCCGTGGCCCACGCCCGGCGGGCCGCATCGTTACCGCGCACTGACGCGGGCGCGAAATGGTCAAACGCGTCGCTGTAAGCCGGGTTTACCGCCACAAGCTGCCCTTCCAGATGGGTCGACAGCTCGCTGATGACAAGCCCCTGTGCGGCCAGCTTAGCGGTGACTTCATCGCAGTAGGTCTGGCTCTCTACGGCTTTCTCCACATCAAAAATGTGCGGATGGTTGCAGGGGATCTGCACCGCTTTATAGCCTTTACCTGCCGCCCACCCAGCCAGCCCGTCGAGCGAGTTAAACGGTGCCTTTTCGCCAATAAACTGCGACAGAAAAATACCAGGTCCTTTCATCGTCCTCATACCACCTCCTGAACATTACGCCTTGTCATCGTCATACCTGAACGTGAGAAGGAAAATCAGCGCGATCGCCGCGGCGGCCACCGCCGGGATCCACCAGAATGTCACCCACGCCTGCGGCACGGTCTGACCCGCCACCAGGCGGTTGTAGAGCGCACCGGAAATCTGCGAGCCGAGCAGCATCCCGATGCCGTAGGTGAACATCACAATCATGCTCTGCGCCTGGCCTTTTACTTTTTCGCCCGCCACGCGGTCGGTATAGATAAAACCCACCACAAAGAAGAAGTCATAGCACACGCCGTGCAGCAGAATGCCGATATACAGCAGGAATCGCCACTCTTCGCTCACGCCGAGGGCAAACATGGCGTAACGCACGAACCACGCCAGCATGCCGATCAGCAGCATATATTTCACGCCCAGACGGCGGAACAGCAGCGGGATCACCAGCATGAAGACGATCTCCGACATCTGCCCGAAGGACATGGCGGTGCTGACGTCGGCAATCCCGGCATCCGCCAGGTATGAGGCGGTATAGGCGTAGTAGGTGCCCAACGGGACGGATATCAGCATCGCGCAGACGGAGAAGACGAAAAAGTGGCGGGTTTTGAGCAGCGCGAAGGCATCCGCACAGAACAGATCGCGCACCTTAACCGGCAGCCCTTTAGCGGGGGCTGGGGTGTGCGGCAGCGTCAGGCTGTAAAGCGCCAGCAGTACGGAACTGGCCGCCGCCACCTGAAAGATGGTCACGCTGGACGCCACGCCGGTCACGCCGATGAAAATGCCCGCGACGATCCAGCCGATGGTGCCGAACACGCGCACCACCGGGAAGGTTTTATCCACGTTCGCCAGGCTGTGAAACGCGATGTTGTTGGTCAACGCCAGCGTCGGCATGTAGCAGAGCGTGTAGCCAAACAGCAGGCCGATCAGCAGCGCGCCGTTTTCAGCAACGAGCGCGCCCGGCACGAACCACAGAATCGCCGCACCCGCCAGATGCATCACCGCCATCACCTTCTGTGAGGCAAAGAAGCGATCCACCAGCATGCCGAGCACAAACGGCGAGAGAATAGAGGCGATTGGCCCAGCGGAGAACGCATCGCCAATCAGCAAAGACATGTTGTGCTGGGTCATCACCAGGCCAAGCGTAACCGACCAGCTACCCCAGATAAAAAACTGCAAAAACATCATTAACGACAGCCGCGGAACCAGCAGCCGGTGCTGTGCTATCGCCTTTCCACTACTTTCAGTTGTTGACACCATGATGAGCCTCACCCAGAAAAAGTAATCGATTACAAAACAGTTCAAATAAAAAGTAATCGATTACAAATTAAAGATCCTGTGGATCAAAACAGATTTGGGAGGGGAGTCACGATAAAGATCGCTGGATGACAAAACGAGATGTTCTGATTGTCATTATAGCCAATAGGCTATAAATTAAAGCAGCGAGGAAGCTACAGGAGAAACGATGTGGAACGTCGAGACAACGGACAAATTTGACAAATGGTTCTTTGAACAAACAACGGCATTGAAAGAAGATGTGCTGGCGGCGATGCATATCCTTGCCGAGTTTGGCCCAACGCTTGGGCGGCCATTCGTAGACACCGTTAAGGCTTCAGCCTATGCGAACATGAAAGAGTTACGTATTCAGCATGCGGGAAATCCCATCAGAGCCTTTTTTGCTTTTGATCCTGAACGTAAAGCAATTGTGCTCTGTGCTGGAGACAAAACCGGTTGCAATCAAAAACGGTTTTATAAAGAAATGATTACGCTGGCTGATGTTGAGTACAGCAGACATCTGGCGGATAAGGAGGCCATATGGCAACGCTAAAAGAACTCATGGCGCAACAGAGCGCGGAAAGTCAGGAGCGTATTGCGGCTAAAGTTGACGTGATGCGCAGAATTGTTGCCCTGAACCAACTGCGGGAAGAGCTCAAGGTTTCTCAGACAGAACTCGCCGAGGCAATGGGGGTAAAACAACCCACTGTAGCGAAAATCGAACAACCGGGAAACGATCCCCGGCTTTCAACGCTCAAACGCTACGTTAGTGCGCTCGGCGGTGAAATGAGCATTGATGTGACGTTACCGAATGGGAAACGGATAGCGTTTCAGATTTGATACTGCAGGTGGCTGCTTCGCCTGACCGGGCGTGAAGGCGGGTGCGGTCTGGTGCCCTCACCCCGGCCCTCTCCCACAGGGAGAGGGAGAAAACCGTGCTACTTTTTACGCGAGAGCTTAAACGCGATAAACAGAAACACCACCCACACCGGCAGCAGCATCGCCGACAGACGCATGTCATCCATGGTGCACATCAGCACCAGAATCAGCCCCAGGAAAGCGATACAGATATAGTTGCCCGCCGGATAGAGCAGCGCCTTGAACTGCGTTTCGCGTCCCTTGCGGCGCATCGCGGCGCGAAAGCGCAGGTGCGCCAGGCAGATCATTATCCAGTTCAGCAGCAGCGTAGCGACAACCAGCGCCATCAGCAGGCCAAAGGCCTCTTTCGGCAGCAGGTAGTTGATCAGCACTACCAGCGACGTAATGGCACCAGAAAGCAGCAGGGAATTCACCGGCACGCCGCGACGGCTGACGCGGGTGAGGAACTTCGGCGCGTTGCCCTGTACGGAGAGGCCAAACAGCATGCGGCTGTTAGAGTAGACGCCGCTGTTGTAGACCGACAGTGACGCGACCAGGATAACGAAGTTCAGCGCAGAAGCGACCACGTTGCTGTTCAAATCGTGGAAAATCATCACGAACGGGCTGCTGTCGGATTTCACTTCCACCCACGGATAGAGCGCCAGCAGCACCACCAGCGAGCCGATGTAGAACAGCAGAATACGGTACACCACCTGGTTAACCGCTTTTGGAATGCTCTTGTGCGGGTCGCGCGCTTCGGCGGCGGTAATGCCAATCAGCTCCAGCCCA
The DNA here is from genome assembly GCF_034008295.1 of Enterobacter chinensis. Classification (NCBI taxonomy): domain Bacteria; kingdom Pseudomonadati; phylum Pseudomonadota; class Gammaproteobacteria; order Enterobacterales; family Enterobacteriaceae; genus Enterobacter; species Enterobacter chinensis. Next base: position 631,336 of record NZ_JARDVI010000002.1, read on the forward strand.
CCGAAGGAGAACATGATCACCGCCAGGGAGAGAATGAGCCCTTTCCAGCCGGTGGCGAGGAAACCGCCGTGCTGCCACAGGTTGTCGATCGTGGCGCGCTCGCCGCCGTGGCCGGAGAACAGCAGCCAGAGACCAAAGCCGATCATGCCGATAATCGCCAGCACTTTAATCAGCGCAAACCAGAACTCGGTTTCACCGTACAGGCGCACGTTGACGAGGTTAATGGCGTTAATAATGATGAAGAAGGCCGCCGCCCAGATCCACGTCGGGACATCCGGCAGCCAGTACTGCATATAGATACCTGCGGCGGTCAGCTCCGCCATCCCCACCAGCACGAACATCACCCAGTAGTTCCAACCGGAAAGGAAGCCTGCAAACGGGCCCCAGTATTTATAAGCAAAGTGCGCGAAGGAGCCTGAAACCGGCTCTTCAACAACCATCTCGCCAAGCTGGCGCATGATCAGGAAGGCGATAACCCCGGCGATACCGTAACCCAGCAGAACCGCCGGGCCAGCCATCTGAATAGCGGGGCCAATGCCGAGAAAAAGCCCGGTACCGATCGCGCCGCCAAGGGCAATTAACTGAATATGTCGATTTTGCAAACCACGTTGCAGCGTCGGATTCTGATCCGACGAGGCTTCAGCGCTACCATGGCCTGAAGCGGATGACGCGTCTTTCACGTCCTACCCCTGTCTCTTTTTTAGAAGGGGCACGTTTTAACACTTCATGCTGGAGGTAGCAAGGGATTGGGGCATCCCTGCCCCGGATAACGAGGTGGAACGCTTAGAACTCGTAGCCAACCGAGACCTTAAAGGTCCGCGGTTCACCCTGAGTGATGTAGGTGCCGGAATCGTCCACGCTGGCCCAGTAGTTTTCGTTGGTCACGTTGTCGATGCCGGCGCGAACCGTCATCTGGTTTGCATTGTGGTTCACCGCGAAGCGATAGCGCATCCCCAGATCCAGCGTGGTGTAGCTGTCGAGCTTTTTGCTGTTCGCGAGGTCGGCATACTGCGTGCCGGAGTGGTTTACGCGCGCGGTCGCGGTCAGGCCATCAATCGGTTTAATGTCATATTCCGCACCCAGCACGGCGTAGAAGTTCGGGACACCGATCGCGTCATTACCCTGGTTGAGACCGTTATTGGTTTTGGTCAGCTCCGCCTGTAGCCAGGTGGCGCTGGCGTTGAGACGCATCCCCAGCACCGGCTCGCCAAACACATTCAGCTCAACGCCGCGGTTGCGCTGCTCGGCGTCCAGGCCGTAATGCTTCGTCTGGCTGTCGAGAATAGCGGAAGGCATTTTGATTTCGAACAGCGCCAGAGAGCCGCCTACGCGACCGAAGTCGGCCTTCACGCCCACTTCATTCTGCTTAGAGTGAACGATACCGGTGCTCTGCCCGTAGTTAGTGGCGCTGTCAGGCGCGTTTTTACCCGGCTGCAGCGCTTCGGTATGGTTAGCATAGAGGGAGATTTGCTCCCACGGCTTGTAGACGACGCCGTAGGTTGGCATCCAGCGGCTGCCGTCGAAGCCGTCCGCGTCGTTTTCCGCACCGGTGATTTTGTTATACCCGCGGATGACCACTTTCTGGTGGCGCGCCCCGGCGGTGAACAACAGCTTATCGTCCAGTACGCCCAGCGTATCGCTCAGCAGCCAGCCCTGGGTTCGGGTGCGTCCGCTGGTCAGCGGATCGCTGTACTTTCCGCCAGAGCCGTTGAAGTTGGTACTGTCCGGCATATCGACGCCGGTGTTGTGGTAGATGTTGGTCGTCGGGTTATCCTTCGCTGCCGACATTTTCCACGCGATTTTTTCGTTTTTCGTCATCGCTGAATAGCCGACGTTCACCTTATGCGACACAAAGCCGGTAGTAAAGTTACCGCGAATACCCGCCATCCCGCTGACGGCGTCGCTGATGCGGTTGGTGTCGAGGCGGCTGACCGTCGCCTTACCGCTTTTATCAACCAGCTTCGGTGCGCTGTAGGTGCCTTCCTCGTGCGCGTGCTGGGCCCCCAGGCCGGTATAGACCGTCCAGCTGTCGCTGATGTCGTACTCGCTGCGCCACATCCCAAACTCGTTCTCGATATTGCTGTAGGCCCACTTCTGCGAGATGTTGCGATCGTTTTTCGGCGGCTCGGGCACAAAATCCACCGCCGAAATATTGACGCTGGTCGGGCTGCCGTGGAAGGTCTTTTTCTGATAGCCCAGATCCAGCGAGGTGCGCAAGCGGTCACCTTTGTAATCGAGGCCGGTTGAAAGCAGCGTGGTGCGTCGGCGATCGTTCGGTACGCCGGTTTCCCCTTCACGATGCACCAGGTTCACCCGCGCGCCAAGCTGGTCGTTGTCACCATAGCGACGACCCGCATCCAGCGTGGTACCAATCTGTGAATCCGAGGTGTAGTCGACCCCGACTTTCGCCTGCGGGATCTCGCCCGCGTGTTTTGGCTCAAGGTTGATCATCCCGCCCACGCCGGAGCTCGCCGCGCCGTTCATCAGGGCATTTGCCCCTTTGAAGATCTCAATGCGATCGACCATCTGGGCATCCACCACCTGGCGCGGCAGAACGCCGGACAGCCCGCCAAAGGTCATGTCGTCGCCGTCGAACTTCAGGCCGCGGATGCGGTAAGTTTCCGCGCTGTTGCCGTAGCCCTGAACGAACTGTACCCCCGCGTCGTTGGCGACAACGTCAGCGATGGTTTTCGCCTGCTGATCTTCCACCAGCTTCGAGGTGTAGCTGATGATGTTGAACGGCACATCCATGGCGTTCTGCTGGCCGAGCATCCCCATACGCCCGCCGTTCGCGACCTGTCCGTCAAGGAAGGCTGGCACTGGCTGGTCACCGCCGGGTTTAAAATCGCTGGCAGGTGCAGACTGCACAACAATGGTGTCTTCTTTTTTATCGTCCGCTGCGAAGGCGGAATGTGTCACCGCGCCAACGGCGAGCGCCAGCAGCGTTTTGTGTATTTTGGTGTTGTTCATCGTTAACTCATTCGAAAGTGCGCGCAAAAATGGCCCGTTATCGGGCCTTAGAATATATTGGTTGCAATGCAAATGAGAACTATACGCATTATCTATGCGTTAGCAAGTATAACCGGGTACGGGAGGGAAGCGTGGCGAGAGAAGATGAAGAACAACCACCCCATAATGGGGTGGCCGCAATAACGTTATTTTTTCTTGTAAATATTGGCCGTACCGTGAATTTTATTGTTGGTGTTCCCGGAAGTGAGCACCAGGACATCCGCGCCTTTTTTATCGGCTTTCTCAATCAGTTCTTTTTTTGCATCATCAACCGATACCTCATTCGAGGTGTTTACCGTACCGATTTTTTTATACTGAGACGCAACTTTCTTGAACTCGCTTTTAGTCAGTAGCTGTGCAGCAAAAGCATTGGTCGTAAACAGTAATGCCGTTCCCAACAAAATAGCAGTCGTCTTTTTCATAACCTTTTTCCTTGAGATTAATCAGCAACTACAAAAAACCTCACACTGGATGGTGAGGTTTTATGAGCATGGTAGAGAATCTGAGGAAATGCCATACGTTCGGGAAAATTCTTTTATAACAACCCGTTGCATGAAATTACTAACGAATATTAAGAATATTCGAATACCCGCGCGGAGCCAGCAATATCAATGCGTACCGCCGTGCCGGGGTTCCATCCTGGCTGGCTTACGGTCTTCAGAATAACGGGTTGTTGCTCCCCGGCTAACGCAAGGGTGAGCGTCGACAGCTGGCCGGTAAAGTCCACGTCAAGAATGGAGATCGGGCTTTCATGCGAGGCACATGCCGTCACGCTCAGTTGTTCCGGGCGCAGCATCACTCTGCCCTGTCCTGTCGCATGGGCATTATCCGTGGGCACCTCGCCCAGCGCGCACACGGCGTAACCCGCGGTGAGCTCTGCCGGCAGGATCAGCGCATCGCCAAGAAATAGCGCCGTCTCTTCGTCAACGGGACGGGTGTAAACCTCATAAGGCGTCCCGACCTGCGTGAAGCGTCCGGAACGCATGACGGCAACCTGAGTGGCAAAGGACAACGCTTCGTTCTGATCGTGGGTGACCAGAATCGAGGCCACGCCCGCTTCAGCCAGCAGATCGGCCGTGGCTTTACGCGTCATGGCCCGCAGGCCGGTATCCAGCGCCGAGAACGGTTCATCCAGCAGCATCACTGAAGGACGCTGGGCCAGCGCGCGGGCAAGGGCCACGCGCTGCTGCTGTCCGCCAGAAATCTCATGGGGCCAGTGCGTCGCGAGCTGCTTGTCCAGAGAGACCATCTCCATCAGCGCCTCAACGCGCTGGCGCTTCTCGTGGCGGGTACCGTCCAGCCCCCAGGCAATGTTATCTGCCACATTGAGGTGGGGGAACAGCGCGCCCTCCTGAGGCACAAAACCGATCCGGCGCAGGTGGGCGGGAACAAAACTGTTTTCATCGAACAGCGTTCTCCCCTGCATGACAATGCGCCCGGTGTCTGGCGTTTCAAACCCGGCAAGAATACGCAGCAGCGTGGTTTTACCCGACCCGGACGGCCCGACAATGGCCGTCCTGCTCCCCGGCGCAACGCTCAGGTTTAAGCTGTCGAGCACCTGCACATCAGAAAACGATTTAGAAATGGCGGTTAATTCAAGCATGTCAGAGCCCTGCAATTTTCTTCGACTGCATATAGAGAATGGCGGTCAGCGGGAGTGAAATCAGGATCATCAGCATCGCGTAAGGCGCGGCAGCCACATAATCGATTTCACTGGTCAGCGCCCAGAATCCGGTGGAGAGCGTGCGCGTGCCCAGTGGAGAGAGCAACAGCGTGGCGGTCAATTCGTTGCTGACGCCGAGGAAAACCAGCGCTGCCCCCGCCGCCGCACCCGGCGCGGCCAGCCGCATCGTGACGCTCCAGAGCGCCTTCGCGGGCGTGCTGCCCAGGCTGCGCGCCACGTTTTCCAGCTCGACCGGCGCCTGCGCAATCCCCGCCCGCAGGTTGATGAGCGCACGGGGCATAAACATCAGCAGGTAGGCAAGGAACAGGGTTATTTCCGTCTGGTAAATGGGACGGGCGTAATGAATGGTGACGGTGACCAGGGCGAGCGCCGTGACAATCCCCGGCAGTGAGCTGGTGATATAGATGCACCCTTCCAGCATCCGGAAGATGCGGTGCGGATAGCGAATACCGAGCCACGCAATGGGGATCACGCATGCGGTAGTCAGCAGGGCTCCGCCCACGCCGAGCATCAGCGTCTGGCGCAGCGAGTGCCAGAGATCGGCGCTCATCCAGTTTTGTACGCCGCCGAGCCAAATCCAGCGGCACAGAACAATTAACGGCACGCCCAGCGCCAGCACGATCAGCACGATGAAAAACAGCTGACCCAGCGCGGCGGCCGCAGGCTTCAACGGCCAGCGTTTCTGCTCGCGCGCGGCCCCCGCGCCAATGCGCGCGTAGCGTGCTTTTCCGCGCGTCACGCCTTCCAGCACTAAAATAGCCAGGCAGCACAAGGCCAGCACGCCCGCCAGCATGTTCGCTGCCGGGCCGCTGAAGGTAGACTGGAACTGGTCATAAATCGCCGTGGTGAAGGTATCAAAGCGGATCATCACGTACAGGCCATATTCTGCCAGCAGGTGCAGCGCCACCAGCAGCGCGCCGCCGCAGATAGCCAGCTTGAGCTGGGGCAGCACCACGCGGAAAAAGACCCGCCACGGCGGCGTGCCGAGCGACGCGGCAACATCTTCGAGCGTCGGGTCAAGGCGGCGCAGCACAGCCGCAACCGGCATGTAGATAAATGGATAGTAGGCAAGAACGGAGAGGAAAACGCCTGCGGAGAGCCCGTGCATCGACGGGACAACGCTCACCCAGGCATAGCTTTGCACAAACGCCGGGATCGCCAGCGGGGCCACCGCCAGCGCAGACCAGATCCCCCGCCCGGCAAGCTGCGTGCGCTCGGTGAGCCAGGCGATCGCCACACCCGTCACGATACAGAGCGGTACCGCTAAAGCCGTCAGCCACAGCGTGTTGCTGAGGAGTTCAGCAACACGCGGGCGGAACACCAGCGCCTTAATGGTTTCCCAGCCCGTCTCAATGCCAATGGCAATGATAAAACCCAAAGGCAGAAGCGCCATTAATGAAAACAATACAGCTAACGCAACCATCGGCAGTGCAGGACGCCTGCGAGCAGGCTCCTGCACTCTGTTTTTTCCGATGTCGAGACTCAGACCAGACATAAGACCTTCACTTCACTCTCAGGATCACAGCAGGCCGGCTTGCGTCATCAGCTCGATAACTTTTTTACTGTTGAGCGCTGAAGGTTCAACTTTCGGTGCATCAAGATCTTTCAGCGGAACCAGTTTCGGGTTTGAGGCCGCGTTCACGCCCACGGCGTATTCAAAGGCATTGTTGGTACGCAGACTTTCCTGACCTTCTTTACCGGTAATGTATTTGATGAAGGCCTGCGCCTGCGCTTTGTGTTTGCTGGACGCCAGCACACCACCACCAGAGAGGCTAACAAACGCGCCCGGATCCTGGTGTTTGAAGTAATAGAGTTTGGTGTTTTTGCTGTTTTCGCCCGTTTTGGACTGATCGACAAAGCGGTAATAGTGATAGATCACGCCGCCATCAATCTGGCCGGCATTGACCGCTTTCATCACGGTGCTGTTGCCTTTATAGGCAACGAAATTGGCTTTCATCGCCTTGAGCCATTCCAGGGTAGCCTGCTCGCCTTTCAGGGCCAGCATTGCGCTCACGATGGCCTGGAAATCCGCGCCTGACGGTGATGCCGCCCAGCGGCCTTTCCACTCGGGTTTTGCCAGATCCATCAGCGATTTAGGCAGCTGCTGTTCGCTCAGTTTTTCCGGGTTATAGACAAACACCGTGCTGCGGGCGGCGATGCCGATCCAGCGACCGTGCGCCGGACGATATTCCGCCGGTACCTGCTTCAGGGTGTCTGCCTCCAGCGGCGCAAACAGGTTGGCATTATCCACCAGCACCATTGACGGCGAGTTCTCGGTCAGGAATACGTCAGCCGGGGATGCGCTGCCTTCCTGAACCAGCTGGTTACCCAGCTCGCTGTCATCGCCGTTACGCAAAGTCACTTTGATGCCGGTTTCTTTGGTAAAACCGTCAACCCACGACTTCACCAGGTTTTCATGCTGCGCGTTATAGACAACGATACCTTCGTTGTTTTCGGCAGCAACCGATTGTGTAGAAAGGAAAAGTGATGAAGACAACAAGGCAAGCGAGAAGCAGGACAGCAGGCGAGAATTCATGAACATATCCTTAATAGACCAACGGGAGTAACCACTCATAGCTTTGTGGGAGAGGATTAAATCATACAACAACGCTAATGATAATTAGTATCAATCGAGTTTAGACGTAAAAGTGTAAAATTTCTTTATTGCAGGTTTTAGAATGATAAAAACCCAAATTTTAATCCGAGATAATTTTTAGATTAAGAAAGCCTTAAGCCTGCCCGCAATGAAATTAATTAGCCTTCTATTCATTCTGACGCGAAGTGAAATTTGTTATTTACGCGCCCGGCATATATAAAAAAGCCCCGATATTTCGGGGCTTTTTATGCTTATCCAGAAGTAGCCAAATTATAAGGCTACTATTAAAAAACGCATCACGTAGCCGCGTGAGGGGCATACATCGGATAGGTGAAGAACAATAAATGCACGCAGTTCAGCCCAAAATGGAATAACGTTGCAACCCAGAGCCTGCCGCTCCACATCCACGCCAGGCCGTAAATAATACCGGCGAGGCTGGCAAAAATAATCAATAGTAAACCGCCGCTATAATGCATCAGCCCAAAGATGACTGAGGCAATCAACAGCGCGACAACAGGATGAATAATCCGGGACAAGCGTTGCTGCAGGTAGCCTCTGAACAAGGCTTCCTCGGCCAAAGAGACGAAGAAAATATTCGCAAGGGCAAATTGAGCGAACCATTCTGGCGCATGCGGCTCAATTCTCAGCCCCCCCAACGCAACAGCAAGAAGTAACAGAGCGGGTATCGCAAGAATCAATATTCCCCAGCTGACCTTACCCGCTTTATAGAGGGGTTTTGCTACGAATAACGTTGACATGCATGTAATTAAAAAGAACGGCACCACGGCCTTGTCCATATTAAAGTACATACTGAACGGTATGCTTTGCGGACCAACGACGACAGCATCAAGCACTTTGGGGTTATGGAAGCCCGGGATCGCATGCAAAACCAGGGCAACGGCGATGACCACGCACAGGACTTCGACCAGATAAGTATATTTATTATTTTTATTGCGGAGCCATTCAACAACAGACCAGCCAACAACGATTGATGCAATAACCAGCAGCGCAGGGGCGTCAAGAATGCTCTGTTTCCAGCCGAGAAATGCCGTTAACCCCAGCATCAGGTAAGCCAGGCTTTTATTAAGGGAGAGTGCGGCAAGCGATGCTGCGAGTAAATACCACATAAATGTCCTTCATGACCGGTATGAACAACAGTGAAAAGGAATGTCGTGCCGGAGGCATCCCGCGGGGAAGCCATAAATATGGTGCCGACTACCGGAATCGAACTGGTGACCTACTGATTACAAGTCAGTTGCTCTACCTACTGAGCTAAGTCGGCGTTGGTCCGCCACCGGAGCCTCGAACCCCGTACTACAACATCCTGGTTGTCGCTCTTCCCGATGAGCTAGTGGCGGTATGGTGGCCCTTGCTGACCGGTCGATGATGGAACAAAGGTACTCACCGACAGGCTATAGAGCCGGGAGCAAGATGATACACATCCAGAATTAACCATGCAAATCCGACGGTTAAATTCAGGCACAGGGTGAAGGAACGGTAGTGGCTGGTAGGTCTGGGGAAGAATTGCGCTGAGACTAAATGGCACGCCCTGTAGGATTCGAACCTACGACCTACGGCTTAGAAGGCCGTTGCTCTATCCAACTGAGCTAAGGGCGCACTGAGAAGAGTGAACTTCGCGGCGATGAAACGCGAAGAATTATACGGTCAATGGCAGGTGAGTCAATGCCTTTTCCGTTTTCTGGCCTGATTAGGGCTAGTTGATTGTAAATATGGCTGTTTTTTCTCCATCCCCCCGATTTTCTCCCGTACAATTTCGTGCTGCGAAAAGGCTTAGTTGCATTTAAGTAACGCCTGCTGTTTTCCTGTACGTCAGCTCGTCACACTAGAGCCTGGTATCCCGGCCCCCTGGAGGCTGACAGACAACAGGACAATGGAGTGACAGCGCAAAACCCGATCGATACGCCCCCCCGGTTGCAGTACATTTCTCAGGACATCGTCGGCATTAAGCTTGAGCCTATCGTCGCCCTCGCCTCCTTGCGCCTGGTGGGTGTGGAGGTACTTAGCGTTCTGTCAGACACGCGGCACAGCGAGGATTTTTTTTGCGATCGGTCTGCAGGCTGGTCGATAACGCTGCTTGAAGCGCAGCTTGCCGCGTTAAAAAATACGCCGCACGGTCATAACCTTTTTATTAATCTGCCGATAACCGTCCTGACAGAGCCTGCGTCTTTTCAGCGGCTTATCAGGTTGTCAGCCGCGCCGCTCAGTATTGAGATTGTCGACCTCGCGTCCTTTTTGGCGCTGCCCGTCGCGCAGAAGCAGCGCGTCATTCAGAATCTGCAGCAGCTCAGAAAACAGGGACACGCAATCTGGCTGGATGACGTGGATGAAGTCTTAGCGCAGTCGTTTTTAGCCTGCCGACTCCCGTTAAGCGGCATCAAAATAGATAAGGAAGCATTCTGGCGTTTACGCGATACCCCTGCGCTGAGGCAACTGGTTTCCCTTTGCTTTCAGCTTGCCGGGAAAGTGCTTATCGAAGGTATTGAGACTGAACGCGATCGTACCTGGGCACTGCAGGCAGGCGCAGATCTCGGCCAGGGATATTACTGGCCGTCCTGGACATGGCCGGAGGATTAAAACGCCATTTCCAGGAGGGAGACCATGCGAATGACAGTGCGCCGTTACCGGCGGCGGCGTACCGGAAGTGATGCACTGGGATTTACGCGCTCACCTTTTGCTCCCCCCTTTTTCGACCGGCTCGAATTTTTGAGCCAGTCCATCAGCCAGCCCCGCAAAACAGACGCTCCGTTTATCATTCTGGTGACGGAGGATCACTTCCTGCGCACCGGTTTTCTCAACGGGCAGTTTCCCCTGAGCAGCTGCTGCGACTACGCCACGCTGGACGACGCCCTTATCGCTCAAACGCAGTGGCCATCAGCCCGTCTGGTCGTGGATATTGAGAGCCGGTCCACGGGGCTTCTGGAAAACCTGGATCAGTTGAGAAGGCATAGCCTGTTTCCTCCTTTCCTTACGCCCTGGCTGTTAATTCGGGCCGACAATTACGACACCCGCCTCTTCTGCAAAGCGGCCGGTCCCTTTCATGTGCTCGAACGTCAGCTGAACGCCGCGGCTCTCCAGCACAGCCTGCTGGATACCAGCCCTCCACAGGGTTCCGACAAAGACTGGTTCTCTCGCAACGAATGGCCCATCCTGCAGGAGCTCTCACGGGGCAGGACATTGCGTCAGATTGCCCTTATGCAGAATCGTCCCTATAGCCGCATTATTTATCGTCTCAGCTGCATCCTGCTGAAACTCGGGCTAAGCCATCGCCAGGAATTGCTGCATCTTCTTAATAACCTTTCGGACTGCACGTTTTCACTCACGTCCTAACCCCTTATTTCCTAAAGCGGTTTAGGAATTTACTTACCAGCAGCGTTACAGAAATGTTATTTCTTAACATTAAAAACGAAATTACAACTATTCCTAATTTATGGGCACGAACCTTGTGAAATGCCACAGATTGACGGAACGGCAGCACTTTCCTCCATCCGTTAAGTGAATGCAGAAAGCGTTAATAAGATGATAATGATGTAAAAACAAGCAGCTTAGCGACACCTCCCAGGAGTAAAAAGCAAAGCGGGCAGCATGTTCTCCTGTGCAGCAGACGCCGTTACCCTGGTCAACCGGGGTACTTTCAGATGAAGGCCTGACGGCCTGCGAGGGCAATTTATCACCTCACCGCCGTAGGGTCGTCCCCCGAAATGAGGTGTATTTTTGTTAACAATTGATCAACATACAGAGATATCTGTTATTTTTTGTTATTACATAAAGATGAAAATATGCGGTAAATGGGATAACAGGATATTTCCGCTAATTTTAAAAAAATAGCGATTCAGATCCAGAAGATAATACAAACCCTTAAGCGGATATTAATTTACAGGGTTTTCGGAAAAAACTTACTCTGTATAATAAGATGCGTACCAAATCTGAATAAGAAAAATCTTTTTGCCAACACCAGCCAAATGAGATGACCGCGCTGAGGCATAGTTCTTTTCATTACGTTAACAGGGATGCTTTCGCTCTTTCCAGGGAAATACTACGGTATAGGGATCTGCACATTATATCCTTCCGGCATTTCGAGAGTTTTACCAAACTCTGCATAACGCTTTTAACAATCTGAGGCATTAAAAATGAAACCGGCATCCGTTATCATTATGGACGAACATCCTATCGTCAGAATGTCGATAGAAGTCCTGCTACAGAAAAATAAGAATATCACAGTCAAGCTCAAGTCTGGCGATAGCCATGAAGTCCTTGACTGTATCCGCAATCACCCTATCGATCTGGTGATCCTTGACATTGAACTCACGGGCACGGATGCTTTCTCTTTACTTAAGAGAATCAAAAATTTAAACAAGAACATCAAGGTTCTGTTCCTCTCGTCTAAATCAGAGTTATTTTACTCGGGTCGCGCCATTCGCGCCGGGGCAAACGGTTTTGTCAGCAAACGAAAAGATTTGGGTGAGATCTACAACGCCGTAGAAATGATTCTGATGGGCTATTCTTTTTTCCCGTCGGAAACGCTGAATTTTATAAACCATTTGGGTTCAGGGAAAGGGATGGCAGTAGATATGCCATTATCGAACCGCGAGGTTACGGTATTACGGTATCTGGCGAATGGATTATCCAATAAGGAAATTGCTGAGCAGCTACTATTAAGCAACAAGACCATTAGCGCGCACAAATCCAATATTTATTCCAAGCTAGGTGTGCAAAGCATCGTGGAATTAATTGATTACGCCAAAGCGCACGAACTGCTATAACCTGAATTCACTCCCTGCAGCTTATCTGAGCTTCAGGGAGTGCGGTCAGTGCTAATTATAATTAATCATGAAGGTAGCATCTGCATCAGCTCGGCCGGGCTGAGGGTTATCGGCAGTGGCGATATAATTGGCATAAAACGACAATGTCGCATTCCCCTGCGCATCAACCGAAACCGGCTGGCTGGCCTGCTGGAGAGCCAGACGCGTTTTATCCGCATCCCTGATCTCCACCGCGACACGGCTTGCTGTACTGGCGTCATTTAGCGCCAGCAAACCGTTATTGCTCCCATCGGCTTTACCCGAAAACGTAATGGATGCCGCCCCTGGCGGGCAGCCGGTCAGCTTGAGCGTAAACGGCATGGGCTGCGTGCGGCTCCCGGTGGTGCTGAGCTGTTTCGTCGGCCAGGTACCCAGCGGGACGGCCTTGTCGCTGTCGCTGCCTTCGGCAACGCAGGTGAAATCGACAATATTGCCGTAGAGCCGAATGTTAATTTCACCCAATGCGGTGTCCGCCTGAGCCTGGGTGCAAAGCGCAAAGAGCGCCACGGTGATAAAACGGATCCCGTTTCGCATATCGGCTCCTTAGTCGTAATCCACGCGCAAATACCCGCGCGAGGTGAAACGCCCTTCCGCAGGCTTATTGCCCGTCACGCTCACCGGCCAGACCCGGATCCCTACCTGTGCCTGCGCGCTGTCGTCCAGGCGGAACGGAATTTTGCTTGTCAGGTTATTGGGCGTGAGCGGCGCACCGCTCTCGTTGGCAATGATGAACCCCACGTCCGGGTTATCCGACACCAGCACGTTATCAGAGACTTTTTCCGCCTCGACGCGCATCGTCAGCATGGCGTTCGCCTCCACGTTGGTGCATTTGATCGCGATGGTTTTGCTTTGCGATGTGACCCCCTCCGGTTTATTACCCACGCCCGCTTTGCTGAACAAGGAGGCGCCAATGTCACCGAAGTCAAACTCCACTACGTTACCGGCATTAATGGCACAGCTTTGCGGCACCTGTATGGTTCCGCTGTAGCTGATGGTATAGACCGGCGAGGTTAACGGATCGGAAGACGTGGTGGTCACATAAACGCGGAACATGGTGGCACGCGGGATCACCACCATATTAATAAAACGCCGGGTCACTTTCAGACGGAAGACAAGGCTGGAGTCCTGAACGCCAAACGGTTTGTTTTTGGAGACGTTAGGATGGCTGCCCATCTGAATATAGCTTTTGGGCGGATAAAACACGCCAGCAAAGCTGTCCGTGATTTTCATGGCCCCGTCCAGATAGTCGTTAAGTTTCAGATACTGGTAGCCATCGCTGGTTCCGGTGATCGGGTAATCCGTCACATAGCTACGCTTGGTGGTATTTCCGGTCGTGCCCTTCGGGCAGACGGCATTCACCCCTACCCACTGCGACTTCTCGCTGAGCGTCACGACCTGCCCAATCTGATTATTCGAACTATTGAATTTATCCGTCAGGTTGTAATGCACCTCTGTCGGCACGCCTTTTTCATTGACGCACACGGTCGCGAATGCGTTTGTCGCAGGCAGTAATGCCAGCAGCGACAAGGCAAGGTATTGAGTTTTAATCACAGCGAATCCCCTTAAGCGTGATTGCCTGTTGCAGGCTCTGTTCAGGCAAGCTGTAAGGCGCACGACACTGGGATTGTGCCCCGTCGCCCCACTGGATCAGCAGCTCGCCCTCCAGCGGCAGCCCACTCAGGTAAATTTGTCCGTCATCCCCCACCATGCTGGTCACGCCACTCTGGGTTTCACGGACCACCGCGCCGAACGGCACGGGCTGGTTGCCGCGCGTCACCGTCAGCAGCGCGCGCACGCCAATGCGGGTATCAAAGCTGGCACGCACCAGCGCGCCTTTGGTCGGCACCACGCTGCTCACGTTGTTTTCGATATCGGTATTGTTGCTCATGGTGTTGGTATCCAGCGCCACGCGGTTGTAGCGATAGACGGTGGCATACGGCATCACCGCATAGCCGCGCCAGTCGGTTCTCACGCCGGTCTGGTTTTCGACGCTGACGCCTGATGCCCCCGGCGCTTTGATCAGCACGTTGGTGTCGCCCAGCGGCTGGCTGAAGGTCACGCCGTCAGCATGGCCGACCACCCCGCCGGAGAGCTGCCAGTTGAGATCGTGCTGATCGCGGCTGTAGTTGTAGCCCACGCCCAGCGTGCCGTAGGTGGCCTGCCAGTTGGCGCTGGCGCTTCCGCTTGAGCCGTTGGTGCTGGCGTGTCCCTGGGTCACGCTGTAGTTCAGGTTGCGATCCTCCAGCAACGTTCCGCTGACCCCGGTTTGCCAGCTTGTGTCGCCATCGCTGTTTCGGCTGGCGGACGCCGTGGCGTAGGCCCTGTCAATGACGCTGTCCCGGCGATAGCCCTGACGGGTAAAGAGGCTGAACGGCACGGAGACGTTAAACGACGCGATCCGGTCGGTACCGTCGATCCCGACGGATTTGTTCCACGACCACGAAACGGAGTAGTTAACCCCCTTCACGCCCCCCGCATACCCCAGCTGATACCAGAGGTTCGTCTCGTCCGTTCCCCAGTAGGTCTGCTCGCTACCGGAGATGTACACCGAGCCGTAATCCCCCAGCGACTGAGAAACGTTGAGCTGAAAGCGGCCTTTTTTATTCCACGTCAGGTTGTGATAACTCTGCACGTCCGGCACATCGTTATCGTCCTGACTGTCGGCATACTGATAGCCTTCCATTGAGCGCCAGGCGACATCGTCCAGGGTATAAAACCCTTTTGTGGAGTAGCGGTAGCCCAGCAGCTGGAAGTTGGTGCCGAAGCCGTTAAGGGATTTCGCATAGAGGAAGCGCAGAGACTGGCCTTCATGTTTGCTGTCGTCCGCGAGCTGGCTGCGGGCGTGGGTGATATCAAGCGAAACCGCGCCCCAGTCGCCGAGGTTTTTTCCGGCCCCGATGGCCACCGCGGTATAGCGTGACGCCAGCTGCGTGCCGCCGTAGAGCGTGTAACCGTTGGCAAGGCCGGTAATCAGCGTTCCCTGGGTGAAGAACGGTGTATCCTGATCGCTGTTACCGCTGCGGTAATCCCCCGCGACGAGGTCGTACTTCCAGCGCCCTTCACGCTGCAGGAGCGGCACGGTGGAATACGGCACGGTATAGCGCTGCTGGGTGCCGTCTTTCTCTTCGACCGTCACTTCCAGGTCACCGCTTGAGGAGGTCGGGTTGAGATCGGTAATGGCAAATGCGCCGGGCTGCACATAGCTTTGATAGATAACGTAGCCGTTCTGACGCACTACCACTTTGGCGGGCGTCCGGGCAATCCCGCGCACGGTCGGTGCGTAGCCCTGCAGGCTGTCCGGGTACATGCTGTCAGACGAGAAAAGCCGACCGCCGCGAAAGCCCACGCTGTCGAAGACGTCATTCCCGGTATTGCTGTCGCCCAGCACCAGTTCACTTTTTAACGGAATGACGGTGCGCTGCGCCCAGGTGCCGATATTCTGCCACTCGCTGTGCCGCTGCCCGTTATTCTGCGTGTACCGCCATGCGCCGTTGTTACGTAAACGCCAGGCGCCGTAGTTCAACCCGCTCTGCAGGTTCAGGTAGTAGCTGTCGTCTTCGCTTCCCCGGTTGCCCGAGAAGCTGTAGTTCACCAGTGCGGCGGGGATGCCTTCATCCCACTGTTCAGGCGGAATGTAGCCCCGGGCGCTGTTTTGCAACGCCACCTGCGGCAGGCTGACGTTCAAACGCTGCGAGGCAAAGTTGAATACCGTTTCGCTGCCGGGAATGGCCGTGGTCAGCGGAACGCAGGTCTCGCCCTGCACGTTAGCCAGCTCGGGAAACGCCGCAGCGTTGACGCCAAAGCGATCGAGCATCGCGCGGGTAATACACGGCGATAACCCGCCCGCCACCGGCGGCGTGTTCTCGGCCTGCTCAAAACGCACGTCCTGGGTACCGATAAACTCATCGTTACGCCAGATATCCACGCGATAAACGCCAGGTGCCTGCTGGTGCCCTTGTTCAAAACGCGACAAATCCGCCACGCTGGCGGCGTCGTCGGACAAGAAGGCCGGGTTGAAATAACTTTCGCTCCAGCCAGCCTGCGGCCAGAGCGCCGCCATCAGCGCCAGTGCAACCGGGCAGTAACGTCCCTGGTGGTTTTTCATCGCCCTGACTCTGCTCACAGGTTAACGCTACGCGCCGGCGTGATGGCACCATAGTCATTCACGCTCTGCCAGGAAAGCGTGCCGCCGGCACCGGCTGGCAGCACCTGCTGCGCCGAGCTTTTCGGCGCAACCATCAGGTTATCCAGCGTCTGCCCGCCCAGTTTCAGATTGACCAAAGTGATGTAGTACGGGGACGCGTTGCTGACTTTGAGATGGTTGCCGGCACGCTCAAACCGCAGCTGGGAAAGTGCCTCTTCCGGCTGCATCGCCAGGTTGTTCGGGCGCACAAACAGCTTGATGCGCGAGAGGATCGCCAGCTGCAGCACGTTATTGTTTTCGGTTTTCGCTTTGTTCACTGACGGGATCGCTTTCACGTTCATGTAAAAGAGCGATTCGCGATCGGCAGGCAGTGCGGGCCCGGCATAAATAATACGCAGCGTGTTTTCGCTGTCCGGCTCGCTCACAAACAATGGCGGGGTAACGGCAAAGGTTTTTTCTTTTTGCCCGTTCGCATTTTCGATCCACGCGTTAATTAAATAGCGTTCTTGTTTGTTGCTGTTGGTGATCGCCAGCGACGTTTGCTTCGCATCGGCCGGGTAAATAACGCGCGTGGCCCCCAGCGCAATTCCGCCGGACGCATTCGCGCATGCAGAAACCATCATTAAAATAAACGATAAAAAAAGTCCTGGTTTAATTAGGGTATTCATCACAACCGTACCTTTAATAATGTGTTCGCAGGTGTTATGGATAAATCAGCGTAAACCAGACATCCGACTGAATTTTGCCTGGCTCGAGGTGTTCGGAAATAGCCCGATAGCGGGCGCTAAAATGGAACGCCAGCTCGCGGGTATCGACCGGCAGCCAGCTGACGGCCGTGGCATTCGGGATAATCTGACGCTGCTGTTCGTCAAAGAGCGCCAGCCCAACGCCGCTGCTGACAGGTGTTTCACCCGGCCGCGATGTCGCCAGAAAGACCTGCGGATCTTCTGCGGGAGTGACACCCTGAAACTGGATCCCCACGGTGCGCGAGACATCAACGCTGCAGTCCAGCAGCCGCACGGTGAAAGGCACATTTACCGTGGAAAAACTGCCCACACCGGAAAATGAATTGGTTCGGTACTGCCCCATGTCGATGCGCATATTCTGGCTGTCCGGCGCCACGGCGCAGCCGCCGTTCACCAGTTCACCTCTGAGATGCACTTTGCCGCCTTCAATCACCACGGTATGCGCCGATACCGGGCCAGCCATCGCAAGGGTTAACAGCAGTAGTGTTCCAGTCCTTGTCATCCTTCGTTCCTGGCATTTGCGTATGACGGGCCTCATCCGTGAGGCCTGAACATCCCTGTGCGGAGGAATTACTCGTATTTCATTACGAAGGTGGCGTCAGCGTTTGCCTGGCCCGGCTCGGTGGTCGCAGCCGTTGATTTATAACGCGCGGTGAACTTCAGGGTGTTAGTCCCTTCGATCAGGTTCTGCGCGGCAGAGAAGGTTGCACCGTCCGGCGTCAGAACGCTGGATTTGCTGTCGAGGATCTCGATACCTACGCCTTTCGCGGTGTTGTCGTTGCTACCGGAGGTCACTGCCAGCAGAGTTTTGTCAGTTGGGTCGATCTGACCGGTGAACGCAACGGCGGCGGTTTTCGCTACCAGCGGATCGCAATCGTTCAGTTCAATGTTGAATGGAATATTGGAGGTGGTGTCGCCCACTTTAGTGAATTTCGCGGTACGATACTGACCCAGATTAACGGTCTGCTCGGAAGAATCAGTATTTACTGAACAAGCAGCATTAACCAGCTCACCTTTAAAATGTACGGTACCGCCATTTACGGAAACCGGGGTGGCAGGATCTGCTGCATTTGCGGCACCCGCAACCAGGGCCAACGTAGCAATAACAGTAGAAGCAATGTTGCTGAGTTTCATGTCTATTCCTTTAAAATGTAAATAACCCTTCCCGCGAATAATCGGGAATAAGAAATACGTTCAATTGATTAATTGAAAGCTTATTTCGGAGGAGACAAAGTAGCTCAGGACGCGTTTTTTAAATATGTCAAAACGCTGCCATTTCGCCAGGTCACATCCTAATCCCGCCTAAGAAATTGACCATCCGCTAAGAAGGGTTTTTGTGCCTCACTGATAAAAACGCGTAAAGGGTGACTGACAGCGGCGCTCGCTTCTGACAAAATACAGGCAATCCCCCCTTTCAAACGTTACAGACGGAATCTTCTCTCTGATGGCAGCAAAGATTATTGACGGTAAAACGATTGCGCAGCAGGTGCGCTCTGAGGTCGCGGAAAAAGTGAAGGCGCGTAAAGCTGCCGGAAAACGCGCCCCCGGGCTGGCCGTTGTGCTGGTTGGTAGCAACCCGGCATCGCAGATTTATGTCGGCAGCAAGCGCAAAGCGTGTGAAGAGGTGGGCTTCGTCTCCCGCTCTTACGATTTGCCGGAAACCACCAGCGAAGCAGAACTGCTGGAACTTATTGACACCCTGAATGCCGATAAAGAGATCGACGGTATTCTGGTTCAGTTGCCGCTGCCAGCAGGTATCGACAACGTGAAGGTGCTGGAGCGTATCGCACCGGATAAAGACGTTGACGGTTTCCATCCGTACAACGTTGGCCGCCTGTGCCAGCGCGCGCCGCGTCTGCGTCCGTGCACGCCGCGCGGTATCGTGACGCTGCTTGAGCGTTATAACATCGACACCTACGGCCTGAACGCCGTGGTTATTGGTGCTTCCAACATCGTGGGCCGTCCGATGAGCATGGAGCTGCTGCTGGCCGGTTGCACCACCACCGTCACCCACCGCTTCACCAAAAACCTGCGTCACCACGTAGAAAACGCCGATCTGCTGATCGTCGCGGTCGGTAAGCCGGGCTTTATTCCGGGCGAATGGATTAAAGAGGGTGCGATTGTCGTGGACGTCGGGATTAACCGTCTGGAAAGCGGCAAAGTGGTCGGCGACGTGGTGTATGAAGTTGCCGCGGCTCGCGCCTCTTACATCACGCCAGTACCAGGCGGCGTAGGCCCGATGACCGTTGCAACACTGATTCAGAATACGTTGCAGGCATGCGAAGAATATCACGACGTAGAGGACGCGTAAGATGGCGACTTTTTCATTAGGTAAACATCCGCACGTTGAGCTGTGCGATCTGCTGAAGCTGGAAGGCTGGAGCGAAAGCGGCGCGCAGGCGAAAATCGTTATCGCCGACGGGCGGGTGAAAGTGGACGGCGCGGTGGAAACCCGCAAGCGCTGCAAGATTGTCGCGGGCCAGACCGTGAGCTTTGAAGGACAGAGCGTGACCGTTACGGCCTGAGCCGTTTGACGCCCGGTGGCGCTGCGCTTACCGGGCCTACGTACCATCTCCGCTTGTAGGCCGGGTAAGGCGAAGCCGCCACCCGGCAATTTCTCTCACAATCCCCTCATACCCATCACGGTTATTTATCGATCAACTTCAAATAATCACTATTTCCTCTGTTGAAAAATGAAAATTCAGTTGCGCGTTTTTCACTCTTTGCCCACGATAAGTAGAACGTTCTACTAAAACGTTCTACTTACAATAACAGCGCCAAAAAAAGCGCTTCTCGGGGGAAATCAGCATGAGTCTGATATCAGGGTTTGTTAAATCGCTGTCTAAGTTATCGATGATTGGTCGCGCCTTAATGCTGCCAATTTCACTGCTTCCCGCTGCGGGCCTGCTGCTGGCCTTCGGCGATAAGTTTCATTTGCCGCTGATGATGAACGCGGGTGGGGTTATCTTTGATAATCTGCCGATGCTGTTTGCCATTGGCTCTGCCGTCGGTCTGGCATCGGAATCCGGCATTGCGGCGCTGTCTGCGGCGGTCTCGGTGTTTGTCACAAATATCACCATCAGCACCGTACTGAGCATCACGCCGGAAATGGCCTCTCAAGGCGGAAAATACGCCATGGTCGTCGGCATCCCGACGCTGCAGATGGGCGTCTTCGGCGGCCTGATCTGCGGTATTCTCGCAGCCTGGTGCTATAACCGCTTCCACACCATGCAGCTGCCGGAATTCCTCGGCTTCTTCTCCGGTAAGCGCTTCGTGGCGATTGCAACGGCGTTCCTCTCATTCCTGATGGGGCTGCTGCTGCCGTATGTCTGGCAACATATTCAGGCCGGTATCGACGCGCTCTCGGTGGTCGTTAACGGCGATAATCAGGCGGCATCGACCTTTATCTTCGGGCTGGTTGAACGCGCGCTGATTCCGCTCGGCCTGCACCATATCTGGTATCCGTCGTTCTGGTATTCGTTTGGGGACTACACCACCCAGGCAGGCCAGGTGATCCACGGCGACCAGACCATCTGGTTCAAGATGCTGGAAGAAGGGGTGAAATCCTTCAGCAGCGACACCTACCAGAACGCCGGTAAGTTCATGCAGGGTGAATTCCCGCTGATGCTGTTCGCGCTGCCCGCCGCGTGCCTGGCGATGTATCACGAAGCCCATACGAAGAATAAAAAAATCGCGGCCGGTATTCTGTTCTCCGCGGCGCTCACCTGCTTCCTGACGGGGATCACCGAACCGGTTGAGTTTACCTTTATCTTCGTGGCGCCGATTCTGTACGTCTTTAACGCCATCATGGCGGGTTTGGCCTACATGACCATGTATTTATTGCATGCGCATATCGCCAAGTCGTTCTCCGCGGGCTTTATCGACTACCTGTCATTCGGGATCCTGCCGTCCTTTAACGGTTACAAGACCAACTTCCTGAATGCCATTATCATCGGCATTCCAATGGGCTTGATTTATTACTTCACGTTCCGCTTTGTGATCCGCCGTTTCGACGTGAAAACGCCGGGCCGTACTGAGGTGACCGCCAACGCGGATGAGAAGTCTGACTCAGAACTCGCAACCGAGATCATCACCCTGCTGGGCGGAGCGCATAACATCGACTCCGTTGGCTCCTGTATCACCCGCCTGCGCCTGGAAGTGGCAAAAAGCGAGGTGGTAGACAGAGACGGACTGAACGGACTCGGCGCGCGCGGCGTGGTCTTCGTCGGCGACAACGGTATTCAGGTGATTTTCGGTGCCAGAGCACAGTTTATCGCCCAGACCATGTCCACCATGATCGGCAAATAATTAGATGCCTGAACGACGCGTCTCCTGTACGCTGGGAGACGCATTGTCGTATCTGGCTGATAATCGGTTAATTTCAGGGAGCGGTTTTGAAGAAAGTCAGCATTATTGATGTCGCAAAGCACGCGGGCGTTTCGGTCTCAACCGTCTCGCTGGTGCTGCGCCAGAAAGGGAAAATCTCAGAGGCAACGATCGGGAAGGTCAACGCTGCCATCAATACGCTGGGCTATGTTCATAACGTCGCCGCTGCCAACCTCCGCGCCAACACCTCCAACCTAATTGGTCTGATCCTCCGCGACTTTAGCGACAGCTTCTCCATCAAGGTGATGGCGAGCATCGTCCAGGAGCTGGAAAAACAGGGATATATGGTTTTTCTCGGCCAGCCGCAGAATGACGCTGACCATCTTGAGCGCTGTATGCTGTCGTTTAAGCAGCAGGGCGTCGCCGGGGTTATCTATCTGGCTTCGGACACCCGCACGTCCACCCTGCCGGAACAGATTCGCCACTGCCCGCTGCCGCTGGTGGTGGTCTCTCAGTCGCTACTGGATGAAAAATGCAACCTGGTGATGCGCGATAACCGTCAGGCGGCAAATCTGGCGGTGCGTTATCTTATCGAGCGCGGCCACCGCAATATCGCCTACATTGGCGGGCGTGAAGGCTGTCTTATCCGCGAGCAGCGTCTGCTCGGCTTTCGCAGCGCGATGACGCAAAACGGTCTGGTCTGGCGCGATGAATACTCGCCGGCCTGCAGCGATGATACGCTGGCAGCGGGTTTCGCCACCCGCCAGCTGCTGGAAAAAAACAACACCATCACCGCCCTGCTCTGCCACTCGCCGGATGCGATGATAGGCTCCATCTCCGGTATTCATCAGGTAGGACGTACGGTCGGTAAAGATGTGTTTCTGACGCAGCAGGTTGCGCTGGTCGGTTTCGAAGATATGCTGCACGTTAACCTCACCTCGCCGTCATTTACCTATGTCTCGTCCGCCAGCGAAGAGACAGGGCGTCAGGCGGCCGGGCTGATTATTCGCACGCTGAAGGAGCCGACGCTGCAAACGCAGCGTATTACGCTCTCCGGACAGCTTATCGCACGCGAGTCGGCGTAAATCAGAATTTAGCACGGGTCGGATGTGAAGCATTCACTGCTATAGTTCCATGATTTGCCACGGATAAATACGATGCCTACCGTTATTACTCACGCTGCTGTTCCGCTTTGCCTGGGCTTAGGTCTGGGAACAAAAGTTATTCCTCCCCGCCTGCTGTTCGCCGGAATTGTCCTCGCCATGCTGCCGGACGCCGACGTGCTGGCGTTTAAGTTCGGCGTCGCTTACGGCAACGTTTTCGGCCATCGCGGCTTTACCCACTCCCTGCTGTTTGCCTTTGTGGTGCCGATACTCTGCGTGTTGATCGGCCGACGATGGTTCAGGGCCAGCCTGACCCGGTGCTGGCTGTTTTTAACCATGTCATTGCTCTCGCACAGCCTGCTGGACTCAATTACAACAGGCGGGAAAGGCGTCGGCTGGCTGTGGCCGTGGTCAGATGAACGCTTCTTTGCGCCATGGCAGGTGATTAAGGTCGCGCCGTTTGCGCTGTCACGCTATACCACGCCGTACGGGCACCAGGTCATTCTCTCTGAACTAATGTGGGTGTGGCTACCGGGTGTGGTGCTGATGGGGTTGCTGTGGTGGAAACGGAGATAAAAGAAAAGCCGGGTGGCGGCTACGCCTTACCCGGCCTACGGTCGTGCTTTTGTAGGCCCGGTAAGCGAAGCGCCACCGGGCATTACAGACTTACTTACGGCGCCAGGTCGTGCCCTGCGGGCCGTCTTCCAGAATAATACCCATCTCGGTCAGACGGTTACGCGCCGCATCTGCCGCAGCCCAGTCTTTCGCCTGACGCGCTTCCAGACGCGCTTTGATCAACGCTTCAATTTCCGCCACTTCACCGTCGTCCGCCTGCGCACCGCTCTGCAGGAACACGTCAGGATCCTGCTCAAGCAGGCCAAGCACGGAAGAGAGCTTACGCAGATGGGACGCCAGCGCATTCGCCGCGGCCATATCTTCTGACTTCAGGCGGTTCACTTCGCGCGCCATGTCGAACAGCACGGAGTAGGCTTCCGGGGTGTTGAAGTCGTCGTTCATCACCTCAACAAAGCGTGCTTCGAACGCTTCGCCGCCTGCCGCAGGAACAGACCTGTCGGTACCGCGCAGCGCGGTGTACAGACGCTCCAGCGCCGAGCGCGCCTGTTTCAGGTTCTCTTCGCTGTAGTTCAGCTGGCTGCGATAGTGGCCGGACATCAGGAAGTAGCGCACGGTTTCCGCGTCGTAATACTTCAGCACGTCGCGCACGGTGAAGAAGTTACCCAGCGATTTAGACATCTTCTCGCGGTCAACCATCACCATCCCGGAGTGCATCCAGTAGTTAACGTACTCGCCGCCGTGGGCACAGGTGGACTGCGCGATTTCGTTTTCGTGGTGCGGGAACATCAGGTCCGAACCGCCGCCGTGGATGTCAAAGTGCTTGCCCAGCTGTTTGCAGTTCATCGCCGAACATTCAATGTGCCAGCCCGGGCGGCCTTCGCCCCACGGGGATGGCCAGCTTGGTTCGCCCTCTTTGGACATTTTCCAGAGCACGAAGTCCATCGGGTTGCGCTTTACGTCGACCACGTCAACGCGCGCGCCGGCCTGGAGCTGGTCCAGGTCCTGACGGGAAAGAGAACCGTAGGTGGGATCGGTCGGCACCGAGAACATCACGTCACCGTTGTCCGCCACATAGGCGTGACCGCGCGCGATCAGCTTTTCCGTGATCTCGATAATTTCGTGAATATGGTGGGTCGCACGTGGCTCGCTGTCCGGGCGCTGAATATTTAAGGCGTCGAAATCTTTGTGCATCTCCACGATCATACGATCGACCAGCGCAACAAAGCTTTCGCCGTTCTCATTAGCGCGCTTAATAATTTTATCGTCGATGTCGGTGATATTACGCACGTATTTCAGGGTATAGCCCAGAAAACGCAGGTAGCGCGAAACCACGTCGAAGGCAACAAAAGTACGGCCATGGCCAATGTGACAGAGATCGTAAACCGTAATACCACACACGTACATGCCGACTTCCCCGGCATGAATAGGTTTAAATTCCTCTTTTTGGCGCGTCATTGTATTAAAGATTTTTAACATCGAAGATTCCATGTAAACACGTGTGTGGTTGAAAACCGGGTATTCTACCCGTAATTCAAACCCGAAGCAGCACACAATGCAAGGTGATCGCATCCTGTGGTTATGCTATAACAAGCCCCTATATATGACCCGAACGCGGGTCGATGTACCACAATAACGGAACAGGATGCAAAAATGGTTACTTTCCACACTAATCATGGCGATATCGTAATCAAAACCTTTGATGACAAAGCGCCTGAAACAGTTAAAAACTTCCTGGACTACTGCCGCGAAGGTTTCTACAACAACACCATCTTCCACCGTGTGATCAACGGCTTTATGATCCAGGGCGGCGGTTTTGAACCTGGCATGAACCAGAAAGAAACCAAAGAAGCGATCAAAAACGAAGCGAACAACGGCCTGAAAAACACCCGTGGCACGCTGGCGATGGCCCGTACTCAGGCGCCTCACTCCGCGACCGCGCAGTTCTTCATCAACGTGGCTGATAACGACTTCCTGAACTTCTCTGGCGAAAGCCTGCAGGGCTGGGGCTACTGCGTATTCGCAGAAGTGGTTGAAGGTATGGACGTGGTTGACAAGATCAAAGCCGTTTCTACTGGCCGCAGCGGTATGCACCAGGACGTTCCGAAAGAAGACGTTGTGATTACAAGCGTGACCGTCAGCGAGTAATTCGTGGCGACACTCTTTATTGCAGATCTGCATCTGCAAACAGAAGAACCGGCGATCGTCGCCGGTTTTCTGCGTTTTTTACGCGGTGAAGCGAAAAGCGCCGACGCGCTGTACATCCTGGGCGATCTCTTTGAAGCCTGGATTGGCGACGACGACCCTAACCCGCTGCACCGTGAAATGGCTGCGGCCATAAAAGCGCTGGTTGAGTCTGGCGTCCCCTGCTACTTCATTCACGGCAACAGAGATTTCCTGCTCGGCAAGCGCTACGCCCGCGAAAGCGGTATGACGCTGCTGCCGGAAGAACAGGTGCTCGACCTCTACGGCCGAAAGGTGCTGATCATGCACGGCGATACGCTCTGCACCGACGATACCGGCTACCTGGCGTTTCGCGCCAAAGTCCACACCCCGTGGATACAAACGCTGTTCCTTGCTCTGCCGCTGTTTATTCGCAACCGAATCGCCGCCAGAATGCGCGCGGGCAGTAAAGCCGCCAACAGCAGCAAATCCATGACCATCATGGACGTTAACCCACAGGCGGTCGTCAGCGTGATGGAAAAGCATCGCGTCCAGTGGTTGATCCACGGCCATACCCATCGTCCTGACGTGCATTCCCTTATCGCCAACGGCCAGCCCGCACACCGCGTAGTATTGGGTGCCTGGCACAGCGAAGGATCCATGG
Source organism: Enterobacter chinensis (assembly GCF_034008295.1). Classification (NCBI taxonomy): domain Bacteria; kingdom Pseudomonadati; phylum Pseudomonadota; class Gammaproteobacteria; order Enterobacterales; family Enterobacteriaceae; genus Enterobacter; species Enterobacter chinensis. Next base: position 657,164 of record NZ_JARDVI010000002.1, read on the forward strand.
TCAAAGTCACGCCTGAGGGCGTAGAGCTGATCGCTTTTCCGTTTTAATCCTCCCTCGCAACACTTATTCAAATTTACTGAATGATATCGGCAAATTGTTTTGATTTTAATCAGTCCGTGGTCGGTCTATTATTTATCACATCAGGGCAACACGCCCTATCCCAGATAAATTACTTAAGGAATACGACCATGAAATCCATCAAAACTTTCGTTGCAGTTGCCGCTCTTTCTCTGGTTTCTTTCGGTTCTTTCGCTCAGAGCGTGAGCGCAACCGGTTCAACCCTTGACCGCGCAGAAGCGAAAATTGCTGCACAGGCCGCTGAACAAGGCGCGTCTTACAAAATCACCAGCGCACAGTTCAACAACCGCGTGCACATGACCGCAGAACTGACTAAATAATGATTGCCGAACGACGAAAACAGACCGCCAGAATGCGGTCTGTTTTGTTATGAATGGATGGCAACAACGGCTCACCTTTTAACCGCGCAACCGTTTTCCTTGCCCGTATAACATGCTATTCTCTGTGCCCTCGAAAGCAGTGTGTTTCGCACCACAGGAGTTTTAAGACGCATGTCTTCCCGCAATAATCCGGCGCGTGTCGCCATCGTGATGGGGTCCAAAAGCGACTGGGCTACCATGCAGTTCGCCGCCGAAATCTTTGAAATCCTGAATGTTCCGCACCACGTTGAAGTGGTCTCCGCGCACCGTACACCAGACAAACTGTTCAGCTTCGCCGAAAGTGCCGAAGAGAACGGTTATGAGGTGATCATTGCCGGTGCGGGCGGCGCAGCACATCTGCCAGGCATGATTGCCGCCAAAACGCTGGTGCCGGTTCTCGGCGTTCCGGTACAAAGCGCCGCGTTAAGCGGTGTTGATAGCCTCTATTCCATCGTCCAGATGCCGCGCGGTATTCCTGTCGGCACGCTGGCGATTGGTAAAGCGGGTGCCGCAAACGCCGCCCTGCTGGCCGCGCAGATCCTGGCGAGCCACGATAAAGCGTTACATCAGCGCCTGGCGGACTGGCGTAAAGCCCAGACCGACGAGGTGCTGGACAATCCGGACCCGCGGGGTGCGGCATGAAGCAGGTTTGCGTCCTCGGTAACGGCCAGTTAGGCCGCATGCTGCGCCAGGCCGGTGAACCGCTGGGTATTTCCGTCTGGCCCGTCGGGCTGGATGCCGAACCTGAAGCCGTACCGTTCCACCAGAGCGTGATTACCGCCGAGATCGAACGCTGGCCGGAGACGGCCCTGACGCGCGAGCTGGCGCGTCACAACGCCTTTGTTAACCGCGATGTGTTCCCGATCATTGCCGACCGCCTGACGCAAAAGCAGCTGTTCGACAAGCTCGGCCTCGCGACCGCACCGTGGCAGCTTCTGTCCGATAAAAGCGAGTGGAATGACGTCTTCGCGATGCTGGGCGACCTGGCAATCGTGAAGCGCCGCGTGGGCGGCTACGACGGCCGCGGCCAGTGGCGTCTGCGCGCGAACGACACCGCCGAGCTGCCGGATGATTGCTACGGCGAGTGCATCGTTGAGCAGGGCATCAACTTCAGCGGCGAAGTGTCGCTGGTTGGCGCGCGCGGGCACGATGGCCGCACGGTGTTTTACCCTCTGACGCATAACCTGCATCAGGACGGTATCCTGCGCACCAGCGTGGCCTTCCCGCACGCCAATGCCGACCAGCAGGCGCAGGCGGAAGATATGCTCTCTGCCATCATGCACGAGCTGGGCTATGTTGGTGTGATGGCGATGGAGTGTTTTATCACCCCGTCCGGTCTGCTGATCAACGAACTTGCGCCGCGCGTGCACAACAGCGGCCACTGGACGCAAAACGGTGCGTCCATCAGCCAGTTCGAACTGCATCTGCGCGCCATCACCGACCTGCCGCTGCCGCAGCCGGTGGTGAACAGCCCGTCGGTGATGATCAACCTGATCGGCACCGATCTGAACTACGACTGGCTGAAACTGCCGCTGGTGCACCTGCACTGGTATGACAAAGAGGTTCGCGCGGGTCGTAAAGTGGGTCACCTCAACCTGAGCGACACCGACACGGATCGCCTGAGCGCCACCCTGGAAGCCATGATCCCGCTCCTGCCGCCAGAATATGCGAGCGGTATTGTCTGGGCACAATCAAAGCTTAACTAGTTCTCCCTCCGCCGGGGAGTTGACCTCCTCTTTCCCCGGCGTACAATTCCCGCCCATTGCTGCTTAGCTTTCTTCTGGAATACCCATGAACGATGGAACGGATTATCGCGCGATCCTCGCGTCTGATACCCCTTTAATCGACGTTCGCGCGCCGATCGAATTTGCCCAGGGCGCGATGCCCGCCGCCCTGAACCTGCCGTTGATGAATGACGACGAACGCGCCGCCGTGGGCACCTGCTATAAACGCCAGGGTCCGGACGCCGCGCTGGCGCTCGGCCATAGTCTGGTGAACGGCGATACGCGTGAGGCACGCATCAACGCCTGGCGCGAAGCCAGCCTTGCCCGTCCTGAGGGCTTTCTCTGCTGCGCGCGCGGCGGCCAGCGCTCACATATCTCCCAGGCCTGGCTAAAAGAGGCGGGTGTCGATTACCCGCTGATCCGCGGGGGCTATAAGGCCCTGCGCCAGACGGCGATACAGGTGACCATTGAGCAGTCGCAAAAACCGATGGTGCTTATCGGCGGCTGTACCGGAAACGGTAAAACGCTGCTGGTGAAGCAGCACGCGCAGGGAATCGATCTGGAAGGACTCGCGCACCATCGCGGTTCGTCGTTTGGGCGCACGCTGACACCGCAGCTATCCCAGGCAAGCTTTGAAAACCACCTTGCGGTCGAGCTGCTGAAAAAAGATGCCGCGCGCTGGGTGCTCGAAGATGAAGGTCGGATGATTGGCTCCAACCATCTGCCGGAATGCCTGCGCGATCGCATGGTTGAAGCCCCGATCGTCGTGGTAGAGGATCCGTTTGAAATTCGGCTTGAACGCCTTCGCGAAGAGTATTTCGACCATATGTGGGCCGACTTTTCTGCCGCATACGGCGAGGAAGCGGGCTGGAAAGAATACAGCGAGTACCTGCACCACGGCCTGTTCGCCATTCGCCGCCGTCTGGGGCTGCAGCGGTATGCAGAATTCACCGCGCTGTTAGATTCCGCGCTGTCAGAACAGCAACGCTCTGGCAGCACGGACGCGCACTTCAGCTGGCTTGCGCCGCTGCTGAAGGATTATTACGACCCGATGTATGGCTATCAGCTGGAGAAGAAAGCGGAGAAGATTGTGTATCGCGGGACGTATGGCGAGGTCGCTGACTGGCTTAATCGCTAAAAGAAAGCCGGGTGGCGAGTTAAAAGCAAAACGGCAACCAGGGTTGCCGTTTTTAATGTTTGTTCCCTCTCCCCGTGGGAGAGGGTCAGGGTGAGGGCATCAGACCGCACCCTACATGACGACTTAGAAGTCGTAACGCAGACGCACCAGGTTCATGTCGCCCAGGTCGTCGGTGCTGGAGGTGAACACGTGTTCGTAATCCACGCGGAAACCGTAATCCAGCTGGAAGCTGATACCCACGCCGTTGTCGATGCGCTGGTAGTTACGGCCGTTCACGTACTCAATACGGTCGCCCATGAAGTAAGGCTGGATGGATTTAACCGCGTACTGACCGATTGGGAATTTGTACCCTGCGAAGTATTCAATACCCCACGCATCACCCGCAAAGTAGTCGTTAACAGACACTTTTTTGGTGGTCAGGAAGTTCTGATACCAGCCGCCGCCTGCGGAGAAGGTCCAGTTATCCGGCGTCCAGCTCAGCGCGGTACCGAGGATGTTCTGGTCGTAGGTTTTGCTGTCGCCGTTGTCCGGGTTACGCATATCCGCACGGGTATAGTTCCACGCAGCGCCCCAGGTCAGATCGGTGGTCAGGTGGTAATCCACACCCAGTGAACCGCCGCCTTTACGCTTGTAGCGCAGGCCGTTGCCCGGCAGGTATTCGCTGTCTTCAAACAGGTAGGATGCATAGATATCGGCATCGCCCACGGTTTTCTTATATTTCAGCATCTGGCGTGAACGATAAGAACCGTCGTAGTCGCCGTTGATCCCGTTACCTGGTGCCTGACCAATCATGTCGTAGTCCCAGATATCGGTTTTCGCGCCAACCACATCATAGTAAACGCTGTTCTGTTGACCGAAGGTCAGCGTACCCCATGTATCGCTCTTCAGACCGGTGTAAAGCATACGACGCGTGGTGTCGTGTGCACCTTCGGCATAGTGGTTATCCCAGTTGAACAGCGCAGGGATGTTCACACCCAGCTCGTAGTAGCTGATCCAGCTGATGTCATCAAACAGGTAGTAATCTGCTGCGAAACGGAAACGGGTGCCGCCGTCAAAGCCGTTACGCTTGTAGGAACCTTTGTCGCCGTCACCGGTCATCATGTTGAACTGCGGACGGATACTGCCGCCCACGGTGAAGTTCAGGCGGCTCAGCGGATCGCCCGCCTGAGGATCCTGTTTAAGAACGGTAATTTCCGCCTGAGATGCGAAGGTTGTTAATGCCACTGCCGCGCCGATCGTTACCGCCAGCGCTGATTTTTTTATAGTCATTATTTTTCCTTAATAGACACGCTGCTAAATATTTAGCGAGTGAATATTAACTGGAAATAATCGGGCTGTGTGGACGGGTTTTTAATGTTTTGTGCTACTAAATGAGTGGGTATTATCACTTTGTGCTATTTAAACATTGCGCGCCGGCATTAAAACCCGGCGCGCAATTATCACTCTGGTAAATCAATTCGCAAACTGACGGAACAGGGCTTTACCCTTTAACAACCGCGTACCGAGCCAACCTCCGCAAAGAGAAAGCAGCACCGCGCCGCACAGAGGCAGTATCAACCAAAGGCGCCAGTCAGGCTCCCACGGGAAGTCGAACACTTTTGTCTGCAACACCGCCAGCGCCGTCTCTGCGCCAACGGCCGCCACCAGACCGGCCACCAGCCCCAGCAGCGCAAACTCGCTCCAGAGCGTCATCCGCAGCAACCGCTTACCGGCCCCCAGCGTGCGGTAGACCACCAGTTCCTGATGCCGCTGGCGCATACCCACCTGCACCTGGGCCAGCAGCAACAGTACGCCGCAAATCGTCACCAGCACCACCATCACCTCCAGCGCGCGGCTCACCTGCTCCAGCACCTGACCGACCTGCTTCAGGATCGCGCCGATGTCCAGCAGGCTGACCGTCGGGAATTCCCGGTTCAGCTGGGTCAACATACCGTTGCCGTTTTCCCAGCGGAAGCTGGTCAGCCAGCTCTGCGGCTGCCCGTCCAGCGCGCCGGGCGGGAAGATAAAGAAGAAGTTCGGCCGCAGGCTTTCCCAGTCCACTTTACGCAAGCTGGTAACCTTCGCGGTAAAATCCTGGGTATCGCCGGTAAAAGTGACGCTGTCTCCCGGCTTCACGTTCAGGCGCGTCGCCAGCCCCTCTTCCATCGACACCTCTCCCGCTTTCGGCGGCCAGGTGCCGGCGGTAATCGGGTTGTGATCCGGGCGTTTCTCCTGCCAGGTCAGGTTGAGCTCGCGGTTAAGCGACTCGTCCTTGCTTCCCTCCGTTGGCTGGCCATTGATCTGCGTCAGACGCGCGCGAACGATGGGATAGAACGACTCCGGGATAATATGGTGCTCAGACAGGAAGCCCTTCAGCGGCGTGACCTGTTCAGGGGCGATATTGATCAGGAAATAGTTCGGGCTTTCCGGCGGCAGCTGCTGCTGCCAGCGGTCGAGCAGATCGCCGCGCAGCACCAGCAGCAGGGCCAGCAACATAAACGACAGCGAAAAGGCCGAAAGCTGGCTCAGCGTAGACCAGGGCTGATGCAGCAGACGGTTGACGGCCAGGCGCACCGGAAGCGATTTTACCGTCAGTCGTTTCAGGACGCTGAGCAGTATCCAGCCCAGCACGCCGCACAGCAGCGCCAGCACAACCGCTCCGGCCAGCACCGCCCACAGCAGCGTACTGCCCCCCATCAGCCAGGCCAGCAGCCCCACCGCCACCGCCATAATCACCGGAAGGTAGAACTTCAGCGGCCAGACGTTCGCCACCACATCGTTGCGGAGCACGCGCAGCGGCTGCGTGGCGAGCAGCAGGCGGTAGGGCCGTAGCCCCACCAGCACCGAGATCACCGTCATCGCGCCCATCGCCCACAGCCACGGCCAGAAGCTGGCCGGCGGCAATGCGGCCGGGAGCACCGGTTTCAGCATCACCATCAGCAGTTTTTCAAACAGCAGCCCCATTATCCCGCCGGTCAGCGCGGACAGGATCAGTAGCATTAGCCACTGGCCGACAATCAGCTTACGCAGCTGCGCTCTGCCCGCCCCCAGGGTTTTGAGGATCGCCACCAGATCGTAGCGGCTGCGGCAGTAGTGCCCCATCGCCACGGCCACCGCCGCCACCGCGAGCAGCAGGGTTAACAGTGCCGACAGCAGCAGGAACTGCTGAGAACGCTCCAGAGATTTACCGAGCGCCCCCTCATCCTGCTCCAGCCCGTACCAGCGGTGCTCAGGTTTTAACTGCGGCAGAAGCCATTTTTCATAGGCATCAAGCTGGGCAGGCGTGCCGCCAAACTTATAGCGCCAGGTGACGCGGCTGCCCGGCTGTACCGCATGGGTTGCCGCGACATCCGCGGTGTTCATCAGCAGGCGTGGCGCAAGCTGGAAGGGATTAAAGCCGGAGTCGGGTTCCTGCACCACTTCCCCGGCGATCTTCAGCGTGGCATCGCCCACGTCGATACTGTCGCCGGTTTTCAGATTCAGGAGCGCCATCAGCCGCGGGGCCAGCAGCACCGTGCCGGGATCTGGCTTCAGACCGGGCGGGCTGGTCTGCAGTTCGCCGTACATCGGGTAGATGTCATCCACAGCTTTGACGCTCGCCAGCTGTGGCGTGTCGCCCGCGAAGGTCATTGTCTGGAAGGTAATCTGCTCTCCCACCTTCAGCCCCAGCGTGCGCGCCTCGTCAATCCAGCCCGGAGGAACGGCGCGCGAGCTTTGCAGCGCCCGGTCTCCCGCCATAAACTCCCGGCTCTGCTGGCTAAGCCCTTTTTCCATACGGTCGCTGACGCTGCCGAGCGCCAGCACGCAGGCCACCGCCAGGCTTAACGCCAGCCAGACAATCAGCAGCGAGGGCGAACGCCACTCGCGCCAGAACCAGCGGGTAATCATACCTCCTCCTGAAGCATACCGTTCACCAGCCGCAGGCGACGGTCACAGCGGGCGGCAAGCTGCGGATCGTGGGTCACGAGGATCAGCGTGGTGCCGTGCTCGCGGTTGAGCGAAAACAGCAGGTCCGCAATTCGGTCTCCGGTTTTACGGTCAAGGTTACCGGTGGGCTCATCGGCAAACAGCACTTCCGGGCGGCCGTTAAACGCCCGCGCCAGAGCCACGCGCTGCTGCTCACCGCCAGAAAGCTGTGCGGGAAGATGGTCGAGACGTTTCCCCAGGCCGAGCTGTTCCAGCAGCGCCTTCGCGTGAGCGCGGCTTTCACGGCTATTTTCACCGCGCAGAAGCGCCGGAAGTTCGACGTTTTCCAGCGCGTTCAGGGTCGGGATCAGCATAAAAGATTGAAAGACAAAACCAACGTGACGCGCGCGCAGCGCGGCCCGCGCCTCTTCATCAAGCTGATGCAGCGGTTGCCCGACAAGGTTGACTTCGCCGCTGCTGCCATCGTCCAGACCGGCCAAAATCGCCAGCAGCGTGGACTTACCGGAACCGGATTCGCCAATCAGCGCGATGGTTTCGGCGCGTTTGACAACGAGTTCAACTCCAGTAAGGATGGAAAGCTCGTGTTCCCCCTGACCGACGGACTTCTTAAGATGATGAACTTCAACACTGTTTTCCGCTGGCATTTGCCCTTCCTGTTTTTGATTCTGATGACCTTCCGCGCGGCGGCAGCGGACACGTTACTGGTTCTTGGCGACAGCCTGAGCGCGGGCTATCGCATGGCGGCCAGCGCGGCCTGGCCCGCCCTGCTCAATGACAAATGGCAGAGCAAGACGTCTGTAATCAACGCCAGCATCAGCGGCGATACCTCTCAGCAAGGTTTATCGCGCCTGCCCGCGCTACTCAAACAGCATCAGCCGCGCTGGGTGCTGGTTGAGCTTGGCGGTAATGACGGCCTGCGCGGTTTTCAGCCTCAGCAAACGGAGCAAACGCTGCGCACCATTTTGCAGGACATCAGGGCGGCAAACGCCCAGCCGCTGCTGATGCAAATTCGCCTGCCCGCCAACTACGGTCGTCGGTATAATGAGACCTTTAGCGCGATCTACCCTAAGCTTGCCAAAGAGTTTGATATTCCGCTGCTGCCATTTTTCATGGAAGAGGTCTATCTCAAACCCCAATGGATGCAAGACGACGGGATCCACCCCAATCGCGATGCTCAGCCGTTTATTGCCGACTGGATGGCAACGCGGCTGGCTCCTTTAGTTAACCATGACTCCTGATTAAGCGGAGATCCTGACAGGTAAAGTTATGCAAAAATCGGTCTTAATTACAGGATGTTCCAGTGGAATCGGCCTTGAAAGCGCGCTTGAATTAAAGCGCCAGGGATTTCGGGTGCTGGCGGCCTGCCGCAAACCCGACGATGTCGAACGCATGAACGGGCTGGGCTTGACCGGCGTGCTGCTGGATATGGACTCGCCGGAGAGCGTTGAGCGCGCCGCCGATGAGGTCATCGCGCTGACCGACAATCGTCTGTACGGACTCTTTAACAATGCCGGTTACGGCGTGTATGGTCCGCTGGATACGCTCTCCCGCGAAACGCTGGAGAAGCAGTTTTCGACCAACTTCTTCGGCGTACATCAGCTCACCATGCGTCTGCTCCCCGCGATGCTGCCGCACGGTGAAGGGCGCATCGTGATGACATCGTCTGTGATGGGGCTGATTTCAACCCCAGGCCGCGGCGCCTACGCAGCCAGCAAATATGCACTGGAGGCCTGGTCCGACGCCCTGCGCATGGAGCTACGCCACAGCGGCATTAAGGTCAGCCTGATTGAACCCGGCCCGATCCGCACCCGCTTTACCGACAACGTGAACCAGACGCAGGCGGATAAACCGGTCGAGAACCCCGGCATTGCCGCACGTTTTACCCTCGGGCCCGAAGCGGTTGTTGCCAAAGTGCGCCATGCTTTTGAGAGTGAACATCCCAAAATGCGCTATCCGGTGACGCTGGTCACCCACGCCGTAGGCTGGTTAAAACGCCTGCTGCCGGGCCGGATAATGGACAAAATTTTACACGGTTGAGTTGAAGCGACGTCGCGCATCCCCATGTAAAGAACAAACCGACAAAAGAGAAAGCCGCATGTCCGTACAGAATATCGTCAATATTACTGAAGCAAACCTGCAACAGACCCTTGAACAGTCGATGACCAAACCGGTCCTGTTCTACTTCTGGTCTGAGCGCAGCCAACACTGTCTGCAGCTGACGCCGGTGCTGGAAAGCCTTGCTGCCCAGTACAATGGTCAGTTCATTCTCGCCAAACTGGACTGTGACGCAGAGCCGATGGTCGCGTCTCAGTTTGGTCTGCGCGCCATTCCTACCGTTTATCTGTTCCAGAACGGGCAGCCTGTTGATGGCTTCCAGGGGCCGCAGCCGGAAGAGGCTATCCGTGCCCTGCTGGATAAAGTGCTGCCGCGCGAAGAAGAGCTGAAAGCGCAGGAAGGCATGGCGCTGATGCAGGAAGGCAAATATGACGAGGCGCTGCCGCTGCTCAAAGACGCGTGGCAGCTGTCGAATCAGAACAGCCAGATTGGCCTGCTGCTGGCGGAAACGCAAATCGCCCTGCACCGTTCAGAAGACGCGGAAGCCGTACTCAAAACCGTACCGCTGCAGGACCAGGACACCCGTTATCAGGGCCTGGTCGCGCAAATCGAACTACTGAAACAGGCCGCGGACACCCCGGAGATTCAGCAGTTGCAGCAGCAGGTTGCTGACAATCCGGCCGATGCGGGCCTGGCAAGCCAGCTGGCGCTGCAGTTGCATCAGGTGGGGCGTAACGAAGAGGCGCTTGAGCTGCTGTTCAGCCATCTGCAAAAAGACCTCGCTGCCGCAGACGGCCAGGCGCGCAAGATGTTCCAGGAGATCCTGGCCGCGCTGGGCACCGGAGACGCGCTGGCGTCGAAGTACCGTCGTCAGCTGTACGCACTGCTGTATTGATAAAAAAAAGCCCGGTGGCTTCGCCTTACCGGGCCTACAAAAGCCGATATTACCCCGTCTTTTTCAACTGCGTCACCACCAGCTGGTGGCGCGCGTTGTAGAACTTCCGATAGGTCAGGTAACAGGCAATGATGGTTGACAGGCTTGCCGTGGAAAGCAGCATAAACGTCACCATGATCTGATACTTAATCGCTTTTACCGGATCGATACCGGCAAAAATCAGTCCCGACATCATGCCCGGCAGGCTCACCAGCCCAACCGTTTTGGCTGAATCCACCGTCGGGATCAGCGATGAACGAATGCTCTCACGAATTAGCCGCGCCGAGGCCACTTTAGGCGTCGCCCCCAGGCTTAATTTCTCCTGCAGCTGCTGCTGTTCACTGCTGAAACGCTGGCCAAGGTTGTTATAACACAGCCCAACGGCCACCATGGCGTTCCCCGCAATCATCCCGGAGATAGGAATAACCTGCATCGGCGTAAATTCAATCGAGCCGGAGAGCACCAGCACCGCCAGCGTGAGCGCCGTCCCGGTGGTAATCGCGATAAACGATGAGATAAACGCCTTATCAATGTATTTACTGCGTTTTTGCGCATTCCACGCCGCATTAAAGCAGATAAAGAGCACCATCAGCAGCGTCAGGACCGCGTGGTTGACGTTGAAAATATACTTCAGCACATAGCCGACGATGATGAGCTGAATCACCGCGCGGCAGATACTCCACACAATATCTTTTTCCAGCCCCAGCTTTTCGCGGTAGCTGACCACAATCGCAATCAGCACCAGCACCATCGAAAACGCCAGGGATTCGTTCGTAATATTATGCTCACCCACGGTTTGCCTCCTGCATTTTTCCGCCGTGCGGCTGGAGCGTAATTACGTCATCCGCATGGGTAATTTCGTTGGCGTCGTGCGTCACCCACAGCACGGCAATATTCTGCTCGCGGACGTAACGATGAATAATCTCGTTAACGTTGCGTTTGTTGGCGTCATCGAGCGCGCTGGTGATTTCGTCCAGCAACAATACCTTCGGTAAAAACTGCAGGTTGCGGATCAGCGAGACGCGCTGCTTTTCTCCGCCCGACAGCGCATTGATGGATTTGGTCAGCGTCTCCTGCGCCAGGCCAAAGCGGGCCAGATCGTTGATAAATTTTTCCGGTTCCGGCGTTTTTTGACGGATTTGCCACGGGAAAATCAGGTTGTCATAGACCGTATCGCCAAAAAGCGTGGGGGTTTGCACACAATACGAAACCTGCTGGCGATAGCTTTCCGGTGAAAGTGACGCAATATCGTGACCTTCAAACAGAATGGTGCCCTCTGTGGGGCTGAGCAAGGAGGCCACAATCTTCAGCAGCGTGCTTTTACCGCAGCCTGAGGGGCCCGTTATTAATTTAAACTCGCCCGGCGACAGGCAAAACCCGACGTGCTGAAGGATAGTGTTTTCCCCGACACGAAACCCGACATCCCTGAGATGTAATACGTTTTTTTTATCGTTCATTGCGCTTTCGTTAACCGCTTTTTGTCATAACCGTCTGTAGCATAATCCTTTCGTCCACACAGAGCGAATAGCCTCACGCTAAAGCAAGTGTTAAACTTTTTGTTTGTCATTTGTCATCACCATCACTACAGGAAGTATGCAACATGGCACATATCTTTTATGAGTTCCCTTCCCTGAAGCCTGGTGTTCCTGATGTCGAAACATTAATGGAAGTCATCAAATCTTCGGAACTCACACGTTTTGTCATTGGTGCAGAGGTGGTCGATTTTGTTAAGAAGGCGCTCATCGTGAACACCACGATCGGCAGTTTCAAAAATTGCTATTTCGCCTTCGACAACGGGACGCACTTCCTGGAATTTGACGGCAAAGGAAAATCAAAACGTTTCAATGAGGTGCCCGACTGGTTCGTCTCCCCGGCTGAATTTTCTCGCACCCAGTGGCTCATCAACCATGACCTTGCGGAAGTGAAAGCGACCCAGTTCATTGACGTTCTGATGTCCTACCCGCTGAAAGCCCGCCGCGCACACTGCAATTTGCTATTCGGGCTGGAGCTGGAAAAGGTGAATGCGGTTCCGGCCGCAGCGTCAAAAGCGGGCAAAATTGGCAATAAAAACGGTAAAACCACCAAGCCCCGCGTCACCGATCTGGGATCGTTCGAGCTGTTCAGCCAGTTTTTTGCACGCATGAAAACCGCCGTGCTGGCCGATGAGTTTCCCACCCTGCAGGTCCTGACGGGAATGGATAACCTGGCAAAAGCGCCGCACAGCTTAAAGCAGGGTATCCGAACGTGGTTCAAAGCCATCGCGGGCGACCTTCCTCCCAATAACAAGCGCGTTGAGGCGGGGAATGCCGTTCTGTTCTGCGCCCCAATCCGCGAACAAATCCAGCATATCGAAGCGCTGGGGCTGGAGAAGTACTACCAGGGATTATCCAAAGCCATCGCGAAGGCGGGTGATGGATTCATCTCTGACTTTACCTATACTTACGAGCAATAAACACACACTTTCACTCATCACAGCATGCAAAACAGGAGGTTTTTATGCTTATCGTTATTCCTGTCCTTATTTTCGTTGCGCTGGTTATTGTGGGCGCAGGCGTCAAAATTGTCCCACAGGGTTATCAGTGGACCGTCGAGCGTTTCGGTCGTTACACCAACACGCTCCAGCCTGGCTTAAGCCTGATTGTCCCGTTCATGGATCGGATTGGTCGCAAGATCAACATGATGGAACAGGTACTGGATATCCCGTCTCAGGAGATCATCTCCAAAGATAACGCCAACGTCACCATTGATGCCGTCTGCTTTATTCAGGTGATTGATGCGCCTAAAGCGGCCTATGAGGTGAGCAACCTGGAGCTGGCGATCGTTAACCTGACGATGACCAACATCCGTACCGTGCTGGGCTCTATGGAGCTGGACGAGATGCTTTCCCAGCGCGACAGCATCAATACGCGCCTGCTGCACATTGTCGATGAGGCGACGAACACGTGGGGGATCAAAGTCACCCGTATTGAGATCCGCGACGTGCGCCCGCCGGCGGAGCTGATTGCCTCCATGAACGCGCAGATGAAGGCCGAGCGAACCAAGCGTGCCTACATTCTGGAAGCCGAAGGGGTACGTCAGGCTGAGATCCTCAAAGCGGAGGGGGAAAAACAGTCGCAGATCCTGAAAGCGGAAGGCGAGCGTCAGTCTGCATTCTTACAGGCGGAAGCGCGTGAACGTTCAGCCGAGGCAGAAGCCCGTGCCACCCAGATGGTGTCAGAGGCGATTGCCGCTGGTGATATCCAGGCCGTGAACTACTTTGTCGCGCAAAAATATACCGATGCGCTGAAAGAGATCGGCTCCGCGAACAATAGCAAAGTGGTGATGATGCCGCTGGAGGCCAGCAGCCTGATGGGCTCTATCGCCGGTATTGCAGAGCTTATCAAAGACAGCGGAAACGAGCGTAAAAAATGATTGAGCTCATCGTCGCACATCCTCACGCTTTCTGGCTAAGCCTTGGGGGTTTATTGCTGGCCGCTGAGATGCTGGGCGGCAATGGTTACCTGCTCTGGAGCGGTGTCGCCGCGGTCATCACCGGGCTGCTCGTGTGGATTTTGCCGCTTGACTGGGCGTGGCAGGGCGCGTTGTTTGCCGTGCTGACGCTGGTGGCCGCGTGGCTGTGGTGGCGCTGGCTTAACCGACGGGTTAACGAGCAGAAACCGGTGGACGCGCATCTCAACCAGCGCGGACAACAGATTGTCGGCCAGCGTTTTACGCTCGATGCCGCGCTGGTAAACGGGCGGGGGCATATGCGCGTGGGCGACAGCTCGTGGCCGGTGGTCGCCGACGACGACCTCAACGCCGGCACGCGGGTTGAGGTCATTGCGGTGGAAGGCATTACCCTGCGGGTTAAAGCCTGCTAAGCAGAGGCTTTACGATGACAGCAGCCGGCAAGATTATCGATAATCGGGCAGTCGGCGCTGTCATCCCCCGGACAGGATTCCGCGAGCTGTAGCAGCTGTTTGCGCATCGCCTGCAGCTCGGTGATATGGCGTTCAATCTCGGCCACTTTTTCCAGGGTGCGTTTTTTCACGTCTGCGCTGTGACGCTTCGGATCGTTGAACAGATTAACCAGCTCGCCGCACTCTTCCAGATTAAAACCCACCTGTCTTGCCTGGCGCAGCAGCGTAAGTTCATCCAGATGCAGCTGCGTGTAGCTGCGGTAGCCGTTTTCACTGCGCAGCGGCGGCGTCACCAGCCCCTTCTCTTCATAAAAGCGAATCGCTTTGCTGGTTAAACCGGTTTTTTTTGCCACATCGCTGATATTCACATTTCCCCCTTGACCTTCCCCTTGATGGAAGGTTTAACCTTTATAACAGTTAGTGAAAAGCGTTACTCCGGTCAACAACTGACCAAAATATTATACGGGAGTTTTGTTATGTCTCACACTATTGACCTGACGCTGGACGGCCTTTCCTGCGGCCACTGCGTCAAACGCGTTAAAGAAAGTCTGGAACAGCGTCCTGATGTCGAAAGCGCTGAAGTGAGTATCGATCATGCCGCCGTCACCGGCAGCGCCAGCGCGGATGCGCTGATTGATACCATCAAGCAGGCCGGCTACGGGGCGGAGCTAAGCCACCCAAAGGCTAAACCGCTGGCAGAGTCATCATCCCCGTCGGAAGCACTGACAGCGGCCACTCCTGAGCTTCCGGCAGCTGATGATATTGATGACAGCCAACAGCTGCTGATCAACGGCATGAGCTGCGCCAGCTGCGTCTCCCGGGTACAAAACGCCTTGCAGGCGGTGCCGGGCGTCGCGCAGGCACGGGTCAACCTCGCGGAGCGCACTGCGCTTGTGATGGGCAGCGCCTCCGCAGCAGATTTAGTGCAGGCCGTTGAAAAAGCGGGCTACGGGGCGGAGGCCATCGAAGATGATGCCGAACGCCGCGAGCGCCAGCAGGAAACGGCTATCGCCACCATGAAGCGCTTCCGCTGGCAGGCGATTGTCGCCCTGCTGGTGGGTATTCCGGTGATGGTGTGGGGGATGATCGGCGACAACATGATGGTCACCGACGACAACCGCACGCTGTGGCTGGTGATTGGCGTCATTACCCTGGGCGTGATGATCTTCGCGGGCGGTCATTTCTATACCAGCGCCTGGAAGAGCCTGAAAAATCGCACCGCGACGATGGATACGCTGGTCGCCCTCGGCACGGGTGCGGCATGGCTGTACTCCATGAGCGTGAACGTCTGGCCCCAGTGGTTCCCGATGGAAGCGCGGCATCTCTATTATGAAGCGAGCGCGATGATTATCGGCCTGATTAACTTAGGCCATATGCTGGAAGCCCACGCCCGCCAGCGCTCCTCGAAAGCGCTGGAAAGATTGCTCGATTTAACCCCGCCAACCGCGCGCGTGGTCACGAACGAGGGGGAAAAGAGCGTCCCGCTGGCAGAGGTTCAACCCGGTATGACGCTGCGTCTGACCACGGGCGATCGCGTTCCCGTTGACGGTAAGATAACGCAGGGCGAGGCCTGGCTGGATGAAGCGATGCTGACCGGCGAGCCTATCCCCCAGCAGAAATCAGACGGCGACGCCGTTCATGCCGGGACGGTGGTACAGGACGGCAGCGTGCTGTTCACCGCCAGCGCCGTCGGCAGCCACACTACGCTGTCGCGTATTATTCGCATGGTGCGCCAGGCGCAGAGCAGCAAGCCGGAAATTGGCCAGCTCGCCGACAGAATCTCTGCCATTTTTGTGCCGGTGGTGGTCGGCATTGCCCTGCTGAGCGCGGCTATCTGGTACGTTTTCGGCCCCGCACCGCAGATTGTTTACACCCTGGTGATCGCCACCACGGTGCTGATCATCGCCTGTCCTTGCGCGCTTGGCCTGGCGACGCCGATGTCGATTATCTCCGGCGTAGGCCGCGCTGCCGAATTTGGCGTGCTGGTGCGGGATGCGGACGCGCTGCAGAGGGCCAGCACGCTGGACACGCTGGTGTTTGATAAAACCGGCACGCTGACCGAAGGCAAACCGCAGGTGGTGGCCGTCACTACGGCAGGCATCGCGGAAGAGGACGCGCTGCGTCTCGCCGCCGCGCTTGAGCAAGGCTCCAGCCATCCGCTGGCGCGCGCCATCCTCGATAAAGCGAATGCTTCTGCCCTGCCGCAGGTCAGTAACTTCCGTACTCTGCGCGGGCTCGGCGTAAGCGGTGAAGCAGAAGGCCACGCGCTCCTGCTGGGCAACCAGGCATTGCTCAATGAAAACGGTATTGATACCTCCGCGCTGGAAAGCGAGCTGAAAGCGCAGGCGTCGCAAGGCGCCACGCCGGTTCTGCTGGCGGTAGGTGGCAAAGCCGCCGCGCTGCTGGCCGTTCGCGATCCGCTGCGCCAGGACAGCGTGGATGCCCTGGCGCGTCTGCACCGCGCGGGCTATCGCCTGGTCATGCTGACCGGGGATAACCCGACCACCGCCAACGCCATTGCGAAAGAAGCCGGAATTGATGAGGTGATTGCGGGCGTACTGCCGGACGGTAAAGCAGACGCCATCAAAAAACTGCAAAGTCAGGGTCGTCAGGTGGCGATGGTCGGCGACGGCATCAACGATGCCCCGGCGCTGGCCCAGGCGGATGTGGGGATTGCCATGGGTGGCGGGAGCGACGTGGCCATTGAAACCGCCGCTATTACGCTGATGCGCCATAGCCTGATGGGCGTTGCCGATGCGCTGGCCATTTCGAAAGCCACGTTGCGCAACATGAAGCAGAACCTGCTGGGAGCGTTTATCTATAACTCGCTCGGGATCCCGATTGCTGCCGGCATTTTGTGGCCCCTGACCGGCACGCTGCTGAACCCGGTGGTCGCAGGTGCGGCGATGGCGCTCTCCTCCATTACCGTGGTGAGCAACGCCAACCGGCTGCTGCGCTTTAAACCGAAGGATTGAACCTTATACTCGTACGCGCTAGCATGAACCTTTCCATTCATGGAGCGCGTATGGGTCTGTTTAATCGTATAAAAACATCGTTTCGCGCCCTCTTTCCTCGCCGTTACGCCTGGCCGGGTCTGGATATCTCCCTCCCCGGTGGGCAACACCTGCATCTGGTCGGCAGTATTCATATGGGTACGCAGGATATGTCTCCCCTGCCACCCGCGCTGGTTAAACTGCTGAAACACGCCGATGCGCTGGTCGTTGAGGCAGACATTTCGGGCCACGAGTCGCCGTTTGCCGGACTGGAGAGCGATCGCTCGCTGGCCGAACGTCTGGATGAAAACCAGCTTGCGGAGCTGACGCGCGTCGCCGATGAAACGGGCGTCTCGCTCTCCATGATTGACACCCTGCCGCTCTGGCAAATTGCGATGGTGCTGCAGGCCACGCAGGCGCAACGTCTGGGCCTGCGTGGTGATTACGGCATTGATTACCAGCTGCTGAACGTGGCAAGGGCGCGCAGTCTGCCCATCATCGAGCTGGAAGGGACGGACAGCCAGATTGCGCTCCTGCGACAGCTTCCCGACGACGGCCTTACGTTGCTGGATGATACGCTGACCCACTGGCACACCAACGCGCGCCTGCTCCAGACCATGATTGGCTGGTGGCTGGATGCGCCGCCTGCGGACGGCAAACTGGCCCTACCGTCGACGTTCAGCGAATCGTTATATGATGTGTTGATGAACGCGCGCAACAAAGCCTGGCGGGAAACGCTGCATGCGTTACCTGCGGGGCATTACGTGGTGGCGGTCGGGGCGTTACATTTGTACGGAGAAGGGAATTTGCCGTCGCTGCTGAAATAAAAAAGTGGCCAATATTTCTATTGGCCCGTCAAAGAGGAATTTCATCGTTTTTATTATGCCGAAGGAGACCTTCGGTTGAGCCGATTGTCGCTCAAAGTGACCATCACTGCCAATACTATTGCGCAAGATGGTGCTATTTTTTAGACAAACGTCAGGCGTATGCTGTTGGCATGATTTGTCTGTCGTAAGAAGGATAGCTATGACTCCCGCCGTTAAATTACTCGAAAAAAACAATATTTCTTTCCGGATCCACACTTACGATCACGATCCGAATGAAACCAACTTTGGTGATGAAGTGGTGCGCAAGCTAGGGCTGAACGCGGACCAGGTGTATAAAACGCTGCTGGTTGCGATGAATGGCGATATGAAACACCTCGCCGTCGCGGTCACCCCGGTAGCGGGACAGTTGGATCTGAAGAAAGTCGCCAAAGCACTGGGGGCGAAGAAGGTGGATATGGCCGATCCGATGGTTGCGCAACGCACCACGGGCTACCTGGTGGGCGGGATCAGCCCTCTCGGGCAGAAAAAACGCCTGCCGACGCTGATTGATGCCCCTTCTCAGGAATTTGAAACCATCTTTATATCCGGTGGCAAACGCGGGCTGGATATTGAGCTGTCCGCGGGCGATCTGGCGAAAATGCTGGACGCGAAATTTGCGGATATAGCGCGCCGGGATTAAAAGAAAAGCCGGGTGGCGGCTACGCCTTACCCGGCCTACATTTTGCGCCCGTAGGCCCGGTAAGCGCAGCGCCACCGGGCAAAAACGCCCCGCACTACTGCCAGCTCACCTCACCTTTCGGCTCATACGCATTCACGTCAATCGGCGAATTCTGCTCGATGAACTGCTTCAGCACTTCCGCATCAATAAAGCCAGTATTCACATAGCCCGGTTTATTATCAATATGCGGATAGCCGTCACCGCCGGTGGCGTTAAAACTTAAGGTCGCCAGACGGTAGGTTTTGGCAGGGTCGACCGGTTCGCCTTTGATTTTAAGATCGTTAAGCTTGCCGTCTTTCGCCACAAAGCTGACGTTGGCAAACTGCGGATAGGCCCCGGAATCCGGCTTCATCTGCGCCACGGCGGTCAGGTAGTCAATGACCTCTTTCCCGCTCATATCGGCATAGACCACCACGTTACCGAACGGCTGCACCTTCAGGACGTCTTTATAGGTGATGTTTCCGCCTTCGATAGAGTCACGAATGCCGCCGCCGCTCATCACGCCGAAGTCAGCGCCGGTGCGCGCTATTTGCGCCGCAAGCACCAGGTGGCCCATGTTGGTCTGCACGAAGCGAACCTTACTGCGATCCCCTTCCAGACGACCGTTCATCGTGCCGATTTTCACGTCCAGCTGCGCCTTGCCTTTGTTCTGGAACGGCGTCAGCAGGGAGAGCATCTGCTGGTTTTCTGCGATCTCTGGCGTGTAAAGTACGCGCTCACTTTTCCCGTCCGGGTAGGTGACTTTCTTCTTCAGGTTGACCGGAATGAGCTGATAATGGACCAGCTTCATCTCGCCGTTACGGAACTCAAAGTCCGCGCGGCCCACGTATTTGCCCCACTCGTGCGCCTGAACAATCCAGATGCCGTTTTGACGGTCTGGCGCGCACGGCGTGCCCGGCACGTAATCCACCTGCTTTTTGTTCTCCGAGGCCATACAAACCGGATCTTGTGAGTGACCACCCACAATCATCGCCAGCGAGCCCGCAGGCAGGCTGCGCGCCATCTCCACGTCGCCGGGCGCGTTAGAGCCGTGCTCACCGTTGTCGTAGTGCCCCATATGGGTGGTGGCAATAATCACGTCCGGCTTCTCGTTTTGCTGCAGCTCCTGAATCACCAGCTTCGCTTCGTCTGCCGGTTTGCGGAATTCGATATCGGTAAAGAACTCGGGGTTGCCGATTTTTGCTGTGTCATCCGTGGTTAAGCCAATCACCGCGATTTTCAGGTCCTGACGCTTAAACAGCGCCCACGGTTTAAACAGGCGCTCGCCGGTACTTTTCTGATAGATATTGGCAGAGAGGAACGGGAATTTTGACCACTTCTCCTGCTGACGCAGCACGCTCAGCGGATTATCGAACTCATGGTTCCCCACGGCCATGGCATCGTAGCCAATCAGGTTCATACCGCGAAAATCGGGTTCAGCGTCCTGTAAGTCGGATTCCGGCACGCCGGTATTGATATCGCCACCCGACAGCAGCAGCACGCTGCCACCTTCGGCGGCAACCTCTTTGCGGATGCCATCCACCAGCGTTTTTTGTGCCGACAGGCCATATTCGCCGTATTCACTGCGCCAGAAGTGACCGTGGTGATCGTTAGTATGCAGAATGGTGATTTTATACGTTTTGTCTTTTTCATACGCCTGCGCGGGCAGGCTTACCAGGCCCCATGCGGCGATGAGCGCCAGCGCGACGCCCCGCTTCATTAACTTCATCTTCTCTCTCCCTGACCAATAGACAAAGGCAAAAATTACAGTGACTAACAAGAATAGACAAATAAGTTTTCATAATTGCGACTTTCTTCAAATGTCCCGGGCGGGTATGTTAGTCGGATAATAATTACACCCTGCATCTCTAATAACTAAAGACGTGGTAATTCTCTCTATGGCAATCAGTGAATCAACCCAGCCTGTTCCGGGCGCGCCGGCGTCTCCGCCAGCATCGCGCACATCCTTTAAAGTATTAGGCGCAATCAGTCTCTCGCACCTGCTCAACGACATGATCCAGTCGTTGATTCTGGCCATTTATCCGCTGCTGCAGTCCGAGTTCTCATTAACCTTCGTGCAGATCGGGATGATCACCCTGACCTTCCAGCTGGCTTCCTCACTGCTGCAGCCGGTGGTGGGCTACTGGACGGATAAATACCCGATGCCGTGGTCGCTACCAATAGGCATGTGCTTTACCTTAAGCGGGCTGGTGCTGCTGGCCATGGCGGGGAGCTTTGAAGCCGTGTTGATTGCCGCCGCGCTGGTGGGCACCGGCTCGTCTGTTTTCCATCCAGAGTCTTCCCGCGTGGCGCGTATGGCCTCTGGTGGTCGTCACGGTCTGGCGCAGTCGCTCTTCCAGGTCGGCGGTAACTTTGGTAGCTCTCTGGGCCCGCTGCTGGCCGCGGTGATTATTGCCCCTTACGGTAAAGGCAACGTGGCATGGTTTGTCCTGGCCGCACTGCTGGCCATTATCGTGCTGGCACAGATCAGCCGCTGGTATGCCGCTCAGCATCGCGTGAATAAAGGTAAACCTAAAGCGAAGGTTATCAATCCCCTTCCGCGCAATAAGGTTATCCTGGCGGTTTCCGTGCTGCTGGTACTGATTTTCTCGAAATACTTCTATATGGCAAGCATCAGCAGCTATTACACCTTTTATCTGATGCAAAAATTCGGATTATCGGTACAGAATGCCCAGATTCACCTGTTTGCCTTCCTGTTCGCGGTTGCGGCCGGTACGGTCATTGGCGGGCCTGTGGGGGATAAGATTGGGCGTAAATATGTCATTTGGGGCTCTATCCTCGGCGTCGCGCCGTTTACCCTTATTTTGCCGTACGCCAGCCTTGAATGGACGGGGATTTTAACCGTGATTATTGGTTTTATCCTCGCATCCGCTTTTTCCGCGATTCTGGTCTATGCCCAGGAGCTGCTGCCTGGACGTATCGGTATGGTTTCCGGGCTCTTTTTCGGTTTCGCCTTCGGTATGGGAGGGCTTGGTGCCGCGGTGTTAGGGATGGTTGCGGATCACACCAGCATCTTCCTGGTTTATAAAATCTGCGCTTTCCTGCCACTTCTTGGGATGTTGACCATATTCCTGCCTGATAACCGCCACAAAGCGTAAATAACAGGTAGCCAAAGTTTAACTTTGGCTACCTGACACCCTGATGCCATAAGGGTTTCTTCTTCCTCCCCTCGCTGAATTTATCAAAATGCGCTTTTTTTGGCGCATATTGCTGTTTTATTCAAACTTCAACAATTATTCATAAACATAAGGGCAAAAATTGTCATAAACTATTACTCAGTTTTTGGTTTTTCACCAAAAAGGAACACCCACAACGAAAGGAGACGGAATGCACCACGCCACACCGCTTATCACCACCATTGTTGGTGGACTTGTGCTCGCTTTTATCCTCGGCATGATTGCTAATAAACTGCGTATTTCTCCTCTTGTCGGCTATCTGTTAGCGGGCGTACTGGCGGGACCGTTTACGCCAGGCTTCGTTGCGGATACCAAACTGGCCCCTGAACTGGCGGAATTGGGCGTGATTCTGCTGATGTTTGGCGTCGGCCTGCATTTCTCCCTGAAGGATTTGATGGCGGTAAAGTCGATTGCCATACCGGGAGCGATCGCCCAGATAGGGGTGGCGACGCTGCTGGGGATGGCACTTTCGGCAGTGCTGGGCTGGTCGTTAATGACCGGCATCGTATTTGGGCTGTGTCTCTCAACCGCCAGTACCGTGGTGCTGCTGCGTGCGCTTGAAGAGAGACAGCTGATAGACAGCCAGCGTGGGCAAATCGCGATAGGCTGGCTGATTGTTGAAGACCTGGTCATGGTCCTGACGCTGGTGCTGCTGCCTGCCGTCGCCGGCATGATGGAAAAAGACAATGTCGGCTTCGCCTCGCTGGCGCTGGATATGAGCATCACCATCGGGAAAGTGGTGGCGTTTATCGCCATCATGATGCTGGTAGGCCGCCGTCTGGTGCCGTGGATCATGTCCCGCAGTGCGGCGACCGGCTCACGCGAGCTGTTTACCCTCTCCGTGCTGGCGCTGGCGCTGGGTATCGCGTTTGGTGCCGTTGAGCTGTTTGATGTCTCCTTTGCCCTGGGCGCGTTCTTCGCCGGGATGGTGCTGAACGAATCCGAGCTGAGCCACCGCGCAGCACACGACACCCTGCCGCTGCGCGACGCCTTCGCCGTGCTGTTCTTCGTCTCCGTCGGAATGCTGTTTGATCCGATGGTCCTGATTCACCAGCCGCTGGCCGTGCTGGGCACGCTGGCGATCATTATTTTTGGTAAGTCGCTCGCCGCTTTCTTCCTGGTGCGGATGTTCGGTCACTCCCCGCGTACGGCGCTGACCATCGCCGCCAGCCTGGCGCAGATTGGTGAGTTCGCCTTTATTCTGGCCGGCCTGGGCATGGCCCTGAACCTGCTGCCGCAGGCCGGGCAAAACCTGGTGCTGGCAGGCGCGATCCTGTCGATTATGCTGAACCCGGTGCTGTTTGCCCTGCTGGAAAAATACCTCGATAAAACCGAAACGCTGGAAGAACAGACCCTGGAAGAAGCCATCGAAGAAGAGAAGCAGATCCCGGTGGATATTTGCAATCACGCCCTGCTGGTCGGCTTTGGCCGCGTGGGCAGCCTGCTCGGCGAGAAGCTGATGGCACAGGACATTCCGCTGGTGGTGATTGAAACGTCACGCACCCGCGTCGACGAGCTGCGCGAGCGCGGTATTCGTGCGGTGCTGGGCAATGCGGCGAACGAAGAGATCATGAGCCTGGCGCATCTGGAGTGCGCGCGCTGGCTGCTGCTGACCATACCAAACGGCTATGAAGCGGGTGAGATTGTGGCCTCCGCGCGCGAGAAGTGCCCAAATATTGAGATTATTGCCCGGGCGCATTATGACGACGAAGTGGAGTATATCACCGAGCGCGGTGCGAATAAGGTGGTGATGGGCGAGCGCGAGATTGCGAACACGATGCTGACGCTACTGGAGAAACCGCCGGTTGAAGAGGCGGTAACGGGCTAAAAAAAGCCTGCTGGCGCTACGCTTAGCAGGCCTACAAGTAGCCCCGGTAAGCGCAGCGCCACCGGGGTTTTCTTTTAGCAATCAACGATCCCAATAAGCCTCTTCGAGGCTGTCTTCCCGTTCCGGCAGGCCACGCGTTAAACGCGGTGAGTGCTGGTTCAGCACCTGATAACTCACGCGGTTCGCGTATTTGCATACCTGCGCCAGCGACGAATAGGTCAGCCAGCTGAACTTGTGCTTGCTGGAGTTCGGTACGTTGGTTTTGTGGTAGGCATTGGCGGTAATGTCGTGCAGCAGCGCGGCCAGCGCACCGTCGCCCGCGCCGTTGGTGTTCATGATCTTCTCCGGTCCGCCCATATATGGCGCGATGTGAGAGTAGATCCGCAGCGGGTTGATGCAATCCTGATGGCGCATACCGCGGCTGAACTCGTACTGGTTGAACTCGGCAATCGCCCCAGGCAGCAGCGGGTGCTGAGTTTTGCGTTTGCTTTCTTCTTCCGTGAAGCCCGCCATATACAGCCCGACAGGGCCGGCGGTGCAGAGCACCAGATCCACCCAGTCCAGCGCTTTATCAGAAGCCAGCAGCGGATCGCTCTCGCCGGTCAGCGCTTCGGCCTCTTCTTCATTCATCGCAAGAATGGAGACGTGCTCTTTCAGGAAGGCCTGCCACCACTCGGGGTTATCGGCAATCACGAATTTAGTACCCAGCGTCAGAACGACGGGCACGTTGTATTTCTTCGCGTACTCAATCGCCTTCATGGTCGCTTCCGGCATGGGCTCACCCGGTTTACAGCGCACCAGGTATGACGTCAGCACCAGCGCCGAGGCGCCCGCAATTACCTCTTCCGGAATACTCTCGGCACGCAGCTTGTTCATATGCCCCGGGCTGATGGCAAAGGTGCGCTCGCCGGATTCACCGATAAGCGTAAAGCAGCGGCCAATGGGCCCGTCGACGCCCTGAAGGTAGTTCAGATCGGTGCGGCTGGAGGTGTTGCACAAATAGCGGTAGGCGTATCCACCAATTTCAATATTGCTGCACATCACGCCGAGCAGGACCGAGCGGTCGTCTGCCAGCACGGAGTAGTTGTGCATGGTATTGCCGATAGTGCCACCGGCGAACTGATGGGTGATCAGATTTTCACGCACCAGTTCCTGGTACAGCGCTTCGGCAACGTCATCTTCGATCACCAGCGAGTGCCCGGCGCTCAGACCGTAACGGGCGACAAACGCATCATCCACTTTCGCTTCAATGTCCACCAGCGTCTGATCGATACCGACGACCCATGCCGCGCTGGTTTCATTTTCTGGCTGGATTTGCTGCAGGAGCGGATCGCGGGCATCAACGGGGAAGTAGTGCTTAGATTTACGTTTACCGGGAAATTTCATGGTCTGAACTGTGCAAGGAATAGAAGCCGGGAATGGTAGCACAAACCCGGCTCTGAGTGCGATCAGCGGCTGTTTGTCACCAGCGACACCATCATGTCGATGTGTTCAGGCGAGTCGTTAAGTGCCGGAATGTACTCGTACTTCTCACCGCCAGCCTCAAGGAAAAACTCCCGGTTTTGCACCGCGATCTCCTCCAGCGTTTCCAGACAGTCTGCCGAGAACCCCGGCGACATCACCTGAACATGCTTCACGCCTTTCTCACCGAGCATTTTGAGGGTTTCATCAGTGTACGGCGTCAGCCACGGCTCTCGGCCAAAGCGCGACTGGAAGGTCATCATCACCTTCTCCGGCGGCAGGCCGAGGGCGGAAACCAGCTCGCGGGTGGTATCGCGGCAGCGCTGCGGGTAATCATCGCCTTCATTGGCAAAACGCTGCGGGATCCCGTGATAGGAGAGCAGCAGCAGATCCGGCTCGCCGTGTTTTTCAAACGACGCGCGCGCGCTGTTGGCAAGCGCCTTGATGTAGAGATCGTTATCCGCGTAATCGCGAATAAAGGTCACGCCCGGTATACGACGGCGGGTCGCGAGAATGCGCGCCAGTTCGTCCCAAACGGCAGCCACCGTCGAGCAGGAGTACTGCGGGTAGAGCGCCAGTACGACGATATGGTCCACGCCCTGCGCCAGCAGTGATTCCACCGCGCTTTCCAGGGACGGTTTTCCGTAGCTCATGCCAAGCGCGACGGGCACATCCGGCAGGCGGGCAGCCAGCGCTTTTTCCTGACGACGGCTGTAGACCATCAGCGGCGAGCCCTCTTCCATCCAGACGGACTGATAGAGCTTAGCGACGCGCGGAGAACGGATCGGCAGAATGACGCCACGCAGCAGCGGCCACCACAGCAGTCGTGGAAAATCCACAACGCGCGTGTCGCTTAAAAATTGTCGCAGGTAGCGTTTTACCGCGTCTGATGTAGGTGCTTCTGGAGTGCCCAGATTGGCAAGCAGGATGCCGGTTTTCGCCTGACTCATTCACGCCTCTTAACCATTTGAATGGTTGTCAATTGTAGCGGAAATGCGTTTAAACGAAACCCATTGCTGCGATAGATAAAATGAGAATATTTCTCACCCGGAGAACCCGGGTGAGAGGTGCGCGATTAGCCGAGGATTTTTTCCAGCTCTGCACGCACGTCAGCCACGGCTTTGGTGCCGTCAACTTTCGCGTATTTGGTGTTACCCGCTTGCGCTTCTTTGGTGTAGTAACCGATCAGCGGCGCGGTCATCTGATGGTATTCCACCAGGCGCTTACGCACGGTCTCTTCCTGGTCATCTTTACGGGTGGTCAGCTCTTCGCCGGTCACGTCGTCTTTACCTTCAACCTTAGGTGGGTTGAATTTGATGTGGTAAACGCGGCCAGAAGCAGCGTGTACGCGACGGCCAACGATACGGTCAACGATCAGCTCGTCCGGTACGTCGAATTCCAGAACGTAGTCCACGTTGATGCCCGCTTCTTTCATGGCATCAGCCTGAGGAATGGTGCGTGGGAAACCGTCCAGCAGGAAACCGTTACGGCAGTCTTCCTGAGCAATGCGCTCTTTGACCAGAGCAATAACCAGCTCGTCGGTCACCAGCTTGCCTGCGTCCATGATGTCTTTCGCTTGTTTACCCAGCTCTGAGCCAGATTTAACAGCGGCGCGCAGCATATCACCGGTGGAGATTTGCGGAATACCGTATTTCTCCATGATGAACTGAGCCTGAGTTCCTTTACCCGCGCCCGGAGCGCCAAGCAGAATAATACGCATTGCGAAAATCCCCTCAAAAGTCGATTCAATTTTTCAAAAGCGCTAAACAATACCACCAGAACGGGTATCGCTCAAGGAAGGCGGGAGGGCTGAAACGGTTAATGGGAGGAGATTATTTGGGTTAGTGCGGTCTGGTGCCCTCACCCCGGCCCTCTCCCACGGGTTGAGGGAGAAGACCAGGGGAGGCGTGGTCAGTTACGCCAGCAGCAGCGCATTCACACGTTTAATGAAGAGGTTAGGATCTTCCAGCGTACCGCGTTCGGCCAGCAGAGACTGATCCAGCAGCAGTTCAACCCACTCGGCAAAGCGGGCGTCGTCCTGGGTATCCGCCGCGCGTTTCACCAGAGGATGATCCGGATTAAGCTCAAAGATATATTTCACTTCCGGAACCGCCTGGCCTGCAGCAGCGAACAGCTTCGCCATCTGGGTGCTCATTTCATCGGCATCGGTGGTGACAATGGCCGGGGTGTCGGTCAGACGGTGGGTGAAACGCACTTCCTTCACGCGCTCGCCCAGCAGCGTTTTCACGCGCTCAACAAACGGCTCCAGCGCCTTCTCGGCTTCTTTCGCGCTTTCGTCCACTTCATCCGCCAGCTTGTCGATAGACTCGTCCGCCTTAGCGACAGACTGGAATGCCTTACCGTCGAACTCGGTCAGGTAGTTCATCATCCACTCGTCGATGCGGTCAGACAGCAGCAGCACTTCGATGCCTTTCTTGCGCAACAGCTCCAGATGCGGGCTGCTCTTCGCCGCCGCGTAGCTGTCGGCGGTGATGTAGTAGATCTTCTCCTGCCCTTCCTTCATGCGCGAGACGTACTCTTCCAGCGACACGGTCTGTGCGGAAGAGTCGGTATGCGTTGAGGCGAAGCGCAGCAGTTTGGCGATCGTTTCAACGTTCGCGGTGTCTTCTGCCGGGCCTTCTTTCAGCACCAGGCCGAACTGTTTCCAGAAGGTCTGATATTTTTCCGCATCGTCTTTCGCCAGTTTTTCCAGCATCTGCAGCGCACGTTTGGTCAGAGCGTTGCGCAAGTTACGGGTGACGGTGCTGTCCTGCAGAATTTCACGCGAGACGTTCAGCGGCAGATCGTTGGAATCTATCAGACCGCGCACAAAGCGCAGGTAGTTCGGCATGAACTGCTCGGCGTCGTCCATGATGAAGACGCGCTGCACGTACAGCTTCAGGCCGTGCTTGTGATCGCGGTTCCACATGTCCCACGGAGCCTGTGCCGGGATGTACAGCAGGCTGGTGTACTCCTGCTTACCTTCCACACGGTTGTGGCTCCAGGTCAGCGGGTCGGTAAAGTCGTGGGCGATGTGCTTGTAGAATTCGTTGTACTCGTCGTCTTTGATTTCAGACTTGTTGCGCGTCCACAGCGCCTGCGCCTTGTTGATTTTCTCCCAGGAGACCACGGTTTCACCGTCTTTCTCTTCCTGTTTTTCAATCTCAACCGGCAGCGCGATATGATCGGAATACTTGCTGATGATGGAGCGAACGCGCCAGTCGTTCAGGAAATCATCTTCCCCTTCACGCAGGTGCAGGGTGATTTCAGTCCCGCGATCCGCTTTGGTGATGTCACCAACGGTATATTCGCCTTCACCTTTAGATTCCCACAGCACGCCGTTCTCGGCGCTATCGCCCGCGGCGCGGGTGCGCACGGTGACTTTGTCCGCCACGATGAATGCCGAGTAGAACCCAACGCCGAACTGACCGATCAGCTGGCTGTCTTTCGCCTGGTCTGAGCCCATGGACTCAAGGAACGCTTTGGTGCCGGATTTCGCGATAGTCCCGAGGTGGTCGATCACTTCGTCGCGGTTCATCCCAATGCCGTTATCGGCGATGGTCAGGGTGCGGTTCTCTTTATTAAACGAGACGCGCACGCGCAGCTCGCCGTCGCCTTCGTACAGATCCGGGTTAGACAGCGCGCGGAAGCGCAGCTTGTCCGCCGCATCCGAGGCGTTGGAAATCAGCTCACGCAGGAAAATTTCTTTGTTGGAATACAAGGAATGGATCATCAGGTGCAGAAGCTGTTTTACTTCTGACTGGAAACCACGGGTTTCTTGTCCTTTCATCTATGTCGACCTCAACAATGCCATTTAATGGGGTTGTAAAACGTTGAGTGAGAGATGGGGATAAGAGGAGGAATTTTCAAGCGGAGGCGGCTTACGCAGCCTCCGTTTGGTCAGAAAATAATCTTGTGACGTCCGGCCAGAGAGTGGGACAGCGTGGTGCCGTCCACCATCTCCAGCTCGCCGCCCACCGGCACGCCGTGGGCGATGCGGCTGGCGTCAACACCGTACTGCGAGCACAGTTCGGCGATATAGTTGGCGGTTGCTTCCCCTTCCACCGTGGGGTTGGTGGCGAGGATCACCTCTTTGATGGTTTCGGACTCAAGACGCTGTTCAAGGCGATCAAGACCGATATCATCCGGGCCAATACCGTCCAGCGGGGAGAGATGCCCCATCAGCACGAAGTAGCGGCCGGAAAACTGCCCGGTTTGTTCGATGGCGTAGATGTCCGCCGGACTCTCCACCACGCAAATCTGACCGTTTTCCTGGCGACGCGGGTTCGTACAAATGTTACACACATCCTGCTCGGTAAAGGTACGGCAATCCGCACAGTGACCAATTTCTGACATGGCGCGGGTTAAAGCCTGCGCCAGGCGCATCCCGCCGCTGCGGTCGCGCTGCAATAGCGTAAACGCCATGCGCTGCGCCGACTTCGGGCCAACGCCCGGCAGGCAGCGCAGTGCTTCCATTAACTGCGTGAGCAGCGGACTAGTTTGCATCAGAATGGCATCTTGAAGCCAGGCGGCAGTTGCATACCGCTGGAAACAGAGGCCATTTTCTCTTTCTGAGTTTCGTCGATACGGCGAGCAGCATCGTTAAACGCGGCTGCAACCAGATCTTCCAGCATATCTTTGTCGTCTTCGAGCAGGCTCGGGTCGATTTCAACGCGACGGCAGTTGTGCGCACCGTTGATGGTCACTTTGACCAGACCGGCGCCGGACTCACCCGTGACTTCCAGCTGAGCGATCTCTTCCTGCATCTTCTGCATTTTTTCCTGCATCTGCTGAGCCTGCTTCATCAGGCCACCCAGACCGCCTTTTCCACCAAACATAGGCTTCTCTCTTCTTTCACGTTTAAGGATTACAACCGTAAGTCAGACTCACGATCAAATGGGGCGAATACTCTCTTCATCCAGATCGGCGTCGAAGAAACGGCGCAGGGTCTGAATGTTGTTATCCGCAATAATCGCCTCGCGCGCCTGCGCGAGCTTTTCTTCATAAATGGCCTGACGCCACTCCAGCGGCGTTTTCACTGCCGGATTATCATCTTCAATGATAGTCAATTCAACCGGTGAACCCTGTAAAGCGCCAAGCGCCTCCGCCAGCACTTTTTGCGCACCGGGCGAATTCAGGTGGCGTTGACCCGGACGCAGGTGTAAACGCACCTGATTGCCGTCCTGCTCTTTCCAGGCATTCAGCGCGACCTGCTCGACCAGCTTCGGCAGCTGGAGTTGGCTGACCTCGGCGGCCCAGGCGTCGCGTGCAATAGATTCTTCGGCAAGCTTCGCGGAAAGCTCCGGCGTTTTCTCATGCTCCAGCGCCTTTTTCAGCGCTTTCGGCGTGGCGACCTCTTCCTTCACCGTTTCGATGATGGTGGTTGCCTTCCAGCGGTAAGCCTCTTCTTTCACCGGGGCTTTCTGCTCGAGCGCGGACGGTGCAGGACGCGACTGTACGCGCTCCGTTACCGAGGCCAGTCGTTCAAGCGCGGCGTTGTTCACCGGCCGCGCTCTTCCTGGCGCTGCCGGTTCACTCTTTTTTGGTTTGGTTACTCCCTGGGCACGCTGCAGCTGGCTGCGTGCGGCAAGCACCGAACTGGTGGCATCCGACAGCGGCACGTCTTGCTGTGGCGGCGGTGTCGGCTGCGGTGGCACCTGCTGCGGCGACATCACAGCCGTAGGGGCGACCGGCGCGAAAGACTGCCGCGGCACTTCAGGCTCCGGCAATGGCATGCGCGGGTGGAACGCCAGCGCGCGCAGCAGCGTCATTTCAACGCCCATCCGCGGATCCGGTGCGAACGGTAGCTCTTTGCGGCCAATCAGCAGCGTCTGGTAATAAAGCTGCACGTCGGCAGGCGGCACGGTGCGGGCAAGTTCACGCATCCGCTGTTCAATGGCGGCCATATCCGCACCGATGGCGGACGGAGAAAGCTGCAGCATCGCCACGCGGTGCAGCAGGCTGAGCATCTCAACCAGCAGTCCTTCCCATTCAATACCCCGGGCAGCGGCAGCATTCACCTGCGACATCACGCGTTCGCCGTTGGCGGCAATCATCGCTTCGATAAGCGAAAGCGCCTGATCGTCATCCAGCGTGCCGAGCATGGTGCTGACCGCCTCGGTGGAGAGCTTGCCGTCACCGCTGGCAATTGCCTGATCGGTCAGACTGAGTGCATCACGCAGGCTACCGTCCGCCGCGCGGGCCAGCAGCTGCAGGGCGCGCGGTTCGTGGACAATTTTCTCTTCATCAAGAATGTGCTCAAGCTGCGCACGGATCTGCTCAACGTCCAGCGCCTTCAGGTGGAACTGCAGACAGCGCGACAGAATGGTGACCGGCAGCTTTTGCGGATCGGTAGTCGCCAGCAGGAACTTCACGTGCGCGGGCGGCTCTTCCAGCGTTTTCAGCAGGGCGTTGAAGCTGTGGCGCGACAGCATGTGCACTTCATCGATCAGGTAGACCTTGAAGCGGCCGCGCGCCGGGGCATACTGCACGTTGTCCAGCAGGTCGCGGGTATCTTCAACTTTGGTGCGCGAGGCGGCGTCGATCTCGATCAGATCGACAAATCGCCCCTGCTCGATCTCCCGGCAGTTATCACACACGCCGCACGGCGTGGCGGTGATCCCGGTTTCACAGTTGAGACCTTTTGCCAGCAAACGGGCAATAGAAGTCTTACCGACGCCGCGGGTGCCGGAGAAAAGATAAGCGTGATGGATGCGACCTAGCGACAAGCCGTTCGCCAGGGCCGTCAGCACATGTTCCTGACCGACAACGTCAGCAAAGGTTTGTGGTCGCCATTTACGGGCTAACACCTGATAACTCATGGGCAGGCTCTGCAACGCTGGAAGGTGAATTTATGGAGGGGAATGCTATCACAACCTCACCCATTGAGCGAGGTTGTGAAAACCGGGATTAATGACCCGGGAAAGGCACCAGGCTGTAGCTGGTAATACCCTGTTTTTCCAGACGCTGTTCACCGCCGAGATCGAACAGGTTGATGATGAAGGCCGCGTCGGTCACTTCACCACCCAGACGACGGATCAGCTTCACGGTCGCTTCAATGGTACCGCCGGTTGCCAGCAGATCGTCGACCACCAGCACTTTGTCGCCAGGCTTGATCGCATCAACGTGGATCTCCAGCTGATCGGTGCCGTACTCCAGTTCGTAGCTCTCAGCGATGGTTTCACGCGGCAGTTTGCGCGGCTTACGCACCGGTACAAAACCCACGCCCATTGCCAGCGCAACAGGTGCGCCAAACAGGAAGCCACGGGCTTCGGTACCTACTACTTTGGTGATCCCGGCGTTTTTATAACGTTCGACCAGCAGTTCAATGCTGAGCGCGTACGCTTTCGGGTCTTCCAGCAAGCTGGTGACATCACGGAAAAGAATGCCAGGCTTTGGATAGTCCTGGATGCTTTTGATGCTGTTTTTCAGATATTCAAGCTGCTGTGCAGTTGCGGTCATCGGTTTGTGCCTAAATGAAACAGTGTTACTCACAGCGCGCAACGAGTCGGTCAAGGCAACAATTGTTTAACCTTTAACCAGGCGCACCTGTGCTCGAAAACGGTCGAATTTACTGGCTGTACGCAATAATTGCAACAGCCTTGATAAGGCTTCAGTGCTTTTGTTGCTTTTCATCAACCACGGGGATCCGCCACATGAAGATAAGCAGACAGGTGAGGATGACCAGCAACAGGATCCGCACCCACATCATTTTCACCAGCCATAATGAAATAGCGAAGGTGATGAGGATCACCGCGATCGCGCGCGGCTTCGCGCCGGGCGGCATGGCCCGGTGTTTTTGCCAGTGCCGCAGATAGCCGCCAAACCATGAGCGATACAGCAGCCAGTGGTGAAAACGCGGTGACGAGCGGGCGAAGCACCAGGCCGCCAGCAGGATAAACGGCGTGGTCGGCAGTAAGGGTAAAACCACACCCAGCGTGCCAAGCACTACCGCGATCCAGCCAATGATGATTAAAATAGTACGCTGCATAATGCGAATCGTTATCAAACTGAACGGCTACTTTACCACTGGAGAGCGCCTTGAAAACAGACTTGCTTCTGGAGATGCTGCAAAAACAGCTGACCACCCTGCGAGCCGAGGCCACCCCCCTGCTGGGGCACGCCACGCTGAAGCCGCGCTTTGACCGGCAGCTTTTTCGTACCCGCAGCACGCGCATACAGGATTACCTTGGCGAAGCGCAGACAAATCTTGATGAGTTACGCCATGCGGTAGAGAACGAGCAGCAGGAACAGGTGGCGTGGCTTGCTGAGCATCTCACTGAGCAGATGACCGCCCTGCATCGCGAAATCATCGCCTGGCCACTGCGCGCCTGGGACAGCCCCTCGCCCGGTCTCGGCAAATGGCAGCGCAAGCGGCTGGAGAACCAGGAGTTTGAACGCCGGCTATTTGAGATGAAGCGCGAACGCGAAGCGAGGCTGAACAACAGCGAAACGCTGGAAGAGCAGCAGCTATTGATGCGCGAGATTAGCGCGCTGGAAGGACGTATCGTTCGCTGCCGTCAGGCGCTGGATGAGATTGAGCGCGTAATTGAACGCCTGACCCGCTAAATAAGGAATCCGTATGTCACTGGAAAATGCACCCGATGAGGTCAAACTGGCCGTCGATTTGATCATGCTGCTGGAAAATCATGAGATCCCCGCAGAAACGGTACTTAAGGCGCTGGAGATTGTGCGAAGAGATTTTGAGGGGAAATTACCCTCACCCCAGCCCTCTCCCTGAGGGAGAGGGAGAAAATCGTTCCCTCGCCCCTGAGGGCAGAGGGAAACAGATTAGGCAGGAGTGGGATCGTCACCCTTAATCTCGCGCTTCACTTCTGTATGCTCATCACCTTTCTCGTTACGCAGGTGAACCTCAAGCTGGTTGAAGGCGATATTAATATCGTTTTCACGACACAGACGATCGAGAGAACGGTTCAGCTCATCCACCGTGTAGCTGCGGTCACGCAGTTCACGCACGTATAAACGCAGCTCGTGATCCAGCGTACTCGGCCCAAAGGTG
Source organism: Enterobacter chinensis (assembly GCF_034008295.1). NCBI lineage: Bacteria > Pseudomonadati > Pseudomonadota > Gammaproteobacteria > Enterobacterales > Enterobacteriaceae > Enterobacter > Enterobacter chinensis. The sequence continues at coordinate 691,279 of NZ_JARDVI010000002.1, forward strand.
GTGAAGAATACCGCCGGAGCAGGATCGTGCATCACTTTCGGATGTTCTGACGCCGCCTTCAGCAGTACCTCTTTCACCTTCTCCAGATCCGATCCATAGGCTACGCCGAGGCGGATCACCACGCGCGTCACCGTATCGGAGAGCGACCAGTTGATCAGACGCTCGGTCACAAACGCTTTGTTCGGGATGATCACCTCTTTGCGATCGAAGTCGGTGATGGTGGTAGCACGAATACGGATCTTACTGACCGTACCGGAGAAGGTGCCGATGGTGACGGTATCGCCAATACGTACCGGACGTTCGAACAGGATGATCAGGCCGGACACAAAGTTACCGAAGATCTCCTGCAGGCCAAAACCAAGACCAACCGAGAGGGCGGCCGCCAGCCACTGCAGTTTATCCCACGAGACGCCAAGCGAGCCAAAGACCGTCATCGCCCCAACGATAATGATGACGTAGTTGAGGATCGTGGTAATGGCGTACGACGCCCCCTGACGCAGGTTCAGACGCGACAGGACCAGCACTTCCAGCAGGCCTGGCAGGTTGCGAATCAGCGCCCAGGCCACGACCGACGATACCAGGGCAAACAGCAGGCTGCCCATGGTCACGCTTTTCATGACCGCCGCGCCGGCTTCGGTTCCGTTGTATTGCCAGAGGGTAATACTGTCGAGATAGGCGAAAACGGTAATAAGATCGGACCAGATAGCCCAGAACATCACGGCAAACAGAGCGATCATCACCAGCATGGTGATACGCAGCGTCTGCTGGTTAACCTGCTCCAGCGCGATGGTCGGCTCTTCCTGTGGCTCTGCCCCTTCGGCCCCCTCTTTCACCTGATGCTGACGACGCGCTATGGCGCGGCGATAGGCAATGCGGCGGGCCGCTACGCTCAGGCCGCGCAGCACGGTCTGATAAAGCAGGTTCCAGACGATCACCAGATAGACTGTTTCAATCCAGCGACCGGACAGGCGCAGCGTGGTATAGAAGTAACCCGTCGCCGTAAGCACCATCAGCGCCAACGGAATGATCGCCAGCACCGTCACGGTGGCCAGACGAATATTGTGAGACTCTTTATCACGCCAGCTGTCGCGGCACATTGGCCACATCAGGATAGCAATCAGCAGCAGGTTCAACAGGATGGCCAGCTGCCCCAGCACATCATCCATCAGATGCAGCGGGGAAAGTTCAGAGACCACCGACCAGAAGTGCAGCGGCAGGAGCGCCAGGCTTATGCGTACAATCTGACGACGCCAGTGGCTGGTCAGCTGTGCAGGCATGTTGAAATGGCGCACGGCCACACCGTCTTTTTCCAGTACTTTCCAGCACACGCCGAACACCAGCCAGAACAGCGCCAGTTTTTTACTGAACGCCCACAGCAGATCGCTGACGTTGAGCTGCATCGTGAGCAGAATCAGGCCCACAGCCAGAATAATCAGACACACCGGCAGGGCGCGAATGAGATCGATCAGAATCGCTTTCGGCGTATGAAGCTGGCTATCGTTTCGCAGTTGCCCTACTTCGGACGCCAGCTTCGCCTGGTATTTTTTCAGCCAGCCCAGACGCCAGCGAATCAGGCCAGCAATCAGCAGCAGCGGTAAACCCGCCAGCAAGGCAATCGTCACCGCAGGCCAGGCTTTCTCCCAGTTCACGGTGATTTTCATGCTCTTGATCTGCGTTTTCAGCGTCTCAGGGAAGGATTTAATCCAGTCCCAGTCCATCGGTTTGTTGCTGTTTACCCAGAAAATCTGCTGGGTCAAAATCTCCTGCAGACTTTTCGAGACGCTCACCAGCTGCTGCTGGTTGATTTGCAGGTTAATCGCCATCATCAGCTGGTTGCCCAGCTGTTTATTGAGCTGGTCCAGCAGTTCGCGGCGCATATCAACGACCTGGAGCAGCGCGTCGTGCACTTCCGGGTTCACGTCGCTGGAGTGCCCCTCTTCAATTTTGGCGACAAAGTTATCGCTCTGGAAAAGGGCATCGCGCTGCTGGTTGACGTCAAATTGTTCCAGACGTAAATCCGCAATGCGGTTGGTCATGTCCTCCAGCTCATCGGCGGACGGGAGCGTCTGCTGCTGCTGGTAGAGAATACGCGACAGCAGAAGGCTGCCTTTCAGGACTGCTATCTGCTCTTTGATATTGCGCTCAGCCTGCAGCGCGCGATCCAGCCAGTTTTTGACTTTGATATTTTGCTGAACCAGCGAGTTGCCGTTTTCCGTCGCCAGTATCAGGCGCTGGCTAAGCTGATGGTTAGCCTCAAGCTCCTGCTTCACCAGCGGATTCGCCTGAATGCGGGCGGTTTCGTCAGGTGATACAGCCTCCTGAGCAGTTTTTTCCGTCAGGGTCAGGCGTTTACTGTTTACCGCCTCCTGCAACAGCTGGAGCTGATGTTCCAGGCGATTAATATTCGCGGTGACGTAATCACGCTGTTTCTGGAGCGTATCCTGCAGCACCGTATTCCCTTCCAGGCTTTTACGCTGCTGTTCGATTTGCGCGTTGAGCAACGTCTGCTGAACCAGCAGCAGGGTTTGCTGCGTCGGACGTAGCGTGCCTTCCCCCACCGTTGTGCCGTTCAGGCGGTTGCGGATTTGCTGCAGCTGCTGTGACGCGGTGTACATCGCGTTTTGCACGCGCTCAGGCTGGGTTTGCAGGGAGACAAGCTGGCTGTTATACGTTGCGAGATCGGATTGCGCGGTTTGCAGGTCGTCGAGTAATTGCGCAACGCGCGACTCCAGCTGGCGCAAGGAGAGCGTCGAGAGCGTCTTGCGCGTTTCGTCGTCGTTATCCACGTCACTCAGGGCGTTCAGCGATTCCGTCGCTTTGCGCATGTTTTCAGGGGCCTGCGCCACCTTCTGACGAAGCTGTGCGGTTTCAGCTTTGACGCGCTCAATTTTATCAAGCGTTTCCAGCGTTTCCGTCAAATCCTGCTGGGTAAGTTTCTCCTGAGGAGAAAGGTCTTTTTGTTTGTTCAGCGTGTCGAGCTGCGACTGAACATCGCCGCGCGAGGGAATATCATTGCTGTTATCGGCGCGGGCCCAGGTCAGCGGCGCCGTGGCGAAGAAAAACAGCATCGCAAAGAGCAATGCAAAAACAGGATGTTGCGAGCGATTGATGGGCAGCATAGTTGTGAATGATGTCAGAAGATGACCGAAAATAGTCCGGCGTGAAGAATATCACGCTCGCCTGAAGCAGAATAGCGCGAACGTGAGCCTCTGAGATAAATCCTGGAAATGACTCAGGCAGTCAGAGAAGATGTATCACTGCGCAGCGTGGGGCAGAGCTGGAGCATTTCCAGTAAAATCGCCACGTAGCTGCGGGCTTCCGCTTTCAGGTCAAAGGATTGTGGGGCAAACAGCCAGTTTTCCATCAGGCCTGAAATGTAGCTGCGCATCAGGATAGCCGCCCGGCGGGTCAAGAGATTGGCCGGTAACAGGTTTGCCTGCATGCAGTGATTCAGGTTCTGTTCAATGCGGTCATAGCTCTCAAGGCTGAGGCTGCGTTGCGCCTGCTGCACCACCGCCATTTCGCCCACGAACTCGCATTTATGAAAGATAATTTCCATCATTAATCTACGACGTTCTTCAACTACAGTCGCTTCAAGGATATATACTAATATTTCTCTCAATACTGAGAGTGGATCGTCGGGGAATTTTGCCCGATACTCACTCTCGAGATCGCTAATGCTGGACTCTGAAAGCTCCCAGATTTCACTGAACAGATCTGACTTGTCTTTAAAATGCCAGTAAATCGCTCCTCGCGTTACGCCGGCAGCCTGAGCAATCTGCGCCAGCGAGGTTGACGAAACACCTTGCTGAGAAAACAATCGTATTGCCACATCCAGAATGTGTTGTCGGGTTTCCAGCGCTTGTTGTTTGGTTTTTCGTGCCATAGGTGAGTGAATTTACAGGAGTCAGATTTACATACATTTGTGAATGTATGTACCATAGCATGACGATAATATAAACGCAGCAATGGGTTTTTAGACTCAGGACCCTTGATCAATTTGAAATCGGACACTCGAGGTTTACATATGAACAAAAACAGAGGGTTAACGCCTCTGGCGGTCGTTCTGATGCTCTCAGGCAGCTTAGCGCTAACAGGATGTGACGACAAACCGGCTCAACAAGGAGCTCAGCAGGCGCCAGAAGTAGGCGTCGTGACGCTCAAATCTGAACCTCTACAAATCACCACCGAATTACCAGGCCGTACAAATGCCTACCGCATTGCGGAAGTCCGTCCTCAGGTTAGCGGCATTATCCTGAAACGTAACTTCACCGAAGGCGGTGATGTGAAGGCCGGTGAGTCTCTGTATCAGATTGATCCAGCAACCTATCAGGCATCTTATGAAAGCGCCAAAGGTGACCTGGCGAAAGCACAGGCTGCAGCCAAAATCGCCCAGCTGACGCTGAACCGCTACCAGAAACTGCTCGGTACCAAGTACATCAGTCAACAGGATTACGATACCGCCCTGGCCGATGCACAGCAGGCTAACGCAGCCGTCGTGGCAGCCAAAGCGGCAGTCGAAACCGCCCGCATTAACCTGGCCTATACCAAAGTGACCTCCCCTATCAGCGGTCGTATTGGTAAATCTTCCGTCACGGAAGGGGCACTGGTGCAGAACGGTCAGACCACTGCGCTGGCGACCGTGCAGCAGCTTGATCCGATCTACGTCGACGTGACGCAGTCCAGCAATGATTTCCTGCGTCTGAAACAGGAGCTGGCTAACGGCACCCTGAAACAGGAAAACGGCAAAGCCAAAGTGGAGCTGATTACTAATGACGGTATCAAGTTCCCGCAGGAAGGTACGCTGGAATTCTCTGATGTGACGGTCGACCAGACCACCGGTTCCATCACCTTACGTGCGATTTTCCCGAACCCTGATAAAAACCTGCTGCCAGGTATGTTTGTTCGCGCGCGTCTGGAAGAAGGAACGAACCCAACCGCACTTCTGGTTCCACAGCAGGGTGTGACCCGTACGCCACGCGGCGATGCGAGTGCACTGGTTGTCGGGGCAGATGACAAAGTCGAAACGCGCAATATCACCGCCACCCAGGCGATTGGCGATAAATGGCTGGTGACGGAAGGTCTGAAAGATGGCGATCGCGTGATTGTTACTGGTTTGCAAAAAGTTCGTCCTGGCGCGCAGGTTAAAGCACAGGAAGTGAAATCTGACGATAAACAACAAGCTTCGGCCGCTGGCCAGTCAGAACAAACCAAGTCTTAACTTAAACAGGAGCCGTTAAGACATGCCTAATTTCTTTATCGATCGCCCCATATTTGCGTGGGTGATCGCCATAATCATCATGCTGGCCGGGGGACTTGCGATCCTGAAGCTGCCTGTCGCGCAATATCCAACGATTGCGCCACCGGCGGTGACAATTTCCGCAACCTACCCGGGGGCTGATGCGAAAACGGTGCAGGACACCGTTACCCAGGTTATCGAACAGAACATGAACGGTATCGATAACCTGATGTACATGTCCTCAAACAGTGACTCCACCGGTACGGTTCAGATCACCCTGACCTTCCAGTCAGGTACTGATGCCGACATCGCGCAGGTTCAGGTGCAGAACAAACTGCAGCTGGCGATGCCTTTGCTGCCGCAGGAAGTACAACAACAGGGCGTGAGCGTCGAGAAATCGTCCAGTAGCTTCCTGATGGTTGTCGGCGTTATCAACACCAACGGCACCATGACGCAGGAGGATATTTCCGACTACGTAGGCGCCAACATGAAGGACGCTATCAGCCGTACTTCCGGTGTGGGTGACGTGCAGCTGTTCGGCTCCCAGTACGCGATGCGTATCTGGATGGACCCGAATAAACTGAACAACTTCCAGCTGACGCCGGTTGACGTCATCAGCGCCATCAAAGCCCAGAACGCCCAGGTTGCAGCCGGTCAGTTAGGCGGTACGCCGCCGGTGAAAGGCCAGCAGCTTAACGCCTCGATCATCGCGCAGACCCGTCTGACCTCCGCCGATGAGTTCAGCAAAATTCTGCTGAAGGTGAATCAGGACGGTTCGCAGGTTCGCCTGCGTGACGTGGCGAAAGTGGAACTGGGTGGTGAGAACTACGACATCATTGCGAAGTTTAACGGTAAACCGGCTTCCGGTCTGGGTATTAAACTGGCGACAGGCGCTAACGCCCTGGACACCGCCACGGCTATCCGTGCAGAACTGAAGAGAATGGAACCGTTCTTCCCGTCAGGTCTGAAAATCGTTTACCCGTATGACACCACGCCGTTCGTCAAAATCTCGATTCATGAAGTGGTTAAGACGCTGGTTGAGGCGATCATCCTGGTATTCCTGGTGATGTACCTGTTCCTGCAAAACTTCCGCGCAACGCTTATCCCAACGATTGCCGTGCCGGTGGTATTGCTCGGGACCTTTGCGATCCTGTCGATATTTGGCTACTCGATAAACACCCTGACGATGTTCGGGATGGTGCTCGCCATCGGCCTGCTGGTGGATGACGCCATCGTCGTGGTCGAAAACGTCGAGCGCGTCATGGCGGAGGAAGGTCTGCCGCCGAAGGAAGCAACCCGTAAGTCAATGGGTCAGATCCAGGGCGCGCTGGTCGGTATCGCGATGGTACTGTCTGCGGTATTTATCCCGATGGCCTTCTTCGGTGGCTCCACCGGTGCGATTTACCGCCAGTTCTCCATCACCATCGTTTCTGCGATGGCGCTGTCAGTGCTGGTGGCGTTGATTCTGACGCCAGCCCTGTGTGCGACCATGCTGAAGCCGATTCAGAAAGGCGGCCATGGCGAGCATAAAGGATTCTTCGGCTGGTTTAACCGCATGTTTGATAAGAGCACGCACCACTACACCGACAGCGTGGGTAACATCCTGCGCAGCACCGGTCGTTACCTGCTGCTCTACATCATCATCGTGGTGGGCATGGCTTTCCTGTTCGTTCGTCTGCCAAGCTCGTTCCTGCCGGATGAAGACCAGGGCGTATTCCTGAGTATGGCTCAGCTTCCGGCGGGGGCGTCGCAAGAGCGTACCCAGAAAGTGCTGGATGAGATGACCGATTACTACCTCACCAAAGAGAAAGCCAACGTTGAATCCGTGTTTGCGGTTAACGGTTTTGGCTTTGCGGGTCGCGGTCAGAACACCGGTATTGCCTTCGTCTCTCTGAAAGACTGGTCTGAACGTCCGGGCAAAGAGAACAAGGTTGAAGCCATCACCGGCCGTGCAATGGGCACCTTCTCGCAGATTAAAGATGCGATGGTCTTCGCCTTTAACCTGCCCGCGATTGTTGAACTGGGTACCGCGACCGGCTTCGACTTCCAGCTGATCGACCAGGGCGGTCTGGGTCACGAAAAACTGACGCAGGCACGTAACCAGTTGTTTGGTGAAGTGGCGAAACACCCTGACCTGCTGGTCGGCGTACGTCCAAACGGTCTGGAAGATACGCCGCAGTACAAAATCGATATCGATCAGGAGAAAGCCCAGGCGCTGGGCGTGTCCATCAGTGACATCAATACCACGCTGGGCGCAGCCTGGGGCGGTAGCTACGTTAACGACTTCATCGACCGCGGTCGTGTGAAGAAAGTGTACGTGATGTCAGAGGCGCAGTACCGTATGTTGCCAAACGATATCAACAGCTGGTTCGTGCGCGGCAGCAATGGTCAGATGGTACCGTTCTCGGCGTTCTCAACGTCACGCTGGGAATACGGTTCACCACGTCTGGAACGCTACAACGGTCTGCCGTCTATGGAGATCCTGGGTCAGGCAGCGCCGGGCCGAAGCACTGGTGAAGCCATGAACCTGATGGAAGAACTGGCGAGCAAACTGCCTTCGGGTATCGGCTATGACTGGACCGGTATGTCCTATCAGGAACGGCTGTCCGGTAACCAGGCCCCTGCTCTGTACGCCATTTCACTGATTGTGGTCTTCCTGTGTCTGGCGGCACTGTACGAGAGCTGGTCGATTCCGTTCTCCGTTATGCTGGTGGTTCCACTCGGGGTTATCGGTGCGCTGCTTGCCGCAACGTTCCGTGGACTGACCAACGACGTTTACTTCCAGGTAGGCCTGCTGACAACCATTGGCTTGTCGGCGAAGAACGCGATACTTATCGTTGAATTCGCCAAAGATCTGATGGAGAAAGAAGGCAAAGGCTTGATTGAGGCGACGCTTGAGGCAGTTCGTATGCGTCTGCGCCCAATCCTGATGACGTCACTGGCGTTTATCCTCGGCGTACTGCCGCTGGTTATCAGCTCTGGTGCGGGCTCCGGCGCGCAGAACGCAGTAGGTACAGGCGTAATGGGCGGTATGGTTACCGCAACCGTACTGGCTATCTTCTTCGTACCGGTGTTCTTCGTGGTGGTTCGCCGCCGCTTCAGCCGTAAGAATGAAGATGTTGAACACAGTCATTCGGTAGAACCTCACTGATACCGGTTTCATGTGATAAAAAGGCCGCATTAGCGGCCTTTTTCATTTACAGAAAAAATCATAAATTACGCTTATTGTGGTTCTATTTATTTTCTGCCATCTTAATAAGACATATCATAATTAACTGATAACTTAATCGGTGAATTCAGGATTTTTTTAATTTCATTTCCCCGCTTAAGTTATTAGGAATATTCCTAACAACAAGTTCAGACAAAGAGAACTCCGGATCTGAACTTTTCTGATCGTTTAAGCTAAGCCGATGAAACGTAAGGAAGCGATAAAAAAATCATTCTTCATTTGGATAAAAAAGTTCAGTCCTGGACGAACAATTGCGTAAACACTCGCAGTCTGCGGTTTTATTTGTAATTTTTCGTAATAGCGCGATGAAATCTTGAAGCGAGTGGCTTATAGTTAGAGTTATCAGGAACACAGCACCCGTGCGGCTAAGTATGTTGTATCCATCCCGACATTGATGTTCGGTGAGTAAGAAATCACTCAGAAGGGGATGCGCTATGGACGAGTACTCGCCAAAAAGGCATGATATCGCGCAGTTGAAATTTCTCTGCGAATCCTTGTACCATGACTGCCTTGCCAATCTTGATGAAAGTAACCATGGCTGGGTAAACGACCCAACGTCTGCCATCAATTTACAGTTGAATGAGCTGATTGAGCATATCGCAACCTTCGCACTTAATTATAAAATTAAGTACAATGAAGATAATAAGCTCATTGAGCAAATTGATGAATACCTGGACGACACCTTTATGTTGTTCAGCAGTTACGGCATTAACGCCCAGGATTTGCAAAAATGGCGTAAATCGGGAAACCGGCTATTCCGCTGTTTCGTCAACGTGAGCAGAGCTAACCCGGTTAGTCTTTCCTGTTAAAATTATTACAATTACTAAGGTGAATTTATGTCTGATAAACCACTCACAAAGATCGATTATTTGATGCGCTTGCGACGTTGTCAGTCAATTGACACGCTCGAACGCGTCATTGAAAAGAATAAATACGAGCTTTCGGATAATGAACTGGCGGTATTTTATTCAGCTGCTGACCATCGTCTTGCTGAGCTGACAATGAATAAACTGTATGACAAAATCCCTACTTCTGTGTGGAAATTTGTCCGTTAATCTTTGAAGGGTGTCTGTAGAGTTCTACGCCACGTTCTAAGTTGTATTTACCTATCCCGTTATGCTCCCTGTGCCCAGGCCAGGTCTCCGTGTAAAACGTGTTCATCAGCAATAATGTTGTGACACCAGTCACATCAGCTTTTCGGGAACGTTCCCCTGCCGGTCTGTTACGATTACCCTGCAGTAATCATATCCAGAGAGGTTTCCCATGAGCGTAGAAAAACAGAAAATGATTGCAGGTGAACATTACTGTCCCGGCGATGAGACGTTACGGGCCGATCGACTGCGGGCCCGCCATCTGGTTTACCGCTATAACCACACCGCCCCTGATGAAAAAACAGAACGCCAGAACATTCTGGCGGAACTTTTGGGGCAAAGCGAAGGGGCTTATATAGAACCGAGCTTCCGCTGTGACTATGGATATAACATTTATCTGGGCAAAAACTTTTACGCTAACTTTGATTGCGTGATACTGGATGTCTGTCCTGTTCATATTGGCGATAACTGCATGCTTGCGCCGGGTGTTCATATTTATACGGCAACCCATCCCCTGGATGCAGAGGCACGTAATAGCGGCGTGGAGTTTGGAAAACCCGTCAACATTGGAAATAATGTCTGGATTGGCGGCCGGGCGGTCATTAATCCTGGCGTCACCCTCGGTGATAATGTGGTGGTGGCCTCCGGCGCCGTCGTGACGAAAGACGTCCCGGCAAACGTCGTCGTTGGCGGCAATCCGGCAAGAATCATCAAAACGCTGTGAAGTATCAGGGAGCCAACTGTTATGGTCTTTTAGCGCCAGACTGTTACTTTTTTCACTCTGATGGCTCCCCTAAAATTGGCAGACACCCTGTATTGTCAACTCTCATGAAGGCAAATAATGACCGAGATACAGCGCCTGCTTACCGCCACCATCAACGATCTTAACCTCCGCGAAAAGCGCGATAATCGCCCGCGCTTTAGCATTAGCTTTATTCGCAAACATCCTGGGCTGTTTGTCGCAATGTATGCCGCCTGGCTGGCGACGCTTATTGTGATGCTGCAGTCCGAAACGCTGGTGGACTCTGTCTGGCTGCTGGTTGTACTGTTTATCGTCTTTAACGCCTTTTTCTTTTTCGACGTAAATCCGCGCTACCGTTACGAAGATATCGACGTCCTCGATTTCCGGGTCTGCTACAACGGCGAGTGGTACAACACGCGTTTCGTGCCTACGGAGCTGATCGAGAGCATCCTGCACTCTCCGGCAGTGGAAACCGGGCAAAAAGAGAAGCTGCAGAAAATGGTCTCCACCAAAGGTCAGCTCTCTTTCTATGATGTCTTTACCCTTTCCCGCCCTGCTGCTGCGTAATTAACGCCTGCAGACGTCGGATCCCCGGCACAAACTGAGAAGCAGAGGTATTACCGTAGCCTAAAACCAGACCGGTTTGCCCCTGCTTCGTCTCCAGGTAATACCCGCTCAGTGCAGCGGGTGCCAGCTGAAACGCCCTCGCCTGCTCCACCAGCTTCTGGTCATCAATACCGTCTATCGCCAGCGTCAGATGCATCCCGCCCTCACCAGCGAGAATACGGTGCGGCGTGCGAAGCTCTGTGCCCAACACCTCACGCAGCTGGCGGTAGCGTTTACGGTAGAGCCGACGCATGGCGGCAAGATGACGGGCGTAGTGACCTTCTTCAATGAACAGCGCCAGGGTGCGCTGCTCAGCACGATGCCCACCGCGCAACAGCGAGCCGATGGCCGGGCGAGCCGCTTTCGCCAGCGCTGGCGGCAATACCATGAACCCCATTCTGAGCGACGGAAACAGCGTTTTGCTGAACGTCCCCAGATACACAACGGGCGCGTTAGCGACCATGCCCAGCATGGCCGGCACCGGTTCACCGGTATAGCGGAACTCGCTGTCGTAATCGTCCTCAATAATCCAGGCGTTATGCTGTCTGGCCAGTTCCAGCAACGCCAGACGCCGCCGTGCACTGAGCACGCTCCCGTAAGGAAACTGGTGTGAAGGCGAGGTAAAAATCAGCGAGGGAGTAGGTGTATCCAGCCCTTCCCAGCACATTCCCTCATCATCTACCGGTATTCCCGTCATCGTCAGGCCGGTTTTAACAAACGCGCTCTTTGCCCCGCTATAGCCGGGGTTTTCTACCCAGGCGACATCGCCTGGCTCACTCAACAGCATCGTGCACAGGTTAACGCCCTCAAGCGCCCCTTCCGTTATTACAATCTGGCTGGCGTCGCAGTCAATGCCGCGAGACAGTGCAAGGTGTCGGGCAATCGCTGCCCGCAGCGACGGCTCGCCGGCCGGGTCGCCATACCCTAACAGGGCATATCCCTCCTCCCGCATCACGCGGTCGTAAATTCGCCGCCACAGCGGCAGAGGAAAATAGTTGATGGCCGGCGTCCCTGGGGTAAACGCCAGAACCGGCGTGTCCCGGGGCACTGGCGCAGGCAGCAGGCCGACCCGTTTTGCCAGCGTGATGGCAGGGTCCGGCAATGTTTGGGTGACAGAACGGTGAGCTAACTGTGCCACCCGCGTTCCCTGGCGATTACGCTGCAAATACCCTTCGAGCGTGAGCTGATCCAGCGCCGCATTGACGGTATTGCGGGAAAGGGAGAGCTGCAGAGCCAGCGTTCGCGAACCGGAAAGCTGGCTGCCGGACCGTAGCCTTCCGCACAGTATGGCTTCCCGCAAAGCGAGATAGAGCGTGCGCTGGAGCGTCTCTTCCCCACGTGTTTTCAGGGCAGCATTGAGCAAGGTATAAAATTCATCACCCGGTATATTCATCTTAACTCCTCGTGGCACCATCAAAACATAGCGCAGTGGTTCTTTTTAAGGAACCATCAATTCACTAGTCTGAAGCTCTTTTCAACGTCACGGAAATTAAGATGAAGACATTCAATCAGTTCGGACAGCCAGTGGGCGAACCCCTTAACGACTGGCAACCTCGCCAGCACCCGTCCCGGGTGGTACTTCAGGGTCGCTATTGTCGGCTTGAGCCGCTGCGAGTGGAGCATGCCGACGCACTGTTCTCCGCGTATTCCCTGGCCGAAGATACTCGCAGCTGGACATGGCTACTGCGTGAACCCGATGCCACCGCGGAGGAGTTTGCCGAATGGGTGGCAAGCGTGAGCGAATTATCCGATCCTATCCACTTTACCGTTATGGATAACCAGACCCAGTCTCCGGTCGGGACGCTGTCCCTGATGCGGATCGATCCCAAAAACGGGGTTATGGAAGTGGGGCACGTTCACTTTTCTCCGCTGTTAAGCCGCACGCCAATGTCGACAGAAGCACAGTATCTGCTGATGCGGTATGCGTTCGATACCCTTGGCTACCGGCGTTATGAATGGAAGTGTAATAGTCTGAACGAGCCTTCCCGCAAAGCGGCACTGCGTTTGGGTTTTCAGTTTGAAGGGCGTTTTCGCCAGGCGCTGGTCATTAAAGGTCATAACCGGGATACCGACTGGTTTTCAATTCTCGACAAAGAGTGGCCAGCGCTGGCAAGCGCCTTTGAAAACTGGCTTGCCACCGACAATTTTACTGCCGATGGCAAACAAAAAAGATCCCTGGAAAGCTGGCGAGAAACACGCGCCTAGCGTCTTTTTTTACGTCCCTGAACCGCCTTAAAGCGCGGATTGGATTTGCAAATCACGTATAAGCGTCCCTTGCGTTTGACTATCTGGCAATCCGGGTGACGCTGTTTTGCACTGCGCAATGAGTTAAGTACCTGCATGGTTAGCCCCGCTTCGCATTGAGAAAGCCGCCAAAACGCTTGCGGAAGCGCGCTGTGCTGCCGTCCGTGGAGAATGTTTTCTGCTTACCGGTATAAAACGGATGCGATTTTGATGAGACGTCGATGGTGATGTACGGATACGTTTCACCGTCGAGTTCAATTTCGCGCTCGGTTTTAATGGTTGAGCCAACTTTAAAATACTCATTGGCGCTGGTGTCGTGAAAGACCACGGTGCGATAGGCAGGGTGGATATCTGGCTTCATCGTAAATCCCTTATGTTTTGTTATAACATAACAAAATAATATCCAGGCCAGACTGAAAAAACAACCCCTCTCTGCTGACGATATTTTCGGGTTTGCCTTAGATAAAATGATAGCCACGCCATCCACGTGCTATAACTATATCATTTCGCGGTAAAATCTTTCTCTTCAGGCAGGGAACTCAGCGCCCAGGAATGGGTATACGAGGAAGGACACGACGGCATGAAAACCCGACATCTGGTCAGTCTGGTGACTGGCGTACTTATCTTTTCTATACTGGTCCCCATTTGCCTGAGCATCTGGCTGGCCCATCGCCAGGCGGAAGATAAATTTGTCGATGCGCTGGAGAACTATGCCTCGCGCGTTCTGGTACGAACCGACAGGGTCGTGGAGCAGGCAAAAGAAGCGCTCAATCACCTGCAGGCATTTGAGGGGGTTCCGTGTAGCCCTCTGCAGTTAAGGGAGATGCGCAGGGTCGCTTTCTCGTGGCGATACGTCCAGGAAGTGATTTATATCGACAACCTTCAACCGCTCTGCTCCTCCCTGGAGCAAACCAGCCATGCCTCCCCTTTCCCACCGCCGATGCGCATTACCGAAGATGGTTACAGTGCCTGGCTGACCACGCAAAACGATCTTGGTTTTCACCACTACATGGCCGTGCTGGGAAAAGGTCATTACCTTGTCATGATCGATCCAGCCTCACTTGTGGATGTGATCCCTTTCGGTGAGATAGCGATTGATGCCGCCCTGGTAGGAAGCACAACACACCGCATATTCGCCAGCAGCAATAAGCTCGATCCGCATATCCGCGACATGATTCAGGAGCAGGGTGTGACCAGCGTTCAGTACAACGGTTCAATGTACGTCATGAAGTCTGTACCTGAACTGGGGTTTACCGTCGTCGCATGGGCAACGCTTAAACCGCTGGCTGAAACCTGGCACCGGCAGCTTCTTTTCTGGTTACCGTTCGGCATGTTGATGAGCCTGCTTGCCGCGCTCTTTGTCCTGCGGATACTGCGCCGTATCCAGTCGCCGCGCAATCGCCTGCTTGACGCCATTAACAGCCGCGATTTTGTGGTTCACTACCAGCCCATCGTGGCGCTGTGCAGCGGAAAAATCGTGGGTGCAGAAGCGCTGACGCGCTGGCCCCAGCCAGACGGAAGTAGTCTGTCGCCTGATATCTTTGTTCCCCTTGCCGAGCAAACGGGGCTCATCTCGCAGCTCACGCAGTTAGTCATCGAAAAGGTGTTTGAAGATATGGGCCACTGGCTACAACATCATCCGGATCAGCATATCTCCATCAACCTCGCGCCTGCCGATTTAACCACCGGCATCCTGCCGCCTCTGCTGAGTCAATTGCTGAATAAGTGGAAAGTCCATCCAAAACAGATCGCCCTTGAGTTAACCGAGCGCGGTTTTGCCGATCCCAAAATAAGCGCACCGGCTATCGCCGCATTCCGTCGCGCGGGACACCCTGTCTATATTGATGATTTTGGCACGGGCTATTCCAGCCTGAGCTATCTGCAGGATCTGGACGTCGACACGCTAAAAATCGATAAGTCGTTCGTGGATGCGCTGGAATATAAAAACGTGACGCCACACATCATTGAAATAGCGAAGTCGCTGAAGCTGGCGATGGTGGCAGAGGGTGTCGAAACCGCAGGGCAGCTCGCCTGGCTGCACCGACACGGCGTGCAATATGGGCAGGGGTGGTACTACAGCAAAGCGCTGCCAAAAACGGAATTTATTCTTTGGGCAGAAAATAACCTCGGAACGCACTCTACTTAAGATAGGATTTGATCACCTGCAACACCACGCCAAGATCGGCTTCACGCTGCGCTTCTTCAGGCTCTTTCACCACATGATCGGTTAAGTGCCCTTCGATCACCTGCATCATCATGCCGTTGACCGCCCCGCGGATCGCCGCCAGCTGCTGTAATACCTCGGCGCATTCGTGATCGCTATTCAGCATTTTCTCCAGAGCGTTACTCTGCCCCTGAATTTTCTTCAGGCGAGTCAATAACATTTTCTTGTCGCGAACGGTATGTGACATCTCTTCAACCCTTATCTTTTTGGCATTTAAAGCATATCACGCTCTACTCCCCCTGAGTATTTTTCTACTGGGGGGTAGTATTAATCTACTGGGGGGGAGTAGTATCAGGTCACGCTTTCCACTCCGGAATTTTCCATGAACGATTTTGCTTCACTCCTGCAGCAGGGCAATGCCTGGCTGTTTGTCCCCAGCGCTATTCTGCTCGGTGCGCTACATGGCCTGGAGCCGGGCCACTCGAAAACGATGATGGCCGCCTTTATCGTGGCCATCCGCGGCACGCTGAAGCAGGCGGTACTGCTCGGTCTTGCGGCAACGCTTTCCCATACGGCGGTGGTCTGGATTATTGCCATGGCAGGATTATGGTTCGGACGGGGCTGGGATGCGCATACGTCCGAGCCCTGGTTCCAGCTGATCTCTGGCGTATTAATCGTTGCAATCGCTCTGTGGATGGCGTGGCGAACCTGGAAAGAGAGCCAGCCGCACGATCATCATCACGACCATGATCATCACCATGACCACCATCACGATCATCACCACCACGAACACCCGCTGGTTGATGACGAGTGGCAGGACGCCCACCAGCGCGCGCACGCGCAGGATATTAACCGGCGTTTCAACGGTCAAAACGTCACCACCGGACAGATCGTGATGTTTGGCCTGACGGGAGGACTCATTCCCTGCCCGGCGTCCATCACCGTTCTACTCATCTGCCTGCAGCTAAAGCATTTTGCCCTCGGCGCGACGCTGGTGTTCAGCTTCAGTATTGGTCTGGCGTTAACGCTGGTCGCTTCCGGCGCAATAGCCGCCTTAAGCCTCAAACATGCGACAAAACGCTGGCCCGGCTTTAGCGAATTCTCCCGCAAAGCGCCGTGGATCTCCGCAGCGCTGATAACCGTAGTAGGGATTTACATGAGCCTGCATGGCCTGAGCGGAATTCTGGCGTAAGCCAGCGGCCACGCCGCGTGGCCGCCTCTCAATGGTCAGTTAAGGCTTTGCTGCCAGCAGAAGGAATAACGAAGCTGGCGTTTCTGGAGGATAAATTCCGGCGAAACGCTGGGGCTCCAGGAGTCATCGCCACCCACACCCATATGGAACGCATCAAGGTTGAGCCAACATCCCGGCTCTTCCCGCAGCAGATGATGATGGGTTGTCTCACGCAGCTGCTGCTGGCTGTAGCGGCTCGCTGAGAAATGGAACGCGCCATTCAGCTGATGCGCTCCAAGCACGAGTTCGCGGGTATCACAGCGCAAACCATTTTCCGTCGGGAAGATATACGGCGTATGCATGGCCTCCAGGGGTAATGTCCAGCGCCCCTGTTCTGCTGCCAGCTTTCTGTCCGGGTAGTTTTCATGCGGTCCCAGCCCCAGCCAGTGAACGTTTTCCGGCGTTTCGGCAAGATGAATGCTCAGTCCAATGCGCGCAGGCTCCGGAATATCGGACGCAATATCGACCTGAATATCACCGTGCAGCCTCCCCCGATCGTCCACCCGCCAGGTTTTGCGGCTCAGGAACAGCGCTTTGCCGTGATACTCCCCGACGTGCAGGGTGGTGACCACGACGTCGCCCGCGTGCTGCTCTGCCTCACAGTGCAGCACGCGCGAGGTGAAATCGTACATGCCCGCCGCTTTCCAGCGTTCAACCCACGCGTTCGGATCGATTTGCGTCGCTTCACTCACGCCAATGTCATTGTCCAGCGGTGCACGGCTCACGTTATCCGTCACCGGGGCGAGCAGCGTTTCAACGCCCTCGTGCCACCATTGCGTCAGGTTGCCTGAGGTGCAGTCGAACTGCCAGCGCTGTTGACGATGCGTGACCTCCAGCATGCGCTCGTTTTGCATCAAAACCGGAGGTTCGCCCGCAGACACTGGTGACGCAATAAAGAGCGGAGCCGGAAGCGGCCACTGCTCCCATGCGCAGCGATGATTAGCCGGTGACCACGGCGTTGCCAGCAGCTGGCGGACTTCAACGTTCAGCCAGACCTCACCCGGTTCGGCCTTCATCTCTGGCAGGGCGATCTCAACACGCTGAGCGCCTTCAGGGGCCATCGCGAGCGTAACCTCGCCCGCGGCCAGCAC
Organism: Enterobacter chinensis; assembly: GCF_034008295.1. NCBI lineage: Bacteria > Pseudomonadati > Pseudomonadota > Gammaproteobacteria > Enterobacterales > Enterobacteriaceae > Enterobacter > Enterobacter chinensis. Next base: position 708,916 of record NZ_JARDVI010000002.1, read on the forward strand.
TTCCCCGTCACGGGCAAGCGTCCATCTCAGTACTTCGTTATCGGTGTGGCGGAACAGGTAGCCGCTTTGTACCTCTATCACCAGCGGAGAGGTGCTTACACGTGTAAAGGTAAAAAACTGCTGCGCGCGTTGCGCTTCGTACAGCGCCGGGTGCGGCGTGCGATCGGGGAAGACCAGGCCATTAAGGCAGAACTGCCGATCGTTCGGTTTATCACCAAAGTCCCCACCGTAGGCCCAGAACGCGTTACCATTTTCGTCTTTCTTCGTCAGGGCCTGATCGACCCAGTCCCAGACAAACCCTCCCTGCAGGCGAGGATGGCTGCGAAACGCCTGCCAGTATTTCGCGAACCCACCGAAGCTGTTACCCATCGCGTGGGCGTATTCACAGAGGATCAGCGGACGCGTTTCATCCGGCATGCCGATCCATTTCTTGATTGACCATTTAGGCACCGCCGGGAAGGGCTGATCCCGATCGACACGGGCGTACATCGGGCAGACGATATCGGTCGCCGCCGTATTCGCTCCACCGCCTTCGTATTGTACCGGGCGCGTCGGATCCGTGGACTTCACCCAGCGGTACAATGCATCGTGGTTTGCGCCGTGACCAGACTCATTGCCCAGCGACCAGATGATAATTGAGGGGTGATTACGATCGCGCTGCACCATGCGGGTCACGCGCTCGCTCATGGCGGGCAGCCAGCGGGGATCGTCAGCCAGGCGGCTCATCGGCACCATGCCGTGGGTTTCGATATTGGCTTCGTCAACGACGTACAGCCCGTAGCGATCGCAAAGCCGGTACCACAGCGGATGGTTCGGGTAGTGCGAGCAGCGCACGGCGTTGAAGTTATGCTGCTTCATGACTTCGATATCACGACGCATGGTCGCTTCGTCCATCACCTGGCCGTTTTCCGGATGATGCTCGTGCCGGTTAACCCCGCGAATCAGCAGCGGTTTACCGTTGAGCTTCAGCAGGCCGTTGCAGATTTCAACGCGGCGGAAGCCAACATCGCACGCCTCAATATCCAGCACTTCCCCCCGCGGGTTAAGCAGCGCCATCGTCAGGCGATACAGTTCTGGCGTTTCCGCGCTCCAGAGCGCGGGGGACACCACGGGGATCGTTACCTTTAAGCGCTCGGCCCAGCTGCCGCGTTCGTCAACAATGGCAGATCCCGGGCGCTGGACAACGCTGGCGCATTTCTCCCCCTTGCGCCACAGGGTAAAGGCCACTTCACACGTCGAAAATTGCGCTCCCTGCAGGGCGACGTCAACCTTCAGCACCGCGCGGTCCAGTTCCGCATTCAGGTCTGTCAGGACGTGATAATCGGCAATCTGCGTCTCGGGTTTATGCAGTAAGGTCACATCGCGGAAAATGCCGCTCATGCGCCACATGTCCTGATCTTCCAGATAACTGCCGTCGCTCCAGCGCAATACCATGACCGCCAGGCGGTTCTGCCCGGGGCGCAATGCCGCCGAGAGGTCAAATTCGGCGGGCAGTCGGCTGTCCTGGGAATAGCCTATCCACTCTCCGTTGCACCACAGATGAAACGCCGAGTTCACGCCGTCAAAGATAACGCGGGTTTGCCCGCTCTGTAACCAGGCCTCCTCCACGTCAAATGTGAGCGAGTAACAGCCGGTCGGGTTTTCTTGCGGCACAAAAGGCGGGTTAACGGGTATGGGATAGGTCACATTGGTGTAGATGGGCGTATCGAACCCCTGCATCTGCCAGTTAGACGGCACGGGCATCGCAACGGCATCGTCGCAATCTTTGGTTACCCATGCCTGAGGAACCTGCTCGGGCGCAGCAAAAAAACTGAATCGCCACACCCCGTTGAGAGTGCGCCTGCTGACGGATCCAGTGTCGTCCCGGGCAGAGTGTTCATTACGCCAGCTGTGTAAAGGCGCGTGTGCGGCCAGGCGATTCCACTGGGTAACTCCCGGATTTTCCCAGTCTCGTCGGGCCAGAATGGCGCTGAGGGTCAGCGATGGGGTATTGGACATATCAACCTCTTTGCGAAGCGCTCACAATTTTGGTTAACATGCCCTGGCACTCTGCGACGGTAAAGCGTTCAATCGCGGGGTAGCGAGTCAGATCACAAAAGTCTTATTTGCGGGCAAGCTGCTCGGCCAGCAGTGCCAGACTTCTGAGCTGCTGGGCCAGCTCCTCTCGTTCAGCCTGCTGGGGAGCATGGCGCGCGCTGGAATGACGGGTAACAAGCGTAACCGGCAGCTGAACCTGCCAGCACGTTTCGCCCCCGGTGGGGGCCAGCAGCCACTCCACGCTGCGCTCGCCCGCCTCGCGAAAGGCCTGACGAATGGTCGTCAGCGGCGGGGAAAACCAGGCGCTGTCAGCCGTATCGTCGAACCCGACCACGGAAATCTGGCCCGGCACCGCGATCCCTTTTTCCGCGCAGGCGCGCATCACCCCGAGCGCCATTTGATCGTTCGCCACCAGAATCGCATCCGGTAATGCCCCAGACAGCAGCAGATGCCCCTTCTCATATCCGCTGGCCGCGCTCCAGTCACCGTATGCCACTGCAACGGCTTCCAGACCCGCGCGTGTCAGGGTGGCTTTCCATCCCGCCAGACGCGCCCGTGCTGAAACAGAACTTTCCGGCCCGCTCAGCAGGGCAATACGCTGATGCCCCAGCGAAATCAGATGCTCAACGCCCAGACGCGCGCCCTGTTCTGCGTTAAACACAAGGCTGTTTACCTGCGCGGAGGGCGATACATCAAGGAACAGCACCGGAACAGGCGACGCCAGCGCCCTGAGCTGTTCGGCATGTTCATCGTCAAGCGGAACATTCACCAGCAGGGCTTCCACGCGCTGCGCCAGCAACGCCTGAAGCGCGGTCTGACACTGCTGTGGTTGCTCCACCATGGAAATGAGGACGCTCGCCCCCTGTTCTGCTGCACGGGATTTTACCGCCGATACAATTTGCGAAGGCGCGTGCAGGGCCAGATCGGTAGTGATGAGGCCCAGCGTACGGGTGCGTTTACCCGCCAGCTGCTGTGCCCGAAGGTTAGGAACGTAGTGCAGCTCCGCCATCGCCTGCTGCACCTTTTCCCGCGTGCGGGCAGACACATGTTCCGCGTCGTTAATGACGCGGGAAACGGTCTGATAAGAAACCCCCGCAAGGAGGGCGACATCATAGAGAGTGATAGCTTTCATGCATTCTGGCATCGCGTGTTTCGGGGTTTCTATTCTGGCACAGCGACGCCATTAAAACATGTGAGCGCTTCGCAAAATTAAACAACCCGCTCCGGCTGGGGAATTTCCGCAATGCGCGGCTTCTGGCGGAACCAGGGCAAACAGAGCTGGATAAGCGGGCCAATGGTCAGGGCATATAATACGGTCCCCACCCCAAACGTGCCGCCAAGCACGCAGCCAATCAGCAGGACAGACACCTCAATAGAGGTACGTACGCTGCGAATGGACCATCCCAGCCGGGCATGAATACCGGTCATCAGGCCGTCGCGCGGGCCAGGCCCGAAACCGGCACCGATATACATGCTGGTCGCAATTGCGTTCATCACAATGCCCCCGACTAATAGCGTGATTCGAAGGGGCAACGAACTCAGTTCGGGGATAAGCGCCATGCTGGCATCTGCCGCCAGACCGATACAAATCACGTTACTGATCGTGCCAAGCCCCGGCATCTGACGCAGTGGGATCCACAGCAGCAGTACCGCAGCGCCGACTAAAATGATCACCGTCCCGATGCTCATCCCCAGCTGCATCCCCACCCCAAGATGGAAAACATCCCACGGATCGACGCCCAAATCGGAACGAATAAACATCGCGGTGGAAAGGCCATACAGCCCTAAACCGACATAAAGTTGTAGCAGACGACGTACCATTTTTATCTTCTCCAGTGAACCAGGCTTTCATCCTGACCTAAAATGGCACTATGATTAATGTCCAGTTTTCAAATAGTGGACTGCATATGTCATCACGCCGCTTCGGAAGCCAGTCTCTGATACGCCTTTTAGGCCACTGGCAGCAAACCTCTTCCCGCACTCCGCTCTGGCGTCAGCTGGCCGATGCGCTGCGTCTGCTCATCCTTGATGGCCGGCTGGCACTCAATACGCGGCTGCCGGGCGAACGTGAGCTGGCCTCTGCACTCGACGTGAGCCGGACCACCATCAGCAGCGCCCTCGCCCATCTGCGTGAGGAGGGTTACCTTGAAAGCCGTCACGGCAGCGGGTCACGAGTGATCCTCCCGGATACGCGCGCTGTTCCCACTCTTTCAGCGGCGAGTGCCGCACTGGACCTCTCCACTGCCGCCCTGAATGCCGGTCCGGAGATCCACCAGGCGTATACCCATGCGCTCACGGCCATTACGCAACACCTCTCGCTGACGGGCTACGATCAGCTTGGACTGCCGGCGCTGCGGGAGGCCATCGCTGCGCGCTACACCGCACGCGGTCTTCCCACTCGCGCTGAAGAAGTGATGGTGGTCAATGGCGCTGTCAGCGGCTTTGCGCTGGTACTGAGGATGATGACCGGGCCGGGGGATCGCGTCGTGGTTGATCATCCCACCTATCCGCTGGCGATTGCCGCCATTCAGGGGGCGCAGTGTCGGCCCGTGGGGGTGTCACTGCCGGAAACCGGCTGGGATACGGACGGCTTCGCGGCAACGCTTGCCCAGACAGCGCCGCGGCTGGCGTATCTGATGCCAGATTTTCATAACCCGACCGGACGATGCATGGACATCGCTACCCGTCAGACCATCACCGATATTGCTGCACAAACCCGTACGGCGCTGGTGGTAGACGAGACGATGGTGGATCTCTGGTTTGACTCGCCGCCACCGCCGCCTCTCGCATCCTTTAACCCGCAGGCCACCGTCATCACGTTAGGCTCTGCGGGAAAAAGCTTCTGGGGAGGACTGCGTCTCGGCTGGATCCGCGCCTCTTCGCGTACTATCGCCACGCTTGCCCAGACGCGGGATACCCTGGATTTAGGGTCGCCGCTGCTGGAACAGCTGGCGATGCTGTGGCTCATGAACAACAGCGAGACATTTCTGCCCGCACGCCGGAAGATGCTGGCAGAACGACGCGATCGATGCGGTGAACTGTTGCGCGAACATTTCCCGGAGTGGACATTCCATGAAGCGGAAGGCGGGCTCTCTTACTGGATAGAACTCCCGGGCATGCTGGCGACACAGCTTGCCGCGCGGGCTGAAATTCTGGGGATCAATCTGGGGACCGGGACGCGGTTTGGTTTATCAGGCGCGTTTGATCGCTATTTACGAATGCCATTCTCGCTCGAACCGACAGAGCTTGAGCAGGCGTTGCTGAGGATCAAACCGCTATGGCTTGCTCTGAATAAAAACGTACAGCCGGTAAAACGCAGCGTGATTTAATATTAAAAAGTTTGAAGCCGATCATAAAAAATAAAAGCTGCTGACTGTCACGGAGGCAGTCAGCAGCTTTCACCAGTCAGGAGTTAATGCTGAGCAGGAATAGGAAAACCTTTAAGTGAAATAACGAAGTTTTCACCATCTTTCTTTATTTTTGCGCCGGTATCACACCAGTCAGACGCAATACGAAAGAACTCATCACTACCGACATTCCAGCCAAGACGTACGTGCTTCACGTAGCCTGAACGCAACAGATCGCAGGCCTCTTTGTAGTCACTGGCAGTTGACAGTTGTTGTTTCATTTTCTCTTCTTCAGAAGTTTACGTAGAGCTTTGATTTCTTTAGGAGTAAAAGGAGAAATACTCTCTTCTTCCGTATGCTGATTATCAATATCCTCTTCCGATACTCCCGCCTCTTCTACTGCTTCAAACGCCAGCAGCAGCAGTTTCTCTGTCGTCACGCTTAAATTCTCGTTATTGTCTTCCGCATAGTGGCGAAGTCTTTCTTTTAGCGCGTCATCAATCTTAACATTTAATACCGCTGTAGCCATGTTTGTCACTTCCCTTCGGAATAAGTACTTTATTTAATACACGAAGTTAACAATGTTATCCAGATATATATTTGTTTGAGTTATGGAAGAAAATAGACATCCAAATATAAAATGCCAGTCTATTATTACAAGTTTATGACATTAATATTTCAGTGAAATGAAATATATATTACACGATATAGGCTTTGTATTTGTGTGGAATAAGGCTAAAGAGGAAGACGCTATGAGGCCAGAAATGGGTGGGGGCCCTGCCAGCTACATCCCGGCACACACGTCGTCTGCCCTGGCTGCTTCCTTCCGGACCTGACCTGGTGAACAGAGTAGCGTTGCGGGAGAACCAACAGAGCCCCCATTGAGAGCGTTGATAACCAACGCGCTGGCGCATTATCCCTGTGCTAACGCCCAATTGCAAGCTGCCAGGAACTGGATGCTGGTTTCTTGCGCAAACAGGCGCAGCAATCATCACGATCTTCGTTTACCATGGCTCTCCAGAAAATCCCCACAGGTGAAGGTATGGACGAACACGACTCCTTTCCACAGCGCGTATGGCAAATTGTGGCCTCTGTGCCGGAAGGCTATGTCACCACCTATGGTGATGTCGCGCGTCTGGCAGGCTCTCCGCGCGCGGCACGACAGGTTGGAGGCGTCCTGAAACGGCTACCGGAAGGAAGCACGTTGCCCTGGCATCGGGTGGTGAATCGTCATGGCGCCATCTCGCTCACCGGACCGGATCTCCAGCGTCAGCGTCAGGCGTTACTTTCAGAGGGCGTGCAGGTGTCAGGCTCGGGTCAGATCGATTTGCAGAAGTACCGCTGGGTGTACTGACCCCTCTCCCGGAGGAGAGGGGAAATACCATCATTACATCTGAGTTGGTGGGGTTGGCAGGGACGGCTGATTGGTCTGCGGTGCGACCGGCACTTCGGTCTGCTGCACAGGTACCAGATTCAGGTCGACTTTTGTCCCACCGTTGTTAATCGCTTCCTGGACCGTATCGGTGATAAACACCAGCTTACCGTTGATCGTTACCGCTGCACTCAGCAGGATACGGGCATTAGGCTGCACGTCCGACGGGTTATACGGTAACACGAAGCTAAACGGCGCCTGCTTGCCTTCAGTGCGGACGGCGCGCTGAGCCACAACCTTCGATGGCGCGTCGGCCAGGGAAGCATCAGACAGCGTCACCGTTAATACCGCATCCGGCGGTAACGCGACTTTCTGTTTAATCCAGATGGTACCGGAAACGTTAGGCTGCTGAATGGATTGCTGCGAAAGGGTATTAATCCCGTTCGGATCGGCTGCTGGTACAGGCACCTGGGCGCTCTTACCGGCACAGGCGGACAACGCCACCGCAATAGCTACACCACTTAGCATGGGCACGAGTTTCATTGAAGTCTCCTTATCATCAATGCACCAGCGGGATCGATCCCATCCGATGTCGTTTCAATCACATAACGTATTCAAGTGTGGCACAAATCACTGATTAATGCCTGAAATCGTCCCGATATTCAGATTATTCTACCCATCGGACCACTTTCATTTCTGCGTTATACTCTGCCTATCTTTCGCTACGGCGTTTATTGAGGACAACTATGAGTCAGGCACTGAACAATCTGCTGACATTACTGAATCTGGAAAAAATTGAGGAAGGACTCTTTCGCGGACAGAGCGAAGATTTAGGCTTACGCCAGGTCTTCGGAGGACAAGTCGTTGGACAAGCGCTGTACGCTGCAAAGGAGACTGTCCCTGCAGACCGTCTGGTGCACTCATTCCACAGCTACTTCTTACGTCCTGGTGATAGCGCAAAACCGATCGTGTATGACGTTGAAGTCCTGAGAGATGGCAACAGTTTCAGCGCGCGCCGCGTAGCGGCCATCCAGAACGGTAAGCCGATCTTTTACATGACCGCCTCTTTCCAGGCGCCTGAGCCCGGCTACGAGCACCAGAAAGTGATGCCTCCGGCGCCGTCGCCAGACGAGCTCAAATCAGAGACCGATATCGCCCGTGCGCTGGCGCATCTGCTTCCGCCGCAGGTCAAAGAGAAGTTTCTCTGCGATAAGCCGCTTGAGATCCGCCCCGTCGAGTTCCACAACCCGATGAAAGGTCACACCGCGGAACCGAAGCGCCAGGTCTGGATCCGGGCTAACGGTACCGTAACGGAGGACTTCCGCGTTCATCAGTATCTGCTGGGCTATGCGTCAGATTTCAACTTCCTGCCGGTGGCGCTGCAGCCGCACGGCGTCGGGTTCCTCGAAAAAGGGATGCAGGTCGCGACGATCGATCACTCCATGTGGTTCCACCGTCCATTCAACATGAATGAGTGGTTGCTCTACAGCGTGGAAAGTACGTCAGCATCGAGCGCGCGCGGGTTTGTGCGTGGGGAGTTTTATACTCAGGATGGCGTGCTGGTCGCCTCGACGGTGCAGGAAGGGGTGATGCGTAATAGAGGTTGATGAAAAAAAGCCCGGTGGCGCTACGCTTACCGGGCCTACGGATTGTGCAGTTGTAGGCCGGGTAAGGCGAAGCCGCCACCCGGCAAAACGCTCAGATCATGCGTTATACGCGTTCTCGCCGTGGCTGTTGACGTCCAGACCTTCGCGTTCCTGCTCTTCCGGTACGCGCAGACCAACCGTCATGTCCGCCAGTTTGTAGCCAATGAAAGCGACAACGGCAGACCACACCACAGTGACAGCAATACTTTCCAGCTGCACCAGCACCTGATGGGCCATGGTGACGCCTTCTGCGTAGCCCACGCCACCCAGCGATTTCGCTGCAAAGATCCCGGTCATGATACAGCCGACGATGCCGCACACGCCGTGCACGCCAAACACATCGCAAGGGTCATCAACGCGCAGAATACGTTTCAGCGCCGTCACGCCCCACAGACCCGCCAGACCTGACACCAGGCCGACCAGCAGCGCGCCACCCACACCGACATAACCACATGCTGGGGTGATACCGACCAGACCGGCAATCGCCCCCGAACAGGCACCCAGCAGAGAAGGTTTACCGCGCACAGCCCACTCGCCAAAGACCCAGGAGAGGATTGCACCTGCCGTGGCCACAACGGTATTCACGAAGGCCAGCGCGGCGATTTCGTTCGCGGCACTTGCTGAGCCGGCGTTGAAACCAAACCAGCCAAAGTAGAGGATCGCGGTACCGGTGAAGACCATCGGCAGGTTGTGCGGTTTGAACGCTTCTTTACCGAAGCCCACGCGTTTGCCAATCAGGTATGCGCCAACCAGACCCGCTACCGCGGCGTTAATGTGCACAACGGTACCGCCCGCGAAGTCCAGCGCGCCATGCGTCGCCAGCAGACCGCCACCCCAGACCATGTGCGCAATCGGCACATAGGAGAGCGTCAGCCAGACCACCACGAAGATCAGGACCGCAGAGAAACGAATACGCTCCGCAAGCGCGCCCACAATCAGCCCGACGGTAATGCAGGCGAACGAGCCCTGGAAAGCAACGTGAATATACTGGTAGAAACTGCCCATCAGCGCGGTCAGTTCAATATTTTTCAGCATCACCCAGTCGAAGTTACCAAAGAACGCGTTGCCCGTGCCGAAAGCCAGCGAGTAACCGTAAACCACCCACAGCACGCAGACCAGCGCGAACGTTACGGCAACCTGCGTCAGCATGGAGAGAACGTTTTTGCCACGGATCAGGCCGCCATAGAACAGCGCAATGCCCGGGATGGACATGAACAGCACCAGCGCGGTGCTGATCATCATAAAGGCGTTATCGGCTTTGTCTGCCACCGCAGGTGCAGCAGCCAGCGCCAGGCCCGGCAGCAGTGCCAGCGAACCCAGACCCGTTTTAAGTGTTGCTATCTTCATTTTCTCGTTCCCTATCACTGTGTGCCAGGCGTTAATTACAGTGCCGCTTCGTCAGATTCGCCGGTACGGATGCGAATGACGCGCTGCAGTTCGGCAACGAAAATTTTGCCGTCGCCAATTTTGCCGGTATAGGCCGCTTTGCTAATGACATCAATGACTTCATCTAGCTGATCGTCAGCAATCGCGACATCAATTTTTACTTTTGGCAGAAAGTTAACGCTGTATTCCGCCCCGCGATAAAGCTCGGCATGACCCTTCTGACGACCAAAGCCTTTCACTTCGGTGACAGTCAGTCCCTGAATACCCATTGAAGACAACGCTTCACGCACGTCTTCGAGTTTGAATGGTTTGATTACAACCGTAACCAGCTTCATAGATCCCCTCCAGTCAGAATTCGGTAATGGCCGCAGCTAACGCAGAAGGTATTGCAAGGGGTGTGCCAGAAATGAAAACCAGGGGGGAACAGCGGTGCGATGAGCGTTACACGGTACCGATAAACGAACCGGTGAAAAAAAACGCACCATGCCGGTGCAGGGTGCGTTTCCGTTTTGCACCAACAGGAATGACTGTTAGCGCGCCGCCTCATTTTGGTGCATCAGGCGCTAAGCGACTCTTCATCTCGCACGCTGGCCGCCAGCTCTTCGCCCGCCAGCTGCAGCTGATACATCTGCCAGTACCGCCCTTTTGCTTCCAGCAGCTCGCGGTGCGTACCGCGTTCAACGGCCTGTCCGCGATGCAGCACCAGAATAGTATCTGCCTCGACGATGGTCGAAAGACGATGGGCAATCACCACCAGCGTCGTATGGTCGCGTACGGCAGCCAGCGCCTGCTGGATGGCCTGCTCGGTGCCGGAGTCAATACTGGCCGTTGCTTCATCCAGAATCAGTATCTGCGGCGTTTCAATGAGCACCCGCGCCAGCGCCAGGAGCTGTTTTTGTCCGACGGAGAGATTGTTCCCCTGCTCGCCCAGTTTCGTATTGATCCCGTCGCTAAACCCGCGCGCCAGCGCTGCCAGCTGTACTTTTTCCAGCACGTCCCAGACCTGCTCCTGGGTATAATCTCGCCCCAGGGTCACGTTGGCGTAGAAGGTATCGGCCAGTACGACCGGATCCTGCTGCACCATCGCAACGCCTTTGCGTAACACAGTGTGGCTGAGAGATGCGAGCGGGCGTTCGTCGAGGCGGATCTCACCGCGGCTTACCGGGTAATATCCCATTAATAAGCTAGCGAGCGTGCTCTTGCCACTGCCGGTATGCCCCACCAGCGCCACGAACCCGCGTGATGGGACATCAAGCGTGATGTCCTGCAACACCATTTGGTCGTCGCGATAGGCAAACGAGACGTTATCAAAGGCAATGGCCCCGCTTTGCAGAGGACGCTCATCGTTGCCGTAGGTCTGACGCGGTCTGTCCATCAACTCGAATACGCGCTCCCCTGCCACTACGGCCTGCTGGAGCATCGACTGCTGTGTCGTAAGCTCAATCAAGGGTTCGTTCAGGCGGCCAAGGTAGCTGATGAAGGCGTATAAAACACCAACCTCAATGGTTCCTCGTGTGGTCAGGCCAAAGAGCATCAGCAGCCCGCACAGCACCAGCGTGGAGAAGAGGCTCAAAAGCGGGCGTAACAGGAACCCATCAAGCCGCAGGGTCTGCATGCGCGCCATGTAGTGCGAGCGGCTGGCTTCGCCCATCCGCTCGCCAAAACGTGCCTGCTGGCGGAACTGCTGGATGACGCTCATGCCGTTGATCACTTCGTTGAAGCCATCATTGATGTCGGCCAGGTAGGCGCGCACCCGACGCACAATCGGCGTGCTGTAACGTTGGTAGATAACCATGACAATCAACACCGCCGGGAAGATAGTGATTGCCACCAGCGCCATACGCCAGTCGAGGCTGAACATTGCCACCAGCATTGCGCCAATCAGCGCTGCGCTGCGCAACACGGTCGCCACCACGGTGACGTACAGATCGCGGATCACCTCCGTATCGTTGGTTACCCGTGAAATCACCTGCCCGACCGGCTGGGTATCAAACTCGCTGAGCGGCTGGCGAAGCGCGGCGTCCATCACATCCGTACGCAGCTGCTGTACGACGCCCACCGCGGCACGGTTAAACAACAGCGACTGGGCATAGTGCAGCCCGGCAGCCGTCACTTGTAAGCCAACGTAGGCCACGCCTAAGCCCGCCACCAGCCCCAGCGGCAGGTAGCTTTTAGCGACCATATTATCGATGAAGTAGCTGATGAGCAGCGGGCCGCTCACCTCGGCAATCGCCGCAATCCAGAGTAAAAGCACGGCCACGGACAGCGGTTTACGCCACGGCGAGCCGTAGGCCAGCAGACGTTTAAGCGTCGGCCACATCGTTCCGAGCTTACGCATGAGTGGCCTCCTCAACGTGTTCCGGCGCATCATCTAGCGCCGCTTCAAGCTGCTGATAGCGATACATATCGCGATACCAGCCCGGTTGCTCAGCAAGCGTTTCATGCTGCCCGCGCTGGGCAATATGCCCGTGCTGTAATACCAGTATTTCGCTGGCTTCGGTGAGCGCTGACAAACGGTGGGCGCTGATAATCACCGTGCGTCCGTCGCCCCACTGGCGCAGGTTATGCAGGATCTGGTGCTCGGTACGGCCATCCACGGCGGAAAGCGCATCATCCAGGATCAGGATTTCAGCATTCAGCAATAGCGCGCGGGCAATGGAGATTCTCTGTTTTTGCCCGCCGGACAGCATGACGCCCCGCTCTCCGACTTCCGTATCATAGCCCTGGGGCAGACGCAAAATATCGTCATGTACGCTGGCTAACCGCGCCACATGCTCTATCTCTTCCTGCGTTGCCGACGGTTTTCCAAGGGCAATGTTGTTCGCCACGGTGTCTGAAAACAGAAATGGCGTCTGGCTCACCACCGCCAGGCGACCTCGCCACTCATCCAGCACCAGCCTGGTCAGGGGAATATCATGGAAGCGAATATCACCCTGCGTGACGTCAAAGTGACGCTGGAGCAGAGAGAGCACGGTACTTTTTCCGGCCCCCGTCGGGCCGCAAATGCCCAGCATCTGGCCGGGCTGAAGCGTAAAACTGACGTTCTCCAGTACCGGATGTTCCGCTTGCGGATAGACAAACTGACGGACGTCGACCTTCATAACACCGCGTCCTTCCGGTACCGATTCGCTACCGTCATTGACCACCGGCGCCTCAGCCAGCATGGCGCGAATACGGCTATAGGCCGCGCTGCCACGCTCAACGATGTTAAACATCCACGCCAGCGCCAGCATCGGCCAAATCATCAGACCCAGATACATCGCAAAGCTGGTTAACTGGCCGAGGGTCAACGCGCCCTGCACCACCATCCAGCTTCCGCCGCCAATCGCCAGCAGGTTTGCCATGCCAATTGCGATATAAATCGTCGGGTCAAAACGGGCGTCAATACGCGCGACGCGCATGTTCTTCGCCCCCGTGTCTGCGGCATCGGCCGCAAACAGAGCAGATTGTCTGTCTTCCAGGCCAAACGCTTTGATCATGCGGATGCTGGTCATACTCTCCTGGGTGCGATCGTTCAGAGACGAAAACGCCGCCTGCGCCAGCTTAAAGCGCTCGTGCAGCTGTTCGCCGTAGCGATTGATCGCCAGCGCCATGAGCGGCATCGGCAGCAGGGCAAGCAGGGTTAACTGCCAGCTGATCTGCGTGGACATGACGATCAACACCGCACAGCCCATCACCAGCGAGTCCACCAGCGTCAGCACCCCTTCCCCGGCGGCAAAGACCACGCGATCGACGTCGTTAGTGGCGCGCGCGATAAGATCCCCGGTGCGATGGCGCAGATAAAATTCGGGATGCTGCCGGCTCAGCTGGCGATAAAAATCTTCACGCAGCTCAACGGCCAGCTGATAGGACGCGCCAAACAGCAGCACGCGCCAGACGTAGCGCAGCAGATAAACAATGACGGCCGTCAGCACCAGCGTGCCAACCCACATCAACACCCGTGCGGTGGTGTAATGCTGTTCGGTGACGCCATCCACGACGTATCCCACCACTTTCGGCGGGATCAACTGCAAAATGGCAATGATAATAAGCAGGAATACAGCGCCGAGGTAGCGTTGCCACTCCCGACGAAAGTACCAGCTTAATTGGGCAAATAATCGCACGCGGTTTGTTCCTGAAGGTATTTTACGAAGTTATTCAATCGGTAACGCTGTGGTGTATTTAATCTGTTCCATGGCGAAGCTTGAGGTAACGTCCGATAATCCCGGTACGCTGTTCACCAGTCGCTTGTAGAAATCATCATAGCGCTTCATGTCTGCGACCTGAACGCGCATCAGGTAGTCGTACTCGCCGGCCATACGCCAGAAGCCGAGCACCTCTGGCATTTCAGACACCTGAGTGACAAAGCGGCAATACCACTCGCTGCTGTGATGCTGAGTTTTTATCAGGACGAATGCCGTCAACCCAAGCCCCAGCTTTTCGGGATCTAATAATGCGACGCGCCCCAGAAGAATACCGTCATCTTCAAGCTTCTTGAGGCGCTTCCAGCACGGCGTGGTGGTCAGATTAACGGCATCTGCCAGCGCCTGCAAAGAGAGGGTACAGTCACTCTGCAGCAATGAAAGGAGCTTGCGGTCAATTTTATCTAGCATACCCACCTCACAGAGAAAATTTTTCTCCCTTCATTCTATTTTAAAGGCCAGATAGCAACAATTTTTTCTGTGCTTTTCGCTATGCTAGGCACAAAATGACAAACGGATAACTACGATGAATAGCACCTGGGTTAAACATGCGATCAGCGAAATCAATGCCGACTATCAGCGCTCGGCGGATACGCACCTGATTCGCCTTTCCCTGCCGGGATTTGACGGTATTCAGCTCTATCTGAAAGATGAAAGCACCCATCCTACCGGCAGCCTGAAGCATCGTCTGGCGCGTTCTCTGTTTTTATACGGTTTATGTAACGGCTGGATTAAAGAAGGTACCACTGTCATTGAATCCTCATCCGGTTCAACGGCGGTGTCCGAAGCTTATTTTGCTCGCCTGCTGGGCCTGCCGTTTATCGCAGTGATGCCTTCCTGCACTGCGAGACGCAAAATCGAACAGATCGAATTTTACGGCGGTCGCTGCCACTTTGTGGAAAGCGCCTGCGAAATCTACGACGCCTCCGAAATGCTGGCCCGCGAGCTCAACGGCCATTATATGGACCAGTTCACCTTCGCCGAGCGCGCGACGGACTGGCGCGGCAATAACAACATTGCCGACAGTATCTTCCGCCAGATGACCCACGAACCGCATCCGGTTCCGTCGTACATTGTGATGAGCGCCGGTACTGGCGGCACGTCAGCCACGATCGGACGCTACATTCGCTGTCAGGGCTATGATACCCAGCTGATGGTGGTTGATCCGCAGAACTCCGTGTTCCTCGACTACTGGCAAAACCGCGATGCCAGCCTGCGCAGCCCGGTGGGCAGCAAAATTGAAGGGATTGGCCGTCCGCGCGTTGAACCATCGTTTATCCCGGATGTGGTGGATGAAATGCTTCGCGTGCCGGATGCCGCAAGCGTGGCAACGGCGCACTGGCTGGAGACGCAGCTGGGCCGCAAAGTTGGCGCGTCTACCGGGACCAACATGTGGGGTGCCTTACATCTCGCCGCACGCATGCGTGAAGCGGGCCGCACCGGCTCTATCGTCACGCTTCTGTGCGACAGCGGCGAACGCTACCTTGAAACCTACTACAATGCGGAATGGGTGCAGACCAACATCGGCGATATCGCCCCGTGGAAAGCCCGGATTGCAGAGCTGCTGAAATAAAAAAAGCCAGACCTCGGTCTGGCTTGCTGGAAGGGTCTCACTATTCGGGGGAATACGGGAGGTTGTTGTTGTCCAGCCAATGCGTCAAAAAATGAGACACCGCTTCGTTACCGCAGTGCCCAATAACCGGCAGATGGGGAAGCTCTGCTTTTAGCTGCGCCATCGCATTTCCCATAATAAGACCACGGCCAACGCTGCCCAGCATCTCCCGGTCATTCATAGCGTCACCAAACGCCATACAGTCCTGCAGCGTTAAGCCCAGGTGGTCGCTCAGTACTGCCAGGGCGGAACCTTTGTTACAGCCCACAGGTAACACCTCCAGACAATCCACCGCCGAGAAGGTCAGATGCGCCCGGTTACCCAGCGCCTCATTCAACTGAATGCGTAAGCGACAGAGATCGTCGTGATCGCCGCAGAAGCAGATCTTGGTCACCGCATGGGCGGGGATCCGACGCAGGTCGATAAGCTGGTATTTAAAACCACTGTAGACGTGCGCATGCAACAGTTCCGGAATTTCACGTCCGGTAAACCAGCCTTGATCGTTAAAGACGTGGATGCTGGCCTGCGTATCCCAGGTGCTGTGCAGCACGATATCCGCCACTTCCGGGTTGAGATCCTGACGGTGCAGCACATCACCTTCTACAGAATGAATTCGCGTCCCGTTGCCGGTGATCAGAAAGGCGTCGAGGGAAAACGCGCCAAGTAGATGGCGCATTTCCAGCACATGACGCCCGGTAGCAAACGTCAGGGTGACATCACGCTCGTGCAGGCGCTTCAGCGTGTTCAGGGTTTTCTTCCCCAAACGGTGATCCGGCATTAACAGCGTACCGTCCATATCAAATGCAGCGAGCCGAGCCATGATTACTCCCGAAATGTGATGCGATTAACTTGTGCATCAGTATCGTGTGAGATATACGGAAGTAATAGTGAATAGATGATAATTATTGTTCCGGGTTTCTCATGCGCCAGCTTAATCGACTTAATCAGTATCACCGCCTCTGGCAACCTTCCGAGGGTGCGACGCAAAAGGTCACCATCAGCGAGCTGGCCGCCCGCTGTTTTTGTAGCGAGCGGCATGTCCGAACGCTGCTACGACAGGCCCAGGAAGCGGGCTGGCTGAGCTGGCGAGCGCAGTCTGGCCGCGGTAAACGGGGTGAACTGACGTTCCATGTCGCTCCGGAGTCGCTGCGCAATGCGATGATGGAAGAGGCGTTAAAACGTGGGCAGCAGCACAACGTGCTTGAGCTGGCCCAGCTTGCACCAGACGCGCTGCGGTCATTGCTGCATCCATTTTTAGGCGGACAGTGGCAAAACGACACGCCGACGCTGCGCATCCCCTATTACCGCTCGCTGGACCCGCTTCATCCGGGTTTTCTGCCCGGTCGTGCGGAACAGCATCTGGCCGGACAGATTTTTTCCGGGCTGACGCGCTTTCATGGCAGCTCCAGTGAACCCACGGGCGATCTCGCCCACCACTGGGAGGTGTCAGAGGACGGCCTGCGCTGGCATTTTTATATTCGATCCACTCTGCACTGGCATAACGGCGATAAAGTCGAGACCGGACAGCTTCAGCAAAGCCTGACCGCGCTTTTTGCCCTGCCCGCCCTGCGTAAGCTATTTCAGAGCGTCTTACGCGTTGACGTCACTCACCCTCAGTGTCTGACATTTACCTTGCACCAGCCGGATTACTGGCTGGCACACCGTCTGGCCACCTACTGCAGCCGTCTTGCCCATCCCGAACAGCCCATGACGGGCAGCGGGCCCTTCAGACTCAGCGTCTATGAACCCGACCTGGTTCGTCTGGAGAGTCACGAACAGTACCATCTCAGCCATCCGCTGCTTAAGGCTATTGAATACTGGATCACACCGGCGCTGTTTGACTCTGGTCTGGGTACCAGCTGTCGTCATCCGGTGCAGATTGCCATTGGCGAGCCGGATGAACTTGAGAGCCTGCGCCTGGTAACCAACAGCATCAGTCTGGGCTTTTGTTATCTCACACTGAAGCAAAGCCCGCGTCTGAGTGAAATGCAGGCGCGACGGCTCATCAATATTATTCATCTCTCAACGCTTCTGCATACGCTTGGGCTAAACGAAGGGCTGATTACCCCAACAGAGGAATTACTGCCCGGCTGGGCGATCCCCCAGTGGCCGGATTTAACACATGTCCCTCTACCGAAGAAATTAACCCTGATTTACCATTTGCCGGTTGAGTTACACACGATGGCTCGACAGCTAAAACAGTACCTTGCTCAACAAGGCTGCGCGCTTACGGTTATCTTTTTCGATGCGAAAACCTGGGATGGATGCCAGCAACTGGCGGACGCGGACATGATGATGGGCGACAGGCTGATTGGCGAAGCCCCGGAATACACGCTTGAGCAATGGCTGCGCTGTGATGCCCTCTGGCCACATCTGCTGAGCGCGCCACAGTATGCTCATCTGCAGGCCACCCTGGATGCGGTACAAACCCAGGCCGATGAACAGGATAGGCATGCTGGCTTGAAAGCGATATTTAGCCAGCTTATGGAAAACGCGGTCCTTACACCGCTTTTTAACTACCAGTATCAAATCAGCGCCCCACCGGGGGTAAACGGCATACGCCTCAACACCCGCGGCTGGTTTGATTTTACCGAAGCCTGGCTGCCCGCCCCCAAATCGTGAAGAAGCTGGTCGCCGTCGTGGTCAGACGGTAACATAACGTTTTTACGTAACTGTCGAGATGATTTATGAAACGTGCCGTCGTCGTGTTCAGCGGAGGACAAGACTCTACTACCTGCCTGGTCCAGGCTCTTCATCAGTACGATGAAGTTCACTGTGTTACTTTCGATTATGGTCAGCGTCATCGTGCTGAAATCGACGTTGCCCGTGAACTGGCCCTGAAACTGGGCGCACGCGCGCACAAAGTACTGGATGTTACGCTGTTAAATGAACTGGCCGTCAGCAGCCTCACCCGCGACAGTATTCCCGTCCCGGACTACGAACCCGATGCCAGCGGCATTCCGAACACCTTCGTGCCGGGCCGTAATATCCTCTTCCTGACCCTGACAGCGATTTACGCTTACCAGGTAAAAGCCGAAGCGGTGATAACCGGCGTATGTGAAACCGACTTCTCCGGTTACCCGGACTGTCGCGACGAGTTTGTGAAAGCGTTAAACCACGCCGTCAATCTGGGGATGGCGAAAGATACGCGCTTTGAAACCCCTCTGATGTGGCTGGATAAAGCAGAAACCTGGGCGCTGGCGGACTACTGGGGCAAGCTGGATTTGGTTCGCAGCGAAACCCTCACCTGCTATAACGGCATCAAAGGCGACGGTTGCGGCCAGTGCGCCGCCTGTAACCTGCGCGCTAAGGGGCTGAATCACTATCTTGCCGATAAAGCCGGTGTGATGGCCGCGATGCAGAAAAAAACCGGGCTTAAATAGGGTTATTTGACCGTGCTGTCGAACAGTTTTACACCGGCAGCACGCGTGACTTTCATTAACGTCGTCAGCGTTGGGTTGCCGTTGTCAGACAAGGTTCGGTATAGCTGCTGACGGGAAAGACCCGATTTAGCAGCAATTTCACCTATGCCGCCGCGGGATTCGATAACACGTCTTAACGCGATTAAGTATGCAGGGATCCCCTGGTCTTCATAAATCTCATCCAACGCAACCTGCAGATATAGCTGAGCGTAGGAAGGGTTTTCACGAAGCATTTTTACGACGGCTTCATCATGGCTGACGGAACTAGAAAATTTTCGTTGGCTCTTGCTCATCCGGTTTATCCTTTTGATGTTCTTTCCAGTAATCTATTGCCAGTTTCACATCAGTCTTTTGACTCTTTTTGTCACCGCCGATCAGCAACAACAAGATCTTCCGATGTTGTACTGCAAAATAGATTCGATAGCCGGGACCACGATCAATTTTTAATTCCCAGATACCCTCTCTGAGATATCGGTAATCGCCGAAATTCCCTTTCTCAGCACGGTCAATTCGCAGAAGGATCCGAAACGCTAACTCCGGATCCTTTCTCCTCATCCTTGCTACCCATTCCTCGAACGGAATTTTTCCGTCACGGGTCCGGTAACGTTCAACAACGTAGTCCCTGTCCATTATTCTATCCCTGAAAAATCCTTTTGTCTTTTATAAAAGACAAAATTTCTAAGCGATCATCAGCTCCAGCTTTTCCCGCAACTCCCCTTCAAACGGCAGCGCCTTCTGGGTTTTCAGATCGATACAGACAAACGTAATCAGCGCATCGGCCACCACCTGCCCTTCTGGATCGAGCGTTACCACCTGGCTTAATACCCCACTTTTGCCACTTAACTGCTGTACCTGACTGGTCACGGTGAGCACATCGCCCAGCACGGCCGGACGGCGGTAGTTGATGTTGATATTGACGACCACGAACGCGATGTTGTGCGCGCTCAGCCACTGAAAGCTTTCGCTATTTTCGAGCCCGTCCCAGCGCGCTTCTTCAAGAAACTCAAGATAGCGGGCATTGTTCACATGCTGGTAAACGTCGAGGTGAAAACCGCGTACTTTGATTTTTGTCTGCATAGCGCAATAGCCTTTACTGTTATTGTAGGATTAGAGGTCATAACTGGTATGACCTCTTTATCCTGGCAAATTATCGCGGCAGTGCAAGTAAATGTGAGATTACAACGTCAGGTGTGAGAGGTTGCGCTCAACCAGCGCGCTGCCCATGCCCGGAACCTGTTTGAGATCGTCGACGGTTTTGAAAGGACCATACTCTTCGCGGTAGCTGACGATGGCCTGCGCTTTTTTCAGGCCGACAC
The DNA here is from genome assembly GCF_034008295.1 of Enterobacter chinensis. Lineage (NCBI taxonomy): Bacteria > Pseudomonadati > Pseudomonadota > Gammaproteobacteria > Enterobacterales > Enterobacteriaceae > Enterobacter > Enterobacter chinensis. Next base: position 729,235 of record NZ_JARDVI010000002.1, read on the forward strand.
CATTCATCGCGCGGGCCAGGTCTTCTGCAGTTGCCGAATTGATACTCACCCGTGTACCGTCATCATCCACGTTTTTACCGGCGTCGGTCGCTTTGGTTTGCCCCTGAACCGGCGCGGCTGCGTCGGTCTTGCCCTGTACCGTCTGTGGTTTGGCGGCAGGTGTCGCCGCCATCGTGCCAGCGCTCATCCCGGTGGTGGCAATAGCCAGCGTAATTAACAGTGCTTTGATTCCACGTTTCATGCTGTTATCTCCTTGTTAGTTGACAGCCATGTCACGATAACCGCCGAAAAAAACAGGCACAAACAGCAGATTGCAGAAATGGAAAAGGCCGCGAAAGCGGCCTTTAGTTTTTGCAGAGCGTTACGAAATTCTGCGAGCAGATACGTAATTATTGCTGCTGAGTTATCACATCACCCAGCTTAATTTTGGCTTCTTTACGCAGGTTGCTCATCATGGCTTCGAAAGCAATCTGGGCATTGTTCTGGGTAATGCCCTGAACCATCGCTTTCTTCTGCGCTTCTGGCAGGGTACCGGCTTTCACTTCATCCAGCGCCAGCAGAATGACGTTACCCTGCATATCGGTGGCGGTACCGAAGCTTGGTTTATCTTTTGCCGGCAGGTTCAGACCAAACGCTGCCTGACTGACAGGATCCTGACTCGTACGGCTCAGCGTTTTCGCCTCACCGAAGCTCAGGCCAGCGGCTTTCAACGCGTCCTCTTTACCCGCTTTCAGATCAACCAGAATCTTCTCAGCATCCAGTTTCGCCTGCTGTTCCGCTTTGTTGTGCTTAACCTGGGCGACAACCTGATCCTTCACTTCCGCCAGCGGTTTGACCGCTTCTGGCTTGTGCTCACTCACGCGCAGAACGAATGCACGATCGCCGTCAACGGTAATGATGTCAGAGTTGCTGCCTGGCGTGCCGTTCTCGCCGACCAGTCCGCCGTTAAAGATGGCATCAGAAACCGGTTTGAAGTTCAGCTCTTCCGGCAGGTTGTCACGACCAAACCAGCCCGTCTCAACCGCTTTCACCCCAGCCGCCTGCTCTGCACCCGCCAGAGACTCGTTGTCGTTGCTGGCAGCATCGCTCACTTTCTGCTGCAGTGCGTAGTAGGCATCCAGCGCTTTTTCCTGCTTCACTTTCGCCGCGATATCATCATGAACCTCAGCCAGCGGCTTGGTTTTCGCAGCAATGATGTCGTCCAGACGGACAACCAGGAAACCAACGGAGGATTTAATGACGCCTGAAAGCTGGCCTTTGTCTTTCAGACCGGCATTTTTCAGCTCATCCGGCGTGGTTGCCTCTTCCAGCCAGCCCATATCACCGCCGTTTTTCGCGGAGATAATATCGGTGGATTTCGCTTTCGCGACGGTCGCGAAATCAGCGCCTTTGTTCAGTTCATCCAGAACCGCTTTGGCATCAGCCTCGGTTTTGGTCTGAATCACGCTGTAGCGGTTACGCTGCGGCTGAGTGAACTGGTCCTGATGCTGGTCGTAGTAAGACTGGATTTCCGCGTCAGACGCGCTTTCCTGCAACGCAGCCGCATCCAGCTTGATGTAGCTCACACGGAACTGCTCCGGAGAAACAAAGGAATTCTTGTTCTGCTCGTACCAGGCATTAACGTCAGCGTCGCTTACCTGCTGTTTCGCCGCCAGGGTGTTCACGTCAATCGTCGCTTCACGTACAACGCGCTGCTGTGCCACCAGCGCGGCCAGTTCATCCGTTTCACCTTTGAGCATGAAATCAGTGCCCACAACGGCATTGATGAGCTGCTGGGTTGTCAGCTGGTTACGCAGCGCCTGAGCGTATTGATCGGCAGTCATGCCCATCTGATTGACGATACTGTTGTAACGCGCGTTGTCGAATTTACCGTTAGACTGGAAGGCTTGCGTGGAGAAGATGGCTTTTTTTACCTGCTCATCACTGATGCCAAGGCCCAGTTTTTTGGCATACTGATCCAGCAGCGCTTCGTCGATAAGACGGTTCAGTGTCTGTTGGCGCAGGGTCTTCATGTACCCTTCGTTCGCCGCCAGTTCAGAGAATTGGTCGCCCAGCTGTTGCTGCATACGGTTACGTTCACCGGCAAAAGCATTCTCGAACTGACCACGGCTGATTTCCTGGCCATTCACTTTTGCGGCATAGTTCGCGCCACCGCCAATAAGGTAACTGCTCACGCCGGTCAATATGAACGACACGATAATGATACCGAAAATAATCTTGAGCACGAGACTGTTAGCAGCCGTGCGTAAGCTGTCCATCATGGTGTAACAACACTCCGCTGTAGGTGACTGGTTACCTGACGCTGACGGAAAATCCTGCCCGTCGCGCGTAAGGTCGTATTGTGACAAGAAAACGGGGCGATTGTCAGCCCACAACTCGCATAAACTCGCACAAATCAGGTCTGGACAAACAAAAAAGGCACATCAGAAGATGCGCCCTTGTACTATACGGCTTCCCTGAGACGGGAAAGCAATCAGTTTACTGCGTCTTTCAGCGCTTTACCTGCACGGAAACCAGGCACTTTAGCGGCAGCAATGGTGATCTCTTTACCGGTCTGAGGGTTGCGGCCAGTACGGGCAGCACGCTCTTTAACAGCAAAAGTACCGAAGCCTACCAGTGCAACGTCGTCCCCAGCCTGCAGAGATTCAGTAACAGAAGCAATTAATGCATCTAACGCACGTCCAGCTGCAGCTTTAGAAATATCAGCACCAGCAGCAATTTTGTCAATCAGTTGAGATTTATTCACTGTTCTCTTCCTCTCTTTATAATTTATATCGCGCCTGAATCCTTCACAACGCGACCGCGCAGCAGTTATATCAGGCCTGCCATGACCTTACAACACCCGTTGTTGATGGCTGACCTAATCAGCAATCTAAATTAGCTATACAAAAAAAGGCTGGCAAGTGCGAAATGACTTACCAGCCTTGTTTTTATTGACGCTCTTTGCGCGAGGTCACTATTTTGCGGTTACAACCTGCATTCCGGAGGGTTCATTCTGCAATGCGAGAGTAAGAACTTCCTCAATTCGCTTCACAGGATGGATCTGCAGATCGGCGATCACGTTGTCCGGAATCTCTTCCAGATCGCGTTTGTTTTCGTAAGGGATCAATACGGTTTTGATCCCACCGCGATGTGCCGCCAGCAGTTTTTCTTTTAAACCACCAATCGGCAGAACCTGGCCACGCAGTGTAATTTCGCCGGTCATCGCCACATCAGCGCGCACCGGGTTACCGGTCAAACAAGAAACCAGAGCGGTACACATGGCAATACCCGCGCTTGGACCATCTTTTGGCGTCGCCCCTTCAGGTACGTGCACGTGGATGTCGCGTTTTTCGTAGAAATCCGGGTTGATACCCAGTTTTTCCGCACGCGCGCGCACCACGGTCAGTGCCGCCTGAATGGATTCCTGCATCACTTCACCCAAAGAACCGGTGTAGGTCAGCTTGCCTTTACCCGGTACACAGGCGGTTTCGATGGTCAGCAGATCGCCGCCCACTTCCGTCCATGCCAGGCCGGTCACCTGACCAACGCGGTTTTCGTTGTCCGCGCGACCGTAGTCGAAACGCTGAACGCCGAGATAGGCATGCAGATTGTCGCCGTTAATCACAATGTGTTTCAGGCTCTTATCCAGCAGCAGCTGTTTTACCGCTTTACGACACAGTTTAGAGATTTCACGCTCAAGGCTACGCACGCCCGCTTCACGGGTGTAGTAGCGGATGATGCCAATAATTGCGCTGTCCTCTACGGTCAGCTCGTTGGCTTTCAGCGCGTTACGCTCAATCTGTTTCGGCAGCAGGTGCTGCTTAGCAATGTTCAGCTTCTCATCTTCGGTATAACCGGAGAGACGGATCACTTCCATACGGTCCAGCAGCGGAGCCGGAATGTTCATGGAGTTCGACGTGGCCACAAACATGACGTCGCTCAGATCGTAATCCACTTCCAGGTAGTGATCGCTGAACGCCACGTTCTGTTCTGGATCAAGCACTTCCAGCAGAGCAGAAGCCGGATCGCCACGCATGTCCGATGACATTTTGTCGATCTCATCAAGCAGGAACAGCGGGTTTTTAACGCCCACTTTCGCCATCTTCTGGATCAGTTTACCCGGCATAGAACCGATGTAGGTACGGCGGTGACCGCGGATTTCCGCTTCATCGCGTACGCCACCCAGCGCCATACGGATATACTTACGTCCGGTCGCTTTGGCGATGGACTGACCCAGAGAGGTTTTACCCACCCCCGGCGGTCCTACCAGGCACAGAATTGGGCCCTTAATTTTGTTTACACGGCTTTGTACCGCGAGGTACTCAAGTTTCACGCGTTCCAGGCCGTAGTGGTCGGTATCGAGGATTTCCTGCGCCTGACGCAGGTCTTTTTTAACCTTGCTGCGGGCGTTCCACGGAACCTGCACCATCCACTCAATGTAGCCGCGAACAACGGTCGCTTCAGCCGACATTGGAGACATCATTTTCAGCTTCTGCAGTTCTGCTTCGGCTTTCTCTTTCGCCTCTTTCGGCATCTTCGCCGCGTCAATCTTACGCTTCAGCGCTTCGTTTTCGTCCGGCGCATCGTCCATCTCGCCGAGTTCTTTCTGAATGGCCTTCATTTGCTCATTCAGATAGTACTCACGCTGAGATTTCTCCATCTGCTTTTTCACGCGGTTGCGAATACGCTTCTCAACCTGCAGCAGATCGATTTCAGACTCCATCATCGCCATCAGGTATTCCAGACGTTCGTTAACGTCGGACATTTCCAGCACGGACTGTTTGTCAGCCAGCTTCAGCGGCATATGTGCAGCGATGGTGTCCGCCAGACGTGCAGGATCGTCGATGCTGTTCAGCGACGTCAGCACTTCTGGTGGGATTTTCTTGTTCAGCTTGATATAGCCTTCAAACTGGCTAATCGCGGTGCGCACAAGCACTTCCTGCTCGCGCTCATCAAGCTCAGGCGAATCAAGGTACTCTGCCTTCGCAGAGAAGTGTTCGCCATCGTCTGACAGAGTGGTAATACGCGCACGCTGCAGGCCTTCTACCAGCACCTTCACGGTGCCGTCAGGCAGCTTCAGCATCTGCAAAATAGAGGCCACGGTCCCGACGGTGAAAAGATCGTTTACACCCGGCTCATCCGTTGATGCTTCTTTCTGCGCCACCAGCATGATTTTTTTATCATGATCCATAGCGGCTTCGAGGCAACGGATAGATTTTTCCCGCCCTACAAATAAGGGTATGACCATGTGCGGATAAACCACCACATCGCGCAACGGCAATACGGGGATTTCAATGCGTTCAGAACGCTCAGGATTCATAGAGCTCTCTCTTAGTTAGTGTCCGCCAGGTAAGCTGGTCATGTCACTGTGCTTCACATAACCATTAACATGTATCCAGTATATGGGGATGTTTCCCACACATTCAACGCTATGAATAAGGAAAAAGTAAAGGGGAGATAAAATCCCCCCTTTTTGATTAACTGCTTGTATGATTTGGTGAATTATTCGCCAGATGCCTGCTGTGCTTCCGGTTTACCGTAAATCAGCAACGGCTTGGTTTGACCGCTAATAACGGACTCGTCAATCACCACTTTCTCAACGTCTTCCATCGACGGCAGATCGTACATGGTGTCGAGCAGCGCCGCTTCAACGATAGAACGCAGGCCACGCGCGCCGGTTTTGCGAATCATTGCTTTTTTGGCAATGGCATCCAGCGCTTCGTCACGGAATTCCAGGTCAACGCCTTCCAGATTGAACAGCGCCTGATACTGCTTGGTCAGCGCATTTTTCGGCTCTTTCAGGATCTGGATCAGCGCGTCTTCACTCAGTTCATTCAGCGTTGCCACAACCGGCAGACGGCCGATGAATTCAGGGATCAGACCGAATTTGATCAGATCTTCTGGTTCAACCTGCGACAGCAGTTCGCCTTCGTTTGGTTTTTCGGACGTCGCTTTCACCGTTGCGCCAAAACCAATGCCGGAGCCGGTTTCAACACGGTGGGAGATGACTTTATCGAGACCGGCAAACGCACCACCACAGATGAACAGGATCTTGGAGGTATCAACCTGCAGGAACTCCTGCTGCGGATGTTTACGACCACCCTGTGGCGGAACGGCAGCAACCGTACCTTCGATCAGCTTCAGCAGTGCCTGCTGTACGCCTTCGCCCGACACGTCGCGGGTGATGGACGGATTGTCTGACTTACGGGAGATCTTGTCGATCTCATCGATGTAAACAATCCCGCGCTGGGCTTTCTGTACGTCGTAATCGCACTTCTGCAACAGTTTCTGAATGATGTTTTCGACATCCTCACCCACATAACCGGCTTCGGTCAGAGTGGTGGCGTCCGCCATGGTGAACGGAACATCCAGCAGGCGCGCCAGGGTTTCAGCCAGCAGCGTTTTACCGGAACCGGTTGGGCCGATCAGCAAAATGTTACTTTTACCCAGTTCTACGCCATTGCTGGTATCGCCGTTACGCAGACGTTTGTAGTGGTTGTATACCGCTACCGCCAACACTTTCTTAGCCTGCTCCTGACCGATGACGTAGTCATCAAGGTGATGACGAATTTCATGCGGCGTTGGCAGCGCGCTACGTTCGCGGTGTGGCGCGACTTCTTTAATCTCTTCGCGAATGATGTCGTTACATAAATCGACACATTCGTCGCAGATATACACGGACGGCCCGGCAATCAGTTTACGCACTTCATGCTGGCTTTTGCCGCAAAAAGAGCAGTACAGCAGTTTGCCCGAACCATCTTTGCGTTTATCTGTCATGAGTCCAAACCTCTTTTTAAGTTCTTTGTGCCGCACATGACGACGCAAATGCCATTCTAAGACGCAAGCTGCTCTCAGGCAGAATGCCGCCCTACCTTAGTATAGCGGCACACTCGCGTCGCGGGCATCAATTACGATGGGTCAACACGGAGTCGACTAAGCCGTACTCAACTGCCTCTGGAGCAGAGAGGAAGCGATCGCGCTCGGTATCGCGCTCGATCTGCTCGAGTGGTTGACCCGTATGCTGCGCCATAAGTTCATTCATGCGCGCTTTTACTTTCAGAATTTCGCGGGCGTGGATTTCAATATCCGTCGCCTGCCCCTGGTAACCGCCCAGCGGCTGGTGAATCATCACGCGGGAATTAGGCAAGCAGAAACGCTTACCTTTAGCCCCTGCCGTTAACAGGAACGCACCCATCGATGCAGCCTGACCCATACAGATAGTGCTTACATCAGGCTTGATGAATTGCATGGTGTCATAAATGGACATACCTGCTGTAATCACGCCACCCGGGGAGTTAATGTACAGGTAAATGTCTTTTTCCGGGTTTTCCGCTTCCAGAAACAGCATCTGCGCCACGATCAGGTTAGCCATGTGGTCTTCTACCTGGCCGGTCAGAAAGATAACGCGTTCCTTGAGCAGACGGGAATAGATATCAAAAGAACGCTCACCACGTGAGGTCTGTTCAATAACCATTGGCACCAGAGCCATATGGGGTGCAAAGTTATCTCGTTCGCCACTGTATGACATTTCCGTCTCCTGGATCAAAATTGAAAACACCTGCTGTACTGATTGTAACCTTACGGACGGATTATCAGCCAGTCTCATTCATCGTGATTACGTACTTATGGGGTTCACAGTGCCCTATTTCAAGCATAACAACCTTTTGTTGTTACGCTAACACCGAAAGGGCGTTTTAGCACTCTTCCTGGGCTAATGCTGCGATAAAAAAAACCCGCTGCCGCAAGGCAACGGGTTTTCTGTTCAAACTTTAAACCTTTGGGGCGAAATTACGCCTGCTGGTTCATCAGTTCGTTGAAAGAGGTCGCTTTTTCAGACACTTTCGCTTTCGCCAGTACCGCTTCGACAGCCTGCTCTTCCAGGGCAACATTGCGCATGTTGTCCATCAGCTCTTTGTTCTTACCGTAGAACTCGATCACTTCTGATGGATCTTCGTATGCAGAAGCCATCTCTTCGATCAGGCCTTTCACACGCTCTTCGTCAGCTTTCAGCTCGTGGGTACGAATCACTTCGCCCAGCAGCAGGCCAACAACAACGCGGCGTTTAGCTTGCTCTTCGAACAGCTCGCGTGGCAGTTCCATCGCTTGCTGCTGGTTGCCACCGAAACGCTGTGCAGCCTGACGGCGCAGCACGTCGATTTCGCTGTCGATCAGGGCTGCTGGAACGTCGATTTCGTTCGCTTTAACCAGACCGTCGATCGCCTGAGATTTAACGCGGTTACGCACAGCGCCGTTCAGCTCGCGCTCCATGTTTTTACGCACTTCGGTACGCAGGCCCGCGACAGAACCATCTTCCACGCCGAAACGCTTGATGAATTCTTCAGTCAGTTCTGGCAGTTCACGCTCTTCAACTTTCTTCAGGTTGATGACGAACTTGGCTGCTTTACCTTTCAGGTTTTCAGCGTGGTACTCTTCAGGGAAGGTCACGTCGATGGTGAACTCTTCGCCCGCTTTGTGGCCTTTGATACCGTCTTCGAAGCCTGGGATCATACGACCCTGGCCCATTGCCAGTACGAAGTCAGACGCTTTGCCGCCTTCGAACTCTTCGCCGTCTACAGAACCGGTGAAGTCGATAGTCACACGGTCTTCCGCGTCAACAGCGCCTTCTTTCTCTTTCCAGTTCGCCTGCTGCTTACGCAGGGTGTCCAGCATGCCGTCAACGTCTTCGTCAGTTACAGAAACAACCGGTTTCTCCACTTCGATGGACTCCAGACCTTTCAGCTCAACTTCCGGGTACACTTCAAACTCTACGGAGTAGGTGAAGTCTTCGCCCAGTTTGTATTCGCCTGGAACGTAGTTCGGCGCACCGGCCGGATTGATTTTTTCTTTGATGATCGCATCAATAAAGTTGCGGCTCATCAGTTCACCCAGCACATCCTGACGCACGGAAGCGCCATAACGCTGAGCAACAACATTCATTGGTACTTTGCCCTTACGGAAGCCGTCAATACGTACTTTTTTTGCTACGTTGACCAGCTCGCTTTTCACAGCAGTTTCGATGCTGTCAGCAGCGATAGTAATCGTTACACGGCGGCCAAGGCCTTGAGTGGTTTCAACTGAAACTTGCATCTTGTTACCTCAAAAAAATCACAGTGCTCGGTCAACTCTGAATCTGTCTGTTATACCGGGATGCTCTCTTAGTGCAGATTCACATTCCCTGTCGCCAGAATCATCCCGAAGACATTCAATAAGACGCGGCATTATAGCGGCATCACTTAGGTGAGTCGAGAACGGTTGGGGCATGTTGCTGCGGCTTTTTTCACACTTTAAGCCTATTTTTAGCCTTAAAATCGCTCCATCCGCTCAAAACTCAGACAAAACAAAACGGCCCGGAGGCCGTTTTGAGGAAATCTCTTAGCAACATACTGGAAAAGCTCCAGCCGTTGCAAATCCGATTTATCAGGCGATGGTGCCTGCTCCGCGACAAGGCGGCGATGCAAAAACCGTATCCTGCAAACCTTCCCATTCCTTAATGGTGTAAGTATGCAATGCCAGAGCATGTACGGTTGTGGAGAGCTCTTCCGTCAAGGTGCTGTAGATCAAGCGGTGTCGGTTCAGGAAACGTTCTCCCGTGAAGCGATCGCTAACCAGAACCACTTTAAAGTGGCTTTCAGAACCTGCCGGCACGTTATGACGATAGCTTTCGTCGACGACTTCGAGGAACACAGGGTTGAACGCTGCCCTTAATTTATCTTCTATATGCTCACGTATCATCATGAAATTACTCCTCCGACAACGCCAGGATGTCACCCATCCCTTTAAATGTTAGCCGCTTTTACCGTTTCCATTACACCTTGACAACAAATATTTAGCTTTCATCTGATTTTCTCATTCAAAGGAATGAAGTTCACTGTGAGGCTCATACCTTTTGTCATTCGCAAGGGGAGAAAAAGGGTGAGCTGGTCAGTTTTCAGACAAGGCGATGAATTTACATGCGTTGACCACTTCCCCTGACCGTTGGCAATGTTATGATGGCGGCAATTTTTCTCTCTATGCTTACGATTCGTGAGAACCTTAAAATGTTAAAAAAACTCTTCTTTCCATTGGTAGCCCTTTTTATGCTGGCAGGCTGTGCTACCCCGCCTACCACCATTGATGTCTCACCAAAAATTACCCTGCCTCAGCAGGACCCAAGCCTGATGGGCGTCACCGTGAGCATTAACGGTGCCGACCAGCGTCAGGATCAGGCGCTGGCAAAAGTGACCCGCGATAACCAGCAGGTTACGCTCACCGCGTCCCGTGACCTGCGCTTCCTGCTCCAGGAAGTGCTGGAGAAACAGATGACGGCTCGCGGCTATATGATTGGCCCAAGCGGCGCGGTTGATCTGCAGATCATCGTGAACAACCTGTACGCTGACGTTTCCCAGGGGAACGTGCGCTACAACATCGCGACCAAAGCCGATATTGCCATTATTGCCACCGCGAAGAATGGCAACAAGATGAACAAAAACTACCGCGCTAGCTACTCCGTTGAGGGGGCTTTCCAGGCCTCAAACCAGAACATTGCTAACGCCGTGAACAGCGTGCTGACCGATACCATCGCCGATATGGCGCAGGACACCAGCATTCACGACTTCATCAAGCAAAACGCGCGTTAATCCAGCTAACTGACCCGGTATATCGCCGGGTCAGTTTTATAAGAACATGTCCAGCCATTACTTACGCATTTTCCAGCAACCGAAATCAGCCATTCTGCTGATCCTCGGCTTTGCCTCGGGTTTACCCCTCGCACTCACTTCAGGCACGCTTCAGGCGTGGATGACGGTCGAGAACATCGATCTTAAAACCATTGGTTTCTTCTCGCTTGTGGGTCAGGCCTATGTCTTTAAGTTCCTGTGGTCGCCGGTCATGGATCGCTACACTCCGCCTTTCCTGGGGCGTCGTCGTGGCTGGTTAGTGATGACGCAGATCCTGCTGCTGCTGGCCATTGCGGCGATGGGTTTTCTTGAGCCCACCACACAGTTACGCTGGATGGCCGCGCTCGCGGTAGTGATTGCCTTCTGTTCTGCTTCGCAGGATATCGTCTTTGACGCCTGGAAGACGGACGTGTTACCTGCGGAAGAGCGCGGTGCCGGTGCGGCAATCAGCGTGCTGGGCTATCGCCTCGGGATGCTGGTCTCCGGCGGGCTGGCGCTGTGGCTGGCCGACCGCTATCTCGGCTGGCAGGGCATGTACTGGCTGATGGCTGCCCTGCTTATTCCCTGCATTATCGCTACGCTATTCGCGCCCGAACCAAGTGATGTCATCCCGGTCCCCCGCTCGCTGGAGCAAGCCGTCGCCGAACCGCTGCGCGACTTCTTTGGTCGCAACAACGCCTGGCTGATTCTGCTACTTATCGTCCTTTATAAGCTGGGCGATGCCTTTGCAATGAGCCTGACTACCACCTTCCTGATCCGGGGCGTCGGTTTTGATGCCGGTGAAGTGGGCGTGGTGAATAAAACGCTGGGGCTGTTTGCGACCATCGTTGGCGCGCTCTACGGCGGCGTATTGATGCAGCGCCTGACGCTGTTCCGCGCGCTGCTGATCTTCGGCATCCTGCAAGGCGTCTCTAACGCAGGCTACTGGCTGCTGTCGATTACCGATAAACATACGTTCAGCATGGCCGCCGCGGTGTTCTTCGAAAATCTCTGTGGCGGTATGGGGACAGCGGCATTTGTCGCCCTGCTGATGACCCTGTGCAACAAGTCGTTTTCCGCCACGCAGTTCGCTCTGCTCTCGGCGCTCTCCGCCGTTGGCCGCGTCTATGTTGGCCCAATTGCCGGCTGGTTTGTTGAAGCTCACGGTTGGCCGACGTTTTATCTCTTCTCGGTCGTGGCTGCCGTGCCGGGGATTTTACTGTTGCTGGTCTGCCGTCAGACGCTGGAATATACCCAGCGGACAGAACACTTTATGCCGCGTACCGAATATCATCGCGCCTACCGTTTTGCGTTACGTCTGTTAATGGTGGGCTGCTTTGCGCTGGCGCTCTGGCTAGTCGTGCTCATTATTAACGCCTGCACTTCTCTGGCGCTCCCCTTCGAAGCCCTTCTGCTGGATGCCGGAGCCCTGATGGCAATCGCCGGGATCCTGACAGGGGGTCTGCTCGATTTCATGGCGTTGCGTAAAACGCAGATGACCTGAAGAAAAATGCGAAAGGTTATTTCCCGTTGTAATCACTAAACGAAATTATAACGGTGAAATAGCCATCAACCGCTAAAAAAATATTTGTTGTTTTGTGCGGGATAGGATTTGGAAATTATTAGCGCCAATTCCACAACACTATTTTCCATTAAACGATTCAGCATTCGTAAGTTTGATTTTTCGTTTTTTAGATGTCTTTTTATTGATAATTAATTGTTAATTTTTTGTTTATTTTTAACAATGGTTATACCAATTGCCCCTTTTAGGGTATGCTTGGGGGCCCTTTCGTTATAAAGCCCGCGCCATGCGGCTTTTGTCTTAAAAAGCGACATAATTTGCAACACTTGTGACATGTGCGGCAGAACCCGGTAACACCTTCCTGACACAGGTCTAATGATGTTTACAGTAATGTAACCTTCCCGTAAAATGCCCGCACACTTTAAACGCCACCAGACTCCGTGGAATTGAGGTCGTTAAATGAGACTCAGGAAATACAATAAAAGTTTGGGATGGTTGTCATTATTCGCTGGCACTGTATTACTCAGTGGCTGCGATTCTGCACTACTAGACCCCAAAGGACAGATTGGACTGGAACAACGTTCACTGATTTTGACGGCATTTGGCCTGATGATGATTGTGGTTATTCCAGCCATTTTGATGGCTGTTGGTTTCGCCTGGAAGTATCGTGCGAGCAATAAAGATGCGAAGTATAGCCCGAACTGGTCACACTCCAATAAAGTGGAAGCTGTGGTCTGGACGGTCCCTATTCTGATCATCCTGTTCCTTGCCGTACTGACCTGGAAAACCACTCACGCACTTGAGCCAAGCAAACCGCTGGTTCACGATGAGAAACCGATTACCATCGAAGTGGTCTCCATGGACTGGAAATGGTTCTTCATCTATCCGGAACAGGGTATTGCTACCGTGAATGAAATCGCCTTCCCGGCGAACACTCCGGTTCAGTTCAAAGTGACCTCCAACTCCGTAATGAACTCCTTCTTCATCCCACGTCTGGGTAGCCAGATTTACGCGATGGCCGGTATGCAGACTAACCTGCATCTGATCGCGAATGAAGCAGGCACCTATGATGGTATCTCCGCCAGCTATAGCGGCCCGGGCTTCTCAGGTATGAAGTTCAAAGCTATTGCAACGCCAGACCGTGCCGCTTTCGACCAGTGGGTTGAAAAAGCGAAGCAGTCTCCAAACACCATGTCTGACATGGCGGCGTTCGATAAAGTGGCTGCACCTAGCGAATACAACAAGGTGGAGTACTTCTCTAACGTGAAACCTGATTTGTTCAAAGAGGTTATTGGCAAATTTATGGATCACGGTAAGAGCATGGACATGACCCAGCCTGAAGGCGAGCACAGCGCGCATGAAGGTATGGAAGGCATGGACATGAGCCACGCGGAAACCGCTCACTAAGGGGCCGAGGAAGAAAATGTTCGGAAAATTGACACTGGATGCAGTGCCGTATCACGAACCGATTATCGTGATTACGGTGGCTGCAATTATCATTGGTGGCGCGGCCTTACTGGCCCTTATCACTTACTTCGGTAAGTGGAGCTACCTGTGGAACGAGTGGCTGACTTCGGTTGACCACAAAAAACTCGGTATCATGTACTGCATCGTCGGTATCGTCATGTTAATTCGTGGCTTTGCGGATGCGATCATGATGCGTAGCCAGCAGGCTCTCGCTTCTGCGGGTGAAGCCGGCTTCCTGCCGCCGCACCACTACGATCAGATCTTTACCGCCCACGGCGTTATCATGATCTTCTTCGTGGCGATGCCGCTGGTTATCGGTCTGATGAACGTTGTCGTTCCGCTGCAAATCGGCGCGCGCGACGTGGCGTTCCCGTTCCTGAACAACCTGAGCTTCTGGTTCACGGTTGTCGGCGTTATCCTGGTTAACCTGTCACTGGGCGTGGGCGAATTCGCGCAGACCGGTTGGCTGGCTTACCCGCCGCTGTCAGGAATTGAGTACAGTCCGGGCGTTGGCGTCGACTACTGGATTTGGGCGCTTCAGCTCTCCGGTGTCGGTACTACCCTGACCGGTATCAACTTCTTCGTGACCATTATCAAGATGCGTGCCCCTGGCATGACCATGTTCAAGATGCCGGTATTTACCTGGGCATCTCTGTGCGCCAACATCCTGATTATTGCCTCCTTCCCAATTCTGACCGTCACCGTCGCGCTGCTGACCCTGGACCGCTACCTGGGCACCCATTTCTTCACGAATGATATGGGTGGCAACATGATGATGTACATCAACCTGATTTGGGCCTGGGGTCACCCGGAAGTGTACATTCTGGTTCTGCCTGTCTTCGGCGTGTTCTCCGAAATCGCGGCAACCTTCTCGCGTAAACGTCTGTTTGGTTACACCTCTCTGGTGTGGGCAACCGTGTGTATTACCGTTCTGTCGTTCATCGTTTGGCTGCACCACTTCTTCACCATGGGTGCGGGCGCGAACGTAAACGCCTTCTTCGGTATTACCACCATGATTATCGCAATCCCTACCGGGGTTAAGATCTTCAACTGGCTGTTCACCATGTACCAGGGCCGTATCGTGTTCCACTCAGCAATGCTGTGGACCATCGGCTTCATCGTCACCTTCTCTGTGGGTGGGATGACCGGCGTACTGCTGGCGGTACCGGGTGCTGACTTCGTTCTGCACAACAGTCTGTTCCTGATTGCGCACTTCCATAACGTTATCATCGGTGGCGTGGTCTTCGGCTGCTTCGCTGGCGTAACCTACTGGTGGCCAAAAGCGTTCGGCTTCACGCTGAACGAAAAATGGGGTAAACGCGCGTTCTGGTTCTGGATCATCGGCTTCTTCGTGGCGTTTATGCCGCTGTACGTGCTGGGCTTCATGGGTATGACCCGTCGTCTGAGCCAGCAGATCGATCCGCAGTTCCACCCAATGTTGATGGTTGCAGCGGGCGGTGCGGTGCTGATTGCCTGTGGTATCGCGTCTCAGCTGATTCAGTTCTACGTGTCTATTCGCGACCGCGACCAGAACCGTGACCTGACCGGTGACCCATGGGGTGGCCGTACGCTGGAGTGGGCAACCTCTTCTCCACCTCCTTTCTATAACTTTGCCATCGTGCCGCAGGTTCATGAACGCGACGCATTCTGGGAAATGAAAGAAAAAGGTGAAGCGTACAAGCAACCTGCTCATTACGAAGAGATCCACATGCCGAAAAACAGCGGTGCGGGCATTGTCATTGCCGCCTTCGCAACGGTATTTGGTTTCGCAATGATCTGGCACATCTGGTGGATGGCGATTGTTGGCTTCGCTGGCATCGTAATCAGCTGGATTGTGAAGAGCTTTGACGAGGACGTGGACTACTACGTACCAGTCCGTGAAGTTGAAAAGCTGGAAAATCAGCATTTCGACGAGATTTCTAAAGCGGGGCTGAAAAATGGCAACTGATACTCTGGCGCACTCGACTGCCCACGCGCATGAACATGCGCACCACGATACAGGACCGACCAAAGTCTTCGGTTTCTGGATCTACCTGATGAGCGACTGCATTCTGTTCTGCTGTCTGTTCGCGACCTATGCCGTTCTGGTGAACGGCACGGCGGGCGGCCCGGCTGGCAAGGACATCTTTGAACTGCCGTTCGTTCTGGTTGAAACCGCACTGCTGTTATTCAGCTCCATCACCTACGGCATGGCGGCTATCGCCATGTACAAAAACAACAAGAGCCAGGTGGTTTCCTGGCTGGCGTTGACCTGGTTGTTTGGTGCTGGATTTATCGGGATGGAAATCTATGAATTCCATCACCTGATTCTGGAAGGCTTCGGTCCGGATCGCAGTGGCTTCCTGTCCGCGTTCTTCGCGCTGGTAGGTACCCACGGTCTGCACGTAACCTCTGGTCTGATCTGGATGGCGGTACTGATGTTCCAGGTATCCCGTCGCGGTCTGACCAGCACTAACCGTACCCGTATCATGTGCCTGAGCCTGTTCTGGCACTTCCTGGACGTGGTGTGGATCTGTGTGTTCTCTGTTGTATATCTGATGGGGGCGATGTAATGAGTCATTCAAACGATCATGGCGCTTCCCACGGTAGCGTAAAAACCTACATGACAGGTTTCATCCTGTCGATCATCCTGACGGTGATCCCGTTCTGGATGGTGATGAGCGGTTCTGCGTCTAAACCGGTTATTCTGGGTGCAATCCTGGTGACCGCGGTGATTCAGATTCTGGTGCATCTGGTTTGCTTCCTGCACATGAACACCAAGTCCGATGAAGGCTGGAACATGACGGCCTTCATCTTTACCGTGATTATCATCGCTATCCTGGTAGTCGGTTCCATCTGGATTATGTGGAACCTCAACTACAACATGATGGTTCACTAAGAGCGGCGAGTATGTTTAAGCAATACCTGCAAGTAACGAAACCAGGCATCATCTTTGGCAACCTGATCTCCGTGATCGGAGGGTTCCTGCTGGCCTCTAAAGGCAGCATTGATTACACCCTCTTTATCTACACGCTGGTCGGTGTGTCACTGGTTGTTGCGTCCGGTTGTGTATTTAACAACTACATCGACATGGATATCGACAAGAAGATGGAAAGGACCAAAAATCGGGTGCTGGTGAAAGGCCTGATCGCCCCTTCCGTCTCGCTGGTGTACGCCACCTTGCTGGGTATTGCTGGCTTTATGCTGCTGTGGTTTGGTGCTAACCCGCTGGCCTGCTGGCTGGGGGTGATGGGGTTCGTGGTCTATGTGGGCGTCTACAGCCTGTATATGAAACGTCACTCCGTCTACGGCACGCTGATTGGTTCTCTCTCCGGCGCTGCGCCGCCGGTGATTGGCTACTGCGCGGTCACGAACGAGTTCGACAGCGGTGCGCTGATCCTGCTGGCTATCTTTAGCCTGTGGCAGATGCCGCACTCCTATGCCATCGCGATTTTCCGCTTTAAGGATTATCAGGCAGCGAACATTCCGGTTCTGCCGGTCGTGAAGGGCATTTCCGTTGCCAAGAACCACATCACGCTCTACATCATCGCCTTTGCTGTCGCAACGCTGATGCTCTCTCTGGGTGGTTACGCTGGATATAAATATCTGGCGGTAGCGGCTGCAGTGAGCGTCTGGTGGCTCGGTATGGCGCTGCGCGGTTACAAAGTGGAAGATGACAAAGTCTGGGCGCGCAAACTGTTTGTGTTCTCGATTGTCGCCATCACCTCTCTGTCCGTGATGATGTCCGTTGACTTCATGGTGCCAGATTCACACAACCTGCTGACTTACGTCTGGTAAGCCACAACAGGTGAATAAAGGGGTGCTTCGGCACCCTTTTTTATTCACCGAATCTATTAATAACGCATGTAATATTTGTTAAATAACCCTTTATTTACCCCGCCCCTTCCCCGCACTACACTATGGCCTGCTTTTGAACTGAGGTGGTAATGAACGATTATAAAATGACGCCAGGCGAGCTACGCGCGACCTGGGGCTTAGGGACTGTCTTCTCGCTACGGATGCTTGGCATGTTTATGGTCCTGCCTGTTCTGACCACGTACGGTATGGCACTGCAGGGAGCCAGCGAGGCGCTGATTGGCCTGGCCATTGGCATTTACGGTCTGGCGCAGGCGGTATTCCAGATCCCCTTTGGCCTGCTCTCTGACCGGGTGGGTCGCAAGCCGCTGATTGTCGGTGGGTTGCTGATCTTTGTACTCGGGAGCATCATTGCCGCCCTCTCCCACTCCATCTGGGGCATTATTCTTGGCCGTGCCCTGCAGGGCTCCGGCGCGATTGCTGCCGCGGTAATGGCACTGCTGTCAGACTTAACCCGCGAGCAGAACCGCACCAAAGCGATGGCCTTCATCGGCGTGAGTTTTGGCGTCACCTTTGCGATTGCCATGGTGCTGGGCCCCATTATTACCCATGCGCTTGGCCTGCATGCCCTGTTCTGGATGATTGCCCTGCTGGCGACCCTCGGTATTGCCTTAACCCTGTGGGTAGTGCCGGACAGCAAAAACCACGTCCTCAACCGTGAATCGGGGATGGTAAAAGGTTGCTTCAGCAAAGTGCTTGTTGAACCACGCCTGCTGAAGCTCAATTTTGGCATTATGTGCCTGCACATCCTGCTGATGTCGACCTTTGTCGCCCTGCCCGGTCAGCTTGCCGCTGCGGGCTTCCCTGCGGCAGAGCACTGGAAAATATATCTGGTCACGATGCTGATTTCGTTTGTCTCCGTCGTGCCGTTTATCATCTACGCCGAAGTGAAGCGCAAAATGAAGCGCGTCTTCGTGGGCTGCGTGGCGGTCCTGCTGATTGCCGAGATCGTGCTCTGGGGCTCCGGCCCGCACTTCTGGGAACTGATCGCCGGCGTGCAGCTCTTCTTCCTGGCCTTTAACCTGATGGAAGCCCTGCTCCCGTCGCTGATAAGCAAAGAGTCCCCCGCCGGTTACAAAGGCACAGCAATGGGCATTTACTCCACCAGCCAGTTTCTCGGCGTGGCGATTGGCGGCTCGCTTGGCGGATGGGTGGACGGGCTGTTTGATTCGCAAACCGTGTTTCTGGCAGGTGCGCTACTGGCGACCGTCTGGCTGCTGGTCGCCAGCACCATGAAAGAGCCGCGCTACGTGAGCAGCCTGCGGGTAGAAATTCCGGATGATGTAGAAATTAGCGATGCGCTGAAGCAGCGTCTGGAAGCCAAAGAGGGTGTGACAGAAGTACTTATTGTTCCGGAAGAACGCAGCGCTTACGTCAAAATAGACAGTAAAATGACCAACCGCTTCGAGGTCGAACAGGCGCTCAAAGCCTGAAAAAAAGCCCGGTTAAACCGGGCTTTTTTATTAATCGCGGAAGTTTTTAAACTGGAACGGTTGCCCCAGATCGCCGCCGCGCACCAGCGCCATCACGGACTGCAGGTCATCACGGGACTTGCCGGTGACGCGAATCTCTTCACCCTGGATCTGCGCCTGTACCTTCAGCTTGCTGTCTTTGATGAGCTTAACGATCTTCTTCTGCACCGCGCTCTCAATACCCTGCTTCAGCTTAGCTTCAACAAACCAGTTTTTACCGCTGTGCACGAACTCTTCCGGCACATCCAGAGATGTCCCTTCAATGCCGCGTTTTAACAGCTTGGCGCGCAGAATGTCGAGCAGCTGATTCACCTGGAAATCAGACTCGCTCAGCACCTTAATAGTCTTATTTGCATCGTTCAGCTCAAACGACGCCTCAACGCCACGAAAATCGAAACGTGACTCAACTTCGCGGGTTGCGTTCTCAACGCCGTTGCGAACTTCCTGGATATCAACTTCGGAAACAATATCGAAAGATGGCATCTTTTCTTCTCCCTTCACTTTTGTTGCGTTGCATAATACCCGCTACGAGGCATAACTCAACAGAAGCTTAGCTGTATAATTAAGCTGTAACACCTGGCGCAGTTGCAGGTGAGGAGGAACAATGAAAATTACAGTGCTCGGATGCGGAGCGCTTGGTCAGCTGTGGCTGACCGCGCTGTGCAAGCACGGACATGAGGTTCAGGGCTGGCTGCGCGTGCCCCAGCCCTATTGCAGTGTAAACCTGATTGGTGAAGACGGAAGCATCTTTAACGAATCCCTCACCGCGAACGATCCTGATTTCCTGGCGCAAAGCGACCTTTTACTGGTGACGCTCAAAGCGTGGCAGGTCTCAGACGCGGTAAAAACACTGGCCGCGCAGCTCCCCCCCACTTCCCCCATACTGCTGCTGCATAACGGCATGGGGACGCTTGATGAGCTGAAAAGCGTCCCGCAACCCCTGCTGATGGCGACGACCACTCACGCTGCCCGCCGGGACGGTAACATCATCGTGCATGTCGCCAGCGGGGTGACGCACATCGGCCCCGCCAGAACGCAGGATGGCGACTACAGTTATCTTGCCGATGTACTGCAAAAGGTGTTGCCGGACGTGGCCTGGCATAACCATATTCGTCCTCAACTCTGGCGCAAGCTGGCCGTCAACTGCGTCATTAATCCGCTGACGGCGCTGTGGGACTGCCCGAACGGGGAGCTGAAAAATCATCCGCAGGATATTGCGATGCTGTGTGCGGAAGTCGCAGCGGTCGTTGAGCGGGAAGGCCTGCATACCTCAGCAGACGATTTACGCTGTTATGTCGAGCAGGTTATTGAGAGTACCGCAGAAAACATCTCCTCGATGTTGCAGGATGTTCGGGCATTACGCCACACAGAAATCGACTACATTACCGGCTATCTGCTAAAACGCGCCCGAGCGCACGGTATCGCCGTGCCGGAAAACGCCCGTCTGTATGACCTGGTTAAACGTAAGGAGAGTGAATATGAGCGCGTCGGCACTGATCTGCCTCGCCCCTGGTAGCGAAGAGACAGAAGCGGTAACCACCATTGATTTGATGGTGCGCGGCGGCATTAACGTGACAACTGCCAGCGTCGCCAGCGACGGTAATCTGGCCGTCACCTGCTCGCGCGGGGTGAAGCTCCTCGCGGATGCCCCGCTTGTGCAGGTGGCGGACGGAGATTACGACATCATCGTCCTGCCGGGTGGTCTGAAGGGCGCGGAGTATTTTCGTGACAGCACTCTGCTGGTCGAAACCGTGCGCCAGTTCCATTTATCCGGTCGGATCGTCGCAGCCATCTGCGCCGCTGCCGGCACGGTTCTGGTTCCGCATGACATCTTTCCCATCGGCAACATGACCGGCTTCCCTGGGCTGAAAGAGACCATTCCGAAAGACCAGTGGGTAGATAAACGCGTGGTCTGGGATCCGCGCGTCAACCTGCTGACCAGCCAGGGCCCCGGCACTGCGATTGATTTTGGCTTAAAGATTATTGACCTGCTGGTCGGGCGCGAAAAAGCGTACGAGGTTGCGTCATCGCTGGTGATGCCGGCGGGAATTTATAACTACTATGAAGAGTAGTGCATAAAAAAAGCCGGGTGGCGGCTACGCCTTACCCGGCCTACACGTGCACGGTACCGTAGGCCCGGTAAGCGAAGCGCCACCGGGCAATGAACTACGGGCGATACACTTTCACATTCGCAAAGCCCTGCTCGCGCAGGTACAGCGCCTGCAGGCGGCTCATCACCCCGCGCTCACACCACAGCAGGTACGTTTTACTCTTGTCGAGATCGCCAAATTTCGTGCTCAGCTTGTAGAACGGCAGAGAAACCACCTCAACGCCTTCGACGTTCAGCGGGCTGGCATCCTGTTCATCAATCGAACGAATATCCACAATCACATCGCTGGCACCGAAACCGCTTACGGTTTCAACTTCAACAACTTCCTGCTCGGTCTGCTGGGCAATCTCGCGGATATCAATGTTGGACGCTTCCGCCACCACTTTTTCCAGAATGCTGAAATCGAAGTTCTCTTCTTCCGCTTCGATCTTCGCCTTCACCGCTTTCACCGTTGGGCTTTTTGAGATCACACCGCAGTATTCCGGCATGGTGCGGGCAAAATCTTCGGTGCCGATTTCACGCGCCAGGTCGATGATGTGCTCTTTATCATGGGAGATCAGCGGACGCAGGATCAGCGTATCAGACACGTTGTCGATAAGACGCAGGTTGGTCAGCGTCTGGCTTGAGACCTGGCCCAGCGCTTCGCCGGTGACCAGCGCCTGCACGCCGTAGCGTTCAGCCACTTTGGAGGCCGCACGCACCATCATGCGCTTCAGGATGACGCCCATCTGGCCGTCGTCCACTTTCTCGAGGATTTCGCCGACCACAGGTTCGAAGTTGATCGCCACAAAACGCACGCGGTGGGAGCTGCCGAAGCGGTTCCACAGATAATGCGCCACCTGACGAACGCCGATTTCGTGCGCCGCGCCGCCCAGGTTGAAGAAGCAGTAGTGCACGCGACAGCCGCGACGCATCAGCATATAGCTGGAGACGCCGGAGTCGAAGCCGCCGGAGATCAGGGACAGAACATCTTCCTGGGTCCCGATCGGGAAGCCGCCGATGCCTTCATAGCGGCCTTTCACCAGTAACAGGCGATCGTTTTCGATCTCCAGATTGACGGTCACGTCCGGGTTGGTCAGACGCACGCGCGCAGACTCGACGTGCTGGTTCAAGCCGCCGCCAACGTAACGTTCCACTTCAATGGAGCTGAATTCGTGCTTACCGCGACGCTTCACGCGTACGCAGAAGGTTTTACCTTCGATCTGGTCGCGGTACTGGACCAGCGCTTTCTCGAAGATGTCGTGCATATCGCTGAACGGGACGTCTTCCACTTCCAGAATATGGTGGATACCCGGAATACGGGTCAGGGCGTCGCGAATATCCTGACGTTTGTTTTCGTCTTTCGCTCGAACCTCAACGTGGTCCCAGTGGCGCACCACGGCGAGGGTTTCGTCGTAGTGCTTTAATACGTTACGAATGTTCCCGGTGAGAATTTTAATAAAGCGCAAACGCACAGATTGGCTTTTGATGGTGATTTCAGGGAACAATTTAATGATAAACTTCATGGCGGCAATGTTTCTTAGGCAAGCGTATTAAGGCTTGTAATGGAAAAGAGTACAGCAGCCCACACCCGTGGCTGCATCCAGGCGCGCAAGTATATCACCATCGCGCCGCTCCTGTGCACATTGCGCGTTATTTGCTTATCCGCCCGAGTCCGTTACCATGTCGGGGCGAAGAATATAAGAGTCAATTCACTATGCCGAAGAAGAACGACGCACCGGCCAGTTTCGAAACTGCGCTGAGTGAACTGGAGCAAATTGTCACCCGCCTTGAGAGCGGCGATCTCCCGCTGGAAGAGGCGCTCAACGAATTCGAGCGCGGCGTACAGCTGGCACGCCAGGGGCAGGTCAAACTGCAGCAGGCCGAACAGCGTGTGCAGATCCTGCTGTCCGACAGCGAAGATGCGAAAACCACGCCTTTCACACCGGACGCCGAGTAAATGGATTTTGCCACCGAGCTTCAGGCGCGTGTCGTGCGCGCCAACGACGCCCTGCGCCGTTTTATTGCGCCACAGCCTTTTCAGAACACTCCACTGGTTGAAGCCATGCACTATGGCGCACTCTTGGGTGGAAAGCGCCTGCGCCCGTTTCTGGTCTACGCCACAGGCAATATGTTTGGTATCAGCGATAACACGCTGGACGCCCCGGCAGCCGCCGTTGAGTGCATCCACGCCTACTCGCTGATCCACGATGATTTACCGGCCATGGACGACGACGATTTGCGTCGGGGTCAACCAACCTGCCATATCAAGTTTGGCGAGGCGAATGCCATTCTGGCGGGTGATGCCCTGCAAACGCTGGCATTTTCGATTCTGAGCGACGCGCCGATGTCGGAAGTGGCTGACCGCGACCGCCTGGCAATGATCTCCGAACTGGCAATGGCCAGCGGCGTAGCCGGCATGTGCGGCGGACAGGCCCTGGATCTGGACGCGGAAGGACGTCAGGTTAATCTGGAACAGCTGGAGCGTATTCATCGCCATAAAACAGGGGCATTGATTCGTTCAGCCGTTCGCCTGGGCGCGCTGAGCGCGGGTGAACAAGGGCGCAAAGCCCTGCCGATTCTGGACAGATACGCAGAAAGTATCGGTCTGGCATTCCAGGTTCAGGATGACATTCTGGATGTGGTGGGCGATACTGCAACATTGGGAAAACGTCAGGGTGCGGACCAGCAGCTTGGCAAAAGTACCTACCCCGCCTTGCTGGGCCTTGAGCAAGCCCAACGTAAAGCCCGGGATCTGATAGAGGATGCCCGCCAGTCTCTGAATCAGCTGGCCGCGCAATCGCTGGATACCTCGGCACTGGAAGCGCTAGCGGACTATATAATCCAGCGTGATAAATAAACACACTATCTCGATGAGCCTTTGATGAGTTTTGATATTGCCAAATACCCGACACTGGCGTTAGTGGACTCCACCCAGGAGTTACGCCTGTTGCCGAAAGAGAGCCTGCCGAAGCTGTGCGACGAACTGCGTCGCTACCTGCTCGACAGCGTTAGCCGTTCCAGCGGCCATTTCGCCTCCGGGCTTGGCACGGTTGAGCTGACCGTGGCGCTGCATTACGTCTATAACACGCCGTTCGATCAGCTAATCTGGGACGTAGGGCACCAGGCATATCCGCACAAAATTCTGACCGGACGTCGCGATAAAATTGGCACCATTCGACAGAAAGGCGGCCTGCATCCGTTCCCGTGGCGCGGTGAGAGCGAGTATGACGTATTGAGCGTCGGCCACTCCTCCACGTCCATTTCTGCGGGTATCGGTATTGCCGTTGCCGCCGAAAAAGAGAACAAACAGCGCCGCACCGTCTGCGTGATTGGCGATGGTGCCATCACCGCAGGTATGGCCTTTGAGGCCATGAACCACGCGGGCGATATCAAGCCAGACATGCTGGTTATTCTTAACGATAACGAAATGTCGATTTCCGAAAATGTCGGCGCGCTGAACAACCATCTGGCTCAGCTGCTCTCCGGCAAGCTTTACTCCTCGCTGCGTG
The DNA here is from genome assembly GCF_034008295.1 of Enterobacter chinensis. NCBI lineage: Bacteria > Pseudomonadati > Pseudomonadota > Gammaproteobacteria > Enterobacterales > Enterobacteriaceae > Enterobacter > Enterobacter chinensis. The sequence continues at coordinate 753,768 of NZ_JARDVI010000002.1, forward strand.
AAGGCGGCAAGAAAGTCTTCTCCGGCGTACCGCCGATCAAAGAGCTGCTCAAGCGCACCGAAGAGCACATCAAAGGCATGGTCGTGCCGGGTACCCTGTTTGAAGAGCTGGGCTTTAACTATATTGGCCCGGTTGACGGCCATGACGTGCTGGGTCTGGTGACCACACTCAGGAACATGCGCGATCTGAAAGGCCCGCAGTTCCTGCACATCATGACCAAAAAAGGGCGTGGCTACGAACCGGCGGAAAAAGATCCGATTACCTTCCACGCGGTACCGAAATTTGACCCGTCCAGCGGCTGTCTGCCAAAAAGCAGCGGCGGCATGCCGAGCTATTCAAAAATCTTCGGCGACTGGCTGTGCGAAACCGCAGCGAAAGACAACAAGCTGATGGCGGTCACCCCGGCCATGCGTGAAGGCTCTGGCATGGTGGAGTTCTCCAGAAAATACCCTGACCAGTATTTTGACGTGGCCATTGCCGAGCAGCACGCGGTGACGTTTGCAGCGGGCCTGGCCATTGGCGGCTACAAGCCGGTTGTCGCTATCTATTCCACCTTCCTGCAGCGCGCCTACGATCAGGTGATCCATGACGTGGCCATTCAGAAACTGCCGGTACTGTTTGCTATCGATCGTGCGGGCATCGTCGGTGCTGACGGTCAGACGCACCAGGGTGCATTTGACCTGTCGTTCCTGCGCTGTATTCCGGATATGGTTGTCATGACGCCAAGCGACGAGAACGAATGTCGCCAGATGCTGTTTACCGGCTACCACTATCAGGATGGTCCAAGCGCCGTTCGCTACCCGCGCGGTAATGCGGTAGGCGTTGAGCTCCAGCCTCTGGAAAAACTGCCGATAGGTAAAGGTCTGGTAAAACGTCGCGGTGAGAAAGTGGCGATCCTGAACTTCGGTACGCTGATGCCGGAGGCCGCGAAAGTGGCTGAAACGCTGAATGCAACCCTGGTGGATATGCGCTTTGTGAAGCCGCTCGACGAGTCCCTCATCCTGAGTATGGCTGAAATGCATGACGTACTGGTCACGCTGGAAGAAAACGCCATTATGGGCGGTGCGGGCAGCGGCGTGAACGAAGTGCTGATGGCAAACCGTAAAGCCGTTCCGGTGCTGAACCTCGGCCTGCCGGATCATTTCATTCCGCAAGGTACTCAGGACGAAGCGCGTGCGGCTATTGGCCTGGACGCTGCCGGTATCGAAGCCAAAATCCGCACCTGGCTGGACTGACCCCCTCCCCCTTTTCCGCTCCTGCTATGCTTAAACCTGGTGTTTAAACAGCAGGAGCGGACCGTGCAATACACTACATTAGGAAAAACCGACCTTAAAATTTCCAGACTTTGTCTGGGATGCATGACCTTTGGCGAGCCCGATCGGGGAAACCACGCCTGGACGCTGCCGGAAGAGAGCAGCCGTCCGATTATCAAACGCGCTATCGAGGGCGGCATTAACTTCTTTGACACCGCCAACAGCTACTCTGACGGCAGCAGCGAGGAGATTGTCGGCCGTGCCCTGCGCGATTTTGCCCGTCGTGATGAAATCGTCGTCGCGACCAAGGTGTACTACCCGGTGGGCGACCTGGCTGAGGGCCTTTCTCGCGCGCAAATCCTGCGTTCCATTGATGACAGCCTCAGACGGTTAAATATGGATTACGTCGATCTGCTGCAAATTCACCGCTGGGATTACAACACGCCAGTCGAGGAGACGCTTGACGCGCTGAACGACGTGGTCAAAGCCGGTAAAGCACGCTACATCGGCGCGTCGTCTATGCATGCATCGCAGTTTGCACAGGCGCTGGATCTCCAGGCGCAGCACGGCTGGGCGCGCTTTGTCACCATGCAGGATCACTACAATCTGATCTATCGTGAAGAAGAACGTGAAATGTTGCCGCTGTGCCATCAGGAGGGCGTGGCGGTGATCCCGTGGAGCCCGCTGGCACGCGGCCGCCTGACCCGCCCATGGGGAGAAACCACGGCCCGCCTGGTATCGGATGAAGTGGGAAAAAACCTGTACGAAGGAACAGAGGCCAGCGATGCGCTAATTGCCGAACGCTTAGCCGGGATCGCCGACGATACCGGTGCAACTCGTGCCCAGGTGGCGCTGGCGTGGCTGCTGGGTAAACGCGGCGTCGCGGCACCGATTATCGGCACATCCCGGGAAGAGCAACTTGATGAACTGCTGAATGCGGTGGATATCACGCTGACGCCGGAGCAGATTGCCGAGCTGGAGACGCCATATCAGCAGCATCCGGTGGTGGGGTTTAAGTAAGCTCCATCTTTTGTAGGCCGGGTAAGGCGAAGCCGCCACCCGGCAATACAGAGCGCGCAAACTTACGCGAAGTGATCGTACCCTTTCCAGTCCAGCGTAACGGGCGCACCGTCTTTCACAAACTTCAGCCCTTCGCTCTCCGGCATGATCTGACCGATACAGGTAAACTTCGCGCCGAGATGCGCTAACGCCACATCCAGCGTCCCACGGTTCAGCTCAGGCACCGTGAAGCACAGCTCATAGTCTTCGCCACCGGAGAGCGCCCAGCGCAGGGCCTGCTCAGGTTCAACGTGGCGAAGCAGCTGTTCTGACAGCGGGAACAGGTCCAGGTCAACGCGCGCGCCGACGCCGCTGGCCTTCAGAATATGGCCGAGGTCTGAGATGAGACCGTCAGAGAGATCGATAGCCGAGCTTGCCCGCTCGCGCAGCGCCTGACCGTGCAGAATACGCGGCGTCGGGCGCAGATGGCGTTTCACCAGATACGCCGCATCGTCAGCGTCCTTCACGGTTAAGCGATCCTGCAGAATAGCCAACCCTGCCGCGCTGTCGCCCGGCGTACCGGTCACGTAGATCCAGTCGCCGGGTTTTGCGCCCGAGCGCTTCAGCGCGCGACCGAGCGGGACATAGCCGTGGATCGCCAGCGTCATCGACAGCGGCCCGGCTGTGGTATCACCGCCAATCAGCTGCATATCGTAGTAGTTGAGCTGCTCAAACAGCGCATCGCTGAAGACTTCAAGCCAGGCTTCATCCACCTCAGGCAGCGTCAGGGCCAGCGTCAGCCATGCGGGATCGGCGCCCATTGCCGCCAGATCGCTAACGTTAACCGCCAGCGCTTTATACGCCAGATCGGCAGGATCGATATCCGGTAAGAAATGACGTCCGCACACTAAGGTGTCGGTGCTGATTGCCAGCGTCTGTTTTTCGGGAATATTGAGAAGTGCACAGTCATCGCCAATGCCGGTTTCAACATCAAGACGAGAGGTTCTGACACGGTCGAAATAACGGGCAATCAGGGAGAATTCGCCGCATGCCATACGTTATGCCTCAGCAAATAAAAGAAAAAACCGGAGCCGCACTGCCCGTCAGGCAACGCAGGACTCCGGTTTGCGGATCACTTTTTGTGGGGACGGATCGCAGGTGCTGCTTTATCAAGAACGCCGTTTACAAACTTGTGGCTGTCTTCAGCGCCGAAGGTTTTCGCCAGTTCGATCGCTTCGTTGATGGCCACTTTATACGGCACATCATCACGTTTTGACAGCTCAAACAGCGCGATACGCAACACTGCTTTTTCTACCTGACCCAGCTCTTCGAGCAGACGGGACAGGTAAGGTTTCATCAGACCATCGAGATACGCGCTATTAGTCGCCACTCCCGACAGCAGTTCACGGAAGTACAGAACGTCAACATCTTTCACGTCCTGTTCTGACAGGAACTGGTATTCAACATCAGCGATGTCGTTCTGGGACAACTGCCAGGAGTAAAGTGCCTGGACGGCACATTCACGGGCGCGGCGACGAGCAGCAGGTTTCACGGAATTCCCCTTACAAAAAAATCAGGCCTTGATGGCTTTCAATACATTGATCATTTCAAGCGCGGTCAGTGCAGCTTCTGCACCTTTGTTACCGGCTTTGGTGCCAGCACGTTCGATGGCTTGCTCAATACTTTCGGTGGTCAGCACGCCAAACGCGACAGGAATTTCAGCATCCTGCGCAACGTGTGCCAGACCGTTGCTTGCACCGCCCGCAACGTATTCGAAGTGCGCAGTGCCGCCACGAATAACAGTACCCAGTGCAATCACTGCGTCGTATTTACCGGTTTTTGCCAGCGCGCCCGCTGCCAGTGGCAGTTCGTAAGCACCTGGAACCCAAACAACGGTAATGTTGTCATCTTTAACCTGGCCAATACGTTTCAGGGCGTCAATGGCACCTTCCAGCAGGCTGTCGTTGATGAAGTTGTTGAAACGCGCAATGGTGATGGCGACGCGAGCGTCCGGGGTAGCTACAGCAGCTTCAATAATGTTCATACTCTTCCTTTACGGGTTCATTTGGCCCCGCAGGGGGGCGGATTTTATCATAATACTTTGCGCACTGCTTCCCTATTTCGGGAGCAATTACGCTGTCGTTAAGTGGAGGCAGACATCCGGACCCACCGGACGAATCTCGCTAAATTTGAGCTGTGGTGCATCGGCCAGTTTTTCAAGGCCGGGCAGCACAAACAGGCCGCGCGCGTCGTGACCTAACAGTTTAGGCGCAACGTAAACAATCAATTCATCCACCAGTCCGGCCTGTAAGAGCGCACCGGCAAGCGTTGGCCCCGCTTCTACCCAGATGTTGTTCACCTGCTGCTTGCCGAGCAACATCATCAGCACCACGAGATCCAGATGACCGTTATGCTCCGGCACCATGATGCTGCGCACACCTTCCGGCCATTCGCGCGTATCTTCTTTGGTGCGGGCAATCCAGGTTTCACCGGGCTGCTGGACAATGCGGTGTTCAGGCGTCACGCGGTTCTGTCTATCAATGATAATACGCAGCGGCTGACGCAGGTTCTCCTGCGGGTAAAGCGCCTGGGTATCGGCATTCAGTTCGTCCCAGCGTACGGTCATGGCCGGATCGTCAGCCAGAACCGTTTCACTGCTGGTGAGGATAGCATGGCTTTGCGCACGCAGACGTTGCACATCGCGCCTTGCCTGCGGCGAGGTTACCCACTGGCTCTCGCCGTTTGCCATCGCCGTACGTCCATCCAGCGAGGCGCCCAGCTTAAGCTGGATATACGGGAACCCGGTGCGCATACGTTTCAGGAAGCCTTTATTGATCGCTTCCGCGTCCTGCATCATCAGCCCATGGCTGACCTCAATGCCTTCCTGCTGCAGTCGATACAGCCCGCGTCCAGCCACCTGCGGATTCGGGTCCTGCATCGATGCGACCACGCGTGAAACACCTGCTGCAATCAACGCTTCGCAGCACGGCGGCGTACGCCCGTGATGGCTGCAGGGCTCCAGCGTAACGTAGGCCGTGGCACCGCGCGCCTTCTCGCCGGCCATACGCAACGCATGAACTTCAGCATGTGGCTCGCCTGCACGATAGTGAAAGCCCTCTCCCACGATCTCGCCATCTTTAACGATCACGCACCCGACGTTCGGGTTGGGATGGGTAGTAAAACGACCACGCTGCGCCAGCTTCATGGCGCGCGCCATGTAAATCTCATCGTGCATGAGCTTAATCCTGTAAGCGGGCGATCTCTTCGCCAAACTCTTTGATATCTTCGAAGCTGCGGTACACAGAGGCGAAGCGGATATAGGCGACCTTATCGAGCTTTTTCAACTGCTCCATCACCAGGTTGCCGATCATCTTGCTGGGCACTTCACGCTCGCCTAAGCCACGAAGATGAGATTTGATGTGATTTAACGCCATTTCAACGTCATCTGCGCTTACAGGACGTTTTTCGAGGGCTTTCAGCATCCCGCTGCGCAGCTTCTCTTCGTTAAACGGCTCGCGCACATCGTTACTTTTTACCACGCGCGGCATAACCAGCTCCGCAACCTCGAAGGTCGTGAAACGCTCGTTGCACACCAGACACTGCCGACGACGGCGTACGGATGACCCTTCGCCCACAAGACGAGAGTCGATGACTTTGGTATCCACAGCGGAGCAGAATGGGCAATGCATACGGTATCCCTGTTATCCGGTTAACTGATTTTCATTTTACCCTGATCTGGCCTGACAACAAAGGAAGAGCTTTTTGAGATAAAGGATCTATGTCTGACACGATGATGCTGGCTACCATTAGAGCGATCCGTTATTTCAAGGAAATAAACGCAATGACAAGACGTTACCTGAAAATTTTGCTGGTGGGGAGCCTCTTCACCCTTAGCGCCTGTGCACAGCAAACCGAAGTCCGTCAAATGAAACAGAGCGTGAATACGCTCAATACGGCGATGGACAAACTGAACAAAGAAACGGTGAAGATCACCCAGCAAAACGCGCTTAACGCTAAATCCAGTAGCGGAGTCTATCTGCTGCCGGGAGCAAATACGCCTGCGCGCCTGAACAGCCAGGTTGGCACGCTGAAGATGTCGCTGGTGAACGTGGCGGCGAATGCAGATGGTACTCGCGCAACATTACGCATCCAGGGCGAATCCAACGATCCGCTTCCGGCCTTCAGCGGCACCGTCGAATGGGGGCAGATCCAGGGCACCACGGAGAATTACCAGGAGGTGAACGTGAAGAATCAGCTTTTCACCGCCCCGGCCAGCGTTTTAGCACCCAGCGATGTGGAAATTCCTCTTCAGTTAAGCGGCCTTACGCCGGAACAGTTAGGCTTTATCCGCATTCACGACATTCAACCCGCCGCGCAGTAATTCCATCCTCTTAAGCGGAGTGAAATGTCACTCCGCTAACATTTACATTTCGTATGGATTGGCAACATAAATGATTGCCGCTACAATCCCGGCCGTTTAAAGTACGCAAACGTGAACGCAATCGATTACGTGTGTGAGAGATATGTGAAACAACACATATTTTTGTGAGCAGGGATTCCTATAATAGGCACCGCAGAAATACGAAATATTTAGAAACGCAATTCGCGCATTTTTCACTCCCGGAAGGGAATTTCAATCAGTGGCATGATTATGAAAAAAACATTACTCGCAGCTGGGGCCGTGCTGGCACTGTCCTCCTCTTTCACTGTTAACGCAGCGGAAAACGATAAACCGCAATACCTCTCCGACTGGTGGCATCAGAGCGTTAACGTGGTCGGCAGCTACCACACCCGCTTCGGACCACAGATCCGCAACGATACCTACCTGGAATATGAAGCATTCGCCAAGAAAGACTGGTTTGATTTCTATGGCTATATGGATGCACCGGTCTTCTTCGGTGGTAACACCGACGCGAAAGGTATCTGGAACCACGGTTCCCCACTGTTCATGGAGATCGAACCGCGCTTCTCTATTGATAAACTGACCGGTACCAGCCTGGCGTTTGGTCCGTTTAAAGAGTGGTATTTCGCGAACAACTACATCTACGACATGGGCCGCAACAAGTCCGGTCGCCAGAGCACCTGGTACATGGGTCTGGGTACGGACATCGACACCGGCCTGCCAATGAGCCTGTCTCTGAACGTGTACGCTAAGTACCAGTGGCAGAACTACGGTGCCGCAAACGAAAACGAGTGGGATGGCTACCGTTTCAAAGTGAAATACTTTGTGCCAATCACCCAGCTGTGGGGCGGCAACCTGAGCTATATCGGCTTCACCAACTTTGACTGGGGTTCAGATCTGGGCGACAACGACTTCCGCGACCTGAACGGTAAGAAAGCGCGCACCAACGACTCCATCGCCTCCAGCCACATCCTGGCGCTGAACTACGATCACTGGCACTACTCTGTTGTTGCGCGTTACTGGCACAACGGTGGCCAGTGGAACGACGACGCCAGCCTGAACTTCGGCAACGGCGACTTCAGCGTTCGTTCTACCGGTTGGGGTGGTTACCTGGTTGTGGGTTACAACTTCTAATCAGTGCGAGATTGTGCGGGCTGGTGCCCTCACCCCTTCCCTCTCCCACGGGAGAGGGCGCAAACACAAAAAACGGCAACATCGTTGCCGTTTTGCTTTTACCTCGCCACCCGGCTTTTCACTGCTTCACCTTCCGCAAAAAATCCGCCAGTGACTTATCCGCACTCTCGCTAAACCGTCTCTCCGTCTGCATAATATTGAGGCATCTGTCGAGCCGGAAACAGCGGTAGTCATCGCGCCGTTCGCACCACGCCGCCAGCAGCCAGCGCTCCCCCCAGAAGAACAGCCCCAGCGGCTGAACCTCGCGCTTAGAGAGCTGTCCGGCTTCATCACGATAATGCAACACCAGCACGCGCTGGGCGGAAATCGCCTGATGAATCATGTCAAAATCGCTGCGGGAGTGGCTTTGCATGCAAAAGTCCGGCGCGTAGATCCGCGTCTGCTCCGCCTTTCGCCGGCTCTCCTCGGGCAGGATAGCCAGCACCTTTTCCTGAGCCGACTCCAGCTCGCGCGACAGCGACTCACCTCCCCAGGTTTTGAGCAGGCGAATCGCGACGATCAGCGCCTCTGACTCCTTATTTGTCAGCATCAGCGGCGGTAGGTCAAAACCCGACATCAGCCGATATCCGCTTCCTGCCTCACCCTCTACCGGCACGCCGGAAAGTGAAAGGTCGCGGATATCGCGGTAGACCGTGCGCTCAGATACACCAAGCCGGTCTGCCAGATGCGCTGCCGTTGTCAGACGCCTGCCCCGCAGGATCTGCACAATCTGGAACAAACGGTCAGCGCGTCGGGTCATATCTTATTCAGCTCTCAGGCAGGTTGATGGAGGCCGACGCGATTACCTTCGCAGTCGGTAAACAGAGCAATAGTGCCAATGCCACGCGGCAATTCCAGCGGCCCGAATACGCACTCGCCGCCTGCGCTAGCGATACGATCGAGCGTGGCCGCCAGATTGTCAGTATGCAGGTAGATAATAGCGCCTTCGTGAGACGGTACAATGCCCTCAAATTTTGCCAGCGCCCCGCCGGTACCCGGATCCTCATGCGGGAATACGGCCAGCTCGACGCAGTCCATTTTCTCGCTTTTTAATGAAACCTGCATCACTGGCTCATAAAAATTAATTGCACGATCCATATCCGTGACCGGGATTTCAAACCAGTTAATTACGCTTTTCATACATTCTCCTGACTGTTGTTTGGGTTCGAAAAGAGTCTACGACAGGGCTCCTGACAGCATACTGTCAGGAGTGTTTGTCAGGAGCAGATAAAAAAAATCCCGGCCAACAGACCGGGATTTCGATAACGCGCTAAACGTCGCCTTACGGCAGAATGGACGGCTGGTCCGCCCCTTCTTTCTCGACTTTCTGCTGGAGCAGGTGCTCGCGCTTCATGCCGAGTTTCAATGCCAGTGCAGATGCCACGTAGATAGAAGACGCAGTACCGATGGTGACACCAATCAACATGGTCAGCGAGAAGCCTTCCAGTACCGGACCACCGAAGAGATACAGCATCAGGATAACCATCAAAGTGGTTCCGGATGTGATCAACGTACGGTGCAGCGTCTGGGTCAACGACACGTTAAAGATTTCGTACGGCGTACCGCGACGGATCTTACGGAAGTTTTCACGAATACGGTCAGATACCACGATACTGTCGTTCAGTGAGTAACCGATAACGGACATCAGGGATGCCACAATCGTCAGGTCAATCTCAATGTGGAACAGCGACAGTACGCCCATGGTGATCACCACGTCGTGCGCAAGAGCGATAACCACACCTGCCGCCAGTCGCCACTCAAAGCGGAAACCAACGTAAATCAGGATGGAAATCAACGCCACCATCAGCGCCATCGCACCGGTCTGCGCCAGGTCAGCACCTACGCTTGGGCCGACGAACTCAATACGCTTCACCGCCGCATTCTGGCTGGTCGATTCGTTGATGACGTTCAGAACCTTGCTACCCAGCTCCTGGCTGCCGTTGGCATCGTGTACCGGCGGCATACGCACCATGATGTCGCGGCTGCTGCCGAAGTTCTGCAGCAGCGGCTCTTCAAAGCCTGCTTTCTGCAGAGACTCGCGCATCTGGTCCATATCGATCGGTTTTTCCAGGGAGATTTCAATTACCGTACCACCGGTAAAATCGAGACCCCAGTTAAAGCCTTTCACGCCCATGATGACGATGGACACAATCAGCAGAAAACCTGAAATGCCGAAGGCCCAGTAGTCCCAGCGCATAAAGTCCCAGACTTTACGGCCGTGGTTTAATTGTTCAACAGTATATTCCTGTGCCACAACGCACTCCTCAGATAGACAGCTTTTTGACGCGCTTGCCGCCATACAGCAGGTTCACGATGGCACGGGTGCCGACAATAGCGGTAAACATTGACGTTGCGACACCGATACCGGTTGTAATCGCAAAGCCTTTGATAGCGCCAGTACCCACTGCATACAGGATAAGAACCTTAATCAGTGTTGTTACGTTCGCATCGAAGATGGAGCTGAACGCCCCTTTGTAGCCTTCTTCAATCGCCTGTTGCACAGAGCGACCGTTGCTCAGCTCTTCTTTGATACGTTCGTTTATCAGTACGTTGGCGTCGACCGCCACCGCAAGGGTCAGAACGATACCCGCAATACCCGGCATGGTCAGCGTCGCGCCCGGCAGCAGGGACATGATGCCGATGATCAGCACCAGGTTAGCCAGCAGCGCGGACGTCGCAATCAGACCAAACTTCTTATAGAAGAAGATCATGAAGAGGATGGAGACAACCAGACCGGCCAGACACGCTTCCAGACCCTGCTGGATGTTTTGCATACCAAGCGTAGGACCAATGGTACGTTCTTCTACAATCTGAATTGGCGCAATCAGCGCACCGGCACGCAGCAGCAGGGAGAGCTGACGCGCTTCGTTCGGGTTGTTAATACCGGTAATACGGAAGCTGTTACCCAGACGAGACTGGATGTTGGCGATGTTAATCACCTCTTCCTCTTTCACCAGCACCGCACGACCGTTTGCATCTTTCTTACCGCTGTCTTTGTACTCCACGAACAGGGTCGCCATCGGTTTGCCGATGTTGTCCTTGGTGAAGTTAGACATGATGTTACCACCCGCGCTATCGAGCGAGATGTTAACCTGCGGCTGGTTATATTCGTCCTGGCTGGAAGTGGAGTCGGTGATATGGTCACCGGTCAGGATCACGCGTTTGTACAGCACAACTGGCTGACCTTCGCGGGTCTGTTTCACTTCGGAGTCACCCGGAATACGGCCTGCGGCAGCAGCGGACTGGTCGACATTGGAGTTAACCAGACGGAATTCGAGAGTAGCGGTTGCACCCAGAATCTCTTTCGCACGTGCGGTATCCTGGATACCCGGCAGCTCTACCACGATACGGTCAGCGCCCTGACGCTGAACCAACGGCTCAGCTACACCCAGCTGGTTTACACGGTTACGCAGAATGTTGATGTTCTGCTGAACGGCGTATTCACGCGCTTCGCTCAGACGCGCATCCGTCATCACCGCGCGCAGCTGGTTGCTGCCCTGAGAGGTAATCACCAGATCGCGGTGACGTTGAGACAGGTAAGTTACAGCCTGGTCGCGTGCCGCACTGTCGCGGAACGTGATGCTCATGCCGTAGTTATCTTCTTTACGCACGGTGGTATAGGCGATGCCTTTTTCACGCAGATCGCTGCGCAGGCTATCGATATTCTGTTCCTGCAGCTTGCCGAGCGCGGTGTCCATATCCACTTCCATCAGGAAGTGAACGCCACCACGCAGGTCAAGACCCAGTTTCATTGGCTCTGCATTCAGAGCAGCCAGCCAACGCGGGGTTGCAGGAGCAAGGTTAAGCGCCACGACATATTTATCACCCAGCACGCCCATCAGCGCTTCACGAGCGCGGAGCTGCGTGTCGGTGGTGTCGAAGCGAGCAAGAATAGCGCCCTCTTCCAGTGCCACAGACTTAGCGGTAATTTTTTCTTCTTGTAACGTTTTCTGGACCTGGATCAGCGTTTGCTCACTGGCGGCGACACCGCGCGCGCCAGTGATTTGAACGGCCGGATCCTCACCATACAGGTTGGGAAGTGCGTACAGCAGGCCGACGATAATCACGACGACCAGCATGATGTACTTCCACAAAGGATAACGGTTTAACACGGCAGTTCCCTTTGGGAAAAGTTGGGATTACAGCGCCTTCATGGTGCCTTTCGGCAGAACGGCAGCTACGAAGTCACGTTTGATAACCACTTCAGTGGTGTCATTCAGGGCGATAGCAATGTAGCCGCTTTCCGCTACTTTGGTCACGCGACCCACCAGGCCACCGTTGGTCAGCACTTCATCGCCTTTCGCGATAGAGTTCATCAGGTTTTTGTGCTCTTTGGTGCGCTTCTGCTGTGGACGCAGGATCATGAAGTAGAAGATCAGACCGAACACAACCAGCATCAGAATCAGAGACATTGGGCTGCCCTGAGAAGGCGCGCCAGTTGCTGCTACCGCATCAGAAATAAAAAAGCTCATTCAAATTCCCTCATTATTAAAATTAATCAACGTTCAAAGGTGGGACATCCCGGCCCTGACGTTGGTAAAAATCGGTCACGAAGCTCTCTAATTTACCCTCTTCGATAGCCTTACGTAAACCAGCCATTAAGCGCTGATAATAGCGAAGATTGTGAATGGTATTGAGACGTGCACCCAAAATCTCATTACAACGATCGAGATGATGCAGATACGCACGAGAATAATTGCGACAGGTATAGCAATCGCACTCGGCATCGAGCGGACTGGTGTCACTTTTATGCTTCGCGTTACGGATTTTCACCACGCCATCGGTAACAAACAGATGACCGTTACGCGCGTTGCGGGTTGGCATGACGCAGTCGAACATATCAATGCCGCGGCGTACGCCTTCAACCAGATCTTCTGGTTTACCCACGCCCATCAGGTAACGGGGCTTATCTGCCGGGATTTGCGGGCAGACATGTTCCAGAATACGGTGCATGTCTTCCTTCGGCTCACCCACAGCCAAACCGCCGACAGCGTAGCCATCAAAACCTATCTCTACCAGACCTTTAACAGAGATATCGCGTAAATCTTCGTAAACGCTGCCCTGGATAATGCCAAACAGCGCATTTTTGTTCTGCAGGGAGTCAAAACGGTCGCGGCTACGCTGCGCCCAGCGCAGAGACATCTCCATAGAACGTTTCGCGTAGTCCCAGTCGGCCGGATACGGCGTACATTCGTCGAAGATCATCACGATGTCAGAGCCGAGGTCGTACTGAATCTCCATCGATTTTTCAGGATCGAGGAAAATCGGATCGCCGTTGATCGGGTTACGGAAGTGTACGCCCTGCTCGGTGATCTTGCGGATATCTCCCAGGCTGAAGACCTGGAAACCGCCTGAATCGGTCAGGATGGGGCCTTTCCACTGCATGAAGTCATGGAGATCGCCGTGGAGCTTCATGATCTCCTGACCCGGGCGCAGCCACAAGTGGAAGGTATTACCGAGGATGATCTGCGCGCCAGTGGCTTCCACCTCTTCCGGCGTCATCCCTTTGACGGTACCGTAGGTGCCCACAGGCATAAACGCGGGGGTCTCTACCACGCCGCGATCAAACACCAGGCGACCGCGACGCGCGCGGCCATCGGTGGTATCGAGTTCAAATTTCATTTTCATTCCTCTGTGCCAGAAAAACAGTCCGACACATTATTCTGGTGCCGCGGACTTATTCCCCGACACGCTCATTCAAAGCCAGCGGATTGTACGTGATAAACATCGCGTCCCCGTAGCTAAAAAAGCGATATTTTTGTTCTACCGCAGACTTGTAGGCATTCATCGTATGCTGATAACCCGCAAACGCGGACACCAGCATAATCAGCGTGGATTCAGGCAGATGGAAGTTGGTCACCAGCGCGTCAATCACTTTGTACTGATAGCCCGGGTAGATAAAAATCTGCGTGTCGCCAAAGAACGGCTCGATAAGATCGTTTTTCGCCGCTTGCGCGGCACTCTCCAGCGAGCGCACCGACGTCGTACCGACCGCAATGACGCGGCTACCGCGCGCTTTCGCGGCCAGCACCGCATCCACCACATCCTGCGGCACTTCGGCATATTCAGAATGCATGATGTGATCTTCGATACTGTCTACGCGCACCGGCTGGAAGGTTCCCGCGCCGACGTGCAGCGTCACAAACGCCATCTCAATCCCTTTCGCGCGCAGTTTTTCCAGCAGCGGTTCATCAAAGTGCAGGCCCGCCGTTGGCGCCGCGACCGCGCCAGGTTTCTGGCTGTAGACGGTCTGGTACAGCTCGCGGTCGGCCTCTTCGTCCGGACGCTCAATGTACGGCGGCAGCGGCATGTGGCCAATGGCGTTCAGAATGTCGAGCACCGTGCGCTCGTCGTTGAATTCCACTTCAAACAGCGCGTCGTGGCGCGCGGTCATCGTCGCTTTGATGCTCTCGTCATCACCCAGCAGCAGTTCCGCGCCCGGTTTCGGCGCCTTGGATGCGCGAATATGTGCCAGAATACGTTTATCATCGAGCATACGTTCGACCAGCACTTCAATCTTGCCGCCGCTGGCTTTACGACCAAACAGGCGTGCCGGGATCACGCGGGTATTGTTAAAGACCAGCAGATCGCCAGGGTTGAGCTTGTCGAGCAAATCGGTGAAAGTACCGTGCGTCAGCTCGCCCGTTGGCCCATCCAGTGACAGCAAACGACAGCTACTGCGCTCAGGCATTGGATAGTGAGCAATCAGGGATTCAGGTAGTTCAAAGGAGAAATCGGCGACGCGCATGACGTATACTCGTGACTTAAAAACAGGCGGCATAGTCTAGTGCTCACACCCTTTTGCTGCAACAACTAGCCGCCCCCGGACAAATAAAACGCATGAATTTTCTCGCTCACCTGCATCTCGCTCATCTCGCTGACAGCTCTCTTTCCGGTAATTTGCTGGCCGATTTCGTGCGCGGCAACCCCGCTGAAGACTATTCCCCAGAGGTTGTCGACGGGATTTTTATGCACCGCCGCATCGACGTATTGACCGATAAGCTGCCGGAAGTGACGGAAGCCAAAGCGTGGTTTCGCCCTGAAACGCGCCGCGTTGCGCCGATCACGCTTGATGTGATGTGGGACCACTTCCTGTCGCGTCACTGGGAGCAGCTGTCGCCGGAGATGCCATTGCCGGATTTTGTTCGCTATGCCCACCGGCAGGTGTCGATCATTTTGCCCGACTCACCGCCGCGCTTTGTGAATCTGAATAATTATCTGTGGTCCGAACGCTGGCTGGAGCGCTATCGTGAGATGGACTTCATCCAGAATGTGTTGAATGGGATGGCGAGTCGTCGCCCGCGGCTTGATGCGCTGCGCGACTCCTGGTATGACCTTGACGAACATTACGATGCGCTGGAAACGCGTTTCTGGCAGTTTTACCCGCGCATGATGGCGCAGGCGAAAAACAAACAGCTCTGACAGAATTCGCATTGATAGGTAAAAGCTGGCGGAACGATTGTCACCACCTCTTTGTCTTATCCATGAACACTCTCTATACTGGCTCGCGTTGCGTTCCAAATAACCTTAGTATCTACAGGAGAATCATATGGTTCTGGTAACTCGTCCGGCTCCGGATTTTACAGCTGCAGCAGTTCTGGGCAACGGTGAAATCGTTGAAAACTTCAACTTCAAACAGCACACCAACGGTAAAGCGACCGTTCTGTTCTTCTGGCCAATGGACTTCACTTTCGTTTGCCCGTCTGAGCTGATCGCATTCGACAAACGTTATGAAGAATTCCAGAAGCGTGGCGTGGAAGTGGTTGGCGTCTCCTTCGACTCTGAATTTGTACACAACGCATGGCGTAACACCCCTGTCGACAAAGGCGGCATCGGTGCGGTGAAATACGCAATGGTTGCGGACATCAAACGCGAAATCCAGCAGGCTTACGGTATCGAACATCCGGACGCTGGCGTTGCACTGCGTGGTTCTTTCCTGATCGACGCCAACGGCATCGTTCGTCACCAGGTTGTGAACGATCTGCCGCTGGGTCGTAACATCGACGAAATGCTGCGCATGGTTGACGCGCTGCAGTTCCACGAAGAGCACGGCGAAGTGTGCCCGGCTCAGTGGGAAAAAGGTAAAGAAGGCATGAACGCGTCTCCAGACGGCGTGGCTAAATACCTGTCTGAGAACGTATCCAGCCTGTAATCGGCACGGTTTACGAAAAAGGCCCGCTTATGCGGGCCTTTTTTTTTATGCCTTACGCTGCGTCTCCCGCCAGATGCGCCAGGCCATACCCGCCAGCAGAATCACCCCTGCGATCAGCACGCCCCACACCAGCAGCGTGTTCATCCTGCTCTCCCGCTCGGCCGCAGAGGTAGCGGTCAGACGCTCCTCACCGCCTAACGCGATATTATCCTGAATGTCAGCCTGCGGCAGGTTCGCCATATCATAGGTTTTTCGCAGGTCGGCAGGGATCAGCATGCCGGGCTCCAC
Source organism: Enterobacter chinensis (assembly GCF_034008295.1). Lineage (NCBI taxonomy): Bacteria > Pseudomonadati > Pseudomonadota > Gammaproteobacteria > Enterobacterales > Enterobacteriaceae > Enterobacter > Enterobacter chinensis. Next base: position 770,035 of record NZ_JARDVI010000002.1, read on the forward strand.
GTTTGCAGGCTTTGCGGCCCCGTTGCCCCAGGCGAGCACGTACGGTGCTTTCCCCTGCGCGTTGAACACCAGGTCATAGCGGTCGCGATGCCCCGTGACGCTCGGCAGGTATTCTGGCAAACGCGCATTCAGCGCCGTGATTTTCACCGCCTGGACCAGGCCCCCGTTAAGCGAAACCGGTAGGGACGTTTTTCCCTCCAGACGGTACAGAACCTCTTTTTTCAGCGGGTGCCATGTGTCTTTTTCCGAACTCCGCCACGCTATCTCCACGGGAAGGACGCCATCGCCATTCAGTGAGATGCTGACAGCACTTAGCGGTTGCGGTCGTGCCCACCGCCACTGCGCTTCACTTGCCGATAGCGGCTCCCCTTCCCCCTCAAGGTTAATCTCTTCCGGGGCCGCCTGCTCAGGTGCGCTAATTGCGTTTACGCCAGTCAAGGTTAACCCCTGGTTTTGCGTATTCAGCACTACCATGAGATAGCGATTCGCATCGGGAGATAAAACAGTATCGGTATCGATCCGATCGAGCTTAAGACGATCCTGACCGCTGACGACGTCCAGCAGCGGCATATCCTCGCGCAGGGTATACCAGCGCTTAAGATCCTCGCTGTAATAGACCGACGCCGTTCCCTGCCACGGCGTCTGAGGGGTATTCCAGAGCAGCTGCAGCTGGGATATGGACATCTCCCCCGTAGCCTGCTCCGGCAAGGTCAGCAGATAATGTTGCCCGGCTGCGGCGGCTTTTTGCCCCTCGAGCACAATCTCCACGCCGTTTCCGGAACGGAGCAGAATTTTATCGCTATCACCGCCGTTTCGCGAAGACGCAAGCGGCGAGGCGTCCAGAGGAAAGAGGCGAAGTGCTGTAGATTGCACTGACGGCTGCGGACGCGTAGCGGCGATCAGGCTGAAGGGAACCGGCTCGCCCGACTGGTTAAAAACGCGGACATCATGCAGATCCGGTGACGTGCTCTGCTCATAGACGGCGAGCGGCAGCATCACCCGATACCACTGGGAAGGAACAGACGTATCCAGTGAACGGCCAAAGGCATAGTCCCGGGGCGATTCCGTTTGTACCTCGTCGCAGAACGCCGGGCCGGAAAGCGCCAGCAGCGCGGTATACGCTACCGCTTTCATCCATTTCATTTTTCATCTCCTGTTTTGGGCGGTAGCGGTGAGAAATACCCCACGATCAGTACCAGTATCGCCACGCCGATAAACGCCACCGCACGCGACAGACCGCCTCCGCCCGCGCTGTCTACCAGCATCAGTTTAACCATTACCACACCCAGCAGCGCAGCGCCGCAGAGCCACTCCTGCCGGGAAACCCGGCGGGTGGCATGGATCATGACCACCAGCGCGCTCAACATCCAGAACAGGGCAAAACAGGTCTGGACAAGCCGCGAATCCCACAACGATTCCATATTCCAGGCCACGTCGCCATACCAGGCCAGGGCGCGCATTAGCGCACCGTTAAGCCACCAGAAGCCAAACGCCATAATCGCGACGCCGGGCCACGGGCGGGCTTGCGAAAGCAACGCGGGGTAGTAGCGCTCCACTGCCTGATAAAAGATCACCAGCCCCAGTAACGCGAACGCGGCACCTTCCTCAAGCGGGTTCACCAGCGGTAGCCATGTCTGGCGATAGACCACACCGTCCTGGAAATTGGTCACGACCAGCAACACCAGCAGCGCCGCGACAACAGGGATCGGAGCCAGGCAGGCGTAAAGCGCGGGCCATTCCCGGAACGGCCATCCGCGACGCCGTACCGCTGCAGAGAGCGCCATAATCAAACCGCCGCCTGCTGCCATCGCTAATCCGCTGCCCCAGGCCGCCATGCCCCACGGCAACGACCGGGCAAACCAGTAAAGCTCGGCGGCTAGCGCCAGTAAAATCATCCATAACAGCGACAGATGCAGTCCCATCGCGATGCGCGGCAGGAGTCTTTCACCGTCACGTCGCAGCAGCATCAGTGCGGCAGGAAGTGCAACGCACCAGGCGAGATTTGACCAGCCAGCGGCAAAGATCTGCTGGTGCCAGAGCTGATACCCCACCATCAGCAGCATAACCGGCCACAGCAGCCATTTGCTGGCATCCAGCTCCCGCCACGCCAGACGAGCAGCCACCTGCCGCCAGCCCCAGACCGACGCCGCCGTCATCGCCAGCACGCCCGCCAGAATCGGTAATTCCTGCGTCATCACCAGCCCCGATGCGCCCAAGAGCGCCACGAGCCAGAACAGCAGCCCACCGGCCAGCAGCGCCCAACTGACCGGCATAAAGAGAGTCCGCCACAGCCAGGCCGCACTCAGCCAGGAAAGGCTGAGGATAGTGAAGATCAGCAGCAGGCTCAGCGACGTCACGCCGTTCGTTTGCGCCCACAGCGCGCTGCCGAGCGCCAGCACCAGCAGCGCCGTCCCGCTATAGCTCATGCGACGCTGGTTCTGCTGCACGCCCAGCCAGAGGATACCCAGCCCTTCCAGCGCCCAGGCCATCGCCGTCCAGCGCGCCGACAGCGCCAGCGGAATGGCGAGCGTGGCGAACCCGCCGCCGATGGCCAGCGCCGCCATGACCAGCGGTCGTCCGATAGAGGGATAGCGCCGCAGCGCAAGGAACGCGAGGGTAAGATAAAATGCGCCATATCCGAGGGCGCTCAGCGCCGGGCCATATTCCCAGTGCCGGGTCATGCCGTACTGCATCCCGAAGCCTATCAGCGGCGGGGCAAACAGCAGTACGCCGTCAATAATCTGCTTCCCTTTCTCCTGCGCCCGCAGCGACAGCGCCACGCTCAGCACGCCGAATATCAGCGTATTAGCAATCAAAAACAGCTGGCAAACCCAATAGTCTTCAGGCCGGTAGTCGTTCAGCCCCCACAGACCGCCGACGCCGAACGTAAACAGCAGTCCAAGCAGATTCAGCTCGCGCCAGTGCTGCCAGATGCTAATCGCGAGAATGCCGATGGAAAGCAGGAGATAGAAAGAGAACAGCGCCACAAAGCTGCCGCCCCCGGTAGACAAGAGCAGCGGCGCAAGATACCCGCCGAGGCTCGCCAGCATGGCAAGGCTCAGCGCCCTCTGCAGCACCGCCAGCCCGACGCTCGCCGCACAAATGACCACCAGCAGCGCAAAGGCCAGCGTCATCGGCAACATCTGCCAGAGCCGGAAGGCACCAAAGACGGTCAGATAGAGGATGCCTGTCGCCCCACCCTGGAGAATCAGCGAATAGACACGCTGTTTGTGCCGCAGCCGCCACCCGAGGGCCAGCAAAACCATAGCAAACAGCGCCGTCGCGGCAAGGCGAAGCTCAAGCGGGAACAGGGAGTGTTCGACGGTATAGCGCAGCAGGAAAGAGAGCCCGAGGAAAAGCAGCAGGATCCCAAGCTTCGCCAGCGGATTGCCCTGCATGAACCAGCGCACCAGCGACGTCAGTATGCCGCCAAAGGCGGAAGGCTGTTTTGCCGCGGGCGCAGGAGCAGGAGCGGGTTTTGTCGCGGCAGCGGGAATCTCGGGGCGCCAGGGGTCGACAGGCGCGGGCGCGTCCTCAACCACGGGCTCGGGCGCTACCTCCGGCGCAGCGGCCTGTTCAGGCCCCGGTGCGTTCTCCGCCACGCCGCGCTGCTCGAGTGCCTCAATGCGCTGGCGAAGCCGGGCGATCTCCTGTCTCGCCGCCGTGCTTCGATTAAAGCCGATAACCGCAAGCACCGGCGCAACCCCCAGTGCAAAAACCAGGAACAAACAGCCAAGGATGTAAAGCTCGTCCATGTTTCCACCTTCACCGTAAACGATCCGTTAAGATTGACACAAATAGTTGCATTTGCGCCATCTTAAAAGGTGAAAACCCTTCCGCCCGCGATTAACTGGCGAACCAGACCGCAGCGGAGATTGCCGGAAGCGTGAGCACGCCGTCCTGGAACGTCGCTTTTCCCTCTTTGCTCTTCCACGTTTTCCCCGCCAGCAGCGGTGAATCTTCCAGCACCACTTCGCAGGCCTCACCCCGGTTAATCGCCACCAGCACGCGCTGCTGATTATAAACACGGACAAAGACCACCACGTTATCGTGGGCGTACACCACCTGGCAGCCGCCGTAGTGCAGGGCGAGACTCTGTTTACGCAGTTTCGCCAGCCGCTGATACAGGCTGAACAGCGCCTTGTCCTGCTTCTCTGGCGCCCACGGGAAGGTTTTGCGGCAGAACGGATCGTTGTTCCCGTCCAGCCCCACTTCGTCTCCATAGTAAATGCACGGTACGCCCGGCCAGGTGAAGAGCCAGGTGACCGCCAGCGGCAGGCGCGCGACATCCTTGCCGAGCAGGGATTTAAAGCGCGCGGTATCGTGGCTGTCGAGCTGGTTAAACATCCGCAGCTGCTGCTGATGCGACAGGCCGGCGCGGTAGTTCTCCATCCACGCCATGCAGGTTTCCGCGTCAATATGATTCGGATCGTAGGAGATATCGGTATTGGCGAGGAATCCCCATAGCGGGAAGGTAAAGCCGCGATAATTCATCGCCGCATCTTCCGCATCGTTCTGCAGCCACTGGCGCGCGTCGCCAAAGTGCTCGCCAAACACAAACGCCTCTGGCTGGGCCGCTTTCGCCGAGCGCGTAATCCCGGCGACGTGCTGAAGATTATTCCGCGCGCCGCCCGCTTCCCCCAGCATATGCACCACGTCCAGACGCCAGCCGTCCATATTCCACGGCTCGCTCAGCCAGTGCCGCACGATGCTGTTTTCGCCACCATAAATTTCATCCACCAGCGTTGGCGACTGGAAATCCAGCTTCGGCAGGCTCGCATAGCCCAGCCAGTCCAGCGCTCGGCCCTCCTCGTTAAAGCTATACCAGTCGCGCTGCGGCGAGCCCGGGTTATGGCATGCCCCACCCATCGACTGGTTATGACGGTCAAACCAGGCGTGCGAATCTCCGCTATGGTTGAACACGCCGTCCAGAATGAGGCGCATGCCTTCTTTTTGGGTGTTCTTACGCAGGCGCAACAGCGCCTCGTCACCGCCAAACTGCGCGTCAACGTGGCGATAATCTTCGGTATCGTATTTGTGCACGCTCGGGGCTTTAAACACCGGGTTGAGATACAGCGCCGTCACGCCCAGTTTTTTCAGATACGGGAGCTTCTCGCTAATGCCGTCCAGATCGCCGCCGTAAAACGTCGAGCCGCCAGCCTGCGCGGTTAGCGGTTCATCCCACTCTTTCAGAATAATGTCGTGGCCAGCGGCGTGGTGGTAATAGACCTTATCCTGTTCGGCAGTCCGCTTCTGGCTGCGGGCAAAGCGGTCCGGGAAGATTTGGTAAAAGACCTGATCGTTAACCCACTGCGGGCCGTTATCCGGGTAATCAACGGCAAACTGCTCCAGCCGTGCGGGCGGGAAACGGCTAAACCCCTGCGGGGTAAACCACAGCTGGCGGTTATTCCACAGCAGTTTGAAGCTGTACCGGCGGCGAGGCTGTCCGCTACTCAGGTCGATATTCGCTCGCCACGCCGTGATCCCCGGCTGCGGCTGGCTGCGCTGCTTGTGCATTTTCAGCGCGGTCTCTTCGTTATCTATTTCGGCGCGGAGCGTCACGCGTTCAGGCTGGTTTTCCCCCGCCAGCCAGAGCGTAATCACAAGGTTGTCTTTGTTTTGCTTAACAAATGGGGCAACCGGTAGGTGCCAGGCGTTTAACATCACGAATCCCCTTTGATGAAATTGACGTCACCTTGCCACAGGGTGGTTAAGGATAGCTCATCACGATCGGGATTATTGGGGGAGGAGAAAGGAGGAGGAGATTTTTTTCCGGGGCAAAAGGAAGTGTAGGCCGGGTAAGCGCAGCGCCACCCGGCATTTTTACCTTACTGTGCTTCCACCAGCTGACGGTCACGGCGGCATTTAAACATCCAGCCCACCAGCAACAGCACGATCCACGCACAGCCAACGTACAGGGAAATACGGGTATCCGGGTGGTAGCCAATCAGGGCAATAATGAACACCAGGAAGATCAGCCCGACGACGGTGGTTGCGACGCCGCCCGGTACTTTAAACTTCAGCGCTTTCGCCTCATCCGGTGACAGACGGCGGCGGAACGCAATCTGCGACAGCAGGATCATGATCCACACCCAGACGGTTGCGAAGGTCGCCAGAGACGCAATCACCAGGAAGACGTTCTCCGGCATGATGTAGTTCAGGTAAACCGAGAACAGCAGCGCAACGGTCATCACCACAACCGTCACCCATGGCGTACCGCGACGTGAAGTTTTGGCGAACACCTTCGGCGCACTGCCCTGCTCCGCCATGCCGTGCAGCATACGACCCACGCCAAAGACGTCACTGTTGATTGCAGAGAGCGACGCGGTCAGCACCACAAAGTTCAGAATACTGGCAGCAAACGCAATGCCCATATGCTGGAAGGTCAGTACAAACGGGCTGCCGTTGGTACCCACCTGGTTCCACGGGTAAATGGACATAATCACGAACAGCGTACCCACGTAGAACACCAGAATACGCATCGGCACCGAGTTGATGGCGCGCGGAATGGATTTCTCCGGATCTTTCGCTTCACCGGCCGTGATACCAATAATCTCGATACCGCCGTAGGCAAACATCACCATCTGTAGCGACATGACCATGCCGAGCCAGCCGTTACTAAAGAAGCCACCGTTGCTCCAGAGATTATGGATGCCGGTCGGCTGCCCGCCGTTGCCTATTCCCCAGATGATGATGCCGAAACCGGCCACAATCATGATGATGATGGTGGCGACCTTGAAGAAGGAGAACCAGAATTCCAGCTCGCCAAACACCTTCACGCTCATCAGGTTGACGGCGCAAATGATCAGCACCACGCTAAGGACCCAAATCCAGTGCGGCACCGCCGGGAACCAGACGCCCATGTAGATGCCAAACGCCGTTACGTCGGCAATCGCCACAATCAGGATTTCGAAGCAGTAGGTCCAGCCGGTGATAAACCCGGCCAGCGGGCCAAGGTTTTCCTGCGCGTAGCGGGAGAATGAGCTGGCTGACGGGTTGTGAACAGACATTTCACCGAGGGCGCGCATGATGATATACGCCGCCACGCCGCCGATGATGTAAGCCAGCAGAACGCTTGGGCCGGCCATTTTGATGGCATCTGCCGAGCCATAAAAAAGACCGGTTCCAATAGCAGAGCCCAGCGCCATAAAGCGGATGTGGCGCGTGCTGAGCCCACGTTTGAGTTTGTTAGTGCTTTCCATTTAAATCTTGCCATTCAACACGAAAAAAACAAAAAACCACGGGGCCTTAAGCCCCGTGGTTAAACAGTTTGTTGCCGTTGATTAATGGGCGTTTGATGCGACCTGACGCCCTGCAGCACGGTCCCAGATAATGGCCAGAACCAGTGCAACAACGGTAGGCATCAGCCAGGCCAGACCCTGCTCGGACAGCGGCAGACGCTGTGTCCATGCAGGCAGTATTCCTGCGAATGCTGATGCTTTAATGCCGTCAAGGATACCAAAAATCAGGCTGATAAACATGGCTGGCGCAATAATTCGTGAGGCATTGTTCCACCACGGGCGAGTGAAGCTCAGTACCACCAGCACGATACACGGCGGATAAATCGCCGTCAGCACCGGAATAGAGACCTGAATCAGGTGGCTCAAACCGAGGTTGGATACCGCCATGGAGAAGATACCGAGGATAAACACCAGCGTGCGGTAAGAGAGCGGCAGATACTGCGCAAAGAACTCTGCACAAGCGCAGGTCAGGCCCACTGCGGTCACCAGACATGCCAGGAAAATGAGCGCCGCCAACAGCATACTGCCCGCACCACCGAAGGTGTGCTGAACGTAGGCGTGCAGGATAGCCGCACCATTCGCGTTCTGATCAACCAGCATGGCGCTATCGGAGCCCAGGCGGAACAGCGCCAGATACAGCAGCGTCAGGCCCACACCGGCCATCAGGCCAGCCCAGATGGTATAGCGGGTCAGCAGGCGCGCTTCAGTCACACCGCGGGAACGCGCGGCGTTAACGATAACGATACCAAACACCATGGCGCCCAGCGTATCCATCGTCAGATAGCCGTTCACAAAGCCGTTAGAGAACGCGGCGTTTTTATAGGCGTCCATCGCGTCGCTGATCGGGCCTGCAGGCCAGACAATGGCCGCTACCGCCAGAACAATCAGCGCCACAATTTTCAGCGGAGCCAGGAAGTTGCCCACGGTATCCAGCAGTTTGCCCGGATAGAGGGAAACCAGAATCACAATCGCGAAGTAAATCAGGCTGTAGATAAACAGCGGCATTGCGCCGTCACCGGTCAGGGGAGCAATACCCACTTCGAAGGAAACGGTCGCCGTACGCGGGGTCGCAAACAGCGGGCCAACGGCCAGATAGCAGACGGTTGCCAGCAGAACGCCAGCCACTTTGCCAATCGGGGTGCTGAGGCTATCCACGCCGCCGCCGACTTTCGCCAACGCGACGACGGTCAGTACCGGTAGACCCACGGCAGTAATCAGGAAACCAAACGCGGCGGTCCAGACGTGTTCACCTGCCTGTAAGCCAACCATTGGAGGGAAAATGATGTTGCCTGCGCCAACGAACAGCGCAAATGTCATAAAGCCCAGCGCGATGATGTCACGCGATTTTAAGTGATGGGTCATAAAACCTTACTGCCTGTGGATGTGGTGTTGAAAACATTGAGATTTCCGATTCCCCTGACGGGACGATACAGCCGAAAATTTGCTCAATTTCAGCGGGAAATGCTCCCGTCCTGGCGTGGAGAAGAATAGTTTTTCGATTTACCACGCAAATACAGTCGGTCTGACAGTATCTGGGGCGCAATTTAAACGCTTATAACGTTTAAAGGCAAGGTGGGATCGTAAAACCAGAACAATATGCCAGCATGAAAATACACGCCAGCACAATACGCTATTTATAAGAAAAACCCATGGCTAATCATGCGAACAAAAAACAGTCAGCCGTATAAAATTCATCCGCGTTTCGCTTGACTGCAAAGCAAACGGGCCAGCAGACGCTGACCCGTGGAAAGGTAAAATGACACACCTGCTGTCAGGCGATCTTTTTGGCAATTAATCGTTCCGGGATCACGAAGCTGAAGCGGGTTCCTTTACCCAGCGTACTCTGGATATCGAGACGGCTTTCATGGTGATTCACCGCGTGTTTAACAATCGCCAGCCCCAGGCCGCTTCCTCCTGTCTGTCGCGATCGTGCTTTATCCACACGGTAGAAACGCTCGGTGAGGCGCGGAATATGCTCCGGGGCGATCCCCGGCCCGTTGTCCTCCACGCTAAACTCGGCTCCCGTTGGGGTATGGTGCCAGCGCACCACGATGTCCGTCCCTTCCGGCGTATGGTTCACCGCGTTATACACCAGGTTGGAGATGGCGCTGCGCAGTTCATCTTCACTACCCAGCACCTTCAGCGTGCTGTCGACCTCAAAGGTCAGGTGATGCTTTTTGTGGCTTAACGTCTGCGCTTCACGCTCCACCACCCGCAGCATCATCGGCACATCGATGGTGTCATTCAGCGCAAGCGTTGGTGCCGCTTCAATCTTCGAGAGCGTCAGCAGCTGCTTCACCAGCCCTTCCATCCGGTGCGTTTGCTCGCGCATGGTGTGCAGCGCTTTTTCACGCGGCGCACCTTCAAGCGTTTGCTCCTGCATCATCTCCAGGTAACCCTGAAGCACGGTCAACGGCGTACGTAATTCGTGGCTGACGTTCGCGAAGAAGTTGCGACGCGCCCCTTCCAGCTGGTGCATCTGGGTGACATCGCGCGCCACCATCAGCCACTGCTTATCGCTGTAGGGCATCACGCGGATTTCCAGATGGCGACCATTGTTGATCTTCAGATTGTGCGGACGGGTAAAATCACGCTTTTTCAGATACAGCGTGAACTCGGGATAACGCAGAAGGTTGAGGATATTCTGGCCATTATCGTCCGGCCAGCGCAGGCCCAGCAGCTGTTGCGCAAGGCCGTTACACCAGAAGATGGTCCCTTCTTCGGTGGTGAGAATGACGGCATCCGGCAGCGATTCCGCGCCGCTGCGAAAACGCTTAATCAGGCTTCCCAGCTCACGGCGGCGCTTTTTATTACGCATCTGCATCTGATGCAGACCGTACAGCAGCGGCTCCCAGCTGCCGCTTCCCGGCGGCGGCGTCATGCTTCGGTCAACCCACAGCCACCAGGAGAGGCGCAGCAGGTTCCAGAAATGCCAGATCAGCAGCCCGGTGACCGACGCCAGCAGAAACCACGGCAGGTATCCAAGAAAGGCCCCCAGAATGAAGGCCGGAATACAACATAAGATCAGTTCAAAGACGAGCCTTTTCCATGACAGACGTTCCAGCACGCGTCACACTCCTGTCATTATTCAGAAACGGGTAGAAAAACGATAACCCGTGCCGCGGACCGTCTGCACCATGCGATCGTGGCCGCTCAGTTCCAGCGCTTTTCGCAGGCGGCGGATATGGACGTCAACCGTCCGGTCTTCGACATACACGTTAGTTCCCCAGACGTTATTCAGCAACTGCTCGCGGCTGTAAACGCGCTCCGGGTGGGTCATAAAGAAGTGCAGGAGTTTAAATTCGGTAGGCCCCATGTCGAGGGGATTTTCACCGGTCATCACGCGGTGTGAGGTGGGGTCAAGGCTGAGTCCCTGCATCTCTATCACCTCTTCCACCGCCATCGGCGAAATACGGCGCATCACGGCTTTAATGCGGGCCACCAGCTCTTTCGGTGAAAAAGGTTTGGTAATGTAATCATCCGCGCCGGTCTCCAGACCGCGGACGCGATCCTCTTCCTCTCCGCGCGCCGTGAGCATCACCACCGGTATGTCGCGGGTCAGCGCTTCACGCTTCAGGTGTTTGATAAACTGCAGTCCGGAACCGCCAGGCAACATCCAGTCCAGCAGAATCAGATCGGGCCAGGGTTCATTTAGCTGGTTCACTGCGCTGTCATAATCTTCCGCTTCAACCGGCTGGAAGCCATTTTGCTCGAGCACGAAGCACACCATTTCACGAATTGGAGCTTCATCTTCTACGACCAGAATACGTCTCGCCATACTTTGCCCTGTCTTATCTTATTTAAGTTACAAGTTTGTAATTCGGCGCCATTATGCGTCAGATTTATGACAGATTTATGAAAAACAGTACCACGTTCGCGGGCAAACTGTTGTTTTATTACAGCGGTTATTTTCCCGTCGCTGAAGGTTTATAATCCTGCTTTCTCTTTTTTGCCACGGATCAGCTATGCGCATACTTCACACCTCGGACTGGCATCTGGGTCAAAATTTTTACAGCAAAAGCCGTGCGGCTGAACATGAAGCGTTCCTGAGCTGGCTGCTGGAAACGGCCCAGACGCACGAGGTGGACGCGATTATTGTGGCGGGTGACATTTTTGATACCGGCTCTCCCCCCAGCTATGCGCGTGAACTGTATAACCGCTTCGTGGTGAATTTGCAGCAAACCGGCTGCCATCTGGTGATTGTCGCCGGCAACCATGATTCCGTCGCGACGCTCAATGAATCCCGCGACATCCTGGCATTTCTCAATACCACCGTGGTCGCCAGCGCCGGGCACGCCCCGCAGATCCTGAAAAAACGCGACGGTACGCCGGGGGCCGTGCTGTGTCCCATACCGTTTTTACGTCCGCGGGACATCGTGCAAAGCCAGGCGGGGCTGTCGGGTGCAGAAAAGCAGCAACATCTGTTACAGGCCATCACCGACTATTATCACCAGCAGTACGCCGAAGCTTGTGCTCTGCGCGGCGACCAGCCGATTCCGGTGATTGCGACCGGGCACCTCACCACCGTCGGAGCCAGTAAAAGTGACGCCGTCCGCGACATCTATATCGGCACGCTGGACGCCTTTCCGGCGCAAAACTTCCCGCCTGCAGACTATATTGCACTCGGGCATATCCACCGCGCGCAGGTTATCGGCGGCTGTGAGCACATCCGCTACTGCGGATCGCCGCTTTCGCTCAGCTTCGATGAAACGGGCAAAGCCAAATCCGTGCATCTGGTGAGCTTCACCGAGGGCAAACTCAGCGCCGTGGAGACGCTGGAGGTGCCGGTCACCCAGCCGTTGGCGGTGCTAAAAGGCGATCTCGACGCCATTACCGCCCAGCTTGAGCAGTGGCGCGGCGCGGCGCTTAATCCTCCCGTCTGGCTGGATATCGAAATTACCACCGATGAATACCTGCATGATATGCAGCGAAAAATCCAGGCGCTGACCGAAGACTTGCCGGTTGAAGTGTTACTGGTACGCCGCAGCCGCGAGCAGCGCGAGAAAATTCTGCTCAGCGCCCAGCGCGAAACCCTCAGCGAGCTGAGGGTAGAAGAAGTGTTTGAACGCAGGCTCTCGCAGGAGGAGATAGACGACGCGAAGCGCATAAGGCTTAGCGAGCTGTTCACTCATACCCTGCATGCGCTCAATGATGAGGATGAAAACGCATGAAAATTTTGAGCCTGCGCCTGAAAAATCTTAACTCCCTCAAGGGCGAGTGGAAAATTGACTTTACCGCTGAGCCCTTTGCCAGCAACGGGCTGTTTGCCATTACCGGCGCGACGGGAGCAGGCAAAACCACCCTGCTCGACGCCATCTGTCTGGCGCTTTATCACGAAACCCCACGCCTGCAGAAGGTTTCTCAGGCGCAAAACGACCTGATGACGCGCGACACCGCTGAGTGTCTGGCCGAAGTGGAGTTTGAAGTGAAAGGAACTGCCTATCGCGCCTTCTGGAGCCAGAACCGCGCGCGTAATCAGCCTGACGGGAACCTGCAGGCACCGCGCGTGGAGCTGGCGCGCTGCGAAGATGGCAAAATTCTGGCCGATAAAGTGACGGATAAACTGGAGCAAACCGCCGCGCTCACCGGGCTGGACTATGGCCGTTTTACCCGCTCCATGCTGCTCTCTCAGGGACAATTTGCCGCCTTCCTCAATGCCAAACCGAGCGATCGTGCAGAACTGCTGGAAGAGCTGACCGGCACCGAGATCTACGGCCAGATTTCCGCCATGGTATTTGAGAAACACAAGGCCGCCCGCAGCGTGCTTGAAAAGTGCGAGGCGCAGGCTGCGGGCGTCGTGCTGTTGAGCGAAGAGCAACAGCAGCAGTTACAGCAAAGTTTGCAGGCACTTACTGACGAAGAGAAAACCCTGCTGGAACAGCAGCAAAGCCAACAGAAAGATTTTCAGTGGCTTACGCGCCATGATGAGCTTGTGCGCGAGCAACAGCGCGTCACCACGATGCAACAGCAGGCGCAACAGGCGCTGACGGACGCAGCACCTGAACTGGCAAAACTTCAGCTTGCTCAGCCCGCCGCCCAGCTTCGGCCGCTTTGGGAGCATCAGCAGGAGCAAACCGCGCGCCTGACGCAGACACAGCAGCGAATTATCGAAGTAAATACTCGCTTACAAGCTAAAACCGCGCTGCGCGCGCGGATCCGCAACACCGCCCTGCGTAACCACGAGCAGCTTCAGACCGAACTGACCGCGCTGGCGCAGTGGCTGGCGGAGCACGAGCGTTATCGTCTGTTGGGTCAGGAGATTGCCGGCTGGCGCGCGCAGTTCTCACAGCTAAACCGCGATAAAACGCAGTTAGCCTCGCTTTCTGCGAGGATGAGTGAATTACGTAACAAGCTGGCTGAGATGCCGGAAAATGCGCTGGCGCTGACGGCGGATGAGGTCAGCGTCGCCATGGAGCAGCAGTCCCGGTCACGCACGCTGCGCCAGCGGCTAACGTCGCTGCATGCCCGCTATCAGCCGTTGCAAAAGCGCCTGCGCCAGAGCGGTGAAAGTGTTCAGAAGGCCCAGGCCGATCAAAATAAACTCAACGAAACGCTGACGCTGCGCCGCCAGCAGTACAAAGAGAAACACCAGCACTATCTGGACCTGAAGACCCTCTGCGAACGTGAAGCGACGATTAAAGACCTGGAAAGCTTTCGTTCCCAGCTTGAGGCAGGCAAACCCTGTCCGCTGTGCGGTTCCAGCGAGCACCCCGCTGTGGAGACATACCAGTCGCTTGAACTGACGGATAATCAGCGCCGCCGTGATGCCCTGGAGAAAGAGGTCGCCTCACTCAAAGAGGAAGGCCTGCTGGTGCTGGGACAGGTCAACGCCCTCACCCAGCAGATCCAGCGTGAGACAGACGAAGCGCAGACCCTGGCTCAGGAAGAGCAAGCACTCACTAAAGAGTGGCTGGAAACCTGCACGTCCCTGAATGTCGCGTTGACTATTCAGGATGATATCGCGCCATGGATGAACGAGCAGGAACATTATGAGCGCCAGCTTTATCAGCTCAGCCAGCGTCTGACCCTGCAAAATCAGCTGAACGAGCAGGAAGTGCAGGAACGACAGTATCAGCAGCAGCTGACGACCACGCGCCAGGCGCTGGAACACACCCTGCTCTCGCTAACGCTTAACGTACCTGAAGACGGCAATGAAGCCGCCTGGCTACACGCCCGTGAAGCCGAATTCGCGCAGTGGCAGGAGAAGCAAACGCAGCACGGCGTGCTTCAGGAACGTATGAACACCCTGAAGCCGCTGCTTGACGCGCTTCCGGTAACGGACGGTGAAGAAGTCGAACCGGCTATTCCTGATGACTGGCGCGACATCCACGACGAATGCGTGTCGCTGCAAAGCCAGCTTAGCGCCCAGCAGCAACAGGAAGCGCTGGAGCGAGAGCGCCTGCTGCAGTCACAGACGCAATTCACCACGGCGCTCTCAGCAAGCTGTTTTGCCGATCGGGACGCGTTTCTTGCCGCTCTGCTGGATGATGGCACCATTCGCCACCTCGAACAGCTGAAACAGTCGCTGGAAAACCAGTTACAGCAGGCCGCGACTCTGTGTGGACAAGCTAACCAACAGCTGCACTCTCATCTGGCGCTGCGTCCGGAAGGACTCGACGCCGACGCCGCCACACTGCAAATCCAGCTGCAACTGCTGGCGCAACAGCTTCGGGAGAACACCACGCATCAGGGCGAGATCCGTCAGCAGCTTAAGCAGGACAGCGATAACCGACAGCACCAGATGGCGTTGATGCAGCAAATTGAAGAAGCCGCACGTCAGGCAGACGACTGGGGGTATCTGAACGCGCTTATCGGATCCAGCACCGGTGACAAGTTCCGTAAGTTCGCTCAGGGGCTGACGCTGGACAATCTTGTCTGGCTCGCCAACCAGCAGCTTAACCGTCTGCACGGGCGCTATCTGTTGCAGCGTAAGGCCAGCGACGCGCTGGAGCTGGAAGTGGTCGATACCTGGCAGGCAGATGCAGTTCGCGATACCCGTACGCTCTCGGGCGGCGAGAGCTTCCTGGTCAGTCTGGCGCTGGCGCTGGCCCTTTCCGATCTGGTGAGTCATAAGACGCGGATTGATTCCCTGTTCCTGGATGAAGGGTTCGGCACGCTCGACAGTGAAACGCTGGATACCGCGCTGGATGCGCTCGACGCGCTGAACGCCACCGGAAAAACCATCGGTGTGATCAGCCACGTTGAGGCGATGAAAGAGCGCATTCCAGTGCAGATCAAAGTGAAGAAAATTAACGGGCTGGGGTATAGCAGGCTGGACAGGGAGTTTGCCGTGCAGTAAAGGCCACTCCATTCTGTAGGCCGGGTAAGGCGTAGCCGCCACCCGGCTTTTTTATTGCGGATGCCTGAATTCGCCCGGTGGCGCTTCGCTTACCGGGCCTACGAATTTACTGGCCACAGCCACGCCGCGCCGCGCACGCCGCTGGAGTCACCGTGGACGGCTTTGCGGATCGGGGTTTCACACTCGCCGCCGAAGACCCACTGTTTCACCAGGGTCGGCACTGTGGCATACAGCCGGTCGACGTTGCTCATGCCGCCGCCCAGCACAATCACGTCTGGATCGAGAATATTCACCACGTGTGCCAGAGATTTCGCCAGCCGCATTTCGTAGCGGCTCAGGGCCAGCTCGGCCACCGGATCCTGCTCCTCGACCAGCCGTATGATCTTGTTGCCCTTGAGCGGCTGGCCGCTCAAGCGGTGGTAATCGGTCGCAAAACCGGTGCCGGAGATAAACGTCTCAATACAGCCTTGTTTTCCGCAGTAGCACGGCACTTCAGCGCGGTATTTAAGCTCATCCTCATCCATCCACGGCAGCGGGTTATGTCCCCACTCGCCCGCGGTACCGTTACCGCCGATATGGGCGCGCCCGCCGAACGCCACGCCCGCGCCGCAGCCGGTACCGATGATAACGGCAAACACGGTCTGGGCGCCGGCGGCTGCGCCATCGATGGCTTCAGAGACCGCCAGGCAGTTGGCATCGTTGGCCAGACGCACTTCCCGGTTCAGGCGCGCGCTTAAATCTTTATCAAAAGGCTGACCGTTGAGCCAGGTCGAGTTGGCGTTTTTAACCACCCCGGTATATGGCGAGATCGACCCCGGGATCCCCATCCCGACGCTGCCGGTTTGCCCTGTCGCCTGCTCTGCCATCTCAACCAGCCTGGCAATCGTCTCGATAGTCTGGTGATAATCATCGCGCGGCGTCGGCAGACGATGGCGGAACAGCTGTTGCCCCTGCTCGCTCAGCGCGATGACTTCTGTTTTGGTGCCGCCCAAATCAATCCCAATACGCACAAGACTCTCCTCATTATTTTGATTATCAACAGAGTAGAAGCACGCTTCCCGATTAGCAATGCAAGCGATGCGACAATTCGTTATCATGCCCGCTGATTTAACGACAAGGCCGTGGAAATTATCATGCTGTGGTTCAAAAATTTGATGGTTTACCGTCTCAGCCGCGACGTTTCGCTGCGTGCAGAAGAGATGGAAAAACAGTTAGCCGCTTATACCTTTTCCCCATGCGGTAGCCAGGATATGGCAAAAACCGGTTGGGTTCCTCCAATGGGTTCACAAAGCGATGCACTGACCCACGCCAGTAGCACGGGTCAAATCATCGTCTGCGCCCGCAAAGAAGAGAAAATACTGCCCACGCCGGTAGTTAAGCAGGCGCTCGAAGCGAAAATTTTCAAGCTGGAAGCCGAGCAGGGTCGCAAGCTGAAAAAAACCGAAAAAGATTCGCTGAAAGACGAAGTTCTGCATTCCCTGCTGCCGCGCGCCTTCAGCCGCTTTAGCCAGACCATGATGTGGATCGATACCGTTAACGGGCTGATCATGGTGGACTGCGCCAGTGCAAAAAAAGCGGAAGATACGCTTGCCCTGCTGCGCAAAAGTATCGGCTCTTTACCGGTCGTTCCGCTGGCACTGGAAACGCCAATCGAGTTGACGCTGACCGAATGGGTACGCAGCGGTGCTGCGGCACAAGGTTTCCAGATCCTTGATGAGGCCGAACTGAAAGCGTTGCTGGAAGATGGCGGCGTGATCCGTGCGAAAAAACAGGATCTGGTGAGCGACGAGATCGCGGTACACATCGAAGCGGGCAAAGTGGTCACCAAACTGGCGCTCGACTGGCAGCAGCGCATTCAGTTCGTGATGTGCGACGACGGCTCCGTGAAACGTCTGAAGTTCTGCGACGAGCTGCGCGATCAGAACGAAGATATCGACAGGGAAGACTACGCTCAGCGCTTTGACGCGGACTTCATCCTGATGACCGGAGAGCTGGCTGCGTTGATTCAGAATCTGGTGGAAGGTCTCGGCGGCGAAGCGCAGAGATAATTTCCCCTCACCCTGACCCTCTCCCCAACGGGGAGAGGGAAGAAGATTATTTCAGGTAGCGGCACAGATAAGAGGTAGGTTCAGCAACCTGCAAATGGAATTCGCTGTGGCCAGGAACGTTGAAAGCTTGTCCGGCAGCGTAAACTTTCCATTCCGTTTCACCCGGCAGTAAGACGTTCAGCGCGCCGCTGACCACCGTCATTTCTTCAGCTTCCGCTGTGCCAAAGGTGTATTCCCCTTCAGCCATCACGCCGACACTGGCGCGGCCAGTGCTGCTGCTGGTAAAACCAATGGATTTCACTTTACCGGAAAAGTATTCGTTACTCTGAAGCATGAACTAGCCCTTATATTTTTAGATAAAAATTCACTATAGGGGCCATGCTCATCACCTGTCACGCAAAATCATTACATCAGGAGTTCCGAGGCCAGGCGCGCCATCAGAACGTTGGATAACAGTACGGGCACATCCAGCGCTTTTTGCAGCAAATCACGATGGTGCTGGTGGAAGCCCAGGCAGTCCAGGATCAACACATCTGCCCCTCTCTCCAGCAGCTCCTTCCCGGCAGCAATGAGTTTGGCCTCACTGTCCCAGAACGGATTTGCCAGCGCATACAAGGGCACTTTTTCAAGCACGTGCCATTTTGCCTCCTGGTTGTCCATGAGCTCCTCGATAGGAACAATCACCCCCACCTGATGACCATCGACGATGGAGGCAACCAGCGGCGGAATGATCCGCATCGGCTCCAGCAAAATTGCATTGCGCGCCGTGAGCCCCTTAATGGGTGCGGTACTCATCAGCAAAATAACGTCATAACCTTGATTATCGAGTACTTCTATTACGCCCTGCAGCGAGCGTTCGATTTTCTGGCGTGATACATGCGCCAGTTTACCGTCGCTTAATAACGTCGCCAGGGGATCCTCCCCCGCCTCTACAGCGTAGTCTTCCATGACCTCTTCCCGACTCATCTTCCCCAGCAGGCTGAGATGCGTTATCTGTTGTTCAGATACATGCTCGGTTAAGAGCGGTAACACTTCGCTTACAGGGACCACACCAATGGTGAGGATCGCCAACGTTGCCTTCATCTTTATCGCCTTCCATTACTCCAACATCGTGCACACAGGTACAGGCTTACTACGCTGCGCAGCTCATTTTTTCAACAAAACAGCACCAAGCGTAGCAGGTGATCCCGACATCGAAATGTAAAGATCGCCTGCCGATACCGGAGTTACTTGTAATAACTAAATATTAACTCCTGCTTAACTTTCTCGATGAGTAAAAAGTGTGATTCAGGCACGATATTGGAGCGTTTAGGAAAACGGTCAGGTTATATCGGGATCTTCGTAGCGCCGCTTCGCATCCAGCGCTTCCTGTTCAGTCTCGTGTTCACTGATCAGCGAGTCCGGTTTAGGGTGATCGGCACGCAGCTGATACCAGGTCACGGTATGACCCGTATGGCCTTTTTCGACGGTAACAATGCGCGCTTCACGGGGATAGGGGGGTCTGGTTGGCATAGCTCATCCTTTTTTTATGTCTGAGCTATAAGTATAGACGCCGGTTAGCTTGCACAAGCCAAACGCAGGGCGGTAATAATCTGAATCACAACGTCTTCGGGAGACGCTGATGCATCCACCACGTGGTGAGCCGCTTCGCGGTATAATGCATCACGTTCGGCCAGCACTTCACTCACCTCTTCGTTGAGCGGCCTGGAGGTCAGCGCAGGGCGTTGCCCCTCTTCCGGAAATGCCTCCAGACGCCCTACCAGAGCCGACACCGGCGCGCTGAGATAGATAACAATCCCCTTTTCGCGCATAAAGTGACGATTACACTCTGCCAGCACAATGCCTCCGCCTGTCGCAATCACGGCTGAGGGTGTGGTGACCGCTTTCAGCGCGGCCGTTTCGCGTGCGCGAAAGCTCTCCCAACCTTCCTGCTCAACAATGTCGGCGATGGTTTTTCCGGCCTCGGTTTGCAGCCAGTGGTCGGTGTCAACAAACTGGCGATGACACACGCGTGCCAGCTCCAGGCCAACGGTGGTTTTCCCACAGCCGCGGGGGCCAACTAAAAAGATGGGTTGGGTCATAGCCAGGTGTTCCCCTTGATGCCGGATGGCTGAAGAGTGTAAAGAAATAATTGCAGAAGATGTTGCGATTACTTTACTGCAAAGCGGTACGGGATGACAACCCTGTGGAGGCCACACTGTACCACAAATTGACAATAATTATCATTACGCAGTGCGGCGCTTCACTTCCAGCAGCCATTTATCCAGTTCGGCAGCGAACTGCTGACGGTCGCGCTGGGACAGGCTGTCCGGCCCGCCGGTCTGCACGCCGCTGGCCCGCATCGTATCCATAAAGTCGCGCATGGTGAGCTTCTCGCGAATGGTCGAAGGCGAGTAACGTTCACCGCGCGGGTTGAGCGCCGCCGCCCCTTTTTCCAGCACTTCAGCGGCCAGCGGAATATCCGCCGTGATCACCAGATCTTCCGCGCTACACAGGCGCACAATTTCGTTATCCGCCACGTCGAACCCGGCCGGAACGCGCAAAGAGCGGATGAACCGCGAAGGTGGCACGCGAATATTCTGGTTCGCCACCAGCGTCATCGGCATCTGGACGCGCTCGGCGGCGCGAAACAAAATCTCTTTAATCACATTCGGACACGCGTCCGCATCAACCCAAATCGCCATATTGTCTCCCCATAATGATTCTGCCGACTATTGTCGCCTGCATTTCGTTGTTAAGCTATCAATCAGAGAAAACAACGCATAATGACGGAGAATCGTGATGGACAAGAAAATCGGGTTTATCGGCTGCGGTAACATGGGCAAAGCCATCCTGGGCGGTCTGATCGCCAGCGGGCAGGTTCTGCCGGGTCAGATTTGGGTCTATACCCCGTCACCGGACAAGGTTGCCGCATTGCGCGATCAGTACGGGATCAACGCCGCCGAAAGCGCGCAGGAAGTGGCCCAGGTCGCCGATATCGTCTTTGGTGCCGTCAAGCCAAACATCATGATCAAAGTGCTGAGCGATATCACCTCCAGCCTGAACAAAGAGACGCTGGTCGTGTCGATTGCCGCTGGCGTCACGCTCGATCAGCTGGCGCGCGCGCTGGGCCACGACCGTAAAATCGTCCGCGCGATGCCTAACACCCCTTCGCTGGTCAACGCCGGCATGACCTCCGTAACGCCTAACGCGCTGGTGACCACAGAAGAAGTGGCCGATGTGCTGAACATCTTCCGCTGCTTCGGTGAAGCGGAGGTGATTGCCGAATCGATGATCCATCCGGTGGTCGGTGTCAGTGGTTCTGCTCCTGCATATGTCTTTATGTTTTTGGAAGCGATGGCCGATGCCGCTGTGCTTGGCGGTATGCCGCGTGCGCAGGCGTATAAGTTCGCCGCGCAGGCCGTTATGGGCTCAGCCAAAATGGTGCTGGAGACCGGCAAACACCCTGGTGAACTGAAAGATATGGTCTGCTCTCCGGGCGGTACCACCATCGAAGCGGTGCGGGTGCTGGAAGAGCGCGGGTTCCGCTCGGCGGTCATTGAGGCGATGGCAAAATGCATGGAAAAATCAGAGAAACTGAGTAAATCCTGATGGTCTCAGTCGGGCGTCAGGCGGCCACTTCGGTACGGCTGCGCCCGGCATTTTTCGCCCTGTACAGCGCCACGTCAGCCGCCTTCAGCCATTCACGATAATGTCCAAACTGCGGTCCCCAGGGGGCAACGCCTACGCTTATGCGCAGCGCTTCTTTTGGCGCGCACGGTAACGACAGTTTTTCCAGCCGCTCGTGCACCCGAGACATCACGTCGATGGCGCTTTCCGCCGCGGTCTGCGACATAATCACCGCAAACTCATCCCCGCCAAACCGGCCGATAGCATCGCCTGAACGCACCGACATCTGGAGCTGGCGCGTAATGGCGATGATCGCCTCGTCGCCCACATCGTGCCCCCATGTGTCGTTAATGTTCTTAAAGTGGTCAATATCAATCAGCAGTATCGTGGCGGTGATGTGGCTGCGCCGGCAATGCTCAAATTCATTTCGCAGCAACATTTCCCAGTGCCGGCGATTAAAGACCCCGGTCATTCCGTCGCGGGTGCTCATCATTTCCAGCCGCCGTTTATGCTCCGCAAGCCTGACGGCCGTTCGGTGGCTGAGCCAGGCAAACAGCATGGGGTAAAGCACGAGTACGGGAAGCGTGAAGCCCCACTCCACGGGATCGGGGTTGAAGACAGCCACCCTCCCGACGAATGGCAACGTCACCAGCGCGGAGAGCAAGGTCAACATTATCCCGGGGATAAACAGGCGACAGCCGCCGGAGCCCATCATATTCATCCCCACCATCATCACCAGCGCTGCCGTGGGTAACGCATTCACCCCCATCACGCCAATCCACAGCCCGGCGATAATGGCATCGATCTTCAGATTAAAGATTTCCTGCTGATGAGGTGACGAGGCGCGGCAGGATAACTGCCAGGCGAAATGGGGCCAGACGAACGACCATCCCACCAGTAAAAGCCACCAGCCGCCGGGTAAAAAATGGGTGACCAGCATTCCGGCAATGGGGAAAAACATTGCCGCCAGCCCGACAGCGCGCGCCAGCCGAACTCGCCGGGCAAACTGAATGCCCGCGCGGTGAGGGTCATCCTGAGAAAGGGTTAAATTCCACTCTTCCCGAATGCGCTTTTTGTTGTAATAGGTTTCATCATTCATCATTTTTGGGAATATTCTGAAACATTTTCCCAAATTATAGAGAGGGGGTCTGCGGGGAAAGTATGAAATTTCGGGTGAGCCGCCGGAGCCGCTCACCCGTTAGAACTACACTTTTTTCTTGAGGCAGGCACTCATAAACTTGCTGCGGTCGTCCCCTTTCAGGGACTGCTCGGTTGCCTTCGCATTACATTCGCGCATTTTTTGCTGCTGCGGCGTCAGGCTTTTTTCAGCGGGTTTCGAGGCGCCATTTTTGAGGCAGTCGCTCATATAGGTCTTACGGGCGTCCCCCTTCAGACTCTGAGACGTCGCCTGTTGATTACAGGTGGTCATACGCTGCTGTTGAGGCGTTAACGTTTTCTCTTCCGCGTTCGCCGATGCGATCAGGAACAGGCCAGAGAGCAGAGTAACCAGTAATGTTGTTTTCATTGCACCATCCTTTTGTGAACATTCCCTGTAAGTCTGGTTCGTGACAGGAAAAAAACCACCCGGCAGATGTGATTTCCGCCGGGGTTTTATCATTTAAGACCCAGCGCCGCCTTCATGGTATAGAACAGATCCGTTTGATCGGTCAGGCCTACCACGTTTGCCGCATGCGGGCCGTAGGCTGCAATGCGCAGCTGCGTGCCCGTGTGCTCCATGGACTCTTCTTCAGAGTTGCCGTAGCTCAGCACCATGACGGCGCCATCTTTGGTGTTCAGCGCCTGCGTCAGGCCCGGTGCTTTGGTATCAGCCGGGATAATTTGGCTGGCGTGCGCATGGTCCGCGGTGACGATCACCAGAGTGTTACCGTCTTTTTTCGCGAACGCGAGCGCCTTCTGCACCGCTTCGTCCAGATCGACCGTTTCGCCAATCTGGCCGCACGGATTGGCAGCATGATCCTGTTTATCGATCGACGCGCCTTCAACCTGCAGGAAGAACCCTTTTTCGCTCTTACTCAGCAGAGAGATCGCTTTATCAGTCATCGCCGCCAGCGTCGGTACGCTGTCAGTACGTTTCGGGTTCGGCGTACAGGTCACGGCAGGTTTATCGATATTACCGTGATATGAGGCTTTAGGCCCTTCCCAGCGCACGGGCATGTTGCCGTCCGAGAAGAGCCCCAGCAGCGGTTTGTCCTGGCTCGCCTCGGTTATCGCCGCCAGAGAACTGGCATCACTCACCAGCTGATAGCCGCGAGCCTGCGCCTGCTCGCGCAGCGTTTTACCCTGCCACTCGCCCGCCGTCGCGGTTTCCGCGAAGGTTTTCGCGCCGCCGCCCAGCGTCACATCAGGGCGTGCATTCAGCAGCTGTTCCGTAATCGAACCCTTGCCGCCTTTTTCCAGCGCGTTCGTTGGGCATTTTTCGCTGGTCACTGACGGGCCATAGCATTTACGCGAGGTCACGTGCGCCACCAGCGCCGCAGGCGTTGCATCCTGAAGCTCAGCGGTAGAAACGTTGCCGGTCGCCAGCCCCGCCGCTTTTGCCATCTCCAGAAGGGTTTGATGATCTTTTTCGTGAATATCCACGCCCAGCGCGCCATTATAGGTTTTCACGCCAGTGGACCACGCCGTGGCGGAGGCTGCTGAATCCGTTACGTAATCCGGCTTGCCGGTTTTTTTATCCAGCGCGTAATGGGTATATTGTCCGGTCAGCGGTAATGCGTCGATACCTTTAAAAAAGCCGCCCGCACCCTCAGCATAATTTCGCGCCGCTGTGATTTCGGAATCACCCATTCCATCGCCAATAAGCAGAATAATGTTTTTTGCCGGTTTATCATTCAGCGAAGCGCGAATAGCGGCGGTTTGATCTTCCGACAATCTGCGTGCGCCGCCAGGCTCGGTGATATCCCCTTTTGCGGCACGATTATCCAGCACGCTGGTTTGGACGGTGTCCGCATAAATGGCCGGGGTAATTAACAGGGGAAGTAATGCGATGAAAAGTGCGCTCTGTTTCAATTTATTTTCTCCATGTACAAATACATAAAAATAAAAACAGAGCGACTATAGGCATCCTGCATGACAATTCTATGACACGTCGTTACGTCCTGTGACGGTTTAGCTGCGCGGATGCCTTAACAGCTTCTTTACGTACTGGTGGAGCATCTCAGCATCCTCAGCCGGCACCTGCGATTCAGGCCTGACGCTGTCCAGCGCACCTTCCACGCTCTCAATCAACGCCTGTTGATCGGTTTTCGCCATCTGCCGCAGCAGCGCGGTAACCACAATTTCCAGCGCTTCGACCTGGGCTACCAGCTCTTTTGACTCTTCTTCCTTTTGTGCAAGCTTGACCAGCAATTCAGCAATCAGATTTTTCATCGTGCTATTTCCTTATCAGTTTTGTCTGAAGTTAGCATTCTGAATCCGTTATGCAAAGAGAAGAAATATATTATGGTATGCAAAATTGATACAGGAACGAAAATAAATGACTCGTGCCGTCAGCGAAACGTTTTTCTATAAAAAAACGCCGCATTTTGTTATATAAAATACGGCTACTATAAGAATATATAATGCATCAGCGAAACGGTTATCTCACTGATTTCGCCTCCGCCATTTGCCTGCGACGACGCAGCGCAATAGCCAGCTGGATAATATTGATTAAAACGACAATCGCCGTGGCAGCAAATACCCAACGAAAACCAGCCATTGCGGAAACGGAAGCGCCAATAAGCGGACCGGCAACATTCCCCAGATACATAAATGACTGGTTATATCCAAAAATACGCCCCGTCACCTGGTCGCTGGAATATTTAACCAGCAGGGTCTGTACCGCAGGCAACATTGCGCCATCGGCAAAGCCAAGCAGAAAGCGCAGTACGCCAAGCTGAAGCGGAGAGGTGACAAACGACATCGCGAAAAAGAGCACGACGGCAAAGATCAGCGTAGCCATCAGAATGCGCGCCGTGCCAATCCTGTCACCCAGTTTTCCAAGACGCGGCGCGGAAATCAGCGCGGATACGCCCGGCACGGCGGCAATCATGCCGCTCAGAAAAGCGATATTATTGCTCTCCGGCTCCATCGACTTAATAAACAGTGCCAGAATCGGACCAACCGAACCGTTACAGAGCTGGATAACCATGGTAGTCACGAACAGGCTGATCATCAGCCCCGGATAAGGCAGCGAGGCGAAAACGGCCTTGCCGCTCAGGCGTTCAGATTTACTGATAACCGGGCGCCCCCCCTCTTTGATAAGAAAGAGCGTCACCAGAAAACTGACCACCAGCAGGATCGCGGTGATGATAAACACCGCGCGCAGCCCGACGTGGTCCGCCAGAAAGCCCCCCAGCAGCGGGCCACCGATGACGCCGCTTATCTGCGCCGTGGAGAGCGTACTCAGGGCCCAGCCGCTACGCTCGCGCGGTACCTGAGAAGCAACCAGCGCCATGGCATTGGGAATATACCCGGACGTCAGCCCCATCACCGCTCTCAGGAAAAACAGCTGCCAGACGTTGGTAGCGAAGGCCTGCAGCAGAATGGCGATCGCCATCCCGAGCGAGGCGCGCAGCAGCATCAGCTTCCGGCCCTTCCGATCCGCCAGGCTGCCCCACATCGGTGACACAATGGCGGATACCAGAAACGTGACGCTGAACGTCAGACCGGACCACATGGAGAGCGCTTCATGCGAGGTCACCCCCAGCTGCGATACGTACAGCGGCAGGAACGGCAAGATCTGGCTGATGGCCAGCCCGGTAAAGAAGCAACCGAACCAGACCGAGATGAGATTAACTTTCCAGGATTCCATAAAGAAATAGTCTTCATTTTTAGGCGAATTCGCCTACAGATTAGCAAGTTACGCGTTTTGACGTCGTACCAGAGATGCGACCTGACTGACTTTGGTGTTTTATCTTCCCAGTCATCATATTTGTGAAATAAGTCACAAATCATCCATTTTCTGGCGGAATATTATGCTTCAGCGGCAGAGCCCAAAACCGTGCATCCCCAGATGAAAGTGGTTGGCATGTGCCGCGTTATACTCTGGCCCCAGACCGTTCCCGTAGTAGCCACAGCTTGCCGTCAGCATTGCCTTCAGCCATGGCTGCGTGTTTGCTGCCTTCCAGCCGTTCAGCACCGTGACGCGTTCACCGTTCGTCAGGCGAAAAGCGGCGATATCCAGCGCCTCTGCCGTGGCATGTTCACTGCGGCGGGCATCTGGGCGGTGGTAAATATTGCGGCAGGCAAAGCTGCCGAGGTGGTCGATACGCGCCAGGTCGCTGCCCATATAGCGTTTTGTCAGCGGCCGGGCCTGCTGGCTGATAAACAGCGCAGAGCTGAGCGCCAGCGGACAGCTTGCAAGAAAACTGCCGTTGAGGCTGACCGGGCCGAAGCTACGCACGCGCACGACGTTGCTAAGCGGACACTCCCCGCCGCTGTCAGCCACCGGTTGAGTGCGGATAAGATCTCGTTGGTTAGCCTGGGATAACAGGCTTGTGCAGGCCTCGGGGGTTAAACGCCGAAGCTTGAACTGGGTGATTCGGCCAGGCGGGTCGTCAAGCGTCAGCGGTATGAAAGGGTTGTAGTCAGGCGGCAACCAGCGGTAACCCACCGTTGCGACTACGACAATAATCAAAACGGTCAGCAGCGTTTTTCCTTTCACACTCCCCCCTCAACATTCCCCAAAACATTATGGCAGAAGGTCGCGAAACCCGCCGGGCATCGTGGTATGTTATTGGCTTTTCGTCAGACTGGAAGAGAGTGAGATGGCTAAGCAGCGCGTAGGTATTGTCTTTGGGGGAAAATCAGCGGAGCACGAAGTTTCATTGCAATCGGCCAAAAATATCGTTGATGCGATCGATAAAAGCCGTTTCGACGTGGTTCTGCTGGGCATTGATAAACAGGGTCAGTGGCACGTTAACGATGCCAGCCAGTATCTGCTTAATGCCCACGATCCGGCGCACATCGCCCTTAATCCTTCGGAAATTAGCGTCGCTACCGTACCCGGCGTCGTGAAGGGACAGCTCATCGACGCAGGCAATGCGCAGGCTCTCGCCCAGATCGACGTTGTTTTCCCCATCGTTCATGGCACTCTTGGCGAAGATGGTTCCCTGCAGGGAATGCTGCGCATGGCCAACCTGCCGTTCGTCGGTTCGGACGTCCTGGGCTCCGCCGCCTGCATGGACAAAGACGTCACCAAACGCCTGCTGCGCGATGCAGGGCTGAATGTTGCGCCGTTCGTTACCCTGACCCGCGCCAACCGCGACAAGCACAGCTTCGCACAAATTAGCGAACAGCTGGGTCTGCCGCTGTTTGTGAAGCCTGCAAACCAGGGGTCTTCCGTGGGCGTCAGCAAAGTGACAGACGAAGCACAATTTGCAGAAGCCGTCCGTCTGGCGTTTGAGTTCGACCATAAAGTGGTGGTTGAGCAGGGCATTAAAGGCCGTGAAATTGAATGCGCCGTACTGGGCAACGATTTTCCACAGGCGAGCACCTGCGGTGAAGTGGTATTAAACAGCGACTTCTATTCGTACGATACTAAATACATTGATGACAAAGGCGCTCAGGTCGTTGTTCCTGCGGATATCGATCCGGCGATCAACGATAAGATCCGGGCGATCGCCATTCGCGCTTATCAGACGCTCGGCTGCTGCGGCATGGCACGCGTGGATGTGTTCCTGACGCCGGAAAATGACGTGGTGATCAATGAAATCAACACGCTGCCGGGGTTCACCAACATCAGCATGTATCCGAAACTGTGGCAGGCGAGCGGGCTGGGCTACTCAGAGCTGATCACCCGCCTGATCGAACTGGCGCTGGAGCGTCACGCCGCCGACAGCGCGCTTAAAAGTTCCGTAAACGGTTAATCGGCTCTCTTCGCCGTTTCCGTCTCATCCGCTGTCGTCTCTTCAGGACGACGGCGGATAATCAAACCCGCCAGCCAGAAACTGATTACCCAGGTCACCAGCCCGACGGCATACGTTTGCCACCCTTTTGCTTCAAATCCCAGCAGGCCCACGACGCCGTTAAGAATGAAAATGAGCCCGATAGCAAAGGCGTAGTAGTGCCAGTCGCGGCGTAGTTTGGACGTGAGCTTCATAACAACTCCGGCAGGAAAAAAAGACATCCTCTCACAGTTTTACGGCCAGGTCTGTGGCAGATACGGAAATTCTGAAACGCGACGCAATTTCACTTAAGTGATGAAATTGTGATGTGCTGCAGAAATCGACAATCCAGGAGGATTCCGGCGGGTAAATTACCACGATTCTGATATTGACAAATGCGATGACCTGTCAAACTCACCCTGTACGAAGCGTATTGAAACAGAGTGATATTTCGGGAGGTCTTATGGCTGACTTTACATTGTCGAAACCGATTTTTGGCGGCAAACCAAAAACCTCCACGGCGGGTAATATCGCTTATGCCCTGTTTGTCCTGTTCTGCTTCTGGGCTGGCTCGCAGCTGCTCAATATGCTGGTCCATGCGCCAGGCGTTTATGAACACCTGATGCAGGTCCAGGACAACGGACGCCCGCGGGTTGAGATTGGGTTTGGTGTCAGCACCCTGTTCGGTCTGATTCCCTTCCTCGCGGGATGTATGATTCTGGGCGTTGTGGCGTTAGTTCTGCGCTTTCGCCGTCGTCGTTAAAGGCCCATACAGCGAGCCCGGCGATCGTCCACGCGTTTAGCGAACCATGCGGTGGTCAGGTTACGCGTGATCTTCGGGCTTTCCAGCTGGATCCCCGGCAGAATAGCCCTCGGTAACGTCTTCCCGCTTTTCTGCTCTGCGAGCGCAAACACCTTCCTGTACAGATCCGTTTTCTCAAATGCCAGGCTATCGCCTTTCTCAAGCTGGCGGCGAATGTCGCTGTTGCTCAAGCCAAGTGTTGTCGATAATTTGCGTACTGCCAGCTCTGTGCCTCCCGCCTCGCTGCTGCCGTAAGCGATGAGATCGCCGTCCAGCGCCAGCTTGACGCCGCTTGCGCGACTGACTGCACTTTGAAATGCTGCGTTACGGCTGGCATACCACCCCGCATTAAAGTCGGCAAAGCGGTACAGCGGCTCATTGTAGTTCGCCGGATAGTTCAGCAGATGATACGTGCCGAACCACAGTCCGCCGCGCAGGGAGAACACCTCCTGGCGCACCGTACCGTCAATTTTCCACGGGTAGCCGTCGATATGTTTCTCAGCGAACGCAATGCTCACCTGCATCGGGCCCCCGGTGTGTACCGGGTTAAGCGAGCCAAACAGCTTCTGCCCCATTGGGACCATGCTGATGAAATCATCAAAGATAGCGCTGAGCTGTTTTTCGGTTTTCACCGTATCCAGCCGCTCGCTGTAGCTTTTGCCGTTTGGCGAGGTGATTTTAAGCGCGGTGTGCACGAGGAATACCGGGATATGCATGGATTCCGCGCGGCGGTCGATCTCTTTCCAGGCAATTTTGTTCAGACCCGGCACGGCCGGGTCTGACTGGTACATCGACTCCTGCTGCGCCACCGCCAGCACCGAGCAGATATTTTCCTCCGTCGGCGCAATCTTTTGGCTTTCAAAGGTTTTTGCCAGCGCATCTGCCCACGCATTGCGATCCTTCACGCTGGCGGGCATTTTCTGCCGCACAACGCTTGCCACATCGACGGGCTTTTCGCCCTTTTTGAGCGGAGCGGCACCCTTTTCGGCACAGCCCGCCAGTACGAGGGCGGCCAGTAAGGACAACGGTAACGCGCGCGGTACGGCAAAAGACATAGCAACTTCCTGTATTAGCTAAATGTGTTGGTGACTTCCTGCAGGTCACGATCGTCCAGCTCGCGTTCAAAGCTGCGCAGACGTTTGTAGATGGACATCAGTTCTACCAGCGTAGTCCAGGAGCTAATCAGGTACTGGAACGACCCACGAACCTGACCGAAAACGTTGGTGATCTGTGTCATCAGACCGAGCGTAATCGTACCCGCGACAATCGACGGAAACAGCAGGAACAAACCGAAAACGTTATCAACCTGCAGATACAAAATACGCGCAATGTTGAAATACATGTAGTGGAAGTAGAGTCGGAAATAGTTACGACGCACGGCGCCAAACAGCTCGCGGACGGTCGGCGGCGAGGCGCGGTTGGCATCATCTTCGCCATAAACCAGCTCTTTACGGTATGCGGCTTCGACGCGTTGGTTTTTAAACTCCAGACCCGGCAGTTTGATCCCGACCACCGCCAGCAGACCCGTTCCCATCAGCGACCAGACGATTGCGGCAATGACCAGACCATACGGCAGATGGCCAACAATCGGCAGATCCGGCACATGCGCGGAGAGCGTCACCAGCACGGGCAGGAAGGCAATCAGCGTCATGATGGCGTTGATAAAGCTGACGCCCATGTCTTCAAGGGTGGAGGCGAAACGCATAGTGTCTTCCTGCACACGCTGCGCGGCACCTTCGATATGGCGCAGGTGCTGCCAGTGCGCCATATAATGTTCGTTCATTGCGGTACGCCAGCGGAAAACATAATGGCTAACGAAGAAGTTGTTCATCACGCCGATGATAACCGCAATAAGGGCGATACCAAGGAAGATCCCGACTTCATGGTAGAACTGGTTAATCGTTACCTTATGCGGCGAACTTAGCGCGGTCTGGATCAAATCGTAGAATGGCGCATACCAGGCGTTAACCGCCACGCCCACCTCCACGAGGAACCAGGTTACAAAGATAATCAGCGATGTGCCGAGGATCGACCAGTACTGCCAGCGGTGCGGAGAATAGACAAACCAGAACAACGCAAACAGCCCCACGCATACCATGTAGTAGGCGTAAAACAGCAGATAGCTCAGCGACCAGAAGCGCGCGGCGCTAATCGGTACATCGCCCGTTGCTCCCATAATGCGAGCCAGCCATGCGCCGCCGCCCGCCTGCCAGAAAATGACAGCGATGAGTGCCCAAATAAATGCCGACAGGAAAAAAGGCCCCGGCTTTGGGAAAAAAGACTTAAACATAATGCTTCCTTCTTGTTGTTATGGCTGTTGCTGTGCACAACACATCACCACACGAAAAACTGCCTGAGTCAGCCACCCGACGCAGGCAAAAAGGTCAGACCCGAGGGTTGATTATTAGTTCGCTTTCCAGCTTTCGAGAATTGTTTCGGTGCGTTTCACCGAGAGAGGATTCGCTGGGGCGATGAAGTCGCGCCAGACGTCGTTGTAGTGGTTAATCAGAATCTGCGCATCAGCCGCCGGGCGGTTGGCGGTGGTATGGGCATCTTCCGCCACGGTGATGTGGTAGCCCCGACTGACGCCGTTCTTAATCGTCGCGTCGACGCAGTAATCGGTGGCGCAGCCGCAGATGACAAACTCGCGAATGCCCTGCTCACGCAATAGCGTCTCAAGCGCGGTGTTATAGAAGGCATCACAGGCGGTCTTCGTCACGTAAAACGCGCCTGCCGGCTGGTTTAGCTCGGGAAGCAGTGCAAACCCTTCGCTCCCCTCCTCCAGCCCACCGTCTCCCGCGTGCTGAATAAAAATAACGGTATCTGACGCCTGCGTAAGTTGGTTGATACGCGAAACACATATTTCGCGCTGATGACGAGGCGTTTCAAACACCCCCTGCTGCATATCGACAACCATAACCACACGCTTTTCAGACATACCGTTCTCCGTAAGATTGAGTGACACTGATGCCTATCATAAGCCCGATGTCACAAAATGGGAGATGGCTCGCAAGTAAATTGTTCATATTTACCCATGGTTACGTTTTTCTCGCTATCGTTATGCAATTCCGGGCATTGCACGGTACCGATTAGTAGTATAAATACCCATTACTTTCCTCATACACTTCATGGATGCTTTTCGTTGAAACGTTGTCTGCTCTCTTTTGCCGCGCTGTGTGCGGTGAGCTTTTCTACCGCCCAGGCAGCCCAACCGCTGACGGCACCTGTTTTAGCTTCAGACATTGCCGATCGCTACGCGAATCTTATCTATTACGGCAGCGGCGCGACCGGTATGGCGATGGTCGTGATCGACGGCAACCAGCGTGTATTCCGCAGCTTTGGCGAAACGCGCCCGGGAAATAACGTTCACCCGCAGCTGGATTCCGTTATCCGCATCGCGTCCTTAACCAAGCTGATGACCAGCGAAATGCTGGTGAAACTGCTCGACCAGGGCGTGGTGAAACTCGATGACCCGCTCAGCAAATACGCACCTCCAGGCGCCCGGGTTCCGACTTATCAGGGTACGCCCATCCGGCTTGTTAACCTTGCCACCCACACCAGCGCCCTGCCGCGTGAGCAGCCTGGCGGGGCTGCGCATCGAGACGTATTTGTCTGGCCAACGCGCGACCAGCGCTGGAGCTACCTGAGTACCGCCACGCTGAAGGCGGCCCCGGGTTCGCAGGCCTCTTATTCAAATCTGGCGTTTGATCTGCTGGCGGATGCCCTCTCGACGGCGGCAGGCAAACCCTACACGCAGCTGTTTGAAGAGCAGATTACCCGTCCGCTGGGTATGAAAGACACCACCTTTACCCCTTCCCCGGATCAGTGCCGCCGCCTGATGGTGGCAGAGAAAGGCGCAAGCCCCTGTAATAACACGCTGGCAGCCGTGGGCAGCGGCGGAGTGTATTCTACCCCTGGTGACATGATGCGCTGGATGCAGCAGTTCCTTTCATCGGATTTCTACGCTCGCAGCAGTCAGGCCGATCGTATGCAGACCCTGATTTATCAGCGAACTCAGCTGCACCGCGTCATCGGGATGGACGTACCCGGTAAAGCCGATGCGCTCGGCATGGGCTGGGTCTATATGGCGCCGAAAAATGGCCGTCCAGGTATTATTCAGAAAACCGGCGGCGGCGGCGGATTCATTACCTATATGGCAATGATCCCACAGTCAAACGTGGGCGCGTTTGTGGTGGTCACCCGCTCTCCGAATACGCGCTTCGTTAATATGAGCGACGGTATTAATAATTTAGTGGCTGAACTGAGCGCCAATGAAGCGCAGGTTCTCACAGCGTCTAACTAATTTTAATATTCCGTGGGCAAGCGGTTAATGCTGACCAGCTTGCCCCGGCTCATATTGATGTAGTTTCCCTGCCGCAGGGCAGCGAGCACTTCTGCAACAACTGAGCGTGAAATACGCGTGCTTTGTTGAATATGATTCATCACACCAATTTTTGAACGCAGCGTTTCATCCCACTCTGCCATATTCAGCAGCATGGCGCGGATCTGGTGATAGGAATTATTTCCCACCAGCTGCATATCGCGTTTCGCAAGAATGTAATTTATCCACGATAACCAACTGAAGGCCTCTTTCCAGAGAGCATTCTGCTGTATGAGTTGACGGGTGGTTTCAGCGGACAAATAAAAACCCGTGCAGGGTGTTTTGGCGATGACGTTGTATTCCTGACAGTGATTAATCATCACGGTGGACAGTCCCAGAATAAAAGGAGCCTTCGCGATGCCGACCAGCAGTTCATCTGAATGACGATGGATTTCGATGATACCGGTTTGTAATACGATGGTGCCGGGCTCATTACACTCACCGGATGTAATTATTTGTTGTGGCGCAGATTTAAATGGGGTACTGGCTACTTTCAGACACTGTTCGAGCCGGCTTAATTCAGAAAGTGGTTTCGCATTAACGTTCATGCAGACCTCAAGGCATCCGTATTTGTCGGTTCAATATTATTTTTATCGATAAAAAAGCGGGGGATATCCTCCCCCGCTTTTATGCATTACCAGGTATATTTCACACCTACATTGGCGCCCCAGTTCTGGTCAACGTCACCGCCGCCCAGATAAGTGGCATCAGTGTACGCACTGAAGTTCTTCGTGAAGCTGAACTGAGTACCCAGCCCTACACGTACGGCTGAACCTTCTACACCGTTATCGATGCTGTCACCGTTAATATCAGCATTATTATCGGCGTCGTCATAGACGTAGGCCAGTTTGAAGTAAGGCGTCAGAGCCTGATCGCCACCGTAGTTGAAGGTGTAACCAGCATCAACACCGAGTTCATAACGCAGGCTATCGTAAGATTGCCCGTCCATGCGCATATCATTACTCAGACGATAATCATCACCAGACTGGAACAGGCCAGACACGGCTGCGTATGGCGTAACATAGCCAGAGAGGTTTGGTTTCCAGTCATAGCCCAGTTTCAGCCCAAAACCAACAGCGTCATTGGTGGTATTGCCATCAACATATTGACCGTTGCTCATGTTAGCAGAGAGATCGCTGTTGAAGCGGGTGTAGCTCACTGAGCTGTCGAGGAACACATCGTTCGCAAACTTCGCTGACGCATAGATCATCGCCGTCTGGCTATCCTGGTCGACCTGACCGGTACGATCGCTGATATCACCCTTCGCAAACCCAGCTGCACCACCGACGATCCACTTCGCGTTATTACCGTCAATCTGGGTATCCAGACCCACCATAATACCGCTCACGTCCTGATCGTAGCCGATAACGCCATTGTCACCGTCGAAGTTGCCACCGAAGTAGCTTACCCACGCCCCGCCATTATCCGCCAGGCCGTGACGGCTGTTGGTCAGACGCGTGCCTACGGTATCCTGCTGCAGGTTCCAGATATTGGTATTGGCAGAAGGGATGCTCAGCGCCATATTCGCGTAGTCGGTCAGCGCTTTCTGCTGGAGGACAACGGTGTCGCCCTGCTGCTGCGCCTGGTAGGTATAGGCACCTAAATCGGCTTTGTTTGCGGCAGTAAAGCTGGCTGCAGTATCCGCGTTATTGTCATAGACACGGACAATCTCTTTATTTTTGTAATCGGCAACGGAACCGGCACCCGTCGCATCATCGATACGTACTTTGTAATTGCCCGCGACGTCACCGTTCACCGCCAGATGGCCGTCAGAGTTAATCGCCACGACGCCGTAGTCGTAATCGGCATTGTGTTTATCGTTAGTGATATAGCGTGCGTTGTTCAGATCGCTGTTCAGCACGTAATCACGGCTGGCAACGTTCAGCACACCACCATCGGTCAGTACCATGTTGTGCGTATCAACCTGACCCAGCCCCAGCGCCAGCTCTGCACCGTTATCCACGGTGATGGTGTTGGCATACAGATCGGCAGTTTCTTCCGTCAGTGCCGCACGGCTATAGCTGTCCAGATACAGATGGTCGGTCGCCACGCCACCGCTGTCACCGATATTCAATGATGAGGCATTGGTCAGGGTGATGGTATCCGCCAGCAGGCCAGAGTTTTCAACATTGACCTGAGAGCGGTTGTTTACCGTCAGTGTGTCGATGTTAGAAACCTTGCGGGTATCCCACTCAGAGCCGTTATCCAGTGCAATGTTAAACAGACCGCTCTGATACACCGCTTCACCCGCAACGTGTCCGTTGCTGTCATAGGTGGAATCCGGCCAAATGCTGTTAGGGGACAAGCTGCTCCAGTCTACGTTGCTGTAGCCCTGGCCGTACATCTGAGCCGTGCCGATAGCCTCGACGCTGGACTGAGCGGCACCTACCCACTTGCTGCCGTTGGTCAGGGTAACATCCAGCTTATCCGTGCCGTCCCAACCGTTGGTGGTTGGATTATAGATACCGTCTTCTGTGGTATCAGTTGCCGGGTCGCCGTTCGGGTAGAAGTTGTTGTCGAAGGTGCTGGAGAAAAGAATGTCGCCAGTCACGGTGGAATGATCAAACGTGGCAGACGTCTGCATCGCGTTATCAGACGCGCCAGCTGCTACAATCAGTGCCGCATCATCCGCCGCTGTGGCGTTGTTTTCACCGTAGTCGCTCGGTTTCGCGGTTTGGCCGTAGAATCCGCTGGTACCCAAGTCGCTGTATGCGCCGGAAGTCAGCACAGAATCTTTCACCAGCAGCGTGTCGGTAAAGATGTTGCTGCTGTTGGCTACGCCTTCAACACCGTCATACGGGGTATTGTCCAGTTCATGATAACCCTGCGTCAGGGTAATACCGGCAACGTGAGAATTATTCTGGATAACAATATCTGATTCCACATCCAGGGTAATTGCATTACCCAAACCATATGTGTCCAGATAGTGTCTTTCCGTATTTTCCCCATTCACGACATCATACGCATAATGCTCGTACGTATCGTTAACGGTGGAGTTATCAACGGTCAGGCTAAAACGATCGTATTGAGAATGGTTGGTACCATCGGTATCCAGACCATCAGCACACGAGCTGGTCATGCATTTAGAGGTAATCATGCCATTAATGGTGCTGTTGGAAATACTCAACGCATTCGCCCGACCATTGATGCCATCGTCCAGATAATACGTTGAAATAACACCATTCACGGTGGATTTATTAATCACCGGATAAATATCACCGTCGTGGCTGGCACCAGAGTAATCCCAGTCAGCGTAACCATAATACCAGGGGGTAGATGCGGTATTATCATATCCAAAAGTATTATATGTCGTACCGGAAATATCTTTCGCATTGGCCTGAGAAGCGATAGCCAGAGTGCAGGCTAATGCAAGTTGAGATACAACAAGTTTCTTTTTCCATGTTTGCATTGGGTCATCCCTCCTCAGGGACGTAAGCAAGTTTGTCCATCAAATCATTTGGCAATATTTAATTGCGGAGGGAATTATGCATTTTCATTTCGAAAAGGTTCAATGAATGTTTCCATTAAGTCCGTATCCAGACTAATAACACCGAAAGCATGAATCATTACAAATAAATATTACAAAAACAAAACCTTAAAACACAGACAAACCCATACTAAAAAAATCACAATAGATAATGGATCATTTTTAATTATATATCCCCCTTAATATAAAAGCAGCACGAATATATCATCACTCTTTCAGAGTGATATTTCACTTAATTATATATTGATGAGATGAAGCCTGCCCTGCCGCATTTTGCAAAAACAAAAAGCCCACTTTCGTAAAACCACAGCCTCCACTTTGAGGTACACTAGCCCTCTTTGTTCCACAAACATCAGGCATACCATGACCGATTTAATTGCACGCCCCCGCCGCCTGCGCAAGTCACCTGCACTGCGCGCCATGTTTGAAGAGACAACCCTGACCTTAAACGATCTGGTGTTGCCGATTTTTGTCGAAGAAGAGATTGATGACTATAAGGCCATCGAAGCCATGCCAGGCGTGATGCGCATTCCGGAGAAGTATCTGGCACGTGAGATCGAACGTATCGCCAACGCGGGGATCCGCTCGGTGATGACCTTCGGCATCTCTCACCATACCGACGCTACCGGCAGCGACGCGTGGAAAGAAGATGGCCTCGTCGCCCGCATGTCGCGTATCTGCAAAGAGACCGTGCCAGAAATGGTGGTCATGTCAGACACCTGCTTCTGTGAATATACCTCTCACGGCCACTGCGGCGTGCTGTGCGATCATGGCGTAGATAACGATGCCACCCTGCTTAACCTTGGCAAGCAGGCTGTCGTCGCTGCCGCTGCAGGTGCGGATTTCATCGCGCCTTCTGCCGCGATGGACGGACAGGTTCAGGCGATCCGTCAGGCACTGGATGCGGCGGGCTTTACCGACACCGCCATCATGTCCTACTCCACCAAATTCGCCTCGTCCTTCTACGGCCCGTTCCGTGAAGCAGCCGGTACGGCACTGAAGGGCGATCGTAAAACCTATCAGATGAACCCGCTGAACCGTCGGGAAGCGATTCGCGAATCCCTGCTTGATGAAGCCCAGGGTGCAGACTGCCTGATGGTGAAACCAGCCGGCGCATATCTTGATATCCTGCGCGACATCCGCGAGCGCACCGAGCTGCCATTGGGCGCTTATCAGGTCAGCGGCGAGTACGCGATGATCAAATTCGCTGCTCTGGCCGGTGCGATTGACGAAGAGAAAGTGATCCTGGAAAGCCTGGGGGCGATCAAACGCGCCGGCGCGGATCTGATCTTCAGCTACTTCGCGCTGGACCTGGCCGAGAAAAAAATCCTCCGCTAATCTTCACCAAACTGCAATACAACCGACATCTCCTCCTTCTACTGTCTGGGCAAGACGGCAGGAGGAGTGACCATGTTTAGCCTCGATAGCGTTCTCGACGATCTTTGGCCTCAGGCGAGGCCTGCACCCTGGCAAAAAAGTCTGTTAAAAAGACTGTTTTACGAAGACGAGTTTCAGCAGTTTGCCGCAGCACACCGCCACCTGAAAGGACTGGATATGGTGGAGCAAGTTCTGGAACACCTTGATATTCTCTGCACCGTTTCCACTCGCGATCTCGAACAAATCCCCGAACATGGCCCGCTGGTCATTATTGCCAACCACCCGACGGGTACGCTGGACGGGCTGGCGCTGATGTATGCCGTCTCCCGCGTGCGGCGCGACGTTAAAGTCGTGACTAACCGGATGCTGACCCACCTTGAGCCCCTCAGCTCGCTGTTTATTCCGGTGGACAATATGGGCGGCAGGACGGCGAAATCGTCCCTGGTCCAGATGGAACAGCATCTGCAAAACGCGGGCGTGCTGATCTTCTTCCCGGCAGGCGAAGTTTCCCGCCCCACGCGCAAAGGTATTCGCGATAAGAAATGGCACTCCGGCTTTATCAAACTCGCCAGCAAGCTGCGCGCGCCGCTGCTGCCGGTGCATATTCAGGCGCATAACAGCCTGCTCTTTTATGCCAGCACGCTAGTATCTCCGACGCTGTCGATGCTGCTGTTGATGCAGCAAATGTTTCGCCGCCGCCACAGCCAGCTGCCGGTTAAAATCGGCCAGCAGATTGCCTGGCATAACTGGCATAGCACCACCCTTTCGTCGCGTGAGATGGCCGAGCAGTGCCGTCAGCACGTGATGCGGCTTGGCAAGGGAGTGCCTGGCGTCTTTAAAACCCAGTGCGCCATTGCCCGCCCGGAAGACCGCGCCACGCTGAAACGCGCGCTGGCGCAGGCCGAATGCCTGGGCAAAACCAGCGACGGTAAAACCATCTATCTTTGGCAGCGCAACGGCCAGGAAGATGCCCCGCTGCTGCGTGAGCTGGGCCGCCTGCGCGAGATTGCCTTTCGCGCGGTGGAGGAAGGGAGCGGCAAACGCCGGGACACCGACCGTTACGATGATGATTATTTGCATCTGATCCTGTGGGATGATGAGGATCTGGAGATCGTCGGCGCATATCGCTTTATGCCCACAGCCCGCCAGGTTGAGCATCGGGGTCTGGAAGGGTTGTACAGCTATAGCCTTTTCCACTACGACGATAAAATGCAGGACGTGCTGGAACATGGCATTGAACTGGGGCGCAGCTTTATTCAACCGCGCTACTGGGGACGCCGCGGCCTGGACTATCTGTGGTCCGGCATTGGAGCTTATCTGGCGCGCTATCCGCACTATCGCTACCTGTTTGGCCCGGTCTCCATTTCCGGTGGCTTACCGCCTGCCGCACGGGATTTGCTGGTAGCATTTTACCGCCTGTGGTTCCCGGCCAGCCATCCGCTAGCCGCCTCGCGCCAGCCATATCCGGCATCGCTCCCGGACGTTCTCGCGCAGTTTGGCGGAGTGGACTACGTGGACGATCTGACGAAGCTGAAATCCCTGCTCGGCAATCTTGGCTGCGGCATTCCGCCGCTCTACAAGCAATATTCCGAACTCTGCGAACCCGGCGGCGTACAGTTTATTGATTTTGGCAGCGATCCGGCATTCAACGACTGCGTCGACGGGCTGGTGCTGGTGGACTTGTGTTACCTGAAGGCGAACCGCTATCAGCGGTATATTGAGGCGCACCTTTAACCCCGTTGCCCGGTGGCGCTACGCTTACCGGGCCTACAATGAAACGTAGGCCGGGTAAGGCAACGCCGCCACCCGGCAATCAAGGCGCACGGTAAAACGGCTTATCCCCCAAAATCGTCGCCCGCTGCATAATCCGCCGCTGCGGCAGATAGTCCGCGTTCGCATAGTGCTGCGTTACGCGGTTATCCCAGATCGCCAGATCGTTCTCCTGCCAGCGCCAGCGCACCTGAAACTCCGGTTTGGTGATATGCGCAAACAGGAAACTTAACAACGCCTCGCTCTCTTTTTCCGTCACGTCCACAATGCGCGTCGTGAACCCTTCGTTCACAAACAGCGCCTGCTTGCCCGTCACCGGATGGGTGCGCACGACGGGGTGCAGCAGCGGCGGATGTTTCGCGACAGCCTCCTGCCAGCGCTGATGCTCCTCTTCGCTCTTGCGATACTTGTATTCCTGGAACGATTTTTTAAAGTCGTGTTCTGCACGCAGCCCGCTCAGCAGCGTCCGCAACGGCGCCGACAGCGCCTCAAACGCCGCAATGCCGCTGGCCCACAGCGTATCGCCGCCGGTATCCGGCAGCAGCTTCGCCGCCAGAATGGCCCCGGCCGGCGGCGTCTCGATAAAGGTCACATCGGTATGCCAGTTATCGTTATCCGGCGGGTTATCGTTGTGGGTGTCGAGGACGATAATCTCCTCCACGCCCTCCGCATGCGGATAGACCGGGTGAATGTGCAGGTCGCCAAAACGCAGCGCCAGCGCGCGCTGCTGCTGCGGAGTGATCGCCTGCTCGCGCAGGAACACCACCTGATGGCGCAGCACCGCGTGGTACAGCTGCTCAAACTGGTTATCGCTCAGCGGACGGGTCACATCCAGGCCCGACACCTGCGCGCCTATATACGGCCCCAGCGGGGTAATGGTCAGACGTTCACTCATTGTATTTCTCCATGCCAGGGCGTCAGACGGCGCTGTAACGCGCGCAGCCCCAGTTCTAATCCGAAGGCGATCGCAGCAATGACCGCAATCCCTGCCAGCACCACGTCAGTCGCCAGAAATTCTCCCGCCGACTGCACCATAAACCCTAACCCTCGCGTGGCGGCGATCAGCTCTGCCGCCACCAGCGTTGACCAGCCCACGCCAAGGCCGATGCGCAGTCCGGTTAAAATCTCCGGCAGCGCGCCCGGTAAAATCACGAACAGCAGCACCTGCGTACGGCTGGCCCCGAGCGACTGCGCCGCGCGGATCCGCACCTGCTGGGCGCTTTTCACCCCCGCGAGGGCGGACATAGCAACCGGCGCAAAAATGGCCAGGTAAATCAGCAGGATTTTTGACGTCTCGCCGATGCCGAACCAGATCACCATCAGCGGCAGATACGCCAGCGGCGGCACCGGGCGGTAAAGCTCAATCAGCGGGTCGAGGATGCCGCGCACCGTCGGGCTCAGCCCCATCGCAATCCCCACGGGAATGCCGATGATGACCGCCGCCAGCAGCGCCACCAGAATGCGCGTCAGGCTTGCGCCGAGATGCTGCCAGAGCGTGGCGTCCATAAAGCCCTGCGGCCCGGCAATGGTTATGAGTTTGGTCAGCACCTGTCCCGGCGGCGGCAGAAACAGCGGGCTGACCCACTGCTGGGCAGCAACCGCCCACCACACCGCCAGCAATACCAGCAGCGTGCCGACGCTGAGGGTTATCTGACGGGAGAACGGCCAGCGCAGTGCGAGGCGCGTGCGGCGCGTTTTTTCACTGAAGACGATGCTCATGAGAAAGCCTCCCGTCGTTCAAACACGCGGCTTAAGACGTATTCACGCTGTTCAATAAACAGCGGATCGGATTTGATGCTGCGCACGGGTTCTCCCGCAACGTAACGGCGGGCAAAATCCAGAGGCAAGCGCTCCAGCACGCGGCCCGGCCCCGGCGATAACAGCACCAGTTCGGTGGCCATAAATACCGCCTCTTCAATATCATGCGTGATCAGCAGAACCTGCTTGCCCGTCTCATGCCACAGGCGCAACAGCAGGGTTTGCATCTGCTCGCGGGTGAAGGCATCCAGCGCCCCGAAAGGCTCATCCAGCAGCAACAGCTGCGGGTTTGCCGCCAGCGCGCGGGCAATACCTACGCGCTGGCGCTGGCCGCCGGAAAGCTGCCAGATAAAGCGTTTCTCCGCGCCTTCCAGCCCCACTTTTTTGAGCATCTCTCGTGCAGTTTCCAGCCGCTGTTCGCGGCGGACACCCGCAAGCTGTAGCCCAAACGCCACGTTTTCCTGCACGTTGCGCCAGGGAAGCAATCCTTCATTCTGGAAGACCACGCCGCGCTCCGCGCCCGGGCCTTCCACCTTTATGCCTTCCAGTTGAATAGTGCCATGCTGGTAAGGTACAAACCCGGCGATCAGATTCAGCAGCGTGGTTTTTCCGCACCCGGACGGGCCCAGCACCACCAGCAGCTCACCGCTGTCCAGCGTCAGGTTGATGTCCTCCAGCGCGGGTTTGCCACCGTAATCGGCAGAGAGATTTGTAATATTCAGCATGGCGAACTCCTTATTTCACAAAGCGGTCGGTCACGTACTGGCTGTAATCCGCCGCCACCGCGGGCACTTTGCCCTGTTCTTTCAGGAAGGTAGCGGTATCAACAATCGCTTTGTTCACCGGGCCGG
The DNA here is from genome assembly GCF_034008295.1 of Enterobacter chinensis. Taxonomy (NCBI): domain Bacteria; kingdom Pseudomonadati; phylum Pseudomonadota; class Gammaproteobacteria; order Enterobacterales; family Enterobacteriaceae; genus Enterobacter; species Enterobacter chinensis. The sequence goes on from NZ_JARDVI010000002.1 coordinate 812,545, forward strand.
TCAGCTGCTGCACCTGCTGCGCGGGCGTCAGATAGGTATTGCCTTTCACCAGTCCCGGCACGTCCGCTTGCGGCACGCCGCTCAGGCGCGACAGTTTTTCCAGGTTGGCGGGCTGCTTCAGCCATTCATCCGGGTTAGAGATGTACGGCTGCTGGGCGTCAATCGCGCTTTTGGCGAACGCTTTCACGACGTCAGGGTGTTTCTCGGCAAAGTCTTTGCGCACGACCCACACGTCGAGGGTTGGTGCCCCCCACTGGCCCACTTTTTCGGAGTCGGTCAGCACGGTGCCATCTTTTTCCAGCTCGTTCACTGCCGGTGCCCAGACGTAAGCCCCGTCAATATCGCCGCGCTGCCAGGCCGCGATAATCGCCGGTGGCTGAAGGTTAAGGATTTGCACCTGACCCGGTTTGATGCCCCAGTGTTTGAGCGCCGCCAGCAGGCTGTAGTGGGTGGTGGAGATAAACGGCACGGCGATACGCTTGCCGATCAGGTCTTCCGGTTTGGTGATGTTTTTCTTCACCACCAGCGCTTCAGAGTTACCGAGCTGCGAGGCGAGCAGGAACACTTCAATCGGCACCTGCTGGCTGGCCGCCACCGCCAGCGGGCTGGATCCGATATTGCCGATCTGCACATCGCCGGACGCTAACGCGCGCACCACGGACGCCCCGCTGTCGAACTTACGCCAGTCGACTTTCGCCCCGCTCTCTTTCGCAAAGGTGTTGTCCGCCTGGGCGACTTTCGCCGGTTCCGCAGAAGTTTGATACGCGACGGTGACGTCCACCGCCTGCGCCTGAAAAGCCCACAGCGCCAGTGCGCCGAGTAATGTGATTCGCGATGAAATTGCCATAGTGCCTGCTCCCCTTGTTGTTATGAGGGCAGTATTTCCGGCAGAGGAATTTTGATAAAGGAATAAAAACGAATCGCTAATAACGATTCGTTTTTAGATAAAAAGCGGGAAAAGATAGCGAAATTTGTGCGGTTCGTTTTAGCCGGGTGGCGCTGCGCTTACCCGGCCTTCGGTGAGTGCAATTTGTAGGCCGGGTAAGGCGCAGCCGCCACCCGGCAAAGACCTCAGCGCTGAGCCGTCAACCCAGCAATGTCCTTCGGCGTAGTGCGACAGCATCCGCCAATTAACTTCGCCCCGGCCTCCAGCCACTGCGGCAGATACCCCGCCAGCGTCTCGCACGCTTCACCGTGGTGGTGCCAGGTTTTGGTTATCGCATCATAATGCTCACCCGAATTCGGATAGACCACCAGCGGTAGCGCGGTCAGGCTTTGCAGATGTTTCAGCGCCTCCGTGGTGTTTTCCAGGGCGATACAGTTAATGCCCAGCGCGACAATGTGCGGATAGCATGCCAGCGCGTCGACCACCTCACGCAGCGGCGTGCCGTCGCTCAGGTGTTCACTGTCTCGCAGGGTAAACGAGAACCACGCCCGGGCGCGAGGATACTCAGCCAGAAGTGCCGCCAGCGCCCTGATTTCCCCAAACGAGGGCAGCGTTTCGCAGGCCAGCAGGTCCGCACCCGCGTCCAGCAATGCTTCCACGCGCGGGCGATGAAAAGCCGTAAACTCATCGGCACTGCGCACATAGTCGCCGCGATATTCAGATCCATCCGCCAGATACGCGCCGTACGGCCCAACGGATCCCGCCACCAGCAGCGTGCCCGCATGCGGGTTTTCGGCCAAATACGCTTCTCGCGCCTTACGCGCCAGCTCCACGCTTTTGCCAATCAGCGCCCGGGATTGCGCGTCGTCCAGGCCGCGCGCCGCAAAGCCGGCAGGCGTCGCCTGATAGCTGGCGGTGATAGCCACCTGCGCGCCAGCCCGATAGTAGTCCAGGTGAACTTCGCGGATAAGATCCGGGTTTTCAACCAACACTTTGGCAGACCAGAGGCTGTCTGCAAGGTTACAGCCGCGCGCTTCCAGCTCCGTCGCCATCGCGCCATCCAGCACCACAAACGGCTGTTTTTCAAGGATGGCGGTAAGCGGATTATTCTGCGACATGTTCAGGCTCCTGCGATGTCATATTTCGGGTCAGGTAGTAGGCACCATAACACAGGGCAACAAACGGAAGCCCGCAATAAAGGGCAATACGCTGGCTTGGGTCAAACCACAGGCCGACACAGGCCACCACGCAGAGGATAAAACCGAGCACCGGCACCAGCGGATACCACGGTGCACGATACTGCAGCGCAGAGAGCGGCTGGCCGGACTGCAGATGACGACGACGGAAAACAAAGTGCGACGCGCAGATGCTGATCCAGACCGCCACCACGGCAAAGCCAGAAATCGCCGAGAGCGCGACAAACACCGTGTCCGGAGCCACAACGCTTGAGAACAGCGCCAGCACGCCACCGAGCATGGAAACCGAAAGCGCCGTCAGCGGCACGCCGTTTTTGTTCACCCTGGCAAAGCAGCGCGGCAGCGTTTTCTCATTAGAGAGCGACCACAGCATGCGCCCGGAGGCGTACAGCCCGGAGTTCGCCGCCGAGAGGATCGCCGTCAGGATCACAAAGTTAAAGATATCCGCCGCGTAAGGAATACCGACCTTTTCAAACACCAGCACGAACGGACTCTTTTCCACGCCCGCCTGATGCATCGGGATCAGCGCCGCCAGCACAAACACGGTACCGATAAAGAAGATTATCAGCCGCGCGATGGTGGTCCGGATAGCGACCGGAATCACCTTGTGCGGATTTTCGGTTTCACCCGCCGCGATCCCGATGAGCTCCGTCCCTGAGAAGGCAAAGTTCACCGCTACCATGGTCATCAGGATCGGCAGGCCGCCGTGCGGGAACCAGCCTTCGGCGGTGATATTGCTTAAACCCGGTGCGGGTGTACCGTCCTTCATCGGGATAAAGCCAAAGACTGCTGCGCCGCCGAGGATAATAAAGGCAATGATGGTGATGACTTTCACCAGCGAAAACCAGAACTCGCCTTCCGCAAAGAAGCGCGTGGAGATGACGTTAAGGCCAAAAATCACCGCGCAGAAGACGACGCACCACGCCCAGACGGGCACCTGCGGGAACCAGTACTGCATGCAGAACCCGGCGGCGGTAAAGCTCGACCCGAGCGCTACCGTCCAGGTGAGCCAGTAGAGCCACGCCACGGTGTAGCCCGTCGCCGGGCCAAGATAGCGGGCGGCATAGACGTGGAACGCGCCGGTCTCCGGCATCGCCACGGAAAGCTCGCCCAGACACTGCATCACCAGCCAGACCACCAGCGCGCCTATCAGGTACGCCAGCAGCGTGCCCGCCGCCCCGGTCGTCGCAATGATGTATCCGGTATTGAAGAATAACCCTGTCCCAATCACGCCGCCCAGCGAGAGCATAATCAGGTGGCGTGTTTTCATGGTGCGCTTAAGCTGCTCATTTTCTTGTTGTGTTTGCATATTACCTTCTATACGTATGGACATCTAAACATCCAAAGAAGGTGTGTTATACCGCGAATGTTAATAAAAAGCTAGATGACCAGACGCAAACGGGCGCGCCGCGCGCTGAGTCTGGGGTGGGTTGTGAGGATCACATAGAGAATCGGACGCCAGGCCATAAGCACCTCCGCAAGCAGATACTTACAGCATGGTGGGGGAAGAGGCAGTCTTCGGTCAGTCGAAAGTGGTATCCGTGAATAACGGATTCATACCGCAACACTGCCCGTAGGCCGGGCAAGGCGCAGCCGCCCCCCCGGCGCAAGGGTTGGTAAATCCTGCAATCAGTTCTATAGTCGACACTGTTTCTTAGTAACCAGGACTGACTGATGCGCTTTAACGGACTGACCAAAGGTTTCTTTATTTTCATTCTCGCCCTTGTGACCTGGGCCTTCTTCGACGTGCTCTCACCGTACTTCTCCGCAATACTGTGGGCCGCTATTCTGACCGTCATCTTCAACCCGGTAAAAAACAAGCTGCGCACCGCGCTGGGGGATCGCAACGGGCTGGCCTCGCTGTTGACCATCGGTATTATCTGCCTGATCGTCTTTATCCCGCTGATGGTAATCCTCTCCTCGCTCGCCATTGAGCTGAACGTGGTTTACACCAAACTGCAGGAGAACAACACCCAGTTCCCGGAAGTAGTGGCGAGCATCTTCAATCACCTGCCTGACTGGGTCAGCGGCTTCCTGGCGGATCACAACCTGACCAACGCGGCGCAAATCCAGAAAAAACTCTCCGATGTCGCCCTGCAGGGCGGGCAATATCTCGCCGGCAGCGCGTTTCTGATTGGCAAGGGGACGTTTGGCTTTGCGATTAGCTTCGGCATCATGCTGTATCTGCTGTTCTTCCTGCTGAAAGACGGCCCGTATCTGGTGCGCCAAATCCTCGACTCCCTGCCCCTGTCTGATTTCGCCAAGCAACACCTGTTCGCCAAATTCGTCGGCGTGTCGCGTGCCACGGTAAAAGGGACGGCGGCGGTGGCCGTGGTTCAGGGCATACTCGGCGGGATTGCCTTTGCTATTGCGGGTATTGACGGCAGCGTGCTCTGGGGCGCGCTGATGGCGTTCCTCTCCCTGGTGCCCGCCATCGGCTCGGCGATTGTCTGGGTGCCTGCCGCCATTTTCCTCTTCGCCACGCATCAGCTCTGGCAGGGTCTGTTTATTGTCGGCTTCTTCGTCATCATTGTCGGACTGGTGGACAACATTCTGCGTCCGCTGCTGGTGGGGAAAGACACAAAAATGCCGGACTATCTGATTCTGATCTCCACCCTCGGCGGTATGGAGCTGTACGGCATTAACGGCTTTGTGATTGGGCCGCTCATTGCCGCGCTGTTTATCGCCTGCTGGAACCTCTTCTCAGGGCGCGATCACGAAGGTAACGCCGAAGAGCTGGACGCGGATTTCATCGAAGAAGGAAAAAATCCTCCAGATTTGTAGGGATGTGACGATATAGACCACACCAGGCGGCACTGTGCCGCCTTTTTTTTTCGCCTTAAATCAAACGTTTTCTATAATTTGAAGAACGCCATCCTACTCATGTCGTAAAAGGATCATCTGGTGCGAATCGCGACGATAACAAACTGGGCCTATGGCGCCACGGTCTGCCTGACCATCGCCTCCGGCATCATCATGCTGATGGCGTCCAATGCTGATACCATCGAACGTCAGGCCGTTGAACAACGGCAGAAATTTGATCAGCTCACCGAAGATATCGAAACCGATATCTGGGCGCAGTCCGATTTAGCACGGCTGTACGTCATTAAAAAAGATCCACAGATTCTCAAGGAATATAGCCAGGCAGAAAACAGTCTGAAGAACATCGAGCTACGGCTGGAAAAGTTGCAGGATAATGGCGCATCGGATGAAGAACTGTCCCTGCTGCATGAAGGGATAAAAATCGTTGATGAACTGCAGGACGAGCAGCAAACCGCGCTCGCCAGCCTTGAGCAAGGAGAAGACGCTCAGGCTGTTGCCCTGCTCTATGGCGCCCCCTATGAGCAGGAGCTGGAGCGCGCGCAGAACCAGATCGACCACTTTCGCCAGATCCTCGACAAACGCGTCATCGGCTCCGTAAAAGATGCGACAAAAAAATCGAAAGCGCTGCGTACGGCCTCTGAGGTAATGGTCGGCCTGACCGCCCTGCTGTTCCTGTTTGTTCTCGGCTTTATATTAAAACGCCGCGTGCTGCGCCCCGTGGTGCGCCTGAGCGACGTGGTGCACCGCCTGGCGTCACAGGATTACGCGGTTGAAACGCCCAATTTCAACCAGATTGATGAGATCGGCGATATGGCCCAGGCCATCAGCATCTTCCGTGAAAACGGCCTTGCGCGACAGCGTCTGGAAAGAGAGCGCGATGCCGACTGGGCCATCCGCGAGCTGCTGGCGCGCATGACCCAGCGGCTGCAGGGGTGTGAGAACTTTAACGATGTGATTAACGTGGCGGAGCTGTTTGCCCCCAACATTGCGCCGGGGATAGCGGGCCGACTCTACATTCTTGACCGCGATCCGTGGCAGATGCGCTGCGTCGCACACTGGCTTTCACCGGTTGGTGAAGAGACAACCTTCCACCCGGACGAGTGCTGGGCCGTACGTCGCGGGCAGAGCCACCCGCCGGTAAACGGTGAGCCGGATATCGCCTGCTACCATCTTCCGCCATCACAGGCGGAAACCTCGCTGTGCGTGCCGCTTATCGCCCAGGGCGAGGCCATTGGTTTGCTCTCCTTCCAGAATATCACTGCGGACAATGCCCCTTCCCGCGCGTATCTGGAACTGATGGCTGAGGCGCTCGGTCTGGCGCTGGCCAACCAACGACTGCGCGACGCGTTGCTGGAAAAAGCCTTGTTTGACCCGCTCACCGGGCTGCGTAACCGTCATCATCTGGAAGATACCCTGCAAACCCAAACGACACAGGCGATGCGCAGCGGCGTGCCGTTAAGCTGCATGATGATCGATATCGATCACTTCAAGAGCATTAATGACCGGTTCGGTCATGAAGCGGGCGATCTAGTGATCAAAACCGTGGCGTCGATTGTTCAACGGGCCGCACATGATAACGGGCTGGCATTCCGCTATGGGGGTGAGGAGTTTCTGGTTCTGCTTTCCGGTGCCGATGAAGCAGAGGCGTACGCCTGCGCGCAGAAGATTTACAGCGGCGTGCATGAGCTGTCGATTCGCTACGGGCTGACAGAGATTGGACCGGTGGATGTGTCGATTGGCATTGCCAGCTACCCGCAACATACCCAGACTGACAACCTGCTGCGCGCAGCGGATGTGGCTTTATACCGGGCGAAAGAGCTGGGCCGGGCGCGGATAGTAAGCTTTGGAATGCTGGAAGCGGGCTAGCTATTATTTTCACGCCACTGCTTTACCATCTCATCCGTCACTTCGTTTTTATAACAAATCGGAGCATAGCCTCCTGCTTTGCTCCATGCACTGCGTCTTCCACAGGCGCTTCCGTTTCTGGCCTGGTTAAAAGGGCAGGCGCATACTCCGGGATAAGATGCAATCGACTCTGCAATAACGTTCTCTTTAACCTGTTCACTGGAAACTGAACTATTTTTTGCCATAGCAATGTCCGCAGCAAATAAGCAGCACACAGCGCAAAGCACCATCAAGGATGGCCTTTTTTTCATTTTCTTGACTCGTTTTACGGAAGGGGTATGCACACGATAAGTGGCGAATGAAAGAAATATCATGATTTAAGTCAATGGATCTATTTCGTCACTCTTTCTCAGTGGGGACATGTACCGGTCACAATTCCCGTTGTGATAAGTAGCCCCGGCTTCGTGACGACGGAGAGTGTTAAACTTTTCGTGATATTCTCTCTTTATTTCCCAGGCCTCATATAATCGAGTCATATTCGCCACTGTATTAACACGTACCGCACACGATACGTTGTGCCCGGCATGTGATGATATTTTTTATGGAAAAACGTCTATGTCGAAACTGGATTTGAGGTCCAAAAAAACCTGGGGTGCCCTGGCGTCGATCGCTGTGATCGCGGGTACGTTGGCATCCGCTTTTGCGTGGACGGCGGGCTGGCTTGGGTCACGCACCGTCAGCCAGACGCTGGTAGGTGAAACACCAAAACCCTTCCCGCCTGGCTTTCGCCGTGCGCATGGTAAAGGCATCTGCTTTGCCGGAACCTTTGTGCCAAACGGCTCAGCGGTTTCTCTGTCAACCTCCCGCCTCTTCTCGCAGCCGGAAATCCCCGTGGTGGGCCGATTCTCTATTGGTACTGGCGATCCACATGCCCCGGATAGCACGACCAAAACTCTGAGTATGGCACTGTTGCTGAAGACGGATGACAAGCAACAATGGCGGATGGCGATGAACAACGAGCCTTACTTCGCCACACACAACCCGGAAGGGTTTCTGGCCTTGCGCAAAGCCACTGCTGTTGATGCAGCCACCGGCAAGCCGGATCCGCAGCGTATCGCAGACTTTTTGAAAGCGTACCCGGAGGCAGAGAAATACCTTAAATGGGCGGCGCAAAAACCCGCCCCCGGCAGCTTCGCCGGCGCGACGTTTTACAGCATCAACGCCTTCTACCTTGTGAACGCGCAGGGGGATCGACAACCCGTTCGCTGGATGATGCATCCGCACGATCCTTACTTCTCGCTGAGCGATGAACAGCGCCAGAAAGCGGATGACAATTTCCTGTTCGAAAACCTGCGCCAGCGTCTCGAACAGAAGCCACTCTACTGGGATTACGTTTTGCAGCTCGCACAGCCGGGCGATCCGGTGGATGACCCTTCACAGCCCTGGCCGGAGGATCGCAAGCAATTGGTGGCCGGCACGCTGGAAGTGACGCGTGTCGAAGCGCAATCCGTGGGCGCGTGCCGCGACGTTAACTTCGATCCCTCAATTGTTCCGGCGGGCGTTGCGGTATCGGATGATCCCATCTTAAATGCCCGTTCTGCAGCTTACTCGCACTCCTTCAGTCGCCGCGAGCGGGAAATCGGTTACGGCAAGGCCACCGAAGCCGTGCAAAAGCAGGAGGTAAAATGAGCTCGAATAAACGCATGCGTGAGCACGCTCCGCAGCATTTCAATACCCTGGCACGAAGCCTTCACTGGCTGATGGCGGTGATGATCCTGGCCATGCTGTTCATCGGCGCCGCCATGATGACGTCATTACATCATCGGATTTGGTTAATCGACCTGCACCGGCCATTGGGTATCGCCATTTTACTGCTGGCACTGGTTCGTCTGGCCAACCGGCTCATTAGCCGAACGCCCCCTCTTCCTGCCGACTTGCCCGTCTGGCAGGTGCTTGCTGCAAAAGCATCACACTGGGTGCTGTATGCGTTAATGCTGGCAATGCCACTGTTGGGCTGGGCACAGCTGTCGGCGGCGGGCGTGCCGATTGTGATGTTTGACGGTATCAACCTGCCTCCGATTGCCCCTACCAGCCCGGCACTGTATGCATGGTGCCACGACGCCCACAGCCTTCTGGCAAAGTTACTTTTTGCGGTGGTGCTGGTCCATCTCTCTGCTGCATTAGTTCATGCGTGGATCTACCGGGACGCTGTTTTTGCCAGTATGGCGAAAGGGGGTAAGTCGACGTCAGCGCCCAGGAGAAGCTGAAGTCAGGATAGCGGTATTGGATATACCGTAATCGGAATGTTCGTGGCCTCGCTTATCGTCGTCATCCTGAAACAACGGACACAGCCGGGGCGCGTAATTTGTCTTAAAACTCGCGCCCCCCAAAAAGCCACGAAAGCCCCACTATGGTGGTGGAAGATAATATCAATCAATTAAAGCGCACATTTTTTAAACACAAGTGCATTTATGCCCGCAATTTTAGCTTTTATCAAAAAGTTAAGCGTCGTTCGACCATCAAACACCCTGCCACTAAAAACACCTAACCCATTGATAAAAATCACATTACATCAATAAAAACGATAAAAATCCTTGCTCCACAACAAAATATATCAACTCGTGTGATATCTAAATTATAATTCTTATACTTCTGTAAAAAAGTGGAGGCCAAAATGCGATTAACCCTACTGCTGTTATGCTGTCTGGTACAAAGTGTAACCTGGGCTGGCGAACTGCCAAAACCAGTTGGTAAACCCATTTTAACGATTTACGGTAATATAGAAAATACGAATGAAAATGGAAAAGCAGTGTTTGATCTCGCCAGCCTTGAAAAACTGGGTGTGGTGAGTTTCGAGACAACCTCCCCCTGGTATAATGGTCGGACTAAGTTTGAGGGTGTCCCGATGAGCAAACTCATGGATTATGTGGGTGCGAAGGGTACTAACATTAACGTTATTGCGCTCAATGATTACTCTACCGTGATCCCTCTCAGCGATTTCAAAAAATACAACGCCATACTTGCCTTAAAGGTCAACGGCGAATATATGCGCATCCGCGATAAAGGTCCATCATTCATTGTATACCCCTATGACAGTCTTCCAGAGTTGAATAATCAGATTTATTACTCGCGATCAGCATGGCAGGTTAGCAAAATGAAGATTGAATAGCAGTTCAGGAGAACATAATGAACAGGATACTGGTTGGTATCATTTTTTCTCTTTTTATCACGACAGGATATATTGCATTCCTTGTTTATGATCGTCAGCAGGAATTGCAAAAACTGACTCAATACACTGAGTCCTGGTCCGTGGCACAACTGGTATCAGAGTACTATCGATTTGAATCATGGCTTGGTCTATACGCAACGGATACTGATGACGTTACGATAGACCAGGTCCGCATGCGTCTCGAAATTATGCTAAGCCAGAGCGACTTAATGAAGGGGGGAGATTTAGGTCGCTATATTGACAGCGATAAAATGCATCAGGAACTTGCTGCACGCTTAGAGGAAATACTGGCCTATCTGGATGGCAATCTTGAAAAAATGAGCCACTCAGAGTTACAAGCATATCTAACAAACATGCATGTTCTCGATGCGCCGCTAAGCCAACTTTCTGCAACGGCATTAACAAAAGACATTAACACGGTTAATGAATCCAATCATAAAATACAGATTCTTTACTATATTTACTCGGCCCTTTCATTACTCCTGGTGATATTAAGCTTCATTCTTGGGTTTTTAATGATCTATCAGAATAAAAATATTCTCAAAGCTCACATGCAGGTTAAAAGCCTTGCTGACGAACTTCAGATATCAAAAGAAACACTGCAAATTCAGAATGCGAAGCTGGAATATGATGTTTATCATGATTCCCTCACCGGCATGAAAAACCGCCTTTTCTTCTGGGACGATCTCAACAAAATTAATCTTCAGGCAGATAAAAACCATATCCCCGTCACGGTGATGTTATTTGATTTAGACCGGTTCAAAGAGGTCAACGATACCTATGGCCATGATGCCGGCGATTTACTGTTGAATCAGGTATCCCGGCGACTCACCTCGATGAGCAGTGCTTCAGATACCTTTTACCGTTTGGGCGGAGACGAGTTTGCCCTTCTGTCCAGCGGACTGACCGAAAACGCGGCAGTTTCGCGCGCCAAAGAAATTAGCGATCAAATCAGCCAGCCCTACACGATTAATAACCAACTGATAAAAATTGCCACCTGTGTGGGTATCGTTTTATCTGATAATGAACGGCGCTCTGATTATCTTTATAAATTTGCCGATCTGGCTCTCTACGAAGCCAAAAAAGAAGGTTCACAGCAGATAAAAGTCTTCCGTCAGTGGATGCTGCAAAGGTTACAGGAAAGCAGAACCCTTGAACATGATATGGCCCTGGCGATCGATCACAATGAATTCGTTGTTTATTACCAGCCTATTGTCGATTCATTCAGCAATGAAATTTATGGCTATGAAGCCCTTATTCGCTGGATACACCCGGTGAAGGGAATGCTGTCACCTGATTACTTTATTTCTGTCGCTGAAAAAACGGGGATGATCAATGAGATCGGCAAAACTGTGCTTGAACTTGCCTGCCGGGAAGCCGTTTCCTGGGCGGTTCCAGCAAGGATCTCTGTGAACGTCTCGCCTATTCAGTTGGGTAATAAATCGTTTACGACGATGGTACAGTCCATCCTGAAAGAGACAGGGCTGCCAGCTAGCCGACTTGAGTTAGAGGTGACAGAGTCTTCGCTCTTCAGTGACAGCAACACCCCGCTCACTATTCTCAAAAAGCTCCGAGCGCTGGGTGTGAAAATTTCTATCGATGATTTCGGAACGGGATATTCGTCGCTCTCCAGACTGAGTGAGCTTAATTTTGATAAAATTAAAATCGACAAATCCTTCGTGAACCCGATATCCACGCAGGATGATGCGCTTAATATCGTCAAACTGATTACCGGTATGGCGAAGAGCCTTAATATGAGGGTCATTGCAGAAGGCGTTGAAACCGAAGCACAGCTTGAACGTCTTCAGGTGCTTGGCTGCGATCTGGTGCAGGGATATCTGTTCGGAAAGCCGCAGCCTGAGATTGACAGGAAGATCAGATACGGTTGAAAGGGTTTTGCGGTTGTTTCTGGCCCAACACCATTCAGATGATTGCGAATCAAGGTTAAAAAATGAAAAAGACCGTCCCGGAATATACGCCTGTTGACTTATCTCGTTGGCCAAGGAAGGAACACTTTGAGGTATTTCAGTCATTTGCTGAATGTACAATTAACCAAACTGTTCTGATCGATATTACCGCGCTGCGAAAACATATCAAAGAGGTTGGCTGGAAGTTTTACCCGACTATTATTTTCCTCCTGTCTAAAATCATGAACCGGCATTCTGAGTTCCGTATGGCCATAAAGGACAATGAGCTTGTCATATGGAATGAAATTCATCCAAGCTATACGATTTTCCATCAAGAAACGGAGACGTTTTCGTCATTATGGAGCCACTACGATGGCAATATTCATCACTTCCAGGACACGTATGCAGAAGATGTCGCCCGCTATGGAAATAACCTTTCATACTGGCCTAAGGAAGAGTCCCGGGAAAATGTCTTTTTCGTATCGTCTATTCCGTGGGTAACGTTTACGAACTTTAATATGAATATTGCGCACATGAAGAACTTCTTTTCCCCGATGTTCACGTTTGGAAAATACTACGAACAGGATGGAAAAGTGCTGTTGCCGCTCGCGGTTCAGGTTCATCATTCCGTGTGCGATGGTTTCCATGTAGCAAGGATGTTTAATGAGCTGCAGGAGATGTGTGATGGTTTAGCGGAGCTGTCGGGGGAACTTAGCGCATAATGCGTAAGAAGCCTTGATGGTTCCCTTTATCAAGAGTGGGCAGCAAGTCTGCGCACTGTCATCAGGAAATCGAAAGGTGTCGAATTCCACAGCTCAGGTGAAAAAATCAAATGCATATCGAATGTTGAACTCTTCATCCAGCCTGTCTTTATAACACTCAATAAAAGTATCCACTTCTTTGGCTAACGTTTTTAGCATCCAATCAGGGGCTGTTTTTTTTTATACAAATTTAGTGTGCCAATACAGATCGCTTTTATGACTGATTTAACATTCGCCGTACTTGCAGGTAGTGCTGCTGGAACCGTTTCACAAAACAGAAGATTACAAAAAATACTGGATCGGATTGTTGGTGTGACATTCATTGGATTAGGTCTCAGATTGGCATTTACGCGCCGTTAAGAATAAGGGGGCTTTCTGCCCCCTATTCGTTGGGATAAGAAAATTCAGCAGTGACTAAATGTGACTCTGATTTATCAGATTGGATGTCATACGCGAAGTTATACCGCTCTCCAGATTTAAACTTAAATCCGAATACAGGGAGACACTCACCCTTCGGTACATAAACAGGCTTGTCATCGAAAATCTTGTGAAGAGAGTTGCTATTATCGCTGTTGATTTGAATAGCAGCGATCCGTTCATGTGGCGCCAGCGGTGACACCACACAAACTTGATTGTCTTTGATAAATGCCGTTGTAGATTCTCGATCTACCATTCGATCACCAGGCCCAGGGCATCCGGTTAAGAGAAATACGACCCCCAGCAGCATTTTGTTTTTCATGTTTTACGCCCCTTCCCTGTTACGATTTTCTGATAAAGCGAAGGGACATCCTGCAACATATCTACGCCCCTGTACATTCCCATTCGCCCAGGTCTCTGATAGTAAGACCACTTACTGATCCCATAGACCAGCAGCAGCCAATAATCAGCAAGAATGGATGCCTGTTGTTCAAGAGAATAATCAGTGAGTTTGTCTTTATTCAATCTATATGTATATTCAGCAGCCCAGCTAAAAGCACCGCGCATTTTCACCCATTGCCCGTGTTGGTGCTGCCACACATGCCCCAACTCATGGATAAAAACATATTTATCTTCGACGAAAGCCGAGTTCGCAGAGAAATCCTCTCTGTACATTGTTTTTCTATACCATAGTTCCCCGTTTGGGGTCATCGCGTAGTTCTGTTTCTGAAGGCCGAATGGTAAATAGCTGTCACAATGAATCCAGACACGGCTATAAACTATCGAATCACCAAACACTCTCCGAGCCATTGCAATCTCGCCCAACGTCATTCGGCGTAAAGTTCCTTCCTCCGCCTGTGCGCTCATAAACTGCCCTTCTTATATGATTTATCTGCATCGTAAAATCTATTAGTGGGAATAGTCTATACGCGAACAAGTACCACTGACTGATAATTGAAAATATAATTCGCTAGAATTTTTATGATAAGTGATTGATTTTCTTAGATGGTGCCGATAATAGGAGTCGAACCTACGACCTTCGCATTACGAATGCGCTGCTCTACCAACTGAGCTATATCGGCCCTGAGAGGCCGGTTACGAGCGTAACCACGGGGCAAAAGGTTAGATCTATCCGGGTGATGCGTCAATGCCCTTTTGAATCAAACGGCTATTTTTGCATCACCCGTGATTATTTACGCACGAATCGTATCGTCGCCGAAGCCGATCCACTTGTAAGTGGTGAGTGCTTCGAGGCCCATCGGGCCACGCGCGTGCAGCTTCTGCGTGCTGACCGCCACCTCTGCGCCGAGGCCGAACTGGCCGCCGTCGGTGAAGCGCGTTGAGGCATTGACGTATACCGCGGAAGAATCCACCTCGTTCACGAAACGATCGGCATTGCGCAGGGTGCGCGTCAGGATCGCGTCGGAATGCTGCGTCCCATGTTCGCGGATGTGCGCAATGGCGTCGTCGAGATCGGTAACGATTTTCACGTTCAGATCCAGCGACAGGAACTCGTCGTCGTACTGCTCCGCTTTTACAGGAACGACATTCGCCGGGCCATTCTGCAGCAGCGCGAGCGCGTTGGCGTCAGCATGCAGCGTCACGCCGCTCTCTGCCATCTGTTTGCTCAGGGCCGGCAGGAAGGTGCCCGCAATACCCTGATGCACCAGCAGCGTTTCTACGGTGTTACAGGTGCTTGGGCGCTGGGTTTTCGCGTTCACGATAATCTTCAGCGCCGGTTCAATCTCAGCGCTGTCGTCCACCACGATATGACACACGCCGATACCGCCGGTGATCACCGGGATCGTCGACTGCTCGCGGCATAGCTTGTGCAGGCCCGCACCGCCGCGTGGGATCAGCATGTCGATGTATTTGTCCATGCGCAGCATTTCGTTGACCAGCGCGCGGTCAGGGCTCTCGATCGCCTGCACGGCACCCGCGGGCAAGCCACACTCTTCCAGCGCCTGCTGAATGACTTTTACCGTCGCGGCGTTAGTGCGCCAGGTCTCTTTCCCACCGCGCAGAATAGCGGCATTACCGGTTTTCAGGCACAGGGAAGCGACATCAACCGTTACGTTTGGACGAGCTTCATAAATAACGCCGATAACGCCGAGCGGCACGCGACGGCGCTCAAGGCGTAAACCGCTGTCGAGCAGCCCACCGTCGATCACCTGCCCTACCGGGTCAGCAAGATTGCAGACCTGACGGACATCGTCGGCAATGCCTTTCAGGCGCGCCGGCGTCAACGCCAGGCGGTCGAGCATCGCTTCGCTCAAACCGTTACGACGGGCTTCCAGCAGATCCTGCTCGTTGGCGAGCAAAATCTCCTGGGACTGTGATTCCAGATAATCAGCGATTTTTTCCAGCACGCGGTTTTTCTCGCGGCTGGAAAGGAGCGCCAGTTTGTAAGAGGCGGCCTTCGCGGCGGCGCCCATTTGTTCCAGCATGTTCTGGCTCCTTAACGAATAATCATGTCATCGCGATGCACGGCAACCGGGCCATATTCATAGCCCAGAATGGCGTCGATCTGCTGCGAGTGGTGACCCGCGATACGGCGCAGGGCATCGCTGTTATAACGGCTTACGCCGTGAGCGATGTCGCGGCCTTCGAGGTTACGGATACGGATCACTTCACCACGGGAGAAGTTGCCTGTCACGCTTTTAATTCCTTTAGGAAGTAATGAACTTCCTCGTTCCAGAATCGCGGCGGTTGCCCCTTCATCAACGACCAGCTCGCCCGCAGGTGGCGCACCAAATATCCAGCGTTTACGGTTTTCCAGCGGGGATTCCTGGGCGTGGAAGCGGGTGCCAACGGAAATGCCTTCCATCACGTCGCCAATCACGCCGGGGCGGCTGCCCGCTGCAATGATGGTGTCGATACCGGCGCGGCACGCCACGTCCGCGGCCTGCAGCTTGGTCCCCATACCGCCCGTTCCCAGGCCAGACACGCTGTCGCCGGCTATGGCGCGCAGCGCATCGTCGATACCGTGAACGTCGGTAATCAGCTCAGCTTCCGGGTTGGAGCGCGGATCGGCGGTGAACAGCCCCTGCTGATCGGTCAGAAGCAGTAGTTTATCGGCACCGGCCAGAATCGCCGCCAGCGCAGAGAGGTTATCGTTATCACCCACTTTGATTTCAGCGGTAGCAACGGCATCGTTCTCGTTTATGACCGGAACGATATTGTTGTCCAGCAGCGCGCGCAGGGTATCGCGGGCGTTCAGGAAGCGCTCTCTGTCTTCCATATCAGCACGCGTCAGCAGCATCTGCCCGACGTGGATGCCATAGATAGAGAACAGCTGTTCCCAGAGTTGAATGAGTCGGCTTTGCCCCACGGCGGCCAGCAGCTGTTTGGAGGCGATCGTCGCGGGGAGTTCGGGGTAACCCAGGTGTTCACGCCCGGCAGCAATCGCCCCGGAGGTCACAATAACAATACGATGCCCTGCGGCATGCAACTGAGCGCACTGACGTACAAGCTCAACAATGTGGGCGCGATTTAGGCGGCGCGATCCGCCTGTTAAAACACTGGTACCGAGTTTTACCACCAGCGTCTGGCTGTCACTCATGATTCTCTGCCGTTCAACGATAAGGGAAAGTAATGTCGAACGAACGTTTTAGCAGGAGTGAGCCCCGTTGCCAACTGCCTTAGCACATCGAGAAACACTTTGTTGCGCGGGATCAGGAAGCGTAGCGGGAGAATTTGACAAATTTATTACCGAAATAATAAATCACAGTTTTTTAAAATTATTCTTAGTTTGTCATAAAAGTTTCACTCCAGAACGATAAAACCCTTTCTGTTTTTTCACGGGACTTAAGCATGAGCTTATCGTCCAGCGAATTTTTTAGCGCGTTTATAAGACAGGATCGAAAATGAAAAAGAGCACTCTGGCATTAGTGGTTATGGGCGTAGTGGCTTCTGCATCCGTTCACGCAGCTGAAGTTTATAATAAAGACGGTAATAAACTGGACGTGTACGGCAAAGTTAAAGCCATGCACTACATCAGTGATGATGACACTAAAGACGGCGACCAGACTTACGTTCGTTTCGGTTTTAAAGGCGAAACACAGATTAACGATCAGCTGACGGGCTATGGCCGTTGGGAATCTGAATTTGCAGGTAACAAAGCCGAAAGCGACTCCTCTCAGAAAACCCGTCTGGCGTTCGCGGGCCTGAAGCTGAAAAACTTTGGCTCTCTGGATTATGGTCGTAACCTGGGTGCCCTGTATGACGTCGAAGCATGGACCGATATGTTCCCTGAATTCGGCGGCGACTCTTCCGCGCAGACTGATAACTTCATGACCAAGCGTGCTACCGGTCTTGCCACCTACCGTAACACCGACTTCTTCGGCGCGGTTGACGGCCTGGACATGACGCTGCAATACCAGGGTAAAAACGAAAACCGTGACGCCAAGAAACAGAACGGTGACGGTTTTGGTACCTCTCTGTCCTATGACTTCGGCGGCAGCGATTTCGCAGTCAGCGGCGCGTACACCAACTCTGACCGCACCAATGCTCAGAACCTGCTGGCGCGTGGTCAGGGCGACAAAGCCGAAGCATGGGCAACCGGTCTGAAATATGACGCGAACGATATTTATCTGGCCGCCATGTATTCAGAAACCCGCAACATGACCCCAATCTCGGGTGGTTTTGCAAATAAAGCACAGAACTTTGAAGTCGTCGCACAATATCAGTTCGACTTTGGTCTGCGTCCATCCCTGGGTTATGTCCAGTCTAAGGGCAAAGATATCGAAGGTATTGGTGACGAAGATCTGGTGAAATATATTGACGTTGGCGCGACCTATTACTTCAACAAAAATATGTCCACGTTTGTAGATTATAAAATCAACCAGATTGACGACAAAAATAAACTGGGCGTGAGCAGCGATGACATCGTTGCTCTGGGTATGACCTACCAGTTCTGATTATGCGAAATAAAAAACCGGCTTGATGCCGGTTTTTTTTGCCCGGTAAGCGAAGCCGCCACCCGGCGTCGTGACACCATCAGGCAGTCAGCTTCACCGCTTCGCTGGAAAAGTCATCCGCAGGCTCGAACTTGAGATCCAGGGTTGCCAGCAACGCGCTTGCCTTCGCGTGGAACTCTTTCAGCGTATATTCGAGGCGATCAATCACTTCCTGATCTTTAATGGTAGTGGCCTGCCAGTTGCCGTCTTTATTAAACAGGCCAAACTGGTAGCTATAAGTGAAGCGTTTTTCCTCGGCTTCCATTTCCATCCACCAGCCCCAGAATTCACGTTTTTCGGGTGCAGGCTTCACGTTGACGCATACAGCCAGGCAGTCGAAAAAAAAGCGATTCTCTTCACACTGCTCTTCTCGAATATACGGGCCGAGAGCCATAAACTTCTTAATCAGTCTACTTTTCGGGTGTCCACTCGGTAACGTCATTGCGATCTCCTTTTGTGAAGCCACTGTTTTACCAAACCAGCAAAATTTAGCAATCTCTTAACACAATCTCTGAGCGATCCAGCGCGTAATCTCTTTCAGTGCTTTGTCGAAATTCTGATAGACCGGGCTGAACGGCACCTCAAGCAATTTGCCATCCGCAGATGACGAAGTGATTAAGCGCGACTCTTCTTCCGGACTGAACGGATCGTTTTTCCAGAACCCCGACAGCATCGGCGTTGGGCAGCGACGTCCCAGCAACCCTTGCGTTTTTAACGAGTAGCGATTGAGTTCAATGCGCAGCGCTTCGTCTGATGCATCATGCATGCCAAGACGGCTGGCCAGTACATCAAGGTACATTTCAGGTACGCTCCCTTGGCGAGCAGGATCGCTGAGCAGAGCGTGAACAACCGGACCAAGGCAGGCGACGGCTTTCAGACGAGAAGATTCAAGGTAGGCCAGACGCACCGCGACGTTCGCCCCAAAACGGAAGCCAAATGCCGCTACGCGGGTGTGGTCAACCCACGGAATATTTTCCAGTGCTTTTAGCGCATGCTGGTGCAGCAGGCTGGAATCCTGAGTCAGTTTCCATTTGGATGAGAAACCGATGGAGGGCATATCAAGCGTCAGCATCGCGATCCCTTTTGGTGCGAAGTAGCGCTCATACAGGCTGTAATAGTCGATTTGCAGCGAATCCAGCCCCCCGCACATGAGGACGGTCGGGAACGGGCCTTCACCTTCAGGCATATGCAGGAACCCGGTAACGGACGCCCCCCCAGAAATGGTGAACTCAAGTTCACGCATCCGGCCCGGCAGGCGCTGAGCCGCTTCCTGATAGGCGCGATTCGCCAGCGCCTGAGCCTGCTCGGCCAGTTCATCGCCTTTTAAATGGGGGTAGGCGGCAATCCCGTACAGGTTAGCGGCGTGCAGCCAGTGCTTGCCGCTGCGCGTGGCATCCTCTTCCTGACTGGCTTTTTGCTGCCAGAGCATCGCCTGCTTAGACCACTCGTAGATCCAGTTACCACCACGGTAACCCACTACCGTATCGTACAGTTCGCTGTCGGTACGTTCGGCTTCGCTCATCACGATTCGCGCCTGCACATCGAGGATTTCACGGGGATCAATACCTCGCCAGATCCACATCAGGCGGTTAATCATGCGATACCAGTGAGGCACGTTTTTACCGTCTAACGCAGACTGGACGGCTGGCTGGGTACCCGGATTAAAGCGGCGCACCAGCGTCGACGTTTCAGGGTGTTTGAAACGGGGTTTGAAGAGAGTTTCGGTGAGATTCGCCTGCGTCATTGCGTTGCCTCCATGGATACGTCATATGGAGTCTATTGTAACGCGGTGCAGACTAAAAAGAACAACGCCCGACATAGCCGGGCGTGTAAAGTTACGTACTGGTATTAACGGCCTGAAATAGGCGGCACAAAGACCACGCCCATATCCCATGGCTGTTCAATCCAGGTATCCTGCGGGATATCAATCACGTAATCGTCAACCAGTGGGCGACCCGCTGGTTTAGCGAAGATGGTGACGAAGTGTGCTTTTGGATACATTTCGCGGATGGCCACCGCAGTACCGCCGGTATCCACCAGGTCATCAATAACGATGAAACCTTCACCGTCGCCTTCCGCGCGTTTCAGCACGGTCAGCTCGCGCTGGTTGTCATGGTCATAGCTGGAGATGCAAACGGTATCGACATGACGAATACCCAGCTCACGTGCCAGCAGCGCCCCCGGTACCAGACCGCCACGGCTGACGGCAATAATGCCTTTCCACTGTTCGGAAGGCATCAGACGCGCAGCCAGTTTGCGTGCGTGAATCTGCAACATGTCCCAGGTGACGACGTATTTTTCGCTCATGTGAAGTGTCCCAGCCTGTTTTTATACGGCTTAAAAAGTGTTCGAGGGGGAAATAGGTTGCGCGAGATTATAGAGATCTGACGCACTAAAAACCAGTGTTTAGCGCCCTCTGCCTGAGTTTTTACATGCTTTATGCTACCAGCCAGCAGAGAAAGTGGTATTCTCAGTTTCATCTCGCAAGCCTGACTTGTGGTAACTATTAACCTGCTAACCCTGTGACCTGCAACCCTGTTTGCAGCGCCTCGACAAGGAGACTTATCGTGTCTGAACTGTCTCAATTATCTCCGCAGCCGCTGTGGGATATTTTTGCCAAAATCTGCTCCATTCCACACCCTTCCTACCATGAAGAACAGCTTGCCGAACATATTATGGGTTGGGCGAAGGAAAAAGGTCTGCACGCTGAACGTGACCAGGTTGGCAACATTCTGATCCGCAAACCCGCTACCGCAGGTATGGAAAACCGCAAACCGGTTGTGCTGCAGGCGCACCTGGACATGGTGCCACAGAAGAACAACGACACCGTTCACGACTTCACCAAAGACCCGATTCAGCCGTATATCGACGGCGACTGGGTGAAAGCGCGCGGCACAACGCTGGGTGCGGACAACGGGATCGGCATGGCCTCTGCGCTGGCCGTGCTGGCTGACGACAGCGTTGAGCATGGTCCGCTGGAAGTGCTGCTGACCATGACCGAGGAAGCGGGCATGGACGGCGCATTCGGTCTGCAGGCGAACTGGCTGCAGGCGGATATTCTGATCAACACCGACTCCGAAGAAGAAGGCGAAATCTACATGGGCTGCGCGGGCGGGATTGATTTCATCTCTACCCTGCCGCTGTCACGCGAAGCGATTCCAGCCGGTTTCCAGACCTTTAAGCTGACGCTGAAAGGGCTGAAAGGCGGTCACTCCGGCGGTGATATTCACCTGGGCCTGGGTAATGCCAATAAACTGCTGGCACGCTTCCTGGCAGGCCATGCGGCTGAGCTGGATCTGCGTCTGGTCGATTTCAACGGCGGTACGCTGCGCAACGCGATCCCACGTGAAGCATTCGCCACCGTGGCCGTACCGGCGGCAAAAGCGGACGAGCTGAAAAAACTTTCCAGCGTGTACCTGGATATCCTGAAAAACGAACTGTCAGCGAAAGAAAAGAACCTGACCGTGGTGCTGGAATCCGTCTCCACGGATAAAGCCGCGCTGACCGCGCAGTCCCGTGACACCTTCGTTCAGCTGCTGAACGCGACACCAAACGGCGTGATCCGCAACTCTGACGTGGCGAAAGGCGTAGTGGAAACCTCTCTGAACGTGGGCGTGGTGACCATGAGCGACGACAGCGCGGAAATCATCTGCCTGATCCGCTCGCTTATCGACAGCGGTAAAGAGTATGTGGTGAGCATGCTTGAATCTCTGGGTACGCTGGCGGGTGCAAAAACCTCCGCTAAAGGCAGCTACCCAGGCTGGCAGCCGGATGCAAGCTCTCCGGTGATGGCACTCGTACGTGAAACTTACCAGCGTCTGTTCAACAGCACCCCGAACATTCAGGTTATCCACGCGGGTCTGGAATGTGGTCTGTTCAAAAAACCATATCCGGACATGGACATGGTGTCTATCGGGCCAACCATTACCGGTCCGCACTCGCCGGATGAGCAAGTTCATATCGAAAGCGTGGGCCATTACTGGACACTGCTGACTGAACTGCTGAAAGCGATTCCTGCTAAGTAATTCGCCGTCTGATGCCCGGTGGCGCTTCGCTTACCGGGCCTACGATGGATACAACCTACAGTCCTAATACCAGCTGTCGTTCCAGTTGCGGATCCAGCAACGTGACGTGCAACCCCACCAGCCTGACCCCTCTCCCGCCCCGCCGTTCTTCCCACGCTTTTTTCGCGGTAGCGATAAGATCTTCTTTATTCAGGCGTGGCCAGACGTGCTCCTGCGTGGTCTGCTGGAAATCATTAAACTTCAGCTTGATGCCCTGACGCGCGATCAGCAGGTCCGGTTTTACCTTTGCCAGGCGTCGCTCCAGCTCAGGATAGAGCTGTTCCGTGATAATGGTTTCGCACTCCGGCCAGTCGTGAATATCTTCAATCAGCGTGCGTTCCACTCCGACGGATTTACGCAGACGCTCGTTGTTGACGTCACGGTCGTCAATCCCCTGGCTGCGCTCCCACAGCACGCGGCCAAACTTGCCAAAGCGTTTGAGCAGCATAGCGAGATCGCTTCTCTGCACATCTTCGCAGGTGCGTAATCCCATGCTTTCCAGCTTTGCGGCGGAGACTTTTCCCACCCCGGGGATTTTGCCGAGCGGCAGCGTTTTTAAAAATGCAGGTACTTCTTCCGGCGTGATGACGTACTGGCCGTTGGGCTTATTCAAATCGGAGGCAATTTTGGCGAGGAATTTAACGGGTGCCACGCCCGCCGATGCGGTCAGATTCAGCTCGTTGAAAATCGTCTGGCGGATCTCCTGAGCCATTAGCGTAGCGGAGCCGTGACAATGCACGCTGTCGGTCACATCCAGATAGGCTTCGTCCAGCGATAGTGGCTCTATCAGAGAGGTATAGCGGGAGAAGATTTCGCGAATATGAACCGAGGCTTCTTTATAAGCGTCAAACCGGCCTGGCAGGAGCGTGAGATGAGGGCAGAGCTTTAAGGCCATCGCCGTGGGCATGGCGCTGCGCACGCCAAATTTGCGCGCAGGGTAGTTTGCGGTGCTGATGACCCCCCGCTGCACGCGGCTGCCGCCAATGGCGATGGGAATATCCCGCAGCGCCGGGTTGTCACGCATCTCCACTGCGGCAAAAAAGCAGTCCATATCAACATGGATAATTTTGCGCATAGTAAGCCCTCACTCATTACTGGATAAGTATACAGTAAACAAATGAGGGTTGAGAAGTGTGCGTGAGAATTGTCGGGTGGCGGCTTCGCCTTACCCGACCTACCAGACTAAATAATGCGCTGCTGCTCGCGCGCCATGCGTTTTTTACGGGCATCGCACGGTTCCGGGCAGTCGCACACCTTCTCCATCCCAATGGAGGATATCCCGCCGCAGCTGCCCTGTATGCTTTTACGCTTAACGATCCAGCCTAACGACATACCGAAGATGACAAGCACAAAAACCACAAAGGTTGCCAGAAACGTCAGCATCGTCAGCCTCCAAAGTCATCGAGCATGATGTTCTCATCTTCGACACCAAGATCTTTCAACATCTTAATCACGGCGGCGTTCATCATCGGTGGACCACACATATAGAATTCGCAATCTTCCGGAGCGGCATGATGTTTGAGGTAGTTTTCATACAGCACGTTATGGATGAACCCCGTGTAACCGGTCCAGTTATCTTCCGGCTGCGGATCGGAGAGCGCCACATGGAAGGTAAAGTTCGGGTTTTCACGCGCCAGCTGTTCGAATTCATCATCATAGAACATCTCACGCAGCGAGCGCGCCCCGTACCAGAAGCTGATTTTACGCTTGCTGCCAAGCCGCTTCAGTTGGTCAAAGATGTGCGATCGCATCGGGGCCATACCGGCACCGCCGCCGATAAAGACCATTTCCGCGTCGGTATCTTTCGCAAAGAACTCCCCAAACGGGCCGGAGATCGTCACTTTGTCGCCCGGTTTTAGCGACCAGATATAAGAAGACATAATCCCCGGCGGCGCGTCCGGCACATTCGGTGGTGGCGTAGCGATACGCACGTTGAGCATGATAATGCCCTTTTCTTCCGGATAGTTGGCCATCGAGTAAGCGCGCAGCGTCGGCTCTTTCACCTCCGACACAAAGCGGAAGATATTAAACTTGTCCCAGTCGGCACGGTACTCCTGCGGAACGTCAAAGTCCGCATACGCCACAGTGTGCTCCGGACACTCAATCTGAATGTATCCCCCGGCGCGGAACGGGACATCTTCCCCTTCCGGTACTCGCAGCTTCAGCTCTTTAATAAAGGTGGCTTTGTTATCATTAGAGATAACCTCGCACTCCCATTTTTTAACGCCGAAGATCTCTTCCGGCAGCTCAATCTTCATGTTCTGACGCACCGCGACCTGGCAGGCCAGACGGCAGCCCTCTTTTGCCTCACGCTTTGTGATATGCGCCAGCTCCGTTGGCAGAATATCGCCACCGCCCTCTTTTACCGTCACGCGGCACTGCCCGCAGGAGCCGCCGCCGCCGCAGGCTGAGGAGACAAAAATGCCGTTGCCGGAGAGCGTGTTGAGCAGTTTATCCCCCGCCGGCGTGCGGATCTGATTCTGCGGCTCGTCGTTAATATCAATCACCACGTCGCCGGAATTCACCAGCTTCGCGCGCGCCGCCAGAATGAGCCCTGACAGCACCAGTACAATTAGCGTGAACATCACCACGCCAAGGATAATTTCCATCTGTTAGCCCTTATAGCTGCACACCGGAGAAGGACATAAAGCCCAGCGCCATCAACCCGGTGGTGATAAAGGTGATCCCTAAGCCACGCAGACCCGCAGGCACGTTGGCATATTTCATTTTTTCGCGGATCCCCGCCATAGTGACAATCGCCAGCATCCAGCCGATACCGGAGCCGAAACCGTAGACTACGGATTCACTGAAGTTGTAATCACGCTGAACCATAAACGAAACGCCGCCAAAGATGGCGCAGTTCACCGCGATCAGCGGCAGGAAGATCCCCAGCGCGTTGTAAAGCGACGGGAAATACCTATCAAGGATCATCTCAAGGATTTGGACCAGCGCCGCGATCACCCCGATAAAGGTGATGAAGTTCAGGAAGCTGAGATCAACGCCTTCCACCAGCGCGCCGTCCCGCAGCACAAAGTTGTACACCAGATTGTTAATGGGAACGGAGAGCCCGAGCACGACCGTCACCGCCACGCCCAGTCCAAATGCCGTCGACACTTTTTTGGAAACCGCAAGGAACGTACACATGCCGAGGAAAAACGCGAGCGCCATGTTTTCAACAAACACCGCACGCACAAACAAACTCAGGTAATGAGCCATCGTCGGTTACTCCTTTTCCTGCTGTTCTGGTCTCAACGTACGAATCAGCCAGATCAGCAAACCGATAATGAAAAATGCGCTAGGGGCCAGCAGGAACAGCCCGTTTGGCAGATACCAGCCGCCGTTCTGCACCGTGTCCAGCACCGTGATGCCAAACAGCTTGCCGCTGCCAATGAGCTCACGCAGGAACCCAACGGTCAGCAGGATCACACCGTAGCCGAGGCCGTTGCCGATACCGTCCATAAAGCTCGCCAGCGGGGGCATTTTCATGGCGTAGGCTTCCGCACGCCCCATGACGATACAGTTGGTGATGATAAGACCGACAAACACCGAGAGCTGTTTGGAGGTTTCATAAGCGAAGGCGCGCAACAGCTGATCGACCACGATCACCAGCGAGGCGATGATCGCCATCTGCACGATGATCCTCACGCTGTTGGGAATGTGGTGGCGGATCATTGAGATAAACATGCTGGAGAACGCGGTTACCAGCGTTACCGCCAGCGTCATCACCACCGCCGTTTCCAGCTTGGTCGTTACCGCCAGGGCTGAACATACGCCCAGCACCTGCAGCGTAATCGGGTTATTGGCGAGCAGTGGGCCAATGAGCACCTTTTTGACTTCTTTCAGTTCACCGGTATCAGCCATTGTTCAGCGCTCCTTCACGTACGTTTTTCAGGAAAGGACCAAAGCCCAGCTCGCCCATCCAGAAATCAAAACTGTGCTGCACGCCTTTTGATGTGAGCGTGGCGCCGGAAAGCCCGTCGACGGCGTAGTCGTCACCGGGACGTGCAGCCCCTTTCATCACCTTCAGCGCGGGTAGGCCGTTATCGTCGAGCACTTTCTTGCCGACAAACTGTGCCCGCCAGTTAGGGTTCTCAACTTCGCCACCCAGCCCCGGGGTTTCTCCCTGGTCATAGTACGTAATGCCTTTTACGGTGCGGCCATCCGTATCAAGGGCCACAAAGGCGTACATCATTGACCACAGGCCGTTGCCGTAAATCGGCAGCACCATTTCCTGCACGCGTTTTTGCTCGTCGCGCACCAGGTAAATTTCGGCGAGATTGCTGCGGCGCTTAATGCCGGCGGGATCTTGCGATGCCTCGAGCGTCAGGCTCATCTGCGGATCTTTCAGCGCCAGTGCCTGGTTGAATTTTGCCGGATCTTTCTCCAGCAGTTGGCCCGTTTTTAAATCCACCAGACGCGCCGAAATCCGTTCGGCAAAGACGGCCGAAACGTCATCTGCGCTCATTCCTTCCTGCATCAGGCCGGCCACGGCCAGAATGTTGCGCTGTTTATCCAGGGCACGTTGCTCCTGCTGCAGGGGTTTTAACCCCACGGCAGAACCGGCCACGATAATGGAACAGACCAGACAGAGCACCAACACCACCAGCAGCGTTTTGCTGATGCTGTCGTTATTTTTAACTTCAGCCACGCGCCTTCCTCCGCTTAATGTTGGCCCGCACCACCAGATAATCGAAGAGTGGCGCAAACAGATTGGCAAACAGAATGGCCAGCATCATTCCTTCTGGATATGCCGGGTTGACCACGCGGATCAGGACACACATCGCGCCAATAAGCACGCCATAGCTCCATTTACCTTTATCCGTAAACGAGGCAGAGACAGGGTCGGTCGCCATGAACATCATGCCAAACGCGAAGCCACCCAGCACCAGATGCCAGTACCACGGCATGGAGAACATCGGGTTGGTGGTCGAACCGATAACATTGAACATCGTGGCGGTTAGCACCATGCCGATCATCACGCCCGCCACAATTCGCCAGGAGGCTACGCGACCGAAAAGAATAATCGCGCCGCCCAGCAAAATCATCAGCGTAGAGACTTCCCCGATGGAGCCCGGAATGTTGCCTATAAAAGCCTCAAACCAGGTGACAGGCTGCCCTGTCGCGTTGTTAACCAGCGCTTCGCCGCCGTGTGCTGCCCACTGCGAAAGTGGCGTAGCGCCGGAAAAACCGTCTGCCGCCGTCCATACCAGGTCGCCTGAGATTTGTGCCGGATACGCAAAGAACAGAAACGCACGCCCCGCCAGCGCCGGGTTGAGGAAGTTCCGCCCGGTCCCGCCGAAGATCTCTTTGGCAATCACCACGCCAAAACTGATGCCTAGCGCCGCCTGCCAGAGTGGCAGCGTCGGAGGAACAATCAGGGCAAAAAGAATAGAGGTCACGAAGAAGCCTTCGTTGATCTCATGTTTACGGATGATGGCAAACAGCACTTCCCAGAAGCCGCCCACGATAAATACCGTGATGTAAATCGGCAGGAAGAAAACCGCACCCAGCGTCATCATGCTTATCCAGCCTGCATCTGCAGCGAAGCTCACCCCTAAGGACTGGGCCAGACGGTAGTGCCAGTCAGACTGGAGCACCTGCGCCAGCTGCTGTGCATCGTACATATGGTGCAGTGCCGGAATGGTCTGCAGGCCGACGTTGTACATTCCCCAGAACATCGCCGGGAAGACCGCAAACCACACCAGAATCATCATCCGCTTGAGGTCGATGGCATCGCGAACGTGCGCCGCCCCTTTAGTCACCAGCCCAGGCGTGTAGAAAATAGTCGCTGTTGCTTCATACAACGGGTAGTACTTTTTGAGCTTCCCTTCGGTAAAGTGCGGCTCAATTTTTTCAAAGAGGTGTTTTAAGCCCATCAGTTATCCTTCCTGCTCAATGCGGGTTAACACCTCGCGCAATACGGGTCCATATTCGTATTTTCCCGGACACACATAGGTACAGAGCGCCAGGTCTTCTTCGTCCAGCTCCAGGCAGCCCAGCGCCTGCGCGCTGTCGGTATCGCCGGCGAGGAGATCGCGCAACAGCATGGTCGGCAGAATATCCAGCGGCATGACGCGCTCGTAGTTGCCAATCGGGACCATGGCGCGCTCTCCGCCGTGCGTAGTGGTCGAGAAGTTAAACAACCTGTTACGCAGGAAGTGACCCAGCGTGGTCCGGGTGACGGAATATTTCTCCGCGCCGGGCAGCACCCAGCCGAACAGCTCCTTCTCGCGACCTTCCTGCACAATGCTGACCTGCAAATGGAAACGGCCCAGATAGGCGTGCGCATCAACAGCATGGCGGCCGCTGAGCACCGAACCGGAAATCAGGCGGTTTTCGCCCTCTTTTACTTCACCCACCAGCAGTTCATTGATGTCTGCGCCCAGCAGCGTCTTCACCAGGCGCGGATGGCTCGCCTGCGGTCCGCCAATGGCGATAGTCCGTTCAGCGCTCAGTTCACCGGTGGTGAAGAGATGGCCAATGGCAATAACGTCCTGATAATTAAGATGCCAGACCTGTTTTGTCAGGCTTACCGGCTCAAGGAAGTGGATGTGCGTCCCAACCAGCCCCGCAGGATGCGGGCCAGCAAACTCATTAAACGTGACCTGCCCCTGCGGATGGCCGCCGAGCTTGCCGCCACCGGCCTGACAAACGTGGACTTTCCCCGACGTCAGGCGGGTTAAAAGGGTCAGCCCGGCATCAAAGGCCTTGCGCTGCGCCAGGATAACCGGCTGCGGGTCCACGCTGAGCGGGTTGGTGTCCATTGCCGTAACGAAAATTGCGGCCGGTTCCGCGCCGGGAACAGGTGATTTGCTGAAGGGACGCGTACGAAGCGCGGTCCATAAACCGGATGCCAGAAGTTGGGCCTGAACAGCGTCACGGCTCAGCGACGCGAGGTCTGCGACGTCGTAATGGGCAAATTCACGCTGTTCATTGCCTTCAATGCGGATAACCACCGACTGCAGAACGCGCCGTTCGCCACGGTTGATCGCCACAACGATGCCGCTCGCGGGTGCCGTGAACATCACGCCGGGATTTTTTTTGTCCTCAAAGAGCGCCTGTCCTTTGATAACGCGATCGCCTTCCTGTACCAGCATTGAAGGGCGCATTCCCAGGTAGTCATCGCCCAAAATGGCGACATGACGGACACTTGCGCCTGTCGAAACGTGCTGCGCTGGCACGCCTGCAATCGGCAGATCAAGTCCTTTTTTTATTTTAAACATGTGGTTAGCAGGTTTCCATGAACAACAATCCAGTGGGCGCGAAGTGTAACATTTTCCCCTTCCCGCGGGCAGGGAATCCGCCGTCGCGCGCGCCAAATTGCGAGCTAATACGCAAAGTTCCTGGAGCCATCGCAACGTTGATGGTTTATAAAGTAAAACTAATTTGTAAACTCACCGCCCGGCTCTTGCGAAAATCTCTGGTGGTGCTAATGTGAGCGCTCCTAACAGAATAATCTGATTTCGGGTCTCTTTTGCCGTCCTGGCAAGTTGGTCATGGTTTTATCAAGGAACTAGTAGTATGCGTAAAATCGCATTGTTCATTGCGATGCTTCTGATTCCGTGCATGTCGTTTGCCGGACTGCTCAGCAGTAATAGCTCAACGACGCCGGTCAGCAAGGAATATAAACAGCAGTTAATGGGATCGCCGGTTTATATTCAGATCTTCAAGGAAGAGCGCACTCTCGATCTGTTTGTAAAAATGGGTGAGACTTATCAACTGCTTGATAGCTACAAGATTTGTAACTACTCCGGCGGGCTGGGGCCAAAACAACGTCAGGGCGATTTCAAAAGTCCGGAAGGTTTTTACAACGTTCAGCGTAGCCAGCTCAAACCCGACAGCCGCTTCTATAAAGCCATTAACATCGGCTTCCCGAATGCCTACGACCGTGCCCACGGTTATGAAGGTAAATACCTGATGATCCACGGTGCCTGCGTGTCTATCGGCTGTTATGCGATGACCGACTCCGGTATTGATGAGATCTTCCAGTTTGTAACGGGCGCGCTGGTCTTTGGGCAGCCTAACGTTCAGGTCAGCATTTATCCGTTCCGCATGACGGATGCCAACATGGCCCGTCACAAGTTCTCATACTACGCGGATTTCTGGAAACAGCTTAAGCCGGGTTACGACTACTTTGAGCAGACCCACAAGCCACCGGTGGTCTCTATCGTAGATGGTCGTTACGTAGTCAGCAAACCGCTGAGCCACGAAGTCGTCCATCCACAGCTGGCGTCAAATTACACGGTCCCCGAGACAAAATAGCACCCACTCGCCTGGCATAATCTTTTGCCAGGTTTCGTTGCCCGTCAGCGGCTGCGTTGCAATGACAGTGACCACATCGTTCGGTGTGGTCTCCTTCTGAAAGTCTATCTCCACATCCTGATCGAGTAGCGTCGCAACGCCAAACGGCGCACGGCGGGTGATCCAGAACAGATTCGTTGAGCAGAACGCCATCACATAGCGCCCGTCAGAGAGCAGCATGTTGAACACGCCTTTTTCGCGTAGCTCCGACGCCAGCGTCGCAATGTATTTAAACACGGCAGCCATGTTGCCAGGCGTGCGGGGATAGCGCTCCGTCAGTTTGTGAAGCAGCCAGCAGAAGGCTTTTTCACTGTCGGTTTCGCCGACCGGGCGGAAATTGCCCGTCTCCAGCGACTTATAGCCCGTGAGTTGCCCATTATGCGCGTAGGTCCAGTTACGGCCCCACAGCTCACGGGTAAACGGATGGGTATTTTCCAGCGCGACTTCACCCCGGTTTGCCTGGCGAATATGCGCAATCACCGAGCGCGACTTGATGGGATAATCCTGCACCAGTTTGGCAATCGGTGAGTTAAAGCTGGGCTGTGGATCTTTGAACGTGCGACACCCTTTGCCTTCGTAGAAGGTGATGCCCCAGCCGTCTTTATGCGGCCCGGTTCCCCCACCGCGCTGCACCAGCCCGGTGAAACTAAAGCAGATATCGGTTGGCACATTGGCGCTCATCCCGAGCAGTTCGCACATACGTCACCTCCACAACAGCGGGGGGCACCAGTGCCCCCCAGCGAAGCCTTACTTAACCATCTCTTTTTCGATCAGCTGGATCAGGATGTGGATCACTTTGATGTGAATTTCCTGAACGCGGTCTGCATAACCGAAATGCGGAACACGAATTTCGATATCCGCCGTACCGTCCATCTTACCGCCATCTTTCCCGGTCAGGGTGATGACTTTCATCCCTTTTTCACGCGCGGCAGCGATCGCTTTGATCACATTAGCGGAGTTACCGGAGGTAGAAATCCCCAGCAGCACGTCGCCTTCACGGCCTACCGCCTCAACGTAGCGGGAAAAGATATGGTCGTAACCGAAGTCGTTGCCTACGCAAGAGATGTGGCTCACGTCGGAAATCGCAATCGCCGGGTAGCCCGGACGGTTTTCACGATAGCGTCCAGTCAGCTCTTCTGCGAAGTGCATGGCGTCACAGTGGGAGCCACCGTTACCGCAGGAGAGCACTTTGCCACCGGCTTTAAAACTGTCAGCCAGCAGGACCGCCGCGCGCTGAATAGCGTGAATATTGGCATCATCTTTCAGAAAGTTAGCCAGCGTTTCCGCCGCTTCGTTCAGTTCGTTACGAATAAGATCCTGGTACATGAGGATAATCCTTCAGTATTGATGAAATAACACAGTGGAGTGTACCGGATAGCGGGAAAAGCGAGAAGCTAAAGCCATACGAATCGCCCGGCGTTTTGTTTTTTCGTGCCGACTAAAACGCGAACAATGTGAACCAGGTTGTAATTATTTTGTAAACACATTGCTAAAGGAAATAACATCAACTACAACCATATCATCACAAGTGGTCAGACCTCCTACAAGCAAGGGAGCTTTTCTTTATGATGATTTTGAGCATTCTCGCAACCGTTGTTCTGCTCGGTGTGTTGTTCTATCACCGCGTCAGTTTATTCCTGAGCAGCCTGATTCTTCTGGCCTGGACCGCTGCACTTGGCGTCGCCGGTCTGTGGAATATCTGGCTTTTAGTCCCTCTTGCCATCATTCTTCTGCCGTTTAACTTTGCCCCGATGCGTAAATCAATGATCTCCGCGCCGGTGTTCAAGGGCTTCCGTAAAGTGATGCCGCCGATGTCGCGTACCGAGAAAGAAGCGATTGATGCGGGCACCACCTGGTGGGAAGGTGACCTGTTCCAGGGCAACCCGGACTGGAAGAAGCTGCATAACTATCCGCAGCCGCGCCTGACCGCTGAAGAACAGGCCTTTATTGATGGCCCGGTGGAAGAAGCGTGCCGTATGGCGAACGACTTTGCCATCACCCATGAAATGGCTGACCTGCCGCCAGAACTGTGGGCATACCTGAAAGAACATCGCTTCTTCGCGATGATCATTAAGAAAGAGTACGGTGGTCTGGAATTCTCCGCTTACGCTCAGGCTCGCGTACTGCAAAAGCTGGCGGGCGTTTCCGGGATCCTGGCGATCACCGTTGGCGTACCGAACTCCTTAGGCCCGGGCGAGCTGCTGCAGCATTACGGTACGGAAGAGCAGAAAGATCATTACCTGCCGCGTCTGGCTCGCGGTCAGGAAATTCCTTGCTTCGCGCTGACCAGCCCGGAAGCAGGCTCCGATGCGGGCGCGATTCCGGATACCGGCGTGGTCTGCATGGGCGAATGGCAGGGCGAGCAGGTGCTGGGTATGCGCCTGACCTGGAACAAGCGTTATATCACTCTGGCGCCAATCGCCACCGTGCTGGGTCTGGCCTTTAAGCTCTCTGACCCGGAAAAACTGCTGGGCGGCGAAGAAGATCTGGGCATTACCTGTGCGCTGATCCCAACCTCTACCCCTGGCGTTGAAATTGGTCGTCGTCACTTCCCGCTGAACGTACCGTTCCAGAACGGCCCAACCCGCGGCCAGGATATCTTTGTGCCGATTGATTACATCATCGGTGGCCCGAAAATGGCCGGTCAGGGCTGGCGTATGCTGGTGGAATGTCTGTCTGTGGGTCGCGGCATTACCCTGCCGTCGAACTCAACCGGTGGTCTGAAGTCCGTGGCGATGGGGATTGGCGCGTACGCCCACATCCGCCGTCAGTTCAAAATCTCCATCGGCAAGATGGAAGGTATCGAAGAGCCGCTGGCGCGTATCGCAGGCAACGCCTACGTGATGGATGCCGCTGCTTCTCTGATTACCTACGGCATTATGCTGGGTGAAAAACCGGCCGTGCTGTCCGCAATTGTGAAGTACCACTGTACCCACCGCGCGCAGCAGTCGATCATTGACGCGATGGATATCGCAGGCGGTAAGGGCATTATGCTCGGCGAAGGCAACTTCCTGGCGCGTGGCTATCAGGGCGCACCGATTGCCATCACCGTTGAAGGGGCAAACATCCTGACCCGCAGCATGATGATCTTCGGTCAGGGGGCAATTCGCTGCCATCCGTACGTGCTCGAAGAGATGGCCGCTGCGCAGAATAACGACGTGGATGCCTTCGATAAGCTGCTGTTCAAACATATCGGTCACGTAGGTAGCAACAAGGTGCGCAGCTTCTGGCTGGGCCTGACGCGCGGTCTTACCAGCGCGACGCCGACCGGCGATGCGACGAAACGTTATTACCAGCATCTTAACCGTCTGAGTGCCAACCTGGCGCTGCTGTCTGATGTCTCGATGGCGGTGCTGGGCGGTAGCCTGAAGCGTCGCGAACGTATCTCTGCCCGTCTGGGCGACGTGCTGAGCCAGATCTTCCTGGCCTCTGCGGTCCTGAAACGCTACGACGACGAAGGCCGTCAGGAAGCTGATCTGCCGCTGGTGCACTGGGGCGTTCAGGATGCAATGTATCAGGCAGAGCAGGCCATTGACGATCTGCTGGCGAACTTCCCGAACCGCTTTGTCGCAGGTGCCCTGCGCGTGGTGATCTTCCCGACCGGTCGTCATCATCTGGCACCGTCTGACAAGCTGGACCATAAAGTGGCGAAGATCCTGCAGGTACCGAGCGCAACCCGCTCCCGTATCGGCCGCGGTCAGTATCTGGCACCGACGCCGCACAACCCGGTGGGTCTGCTGGAAGAGGCGCTGCTGGACGTGATGGCTGCCGACCCGATTCACCAGAAAATTTGTAAGCAGCTGGGCAAAAACCTGCCGTTTACCCGTCTGGACGAACTGGCGAAACAGGCGCTGGCAGGTGGCATTATCAATAAAGATGAAGCTGCTCTGCTGGTGAAAGCCGAAGAGAGCCGTCTGCGCAGTATTAACGTCGATGATTTCGAACCGGACGAGCTGGCGACGCAGCCGGTAAAGCTGCCGGAGAAGCACCGCAAACCTGAAGCGGCATAACGCATTTTGCCTGCACAAACCCCGCCTCGCGCGGGGTTTTTTATTGCCACATTTTCTCGTTATGTCGTGCTACAGTGTCAAAAAGCGGTCGTTTGAGGAGTCTGAATTGTGCCTGGTCTGAAGATTTCTATTTTGCAGCAACCTTTAGTGTGGATGGATGGCCCCGCCAACCTGCGCCACTTCGATCGTCAACTGGAAGAGATTACCGGGCGAGATGTGATTGTCCTGCCTGAGATGTTCACCACCGGCTTCGCCATGGAAGCGGCGACACAGTCGATGCCGCAGGATGAGGTGGTCGCCTGGATGCATACCAAAGCGCAGCAGACGAACGCGCTGATTGCCGGTAGCGCCGCCCTGCAAACCGATCGCGGGCCGGTGAACCGCTTCCTGCTGGTTGAGCCAGAAGGGAAAGTGCATTTCTACGACAAGCGCCACCTGTTCCGCATGGCGGAAGAGCATCATCACTATGAAGCGGGTAACGAGCGCGTAGTGTTTGAGTGGCGCGGCTGGCGTATTCTGCCGCTGGTCTGCTACGACCTGCGCTTCCCGGTATGGTCACGCAACCGCAATGATTACGACCTGGCGCTGTATGTCGCCAACTGGCCTGCGCCGCGTTCTCTGCACTGGCAGTCGCTGCTTGTGGCGCGCGCGATTGAGAACCAGGCATACGTGGTGGGCTGTAACCGGGTAGGCACTGACGGCAACGGGCATCACTATCGCGGCGACAGCCGGGTGGTGAATCCACAGGGCGAAATTATTGCGACTGCCGAGCCGCATCAGGCAACGCGTATTGATGCCGAACTGTCATTGACGGCGCTGCAGGAGTATCGCGAGAAGTTTCCGGCGTGGCAGGATGCGGATCCGTTTAGTATTGGGTGAATAAAGCCGGGTGGCGGCTACGCCGTCCCCGGCCTACAAAAAGCACTGCGTAGGCCCGGTAAGCGCAGCGCCACCGGGCGTTAATTAACTCACCAACGCCTGCCCGTCCTTGCGGCTTTCCGTTGCGGCCACGTAGTGCCCTTCCGGCATACGGTAAATCACCTGCGCCCCGCCAAAGTTGTAATCCTGCAGCGGATCTTCCACCACGATCTGATGTCCGCGCTCGCGCAGCGCCGCGATAGTATTGCGATCGAACGTTGATTCAACGATCACCTCCCTGCCCTGCACCACGCGCCAGCGCGGGGCATCAATTGCCGCCTGCGGGTTTTGCCCGTGCAGCATAATGCGCAGCGCCATCTGCATATGCCCTTGCGCCTGCATCGGCCCGCCCATCACGCCGAAGGACATCAGCGGCTTACCGTTGCCGTCCATCGCAAAGCCCGGAATGATGGTGTGGAACGGACGCTTGCTGCCGGCCAGCGCGTTCGGGTGTTCTGGATCCAGCACAAACCCGCAGCCCCGGTTTTGCAGGCTGATCCCGGTATCCGGCACCACAATGCCTGACCCAAAGCCCATATAGTTGGACTGAATAAACGAGACCATCATCCCGCTGGCATCCGCAGTGCTGATGTAGACCGTGCCGCTCTGCGTCGGGGAACCGTAGACAAAATCAGAGGCGCTATCGTGGTTGATCAGCGCCGCGCGCGACTTCAGATAACGATCGCTAAGCAGCTCTTTCGCCGCGAACGCCATGTGGTCTTCATCCGCCACGTAGCGATCGAGATCCGCCAGTGCCAACTTCATCGCCTCAATGGACAGGTGCAGAGACTGCACGGAATCTGGATGGTGCTTCTCAATGCCGCACTGCTCCAGGATGCCGAGCGCAATCAGCGTGGCGAT
This sequence comes from Enterobacter chinensis, assembly GCF_034008295.1. NCBI lineage: Bacteria > Pseudomonadati > Pseudomonadota > Gammaproteobacteria > Enterobacterales > Enterobacteriaceae > Enterobacter > Enterobacter chinensis. The sequence goes on from NZ_JARDVI010000002.1 coordinate 848,721, forward strand.
CCCCTGGCCGTTAGGCGGCAGCTCCTGAACCGAACCGCCCGCGAAGTCGCGCGACAGCAGGTCTACCCAGTCCACGCGATGGTTTGCCAGATCCTCAGCCGTCAGATGTGCGCCGTGCTCTTTGGCGAAGGCGGCAATTTTCTGCGCCAGTTCGCCGCGATAAAACGCGTCACCGTTGGTTTTCGCAATCAGCTCCAGCGAGTTTGCCTGCGCCGGGTTACGGAAGATCTCCCCTACACGCGGGGCGCGGCCTTCCGGTGCGAAGCAGGCGCTAAAGCCCGGCTGATCTTTCAGCTTGTTATAGCCGCGCTGCCAGAGATGCCCAATCAGCGGGGAGACCGGGAAACCATTGCGCGCGTAGTCAACGGCAGGCTGCGCCAGCGTGGTCAGCGGCAGCGTGCCAAAACGTTCTGCCAGGGCCACCCAGCCGGATACCGCACCCGGCACGGTCACCGCGTCCCAGCCAATTTCCGGCACCGCGGTTTTTCCGGCAAACAGATCCGCATGCCAGCTGGCAGGCGAACGACCGGACGCGTTCAGGCCGTGCAGCTTTTCGCCGTCCCAGACGATGGCAAAGGCATCGCTGCCAATCCCGTTGCCGGTCGGCTCGACAACCGTCAGCGCCATCGCGGTGGCAATGGCCGCATCAACGGCATTCCCCCCCAGCTGCAGCATCTTCATGCCCGCCTGTGCCGCCAGCGGCTGAGACGTCGCAACCGCGTTATGGCCCATCATCGGCGGGCGGCGTGAAGCGTAGCCGGAGGTAAAATCAAGCGCTTTGGTCATCATGACTCCTTAGTCGTGGCGCGGATCGAGCGCATCGCGCAGCCCGTCGCCGAGTAAATTAAAGCCCTGCACGGCAAGGAAAATCGCCACGCCGGGGAAAACGGACATCCACGGCGCCTGCTCAAGAAACCCTTTCGCGGTGTTGAGCATTGAGCCCCAGGACGGATTTGGCGGCTGCTGCCCCAGCCCCAAAAACGACAGACTGGCTTCAGCGATAATCGCCGAGGCGATGGCCAGCGTGGCCTGCACCAGGATCGGCGACATCACGTTTGGCAGGATGTATTTGATGATGATCCAGCGATCCGGCAGGCCAATCGCCCGCGCGCCGTCGATGTACTCTTCGTTACGAATGGCGATCACCTGCCCGCGCGTCAGGCGGGCGAAGATCGGCATCGCCGAAAGGCCAATGGCGATCATCGCGTTGGTGAGGCTCGGGCCCAAAAATGCCCCCAGCGCGATCGCCATGATCAGGAACGGACAGGCCAGCAGCGCCTCGATAAAGCGCGAGATCACGCCATCCCACATCTTCTGGAAGTAACCCGCCACCAGCCCCAGCGGCACGCCGATGACTACCGCGATAACAACCGACATACAGCCCGCCATCAGCGAGGTGCGCGCGCCCCAGATAATGCGCGATAAGATGTCGCGCCCCAGCTCGTCGGTGCCGAACCAGTACATCGCCGACGGCGCCTTGCGCACCGCAAGGAAGTTGGCTTTAACCGGGTCGAACGGGGCGATCCACGGCGCCAGCAGCGCCACCAGCACAAAGAAGCCCACCACCACCGCGCCAATCACCGCGCTTTTATTGGCGAGGAATTTCTTCAGCACCCGGTTTTGCGCGCGCGGTAGCGCGGGCGCAACGGTTTGAGTGGTCAGTTCCGCCATGATTAACCTCGCATTTTCGGGTTGATAAGGACGTAGAGCACGTCGGCCAGCAGGTTCAGCATCAGAAAGCCGATCGCCACGATCAGCACTACGCCCTGCACCACCGCATAGTCGCGGTTAAATACCGAATCGACGATCATCTTGCCGAAGCCCGGAATGGTGAAGACCTGCTCGGTCAGCACCGCGCCGCCCAGCAGCTCGCCGAACAGCAGCGTGGTGAGGGTGATCACCGGCACCAGCGCGTTGCGAAACGCGTGCTTTAAGATCACCGCTTTCGGCAATAGCCCCTTGGCCCGCGCGGTGCGGATGTAGTCCGCCTTCAGTACCGCAATCATCGACGCGCGGGTATGGCGCATCAGCGTCGCCGCCAGACCGGTTCCGAGCACGGCAGCGGGCAGCAGTAACGTACGCAGGTTCTGAAGCGGATCTTCACTGAACGGCACATAGCCAGACGCGGGCAGCCATTGCAGGTTCACCGAGAAGACCAGAATCAGCAGGATCCCCAGCCAGAAGTGGGGAATCGAGATCCCCGAGATCGCCACAAAGTTTGCCCCGTGATCGACCCAGCTGTTTTTGTTCACCGCGGCGAGGATCCCCATGCTGATGCCGAACACCAGCGCGATGATCATCGCCAGCAGCGACAGCTCCAGCGTGACCGGCAGCTTGCTGGCAATAAGCTGCGTTACCGGTTCATGCGTGCGTAAGGAGACGCCCAGATCGCCCTGCAGCGCGCGCGTCAGCCAGTTGAAATACTGCACGGGGATCGGCGCATCGAGGTTCAGCTCCGCACGCAGCTGGGCGATGACCGCCGGATCGCGCTCCTCCCCGGCCATGGCGATTAGCGGGTCACCGGGCAGCAGCTTTTGCAGCCCGAAGACCATCATGCTCACCAGCAACAGCGTTGGGACGGCCAGCAGCAGACGTTTGCAAATCAGTTCCAGCATGGGCTCTCCTCAGGACGTTTATTTCGCCAGCGTCAAACCGGCCAGACGCACGATGCCGTCCGGATAAGGCTTAAAGCCCTGCACTTTCTTGTTCAGGCCAAAAATGCGCGGCTCGAAGTAGAGGTAGGCAATCGGCATATCGGTCTGCAGCTGCTTCACCACTTTGTCGTACAGCGGCTGGCGTGCGGCCTGGTCGGTGCTCTGGCGCGCCTGGGTCAGCCACTCATCGACCTGCGCGTTGCTGTAGCGACCGTCGTTCAGGGTGCCTTTGCTGTTGATAAAGCCGTAGATGCTGCCGTCCGGATCCGGGCGACCCGACCAGCCGGAGAAGCTCAGCTGATAGTCACCGCTCTGCTGGCGATCCAGCAGCGTGGCGAATTCGGTCATCTGCAGGTTCAGGGTAAAGCCAGCCTCTGCCACCATAGCCTGAAGCACCTGGCCTACCTGCTGAGAGGTTGGGTTGTTCGGCACCAACAGATTGACGGTCAGTGGCGTGCTCACGCCTGCGGCTTTCAGCAAGGCTTTGGCTTTGTCGACGTCGCGCGGCGGCACCGGCAGGTTGACGTGATACGGGCTGACCGGCGAAAACGCCTGGTTTGCCGGGGTGTAAAGCCCTTCAAAGACCACCTGGTTTAACGCATCGCGGTCGATGGCCTGAGAAAACGCCTCGCGCACGCGGGCATCTTTGAACGGATCGTTGGCGGGTACCTTGCCGTTATTGATATTAAAGGTGATCCCCTGATAGCCCAGGCCCGTCACCTTCGCCAGCGCCAGCTTGCTGTCGGCTTCGACGGTTTTGACGTCGCTGGCGGCGATGCCTTCAGTCAGGTCGAGATCGCCCGCGCGCAGGTTAGCCAGGCGCACGGAAGCATCCGGGATCGGCAGATAGATAATTTTGTCGAAGTGGTAGGCGTCTTTGTTCCAGTAGTTGTCGAAACGGGTCAGAACAATGCGGTCCTGCGACACGCGGCTGTCGAATTTATACGGGCCGGAACAGACCGGATGAGCGGCAAAGTCAGGCTTTTTCGCCGCTTCGGGGGCCATCATTGCCCCGGCGCGGTCGGTGAGCTGCATCAGCAGCGCGGCATCGGGCGTTTTCAGGTGCAGGGCAATCTGCATCGGGCCGGTGACGACAATCGACTCCACCGACGAGATCTCGCTTTTACGCAGAGAGCCTTTCATGGTCAGGGCGCGGTCGAGGTTGTATTTCGCTGCAGCGGCATCGAATTTCTCACCGTCGTGGAAGGTAACCCCTTCACGCAAATTGAGCGTCAGGGTTTTACCGTCGTCACTCCACGCCCAGTCTTTGGCCAGACCGGGTACGACCTTCAGATTTTCATCCACATCCACCAGCCTGTCACACAGGGAGGCAAACACGAAGCGGCCATAGTAGGTGCGCGCCAGATGCGGGTCGAGCATGTCCGGGTCTGCGCCCAGACCAATACGCAGCACGCTTTCAGAATGGGCGGGCAGCGCCGCGCCAAGCAACATAACACTTCCCAGTACGGTCAAAAGAGAATTACGCATTGTCATTATCATGAGTTCCTTGAAGGAAGGGACGAGTGAGTGGCCGCGTGTTCAAACAGCGCGCGGCGGCGCAGAAAAGCGGCGGATGGCGGTGCGATCTGGATAACGCTGCGATCGCGGTTAATCTCCTGCCAGCGGTGGCAGGCAACCTGACGTCCGCCGTCGAGCACCTGATTGATCGGCTCGACCTGGCGGCATTCATCGGTGACGTACGGGCAGCGGGTGTGGAAACGGCAGCCGGACGGTGGGTTAGCCGGGTTCGGCAAATCGCCCTGCAGCAGCAGTGCGTCGCGTTCCACGCCGGGCTGCATCTGCGGCGCCGAGGCGATCAGCGCCTGAGTATAGGGGTGCAGCGGCGCGTCAAAAATCTCGTCGACGGTGGCAAGCTCGACGATTTGCCCGAGGTACATCACCGCCACGCGGTCGCTCATATGGCGGATAACCGCCAGACCGTGGGCGACAATCACCATCGTCAGGCCGAACTGATGCTTCAGGCTTTCAAGCAAGTTGACCACCTGCGCCTGCACGGAGACGTCCAGCGCGGATACAGGCTCATCGCCCAGCAGCAGTTTCGGCCCCGAAGCCAGCGCGCGCGCAATGCCGATACGCTGGCGCTGCCCGCCGGAAAACTCGTGCGGATAGCGTCCGGCCCAGGCGGCGGGCAGGCCAACGGTCTTAAGCAGCTCGGCGACGCGATACTGACGATCGGCTTTTTTCATGTTCTGGTGCAGCCACAGCGGCTCGCCAACGATCTGCTCCACCGTCATGCGCGGGTTGAGCGAGGCAAAGGGATCCTGGAAGATAATTTGCAATTCACGCCGGAGCTGGTTGAGGCGAGCCCCCGATGCATGCGTGATCTCCTCCCCCTGGTAAAACACGCGCCCTTCACTGGCTTCCAGCAGACGCAGCAGCAGACGACCGAGAGTAGATTTTCCTGAACCCGACTCCCCCACTATCGCCAGCGTTTCGCCCGGCATCACGGCAAGCGAAACGCGATCGACCGCCGTGACAAACCGGGCCGGGGTAAAGAGTTTTTTGGGGCCAGGGAACAGCTTGCTAAGGTCGCGGGCTTCAAGAATGGGCGTAGTCATGCGGTCTCTCCCAGGGCAATGTGGTGTTCGAGCGGCACGCGGAAGCAGGCAACCTGATGACCGGTTCCAGGCGTAGCGAGCTGCGGTTTTTCATCATGGCAGCGCGCCTGCGCAAAGGGGCAACGGGTGGCAAAACGGCAGCCTTTCGGCATGGATTCCGGCAGCGGCACCGATCCGGGAATGGTGGAAAGCGGGCCTTTACGTGCGCCCAGAGAGGGGATCGACCCCATCAGGCCGATGGTGTAAGGGTGCTGCGGGTCGGCAAAGATGGCCTCCACGCTTCCCTGCTCCACCACCTGCCCGGCATACATCACCGCCACCTGCTGGGCGACTTCTGCCACCACGCCTAAATCATGGGTGATCATCAGCACCGCCGTGCCCGTTTCTTCTTTAAGGGTGTTGAGCAAGGCGAGAATTTGCGCCTGGATGGTGACGTCGAGCGCGGTAGTGGGTTCGTCCGCAATCAGTAATTTGGGGTGGTTAATCAGCGCCATGGCAATCATCACGCGCTGGCGCATTCCGCCGGATAGCTGGTGAGGGTACGCTTTCAATCTCATCTCTGCGGCCGGGATCTGTACCTTCTCGAGGATCTGCAGCGCGACCTTCATCGCCTCTGCGCGCGAGACGTTCTGGTGTCGCATTACCGCTTCGCTAAGCTGATCGCCCAGCGTAAACGCCGGGTTAAGCGAGGTCATGGGCTCCTGGAAAATCATCGCCAGCTCGCTGCCGCGCAGATCGGCATATTCCCGCGGCGAGAGCTTGCGCAGATCGTGACGGCGAAACTGCATCTCCCCGCTGACAATCTGCGCGCTGGCAGGCAACAATCCCATCAGCGCCAATGAGGTGATACTTTTCCCGCAGCCTGACTCCCCCACCAGCGCCAGCGTTTCGCCCGCTTTGACCGTCAGGGAAATGCCGTCCAGTACGCTCACCGGAGAGCCGGAAAATTTGACGTTGAGATTATTCAGCCGCAGTACAGGCGTGGAATCCTTAAACGGGATCGTCGTCATAGCGTGAAGTCGTCCTCAAGGTGGATAGCATGAATCAGGGCGGTTTGCAGGCTAAGCAGGTGTTCGCGCATGGCGGCCGCTGCCTCGTTAGGCTGGCGATGGATAATCGCAGACATGATCTTGTGATGGTGGTCGTTATAGCTATCGACACGTTCGGGCGTGCGGGCTAATTCACGCAGATGCTGCCAGCCCGGTTCACGTCTGACGGCATCAATGGCATCAAACAGGCCGAGCATCAGGCGATTACCCGCCGCTTCCGCAATCGCGCGGTGAAAGGCGCTATCCCACAGTTCGTTGAGATCGCGGTCATCCGGGCTGACCTTATCAATGCGTTCCAGCATGCGCTGCATAAGCGCGAGGTTTTCCCTGGTGGCACGCAGTGCCGCAAGCCGGGCTAAGCCGGGTTCGAGCTGTAGGCGAGCTTCCATCACTTCCAGAAGGTTGGTTTGCTGAACCAATCCCTGAAGGGCCAGGGGTTCAACAGGTGCCGCCGGACCGATAAACGTCCCTTTGCCCTGCTTACGCCAGATGCGCCCCTCTTCTTCCAGCACATCCAGCGCACGACGCACTTCACGTCGTCCTACGCCGAGAGTCTCCGATAGCTCACGTTCTGTGGGCAGCGGAGTGCCTGGTGTTGACTCGTGCTGGTTGATTAGCCCGCGCAGCTGTTCAAGCGCGGTGCTGGAATTTGCCAGAAACCGTGACGGTTTTTCCATATTGGTTCGCTCGCTTTCATCATTACTTTATTTTTATTAACGATAAGCTATTGATATGACGTTCTACTTACCGTGTTAATGATTAAGCAATAAACGAACCAATCTTTCATTGGTTCATGAATCTTTTGGAAAAAGAATAAGAAATTAACGGGTTACAGCAATACGTTGTTACAAATGTAGCCGATGCCGGAAGCTGGCATCTGAGAAAAAGAACATAAAACGCACAACCATAGTGCAAATAACGCACTATTGTTGTGCAAATGTTAATTAAATGCACCATTTTAAGCAACATTGCATTAACAAAAAGTAATACAAGTCTTGTACCGGTCGTATTCACTTAATGGTTTAGCACCAGCCGGTGCGGTACATCCGATGAGGGCAGATGAATAATCACCTCTTTCTGTAACGGCAAATGGTGCGGACACGCGCCCATTACCTGCAGCGTCTCGCCCGGTAAAATGGTGTCGGTATGCAGCATTAACCCCATCTCATCGGGCATCAACACGATCGACTTTTTAAGGTGAACCGCGGTTGTACCGGTGTTGGTAACCATCAGTTTGTCCCCTTTTGCCAGCCATACCAGCGTCTTCCAGTTTTGTTTTTCTGCGACATGCTGTTGCGCAGCCTGAAGGGCCTGCGCATTCGCCATCTGCGTGAGCGGAGCGGAAAATAGTACAATCAACGGCACGGCAATCAGCGTCCTTAACATCATCACTCTGGCTCCTGAAAATGGCCCCCATGCGAGGGCCGTGAAAGATTAAGGGACAGGCTGCCACAGCGCCGGAGCCATAGAAGGCGCCCAGTGAGCCATAGAAGGATGAGCCTGCAGGCAGCGATACTGCTTGCCTTCATACGTCACCACCTCTCCCACTTTGTAGTTCACACCGACTTTCCACTCGCCTTCTGGCCCAGGTGTCACCGTCCCTTCGTCCGTCGTGGCCTTGAGTGGCGCACTCGCCTGCGACTGACCTTTGGCGTTTTCTGCGATCACCTGATAGATGTAGGTCGTGCCCGCGCGCAGGCCTGTGTCGTAAATCTGCGTACCTTTCTCGATAAGCAGCTCCTTCCCGTCGCGCAGTACGCGGTATTTCTCCGCCTTGTCTACCGCATTCCATTTCACCGTCAGGCTGTTTTCCGTCTTCGAAACCACCGCCAGTCCAGTTGGCTGACCTGGGAGCCCTTCATCAACGACAATGGTCTTCACCTCAACCACATTACTGCTTTTTGAGATATTGCCTGCCGCATCACGCGCTTTCACGAAATAGTGGTAGGTCACGCCACTGGTAACCACATCGTTATCGGTCCAACTGAGACCCGTTGAGGTACCGACCTGAGCGTCATCACGGTAGATGTCATATCCCGTCACCCCTACCTCATCTTCGGATGCATTCCAGCCGAGGGTGATTGTTGTATTGTTTTCCAACACCTTGAGTTTCGTCGGCTCGGTAGGTGCAACAGTATCTACCGGGCGATCGGGCGACATCAGATCGGCGCGCTCTTTCATTTCATTGAAGTAGTCAACCTGCTGCGGCATGGACATCTGTTGGTCGTTTGCACCCAGTGTCCAGATAAAGAATCCGCCATAGCCTTTCTCCGCCTGCCAGCCCGCACGGTTTACGTTGTTCTGTCGGCTCTCAACAAAACGCCCTTCGGGTCCCCACTGGGAGTTGATGGTCTGACCGAGAACGATTTTGCTTTTATCACCCACCGCGCGGGCGTAGTTGGCCATCGCCACGTCATACTTAAAGCGCGGGCCGGCGTCATAGGCCATGACGTTGAAGAAATCGAAAACGTTTTTCCCCTGAGTCAGCAGCGGCAGCACTTCACCGTGGTGTGAAGAGCGAGCGGTCTCAACGAAGGAGCAATTCTCTGTTACCGCACTGTTGGAGCAGTCTTCCGGGTCAGCGCCAACGTGATAGGTAGTCAGACTCAGCAGTTTTTTACTGCCAGCGGCATTGAGCTTGTTACGAACCCGTTCAGCCAGATCCAGTAAGTTTGCATTCTCCTGCGGCGTCACGCGTTCTGATTTTTCGAAGTCAAAATCGATGCCATCAAGCTGAACCGTACCGGCCTTTTGGTAGAGCGTCATATCACACTTGCCCTCCCAGTTGGTGCCCAGACATTCGCCGACCATCTCTTCCGGCTTCAAATTCTTTTTATAAACCGGGAAGTTGGTGTTCAGCAGATTCACTAGATTCTGCGCCAGCGTTTCACGCGTTTGTTCGTTATTCAGGTAGGCCCACATGGATGAATACGTTTCACCGCCGAGCGCCAGCATCATTTTTTTCTCAGGCTGCGCCTGCTTCAGCTGGCTCCAGACCACATAGGCTGGCGCATTGATGTACCACGGATCATATTGCGGTACAGCAACAATATTATCTGAACTGGAAATTTTACCGCTTGCGTCCCAGCCGCCAAATGAAAGCAGGAAGGTATCAGCTTTCACCTCTTTCATATCTTCAACCAGCCCCGGCTGAATATTGCCCCAGGAGGTAAGATAGGTGACTGCTCGAGGTGCCTGCGCCGCGAAAGCCGATTGCGCCATTAATGCGCTACCAATTAACAGAGATAATGTGAGTTTTTTCATCAAAGTTCCTTATCGCTTTGTGATGATAGTCCTGTGGATTACCTCTCAAATTGTCTTTTTTTTTAGCGCTAAGATCGTTGGGGATAAAAGAGAAGAGAGTCAGGAAACCGTCCGCATTAAATAAGAAATATCTTTTGCTAAAAAAGTCCGCGCCATTTATATTTATTCCGCCGCAGGACATCTGCCATTATTTACACATACGAAATCAATCAGAGATATCTCCCGTATTTATAATAAATTCCTCAACGACAAATCGAGAAAATTCTCGCATCCTGTAAGACGCTTCTTTATTTAACTTTCCCATCTTCACTACTTAAAAAAGATGGCATACCTATGTGCCCACGCTTTTTTCAGGGAAAATTCAGAAATTAATCACAACTTATATCCAATAAGGACGCTCTCAATGAAATACGCAACAAACGTGATGCGAAAACAGGGTGGTTTCACCCTGCTTGAATTGCTGGTCGTACTGATGATTATTGCGCTGCTGGCAGGGTTTGTCGGACCTAAGGTCTTCTCCAATGTCGACTCGGCTAAAGAGAAAACCGCTGCCCGACAGATGCGCTCACTTGCTGAGGCACTAGGGCAATATCGCCTCGACACCGGCAGTTATCCAAGTGAAACGCAAGGGCTGAAAGCACTGACCGAGAAACCGTCCAACGTGCAAAACTGGAATGGCCCTTATCTCAGCCAGCATGTGCCGTTAGACCCCTGGGGAAATCCCTATCAGTTTCATAACCCCTCGCGGACAAAAGACGCCATTAATGAAGTCGAAATTACTTCCGGTGGTAAAGACGGTAAGCCTGTCACGTACGGATTCTGAAAATGCTACGCCTGTCCTTATATTCGCTGTTTATCTTCAGCGTATTTTCCTGCCGTGCCGATTGCTGGCAAATGGCAGGAGAACGTTACGGCATTGAGCCAGAGCTATTACAGGCGATAGCGATAGTGGAATCCAACGGCGATACCCGAGCCATCAACAAAAACCGTGATGGCTCAATGGATGTCGGTCTGATGCAAATCAACAGCATTCACTTCGATACGCTACGTAAATTTCGTATTAGTCAAAAAGATCTGCTTAACGATCCTTGCCAAAGTGTCATGACCGGCGCCTGGATCCTGGCAGGTCAAATCCAGCGCTTTGGTTATACCTGGGACGCTGTGGGGGCTTATAACGCCGGAACGGCAAATACCCCGCAGCGCCGCGCGCTTCGTCAACAATATATAAAAAAAGTGGCTCCGCATTATGCCCGCCTTAAAAGGCAGAGCCATACACTGTCGCCAAAATGAAACCATATATCGTCACCATCCTCCAGGGGGGGAAACGCGTCAATCAGACCGTGCTTGCCGCGTCACCTGATGATGCCAGCGCCCGCATTATTGCCAGCGGCGGCATTGTTTTACAGGTGCAGGAACGCCCCGCCCGTAAGGAGAAACGCTTTCCATTAAATCTGTTTTTGCAGGAGCTTATCGCCCTGCTGGAGGCCGGGCTGGTCGTGGTCGAGGCCGTCGAAGCGCTGCGCGAAAGTAGCCGCGACGGTGGCACCTCGCTGGTCCTGGATACGCTGGTTAAAAAGCTCTACGAAGGGGCACAGCTGTCTCACGCCATGATGGCGTTACCTGCGCTATTTCCACCTCTGCTGATTAATACCGTTGCCTCTTCAGAGCAAACCGGACACTTACCCGAAGCGCTGAAGCGTTTTCAGTTTTACGAATCCAGAATGGAAATTCTGCGCAAGCGGATTAAATCAACCCTGCTCTACCCGACAATTGTGCTCTCCGCCGGGGGAGCGATTCTGTTCTTTCTGCTCGGCTTTATTATTCCGCGATTTTCCGTGGTGTTTGATGGAATGAAGAACCCGTCCGCCAGCGCGCAGCTAATCCTCTGGTGGGGGCGCCTGACGCAGAGTCACGGTTCACTTCTGCTGGCCGGATGTGCGGTAGCGGTCGCAGGCATCGTGATGGCAGTTCGTAGCCCGCGCCTGCGCCAGCGAGCGCTCGGTGTGTTGCTACGCATTCCTGCGTTACGCCAGCAGCATCAGCTTTCAGTGCTGGTGCGTTTCTACCGCACGCTGGGCCTGCTGTTGCAGGGCGGCCTTCCCGCGCCTGATGCATTAATGCTGAGCCGGGAAATCCTGCCCACCAGCCATCGGCAGCAGGTTGAACAGGTTATCCGCGACGTCGCCGCCGGTGAGTCGCTATCCCGCATGCTGGAAGCCCAACAGATGACGACTCCGGTCGCCAGCCGCCTGCTCCAGGTCGGCGAACGCAGCGGTGAACTGCCTGCGATGTGCGAGCGGATCGCGGCTTTTTATGATGAATCGCTGGAACGCGCGATTGAAACCTTTAGCAAAATTTTTGAACCGATTCTGATGATGGTCGTTGGCGGCATCGTTGGGCTCGTCGTGTTTTTACTGTACATGCCCATTTTTGAACTGGCAGGAGGATTGCAATAATGTCTCACTCACCATCTGTAGAACCCCTTTTCGACCTGCCAGAAGAGCAGCGCCTTCAGGCACTGGCGGAACTGCTGGACAGTATTCCCGACGCGTTAGAAGGCGCCGCCGAAGCCCTGGGGCTTACGCCGCTCTCACCCGCACTCCTTGTCGACGGTGAAGAGGATTTCAATAGCGTACCGCTGACCGAATCCCTCAGTCAGCGTGCACTGCCGCTGCGTGTTAACGGTCAACTCCACGTTGCGCTGGGCGATCCGTTTTCGCTGGCTCTACGCCAGTGGGCCTATAACATGAACGCCCTTCCCGCGCTGGCCCCACTTTCCCGGCTCAACGCCCGGCTTGATGAACTGGCAAAACAACAACGCACGCTCGATCAGTTAGAGCAGCAACAGAGTGACGAGAATAAAGAGGCGCGATGGCTGGAGATAACCCCTGCGGCCATCGCCAGCGAACCCCATGCCGTCATTAAGCTGGTCAACGCCACGCTATTTGATGCCCTGCAAAGCCGCGCCAGCGATATTCATCTTTGCGCCGTAGCAGACGGGCTAATGGTGAAGTACCGCATCGATGGCGTCTTGCATAGCATTCGCCACTGCGCCGGGCTTCAGCAGGCGGAACAGGTTATCTCCCGTCTTAAAGTATTAAGCTGCATGGACATTTCCGAGCGACGCACGCCTCAGGACGGACGCTTTAAGGCGTTAATCCTCCAGCGTCCCGTTGATTTTCGCGTCTCCATTATGCCGGGGGTCTACGGTGAGGATGCCGTGCTGCGCGTGTTGGATAAATCTCACGATCAGAACCTGCGTCTGGAGACGCTCGGCTTTGATGAACACACGCTGGATGCCATTCGTCAGTTGACCCATCTGCCCCACGGCATGGTGCTCGTGACCGGGCCAACGGGAAGCGGGAAATCCACCACCCTCTACTCGGCACTCAGCGAACTCAACAGCGGCGAATGCAAAATCATCACCATTGAAGATCCCGTGGAGTATCAGCTCAACAGCGTACTGCAAATTCCGGTAAACGATAAAAAAGGGCTCACCTTCGCCCGTGGGTTGCGTGCCATTTTGCGTCACGACCCGGACATCATCCTGGTGGGTGAGATCCGCGATGGCGAAACCGCCGGCATTGCCGTCCAGGCAGCGCTCACCGGCCACGTCGTGCTCTCCTCGGTTCACGCCAACGATGTCTTTAGCGTCCTGGAACGTTTTTTATATATGCAGGTAGAACCCGCCAGCCTGATCACCGCTCTCAACGGCGTGGTGGCGCAGCGGCTGGTACGCCAGATCTGCCCGGACTGCATTGATGACGCCACGCCCGCAGATGATCTTCTCGCGGCGTGGCAATCCGGCCCGCTGCAGCAGCTTTCCCCCCGCTGGCGACGAGGCCGGGGCTGCGATACCTGCCGCGACAGCGGTTATCGCGGCAGGCTGGCGCTGGCGGAAGTGTTGCATTTCAGCGACGCGATGAAAGAGGCGATGCTGGCCCGCTCGCCCCGCCGCAAATTAAAGGAAGTGGCGCTGAATGACGGTTTTGTTCCGCTCTCGACCATCGCGTTGCGCGCCGTGGTCGAAGGCAAAACCACCTGGGAGGAGGTGAATCGTGTTATCACTCACTAATACCTGGCAGTGCGACATCTGGCCCCATGCCGTGCGATTGCGCCGCAACAATATGGTGATCGCCACGCATGAACGCCAGCCCGATGCCCCCCTTGAGGCCGCGCTCGAAACGCTACTGCGCCTGCGTCCGTCCGTCTTACCCTGGCGTGATGCGGTGGAATTTCACCTCGATACCGACGATCTGACGTTTTTAATTCAGCTCTGGCATGACGGCGTAACCACACCGCAGGAGCTGCTCCAGCTTGCCCGGCAGCAGGCGGTTCATCGCGTGAGTCCTCCCGTCGAGTGGCAGGTACGCTTTGAGACCCTTGACTGGCAGCAGTCGGCGATGGCCGCCTGCCTGAAACAATCTTGCTGGCAAATGCTTGGCGCGCTGGCGCGCAGGGAGCGGCTGCGTTTTCGCGGTGTTATCACCCCGTTTCAAAAGCTGTTTAACCACTTCAGCCACGCACTACCGGAAAACGGCCTGTTTGTGGCAATGAGTCCCCACCATAGCCGGATTGCCAGCCGTCAGCATCACAACTGGCGCGACGTCTGGACGCTCACTCTGCCACAGCAGGAGATGGACGCCCAGTTGCGGGTTATCGCCCGGCTAAGCGGAATGCGGGATTGTCCTGGCTACGTCATTCATACCGACGGTGAGCACCATCAGGAATTAGCGCTACAGGAGAGACCACATGACACCGCTGTTTACGCGTAACTCCCCGTGGGCCTCACGCGCGTTGTTATTAACCAGCCTCCTCTGTGTACCGCTCGCCGTCACCGTGACGTATGGCCTGCTCCAGCACCAGCACCTTGAGCTACAGACGTCCCGGGCGCAGCAGCAGCTTGCAGAACGTCAGCAGGTGCTGCGCCAGTTGCGTGAAGCCGAACAGCGGCGATTGCGTCTGTCTCAGCAACTGCAGGCCGTTCCACCGGCCATCAAACTGCTGGACAACATCGGCAGCGTACTGACGCCCGATATTGCGCTCCTGAGCATTGAAGTCACTGCCAGCAAATACGACGCGCGCCTCACGGTGGCTGCCAGCAATCTTGACGCCCTGCTCGCCTTTAGCGAGCGACTACAGCAGTTACCCGCGCGCGTGGTGCTGGAAAACCATCGCCAGTCGGCGCAGGGCGATCCTGCCTGGCCGATTAACGCGGTGCTCGACGTCAACGTTACGGCGGAGGAGCAGCATGCGGTTTCAGAATAAGTCCGCCGTATTGCGCTGGCAGGCCGCATTGCTTGCCGGACGCATCGGAACGATCCCGCTGTTGCTCACCGGGCTGCCCGCAGGGTTGCTGGTGTTGTGGCTTGGGGCTGTCCGGCCGCACACCATTCAGCTGCAGGAGAACCTTGCCCGGATCCATGCACAGCTACAGACCGCGCTGCCACTGGATAAACAACAGCCTGAACTGCAAAGCCGCATCAGCCCTGGAGAATATCAGCAGGTAAGGCTCCTTTTTACCCAGTTCAGGAGCCGCGGGCTGAAGGTCGACGCCAGTCGCTATCAGCTGGAAAAAGACGACGGCAAAACGGCGCTACGTCTGGATATTCCGCTGCGCGGTGAATATCTGCCGCTGGTTGACGCACTGGAGCAGCTCAGTCGCACCTTGCCGTTACGCATTGAGCAGCTAAGCCTGCGCCGCGCAGGCCCATCGGACACCCAGCTCAGCGCCACCGTACAACTTCGTCTGTTGAAGGAGTCGCCATGAAACTGCCGCGCTATTTACAGCTGGCGCTGGTGCTGACCGCCGGCGCGACGATCTGGAGTCTGGTTGCCGGGGAAGAGGTGTCGCAAGCGCCGCACCAGGTGCAGCCTGTCTCGCGCCCACGGCCCGCACCGGCAAAACAGGAGACGGCGCACTCAACGCGCATCGATCTCTTTTCAACACTGCGTAACAGAGCGCAAGACGCGGCAGAAAAAAAGCCGGAAAGCGAGCGGGCAGAAAAGGCGCAACCTGCCGCGCCGCCGCTACCGCTACAGGTACTTGGTGCCTGGTGGGAAAACCGTCAAAGGATCATTGTGCTGACGGATGGCAAAGAGACCTGGCCGGTGTGCGAACGCTGTAAAGCAGACGGCAAGATCTGGATCGGCAGTTCGCCGATCGACGACTGGATGTTAAAAGCGGTGGCGAACGACCACCTCCTGTTTGAATGGCAGCCCAGCCATATCCAGCAACGCCTGGAACTGGATGAGCTGCAATCGGAACCGACACACTAATTATGAAGAAAATAATTGCTCTCACTTTTTTGTTGTCATGCGCGTTCGTGAGCGGCTGTGCGCAACGTACGACGACGCCTCCGGTCCGGGAATCGGTCACCGCCTCTCCGCCGGTATTGATTAAGCGACTGAAGGAAATTGACCAACAGCGCATCGCGAGTCCGCAGGATATCGCGCTTCGCGCCGAGCAGGCTGACATCAGCAAAAAGCTGGTGAATGACTATCTGAAAAACGCCGATCTCGCGGTGCGTCAGAACAACTACACCCAGGCGGCACAGATGTGGCGCGATGCGCTCACCTATGAGCCAGGCAACCTGCGCGCCTTGCAGGGGTTACGCAAACTCGACGCCCGTCGGGCGCTGGACGCGTTGTACAGAGACGCGGTGGCTAACAGCACCCGCGATCCGGCGCGCGCGTTGCACAAAATCCAGCAGGTGCTGGAAGAAGATCCTAACTGGCCACAGGCACGCGCCCTGCGCGATCACCTGATGCGCGAGGTCGCGCGGATCAACCAGCCAGAACAACGGCTGAACCGGGAGCTACAAAAAACCATTTCGCTTAATTTTCGCGAACACAGCCTGCTGGCCATCTTTAACACCATCAGCCAGATGACCGGGGTAAATATCATCTTTGACAAAGATATTTCATCCAGCACCACCGGCAGCCTGATCGCCAAACGCACCACCGCGGAAGATGCCATCAACGTCCTGTTATTGTCGAATAACCTGCGTAAAAAAGTACTGAACAGCAATACGTTACTCATCTACCCCGCTACCGCGCAAAAGGAGAAGATCTATCGCGACGTAGTCGTCAAAACCATCTTCCTGGGCTACGCGAAAGCGAAAGAGGTCAATGTTGCCCTGCGCAATATGGTCAAGCTGAAGGATGTGCACGTTGATGAACGAACCAACTCCGTCACCCTGCGCGGGCCAAAAGAGAGCGTGGAAAAAGCGGAGCGTCTGTTAGTGACGCTCGATCGCCCTGAAGCGGAGGTCACGCTGGCCGTCGAGGTGCTGGAAGTGAATACCAACGATCTTGAAGCGCTTGGCGTGAAGCTGCCGCAGGCCATCAGCGCGGGCTTTGCCAAAAGTAAGGACGGTGATTTAAAGGGGAGCGGGATCCCCATTGGCGATCTGAACGCCAAAAATATCATGGTCGATATCGACAACATGACCATTGACATGAAAAAGGTGTTGAGCAATGCCAGAGTCCTGGCAAACCCGCGGATCCGGGTGAAAAACAATAAAAAAGCGCTGGTCGATATTGGTCAAACCATACCGGTGCTGACCACCACCGTGAATGACGGGATCTCACAACAGAAAGTGGATTATCAGGATGTCGGCCTGAAGCTGGAAGTCACGCCGGAAGTCAGTATGGATGACAATATCTCGATGGAAGTGAAGTTTACGCTCAGCGCCCTGGGCGCCGAGGAGCCCGGAGAGAACGGCGCAAAGTATTACCGCACGACCAAACGCGAAGCCAATACCACCCTCAGCAGCATGAACGGCGAAACCCAGATGCTGGCAGGGCTGATTAAGCAGGACGAAACCAGTACCCAAAAAGGGACGCCTTTATTGAGCGATATTCCTGGACTGGGTCGCCTGTTTAGCAGCAATACCGACAACAAAGAGCGCACCGAGGTTGTGCTGTTGATTACGCCGACCATTGAACGCAACCTCGATTTACCCGGCAGCCACGTCAGTACCATTGAGATGGGAAGCGACGATTTAACGGGCGATAGCATTCAGTTGCGCGACCTGCAACGCGACGAGCCCGGCAGTGGGTTCACCGCACCAGCGCTTGCGCCTCCAGCCCATTTCCCGGACCGGGCGGCAACGCTACCACCGCCGATCATCGATACGTCAGAAACGGGAAATGGAGCATCGTAATGCAGCGCCAGCGCGGTTTTACCCTGATTGAGATGATCGTCACGCTGGCGCTACTCGGCACGCTTGCCGCCGCCGCCGCGCCGCTGATGCGTAACTATCACCAGCGGCAGCAGGAGACGCAGCTAAGCGAGTCGCTACGGACGCTGCGCGATGCTATTGACCGCTATCATCAGGCGAGTGTGGAGGGACGCATTGAGAAAAAAACCAGCGAATCGGGATACCCGCCGTCACTAAAAAGTCTGGTGGAAGGCGTCCGGGATAAGTCGTCACCTACTGGCGCGATGATCTACTTTTTGCGCCATATTCCGCGCGATCCGATGTGTGATTGCGACGGAAAAAACGACGAAGAGACCTGGCGGTTACGCGCATCCACACAGCCGCCCGGCGATTTCAGCGGCGGCGGCAAAGATGTGTTTGACGTCAGTAGTACCAGTACGATCAGCGGTCTGAATGGAGTGCCCTATGCGCAATGGTGAAAAAGGCTTTACGCTCATCGAGCTGCTGGTGGTGATGGCGATCATCGCCACATTAATGACGCTGGTTGCTCCACGTTTTTTCCAGCACGCGGATAAAGCCAAAGAGGTGGTACGCGAGCACAACCTGCATACCCTGCGCAGCGCGATCGATCACTACCGCCGCGATCGCCTGGCGGGGCCATACAGCCTTGAGGATCTGATAGAGGCCGGTTATCTGCGCCAGATGCCGCTGGATCCGGTAACCAATCGCCGCGATATCTGGGAAGCAAAGACCGATGACGAAGGGCAAATTATTGACGTCGAGACGCCACCCAAACCCGGGCAGGAACAGGGTGATGCATTCTATTAAACGACAGGGAGGTTTTACCTATCTCCTGCTGTTGATTGCGCTCTCCACGTTGGCGCTGTCGCTGCTGAAAAGTCGCGACGAGGTGCAGATGCGTTATCAGGAACAGCAGGAGGCAGAGCTTTTATCCCGCGGGGATCAAATCCGCGCGGCGATACAAGCCTACCGCGGCAACGGTGATGGCTGCTTCCCGGTGCGTTTTGAACAGTTGCTTACCGATAAACGCGGGCGAAAACCACTTTATCATCTGCGCCAGCACTACGCCGACCCGCTAACGGGAAGTAAAAACTGGGGAATGATCCTCGACCCGCAGGGGCGCTGGATTGGCGTACGCAGTCTCGGAAAAGGCACGCCGCGAAAAAAAACCGGATTTCGTCATGATCCAAAGCAGTTTGCCGATGCAAAAACGTATTACGACTGGAAATTTCAGGTGGAAAGCGATCTACAGGCACCGTTACCTGCCGCCTGTGGTCGTTAATGGAATGATTAGGAATAAAAATATGTCATTTCCTTACCCACGAGGCCTGCGCGGTCACGCTATTTACCATCACTCTCGATGTGCTGGGATACACAAACTGGAGAGTGAGGTACATTCAGGCGAGCAGAAAATAACGGCACATCCTTGATGCCCAATGTGTCAGGCAACATGCTCTGTGAGATGTTGCCTGACAGTCTTCTCAGCTTTTCACTAACGTATGTCCGTTTTACTGCGAGACGGGAATTGTCCCTTTGATAACCACTAAGGTAATTGTCGCTTTTGCGTCCCCTGCTT
This sequence comes from Enterobacter chinensis, assembly GCF_034008295.1. Taxonomy (NCBI): domain Bacteria; kingdom Pseudomonadati; phylum Pseudomonadota; class Gammaproteobacteria; order Enterobacterales; family Enterobacteriaceae; genus Enterobacter; species Enterobacter chinensis. The sequence continues at coordinate 868,029 of NZ_JARDVI010000002.1, forward strand.
TCAGCGGGATTTTATATTCGCCCGGCTGGGTATAGAGCGCTCTGTATTTATCATCTGGCATATCAATGATGACGTCATCATCTGCGGCGGTTGCGTCGATCCGCTGCAGAAGCTCTGCTTTGGTCAGGGGCTTGTTCCATCCGGCCACGATACGATCGTGTTGAATCTGAATCTCGTTACTTTCGAGGACACAGAGCGCATTCTGTTCTCCGCCCTGAAGACGATAAAGCCGGTTTTCAGTTAACGCGTCCAGAGACGGGCACACAACTTCTCTTTGTGAACCTGATTCTGCCAGCGTGTAGCTCAACTTCACTTTCAGGCTATCACCGTGGCGCACACTCTGTTTTTTCCAGGTACCACTATCTCCGGTGAACATTCGGATCCCGTTGGGGATAATAGAGCCGCGGGCGGCAAAAAAGTCATTCCCGTTAACAGAAAAATAGGGGAGCAGATTTAAAGATGAATCATTAATAATGGTCACCACAGGCGAGTTAACGGAACGGTAATTCTTTTGCTTATAACTACAGTTTTTCCCGTTTGCCTGTAAGTTGACACCATTATCTTTACTAACAATCATGGCATAGTTACAGTTAAGACCGTTTTCAATGGATTCATCCAACACCACGCCATTATCAACAACAACCTTCATCACGCCGTTATCTTCATTACCAAACCAGAGATGAGGAATAAAATCATTACTGTAACCTTCCTCATAGGTAGCATTATTCACTCTGATTTTCAGATGATCAGGGTTTTCGATATTCATCATTCGCGCATAGTCACTGGCATATACTGATGCTGTTGAGAAAATACTAAGCATTGCTAAAGCAACAACGGTCTTTGTCATGAGAAACCCTCTTTGATGAAATAAAAAGCAACAAGTTCACGCAGGAATGACCATACCTGAAACATCCAGCCAGTAAAATACACGTACAAATGAAATCAGGATTAATTAATTTTTATTTCACAACTCAACAATAAATCCTTTCTTGCAGAATATCAGTACCACCTCATTTTATTCTGAATAATTTACATGTTGTCTTGTCAGCATTCAGACTGAAACAGTAGACTTGAAAGCCATCGTATATATTGCCCCTACTGAGCGAGACTTATGATGGAAGAATCGGTTAAACACAGCCATGTAAAAATTCGGGTTTGCGTTCGAACGAACTCTTTTTTATTCGAAAAAGGGCTAACGGAAATAGCACGCTGTTACTTTATCGCCAAAAGCAGAATGCTATGCATTATCGATGCTGATACGTTTGGCACGAGGATGCATCTGGTGAAATATCTGGAGTTCATCAGAAGAATCAAGCCCGATATGCTTGTTTTAGTTACGGGTCATTTCGCTCAGGAAGAGCAGCATCCATGGTACGTAAAAGCGAATGAATCGCTCTCGTGCTGGCGTGAATCCATTGACGCCATGAATTTCATGGGTCCAAACCTCGACGATATTATTGATTTTTACCGAAATGAAATGAGGGTGAATAGCCTGAGTAAGTCATAGCGTTTCGACATCTCATGAAATTCATCCGTTTTCTTTTAGTGTCATTTTGCAAAAGGAGAATTGAAAGTGAAATTAAGTTTCTGTATTAAGACACATGTACTCGCGCAGCTGGCCGGCGTCACCGAGGCTGAATTAGTTTATGCGCTTATGACGACGGGAGAGCTGTTCGGAGTGAAAATCCCTGCCCCGCTACCCGGCAGGCATAATGCAAAGACGCGTAATTTTGATTATAAAGAAGCGTTAGATTTTGCTGAAGAACTCAAAATTGCCCGATACAGCAGAAGGCAGGACTGAAAACGCAATAAAAGGTCATACCGTTAATCGATAGATTTCTCTAGCTACTTTTTATATTTGCAGCAGCACTCTTCAGTTGACTTCGCGTTATCCTTCAACATTGAAAGTGCCAGGCAAATTACCTCAGCATACAAGCAATCATCAATACTCCGGGCATACTCCAGCTTTTTACTCAGATAATGACTGAGAGAAACATGATCAATGCTCATGCCACGCAAGGATAAATACATGGCTGCATCACCAATGAGTATTGATGCTTGCTTTTCAGGATAGACATTATTCATGGATGCTAGCCTCCTTTTCGTAACCCCCTACCCAGCAGGGTAATATTCAAATAATCCATATCTAAAACGTTAAACCGGTAAGGTTTCAGGGGGGAAATCCCCCCTGGTGTATGGATATCACATTAGACTGGACTAACGTGTTTACCAGTCGCAGGTGCTTGAACCAGTATTTTTAAACGTTTTTGATTCCGTCTTTCCTCTGATACCGTCTTTATTAACGGGCGTCACATAAAGTGTGACTTCCCCCCAATAGCCTAACGTAACGCCCTGAACGTTGGAAACAACGGTGCTTCCCCATTTCCACTGAAATATAGTGTTGCCTTCGGATGCACCGCCATTAGCATTGTAAGTGTAGGTTGCCGTTATTCTGTTACAGGCCCCGGTTTTACCGCTGTAACCCAGGTTTGTTACAAAAGGCACTGGCTTAGATCTTACGGTAATAGCATTACTAAAGACCTCAGTACCGGGCACGGACTGCCCTGAACCTTTAGGCGTTACGGCCACCCGCACGTCATAGCCCGCATAGCTGTCCGGCAACGTAAACGTTCTTGCCGTGCCGCCAGCGACATTCCTCCAGGTCTGACCATCTTTCCACTGCCACTGCCAGGTGGAGGCATCCGAACCCGATCCGTTTGCCGTGAAGGTGTATTCCGCCCTCAGGGTCTGCCCCACCTCCGGGGTACCGGATAACCGTTGAGCGTCAGCTGCGTCGTCTGTTTTTGGCCGTCAATGTCGACCTCAATTTGTGCATTGCCGCCTGCTGATGCGGTAGTAAATGTTGCCGTCGCTTTCCCGTCCGCATCCGTTTTTTCAATCGCTTTACTCAGCGCGCCAAACTGCTGCGTGAGTAGCGTCCACGTTACGGGAGCGTCCGGCACGCCATTGTTGTGCTCATCCAGTGCGATGGCGGTCAGCGTCGAGGTACTGCTCCCATTGGCATTCAGCGTATCCGGCGAGCCTGTAAGCTCGATGCGATCAACCTTCCCGGCATTCACGTTTATGATTTTCTGCTCATCACCGGCATAGACCTTCACCTGCGAGGGTGCTTTTTGAGGCATAACGACGGTTGCACTGACATTACCGTGCTCATCGCTGTCTCCGGTGGGCGTTTCCCGGAACTGGCTCCCTTCAATCCGCCAGGCGATCGCCTGTTTACGGCTGGTAACCGCGTTATCAAATCGGTCATACAGTTGAGCACTGACGGTTTTATCCGCACTGCCTGCAACCGCACTTTCCGGAACGTCCAGGACGACTTTTGCCACTGCCCCCGGGTCAAGGAGTACCGGTTCTGAAGGGCTACTGACGTCGTCCACCGTGGCGCTCACCACCCACTTCTCTGTGGTTTTTTGCGGTGCGGTGAGCGCAATGGATGCCCTTCCCTCACTATCTGTCTTGCTGCTGAGGCTTTCACCGTTACTGCTCCAGGTGACGTTTTTCTCAACCGTGAGAGGTTTACCATCCTGGTCGGTCACTTCAACGGTGAACGTCTTCTCCGTGGCAACTTCAGCACGCTCGGGCGATGCCACAAAACGAATGGCAAGCGGGTGGGCAAAATCGACAACCAGCGCCATCTTCTCCTGCTTAACGCTATCATTGGTGGTGGCACTTTGGCTCTGGATCCCGCCTGGCGGGCTCAGCGAGGCCGTAATTTCATCCTCTCCATCCGCCATGATGTCTTCTATTTCTACCAGCGCCCGGCCGCGCCCGTCAGTGAGCACGCTGTTTTGTGACAGCGAGCCAAGCGAGTTCCTGCTCTGCCAGTAAACCATCTGCCCGGCCAGGGGAGCATCCTGCCCGTCTTTTACCTCTGCTGCCAGCCGCAGCGCACCGTGACTCTCTTCGAAGAACTTCACGCTGCCGTCACGCCGGATCTCGCCAGGCGACAGCAGATGATCGATACGCAGGGTAATCGCTGCGCTACCGGCAATTTTCGCCGTCCCGCTTTCCCCCGGGATCCCTTTTTTGTTGACCGGAGTGACCTCGAAGACCACGCTGCGGGTCATATCACGCGTTTGTACCTCATACGACGCGCTATCCTTTTCATCTGCGTGACCTTCCTTCAGCACCACGCCTGAGTCCGCGTCATACCACCGTAGCCGGGTTTGCTTAAGATCTTCATCTTCCCCTTCATTGTTTTTATAGCGGTAGCTCCCCGTCAGGATTTCGCCGGGAGACATTTCACCCGCGATGGCAACGTCCTCGACGGAAGGCGCAAAATCGCCCGCCGTAACGGTGAGGTGATAGCTGGCGGAACTCAGTACATGCTCAGGATCGACAGGGGATGTTTCCGTCGCGGTGATGGTGACATCCCCCCGATGCGTTGGGTTCACCAGCCCACTGCCAGGCTCCACGGTCGCGATCGCCGTGCTGGAGGAGGTGTAGCGAATCACACCGCCGTGCCCACCTTCCACCTCCTGCGTTAACGCGGCATTCACTTCGCTGTTTGCCGCGCCGCGCAGCGCATCACCGGCACCGTTTTGTTGGGCGCTTCCCCACATGCCGGCCATTTTATCCCGCAGGGGTTGATTGCTTTCTGTTTCAACCTTTTCACGAGGTTCAGTTTGCGCCCGCGCAACGGGAGGCACCGTAAGCAAAAAAATGGAAAATAAATAATGTAAGAGGATTACCCACACGGATAATTTTTGACGCAAAGAATAGTGCGAAAGACCGGGCATTTTGACGCATCCCTTATTAAATAAACTCCCTGGTTATGCATATTAGGATCCAGATAATTCTTAAACTCTATACAGAACTCAGGATATGTTCATGAAATTGCCTGACCCTCATCAAATGAAGCAGTTAAGCGACGCCGTATAACAGGATACTCAGCTATTTCATAAATTACTCAGCCCTGCTTCAGCCTTATATTTCCCTGAGGAGATTTTTCTCAACCCCTGTCAGAAACATCGTATTGCAATCACATACATTCTTCTTCACTGCGAGCATTTTGGTTGAAATTGCCACTCAGGTTGTTATTCCATAAGCCCTACAGGGCTTTATGGCTGGTACTGCATAACGCTGCGTAGCGGACGAAAATATATAAACATTATGCTCACGAAGAAAACACACTCCGTTACAAGTTCAGTTTAAAATCATAAAATACTGGACAGGCCATTATTTCTCATCACGGTCTTGCATGTTACCGTCTTCACTTCGTTAGAATTTATTTAAGCGATGATACACAATAAAATAAACGATATTTTTCTGCAGGTATCAATTAACTTTTACTATGAAAAGGACAAAAAAAATGAAAGAAGGAGTAATATTCCGCAATGCAAAAATTCGGCATTATATCTTGTGCTTTATTTTCTTAACATTACCTGGCTATTCTTTTTCGAGTGTACCCACAACTTCCCCTGAAGTGGTACTAAGTGAAGTACTTTATCATTCACCATTATCCTCTTTGCCTGCAGGTGGTGAGCGTGGAGAGTTCATTGAAATATACAACCCCAGCTGTTCTGTAATTGACCTGGCAGAGTATCGCATTCAGGACAACAACGGCAATAAAGATGCTTATATATTAAGTGGTGAGATAGCACCGGGCCAGTACAAAACAATCACAAACGATCGTAATGGATTCGTAAAACTTTTTGACCGGTTCCCTGACATGGATAATATGAGTGTCAAATTAGGTAATTCTGGAGATTTTGTTGCGCTTTATCACAATAACAAATCTGTTGACCTGGTCTCCTGGGAAAAGGCCAAACCAGGCTGGGATCTTACGGCTAAAAACACGTCACTTATCCGAAAAAGTATCACCGGATCGACAATACCCACTGACTGGGTAGTCTACTCTGGCGGCAATATTGCCTATGGCACTCCGGGCACAGGTAATCTGCCCCGCCCGCATTGCGATGACGCGACCGAAGAAGAAGATTTACATCTTGAAGTAAGCAATGTTAATAAAACAATATGGATTAATAGCGAGGGGAAATTCAGTTTCAACTTTACCGTCACAACCTCAAAGGAAGCGGTAATTTCTGCAAAAATTCACTGCGAAAATATTAATCCTGAAGAGTGCAGTGGGCCAAGCGTGGTTGCATCAGCGTTGTCACAACCTAACGTGCCTACGGTAATGAATCTAGATTATCCACATGGAATAAAAGCAAAACCTGGGAAATATAAATTTTCGATCGTGGCACGAACCAGGTCTGGGGAGGAAATACAGGAAGAGCAGCTGATTACGCTCAGTGAAGACTATTATAGCGATGCAAAGGGGAAGACTGGTACAGAACTGCATGAGGCACTAAATTCCATTATTACTAATCAGGTGGTTTTTAGCTATAAGGCAGTGTGGGATCAACTGAAATACATCGATGAAGATACTGACAACACCAGTAACATTATTGTGCAATATGCGGGTGAATCAGTCCCCAAACCTTACCGAATTGGAGGGGAAGGAAAGAATGACCCTTATGCCTGGAATCGCGAGCATACATGGCCAAAAAGTCATGGCTTTAAGAAGGAGTCTATGACTGCTTATACAGACCTTCACCATCTTCGTCCAAGTTATCGCATTATCAATGAAAGAAGAGGAAATCTGGACTTTGATACTGTTTCTTCACCCGTGATCACACTGAAAAATAATAAAGTTGGAAAACAAGCATTTGAACCTGCAGATGACGCAAAAGGCGCAGTAGCCCGCATGATGATGTATATGGATGTTCGTTATGACGGCAACGATGTTTCGAACGTACCTAATCTGATGCTCGTTGATCAAACCGAAACGGCCAAAGACTCTCCCTTGATGGGCAAGCTTTGTACATTACTGCAATGGCATAATGATTATCCGGTTTCGGCGCGTGAACGTGAGCGCAACAACCGAATTTACGAACGACAAGGGAACCGCAACCCGTTTATTGATCATCCTGAGTTTGCACAAAGCATTTATGGCGACAGATGCCTTGATGTGCTTAAGAGAAGGACAGCTGGATAAACTGAAATAATTGCGATTCCGACAAAGGCTCTGGGCTATCCACTTCTTAACACATAATGTAATGCTAAGGATATGACAATGGAAAAAATACATTTAACCTTTGATGATGGCCCGCATCAAAACAACACGCCCCGTATACTGGACACGCTGGAAAAGTATAAAATTAAAGCCACCTTTTTCGTGTTAGGGGAAAGGATAAAGGCAAAAGGGGAACTGTTGAAGCGAATGACTGCGGAAGGCCACCGGGTTGGGAACCACACCTTCAATCATAAAAATTTAACCACGCTCGCAGATCGGGATGTCATCAACGAAATAACCTCAACAGAACGGGCGATCTCACAGCATGTGAATCCAGACTTTATTCTTCGACCACCTTATGGCTCACGGAATAGTCGAATTAATAAGATTATAGAATCCCTTGGTTACACGATAGTCCTCTGGGATGTTGATTCTGAAGACTGGAAAAGAAAACCGGATGGCTGGATAGATTATGGTGTTAATCAAATTAACAGGCGAAAAGAAAGTCTGGTACTGATGCACGATATTCACTCCACAACAGCTGCGGGTCTTTCGACATTTATTGAAAAAATAAGAAACGCAGGCGGCACTTTTTGCGATCTGGAATCGGTGATAAATATTCCTGCACCAGGAGGCTCCAACGGAGAGGGGCACGCCCCGGGTAGACGCTATCACCGGGTTGTCGCTGGAGAGACGCTGTCATCCATCTCCCTGAAATATTACAAGACGACCTCCCGGTGGCGTGCCATTTATGAGGCCAATGACTCGCAAATTGACAACCCTGATGTTATTCACGCCGGTTTGCGGTTAATCATTCCCTGAGTTCGTCAACTCACATGAAAAAGTCGCATATTTTTGGAAAAGACAATATGAAATGAAGGTGCCAAAATGAGTACAGTGAAGTCAGAAAAGGAGTTACTGGAGGCAGTTAAGAATAAACAATCCTCGATAGTTATCGAAGGTGATTTAGTCAATAAAACTGTCAGACTCCAGGCTGTGGGCCATGTGGCCTGGGCTGTTGCGTTGGCAGCAATTGGTCTTTCAATCTATTACGTGGTTTCAATACTGGAAAAAGGCAAGACCCGAGCAATGGCCCATGATGATATGTATTCGATACTTTCTGAATACGCGATTCCAGTCGTTGCGCTTGTTGTCGCTCTGATTGCCATCGCAACGGGCGTGCTCGTGCTGAGAAGATTTAAAAATTATAAATTAATCGGCAATAACAATGAGCAGTTGATTCTCAAACGCAAGGTTAAATGAACTCCGCCTTGAACAGGTGAGAGAGCCTGTCAGTTATTCTGCGTCACGGCTAAATCGTTAAAGGTGATCGCCCAGGCGATCGCCTGACTCTATAAGTCCATTTCCTGCCCATATCACGCCATTATCCCCAATTTCAACATTACAGGTCTCTCTTCTCTGCCTGAGCTCCCCAACTCTTAATGGCTCAGAGACGTCTCTTATTCAAGCCGGTTACCTCCTCTCGGTACTATCCCCCCCTGTTATCACACGGTAATAACGCCTTTTTACCTGCACCGCAGGTGAGATTTACCTTTCGTTATTGTTCAGTAATTAATAAGGGAACTTATGAAATTAACAGGATCTGCTTTTGTCCTTGCCACTTTACTGGCTGGGGCGGGCGTCAGCGTTTCAGCCAACGCCACCACGACCCCGCCAGCGGCAAACTGCGAACAGGGTCACCAGAACTGCATGAAAGCGCTTGGCTCACTGGAGCGCAAGATCAACGGTGAGAAAGTGAAGGTCGTTGAAGGGCAAACGATTCGTGCGCGCTTCTTTAACGATGCAACCGAACTGCCAGCCCTGGAAACCCGCGTCACCATCCTTGCGGGCGAAGAGGCCCACTGGTCCTACGTACTCGCCCAGGCTATCAACCAGCAGCACCCCGATCTGCATGCGGGTTTCCAGCACAGCAACGGTGAAATTACTCCCGATGAGTCGCAGTCGAATAGCGTTTATGCCAACGAGAGCAACCCCATCAGTCACGTAGAAGTGTCCTTCAATTAATTCAGGGAAGATTATTTTGAAATTACTCAAGATGAACAACATTACGTCGGCGCTAGCCGTGGCATTAGTTGGCCTGTACTCCACGGGTGCGCTGGCGCATGGTTATGTTTTCGAGCCAAAATCCCGTTCGGTGATCCATTTCCCACCGATGAATGATAAAGGCGAACATAGTAACGTCTGGCCTGCTGACGCCGTAGAAGCACCGAAGCTTCCGGCTGGCAACGATATGAGCCCAACCCCGATCGCCAACGAGCAGCTGTTCCAGTTCCCACCGGACGGCAAACTGGGAAGCGGCGGCTCAACGGCAACCCCTGAATTCAGCAAGCTGGATGACGAAAAGCAGAATACCTATAACAACCCGATGTCTGCGGGTCCGCATCAGTTTAAATGGCATTTACCGGCTAAACACCGCACCACCTATTTTACCTATTACATCACTAAGCCGGACTGGCATTCGCTTCCGGGTGCAGATTCACGCCTGACCAGAGCGATGTTTGAAGATAAGCCTTTCTGCCATAAGGTTTATACCTATGCGCCAGGCAACCCGTCGGCCGATATATCGATTCCGACAGGCTTCGAAACACACACCTGTGACGTACCGGAGCGTGAAGGTAAGCAGAAAATTTATGCTGTCTGGCGCGTGCGTGATACCGATAATGCATTTTATCAGATGATCGACGTCGATTTTGGCGGAGAAGTGATCACCAAACCGGTGGCCAGCGTCACGCCGTCCAGCCATGACCTGTCGACCAGCACGCTGTCGCTGGACGGAAGCGCCTCTACGGGGAAAGAGCTGAAGTACAGCTGGTCCGTCACCAGCAATGCCGACAAGGTCGTTCTGGAAAACAGCACCAGTGCCAAAGCCAGCATCCGCCTGAAGGCTAAACCTGAGAGTGACTTTAGCGTAAATGTGAAGCTGACCGTCACCAACGATAAAAACGTGAGTGATTCCAAAACCGTCACCCTGAAAGCCAAAGCAGAAGCGGATAGCACCGCACCGAAGGCCAAAGCAGGCAATGACTTCACCGTCACCAGCAACAGTGAATCCCGTGGTTACGCCATTGATGGATCCGCAAGTGAAAATGCAGATAAATATCAGTGGACTGTCGTCTCTGGTGGGGACATTGGTACTTTGCAGAACGCAGATGGCGGCGGCTGGCATGAGACTATTCACACGGCAAAAGCCCGTGCGCTGATTAAGCCCGGCAAAATCGGTAAGGTGACCTATCGCCTGACGGTGACGGCCAAAAATGGCAAAGCCCATTCCGACGATATCACGGTGACCGTGAAGGAAGCCCAGCAGGCTTCTGATGTGCAGATCAATACCGGCAACAACCAGGACACCATTGTTGGCAGTGACGTTATTGCCGCATCAGTCGTGTCAAAAAACGATGATTCCTTAAAGGGATCAAAAGTGGAATGGTCCGCACTGAATCACGCCGATAAGATTCAGATTTCGTCACCGAATAACTTCAGCACCAACCTCATGGGTAAACATCCGTATACCGACAATGTGGACGTGACGCTGCAGGTGAAAGTGACGGCGCCTGATACCGGTAAAGTCTCCACGGCAACGAAGGTGATCAAGCTGCGCCCGGCGCAAACCGACGTGAAAGCATGGGATCACAACAAGACCTACAAAGCGGCCTGTGAAAAAGTGAGCTATGAGGGCAACATCTGGCTGAACAGCTGGGAAACCCGAGGCGTTAAGCCTGGCTCCGATGGCGAGTGGGGCGTCTGGAAAAAAGAAGGCGCTGCAAACATGCCAGCAAAATGCAAATAATACAGTAAGTTAACTCTGGCCGGGTCTCCATGGACCCGCGCCTCACACTATCATTCCCCACCCACACTTTCGTTATCATGTTTGCGCCGGAAATCGCCCCTTCCTTCCGGCGCTTTTTTATCGGTATAACACCACCCAACCTATCGCGGCGATAATCGGATAGGGGCCGAAAGGAAACGGTTGACCGGGTTTAATCCGCAGCAGAATCAACGCTGTAAGTAGTGCCAGCAGCGTAGAGGCTACAAAAACATCCAGCAGTGCCAGCGGGCCAAGCCACGCACCGAGCGCTGCCAGCAGTTTCATATCTCCCATCCCCATACCTTCATGACCGCGCAACAAACGAAACAGCAAAGAGAGCGTCCAGGGCACACCAAAACCCAGCAGAGCGGCTATCAATGCCTGCGTCGGAGCCACGTGGCTATAGCCGCTGATGGCAAACAATAATGACAATGCCAGCAGGGGGAGCGTCAGACGATCGGGTAAGAGCATGGTGCGCAGGTCGATAAACAGCAGCGGCAGCAAAAATGTCACAGCCAGCACATCAAACACGCTTTGCGGCGTAATGCTCTGCTGCCAGACAATCACGCCATACAGCAGAGCCATCAACCCTTCTACCAGCGGATAGCGCCACGAGATCGCCTGGCCACAGCTGGCGCAGCGCCCGCGCAGCAGCAGCCAGCCGAGCAGCGGAACATTATGGCGAAACTTAATGGGATGTTTGCAGTGGGGGCAGTGGGAAGCAGGCCACGATAAAGAGAGTGCTTCACCGTGGAGAATCAAAGGGAGCCGATAGATAATGACGTTACAAAAGCTGCCAATTACGGCGCCCACTAAAACGCTAAAAACGAGTATTACACTCTCTGCCATGGTTCAACACTCTGAGGGACATGCAATATCCGATAATAGTAGAGGCTATTCGTTATATTTAGGCAGCCGGTTGGCGCGTAAGGCACAAAAATCGCCGCGCAGGTTCGCCCATTCAATATTCAGATGCGCTTTTGCATATTGCGCCGCCTCTTTCCACAATAATGCCGCGATATGCCACTCCCTTCCCTGCTCATGCTCTGCCGCACGCGAAGAAAGTGAAAACCACAGGGATGCGAAATCAAGTTTGTCGCTTTGCCAGTCCATAGTTAGCCCTTTTTTAAAAAATACCAGCGTAGCAATAGCGACGATAAATTAATTGAGATTAAAATGATAAATACCTGAATAACGCTGAGCGCCCCCGACGGGAGAACGACGCTGATTATCAACATTATCCGCTGGCTGGCCTTTTCAGGTCTCTATACCCTGCTGGCATTCCTGAGCTTTCACACGCGGGATAGCTGGAGCCTCTCCACCACGCTCTGGCTCCCGGCGCCGCTGCTCTTCGCCGCGTTATGGCTGACGGCTCCACGAGAGTGGCCGCTGTGGCTGGTGACCGCTGGCTTGCTGCACGTGTTTGTTGGCGTCTGGATAGGCCGCCCGCTGACGATGGCAAGCCTGTTCGCCCTCTTCGATGTCGCGATCTTTCCGCTGTGCGTGGCTGTCTTTCGTCTGAATACGCAACTGCCTGCGCTGCGTTTTGCGCGCAAGCCGATTATTCGAGAACTGATCTATCCCCTGCAATTAATACTCAGTATTTTTTGCGGCAGTATGCTGCTCAATCTGGCCCTGTTGCTGTCTGGTTATCCCATTGCGCCGCTGCATTTTTTATCCTGGGTACTGGCCGCATTAACCGGGATACTCGCCATTCTGCCGCTGCTGCGGGAGTGTAAAACGCCAGTACGCGATTTTAACTGGCGAGAAGGTATTCTCCTTGCCTTGAACACGCTTTTGCTGGTGACGGGCTATTTTTTCCTGCCGACGCTCTGGCAGGGGCTAAACCTTCTGCTGGTACAAACCACGGTGGTCTTGCTGAGCGTCTTTACGCTCTCCGGGCGCTGCGTTGGTCTTCTGCTGCTCATTCAATACCTGATTGTGGTACTGGCGACCCAGCAGCGGGAAGGCATTTTTTACACGCTGACACCCGATCTGATCCCGGCTATCTGGCAGGCGCAGTGGTATCTGGTATTTTCGGCGATCCTTGCCAACTGCTTATATCAATATCGCCGCTGGATCCAACACCAGCAGGCCCGTGCAGCCAGCACTAATGCTCTCCTTTCCCGCCTTTCGCAAACCGGTGCAAGCGTCGTGTTTCGCCTCACGATGCCGGAGGAGGAGCTCCACTGGCAGGGCAGCACTGAAGCGCTGTTTCCCGATGAGGAACACACGCTCAGCACCCTGACGCTACTGGATGCTCACTGCGATACACCTTTCCTGCCCCGCTTTCACGCATGGTATTCACATCAACATGGAAACAGCTTTACCCAGGAAGTTATCCTGCAAACGCTGCATGGAAAGCAGATGCGCGGGATGGTGATGTTTCAAAGGATCAGCAACACCGCGCATCTGATGGGGGGAGTAAGCCTCTTTGTTACAGCATCCGCCGCAGGATCTCCCGCTGCCCGCTAAGAGTGTATTTCATTACCGCTGCGACATGCCCGAGCAGAATTAGGCCCAGCAGAATGCAGCTATAGCGATGCACCTGAAAGAAAAAGGCATTCACTTCGGCGATCGTAATCGGGCGAGAAATCGGTATCAGACCAAACAGGTTGTAATCTTTTTGCAGCATCAGAAAACCGCTGACCAGCACAACCATAATGGTCAGATAAAACAGCTCATGAATAAACACTACGAGCTGTTTTTTACGCCCGGCTACCGTTGCCGGATAAGGCACCGAAGGGCGGAAGAAGCGCCAGATAAAACGCACCATCATGATGGGCGTAGCGACAGTGCCAAGCGACATATTCAGCACTGAAAAGAAGGTAAACCAGCGGGTTCCTTCCAGCGCGTGCAGAATATAGCCCATGCACATCGCGTAGATAATAACAGCGGCGACCACCCAGTGAAGAAGACGAGAGAATCGGTCATAGCGTTTGGCAATAACCAGAGAAGTTTGCATAGTCGTTGTCCTGTAAAACACAACAGCATGGCTCCCCAGGGAGCCATGCTGTTTAAAAAAGAGGTTATTCAGCTACCCACAAGTTAAGGGCCCGATCCGGCGACCAATGGCTGGCACCGGTATGGCCAATCTGACAGCGGTAAACTTTGCCCTCATAGAGCACTTTATCCCCCACCGCATAGACGGTCCCCGGCGTGAACGCGATGACGTTGCCACCCTGACCGCCCTCTTCGCCAGTGCCTCCGTCACTTTCAGGCACGGTAACGGTCACCGGCTGGCTCGGGGCGGCGTAGTTACCGGCGGCGTCATAGGCAATAACCGTGTAACGGTAGGTCATCCCCGCCGTAGTTTGGCTGTCGGTAAAGCTAAGTTCACGGGTATCGCCGATCTTTTCCAGACCGCGCCAGATGTCGTAACCCGCCACGCCAGTATTATCTTCAGATGCTGGCCACCTGAGCGAAACAGCCTGTCCCGTTAGTGTCGCCTGCACGTCCTTAACTGGCGTTGGCGCCTCGGTATCCGTGTCGTCGCCCCCACCCGGCAGACTGCCATCAACAATGCTCTGATAGCGGGTCAGAAACTCATAGCCGTAATGCTGGCCGTTTTTCGTGTTGCCGTTATCCCAGTTAACCGACCAGGTCATGAGGCCTTTGATCGCTTCATTTTTCGCTTCCAGCCGCGCAAGCGCGTTGAAGACACTCTGCGCATCTTTCACATAGCCGGTGCCCGCGGCATCCGGGTTAGCAGGAAGCCCCATCACCAGCTTATTTGCCGGGATCTTCACATACCCACGCGTTCCGTTTGCCAGGCTGTCGGTGAGATAGTAAAGAAAAAGCTCTTTTTGGCGATCGCTATAGCCCGTACCCCACTCCTGTGGTAGCCACCACTCGCCCACTTCGTTCTTTTCTTCAGGCGTCATCATGTTCACGCCGTCGCCCGCCTGGTTGTAATACTGAGGGGCGATAAAGTCATACACCCCCTCAAGATTTTTCAGGTAGGCTTTGTAGTTCACATCGCGATTAGCCTGAAGATAAGGGAACTCTGGTGCCATGCTGATAATGAAATGCTTGCCCTGTTGCTGATAATGGGCGCGCACCATTTTCAGCGCAGCCGGGATCACCGTACTGTTTTCAGCGGCGGTAATGGCCGTCTGCTCCAGGTCGATATCAAGTCCATCAAAACCATACTTTTCGGTCAGGCGAATAATCTCCGCCGCGAGCGCATCAGTCTGCTTTTCTGTCAGTGCAATGTGCGCGTCAGCGCCGCCCAGTGAAATCAACACCGCGCGCCCCTGCTCGTTCAGCTCGGCCACCTGAGCGCGAAACTCATCATCGCTCACGTTGTAGGGTTTGAAAGTAGGGATCTCGCCCTGCCCATCCATGACTTTCATGAATGCGACATTGACGACGTTGTAACCTTTTGGCACTTCACGCAGCGACATATCAGAAGGCAGCCCGCCCTGATAGCCTCGCGCCTTGTCTATCTCTTCCGGGTTGATTCCCCAGTTATGCCAGTAGCCTACGAGGATTTTTTTCTGACTGATATCCGGCATCAGTGAGGCAGCATTTGTGTCAGCCGCATGGCTAAACGTGCTGACCAGCAATCCGCTCAGCGCCAGGCCAGCGGCGATCGCGCTCAGAGATATTTTTTTTTGCTTTAACATGGGAGAAATCCTGCTCCAGGTTTAATAATGAAATCCTGTCCCGCAAGATAGGATATTCATCACTCTGTAAACAGGAGAATGGCTAACTACAGCAGCAGATTTAAAACACGCCAGCCTGGATATTTCTTATAATTAACTCAGCGCGGCATTATTTATACTCACACATCGCCACCCAGTTATCATTAATTTTCATTAGCCAGCTATTTTTATTAATCGGCTTGAATAACAGATTCATATACTGATTATCCTCACTGATCAGAAAGGTCTTCTCCGGGAGCTGATCGCCAACGGCGATTTTGAGTTCTGCCACCTTACCGTTAATGACATTTCCTTTCTGGGTCACCGATTTTAACTGCAGGGCTCGGTTAAATACCCGATCCCCGGCCTCATCGGTTTTTACCCCAAATAACGTTAACCGGTGCAGCTTTGGCCACCATGTAATCACGCCATTAAACTGGTAATGCTGCAGGCTCTCATCAATAAATTTGCCATTACGAATGACGCTGCTGCAGGGTTCGATGGGCACCTTTTCACTCTCCAGATAGCCGCTGGTCAGGTACGCCAACGCGCCACCCAGCAAAACGCTGATGCAGACCATCAGTATGACGAATAGTATTCGTAACTGCATTTTCCCTCCTTAGATAACTCGCCTTCACATTGCGCAACAAACACTTTCGGGCCGTTCGACGCGATGTAAACATTATTAATGCCCTCCGGCAGTGCATGCCGCTTACGCGCCAGCGCCTGCTGATCGACACTGCGCAACGAAGAGAGATGAAATGTTACTCCGTCCAGGTAAATATTTTCCTGAAAGGCCTGGGGAGTATCCGCCGTCCATACCACCACCAGCAGCGGCAGAATAATCAATAAGCTGCACAGTGCTGCCAGCAGCAAGCTATTTTTATGCGACGTCGCCTTTATCGGCTCCGCTGGGATAGGCGGTAATGATGAGCAGTCGACGGGTAGGTTAAAAGGCTCTTTCTCTGGCGCTTCTGGCGGGCACGCAGCCTCAGGCACCTGGGTTTCACAGGGTGCCAGTACCACACCATAACGGGGAATGGTTTTAATAATTGAGCCCGGCAGGCCGGCATTTTGCAGCTTGCGGCGTAGCATTTTTATAAGCTGGTGATAGCTGGATTCGCTAACAATCATTCCCTGGTTGAGCCATATCTCTTCAAATATGGTCTCTTTTTTGCACTTGCCGCTGAGGATCAACTCCAGCAAACGGCGCTCATTAGGCGTCAGGTGAATATCACCGTGATCCGCGGTTGCCAGAGATGATTTTTCCGGTACGAACGTTACTGACGCTGAAAGAGAGATTTCTTCGCTATTCACGGGTAGGTCCTGGATATTAAAATTACAGCGTTTACATTGTTATGACGAAAACGTACTGGTATTAACACAACAGGAGCGTTCTGAATGCTGCGTTAATACATTGACAGTTACGTGTCTGTTATCTAATTCAGGCACAAATTAACAATGTATCCCTATAAATGATAGTGCCTTCGCCATTAGCGCTATATTCCATCCTGATTTTTTCGCAACCAAATCATGATTTCAGAAAGTTTATTCTGAGAAACACCTGAGCAACACCTGATAACCAACCTGAACAATAAGAAATCCCTTGCTGCACCTGAGAAATATCACCCTGAATGCCGCTATTTCGCGATAAATAACAAGCCACTCAGGCGCTCAGAGAAAAATCTATTCTTTAGTCTATGAAAATTTCGCCACTTTGACTTTCGGTTTTCATTCAGGATCGGCTGACGTCACGCCTTACCGCTATACAGTCCACCACTTTTTAGCTACTCTTTTTTCACTTCACTCTGCTAGCGCCATTCGCTAAGACGTGCTGTGAAGGCCTGTTTTTTCCTTACCGGACCGGATGTCATGCAAAAAACCGTTCTGATTGCCGACGACCACCCAGTCTATTTGTTGGGCTTGCGCACATTGCTGCAAACACGCCCGGATCTTTATCGGATTGTCCACGAAGCGCTCAGTTCTGATGAGCTCATGGATAAACTGGCATGCGAACCCGTTGATATCATCATCACCGACCTGAGTATGCCCGGCACGCGTAACCCGGACGGATTGACCATGATCCGCGCGCTGATTCGCCATTATCCGCAAAGCATGATTGTGGTCGTCACGATGATCACCAATCCTGAGCTTCTGGACTCGCTGCGTCGCAGCGGGGTACATGCCGTTCTTAACAAAGCCAGCTTGTCCAACAATCTGCTACACACGCTGCGTAGCACCCTGCGGGGACAGGTCGAACCGTTAAAACCTCAGGCGCAGTTGACCGAACGGGAAACGGAAGTGCTGCGTCTGTTGGTACGCGGGTTCACCGTTAACGAGATCAGCGCGCAGCTTAATCGCACGAAGCAGACCATCAGCACGCAAAAAAAGAGTGCCATGAGCAAACTTAACGCCAGAAATGATTTTGAGTTGCTCCAGTGCGCGCAAAGCCTGGGGCTGGTTAGCTGAGCATGCGCAGAGGGTGGCTGGCAACATTACTGTTTATCCTCACGCTGATAAGCGGACATGCGGCGGCTGGTGCGCTGCGCGTTGGCCTGCAGAGCGCCGCGCCGCCTTTTCTCGTCATCGATCGGCCGCCGGGGATTCTGGATGATGAGCTCAGCATACTGTTTAGCAATACGACGCTGCCGAACGTCCAGCGTTTTAGCACCACAGCGTCGGCGCTGGACGCGCTGAACCAGCATCGCATCGATGTATTAATTGCCGCCAAACGTCCTGCCGCCGGCCTGGTGTCCAGCGAGCCCATGCTCACTTTCCCCCTGGCGTCGCTGAGCATAAAAGAGGGCCGCGGCGGTACGTTGTGCTTTCCGGAATTACCCTCAGAGGTGACTTCCCGCTGCGCTGTTGCGGGTTCCGCGTCACCGGGTGAAAACGTCAGGCAACTGGTGGCAGGGAAGGCGCGGGAATTCATCGCCCCGGAATTTATTCTGCGCAACTGGCTGACCCACTCCCCCGCCACCACGCTGACGCTGACGCGGCTGGACGATACGCCACCGCTACATTTTCGCGCCTGGGCGCTGCCTGAGCAGGCCAGCACGCTGGAAATATTCAACGAGCGCATTCACGCCGTTAACCCGGAGGACGCCGAATGGCTGGAACAAAAGTGGCTGTTGCCGGATGGCAGCGTCTTTGACGCACGCCACTCGCCTGTTCAGGAAGATGCCCCGAAAATAGCGCTGCATGTTCTGCTTCCCGCCATTTCACCGCCCCTGGTGACGCTCGCGTCTGACGGGCATATTCAGGGCGTATGGCGCGATCTGTTGCTAAACCTCTTTCCACCCAGCCTGTTTAACCTGACCTTCAGCCTTGACGCGCCCCCGCTTCGGTATGCGCATGACACATTGCGCATTGTCGCCAGCGCAACGCCGCCTTCCATGAATGCCATCACGTTTGACTCGCTGAGCTGGGCCCTGCTCAGTCACGACATAAGCCCGCTTTCTGGCGCACTATCCGCATTACAGCATAAGCGGATTGCCGTTATGCGCATCTCGCCTCTCGTCACGTTACTGCGTCAGGCGTTACCGGCAGATAACCTGGTGCTGGTTGATTCACTTGATCAAGGGTTTGAATTACTGAAAGCTGGAGGGGCCGATGGGCTCGCGGGTGATGCCTTTATCCTTCATCACCTGTTGCGCCAGCGTAACGCCAGCAACCTGTCGCTAACGCCGCTGGCGTTGCCGGAAGTGCCGCTATGGTTTGTGCCGAATATCTCTGACCCGAGGGACGCCAGAAGGGTCAATGCCGTCCTGGCGTCCGTGACGCAGGCGGATATTTACGCGAGCCTTAACCTGTCGCTGGCCGAACAGACCCCCACCTCTGCCCCGGTGCGATCGCTATGGCTGGTGATGCTCGCCGTGGTGGCGATTTGCGCAGCGTTAATCGCGCTGCTGACCTTTAGCGCCGCGCAGAGCCAGCGTCGCCTGCGCGAGCGGGACACGGCAGAATTGCACAACGCACTCTCCCTGTGGCAAACCCTGATGAACAATGTCCCGGTGCCGTTGTTTGTCTGCGATCCGGCCGGGCGACTAACCCGTTATAACGACACCTTTATTCACTCCCCCTTACTCGCGACATTGCCCGAAGAGGGATCGCCCTTTTCCCAATTGCCGCTGGGCGAACTTGCCCAACGCTTTACATTGCCGCATCGCCTCTTGTTGCTTCATACCGCGACACCGTTAACGGGTGAAACCATCACCGAGGATAATACGACCCTCTACTGGTGGCTGTGTCGCTATACCGATACCCGGGGGCGGCCTCAGGGCGTTGTCGGGGGATGGGTTGATATCACTGAAAAAGCCGCGCTGACCGCTGCGCTCAATCAGGCGCTTGCGCAGGCTGAGCAAGCCAGCATCGAAAAATCGAATTTTCTCGCCCGCATGAGCCATGACATTCGCACGCCACTCAACGCCATGCTGGGCCTGCTGGAAATGGAGCGCGATAAAAGCGAATCACTGAACATCGCCTGGCAGGCAGCAGGTTCGCTGCGCGACGTAATTGGCGGTGTGTTAGATCTGTCGCGCATTGAAGCAGGTGAATTAAGGCTGGAGCCAGACGCCTGGCCCCTGTGGCAGACGCTCAATGCCAGCGTGGAGATTTTTGCGAGCAGCGCAAAAGCTAAAGGTCTGCACTGGCGCAGCGAGCTGAACGTGCCGCACGACGGGTGGTTCCTGTTCGATAAAGCGCGGCTGAATCAGATCATCGCCAACCTGGTGGGTAACGCCATTAAATATACGCCGCAGGGCGAAATTGATTTCCACGCCCGGATCCATGGCGAAAATTTGCAGCTCGTGATCCGCGACACAGGCATTGGGATCCCGGACGATGCCCTGCCACATCTTGGTCAGCCATGGTTCCAGACGGACAGCAGCACACCGCAAAGCAGCGGGCTGGGCCTGGCGATCTGCTATCAGCTCGTTGAGTTAATGGGAGGGGCGTTAGCTATCACCAGCGAAGCGGGGAAAGGTACGCAGGCGACGGTGAGCATACCGCTGCAGGCCACACGCGCTGTTGCGATTGCCGATGAGACGCCTGCCTTAACGCCGCTCCCGCGGCACCGCGTCATGATTGTCGACGATTTTCCGGCTAACCTGACGGTGTTATCGCTTCAGTTACAGAAGCTGGGTCAGGAGGTTATCTCTTGTGCAAACGCAAGCGAGGCGCTTACCCACCTGGAAAACGAGCCGGTTGATGTTCTGATAACCGACTGCCAGATGAGCGTCATGGACGGCTATCAGCTTACCTCGCTAATACTGCTGCGCGATATTGCCGGCAGCATCACTGCGCCGCCTGTTATCCTCGGCTACACCGCCAGCGCGCTGCAGGGGGAGGACGATCGGGCAAAACATGCAGGGATGGACGCGCTATTGCGAAAACCGCTTTCCCTTAATGCCCTGCATCAGGCGCTGGCGCATCATCATGGGCAGCACAATCAGGTGCCCGATCTCAGCGAGCTACGGCGTCTGGCCAATGGGCAACCAGAGATCATGGTCCTGATGCGCCAGCAAATGCGCGATGCCATTACCCTTGATATCCGACAGTTACAGGAAAATACCCCGTCCCCGCAAATGCTCAGCCAGGTCGCCCATCGTCTGAAGGCCTCCTGGAGTCTCTTTGCCATGCACAATGCCACCCGTAGCTGTCAGGCCATTGAAATACTGCCGGAAATGCTGGCGGTAGGCGTTATCCCCCCTGACGCCTTGCCCAGCCTGACATCGCGTTTCTGCGCGCGAATGGAAGCGAATCTGCAGCAGCTCGACGCCGCACTGAAGGAATTATCTGACAAGTACTAAAGAATGCTCTGTATAGGATCTGTATCTTTCTGGTCATCCGGCGACGTTATTCCCTGCCGTCGTCCATATTTTCGAAGGAGAAACCATGAAAATTCGTATCGCTATCGCCGATGAGCACACCATTATTCGTCGTGGCGTCTTATCCATGATCACCAATTTGCCGTCTCTTTCCAGCGATGGTTCTCCCCGCCCGGAATTTTGCATCCAGGGCGATACGGCTTCGCCGTCAGAACTGCTGTCGCTACTGTCCCAACATCCTGTCGATATTCTGTTTCTTGGCTTTTCGCTGGCCACCAGCCAAACCGTTAATCCGCTCAACGGAATGGACGGCGTATTGCTGATTAAATGGCTCAGCCGTAAATATCCGCAGCTTAAAATTGTTGTGCTTTCGCCTTATAAAAATACGCAACTTATCCGTATGTCGCTGGAGGCAGGAGCCAAAGCCTATATAAGTCGGGATACCTGTGAAAAAACCCTGAGCAGGACGCTGACGTCGGTGATAAATGGCGAAGTTTATATAGAGCGCGAACTGATGCACTCGCTGTTTCAGACTGGCGCGCAAACGGATCAAGAGCTCTCTCCCCGCGAAATTGATGTGTTACGTATGCTCTGCAAAGGGATGAGTTTGACAGAGATCGCCAGACAGTTGCACTTGAGTAATAAAACCGTCAGTGCCCATAAGCTGCGGGCGATGGAAAAACTGGGGGTAAACAGCGACTGTCAACTCTATTGCCTGCTTTCCAAAACACAAATGTTCGATATTGCTATCTGAAAAAAAAACCGCCTGTAAACAGGCGGTAGAGGCAAAGGGGTGCCTCAACGGTCGCTCTCAGCAATTACATGTAAGGTCAGAAATGGTATGTCATGGCCAGCCACCAGGTACGCCCCGGTTCGGGGATTTGCTGATTTGTGGCATATCCGAACTGGCTGGCGCCCGCCAGATTGAGGTGCTCGCTGTAGTATTTATTGAACAGATTCTCGATACCCACTCGGGACTCAAAGTGGTCGTTAAAGATGTAGCCAGCGCTCCACGACAGCACGCCAAATCCCGCGCTCGGACCGAGATCTTGTCCGGTAACGTTGCCTTTGTTTTGTGCCACGCGATGCTGCGGCGCAACCACGCGCCACAGTAATCCGGTGCGCCATTTTTGCCCGGTATAGTCCAGCGCCAGGCGTCCTTCCAGCGGTGGCATCTGCGGGAGAGGTTGTTTATCGGTGCGGTTCTCCCCCCAGGCGTAGCTCAGGCTTCCCGTCAGTGCCCAGGTTGGCGTCAGATTCCAGTTTGCGCCTGTCTCCGCGCCCATTACGGCCGCATCGATATTGCTGGCCTGTGACGGCGTTCGGCTGTAATCAAACAAAATATAATCGGCAGTCCGCCCGACGTAGGCCGATGCCCAGGCGCTGACCTTATCGCCGTGCATTTGCACGCCGGTATCCCATTGCAGGGTCTTTTCCGTTTTCAACTGACGGAAGCTTTGCTGTCCGGCCTTCCCGGAAAAAAGCTCCCAGTAGTCAGGAAAACGCTCGGTATAGCCTACGCCGCTGTAAAACGTCAGGGGGACATCCGGCATGCGATACTCGTAGCGGGTAAACATGCCCGGCAGAACGCTATGCCGCGTGGCATTCTGCGCGCCTCGCCGATCGTCCGCCTGTACGCTATCTATTCTCGCACCCACGACGACCGTATCGTCCGCGGTGACAGACTGACGCCATTCGCTAAACAAACCGGCCTGGGTAAAACGAGCATCGTCACGCCACGCTCCGGCGCTTTTTTTGCGGTGGTTTTTGCGCATGACGTCTGCTCCAGCGGTGACTGAGGTGCTCTCATCCTCCCACACGCCGGTAAGGCGACTGCCCATGACCACACCGCCGACTTCGGATTTACGCTTTGCGCCAACCGGCTGGCGCAGGCTGTAGTTATCCATGATGTGGTCAGTATCATTGGCATATAGTTGCCAGCTAAGTTTGCTGAAACGCTCGCTCAGATGGTACTTCTCCAGCTTTAGCGCCGCGCTTTTACGGGCAAAGCGGCTACCGTCCATCATCCGCCCGGCGTAACGGGCTTTGCCGTCGCTGGCCCCCACACTAAGCTCTGCCAGAGTGTCGTCATCAGGCGTCAGTCCCACCGTGACGCCACTATTCCATTTACGCCACAGCCCCGGCACGCGGTTGCCGTAACCATCCCGGTAGTCATCCGCGACCGAATGATTACCGTCAAGACGGACATAGCCGTGCGGGTTACCAAACGCGAGATTAAGGTTCTGATCCGCTCTTCCGTTCGCGCCCTGCAGCAACTCAGCGCTGCCTTTCAGCTCGGGTGCGTTGTAATAGTCCGGCTGGCGTTCAAAAAGCAGCGTACCCGCGGATCCCATAGGGCCCCAGAGCACGCTTTGTGGGCCTTTAATGACGGTAATCGTGTCGTAACTTTGTGGCGTGATATAGGCCGTTGGGGTATCCATGCGCGAGCCGCAGCCACCTTGTGTACTGACGCCATCCGTAAGCAGCATCAGGCGGGAGCCGAACATCCCGCGCAACACCGGATCGCCGTTGCTTCCGCCGCTGCGCAGCACGGAAAAACCCGGTATGGTTTTTAGCGCGTCCGCGCCATCGCTGGCGGGCAACTGTTGCGCAGGGGAATGGGCCGGGGCAATTAATGACACGGGATCGCTATAATGACCCTCAACGGTGATCGACTCTTCAGCGTATACCGGTAAAGCGGCCGCGCAGCAGAAAGCTAACAACAATGGACGGGAGGTTATCAGGGAGCGAGTACCGCTCTCGGTGATACCAGACATAACACAATTCCGTTTCGATAAAGACAGATAAGCAAGGCGCTTATTGTCATCCCCCCCTGCAACGGAATACACGACCTGCGGGCAAGAATGCCTTCATGGAAATCAGGAAATATCTGGCAGACAACGGAAATCTCAGGGGCGTGTTTCAGTACTGTTCGCCCAGCCGCGCCGTTTGCTGTCGTAAAAAATCCATCAACCGCAAAGAGGCCGGAGAGAGCGGTTGCCCGGCGTTTTTAACGATGCCCACGTCCATATAGGTAATGCAGTCGTCGATGGTTCGCCGGATCACACGCTGACCATTAAGCGCCCACGGGCGATAGACGAGATCGGATAAAATCGTCACACCCTTTCCCTGTGCGACCAGACTTCGAATTGCCTCAAAGGAGTTGGTGCGAAAATGGATGTCAGGATGGCAGCCCCGGCTTTGCCAGTAGTCTGTTATCACATCGGGATAGTCATCCGTCACCAGCAGCAAAAACGGTACCTTTTCCACCTCCTTTAGCCGTAGCTCAGGCCCGCTAAGGAGAGGATGGCCGATGGAGGTCCATAGCCTGCGCGGCGAGCGGATCCAGGTTTCGATCTCAAGCGTACTGTCGTGGCTGATATTAGAGGTCAGCAGAAGACAAAAATCGAGCGTTCCCTGGCGCAAGGCCTGAAGCAGTTGCGATGCCGGTGCCTCGTGAAATACCGTCTCCAGCAGCGGAAAACGCTGCGCCATATCCCCCCAGAGATCCGGTAACAGATAAGCGGAAAGGGTTTCGGCAATACCAATACGCACGACGCCGTTAATCGCCTCAGGCTGCTGATGGAGATCCTCCACCGCTGCGCGGCTATCGTGGAGGATCTTGCGGGCATGATTCAAAAATCGCTCGCCGACGGGCGTTAACTGAATCCCCTTTGCATGGCGAATAAAGAGGGGGGCATTGACCGCATCTTCCAGATTACGCATGGAAACCGTCATGGAGGATTGCGAAATATGACAACGGCTGGCCGCTTTGGAAATTTGTAATGTTTCCGCTAACGCAATGTAGAACTCAAGTTGCCTGAGAGTAAACTTCATAGTTTCAGCCAATACCGTGGAATGAAAATATTATATTAGCATTTAATTCCGCCCCGGCAGTACTCTTGACACAGACAAAATGCGTATTATCAGGAGTTTCTATGCCTTATTTTTTACTCAGTCTCGCAGCCTGTTTTTGGGGCGGCAATTATGTCGTTGGTCATTTACTGGTGGCACATGCAGACCCGATTATATTATCCGCCGCACGCTGGATATTCACGGCTCTGCTCTTATCTGCGCTTTATATTAAGCAGATCCGTGCCCAGTGGCCGATGATGAAAAAGGCTGGCGGCACAATTATATTTCTTGCGCTGTGCGGGCAGGTTCTGTTCCCCCTCACGCTGTATATCGGCCTGCAATATACCTCATCACTTAACGCGGCTATTTATTTATCCACAACACCCGCACTGGTATTATTGATTAATAAACTCATCTTTAAAGAGAAAATATCAACACAGAATATTGCAGGGGTGGTGCTCAGCTCATTAGGTGTCGTCTGGCTGGTGATGCAGGGCGACCTTCTGCACCTGGATACGCTTAAGAATTTGAATCGAGGCGATATCTGGACCATGGGCTCTGCCGCCAGCTGGGCTGTTTATTGTGCCTTCTTGCGGATGAAACCCCGTAACGTTGGCGGAAATGCGTTTGTCGCGGTGAGCGCAATCTTTGGCGCACTGGTTCTGTTACCAGTCCTGGCGATATCGCTGATGAAAACTGGTTTGCCTGACTGGGCAGCCTATACAACGCCCGGTTTTTTAAGTGGTTTGCTCTATCTGGTGGTGTTTCCTTCCTGGCTCTCTTATCTGCTGTGGAATAAAGGCATTGCGGTTATCGGTGCAACCCGAGGGGAGATTTATTCACATCTCATTCCACTGAGCGGGGGCTTATTCAGCGTGATGTTCCTGCACGTTACGTTACATTCGTATCATCTGGTCAGCACGGTATTGATTCTGTGTGGCATTGCGCTCTGTTCACGCGCCACGCAAAGAAAAGTCGTAAAAGACGAACGCGCAGAGGGAAAAGTACAGATATGAAAAAGGCCCACGTTATAAATAACGTGGGCCTGAATAGTGGCGGAACGGACGGGACTCGAACCCGCGACCCCCTGCGTGACAGGCAGGTATTCTAACCGACTGAACTACCGCTCCACTGTTCCCGCTTGGGGAACGAGGCGCATATTACGGTGTGCCTCCGATCTCGTCAACGCTTTTTCTCACGTTTTGAATCGTTTGCTGCAAAAATCGCCCAAACGATGATTTTACAGGCATTCCGGTGTTTTTTCAGGCGCGCCACATACAGCTTCCGCCCTTCTTCTGCACCAGATCCAGCCGTGACTCGTGGTTAAGAAGCTCTTCATCACTGGCTAAAACGACCCGCAGCCGGCTGGCCTGACGGACAACACGCTGAATGCCCGCTTCGCCCTGCGTCTGCTGAGATTCATTTTCCATACTGAACTTCATTGACGTCTGCCCGCCGGTCATCGTCAGATAGACATCAGCCAGGATTTGGGCATCGAGCAACGCCCCGTGTAGCGTTCGCTTGGTATTGTCTATCTCGTAGCGCGAACAGAGTGCATCAAGGCTGTTACGCTTGCCGGGGAACATTTTCCTCGCCAGCGCCAGGCTGTCTGTCACCTTACAGAAGGTGTTTGTCTTCGGGATATCACGATTAAGCTTGCTGAATTCATAATCCATAAAGCCGATATCGAACGAGGCATTGTGGATGACGAGCTCGGCGCCCTTGATGTATTCCAGGAACTCGTCAGCGACATCCGCAAAAGTCGGCTTATCCAGCAAGAACTCATCGGCAATACCGTGAACGCCGAACGCTTCTGGATCCACCAGCCGATCGGGTTTGAGGTAGACGTGGAAGTTGTTCCCCGTAAGACGACGGTTCACCACTTCAACGGCACCGATCTCAATGATCTTATGCCCTTCGTAGTGCGCGCCGATCTGGTTCATACCGGTGGTTTCGGTATCGAGGACAATCTGGCGAGTAATTGCAGTGCTCATAGCGGTCATTTATGTCAGACTTATCGTTTAACTGAACGTTTCGAATACAGGAAGTCTACCAGAGATGCGTAAACAGGTAGAAATTTTCACCGATGGATCTTGTCTCGGTAACCCAGGTCCCGGCGGCTACGGTGCGATTATGCGCTATCGCCAGCACGAAAAAACCTTTAGCGAAGGCTATTTTCTGACCACCAACAACCGCATGGAGTTGATGGCGGCCATTGTGGCGCTGGAAGCGTTAAAAGAACATTGTGACGTGGTGTTAAGCACAGACAGCCAGTACGTGCGTCAGGGGATCACCCAGTGGATCCACAACTGGAAAAAACGCGGCTGGAAGACCGCCGATAAGAAACCGGTCAAGAATGTCGATCTCTGGAAACGACTTGATGCTGCCCTGGGACAACACCAGATTAAGTGGGAGTGGGTAAAAGGCCACGCTGGCCATCCGGAAAATGAACGCTGCGACGAACTCGCGCGCGCTGCGGCATCTAATCCCGCTCATGAAGATGCGGGCTATCAGCCCGACGCCTAATCGGTTTTTTTGTATTGCCGCGTGGCACCCACGGTCTGGCGGATGGGCGTTTTCGACTTGCTCTGCTTCATGGGATTAAGCGTGAGCGGAATGGTTCGCTTACGCGCAACGACAAACTGCAAACAGCCCAATGCGGGCAGATGGGTGCTCAGTACGACGCCCCCCTGCCGCGCCCAGGGCAGCACCTGAAAGCCCCCGTAGCAGAGCACTTCGAAGTTCAGGAGTGACAGCCAGTCGAGCTGACGCATCATGGTGAACATCCGGCTGTTGTAAGGCGGAGTTCGGCGCAGCACCGGTACCAGCTTACGCAGACCCATAAGGCTCAGCGGATTGAATCCGCTAAGTACCAGCCAGCCGTCATCAATCAGCACGCGATCGGCTTCCCGAAGCAGACGGTGCGGATCGCTGCACCAGGGTAACGTGTGAGCGAGCAAACACGCGTCAACGGATTTTTCCGCAAACGGCAGATGTAAAGGGTCTGCTTTCACCTGAACCGGCGATCCACCGAGAGAGACATTGACCTGATGCGAGATAGCGCAGCTTTCGGTATTGATTTCCGCGCTGAGATTGCCAATCTTAAGCAGGTGAAAGCCATACATTTTCGCGAGCCAGGGCTTCAGCTGCTGTTCTAGCGCCTCGCGATAGTATTCACCCCAGGGCAATTCCGCCCAACGTTCCGGTGCTGCGACAGTCTGAGGTATCCTTGCCGGTTTCATCAACACACCCGCCACGCTATAAGAGGTAATGTATGAATCTTATCAGTATTCCTGCTTTTGAGGACAATTACATCTGGGTTTTGGTTGACGACGATCGTCGATGCGTCATTGTCGACCCCGGAGAGTCCGCCCCCGTTTTGCATGCCATTAAGGAAAATGGCTGGCAGCCTGAAGCCATTCTGTTGACCCACCATCATCACGATCACACTGGCGGTGTGACCGATCTGCGCGCCCACTTTCCGCATCTTGTGGTTTACGGACCAGCTGAGACACAAGATAAAGGAACAACACAAGTAGTCGAAGACGGTGAAAATATCCTCATACGCGAGTGGGAGTTTTCCGTATTTGCTACACCGGGTCACACTTCAGGACATCTGTGTTTCTACAGTAAACCTTATCTTTTTTGCGGCGACACGCTTTTCTCCGGAGGCTGCGGAAGACTGTTTGAAGGCACACCTTCTCAAATGTACCAGTCTTTACAGAAGATTACCGCACTACCCGATGAGACTCTCATTTGTTGCGCTCATGAATATACATTAGGAAATATGAAGTTTGCCGTGAACATCTTACCTGAGGATCGGGCGATTCAGGATTATTATCACAAAGTGAAGGAGTTACGTGCAAAAAACCAAAAAACACTACCCGTAATTCTGAAAAATGAGCGCCAAATTAATTTATTTTTACGAACAGATGATATTGATTTAATTAGTAAAATTAACCAAGAAACAAAGTTGCAACAACCAGAGCAGCGATTTGCATGGTTGAGGTCAAAGAAAGATAACTTCAGATAATTGCGGGTTGCCTTTTCAAAATTTCGCCGTTATTATCGCTCGTCTTTTAAGCAACTATTGACACACACATGAAGGCAAAAGCGATATTACTCGCCTCTGTCCTGCTTGTAGGTTGCCAGTCGCAGAACGGCAGCAACGTACAACAGCACGCACAGAGCCTTTCTGCAGCTGGTCAAGGGGAAGCAGGGAAGTTTACAAGTCAGGCGCGATGGTTGGACGATGGGACATCTTTCGCGCAGGAACAAGACTTGTGGGCCTCTATTGGCGACGAGCTAAAGATGGGAATTCCGGAAAATACCCGGATTCGCGAACAGAAACAAAAGTATTTAAGAAATAAGAGCTATCTCCACGATGTAACGTTACGGGCAGAGCCGTATATGTACTGGATAGCCGGGCAAGTTAAGAAACGTAACATGCCTATGGAGCTGGTACTCCTACCCATAGTGGAGAGCGCTTTTGACCCACACGCGACGTCTGGCGCCAATGCCGCAGGCATTTGGCAGATCATTCCGAGCACCGGGCGAAACTATGGTCTGAAACAGACCCGCAACTATGATGCGCGTCGCGATGTTGTCGCTTCAACGACAGCCGCTCTCGACATGATGCAACGTCTGAACAAGATGTTTGACGGCGACTGGCTGTTAACGGTCGCAGCGTACAATAGCGGCGAAGGTCGTGTACTGAAGGCAATGAAAGCGAATAAAGCACGGGGTAAATCCACCGATTTTTGGTCGCTCTCACTGCCACAGGAAACAAAGATTTACGTACCGAAAATGCTGGCATTGAGCGATATTCTCAAGAACAGCAAGCGTTACGGCGTACAACTGCCAACACCAGACGAAAGTCGTGCACTGGCGCGTGTCCGCCTCAGCAATCCGGTTGATATTCAACAGGTCGCTGATATGACGGGTATGTCGGTAAGTAAATTGAAAACCTTTAATGCTGGCGTTAAAGGCTCAACCCTGGGGGCAAGTGGCCCACAGTATGTAATGGTTCCGCAGAAACATGCCGAGCAGTTACGTGAGTCTTTAGCTTCTGGTGAAATCGCCGCCGTTCAGTCAACGCTGATCGCGGATGCATCATCAGTTAACAGCCGCAGTTATAAGGTTCGTTCAGGTGACACGCTTTCGGGCATTGCATCACGTCTTGGCGTGACGGCAAACGATCTGCAGCAGTGGAATAATCTGCGCAGTTCAGGCCTGAAAGTCGGTCAAACGCTGACGGTGGGTGCAGGTAGCAGCGCACAGCGTCTCGCCAGCAACAGCGATAGCATTACCTATCGCGTGCGCAAGGGCGATTCACTGTCCAGTATCGCAAAACGACACGGCGTGAACATCAAAGATGTGATGCGCTGGAACAATGATACTGACAATCTGAAACCAGGCGACCAGCTGACGTTGTTTGTGAAGAACAGCGCTACGCCAGATTCCTGATAACACGATCGAAAGATTAAAAGGCACCGATTCCCCTCGGTGCCTTTTTTATTTATCCCGCTTTTTGCGCTTCAGCCATGATGGTATCGCTGGTAAATGAGCCATCGTCCTGCAGTTCAAAGTACGCCTTCACCTCAGCGGACGCACTCTCCTGATACAGCCTGATTGCCTGGCTTAATGCTTCCGGGGTGCGCATACGCGCGATCCACGAGCTGAACTCCAGCGGTAAGCGGTCAGTAATCAACGCGCGCGCAATCAGTCCTGCGTCAGTCATAAATGAAAACCACTCTCCGCTGGAGTAGTTTTGCACATGCGAGGTGTCGCGCAGCGCTTCCACCGTCTGCAGCCAGATATTGCGCACCGGATGCCCGGGCGACATCACATCCATCATGATGAAGATGCCACCCGGCTTCAGGACGCGTTTGACCTCACGTAATGCCTGGCCGACATCATGCCAGTGGTGCGCTGAATAGCGGCTGATCACCACCTCAAACGACGCATCATCAAAAGGTAAGGATTCGGCATAGCCCTGGCGCGTATCAATGTTCTCCAGCCCTTTCGCTTTGGCCGCTTCAGCAACCACCTCCAGCATCTGGCTGGATAAGTCATACGCGGTGACCTGCGCCACCTGCTGCGCAGCCGTAAAACTGGCATGCCCGGCGCCACAGCCTAAATCCAGCACGTGCGCCTGCGGGAATGCGGCCAGGCGTTCACCGAGACGGACCAGATCGCGGCCGGAAGCGTGCACGGCGCTGCTCAGATAAGCATTTGCCTGAGAACCAAACTGTTTTTCTACGTTGTCGTGATGGGAGTGTGTTGTTGTCATCGTACTGTCCTTTGTGAGTGAAAAATAAAGGGCAGCACCCGCGCAGGCCTGCCCCACGGCAGACCTGACACACCATTATTTATCAGGTTTGCCGGGACTGAATTCAACTAGTAGAGGATTGTGATCGGAGGCGCGCGTCACCAGAACAGAAGCGTCGTGCACGCTCAAACCACGATAGAAGACAAAATCGAGAGGCCGACCAAAGGCTTTTTTGCGCTGGTCATCGTTAAAACGAACTTCACGCAGCGACATTTCGCGCGCAAAGCGGTACAGCGCATTCATGCGCGGACGACTCCAGGCATTGAAATCGCCGGCCATAATGATGGGCCCGCTGTGATGCGCAATCTGATCGCCAATGGGAAGTAACTGCTTACTATACACATCCACGCCCAGGCTGAAATTTACCGCGTGGATATTCACGACCATCAGCATTCGGGTATCCGGCAGCGGGTAGACCGTCACCAGCGCCGACTTCGCCAGACGCAGGATAGGCTCGCGTTCGCGCAGCGGACAGCAATAGACGGGATGTGCCGCAGAAAGCGTCATTACTCCAGAGGGATGTTGCGGCAGAACAAATGCAGGCACCTGATCGGCGGCAAGATAGTTGGTGGTCGCAAACCGCACCAGCTCAGGGGTGGTTTGCGCCTCCTGGAGCAGAACCAGGTGGGCATCTTTTCCAAAATTCTTGAGTACCGATAACCACTCCGCACGCTGCTGCTTAAAGATATTCCACACCAGCACGCGGATTTTTTCATCGCTGCTTAACGGAGTGCCGGCGGGTAATGCCTGGCTTATGCTCGCAAACGACCCCGGAGGCAAGATCCTCTCCGCGGGCATTCCGGCAACATAACGCATGGCATAGGTATTTTTTCGCACTTTTGGAAACAGCCTCTGTAACATGAACCAGCCCGGAAAACGGACTGGTTCTAATGTTATAGGGACTTTAGGTCACACTTTCAACGCAATTTCTGAGAAACCGCTTTCCAGTTTTGTAAGCAAGCACTTACTGATGTTATCCCAGCGCGACACTAGCAGGTTTATCAAGACGTCCACTCAGGCCAATCAGCAGGAAGGCCACCAGGACGATCACCGCACCAATCCACGGTGTCTGGGTTAATCCAACATGCGCTACGGTTTGCCCGCCTATGATGGAGCCCAGCGCAATGCCAATATTAAATGCGGCAATGTTCAGGCCCGATGCCACATCCACCGCATTTGGCGTATAGAGCTCGGCTTTCTGGACAACGTAAACCTGAAGCCCGGGCACATTGCCAAAGGCAAAGATCCCCATGACCAGCACCGTGACCAGCGCGGCGTAGTGTATCGAAGCCGTGAACTGGAAAATCATCAGCAGAACAACCAGGGCGGCGAAAATGAACTTCAGCGCCGGTACCGCACCGTGCTTATCTGCAAGCTTGCCGCCCCAGATATTACCAATGGCAACGGAAATACCATATCCCAGCAAAATCCAGCTCACTGCGTTGGGAGAGAAGCCTGCCAGGTCCTGCATCATCGGTGCCAGGAAAGTGAAGGCGGTGAATACCCCACCATAGCCCAGTGCCGTAACCGCGTAGATGATCAGCAAACGCGGATGCGTGAGCACCTTCAGCTGATCGCGCAGGCTGGCACTCGCCCGGCCAGGAATATTCGAGGGGACGAGTAGCAGGCTGGACACCAGGGCGATGGCCCCCAGTAAGGAGACGGCCAGGAACGTTTCACGCCAGCCGAAATGCTGACCTATAAACGTTCCCAACGGTACGCCCGTGACGAGTGCAACGGTCAACCCACCAAACATGATCGCAATGGCTGAAGCTGCTTTCTCTTTGGGTACCAGGCTGGTTGCAATAGTGGAACCAATTGAGAAGAACACACCGTGTGCAAGGCCGGTCAACAGTCGGGCAATCACCAGGGTGGTGTAATCCGGCGCCTGCCAGGCCAGAATGTTGCCCGCAGTGAACAGCACCATCAGCGCGACTAACAGCTGCTTACGTGGAAAACGTCCGGTCAGGGCCGTCAGTACGGGTGCACCGACGGCGACGCCCAGGGCGTAGATAGACACCAACAGCCCGGCTGAGGGCAACGAGATGGCAAGCTGATTAGCAATGGTGGGAACCAGTCCCACGATAACAAATTCGGTCGTGCCAATTGCAAAGGCACTGATCGTCAGGGCAAGTAGCGCCAGTGGCATAAAATACTCCGTATCATCAGGATTAAGATGACAGGCAGTATGCGCCAGTGCTTAAATAACAAAAATGGTCAAAATATCAATTGAATTTTGCAGGTGGTGCAACAATGAAAGCAACGTCGGAAGAGCTGACAATCTTTGTCGCCGTCGTCGAAAGCGGCAGTTTTAGCCGTGCGGCCGAACAGCTGGGGCAGGCTAACTCAGCCATTAGCCGCTCGGTAAAAAAACTGGAGATGAAGCTTGGGGTGAGTCTGCTCAACCGAACGACGCGGCAGCTGAGCCTGACAGAAGAAGGAGAGCGTTATTTCCGCCGTGTGCAGTCGATATTGCAGGAGATGGCCGCAGCGGAGACGGAGATTATGGAGACCCGCAGCACGCCACGTGGATTGCTGCGCGTTGATGCGGCCACGCCGGTTGTGCTTCACTTCCTGATGCCGCTGATCAAACCTTTCCGCGAACGTTATCCGGAGATGACGCTCTCGCTGGTCTCCTCAGAGACGTTTATCAACCTCATCGAACGAAAAGTGGATGTTGCTATCCGGGCGGGAACCCTGACAGATTCAAGCTTGCGTGCCCGCCCTCTTTTTGCCAGCTATCGCAAAATCATCGCTTCACCAGACTATATTGCTGAACATGGTAAACCAGAGACGGTTGAAGAGTTAAAGCAGCATCTATGTCTGGGCTTTACGGAGCCGGTGTCGCTAAACACCTGGCCTGTCGCCTGTCATGATGGTCAGTTGCATGAAATCACCTGCGGGTTATCGTCTAATAGCGGGGAAACGCTAAAACAGCTGTGCCTTACCGGGAATGGCATCGCCTGTTTGTCGGATTACATGATTGATAAAGAAATTGCGCGCGGTGAGCTTGTGGAGTTAATGGCCGATAAGCGTCTACCGGTAGAGATGCCTTTTAGCGCGGTGTATTACAGTGACAGAGCGGTAAGCACGCGCATCCGTGCCTTTATTGATTTCCTGAGTGAACATATAAAAACAGCTCCCGGAGGAGCTGTATGAGGGTTTAGGTTACAGAGGGTGGATCAAGCTTAATCCCAGTGAGGGGCTAAACCTTCCGGGCTTACCAGGCGATCGTTGCATTCCAGGGCTGCGATCGCTTTTTTATCGTCCGCATCCAGCTGAAGATCCGTTGCTAACAGGTTGCTGGCCAGGTTTTCACGTTTAGTTGAAGATGGGATCACGGCATAACCTTCACCCATTGCCCATGCCAGAATGACCTGCGCGGCAGTCGCGCTATGCTTCTCAGCGATACGCATAATCACTTCATCTTTCAGCGCTTTACCGTAGGCCAGCGTCATGTATGAGGTGATGTGGATACCGTGCTGTTTTGCCCAGTCCACGACTTTGCGGTTTTGCAGGTAAGGAGACAGTTCAATCTGGTTGGTCGCAATATTTTCTGCACCTACAGCGGCAATGGCTTTTTCCATCAGCGGAATGGTGAAGTTGGAGATACCAATTTCGCGGGTTAAGCCCTGAGCTTTCGCTTCCAGAAGTGCCTGCATGAACTCTTCCACAGAAACGGCATCGTTCGGTGATGGCCAGTGAATCAGCGTCAGATCCACGTAGTCTGTGCGCAATTTCTTCAGGCTCTCTTTCAGGCTCGGGATCAGCTTGTCTTTGCTGAGGTTTTCAATCCAGATTTTCGTGGTGATGAACAGCTCATTACGTGGCACACCACTCTCTTCAAGAGCCTGTCCAACGGCAGCTTCATTTTCATAGATCTGTGCCGTATCAACTGCGCGATAACCCAGTTCAAGTGCGGTTTTAACCGATGCGATAACAACGTCGTCTTTCAGGCGGAAAGTGCCCAGACCAAATGCAGGGAGAGTCATATAATCCTCGTTATTCATAATGTTTGCTAACTGAGGAGAATTATCGCTGTAGCGGTTATGAAGAAAAAGATCGTAAAACGCAGAGGATTTTTGCTGATTTAGCAATAATGAGGCAACAGATAAGAAAAAGCCCTGAGCGTTAACTCAGGGCTTTTAATAAGTGGCGGAACGGACGGGACTCGAACCCGCGACCCCCTGCGTGACAGGCAGGTATTCTAACCGACTGAACTACCGCTCCACCGAAGACT
>NZ_JARDVI010000003.1:0-702505 GCF_034008295.1 Enterobacter chinensis
GACGTTGATAGGTCGGGTGTGTAAGCGCAGCGATGCGTTGAGCTAACCGATACTAATGAACCGTGAGGCTTAACCTTACAACGCCGAAGCTGTTTCGGCGGTGAGAGACAGATATTTTCAGCTGATACAGATTAACAGAATTTGCCTGGCGGCTTTAGCGCGGTGGTCCCACCTGACCCCATGCCGAACTCAGAAGTGAAACGCCGTAGCGCCGATGGTAGTGTGGGGTCTCCCCATGTGAGAGTAGGGAACTGCCAGGCATCAAATTTAGCGTGCTGATATGGCTCAGTTGGTAGAGCGCACCCTTGGTAAGGGTGAGGTCCCCAGTTCGACTCTGGGTATCAGCACCACTTTATACTTAGGTTAAAGTTCGGCAAGAAGTAAAAGAATTTGTCTGGCGGCTTTAGCGCGGTGGTCCCACCTGACCCCATGCCGAACTCAGAAGTGAAACGCCGTAGCGCCGATGGTAGTGTGGGGTCTCCCCATGTGAGAGTAGGGAACTGCCAGACATCAAATAAGAAGAACCCCGTACCGTAAGGTGCGGGGTTTTTTGCTTTGTGCGGTCTGAAAAAGTCGGGTGGCGGCTTCGCCTTACCCGACCTACATAGCCCAGAGGCCCGGCAGGCAACGCGCCACCGGGCAAAACAGCAGATTAATGAATCACCTGCGACAGGAAGGCTCGCGTACGTTCTGACTTAGGATGCGCAAAGAACTCATCCGGTGGCGCCTGCTCAACAATCTCCCCACGATCCATGAAGATCACCCGGTCGGCCACGGTTCTTGCGAATCCCATTTCATGCGTCACACACAGCATAGTCATGCCGGATTGTGCCAGTCCAATCATGGTGTCCAGAACCTCCTTCACCATTTCTGGATCGAGGGCAGATGTCGGTTCATCAAACAGCATAATTTTAGGTTTCATACACAGCGAGCGGGCGATAGCCACACGCTGCTGTTGGCCACCCGATATCTGGCCAGGAAATTTATTGGCATGCTCTGCGATACGTACACGTTCCAGGTAATGCATTGCCAACGCTTCTGCTTCCTTTTTTGGCATTTTACGAACCCAAATCGGTGCAAGCGTACAGTTCTGCAGAACGGTCAGGTGCGGAAATAGATTAAAGTGCTGAAACACCATTCCTACTTCCTGACGCACGCGTTCGATGTTGCGGATATCTTCATTCAGCTCAATACCATCAACCACAATGCGTCCTTGCTGATGTTCTTCAAGATGGTTAATACAGCGAATGGTTGTGGATTTCCCTGATCCGGAAGGGCCGCAAAGGACGATGCGTTCTCCCTGCTTTACCTTAAGATTAATGTCTTTGAGAACATGAAACTGTCCGTACCATTTATTCACGTTTTCCAGCGTAATCATCGCGTCGGCAGGTGTCATAGTAATTTGGCTCATAATTTCCTCAGTGCGGTGTACGCCCGGTGTTAAAGCGCTTTTCCAGGTGCTGGCTGTAGCGCGACATGCTAAAACAAAAGATCCAGTAGATCAGAGCTGCAAAGACATATCCCTCGGTGGACATACCCAGCCAGACAGGGTCAACGGTTGCCTGTTGCACGCTGCTAAAGAGATCGAACAATCCGATGATGATCACCAGGCTGGTATCTTTGAAGAGGGCAATGATCGTGTTGACCAGGCCCGGAATGACCAGTTTGAGTGCCTGGGGAAGAATGACCAGTCCCTGCGTTTTCCAGTAGCCGAGCGCCAATGATTCCGCCGCTTCGTACTGGCCTTTAGGTAGCGCCTGCAATCCACCCCGCACAACTTCTGCGACATAGGCGGACTGGAAGAGAATGACCCCGACCAGGGCACGGATCAGTTTGTCGATCGTTGTACCTTCTGCCATAAACAGCGGCAGCATGACCGAAGACATAAATAGAACGGTGATAAGCGGTACGCCGCGCCAGAACTCAATGAAGATAACGGAGAGCACGCGTACGATCGGCATTTTTGAACGCCGTCCCAGGGCAAGTAAAATCCCCCATGGTAGAGCGCCGGCTATCCCCACTGAAGCGATAATCAACGTCAGCGTCAGACCGCCCCACTGGCGTGTTTCTACCCGTTCCAGCCCCAGAAAGCCGCCATACAGCAGCACCCAGACAACAATGGGATAAACCACTGCCCAGCCGGCAATGTAGAGTCCACGATGAGGCAGCTTTTTCCAGAACATGACCGCGACAGAGAGCAGGCCGATAACCAGCGCCAGGTTTATCCGCCAGCGCTGTTCGTGCGGATACAACCCATACATGAACTGACCAAAGCGCTCATGAATAAACACCCAGCAAGCA
Organism: Enterobacter chinensis; assembly: GCF_034008295.1. Classification (NCBI taxonomy): domain Bacteria; kingdom Pseudomonadati; phylum Pseudomonadota; class Gammaproteobacteria; order Enterobacterales; family Enterobacteriaceae; genus Enterobacter; species Enterobacter chinensis. The sequence continues at coordinate 2,302 of NZ_JARDVI010000003.1, forward strand.
CCCGCTTTTGTACAGTCTGCTCGGGTTGATCCGACCCAGTTAGCCTGCAGGAACGCCCAGTTCAGGAGGGGGGGGATCAATTCCCACATCAGCCATAGACAAACAATCGTCAGGAGGCTATTACTCCAGCTGGAGAACAGATTCTTACGCGCCCAGAGAATGAAACGTCCACCTGTCGAGTTGGCAGGGCGCGAGGAGTGCGACATTATCGCTTTTGTCATCATAGTTCCTTAGCGCTCGACCAGTGCTATACGACGGTTATAAAGGTTCATCAGCAGTGAAATCACCAGGCTGATGATCAGATAGACAGACATCGTGATGGCGATAGTTTCAATGGCTTGTCCGGTCTGGTTAAGCACGGTTCCGGCGAAGAGTGACACCATATCGGGATAACCAATGGCAGCGGCCAGCGACGAGTTTTTGACAATATTGAGATACTGGCTGGTCAGAGGGGGAATGATGACCCGTAAAGCCTGCGGAATGATGACCTGGCGAAGCGTCACGGTATGGGGCAATCCCAGAGAGCGTGCCGCCTCGTGCTGCCCGTAAGGTACGGCCTGGATCCCTGCACGGATAATCTCAGCGATAAACGCGGACGTATAAATCGACAGCGCCAGCGTCAGGGCTGCCAGCTCAGGAATTAATACCATCCCGCCCTGGAAGTTAAAGCCACGCAGGTGTGGGATGTCCCAGTGTAGCGCGGCCCCAAACAGCCAGTGTGCCAGAAGAGGCAGGCTAACGATCAGGACGACTGCCGTTGGCCAGGTTCTGCGAAGTTGACCGGTTTTGACCTGATGTTTGCGATTAAAACGAAATACCCCCGCAGAGAGAGCAAGCGCTATCACAATCGCGCCGATGAACGCATACGCACCTTCACCTGGCTGAGGAGAAGGAATGGATAACCCACGATTACTCAGGAAAAAAAGCTCAAACGCATCGACGGCCTGGCGAGGACCGGGAAGGTTACGCAATACGGCGAAATACCAGAAGAAGATCTGCAGCAGCGGCGGGATATTGCGGAACGTCTCGATATAAATGGTAGAAAGTTTCCGCAGGAGCCAGTTTTCAGAAAGACGCGCCAGGCCAATAAAGAACCCCAGTATCGACGCGAAGACAATACAAAGCGCCGATACCAGCAGCGTATTCAGTAAACCGACGACGAACACGCGTCCGTAGGTGTCACCTTCCTGGTAATCAATAAGGTGCTGAACAATGCCAAACCCCGCGCTGCGATCCAAAAACGCAAAACCGGAGGTAATGCCGCGGTTATTCAGGTTGGTGATCGTGTTATGGATGAGATACACGACGATGAGAACAACCGCAACGATAGCAATAATCTGGAATAGCCAGGCGCGGACCGCGGGATGAGAAAAGGATAGCGATCCTTTTACGGCTGAGCGGCGATGGGACATAAAGAAACCTCAGTAACCATGACTCTGGAGTGGGCACTGCCTGAGCAGTGCCCGTTACAGCTATGACTTAACGTACTGGTGGCGCGTACTGAATACCGCCGTTGTTCCAGAGATTGTTCTGGCCGCGTTTGATCTTCAGCGGGCTTTCCGATCCCACGTTGCGCTCAAAGATCTCAGAGTAGTTGCCCACCTGTTTGATGATGTTGTAAGCCCACTTGTTATCCAGCTTCAAATCCTTGCCGAAATCACCTTCTTTACCGAGCAGGTGTGCCATATCCGGATTGGATGGTTTAGCGGCTTTCTCATCAACGTTTTTCGAGTTAATGCCCATCTCTTCTGCGTTCAGCATGGCAAACAGCGTCCAGCGAACAATGGAGAACCAGTCTTCATCGCCACGGCGCACCACGGGGCCGAGAGGTTCTTTGGAGATCACTTCAGGCAGGACAATCCACTCTGCCGGGTTGCTCAGCTTAATACGTAAGGCATACAACTGTGACTGGTCAGAGGCCAGCGTGTCACAACGGCCGGATTCCAGCGCTTTAGCAGATTCATCCGAGCGGTCGAATGTCACAGGAGTGTATTTCATGTTATTTGCTTTGAAATAATCCGCGACGTTCAGTTCGGTATCGGTGCCTGCCTGGATACAAACGGTGGCCCCATCCAGTTCTTTGGCGCTTTTCAGGCCGGCTTTATTGTGGGTCAGGAAACCGATGCCGTCATAATAGGTCACGCCGGTAAAAGACATCCCCATGCCTGCATCACGCGAGGAGGTCCAGGTGGTATTACGGGAGAGCATGTCAACCTCGCCGGACTGCAGCGCCGTAAAACGTTCTTTCGCCGTCAGCGGGGTATATTTTACTTTGCTGTCATCACCAAAAACGGCGGCAGCGACGCCACGGCAGACGTCCACATCAATACCGGTAAATTTGCCGTTCGCATCGGCGTAAGAGAAGCCAGGCAAACCATCACTGATACCACATTGAACAAAACCTTTCTTTTTAACGGCATCCAGTGTCGTTCCCGCATGGGCTTGACCGGCTACGGCAAACAACATGCCTGCAGCGGCCAGGCTGGCTATCATCGTCTTTTTCATAATGCATCCTGTGTGGCGAAATTTATCGTTATAGAGGCGTTTTTAAACGCTTTACCTGTCTGTGGCTTTGGCCAACGTTTATAAAGCAAACGTAATGCCAGTTTTGCGTTCGACAAAATAAGTGATGATTGAACGCTTAATGCTGAGTGTAGACAGGCTTAAATAAAACGAGCGCCCCGAAACGGTGCGAAATTACAACCTGTGCCACAAATCGGAGCAAAAGTTTTAAGGACAGCCAGAGGAAAAGAGAAGATAGTTTCCAGAGTGAATATTGGCAGAGTATTCAATAGTATTAATGTGTGAAAATCATCACGATAGAATATGAAATTTAAAGGAGTATACGAAAAAGATGTGACTGGCTTCTGGCTAAAATTAATTAGGTGAATAATTACGGGGCTATTTTTTTACTTATTTGAAAATCCTGCACTCATTAAAAGCAAAAGCGCGGCCAGAGCCGCGCTTTCTTAACAGATTTTACTTGGTCAGGGCAACGATACCCAGCGTCAAACCCGCCACTGCGGCAGCACCGCCGGCGATAGCACCCGCTGTCTCCCAGTTATCCTGGGTGGTGCCTTTCATACAGGTATTGGTATGAACCAGTCGGCCCTGGTCGTCGTAAACCGGTACACATGGAGAGTCGTGCGCGCAACCAGCAAGCAGCGCAGCGAGTAGTGCAACGGAAATGAATCTTTTCATGATGTTACCTCAGTATTATTTCTCGTCCGCTATAAAGCCAGGAGGGCTATTAACGAACTGGAGGTTATTTTACCACCGGGGTAAGTCCTCGTTACACGAGGAATAATCTCAAATTATGTAGTTTGTAAAAATCGTGGAGAAAAATCGGTTTGAGGATGAATTAATGGAGAAATTATGAAGCGGCGAGAGGCTGTTTTCACTTAACGCAAACCGTCATGTTTTTAACACTGCTTTTATGTAATGTCTAATTCATTGTTTATGTTAAAAATAAAAAAGGCACCAGCGGTGCCTTTCAGGGAAACATTAATCCTTATGGTTTGTAAACCGTCGCCGGACAACCACAAAGAATACGGGCACGAAGAAAATCGCCAGAAGCGTTGCGGAAAGCATCCCTCCCATAACGCCCGTACCAACGGCGTTTTGCGCACCGCTCCCGGCCCCGGTGCTGATCACCAGCGGCATAACGCCAAGAATAAAGGCCAGGGACGTCATCAGGATCGGGCGAAGGCGCATCCTCGAGGCTTCCAGGGTGGCCTCAATAATGCCTTTACCTTCTTTATCCATCAGGTCCTTAGCAAATTCGACGATCAGGATGGCGTTTTTCGCCGATAAACCAATCGTCGTCAGCAGGCCGACCTGGAAATAGACGTCATTATTTAACCCGCGCAGCGATGCTGCGAGAAGCGCCCCGATGACGCCCAGCGGTACAACCAGCATGACAGAGAACGGAATGGACCAGCTTTCATACAGGGCTGCGAGACACAGGAACACCACGATCAGTGAGATGGCGTACAGTGCAGGCGCCTGGTTACCCGAAAGCCGCTCCTGATAAGACATTCCTGTCCAGTCATAGCCGATGCCGGAAGGCAGTTTTGCCGCGAGGTTTTCCATCATGACCATTGCCTCACCGGTACTTTTACCCGGGGCTGATTCACCGAGGATTTCCATTGATGGCATTCCGTTGTAGCGCTCCAGGCGAGGTGAACCATAAACCCAGTGAGCGTTGCTAAAGGCTGAGAACGGGACCATTTCCCCATTCGCACTGCGCACGTAAAGGTTATTAATATCCCCCGGCAACATACGGAATTTTGCGTCGGCCTGTACGTAGACCTTTTTCACTCGCCCATGATCGATAAAGTCGTTCACATAGGTGCCACCTAAGGCCGTCGAAATCGTCTGGTTGACGTCAGAAATACTGACCCCCAGCGCCTGTGCTTTCTCCTGGTCGACATCGAGCTTGAACTGAGGGGTATCTTCAAGCCCGTTAGGACGCATGCGAACCAGAAGGTCAGGGTGCTCTTTCACCATCCCGAGCAGTTGGTTTCGCGCCTGAGTCAACTGGGTATGCCCCAGGTTAGCCTGGTCAATCAACTCAAAGTCGAAGCCCGTAGCGGTACCCAGCTCAATAATTGCTGGCAGGTTAAACGGGAACACGAGGCCATCTTTAATCTGACTGAAGGCTTTCGTCGCGCGACCGACAATGGCCCCGACGCCATTTTTCTCGCCCGGGCGTTCCTCCCAGGGCTTCAGGCTGACGAAGGCAATACCGGCGTTCTGACCCTGGCCGCTAAAGCTAAAGCCGTTAACGGTAAAAACAGATTCAACGTTCGCCTTTTCGTTGTTCAGATAGTAGTCCTGAACCTGGTCGAGCACCTGCTGAGTCCTCGTCTGGGTTGCACCCGCCGGGAGTTGAACCATCGTCATAAACACGCCCTGATCCTCTTCGGGCAGGAAGGAGGTGGGCAAGCGAAGGAAGAGCACTGCCATCCCACCGACGATAATGACGTACACCACCAGATAGCGGCCGGTCTTACGTAAAATACCGCTTACGCTATTGCTGTAGTGCTCCACGCTCTTATCAAAAAGCGCATTAAACCAGCCAAAGAAGCCACCCTTCTTCTCGTGACGATCGTGGGATATGGGCTTGAGCAGCGTTGCACAGAGTGCTGGCGTCAGGATCAGCGCAACCAGTACGGACAGCGCCATGGCGGAAACGATAGTTAGCGAGAACTGGCGATAGATCGCCCCCGTCGAACCGCCAAAAAAGCCATTGGAATAAAGACCGCCGAGAGCACCATGGCGATCCCCACCAGTGCGCCCTGGATCTGCTCCATCGACTTTTGCGTGGCCTCTTTCGGCGGCAGGTTGTCCTCGACCATGACGCGTTCAACGTTCTCAACCACCACGATAGCATCATCGACCAGCAGGCCTATCGCCAGCACCATACCGAACATCGTCAGGGTATTGATAGAGAAACCGAACGCCGCCAGAACCGCGAAGGTACCCAGCAGAACGACCGGCACCGCGATAGTCGGGATGAGCGTCGCCCGCAGGTTTTGCAGGAACAGGTACATGACCAGGAAGACGAGAATGATCGCTTCAAACAGGGTCTTCACCACTTCGTGGATGGAGATTTTCACAAATGGCGTTGTGTCATAGGGGTAGACAACTTTCAGCCCCTGTGGGAAGAACTGCTGCAGTTGCGCCAGTTTGCTCTTGATGGCTGCCGCGGTGTCCAGCGCATTTGCCCCGGTTGCCAGCTTAATCCCCAGACCGGTTGCCGCCTGCCCGTTGATTTTAGTGACCATGTTGTAGTTTTCGCCACCCAACTCAATACGAGCCACATCCTTCAGATGCACCATCGAGCCGTCCTGATTCACCTTAAGCGTCACGCGGCCAAACTCTTCCGGTGATTTCAGGCGGGTTTGTGCGATGATCGAGGCATTGAGCTGCTGTCCGGGAATGGACGGCGTTCCACCCAACTGGCCTGCCGCTATCTGGTCATTCTGCGTTTTCAGCTGGTTGATAATATCCAGCGGAGTAAGCTGGTATTTGTTCATCGCGTTGCTGTCGAGCCAGATACGCATCGCATACTGAGCGCCAAACAGCTGAACGTCACCGACGCCAGACGTTCGGCTGATGGCATCTTTGACGTTCGAAGCGACATAGTCGGAGATGTCATTCTGTGAGAGGTTCTTGTTGTCTGAAACAAAACCTGCGACCAGCAGGAAGCTGCTACTGGATTTCTCCACGCCAATCCCTTGCTGCTGAACCTCTTGCGGCAGCAGCGGCATGGCGAGCTGCAGCTTGTTCTGAACCTGCACCTGGGCGATATCCGGATCGGTTCCTGACTCGAAGGTCAGGGTGATGGTGACGTTACCTGCTGAATCGCTGGTGGAGGACATATACATCAGGTTATCGATACCGTTCATGTTCTGTTCGATAACCTGGGTCACGGTATCCTGCACCGTTTGAGCATCCGCACCCGGGTAGGTAGCGGATATTGCCACCGCGGGAGGCGCAATGGTCGGATACTGTGCGACGGGAAGTTTGAGAATGGCCAGCCCGCCTGCAATCATTAAAATGATGGCAAGTACCCAGGCGAAAACCGGTCTCTGAATAAAGAAATTAGCCATGTCGTCGTCCCTTAACTGGCTGGCGCTGTGGAGGTATCAGGCGTGGCGACGACGGTTGTCCCCGGTCTAACTTTCTGTAACCCGCTGACAATGACGCGATCGCCGTTTTTGAGCCCTTCCGTCACCAGCCAGCGATCGCCAATCGCCTGCGGGGCGACGACGGTACGCGACTCAACCAGGTTTTTATCATTCACCACCAGAACGGTTGCATCGCCTCGCGGCGTACGTGTTACCCCTTGCTGTGGAACCAGAATCGCATCCGGCTGCGTGCCCTCATCAATGCGCGCGCGAACAAACATGCCGGGTAACAACAGATGTTGAGGATTCGGGAAAATGGCGCGCAGGGTAATTGAGCCGGTACTTTCATCGACCGTGACGTCAGAGAACTGCAATGTGCCTTTCAGCGGATAGGGCTGACCATTTTCCATCAGCAGCTCAACGGTGCTGGCGGTATCGCCTTTTTGCAGACTCGTCTGTTTCAGACGCAAAAAATCATTGCTGGACTGGGTGACATCGACATACATCGGATCAAGCTGCTGGACCGTTGCCAGCGCAGCAGCCTGGCCGTTCGTGACGAGCGCCCCTTCTGTCACGCTGGATTTACCGATGCGGCCATCGACAGGAGACGTCACTTTGGTATAGGCAAGATTGATACGCGCACTTTCAACGCCGGCTTTTGCGGCAACGACGCTGGCATCTGCCTGCTGCGCAGTGGCCACGGCCTGGTCATACTCTTGCTTACTGACATACTGTGTCCCCACCAGCGGGAGATAACGTTTCACCGTCAGGTGCGCAATATTGGCCGCCGCCTGTGCTTTCGCCAGCTCGCCTTTTGCGCTGTCATAGGTCGCCTGATAGGTCGCAGGATCAATCTGGTAGAGTGACTCCCCCGCTTTTACATCGCTACCTTCCGCGAAGTTACGACGCAGGATTATGCCGCTAACCTGAGGACGAACCTCCGCAACCCGAAATGCATCTGTTCTGCCCGGGAGTTCAGTTGTGACTGCCAGAGGCGCGCTTTTCACGATGTGCACGCTGACCTGAGGCGCCTGCGGGGGGTGCTGTTTTTCCTGACCATCGCATCCAGTGAGCAGTATCGCGGTGACAATGAAACCGGATAAGGGTAAGCGTCTGAAATAATTCGTCATTGCTGTTCCTTTAAATACCCATTAACCGATATATTCCGTGAACCGGTAGCTGGGACAGAGGGATAAAAATAAAATGTAGCTGCGTATAATAATGAGGGTATTTAATGTTCTTTAATTTATAAGTGCGAATGACCAGGCCGGAAAGAAAAATCAGAATCGGTCCCGGCACTTTCAGCGGTATACTTCTGGCATATTAATCAGGTAAGCAGGGTTTAATGTTCTCTGGCTATTCACCTCATGAATTTATTTGCTTTGATATATTTGTAATAATTATAAATTATGCACGTTGACTTTTTTTGTGCAAAATTAAAACGGATTTTGGTGAATACTTTCATTTCCATGAACGCAGTAATACCTTTAAACCTTGTGCATAACGAGTAGTTGTCTATGGCGCGTAAAAAGAAAGAAGAGGCTCAACAAACCCGGCAGCAGCTGATTGAGGCGGCAATCGAACAGTTTGCGACGCGTGGCGTAGCCAGCACGACGCTGACGGATATCGCAGATGCCGCCAGGGTTACGCGCGGTGCGATATACTGGCATTTCACCAGTAAATCTGAAATATTTAATGCCATCTGGGAACAGCAATTACCGCTTCGCGACATTATTCGCGACAGGCTTTCTCTTTCCGAAAGTGACGATCCGTTGTTAATGCTTCGTGAGCAATTTATTACTGCGCTGCAGTATATTGCGCATGAGCCCCGGCAATGTGCGCTTTTGCAAATTCTGTATCATAAATGTGAATTTAGCAGTGATATGATTTCAGAATGTGAAATCAGAAAGCGTATCGGGTTCAATTATGAAACGCTACGTGGCGCGCTGGAGTCCTGTATTTCGCGGAAAATCATTTCTTCAAAGGTGAATGTTGATCTCACCTTGATCGTATTCCACGGTTTTTTTAGCGGAATAATTAAAAACTGGTTAATGAATAGCGACAGTTTTAATCTTTATCAGCAGGCTCCAGCCCTGGTCGATAGCATTCTGGCGACACTCCCTGTCATTCGCGTATCGCCTCGTGATGATGATGGTTACAACTCCGCGCCAGGTAACATTTCCCCTCGGGCACAAAGTGCCTCTATGGTCTGCGCGCTAACCGGTTTACCTAACAGATAGCCCTGAAGGGTGTTACAGCCAAGCTCGGTCAAAAAGGTTTGTTGAGCTTCAGTTTCCACACCCTCTGCCACGACTTTCAGATTAAGTGTTTTTGCGAGGGCCACGATCGCCGAAACAATGGTGGCATCCTCGCTCTCCCCGCTTAACTCTTTCACAAACGCCCTGTCAATTTTTAATTCACATGCCGGCAGGCGCTTGAGATACAGCAAACTCGAATATCCGGTGCCAAAATCATCAATGGAGGCCTTGACGCCAGCATTCGTCAGCTCTGTCAGCACCCGTACACTTTCATCCGGGTTGCTCATTGCCGTGGTCTCTGTCACTTCCAGGATCAACATTTCCGGTGGCACATGGTGAAGTGCCAGGCAGTCGAGAACCGTTTTAACCAGCGAAGGTTGTTCGAACTGCAATGTTGACAGGTTTACCGCCATTGACCAGCTTTGATGCCCCTGAAGATGCCATTCCCGCAGCTGGCGACAGGCTTCGTTCATCACCCAGTTGCCAATGGGGATGATAAGCCCCGTTTTTTCCGCCAGCGGCAGGAAAAGATCCGGGGTCAGTAACCCCTGTTTAGGATGCTGCCAGCGCAATAGCGCCTCAAATCCAAGAATAGGCCCAGCGGGTGCATGAAACTTTGGCTGGTATAGCAGGCGCAGCTCATTGCGATCGATCGCCATCCACAGATCGTTCATTAACTGGAGATGGGTCTGCGCCAGGGTGTTCATGGAAGGCTGGAAAAAGTGGTAACCGTTCCGGCCCATATGCTTCGTGTGGTACATCGCTGCATCGGCGTTAAACATCAGCTCGCGCTCGGTTTTGCCGTCGTGAGGATAAAGTGCGATACCAATACTGAGGGTCACCACCAGTTCATAGGGATCGAGATTGAACGGGCTATCGATTGCATGCACCAGCGAATTTGCCAGCGAGGCCGCATCGTCCGGACCTTCTCCCTCTGCCAGCAGAACAAACTCATCACCGCCGATACGAGCAAGGGTGAACTGGCCTTTCAGCAGAAGCAGCAAACGCTGCGTAACAGCGACCAGCAGTCTGTCACCGACATCATGTCCGTAGGCGTCATTGATGGCTTTAAAACCGTCGAGATCCATGAACATCAGGGCAAAATGGGTACCTTCACGATCGGCTTTGCTGATGGCCTGATCGAGTCTGTCTTCCAGCAAGATACGGTTCGGCAGACGCGTCAGCGTATCCTGCAGCGCCAGTTGAGCGAGTTCCCGGTTTGCTTCTGCAAGCGACGAGGCCAGAAGGGCGGTACGAGCCTGAAGACGGGCGTCCAGCATCGATACCAGCAGGGTGATCCCAAGAATAGAGAGCGCGACGACGCTGACCAGCACTGCCAGCCAGCTGCCGTTAATACCGTCATGATGAACCATTGTGGACATCGGAAACTGTGCGGCTTTCATCCCGGCGTAGTGCATACCGGCAATGGCAACTCCCATCGTGATGGCGGCACCCATGCGCATCAGCACGACCTGCGCGGCTTCGTGACGCAGGCGGAAGGTCAGCCATAATGCTGCGAGTGAAGCGGCAAGCGCAATCGCGACCGAAATGGCTACCCAGACCTTGTCCCAGATGATCCCGGGCATCACTTCCAGCGCCGCCATGCCGGTGTAATGCATGGCAACAATACCGCTGCCCATCACCAGCGCGCCGGGCAGCAGCCGGCGTAAGCGCAATTGCTCGCAGCTCACGAGCCATAGCGCAAACAATGACGCCCCCACGGCGATGACCATGGATAACACCGTCAGGGTGGCGTTGTAGCTCATGCTCATGGAGAGGTCCATCGCCAGCATGCCGATAAAATGCATGGCCCATACGCCAATGCCCATTGCAATACCGCCGCCAGCTAGCCAGACGCGGGCAGCGACGCCCTGACTCCCGGCGACACGCGCAGCCATATTCAGCGCGGTATACGCCGCAAGGATGGCAACAACAAAGGAGAGGACTACAAGGATATGGTTGTATTGGCTAACCAGCATGGTCGGTTCTACTCGAGTGTGAGGTTACGCTAGAGCGGTTGAGAAGGGCGAGACATTATCACCGTAAGGTAACGGCTCAAAGGGATTTAAATCCCCGTTTTTAGTGGGTAATAAGAGGACGGTTTGCGCGATCGGGCGGTTAGTCGAGCTCTGAGCAGTTCACTAATTTCAGCGGATTCACGGAGTTCATATTGCGACACTTATCGGTTTCGGTGCTCATCAGTTCAATCCACTGCATCAGGAGTGCATCGAAGATAAGAACGGAGATTGCAAAGACAACCAGCCACCAGTATTTACGAATCATTGTGTCATTCCGCGAGAAGAGCGCCAGTAGAGTGGGGGAAAATATACACGAAAAGACGCGCTTTAAAAGTGGGATAAGCGAAGGTTTACACAGCGTTGACGGAGAGGGGGAAAGGAAATAAAAAAGGCGCTTCCCCATGCCGAGTAGCGCCTTTTTAAACAAGCATTTCGCTAACCGAAATTAGTTCATGCCGTATTTCTTCAGTTTCTTACGCAGAGTACCACGGTTGATACCCATCATCAGCGCAGCGCGGGTTTGGTTACCGCGGGTGTATTGCATCACCATGTCCAACAGTGGCTGTTCAACTTCAGCCAGTACCAGCTCATACAGGTCATTAACATCCTGACCATTCAGTTGAGCAAAATAGTTCTTCAGTGCCTGTTTAACCGAGTCACGCAGGGGCTTTTGAGTTACCTGATCCTGAGAGTTTACGGTAGATACGGTCAGTACGTCAGAATTTACGCGTTGTTCGAACATAGTTCTGTCAGCTCTTTATTTCATTACGCAAGATTTTCGAAGTATGCCTCCAACGCCTCCAGCTGTACGCTGGCATCCTCTATGGCGTTGAATGTGCGCCGAAACTGGTCATCTGGAGCATGCTCCTGGAGATACCAGGAGACGTGTTTACGCGCAATTCGGTACCCTTTTGCCTGACCATAAAAGTCATGCAATTCCCGAACATGCGAGCAAAGCAAACGCTTAACCTCTGCCAGTGGCAGCGGGGCAAGCAGCTCCCCAGTGTCCAGATAATGCTGGATTTCCCGGAAGATCCAGGGTCTTCCCTGAGCGGCACGTCCTATCATCAGAGCATCAGCTCCCGTATAGTCGAGTACAGCTCTGGCTTTAAGCGGGTCAGTTATGTCGCCATTCGCGATAATCGGAATGGAAACTTTCTGCTTAACTGCCCGAATGCTGTCGTATTCAGCTTCACCGTTGAACAAACAGGCGCGAGTGCGTCCATGAATGGTCAGGGCCTGAATGCCACAATCTTCGGCCAGTTGGGCAATTTCTACACAGTTACGGTGTTCCGGCGACCAACCCGTGCGAATCTTCAACGTAACAGGAACGTCCACTGCGCTGACAACCGCCGTCAGGATAGACTTCACCTGGTCGGGGTATTGCAGAAGGGCTGAACCTGCAAGCTTGCGATTCACCTTTTTGGCCGGGCACCCCATATTGATATCAATAATCTGGGCACCACTTTCCACGTTAATTCGCGCGGCATCTGCCATCTCTTCAGGCACGCTTCCGGCAATTTGCACGGTGCGAATACCTGGTTCATCAACGTGCACCATCCGAAGGCGGGATTTATCGCTTTCCCATACCTGCGGGTTAGACGACATCATCTCGGATACGGTTAAACCGGCTCCCATCTCATAACACAGCGTCCTGAACGGCCGGTCTGTAATACCTGCCATTGGGGCTGCGATCAGGCGATTTCTAAGCTGGTGGTGTCCGATGCGCATGAGTTAAGAAATGACCATACTGTGACTGCAAGGCGGCGTATATTACGCATTTTTTGCACGAGATGAAAGGCCAAACTTTGAACAATCCACTGTTGTAGATCAAGGAATCGCCGCGCAATCTTTCCGTTCAAAATTATTCATTATTTAAATCATTATGTTATGCGCAAATGGTTATTTTATGGACGCTTACAATTTCCCGTAACTTCTCATCATTTCTGAATAAATGCATCACTGAAGCGGGATAATCTGCTGTTTTTAGCAGCAGATTATCCCGCTTCTTTGCGATCTGCGTCGCATTTTAGAAGATGATCGTCATGCGAAAAATGCGCCTTATTCGACCACAACACGCCCATGCAGCGACTGTACCGGACGGTTATTATCGTGGTGCATGGTATGGGTGAATTTATCGAGCTGTTCCGCAGAAACCGTCATGGGGTGCTTGAGCACAATCCAGGTGACGCCTTCTGAGCACGGTGGGGTGGTCAGTGAACCGCTAAAGCGCCAGTACGTTTTATCTTTCGGCAGCAGTTTGTTCAGGTTGAGATCCGGTTTGATGGAAACGTTCTGCTCGGCCAGTTGAGGCATAACGCTCCACAGTTTTTCAAGCTCCGGGTTGGCGGTCCCTTTATCGAACATGACCGCAACCACCGTCAGTTCTCCACCGTCATTTTTATGCACCAGGTGCATTTCCATCGCATATTTCTTACCGTGAACGGTGTTTTCGCTTGGCGCGTGGAAATGGAACTGTTGTAACGCCCAGGTTTGCTTATCCAGAGTAAGGGTGTCGCGGGTGTCAGTCGGTTCACTTGCCTGAATGGTATGGCCGTTATTTGTCAGCGTCACGGGGCCATCAATGTAGTGCGTTTGTAGCGGTGAGAGGTGTGCGTCAACGGTCGAATCAATGTTAATGGGAGACTGGTTCATTCCGTTTTGACAGGTCTTGTATGCTTCGTCCAGTTCACCCCAGTGTTCCGGTGAACCCTTTCCTTCGTAGCCCCAGTGTGATGCGAATGCTGAAGCCGAGATCATGCTCAGCGCCATTAGCGCTGCCTTGCCTGTAATGTATTTCATCATATTCTTCCGGTGAATTTTTGTAATACAAATCAACGTGATTTGTAGGGTTATTTTACCGAAGAATGACTGGGGGAGAGAGGATTATCAGTGGTGAGAAGGGCGTGGTCAGATGACCACGCCAATTGCTTATTTTTTACGGCCGGTGATACGGCACCACTCTTCTTTTTCCACCACCGGGTCGAGAGCAAAGAGATCGGCGTAGGCCTCACACACGCTGTCAGCCTGGCTTGCCAGAATGCCGGAAAGCCCCAGCAAACCGCCCTCAACGGGCAGCACGCTGATTAGCGGGGCAAGCTCACGTAGCGGGCCCGCCAGAATGTTTGCGACCACCACATCGGCTTTCATGGCTTCTGGCTGCGCATCCGGCAGATACAGCTCCAGACGATCGGAGACGCCGTTGCGTTCTGCATTATCGCGGCTGGCCTGAATCGCCTGCGGATCGATATCGATCCCGATGGCTTTTGCCGCACCCAGCTTCAGGGCGGCAATTGCGAGGATCCCGGATCCACAGCCGAAGTCGATCACCGTCTTACCGTCAAGATCCAGACCATCCAGCCACTGCAGGCACAGGGACGTCGTTGGATGGGTGCCGGTACCAAACGCCAGACCCGGATCGAGCATCACGTTGACCGCGTTTTCATCGGGAACATCGCGCCAGCTTGGGCAGATCCACAGACGTTTGCCGAACTGCATTGGGTGGAAGTTATCCATCCACTCGCGTTCCCAATCTTTGTCTTCCAGCTGTTCGATTTTGTGCGCAAAACCCGCGCCCAGCAGAGGATGGTTTTCCAGAATCGCGACGACTTCTTTCATGTCGGTTTCGGCATCAAACAGGCCAATAACGTCGGTATCACCCCACAGGCGGGTTTCCCCCGGCAGTGGCTCAAAGACCGGCGTGTCATGCGTGTCCTGGAAGGTGATCGAGACCGAGCCGGCCTCCATCAGCGCATCGCTCAGCTCTTCGGCGTTAGCGCCGGTTGTGTTCAGTTTTAGTTGGATCCACGGCATGGCAAAACTCTTTATTTATCAGTAGAAATCATAGCGGGTTGTGGGACGGGATGACCGAAACGGTTCCCCACCACAAACGCCAGTAAACTTAGCAGTAACGAAGGCACAATCGGATGGAAGCCCAGGTACTGAATTTTAAAGGTTGCGAGAACGGCATACAGCACACCGCCGACAATCATGCCGCTTAGCGCGCCTGCAGCGTTCGCACGTTCCCAGTAGAGCCCTAACACCAGCGGCCACAGGAAAACGGCTTCAAGGCCGCCAAACGCAAGCAGATTCAGCCAGATGATCATCTCCGGCGGACGCCAGGCGGCTAACATCATCAGAATGCCGAGCACCAGCGTGGTCCAGGTCGAGATGCGTTTCAGCTTTTGCTCATTATGCATTTTAGCCGGACGCGCGCTGAGCCACAGATCTTTGATGATGGTGGCAGAAGCCTGCAGCAGATGCGCGTTAACGTTGGACATGATTGCCGCCATCGGTGCAGCAAGGAACAATCCTGCTGCCCACGGTGGGAGAACCTGCACCATCAGCGTTGGAATGACCTGATCCGGCACGGTCAGATGGGGTAATACGGCCCGCCCTAGCGCACCCGCCAGATGCATGCCCAGCATCAGCAGCGCGACAACGACAGTACCAATCACAATCCCCCGGTGAACGGCTTTACTGTCTTTATAGGAGATACAGCGCACGGCGGTATGCGGCAGACCGATCACGCCAAAGCAAACCAGCACCCAGAAGGAGGTCATAAACGCCGGCGTCAGAATATCATCAGCACCGTGGGGGCTGACCAGTTTAGGATCGATCTGCTCAAGCGTTTGCACCGCATTGTGCAATCCCCCCGCCGCATAGATGACACCAACCAGCAGCACAAGGGTGCCTATCAACATCACCATGCCCTGCATGGTGTCGTTCAGCACGCTGGCGCGGAAACCGCCAAACGCGGTGTACAGCGCAATCGTGATCCCGAAGATGAGCAGCCCGGTCTCGTACTTGATACCCGCCGCCGTTTCCAGCAAGCGCGCGCCGCCAATAAACTGAACGGCAATAGCGCCGACGAAGGCGACAATCAGGCTGATACTGGCAATCCAGACCACTGCGCGACTCTGATAGCGCGCCTGCAGCATGTCGTTAAGCGTAATAGCGTTATAGCGACGGGCGAGAATGGCAAATTTTTTGCCCAGAATGCCCAGCGACAGCCAGATGGTGGGCACCTGGATCATGGCCAGCAATACCCAGCCGAGCCCATATTTGTATGCGGCTCCCGGCCCGCCGATGAACGAACTGGCGCTCACGTAAGTGGCAGTCAGCGTCATCGCCAGCACAAACCCGCCCATCGAACGGCTGCCGAGGAAATATTCGCTCAGAAACGAACCGGTGCTGCGTTTGCGCATGGCATAGAAAGAGAGGCCAAACACCACGATCAAATAGACAACCAGCACGGTGATGATTTCAGTTTGCATCACTATCCTCCAGCGGGAAATCGCGGAAGATAAAGCGCACCATCAGCCAGCTGAGCAGAATGAAAATCAGCGGTACCAGCAGACAGGCCATTTCAAACCAGTGCGGCAGGCCGGTTATACCGATAGCGGAATCAGGTAAGTAAGCAGTTACTAACCACGCTGCGAGATAGAGAAGGGTCAGCCACAGCGCCCAGCGCGCTTCTTTATGGGCCTGAACAAAACGCTTGTCCATTGTTTATCCCTTGTGGATGAAGAAAGCGGGGATTGTACATGATGGGGCTTTCCAGGCCCCAGAAATAAAAAAGGCCGGATAATCCGGCCTTTTAGCAAAGATGCTGTATTACTTCTCGTGCAGACCGAGTTTTTTCTCCAGATAGTGGATGTTGGTCCCACCATTCTGGAAGTGCTCGTCGCTCATGATACGCATCTGCAGATCAACGTTGGTTTTGATTCCGTCGATGATCAGTTCCTGCAGGGCGTTCTTCATGCGGGCAATCGCCACATCACGGTTTTCGCCATAGCAGATAAGCTTGCCAATCATTGAGTCATAGTACGGCGGTACGGTGTAACCGGCGTAGATATGAGACTCCCAGCGCACGCCAAAGCCACCCGGCGCGTGGAAACGCGTGATTTTACCCGGGCTTGGCAGGAAGGTGTTCGGGTCTTCGGCGTTGATACGACACTCTACCGCATGGCCTTTCACCACAACTTCTTCCTGCTTGATGGACAGCGGCTGTCCTGCAGCGATACGCAGCTGTTCTTTGATCAGGTCAACGCCGGTGATCATTTCGGTAACCGGGTGTTCAACCTGAATACGGGTGTTCATCTCAATGAAGTAGAACTCGCCGTTTTCGAACAGGAACTCGAAGGTACCCGCACCGCGATAGCCGATATCGACACACGCTTTGGAACAACGCTCGCCGATGTAGCGACGCAGTTCCGGAGTAATGCCCGGTGCTGGTGCTTCTTCGACCACTTTCTGGTGACGACGCTGCATGGAGCAGTCACGTTCTGCCAGATAGATTGCGTTACCCTGACCGTCTGCCAGCACCTGAATTTCGATGTGGCGTGGGTTTTCCAGGTATTTTTCCATGTACACCATGTCATTGCTGAAAGCGGCTTTCGCTTCAGCTTTGGTCATGGAGATGGACTGAGCCAGTTCAGCATCGCTGCGCACAACGCGCATACCGCGACCGCCGCCGCCGCCGGACGCCTTGATGATAACCGGGTAGCCAATGCGTTTAGCATGAGCACGGTTAGCATCCATGTCGTCGGTCAGAGGGCCGTCAGAGCCTGGTACGGTTGGAACTCCGGCTTTTTTCATCGCGGTGATCGCAGACACTTTGTCGCCCATCAGGCGGATGGTGTCAGCTTTCGGGCCAATGAAGATAAAGCCAGAGCGTTCAACCTGCTCAGCAAAGTTGGCGTTCTCAGAGAGGAAGCCGTAACCCGGATGAATTGCCACCGCGCCGGTGATTTCAGCGGCGCTGATGATAGCCGGGATGTTCAGATAGCTTTTTACGGATGGAGCCGGGCCAATACAGACCGTCTCATCCGCCAGCAATACGTGTTTTAAATCGCGATCCGCGCTTGAGTGCACGGCGACGGTCTTGATGCCCAGTTCTTTACAGGCACGAAGAATACGCAGTGCGATCTCGCCGCGGTTGGCGATAACAATTTTATCCAGCATGTACGCCTCGTTACTCGATGACGACCAGCGGCTCGTCAAATTCAACCGGCTGACCACTTTCGACCAGAATCGCTTTCACAGTACCTGATTTGTCTGCTTCGATCTGGTTCATCATTTTCATCGCTTCAACGATGCACAGGGTATCGCCTACGTTGACTTTCTGACCCACTTCGATGAACGCCTTCGCGTCCGGGCTCGGGGTGCGGTAGAAAGTACCAACCATTGGGGAACGTACGATGTGACCACTGATTTCTGCTGCAGCGGCAGGTGCGGCTTCAGCTGCTGGTGCAACGGCTGCGGAGAGCGCAGGCTGCTGCACTGGCGCAGCATAAGCCTGCTGCATTACCGGGAAGCTAGCGGCTGGGGCTGCACGGCTGATGCGTACAGACTCTTCGCCTTCAGAAATTTCCAGTTCGGAGATGCCTGATTCTTCAACCAGCTCGATCAGTTTTTTAATCTTACGAATATCCATGAGTGGGTTCCGTACTCTTGTTTAGTGTGATTGTGACAAGCGTTTTACCGCTGTCTGTAAAGCGTATGAATAGCCGTCAGCGCCCAGTCCGCAGATAACGCCAGCAGCGATATCCGACAGATACGAATGGTGGCGGAACGGCTCTCGGGCGTGCACATTACTCAGGTGGATCTCGATAAACGGGATACTCACCGCGAGCAGTGCGTCGCGGATAGCAACACTGGTGTGCGTAAACGCGGCCGGATTAATCAGGATATAGTCCACATTGTCTTTAGCCTGATGAATACGGTCGATGAGTGCGTACTCCGCATTCGACTGAAAATGATCCAAATCCACATTCAGTGACGCTGCTTCCGTTCCCAGACGGTTAACAATTTCACTTAATGTCAGCGTGCCGTACTTCTCTGGCTCACGGGTGCCGAGCATGTTCAGGTTCGGTCCGTTCAAAACTAAGATATGGAACTTATCAGTCATTGTGCTGCCATCTCCTGCGATTTTCCGGTAAAAAACAAAATATACCTTCGAAGCGCAATTGTCACCTTTTCAGAGGCTTAAAACCGCTGTCAGGCGAACCAAGGTCGCACATTATAACGATTTCGTAGCATTTAGCAGCTAAATACTGGTCTTATCAGGGAAGATTATCAACCGCTATCCGAAAAAGATTTGCGGTTGACGGGGAATCTGCGGGAAAACGCACAGTTTCGCGAACTATCGCAACCACTGGCGGAACTTCTTGTAACGCCATGCTAAAAGCGCCACGGCCGCCAGTGCGTAAAGGACTGGCTGCGGAGAGAGGATCTTCACCGACCACAGATAATGAATGGGGGCGAGGATCGCGACAAGATAGACGAAGTTGTGCAACAGTTGCCAGCGCCTGCCCAGTTTACGCTGCGCATACTGCGTCGATGTCAGCGTTAACGCCAGTAAAACCAGCCAGCTCACGATACCCAGTGTCAGATAAGGACGTGTCACCAGTTCGCGGCCAAGCAGCGCCAGATTGTTAATGCCCAGTTCCAGCAGGGCATAGCTGGTAAGGTGCAGCGTCGCCCAGGCAAAACACCATAGCCCCAAAAGCCGACGGGTTCGTATCAATAATGGCTGTTTAGCGTAGCGCGCCAGCGGCGAGACGAGCAAGGTCGCCAGCAAAAATTTCAGAGCCATCCGACCCGTAAAATGCTGAATATCCTTGGCCGGATCTGCGCTAAAGAGCCCCTGGCTGGCGGCCCAGAACAGCCATATAAAAGGAAGTAACCCGGCCAGGTGTAGCAGCACTTTCAGCCAGGTAATCTGCTTTGCCGTTAAACGCACTTAGAAATTCTCCCGTAAATTCAGACCACGGTAGAGAGAGGCCACTTCATCTGCATAGCCGTTAAACAGCAGCGTCGGCTGGCGCTTCACGTCCAGCGCACCGCCAGACCCGATAAAACGCTCGGTTGCCTGCGACCAGCGCGGGTGATCCACATGCGGGTTCACATTCGCGAAGAAGCCGTATTCGTCCGGGGCTGCCAGATTCCAGGTGGTTGGCGGACGTTCGCGGGTGAGCTTAATGCTGACGATAGATTTAATCCCTTTGAAACCATATTTCCACGGTACGGTTAAACGGATAGGGGCGCCGTTCTGCGGAGGAAGCGCTTTGCCATAAACGCCGACGGTCAGCAGGGTAAGAGGGTGCATCGCTTCGTCGAGACGTAACCCTTCGACATAGGGATATTCCAGCCCGCCACCGATAAACCGGTCTTTCTGCCCAGGCATCTCGTCCGGCGCATAACGTGTCTGGAAAGCGACATATTTTGCGTTGCTGGTGGGTTCAGCCATCGCCAGCAATTTATGCAGCGGGAAGCCAACCCAGGGCACCACCATCGACCAGGCTTCCACACAGCGCATGCGGTAGATACGCTCTTCGAGCGGGAAACGGGTGGTGAGATCGTGATGGTCCAGCGTCAGGGGTTTTGCCACTTCACCCTCAATTTTCAATGTCCATGGATCGGTTTTGAGGCTGCCTGCGTTGGCAGCAGGATCGGCCTTGTCGAGACCAAATTCGTAGAAGTTGTTATAGCCGGTAACTTTATCTTCCGGCGTGAGCGTCAGTTTGTTTTGCCATTGGGCGGGTTTCGTAAAGGTGAGCGGTGCGCCGGAAGGCGCCTTCGGCCGATCGTTACCTTTAAACCAGTCGAGGAGGTCGGCGTGTGCTGCCGGCGAGAGCGTCAGCGCAGTGGCGCTGATGCCAAGCATTTTCAGGATCTGGCGGCGCTGTAACATAAAGACAGACTCAGACGTTACGTCGGCTTCCGTCAGTTTTCGGTTTTTCATGGCATCCTCCGTCATGCGTTTTTCTAAGCATGACGGAGGAGAGGGATTCACGCGAATATGTCACGAAAATTTGAAGATTAGGCGATCTTCACCAGCGCGCGACCGTGGAACTGATTGTCCATGATTTTACGGGCATATTCCGGTGCCTGGCTGAGGCTGATCTCCGTTGCGCTCTGGGTATAGAAGGATTCCGGCAGATCGCGCACCAGACGTTCCCAGGCTTCATGACGACGGGCTGGTGGGGTCATAACGGAATCCACACCCTGCAGGCGCACGTTACGCAGAATAAATGGCATCACGGTGGTTGGCAGGGCAAATCCCCCCGCCAGCCCGCAAGCTGCGACGCACCCGCCGTAGTTCATCTGTGCCAGCACTTTTGCCAGCACCTTATCACCGACGGTATCCACCGCACCCGCCCAGATCTGTTTTTCCAGAGGACGGGTTTCGGCAAATTCGTCGCGGCTAAGAATGCGGTCGGCGCCGAGCTGGCGCAGATAGTCGTGGGTGCTTTCGCGACCCGAAACCGCAGCGACCTGATAACCCAGCTTGTGCAGCAGCGTTACGGCCGTGCTGCCCACGCCACCGCTGGCGCCGGTGACGACAACTTCACCCGACTCAGGGCGTACGCCCGCATCTTCCAGCGCCATCACGCACAGCATGGCGGTAAAGCCTGCCGTGCCGATAATCATCGCTTTGCGGCCATCCATGCCTTTCGGCATCGGCACCAGCCAGTCGCCCTTAACGCGCGCCTGCGTTGCCAGGCCGCCCCAGTGATTTTCTCCTACGCCCCACCCGGTGAGCAGCACCTGCTGGCCTGGATGGAAGCGCGGATCCTCGCTGGTATGAACCCGGCCAGCGAAATCAATACCTGGCACCATAGGGAAATTTCGGATGATTTTACCCTTACCGGTGATAGCCAGCGCGTCTTTATAATTTAAACTGGACCAGTCGATGTCGACGGTTACTTCGCCTTCCGGCAGGCGACTCTCTTCAACTGCCTGCACTGAAGCAAGCGTTTTGCCGTCCTGCTGTTCTAAGATCAAAGCCTGCATACGGGGTCCTCTTGACTCAGATGATTGGAAAATAATTTCTGAAGACTATACTCGCTCAGGGAAACGCAGTGCCGATTTAACGCAATAAATTGCCAGATACACCCGATTTGGTAGTATGCCGCATTTGAAATGCAAGTTAGCGCTTACTCGCTACCCCATCAACCCACGGAGTTATCTCAAGGATGCGATTAACGACGAAGTTCTCAGCTTTTATCACCTTGCTGACGGGGCTGACAATTTTTGTCACGCTTCTGGGCTGCTCTCTGAGTTTTTACAACGCCATTCAGGACAAGCTGGTCAACCGGGTACAGTCTGTTGCATCGGTGATTGATACGCGTCTGCTGACGACGCCGCTACCGGCGCTGTCCCGTGAGCTCGATGAGTTGATGGTACCTGTTGATATTGTTCAGATCGACATTCAGCAGGGAAAGCATCGTGTTTTAAGCCATGAACGTCAGGGAAGTTATCGTCCTGCGGGCGTGGTGAGTCAGTACCGGGAAGTGACGGTTCATTCACTCAAAAATCCGGGCATGACCATACACATGGTCTACCTCGATCCGATGGCCAGCTACTTCCGTTCCATGATGACCACCGCGCCACTTACCGTCGCTGTGGCGTTTATTGTCATGCTGATCTTTCTCGCGGTACGCTGGCTGCGGCGTCAGCTCTCGGGCCAGGAGCTGCTGGAGATGCGCTCTGTGCGGATCCTTAACGGCGAACGCGGCCCGCAGGTACGAGGCTCAGTCCACGAGTGGCCGTCGCGCGCCAGCAGCGCGCTGGATACCCTGCTCTCCGAAATCCAGTTTGCCAGCGACCAGCGAAGCCGTATGGATACGCTGATCCGCTCTTATGCCGCGCAGGATAATAAAACCGGCCTGAACAACCGCCTTTTCTTTGATAATCAGCTCGCCACGCTGCTCGACGATTCGGAAAAGGTGGGAACACACGGGGTGGTGATGATGATTCGCCTGCCCGATTTCGATCTTCTGCGCGACACCTGGGGACTGCGGGTCGCAGAAGAAAATCTCTTTACGCTGATTAACCTGCTCTCCACCTTTATTATGCGCTACCCGGGCGCGTTGCTGGCCCGCTATCACCGCAGCGACTTTGCCGTATTGTTGCCTCATCGCACGCTGAAGGAGTCGGAAAGCATCGCCAGTCAGCTGCTGAAGGCGGTGGATGCTCTGCCGCAAAGTAAAATGCTCGACAGGGACGATATGGTGCACATGGGGATCTGCGCCTGGCGTGGCGGGCAGTCGGCAGAACAGGTGATGGAACATGCCGAAGCCGCCACCCGCAACGCCGTACTGCAGGGGGCGAACGGATGGGCGGTTTATGATGACTCGCTACCGGAAAAAGGGCGCGGCAACGTGCGCTGGCGAACGCTGATTGAGCAAATGCTTAGCCGCGGCGGGCCTCGCATTTATCAAAAACCTGCGGTCATGAAAAATGGCAACGTCCACCATCGTGAATTGATGTGTCGTATTTTTGACGGTACGGAAGAGGTTATCTCTGCGGAATATCTGCCGATGGTGCTGCAATTTGGGCTGTCCGAAGAGTATGACCGCCAGCAAATTACCCGGTTGATTCCGTTTTTATCCTTCTGGCCTGAAGAAAACCTGGCGTTACAGGTTACCGTGGAGTCGTTAATACGCCCACGTTTTCAGCGCTGGCTGCGTGATATATTAATGCAATGCGAAAAATCGCAACGCAAACACATTATTTTTGAACTTGCTGAGGCGGATGTAGGTCAACACATCAGCCGGTTACGCCCGGTGGTACGTTTGATCAATGCACTTGGCGCGCGTGTAGCGGTGACGCAGGCAGGTTTAACGCTGGTCAGTACCAACTGGATTAAGGAACTGGATGTGGAGTTATTAAAGCTACATCCAGGGCTGGTAAGGAATATTGAGAAGCGTACGGAAAACCAGCTGCTGGTACAGAGTCTGGTAGAAGCATGCAAAGGAACGCGGACACAAGTATTTGCTACGGGCGTGCGCTCCAGAAGCGAATGGCAGATGTTAAAAGAGCGCGGTGTAATGGGTGGTCAGGGAGATTTTTTTGCTGCCTCTCAACCGCTTGACACCAACGTGAAAAAATATTTGCAAAGATACTCTGTTTGACCTGCCGTTTACGCTGTTTTCACGTAGAATATCGCGCCTGTAGCTTTGAGTATGTCGAGCAAAAAGCCAGTGAACGACCTTTAACGGGTTACAAATGTCAGTGGGGAGCGCTACTGTTTACTCAGCCCTGAGGGAGTCGGGGAATGAATTTGTAACATCAGGAAACGTACTGCACAAATTTTCACCGTTGCAGATGATTTTTGCGCCTTGTCGCTGCTGCGTGTGGTTGGTAAAGTAAGCGGATTTTGTTTTCCGCCCCAGCTTTCAGGATTATCCCTTAGTATGTTGAAAAAATTTCGTGGCATGTTTTCCAATGACCTGTCCATTGACCTGGGTACCGCGAATACCCTTATTTATGTAAAAGGACAAGGCATCGTATTGAATGAGCCTTCAGTTGTGGCCATTCGTCAGGATCGTGCGGGCTCGCCGAAAAGCGTGGCCGCAGTGGGTCATGACGCGAAGCAGATGCTGGGTCGTACCCCTGGCAACATCGCCGCCATTCGCCCAATGAAAGACGGCGTTATCGCTGACTTCTTCGTGACTGAAAAAATGCTTCAGCACTTCATCAAGCAGGTTCACAGCAACAGCTTCATGCGTCCAAGCCCGCGTGTTCTGGTGTGTGTGCCGGTTGGCGCAACCCAGGTTGAGCGTCGCGCTATCCGTGAATCTGCCCAGGGTGCAGGTGCACGTGAAGTGTTCCTGATTGAAGAGCCAATGGCTGCGGCAATCGGTGCAGGTCTGCCTGTTTCTGAAGCTACCGGTTCTATGGTGGTGGATATCGGTGGTGGTACCACTGAAGTGGCCGTTATCTCTCTGAACGGCGTGGTGTACTCCTCTTCCGTGCGTATCGGTGGTGACCGCTTCGATGAAGCCATCATTAATTATGTGCGCCGTAACTACGGCTCTCTGATCGGTGAAGCCACCGCAGAGCGTATCAAACACGAAATCGGCTCTGCTTATCCGGGCGATGAAGTGCGTGAAATCGAAGTACGTGGCCGTAACCTGGCTGAAGGTGTTCCACGCGGTTTTACCCTGAACTCCAACGAAATTCTGGAAGCACTGCAGGAACCACTGACTGGCATCGTGAGCGCGGTAATGGTTGCGCTGGAACAGTGCCCACCAGAGCTGGCGTCTGATATCTCCGAGCGCGGTATGGTTCTGACCGGTGGTGGTGCGCTGCTGCGTAACCTCGACCGCCTGTTAATGGAAGAGACAGGTATTCCTGTCGTAGTTGCAGAAGATCCACTGACTTGCGTCGCCCGTGGTGGTGGCAAGGCGCTGGAAATGATCGACATGCACGGCGGCGACTTGTTCAGCGAAGAGTAGTCATTGTGAAAGGGTAGCGCATCGCTACCCTTTCTCTCTGACGCGAGAATACGCATAGCCTATGAAGCCAATTTTTAGCCGTGGCCCATCGCTACAGTTTCGCCTCATTCTGGCGGTTCTGGTTGCGCTTGGGGTCATTATTGCCGATAGCCGCCTCGGTACGTTCAGCCAGATCAGAACGTACATGGATACCGCCGTCAGTCCTTTCTACTTTGTATCAAATGGTCCCCGTGAACTGCTCGACTCCGTTTCTCAAACGCTGTCTTCGCGTGACCAACTCGAACTCGAAAACCGGGCATTACGTCAGGAACTGCTGCTGAAAAACAGCGAACTGTTGATGCTGGGGCAATATAAGCAGGAAAACGCGCGTCTGCGTGAGCTGCTCGGCTCGCCGCTGCGTCAGGATGAGCAGAAAATGGTGACGCAGGTGATCTCCACCGTGAACGACCCTTACAGCGATCAGGTTGTGATCGACAAAGGGAGCGTGAACGGTGTGTATGAAGGTCAGCCTGTAATCAGTGATAAAGGCGTTGTGGGCCAGGTTGTTGCCGTGGCCAAACTGACCAGCCGCGTGCTGCTGATTTGCGATGCCACACATGCGCTGCCGATCCAGGTTCTGCGTAACGACATTCGCGTGATTGCGGCCGGTAATGGCTGTACGGACGATCTGCAGCTGGAACACCTGCCTGCTAACACGGATATCCGCGTGGGTGACGTCCTGGTGACGTCCGGTCTGGGCGGACGCTTCCCTGAAGGCTATCCGGTTGCGGTAGTCTCATCGGTTAAGCTCGATACTCAGCGTGCCTATACCGTGATTCAGGCGCGTCCAACCGCAGGTTTACAGCGTCTGCGCTATTTGCTGCTGCTGTGGGGCGCCGATCGCAATGGTGCTAACCCGATGACGCCTGAAGAGGTGCATCGTGTGGCGAATGAACGCCTGATGCAGATGATGCCACAGGTTCTCCCGCCTGCGGATTCCATGGGACCGCCTGCGCCAGTCCCGGCGCCGGCAACCGGGTTAACGCAGCCGCTGCCGGATGCGCCGCCACCGCCTAAACTCTCTTCGGGAGGGCAGTAGTGGCAAGCTATCGTAGCCAGGGACGCTGGGTCATCTGGCTCTCGTTTCTCATTGCACTGTTACTGCAAGTGATGCCCTGGCCGGATGACATTCTCGTTTTCCGGCCAAACTGGGTATTGCTCATTTTGCTCTACTGGATCCTCGCCCTGCCGCATCGCGTAAATGTCGGCACAGGTTTTGTGATGGGTGCCATACTGGATCTCATTAGCGGCTCTACGCTTGGCGTGCGTGCCTTGTCCATGAGCATTATTGCGTACCTCGTCGCACTCAAATTCCAGCTCTTTCGTAACCTTGCGCTCTGGCAACAGGCCCTGGTCGTGATGCTATTGTCGCTCGCGGCGGATATCGTTGTTTTCTGGGCAGAGTTTTTAGTGATCAACGTCTCTTTCCGACCGGAAGTGTTCTGGAGTAGTGTAGTAAACGGTGTGCTCTGGCCATGGCTGTTCCTGCTGATGCGTAAGGTTCGCCAGCAGTTTGCTGTGCAATAAAAGGTTTCTATGACGTCTTTGTATCTCGCTTCCGGCTCCCCGCGCCGTCAGGAACTCCTGACGCAGCTAGGAGTCTCTTTTGAACGCATCGTGACCGGCATTGAAGAAAAACGTGCTGAGGGCGAAAGTGCTCAACAGTACGTGTCTCGCCTGGCGCGCGAGAAAGCGCAGGCTGGCGTAGCCAGTGTGCCACGCGATCTCCCTGTGCTGGGGGCAGATACCATCGTTATTCTTAACGGTGAAGTGCTTGAGAAACCGCGCGACGCCGATCATGCGGCGCGTATGCTGCGCAAAATGTCCGGACAAACGCATCAGGTGATGACGGCCGTCGCGTTGGCTGACAGCCAGCACGTGCTGGATTGCCTGGTGGTGACGGACGTGACATTCAGAGTTCTTACCGACGACGAAATCGCCGCTTATATTGCCAGCGGTGAACCGATGGATAAAGCAGGTGCATACGGTATTCAGGGGCTGGGTGGCTGTTTTGTCAGGAAGATTCATGGCAGCTATCACGCCGTAGTCGGCTTACCGCTGGTGGAAACGTATGAGTTGCTGAGCAATTTTAACTCACTGCGTGAGGGAAGGGATAATTATGACGGCTGAATTGTTGGTAAACGTAACGCCATCGGAAACCCGTGTGGCCTATATTGATGGTGGCATTCTTCAGGAAATTCATATTGAGCGTGAAGCGCGGCGCGGAATAGTAGGCAATATCTACAAAGGTCGTGTCAGTCGTGTACTACCGGGTATGCAGGCGGCTTTTGTAGATATTGGACTGGATAAGGCGGCATTTTTACATGCCTCCGATATCATGCCGCACACCGAGTGCGTTGCGGGCGAAGAGCAAAAGCAGTTTGCCGTGCGCGATATTTCTGAACTGGTGCGTCAGGGACAGGATCTGATGGTGCAGGTGGTGAAAGATCCCCTCGGCACCAAAGGCGCCCGTCTAACCACCGACATTACCTTACCTTCCCGCTACCTGGTCTTTATGCCCGGGGCGTCGCACGTGGGCGTTTCGCAGCGTATTGAGAGCGAAACTGAGCGCGAACGTCTGAAGAAAGTGGTCAGTGCCTACTGCGATGAACAGGGCGGGTTTATCATCCGTACCGCCGCGGAAGGGATCAGCGAAGAAGACCTGGCGTCTGATGCGGCTTACCTGAAGCGCGTCTGGACCAAAGTGATGGAGCGTAAAAAACGCAACCAGACTCGCTACCAGCTCTATGGTGAGCTGGCCCTTGCTCAACGTGTTCTGCGTGACTTTGCCGATGCGCAGCTCGACCGCATTCGCGTGGACTCTCGCCTGACCTATGAAGCCCTGCTGGAGTTTACCGCCGAATATATCCCCGAGATGCCCGGCCTGCTGGAGCATTACTCAGGGCGTCAGCCGATCTTCGATCTCTACGATGTCGAAAACGAGATCCAGCGTGCGCTGGAGCGTAAGGTAGAGCTCAAATCCGGCGGCTATCTGATCATCGATCAGACCGAAGCGATGACCACCGTCGATATCAACACCGGCGCGTTTGTCGGCCATCGCAACCTGGATGACACCATCTTCAATACCAACATTGAAGCGACACAGGCGATTGCGCGGCAGCTTCGTCTGCGCAACCTGGGCGGCATTATCATCATCGACTTTATCGATATGAGTAATGAAGACCATCGTCGCCGCGTGCTGCACTCGCTTGAGCAGGCGCTGAGTAAAGATCGCGTGAAAACCAGCATCAACGGTTTCTCACAGCTGGGGCTGGTCGAGATGACGCGCAAGCGTACCCGTGAAAGCGTTGAGCATGTGCTGTGTAATGAATGCCCAACCTGCCATGGACGCGGAACGGTAAAGACGGTTGAGACCGTCTGCTACGAAATTATGCGTGAAATCGTCCGGGTTCATCATGCCTACGACTCCGATCGTTTTCTGGTCTATGCTTCCCCTGCGGTGGCTGAAGCGCTGAAAGGCGAAGAGTCACACGCGCTGGCGGAAGTGGAAATCTTTGTCGGCAAACAGGTAAAAGTACAAATTGAACCGCTCTATAACCAGGAGCAGTTCGACGTTGTGATGATGTAAGACGCAGTACGCTGCGTGACGAAAGCTGACAAGGAGAGATGCGTGAGGCGATTGCCGGGGATTTTATTGCTTACAGGGGCAACGCTGGTCGTGATTGTCGCGTTGCTCGTGAGCGGGCTACGCCTCGTTTTACCGCATCTGGACAGCTGGCGTCCGCAGCTTCTGGCAAAAATCGAATCCACCACCGGCGTGCCGGTGAACGTAAGCCAGCTAAGCGCTAACTGGCAGAATTTTGGCCCGACGCTTGATGTCCGGGATATCAACGCCAGCCTGAAAGATGGCGGCTACCTCAAAATTAAACGCGTGACCCTGGCGCTGGACGTCTGGCAAAGCCTGCTGCATCTGCGCTGGCAGTTTCGCGATCTCACCTTTTATCAACTCCAGTTTCTGACCAATACGCCGCTGTCTGGTGGCGATAGCAGTCAGGGTCTTGAAGCCAACCGCTTCAGCGATCTCTTCCTCCGCCAGTTCGATCATTTCGATCTGCGCGACAGCGAAGTGAGCTTTATTACTCTTTCTGGCCAGCGCGCCGAACTCGCGATCCCTCAGCTGACCTGGCTCAATGGCAAAGATCGACACCGCGCCGAGGGGCTGGTCAGTCTCTCAAGCCTGAACGGCCAGCACGGCGTGATGCAGGTGCGCATGGATCTGCGGGACGATGACGGCCTGTTAAACAACGGCAAAGTCTGGCTACAGGCCGACGATGTGGATGTGAAGCCGTGGCTGGGCGACTGGCTCCAGCAAAATATGCAGCTGGAAACGGCCCGTTTCAGCCTTGAAGGCTGGCTGACCCTGACGAAAGGTGAATTTGCCAGCGGTGATATCTGGCTCAAGCAGGGGGGCGCAAGCTGGAAAGGCGAAAAACAGCAGCACCAACTTTCCGTTGATAACCTCACTGCGCACGTGACGCAGGAGAAAGAGGGCTGGCAGTTTGCCATTCCGGATACGCGCATCACCATGGACGGTAAGCCATGGCCGCGCGGTGCGCTGACGCTTGCCTGGATGCCGGAGCAGGACGTTGGCGGTGCGGCCAGCAAACGCAGCGACGAGCTGCGCATCCGTGCCAGTAACCTGGATTTGGCCGCCATTGAAGGGCTGCGCTCAATGGCAGCAAAGCTCTCTCCGGACCTGGGGGAGATCTGGCTGGCCACGCAGCCGAGCGGGAATATAGACGCCCTGGCGCTGGATATCCCACTACAGGCGACAGAAAAAACCCGTTTCCAGGCAAAATGGAAAAATCTTGCCTGGAAGCAGTGGAAGTTGCTGCCGGGTGCGGAGCACTTTAGCGGCAAGCTGGAAGGCAGCGTGGAGAACGGCAGGCTGACGGTTGATATGCACGACGCCAGAATGCCTTACGAGACGGTCTTCCGCGCGCCGCTGGAAATTGAACAGGGCAGCGCGGTGCTTAACTGGCTCCGTAACGATAAAGGTTTCCAGCTTGATGGCCGCCATATCGACGTAAAAGCCAAAGCGATACATGCGCGTGGCGATTTCCGCTATCTGCAGCCAGAAGGTGAAGAGCCGTGGCTGGGTATTCTGGCCGGCATCAGTACCAGTGACGGTTCTCAGGCCTGGCGCTATTTCCCGGAAAACCTGATGGGTAAAGCGCTGGTAGACTATCTGAGCGGTGCGATTCAGGGCGGTCAGGCCGATAGTGCCACGCTGGTCTACGGCGGTAATCCGCATCTGTTCCCGTACAAGCATAATGAAGGTCAGTTCCAGGTGCTGGTGCCGTTACACAACGCCACCTTCGCGTTCCAGCCAGGCTGGCCCGCGCTGAAAAACCTGGACATCGAGCTTAACTTTCTCAATGACGGATTATGGATGAAGTCAGACAGCGTTGCGCTGGGCGGCGTGACGGCCAGCAACCTGACGGCAAACATCCCGGATTATTCAAAAGAGAAACTGCTCATTGATGCCGACATCAACGGACCGGGCAAAGCGGTGGGACCTTACTTTGAGGAGACGCCGCTGAAAGAGTCGCTGGCGGCGACGCTCCAGCAGCTGCAGCTTGATGGCGATGTGAATGCTCGCTTACATCTTGATATCCCGCTGGACGGTGAAATGACCACCGCCAAAGGTGACGTCCGCCTGAAGAACAACAGTTTGTACATCAAACCCCTTGAAAGCACCCTCAAAAATCTTAGCGGGCAGTTCAGCTTTGAGAACGGTAACCTGAAGAGCGAGCCGCTGACCGCCAGCTGGTTTAATCAGCCCGTGAATATCGACTTCACGACCACCGAGGGCGAAAAGGCATATCAGGTGGCCGTCAATCTGGACGGTAACTGGCAGCCATCGCGTATGGATGTTCTGCCGAAGCCCATTGAGGCATCCGTGAACGGCGCGGTAGCCTGGCAGGGCAAAGTCGCCATTGAGCTGCCTTATCACGCGGGGGCACATTATCAGGTCGACATCACGGGCGATCTGAAAAACCTTCATAGCCAGCTGCCTGCGCCGCTGGATAAACAGTCCGGACAGCCGCTGCCGGTGAAGCTAAACGTCGATGGTAACCTGAACAGCTTCGAGCTGACCGGAAGCGCGGGTGGGACAAACCATTTCAACAGCCGCTGGCTGCTCAACAGCAAGCTCACCCTCGATAAAGCTATCTGGACAACGGATAGCCGTTCCACGCCGCCGCTGCCGGAGCAGGCAGGCATTGAGCTCAATCTCCCGCCGATGGACGGTGCAGAGTGGCTGGCGCTGTTCCAGAAAGGCGTAGGGCAAAACGTCGATCAAACCGCTCAGTTCCCACAAGCCATTACCGTACGCACGCCGTCGCTGATGCTGGGCGGGCAGCAGTGGAACAACCTAAGTATTGTCTCACAGCCCACCGCTAACGGCTCGAAGGTGGAGGCCCAGGGTCGAGAGATTAACGGTACGCTGACTATGCGCAATAATGCGCCGTGGCAGGCGGCGATCCGCTATCTCTATTACAACCCGGCAAGCGCGAGCGGGAAAGACCAGCCGGCAGAGACGTCGCCGTTGAGTAAGACATCCCGCGTCGATTTTAGCGGCTGGCCCGATCTCCAGCTGCGCTGTGCAGAGTGCTGGCTGTGGGGGCAAAAATATGGCCGTATCGACGGTGATTTCGCCATTCATGGAAACTCGCTTACGCTCACCGGCGGGCTGGTCGATACCGGTTTTGGCCGCATGACGGCCGCAGGGGAATGGGTGAATAACCCGGGCGAGCAGCGTACGTCCCTGAAAGGTGACATTAAAGGCAACAAGCTGGATGCGGCAGCCAATTTCTTTGGTATCACCACGCCGCTGCGTGGTTCGTCATTTGACGTCGATTACGATCTTCACTGGCGTGATGCGCCGTGGAAGCCGGATGAGGCCTCGCTGAACGGCATTCTGAAAACCCGCTTCGGCAAAGGTGAAATCGCAGACGTGAGCACGGGGCGCGCCGGGCAGATCCTGCGCCTGCTGAGTTTTGATGCGCTGCTGCGTAAGCTGCGCTTCGATTTCAGCGATACTTTTAGCGAAGGTTTCTACTACGATTCCATCCGCAGTACGGCGTGGATCAAGGACGGCGTTATGCATACGGACGATACGCTGGTGGACGGCCTGGAAGCGGATATCGCCATGAAAGGCTCAGTCAACCTCGTGCGCCGTGAACTGGATATGGAAGCCGTCGTGGCACCGGAAATTTCCGCAAGCGTAGGCGTGGCGGCGGCCTTTGTGGTGAACCCGATTGTCGGTGCGGCGGTGTTTGCCGCCAGTAAAGTGCTGGGGCCGCTCTGGAGCAAGGTCTCCATTCTGCGCTACCGCATCACCGGTCCGGTGGATAAACCGCAGATTAACGAGGTGCTGCGCCAGCCGCGCAAAGATGCACAGCAATGATTTGACGTGGGCAGGTAATTGCCTCACTCTCAATAAATACGATCTTTATACCGCCACGGGCGGCAACGAACGAGTAGCAATACGATGAGTCTGAACCTGGTAAGTGAACATTTGCTCGCAGCGAACGGCCTGAGCCATCAGGACCTGTTCTCCATTCTTGGTCAACTGACCGAACGCCGTCTCGACTACGGCGATCTCTATTTCCAGTCGAGCTATCACGAATCCTGGGTTTTAGAAGACAGCATCATCAAAGATGGCTCTTATAACATCGACCAGGGCGTCGGCGTTCGCGCCGTCAGCGGCGAGAAAACCGGTTTTGCCTATGCCGATCAGATTAGCCTGGCTGCACTTGAGCAGAGCGCGCAGGCCGCGCGTACCATTGTGCGTGATACCGGCGATGGTCGTGTGAAAACCCTGGGTGAAGTGTCGTATTCTGCACTTTATACCAGCATCGATCCGCTGCAGAGCATGAGCCGTGAAGAGAAGCTGGATATCCTGCGCCGCGTAGACAAAGTGGCGCGTGCTGCCGATAAACGTGTACAGGAAGTCTCAGCAAGCCTGAGCGGTGTCTATGAATTGATTCTGGTTGCGGCCACTGACGGCACTCTGGCGGCAGATGTTCGTCCGCTGGTACGTCTTTCCATTAGCGTGCAGGTCGATGACGACGGTAAACGCGAGCGCGGCTCAAGCGGCGGCGGCGGTCGTTTCGGTTATGACTGGTTCCTGGGGGATGTTGACGGTGAAGCGCGCGCTGACGCGTGGGCAAAAGAAGCCGTGCGCATGGCGCTGGTGAATCTTAATGCTGTCGCGGCACCGGCGGGGTCATTCCCGGTGGTGCTGGGTGCCGGCTGGCCGGGCGTGCTGTTGCACGAAGCGGTAGGACACGGTCTGGAAGGCGATTTTAACCGTCGCGGTACGTCCGTATTCAGTGGTCAGATCGGGCAACTCGTCTCCTCTGAACTGTGCACAGTTGTGGATGACGGCACCATGCGCGATCGCCGTGGCTCGGTGGCTATCGACGACGAAGGTACGCCAGGTCAGTACAATGTGTTGATTGAAAACGGCGTGCTGAAAGGCTATATGCAGGACAAACTCAACGCGCGCCTGATGGGCGTAGCGCCAACGGGTAACGGTCGTCGTGAATCCTATGCGCACCTGCCAATGCCGCGCATGACCAACACCTATATGCTGCCGGGCAAATCCACGCCGCAGGAGATTATCGAATCCGTTGATTACGGTATCTTTGCGCCAAACTTTGGCGGCGGTCAGGTGGATATCACCTCCGGTAAATTCGTCTTCTCCACGTCAGAAGCGTATCTCATCGAGAAAGGTAAAGTGACCAAAGCGGTGAAAGGCGCGACGCTGATTGGCTCCGGTATTGAAGCCATGCAGCAGATCTCCATGGTTGGTAACGATCTCAAGCTGGATAACGGCGTGGGCGTCTGCGGTAAAGAAGGCCAGAGCCTGCCGGTTGGCGTGGGTCAGCCAACGCTGAAAGTGGACAACCTGACGGTGGGCGGCACGGCCTGACCTGCGTTCACATAAAAAAGGCGCTACGGAGTAGCGCCTTTTTTTTAACGTAAGTGACCCAGCGGTATCTCCGGATCCGGCTCGTGCGTGATGCGGTTGCGTAAATCGCGGCGAATGATTTCGATCGACCAGAACCAGATCAGATGACCCACGATCTCTGACACGTGTTCATACCAGGGAAGTTCGAACAGCGGTGGCGTCAGCCCCATCAGCGGGAAGGAGATCATATGAACAAAAAGCTGAGCTAACGCACCCGCCAGCAAACCCTGCCAGAGTTTAATTTTCGGAAAGACTTCAGCAACTACACAATACCCTACAGCGAACACGATTGAGAAAATAATATGTGTTACGCCAACCCAGTTAAATATATGTCCGGCAAAGGTATAAACCGCCGCGTTAGGATCGCCGACGCCCAGCCAGTCGCGTAAAAATACATAGGGAGGGTTTAGAAAATTACGGGAGCAATCAATCTGACTTGCGGCTCTTATTAATTGTTCGGGCCCGCACGCGGCGGTGAATAAATCGGTGGGGCTTCGGGGCGGGAGCGGCACCTCGGCGCCCCATTTGACAAAAGCGGAGACAATCCCTGCAATTAAACCGATGAACGCGGCGAGTCCATAGCGCCTGCGCGAAGGCGGTGTTTGTTCAAATATATTCATTTCTTTTCCTTGTTTAACGTCATCCTGCGGAATACATTTTGTTATTCAAATCAGCAACAAATTAATAACAGTCTGAATATCAGACTGTTTATAAAATAAAGGGCTAGTGGCTGTAGTGTCAATTAGCGCCAATTAGCTATTCTTTCCTTCTTCCCCGCATCCCCTGAAATAACTCCGCTACGTCCACAAAATACTCGGTCAGATAATTAATACACACCTGTACTTTAAGCGGCAGCTTGTCTTTCTCGGTATACAGGGCGTACACCGGACGCGGATCGGATTGATAGCGAGGGAACAGGATCTCCAGCACGCCGCTGTTGATCTCGTTGATCACCCACATCAACGGCACGTAGGCGATCCCGGCGCCGGCCACCAGCCAGCGTGAAATGGTCATGGGGTCGTTGGTGACAAACCGTCCTTCCGGCAGCAGTCGAGTGGAGATCCCTTCCGGGGCGATCAGCTCAAATTCATTGTCGGGCCGCACGCTGTACTCCAGCCACGAATGGTTGGTGAGGTCGGCGGGTTTCTCCGGAGCACCGTACTGCGCCAGATAGCTCTTCGAGGCGCAGACGACCATCGGCATGCTCCCCAGCCGACGCGAGAACAGACTGGAATCCTGCAGCGCGCCGACGCGGATCACCACGTCCAGCCCGTCGGCAATCAGATCCGGCGCCGGGATGCCCGTCACCAGATTGACGGTAAGCCCGGGGTACTCTTTCAGCATATCCGCGGTCATGGCAGCGAGAACATTTTGTGCCATAGTTGAGGAACACCCGATGCGCAGCGTGCCGATGGGGGTGTTGTTGAAGGCATAGAGCTGTTCGTGAACATCCTGCACTTCAAGCAGCATGCGGCGACAGCCCTGATAGTAAATTTTACCCGCTTCGGTTAACCCAATGCTGCGGGTACTGCGGTTGAGCAGCTTAACCTGAAGCTCATCTTCCAGTTTGGACACCGTCTGGCTAATGGATGAGACACTCATCTGAAGCTGGCGTGCAGCCGCGGTGAAAGAGCCCAGTTCCACCACTTTGGCGAAGACCGACATGCGTTTTAAACGTTCCATTGTTCACTCTGGCTTAAAAGTGATTTAGATCACATATTATAGATAACAGCATAACAGTTACGTTAATATATTATTAATTACATAACGGCTGCGCCATTCTCGCCCGACGTTTCTTGCTCTCCTGCGGTGGCGTGCGCTAAAAAATTCTGAAGCCTGCACTGTCTCTTATCAAGGTCAACATGAGTCTGTTTCCCGTTATCGTGGTGTTCGGTCTGTCGTTCCCACCGATATTTTTCGAGCTTCTTTTATCACTGGCGATCTTCTGGCTGGTGCGCAAGGTGCTGGTCCCTACCGGGATCTACGATTTCGTCTGGCACCCTGCATTGTTCAATACCGCGCTGTATTGCTGCCTGTTTTACCTGATATCGCGCATGTTTGTCTGAGGTTGATGTGAAAACGCTAACAAGAAAAATCTCCCGCACTGCCATCACGATGGCGCTGGTTATCCTCGCCTTCATCGCTATTTTCCGCGCCTGGGTCTATTACACCGAATCGCCGTGGACGCGTGATGCGCGCTTCAGCGCCGATGTAGTGGCAATCGCCCCCGACGTGGCCGGTCTTATCACGGCGGTTAACGTTCACGATAACCAGCTGGTGAAAAAAGATCAGGTCCTGTTCACCATTGACCAGCCTCGTTACCAGAAAGCGCTGGAAGAAGCGGAAGCGGACGTGGCCTATTACCAGGCGCTGGCTGCGGAGAAACGCCGTGAGGCAGGCCGCCGTAACCAGCTGGGCGTTCAGGCAATGTCCCGTGAAGAGATTGACCAGTCCAACAACGTGCTGCAAACCGTGCTACACCAGTTGGCGAAAGCGCAAGCGACGCGCGACCTGGCGAAGCTCGATCTCGAGCGCACCGTGATCCGCGCGCCGTCCGATGGCTGGGTCACTAATCTTAATGTCTATGCCGGGGAATTTATCACCCGCGGCTCAACCGCCGTGGCGCTGGTTAAACAGAACTCCTTCTACGTGCTCGCCTATATGGAAGAGACCAAGCTGGAAGGCGTGCGCCCAGGTTTCCGGGCGGAAATTACGCCGCTCGGCAGCAACCGCGTCTTTAAAGGCACCGTCGACAGCGTCGCCGCGGGGGTGACCAACTCCAGCAGTTCTAACGATGCCAAAGGGATGGCGACGGTGGATTCCAACCTGGAATGGGTGCGTCTGGCCCAGCGTGTGCCGGTGCGTATCCACCTTGACGAGCAGCAGGGAAATCTGTGGCCTGCGGGTACGACTGCAACGGTGGTGATAACCGGTGAAAAAGATCGAGATGCCAGCCAGGACTCTTTCTTCCGTAAAATAGCCCATCGCCTGCGCGAGTTTGGTTAATCGCTATGGGGATCTTTTCCATCGCCAGCCAGCACATTCGCTTCGCCGTGAAGCTGGCGTGTGCCATTGTGCTGGCGCTGTTTGTTGGCTTTCACTTCCAGCTTGAAACCCCTCGCTGGGCGGTGCTGACGGCTGCGATTGTCGCGGCGGGTCCTGCCTTCGCCGCGGGTGGGGAGCCCTATTCTGGCGCAATCCGCTACCGCGGAATGCTGCGTATCATCGGGACGTTCATCGGCTGTTTCGCGGCGCTCACCATTATTATCCTGATGATCCGCACGCCGCTGTTGATGCTGATGGTCTGCTGTATCTGGGCGGGTTTTTGCACCTGGATCTCCTCTCTGGTGAAAGTGGAGAACTCCTACGCCTGGGGCCTGGCGGGCTATACCGCACTGATTATTGTCATCACCATTCAATCCGAGCCGCTGCTCGCCCCGCAGTTTGCGGTTGAACGCTGCAGTGAGATTGTGATTGGTATCGTCTGCGCCATTGTCGCTGACCTACTTTTCTCCCCGCGCTCCATCAAGCAGGAAGTTGACCGTGAACTCGACGCGCTGATCGTTGCCCAGTACCAACTGATGCAGCTGTGCATTAAGCATGGCGACAGCGAAGAAGTGGATAAAGCCTGGAGCGGGCTGGTTCGTCGGACGCAGGCCCTGGAAGGGATGCGCAGCAATCTTAATATGGAATCTTCGCGCTGGGCCCGCGCTAACCGTCGCCTTAAAGCGCTCAATACCGTCTCTCTGACGCTCATCACCCAGGCGTGCGAAACCTATCTTATCCAGAACACGCGCCCGGAAGTGGTGACCGATACGTTCCGCGAACTGTTTGCCGAGCCGGTGGAAACGGTGCAGGACGTGCACAAGCAGCTTAAGCGCATGCGCAGGGTCATCGCCTGGACGGGGGAACGCGACACGCCCGTGACGATCTACACCTGGGTCGGCGCTGCGACGCGCTACCTGTTGCTGAAACGTGGCGCGATCGGTAACACCAAAATCAGCGCGGCGGAAGAAGAGGTGCTTCAGGGGGAAGTGGTGATCAAGGCGGAATCTGCCGAGCGTCATCATGCGATGGTTAACTTCTGGCGTACAACGCTTGCCTGCATGCTCGGCACGCTGTTCTGGCTGTGGACCGGCTGGACGTCCGGCAGCGGTGCAATGGTGATGATTGCCGTCGTTACCGCACTGGCGATGCGTCTGCCTAACCCGCGTATGGTCGCCATTGATTTTCTGTACGGTACGATTGCCGCATTGCCGATAGGCGCACTCTATTTCCTGGTCATCATTCCGTCTACACAACAGAGCATGTTGCTGCTCTGTATTAGCCTGGCGGTGATGGCGTTCTTTATCGGCATTGAAGTCCAAAAACGGCGGCTGGGATCGCTGGGGGCGCTGGCGAGTACGATTAACATTCTTGTGCTGGATAACCCGATGACCTTCCATTTCAGCCAGTTTCTCGACAGCGCGTTAGGTCAGCTGGTGGGCTGTTTCCTGGCGATGATGGTTATTCTGCTGGTACGGGATAACTCGCAGGCAAGAACGGGCCGCGTGTTATTGAATCAGTTTGTGTCGGCTGCGGTGTCGTCTATGACAACCAATACCGCGCGTCGTAAAGAGAACCACTTACCCGCGCTCTATCAGCAGCTGTTTTTACTGCTGAACAAGTTCCCGGGGGATATCGCTAAGTTCCGGCTGGCGTTAACCATGATCATTGCACACCAGCGTCTGCGTAACGCGCCTGTGCCGATCAACGACGATCTGTCGGCCTGGCACCGTCAGCTCCGTCGCACCGCCGATCACGTGCTTTCTGCGACAAGTGACGACAAACGGCGTCGTTACTTTACGCAACTGCTTGAAGAGCTGGATATCTACCAGGAGAAGCTTAAGGTCTGGGAAGCACCGCCGCAGGTGACCGAGCCGGTAGGACGGCTGGTATCAATGCTGCATCGCTACCAGAGTGCTCTCACGGATAACTGACTGAAGTAAAAAAGCCGACGCCAAAAGCGTCGGTTTTTTTGTGGCTATACTTATTTCGGCAGTCTTTTACATTACAGAAAGGGAGGGCATATGACGACTCAGGCGCTACAGGACCACATCCTTTTTCAGACCGGTTATCTGGTCAATGGAATCTGGAAAACGCTGGACACGACGTTTGATGTGCTGAACCCCGCTACCGGTGAGGTCATCGCCAGAGTGGCGAAAGCGGGTAAAGCGGAAACAGAAGATGCTATCGCAGCGGCTACCAAAGCCTTCCCGGCATGGCGTGCTAAAACCGCGAAAGAACGTTCGGCCATTCTGTACCGCTGGTACGAACTGATTATTGAGAATAAAAGCTGGCTCGGGCGGTTAATGACCACCGAGCAGGGCAAGCCCCTGAAAGAAGCGGAAGGTGAGGTGGAATACGCTGCCAGCTTTATCCAGTGGTTTGCCGAAGAGGCCAAGCGCGCTAACGGTGAAATAATTCCACCTGTCAAACCCGGATCGCGCATTCTGGCGACCCGTGAACCGATTGGCGTGGTCGCGGCAATTACGCCGTGGAACTTCCCGATGGCCATGCTCACCCGCAAGTTAGGCCCGGCGCTGGCAGCAGGATGTACCGGGGTAATCAAACCGGCAAATAACACGCCGCTCAGCGCCTTTGCGCTGCTTACGCTGGCAAAACAGGCCGGTGTGCCCGACGGCGTACTTAACGCCGTAGCCGGGAATACGCATGAGATCAGCGATGCGATTATGGCAAGCCGGGAGGTGCGTAAAATTTCCTTTACCGGCTCGACCTCCGTCGGCAAAACGCTGGTGCGTAATGCTGCAGAAACCATGAAGAAAGTCTCCATGGAGCTGGGGGGAAATGCCCCGTATATCGTTTTTGAGGATGCGGATATCGACGCTGCGGTTCAGGGGGCGATCGCCAACAAGTTCCGTAATGCCGGGCAGGTCTGCGTCAGCGTGAACCGTTTCTATATTCAGGAAACCGTCTACGACAAGTTTGTGAATAAACTTGCCGATGCGGTGAAGGCGCTGAAGGTCGGTAATGGTCTTGAAGACGGGGTCGTCGTCGGACCGCTGATTGAACCTGCTGCGGTCAACAAGGTGCGTGAGCATGTTGACGATGCCGTCGCCCGGGGCGCGACCGTACTGGCGGGCGGTAAGCCTCATCCGCTTGGAGGGAATTTCTGGATGCCAACCGTGCTGGGTGACTGCCATGAAGGTATGAAGCTGGCAGAAGAAGAGACGTTTGGCCCGGTTGCCGCGTGCTTCCGTTTCACCTCGGAAGATGAAGTTATCCAGCGCGCCAACAACACGCCCTATGGGCTGGCGGCTTACTTCTACACCCAGAATCTCTCACGGATTTTCCGCGTTTCACAGGCAATCGAGAGCGGGATGATTGGTATTAACGAGTGCGCCGTGTCCACGGAGCTTGGACCGTTTGGCGGCGTAAAAGAGTCAGGCCTTGGACGAGAGGGCTCCGTGCTGGGGCTGGAAGAGTATCTGGAAGTTAAAACCCTGCATATCGGGGGATTATAATAGACAGGGCGGCATCTGCCGCTCGCCTGGACTGGGTGGCTGGCAATGAAAACCTATACCTTTGATTTTGACGAGATCGACAGTCAGGAAGACTTCTACCGTGAATTTATCCAGGTGTTTGATCTTGAACGGGGAAGCGTGACGAATCTGGACACGCTCTGGGACGTGGTAACCGGTAGTCTGTTGCCGCTACCGCTGGAGATTGAGTTCATCCATTTGCCCGATAAGCTGCGCAGACGTTTTGGCGCACTGATATTACTGTTCGATGAAGCGGAAGAAGAACTGGAAGGGCAACTGCGTTTTAACGCTCGTCATTGAATGAAAATGAAAAAAAAGCCCCTGACCATGAGGCCAGGGGCAAGTCGTATGATGAGATACGA
The DNA here is from genome assembly GCF_034008295.1 of Enterobacter chinensis. NCBI lineage: Bacteria > Pseudomonadati > Pseudomonadota > Gammaproteobacteria > Enterobacterales > Enterobacteriaceae > Enterobacter > Enterobacter chinensis. The sequence continues at coordinate 43,406 of NZ_JARDVI010000003.1, forward strand.
CGAGGGTTTATTTATACAGTTCAGCCGTAGCATGCCAGTGGTCACCTTGATTCAGTTCGGTGACGCGATAGCTGCTGGCGCCTGCTTTTTCAGCTTTTGCGGCAAGTTCGTGACGAATATCCATCGGTGAGCCGGTGACAGACGTTACGGAGACACTGCCCATACGCTGCAGATTTTGTGCCTGGTCGGCATTCACTTGCTGTACGGCTGCGCTCGCGCCGAAAGAGAGAGCGGAAGCCAGACCGAGGGTTGCGATGATCAATTTAGTTTTCATAGTCTTTACTCCTGAATAGGGTTTTTGCTCAACGGCGAGAAGGGTTGAACCGCTATTTTTATACCTGGTGCCGTTGAGTGGAGATTTACGTTGTCAGTTATTACTAAAACTTATTTGTACAGCTCAGCGGTAGCGTGCCAGTGGTCACCTGAACGCGCTTCGATGATGCGATACGAAGACGCACCCTGTTCTTCCGCTTTTTTGTTCAGCATTTCACGCATGTCCATCGGAGACGTGCCGATCGCACCGACAGAAACCGTACCGATTGCCTGACGGGATTGCGCCTGATCGGCATTGATGGAGTCAGCCGCAAAAACACCGAATGACAGAACAGACAGGACGCTCAGCGCCGCTACAGTTGTTTTGATTTTCATGATTTTTACCTCGTCGAATTTTTTAGTGGGGTCTTGTTTCGTGACCCTCATCACAAAATCAAGTATACACTAATAACGGTAAAAATTAATACCAGACTAATGGTTTCCGTTGTTATTACGTATTAACCAGTCTTTTTTTTATAACCAAATTGCATAATATTGCTTGTTTTTTGTCCGCTTTATGGCGTTATCTCTAATTAAATCATATGGATATTGTCTTTTGATTTTTTGTGCGATTTTTTGATTTATCATTCACTAAGTGAATGTTAATGGGTGGTAAAAAGCACTATTTGTCAAAGCTATCGGCAGTAGAAGACAAGGGGAAATGAGGCGGGAGCAGAATGATCCCCGCAGCGGCGCTGCGGGGAGAGAGGATTACAGTTCCTGTTCGAACAGACCCAGAATCGCTTCGTGGAGATCTTTAACGGAGAAGCCGCTAGCCGGGATGGTAAAGATGGTGTCATCGCCGGCGATAGTCCCGAGGATACCCTCCGTTTTACCTACCGAGTCCAGCATGCGGGCAATCAGCTGCGCGGCACCAGGACTTGTGCGGATCACCACAACGGCGTCGTTGTAATCGATATCCAGAACCAGATTCTTGAGCGGGCTGGTGGTGGTCGGCACGCCAAGTTCTGCAGGCAGGCAATAAACCATCTCCATTTTGGCGTTACGGGTACGTACCGCGCCAAATTTGGTTAACATGCGGGAGACTTTCGACTGATTGATGTTATCGAAGCCTTGTTCCTGCAGCGCCTGAACAATTTCTCCCTGAGAACTGAATTTCTCTTCTTTGAGTAGCGCCTTAAACGCCTTAACTAATTCTTCTTGCTTAGACGAGCTTCGCATAAGTCACCCGGAATATGACGATAGAAACAACATTATTATGCATGTGGATGAATTTTTATGCAAATTATCTACTCAGCGCCAGGCTGAAATAATGTTATGAAAGGGAGTGATTTTATCAGATTTCGTTATCAGAAAACATGCCTGGGTCACGCCGCGCAAATAAGCTTAAAAGTAAATTAAATGTTATCAAAATGATGTTGTTTTGGTGACGGGGCAGGGTGTATTGTAACCACCTCTTAATTCGTTGCCGTCTGTCCTCAGATAGTCTTCTGAAGAGAGATAAAGTCGCGTGACCTCAAATTCTTTAGCTACGAAAATTGTAATTATTTACTTGCTGAATTAAGGTCGCCGCAACGGATTTACAGATACTTAAGTTAACCATAATAAGGAGTTTAGGATGAAAGTCGCAGTCCTCGGCGCTGCTGGTGGTATCGGCCAGGCGCTTGCCCTACTACTGAAAACCCAACTGCCTTCAGGCTCAGAACTCTCCCTGTACGATATTGCTCCGGTAACCCCTGGTGTGGCGGTTGATCTGAGCCACATCCCGACCGCTGTAAAAATCAAAGGCTTCTCCGGTGAAGATGCGCGTCCTGCACTGCAGGGTGCCGACGTGGTGCTGATTTCTGCAGGCGTGGCGCGTAAGCCAGGCATGGATCGTTCAGACCTGTTCAACGTCAACGCGGGCATCGTGAAAAACCTGGTGCAGCAGATTGCTGAAATCTGCCCGAAAGCGTGCATCGGTATCATCACTAACCCGGTGAACACCACCGTGGCTATCGCGGCTGAAGTGCTGAAGAAAGCGGGTGTTTACGACAAAAACAAACTGTTCGGCGTAACCACGCTGGATATCATCCGTTCCAACACCTTTGTTGCTGAGCTGAAAGGTAAACAGCCAACAGAAGTGGAAGTTCCGGTCATTGGCGGTCACTCTGGTGTCACCATTCTGCCTCTGCTGTCGCAGATCCCAGGCGTGAGCTTCACCGAGCAGGAAGTGGCTGATCTGACTAAACGCATCCAGAACGCGGGCACCGAAGTGGTGGAAGCGAAGGCGGGTGGCGGTTCTGCGACCCTCTCTATGGGCCAGGCAGCTGCGCGTTTTGGTCTGTCACTGGTTCGCGCTCTGCAGGGCGAGAAAGGCGTTGTTGAATGCGCTTACGTTGAAGGCGATGGCGAACACGCTCGCTTCTTCTCTCAGCCGCTGCTGCTGGGTAAAAACGGTATCGAAGAGCGTAAATCCATTGGTACGCTGAGCGCGTTTGAACAACACGCGATGGAAGGCATGCTGGATACGCTGAAGAAAGATATCACCCTGGGCGAAGAGTTCGTTAACAAGTAAAACGAACCGTCTCCCGGCAAAAAAACCGAAGCACTAATGGCTTCGGTTTTTTTATGGCTGTCAGTTTGTTGCCGGGTATTCCTGAATCGTCACGTGGAGCGTCAGTTTCTTATCGTTGCGCATGACCTCAACAGGGATAATAGAACCCGGGCGAATTTCTGCCACCTGATCCATTGTCTCCAGCGCAGAGACCGCCGGCGTGCCGTTGACCGACACAATGACATCATTTACCTGAATCCCCGCGCTGGCCGCCGGACCACCTGGCGCTACCTCGTTCACCACGATGCCCTGAATCTGATCGATACCACCGCCCTGGGTATGCATAGGTGCAATTTCACGACCGCCAATACCGATATAGCCGCGGATCACGCGTCCGTCGCGGATCAGTTTATCCATAATCTTGGTTGCCAGCTGGAACGGAATGGCAAAACCGATCCCTTCCGGTGTTTCGCCGTCGTTACTCTTATCGAACGAGAGGGTGTTGATGCCCATCAGTTCGCCCAGCGAGTTGACCAGCGCACCACCGGAGTTACCGTGGTTGATGGAGGCATCGGTTTGCAGGAAGTTCTGCCGCCCGGAGGGGTTCAAACCAATACGACCGGTCGCGCTGATAATCCCCTGGGTGATGGTCTGACCCAGGTTGTAAGGGTTACCGATAGCCAGTACGACATCGCCAATATGCGGAGTACGTTTACGGTTGATCGGGATGACCGGCAAACCGCCCGTGGCGTTGATTTTCAGAACGGCCAGGTCGGTCAGGCTATCTGACCCGACGAGTAATGCCTCAAACACGCGGCCATCCTGCAGGGCGACGATAATCTGGTCGGCATCGTTGATCACGTGCTTATTGGTAATAATGTAGCCCCGCTCGTCCATAATTACCCCGGAGCCGAGGGTGCGGATCTCCAACTGGTTATGGGCTGAGGTGTTCAGGCCACGGTTATAGACGTTAACCACGGCAGGGGCGGCACGGCGCACGGCCTGATTATAGGTGGCCGGCGTTTCATCCGTGCTATCGAACTGGGGAGCCGACAGTTTGTTGAACTGACGTAAAGACGGCAGCGCCAGCAGCAGCAGGCCTGCGACAATCAAACCGATGACAATAGAACGTAAGAGCTTTACAAGCATGATGCGCGTGTCGTTAAAAAAGGAACGATTTGCAGCATAACATGAGTTATCCGGACATCACACGCAGCGGTGATGTCCGGGGTCGCAAATGCTTAGCGCAACAGAATATAGATGGACTCATTGCCACGCATAACCTGCAGGGCAATAACCGCCGGTTTACTTTCCAGCACCTTGCGCAGTTCGGCAATGGACTGCACGCGATTGCGGTTTACACCAATGATAACGTCATCCTGATGTAATCCGGCCTGCGCGGCAGGGCTGCTCTTCTCGACGGTGTCGATGCTGATGCCTTTCGTACCGTCTTTCATCTGCCCATCACTCAACGTAGCCCCTTGCAGCGCCGGAGCGATAAGCTCCGCGCTGGCAGAGGAAGAGGTGCTCTTATCCAGCGTCACTTCAACGTCCAGCGGCTTACCGTCACGTATCAGGCCCAGCTTCACTTTCGCACCGGGTTCGGTTGTGGCAATCCGCGAACGCAGCTCCGCAAAGCTGCTCAGTGGTTTATCATTCAGGCTGACGATCACATCGCCCGATTTTAAGCCTGCTTTTGCCGAGCCGGAGTTTGGCAGCACCTCACTGACAAACGCCCCGCGCTGTACGTTGATGTTGAACGCTTTTGCGATATCTGCGCTCATCTCCATACCTTTGATACCCAGCAGCCCGCGCTTGATTTCACCAAATTGAATGAGCTGCTGCGCCAGCGTTTTGGCCATATTACTGGGGATAGCAAAACCGATCCCAATGCTGCCGCCGCCCGGGGCCAGAATAGCCGTGTTGATCCCAATCAGCTCGCCGTTAAGGTTGAGCAATGCCCCGCCGGAGTTCCCACGGTTGATGGAGGCATCGGTCTGGATAAAGTTTTCCAGCCCTTCCAGATTCAGGCCGCTGCGTCCTAGCGCCGAGACGATCCCGGAAGTCGCAGTCTGCCCTAAACCAAAGGGGTTGCCCACGGCGACGGCAAAATCACCGACACGCAGTTTGTCGGAATCCGCAATGGCAATCTGGGTCAGGTTGCTCGGGTTTTGCACCTGCAACAGCGCGATGTCGCTCTGGTCATCGCCGCCAATCAGTTTGGCATCAAATTCACGTCCATCATTAAGCTGAACGCTGATTTTATCGGCCTGGCTGATGACGTGGTTGTTGGTGAGAATATAGCCTTTGGCCGCATCAATAATGACGCCAGAACCCAGGCCTTCAAAAGGCTGAGCCTGTTGGTCGGGAGACTCATCGCCAAAATATTTTTTCAGTTCTTCAGGGACGCGTTGGCTTTGTACTGCCGTGCCTTCAACCTGTACGCTGACCACCGCAGGCAACACTTTTTCCAGCATTGGCGCGAGGCTTGGAATGGCCGCCTGGCCAGGTACCTGGGAGGGAATAGCGGCGAAGACCGGGACGGACGCCGAGAGAGATAACCCGACACTTAACGCGATAGCGCTCAACAGCTGGTTTTTTTTCTTCATCGATGTTGACTCTCGTAACCTGGAATAAAGGAAAAACGGCCCCAAAAACACGTTGATGTTATTGAATTTTAAACCGCTGAACAATGAGGTGTTTAACTAAATGATAGCTGGGGTCATCAAGAAAGGACGGGCGCAATCGCTGCGCCCGTAAAATAAATTCAGGTTGTGCGATTAATCGCGTTTTACACCGCCGCGCAGCAGGCCGGACGCGCCATCTGAATAGTCACGAGGCATCTGAACCGGAGCCTGATCGTTACCGGCTTCAGAGTCTGCCAGACGGTTGCGGAACGGGTTGGTTTCCGCCGTCATTTCCGGCAGCAGGCTGCTGGAGCTTTTCGCCATGTGTTGATACAGCTGGCGATAGTCGGTTGCCATGTTGTCCAGCAGCTCGGCGCTACGGGCAAAGTGGCTGACCAGCTCTTCACGATACTCTTCCAGTTCGGCTTTGTTCTTTTCCAGTTCGTACTGCAGTGACTGCTGCTGACGCAATTTGCGATTACCGAAACGCATGGCCACAGCACCAATGACGATGCCGACGACTAAACCGATTAGCGCATATTCCCAGGTCATGAACTTCTCCCGTTGTCTTGTTGTTCCGTAGGGTGTTGGCTCGGCTCCTGCCTGTGCCTGATAATGCCACTATAACCGCTATTTCCGCAGAAGTGGAATCCTGACGTATCATCGCGTAGTGTAGAACGGCCTTTTTTTCATCAGTCACGCCTGCTGGTGAGCATTAATTGAAGGAATAACAATAAGATTATGCAAAACCTGTCCCCTGCATCGCGCTATCAACTGGCCCTTAACGAGGGCACTCATCAGCCGGATGACGTTCAACGTGAGGCGGTAAGCCGTCTGGAGACGATCTATCAGGAACTCACGGCAAAACCCGCTGAAGTCGAACAGAGCTGTGGGCTCAAGGCGGCATTTGGGCGGCTGCTTGGCAAAAAAGCGCCGCAGGATCACGCTCCGGTGCGCGGTTTATATATGTGGGGCGGTGTCGGGCGCGGAAAAACCTGGCTGATGGACATGTTCTACCAGAGCCTGCCGGGCGCACGTAAGCAGCGTTTGCACTTCCATCGTTTTATGCTGCGAGTGCATGAAGAGCTGACTGCACTGCAGGGCAAAAGCGATCCGCTGGATATTGTGGCCGATAGATTCAAGGCGGAAACTGACGTGCTCTGCTTCGATGAGTTTTTTGTGTCTGACATCACCGATGCCATGCTGTTAGGCGGCCTGATGAAAGCGTTATTTGCCCGTGGGATTACGCTGGTTGCCACGTCGAACATCCCGCCTGATGAGCTGTATCGCAATGGCCTGCAGCGGGCACGTTTCCTGCCAGCCATCGACGCCATCAAACAACATTGTGACATAATGAATGTTGATGCGGGGGTGGATTACCGCCTACGCACGCTGACCCAGGCGCATCTGTGGCTCTCACCGTTGAATGCAGAGACCACCCGCCAGATGGACAAACTTTGGCTGGCGTTGGCGGGGGCAAAACGCGAGCACGCCCCGGAACTCGAGATTAACCATCGCCCGTTGCCAACGCTCGGCGTTGAAAACCAAACGCTGGCGGTCTCCTTTACGACGCTGTGTGTTGATGCCCGCAGCCAGCATGACTACATCGTACTTTCGCGTCTGTTCCACACCGTGATGGTGCTGAATGTTCCGGTGATGACGAGGCTGATGGAGAGCGAAGCACGGCGCTTCATCGCGCTGGTGGATGAGTTTTATGAGCGCCACGTCAAGCTGGTGGTTAGCGCCGAGGTACCTTTATATGAGATCTACCAGGGGGAGCGGCTGAAGTTTGAGTTCCAGCGCTGTCTCTCGCGCCTGCAGGAGATGCAGAGCGAGGAATACCTGAAGCTGGAGCATATGCCGTAACAAATGCCACCCTCTCCCTGAGAAGGGAACCTTGTAGGCCGGGTAAGGCGCAACCGCCACCCGGCATTTTCCACACCCTCGAAAAACCCAATTTCAAACGCATTTAAGGGTCGATCTTTGACCTCAACTTCTCTATAATCTTGCGACCCCACGTTACGAGAAGGTTTTTTTCCCAAAACTTTCTATGTGTCGGCATGTGCTATTCGAAGGGGTAGGTTTGCCGGACTTTGTCGTGTGAGCCTCAACTGACTAAACGTTTGGGTGTTCACCAACGTGTAACTTATTTATTTGGGTAAGCTTTTAATGAAAACTTTTACAGCTAAACCAGAAACCGTACAGCGCGACTGGTATGTTGTTGACGCGACCGGTAAAACTCTGGGCCGTCTGGCTACTGAACTGGCTCGTCGCCTGCGCGGTAAGCATAAAGCGGAATACACTCCGCACGTTGATACTGGTGACTACATCATCGTTCTGAACGCAGAAAAAGTTGCTGTTACCGGCAACAAGCGTACTGACAAAGTGTACTACCATCACACCGGCCACATCGGTGGTATCAAAGAAGCGACCTTTGAAGAGATGATTGCTCGCCGTCCTGAGCGTGTGATTGAAATCGCGGTTAAAGGCATGCTGCCAAAAGGCCCGCTGGGTCGTGCTATGTTCCGTAAACTGAAAGTTTACGCAGGCAACGAGCACAACCACGCGGCACAGCAACCGCAAGTTCTTGACATCTAATCGGGATTATAGGCAATGGCTGAAAATCAATACTACGGCACTGGTCGCCGCAAAAGTTCCGCAGCTCGCGTTTTCATCAAACCGGGCAGTGGTAAAATCGTAATCAACCAGCGTTCTCTGGAACAATACTTCGGTCGCGAAACTGCCCGCATGGTAGTTCGCCAGCCGCTGGAACTGGTTGACATGGTAGAAAAACTGGATCTGTACATCACCGTTAAAGGTGGTGGTATCTCCGGTCAGGCAGGTGCGATCCGTCACGGTATCACCCGCGCTCTGATGGAGTACGACGAATCCCTGCGTTCTGAACTGCGTAAAGCTGGCTTCGTTACTCGTGACGCGCGTCAGGTTGAACGTAAGAAAGTGGGTCTGCGTAAAGCACGTCGTCGTCCACAGTTCTCCAAACGTTAATCCATTCTGCTCACGCAGAACGATTGGCGAAAAACCCGCTTCGGCGGGTTTTTTTATGGATAATGCGCAGGTTATCCACAATATCCATGCATATATCTTCTCTTTTTCCACATTTCCAGAATCCCCTCACCACAAAGCCATCAAAATCTGGTAAACTATCATCCAATTTTCTGCCCAAATATCAGTGAATACTCGATTTTTGTTCGATTCTTGAACAATGTGTTTTCTCTGGGATGGGCGATACAACATCTGGCTGGCCCCTGTTGGGCTGGTAGCAGTAAAAATTCTGAATATACCTGGAGGTTTTCATGGCTGTCGCTGCCAACAAACGTTCGGTAATGACGCTGTTTTCTGGTCCTACTGACATTTATAGCCATCAGGTTCGTATCGTGCTGGCCGAGAAGGGTGTCAGTTTTGAGATCGAGCATGTGGAAAAGGATAACCCGCCTCAGGATCTGATCGATCTCAACCCGAGCCAAAGCGTGCCGACGCTGGTGGATCGCGAGCTGACCCTGTGGGAATCCCGTATCATTATGGAATATCTGGATGAGCGTTTCCCGCATCCACCACTGATGCCTGTTTACCCTGTCGCGCGTGGTGAAAGCCGCCTGTACATGCAGCGTATCGAGAAAGACTGGTACACGCTGATGAACGTTATCGTTAACGGTTCCTCTTCTGAAGCGGATGCTGCCCGTAAACAACTGCGTGAAGAACTGCTGGCAATCGCACCTGTGTTTGGCCAGAAACCGTTCTTCCTGAGCGATGAGTTCAGCCTGGTGGATTGCTACCTGGCTCCGTTGCTATGGCGTCTGCCAACCCTGGGGGTTGAGTTCAGTGGCCCTGGAGCGAAAGAGCTGAAGGGCTATATGACTCGCGTATTTGAGCGCGACTCTTTCCTGGCATCTTTAACTGAACCGGAACGTGAAATGCGTCTCGGCCGAGGCTAATGACTGTGGAAATGTCACAATTAACCCCACGCCGTCCGTATCTGCTGCGCGCCTTCTATGAATGGCTGCTGGATAACCAGCTCACGCCGCACCTGGTTGTGGATGTGACGTTGCCGGGCGTGCTGGTTCCAATGGAATACGCACGTGACGGACAGATCGTGCTGAACATTGCGCCGCGTGCAGTAGGTAACCTGGAACTGGCAAACGACGAAGTGCGTTTTAACGCGCGTTTCGGCGGTATCCCGCGTCAGGTTTCTGTGCCGCTGGCTGCCGTGCTGGCGATTTACGCCCGTGAAAACGGTGCGGGTACCATGTTCGAGCCGGAAGCGGCGTATGATGAAGATGTTGCCAGCCTGAATGATGACAATGCAGCTGATGAGCGCGAAAGCGACACGGTGATGTCGCTTATCGATGGTGATAAGCCCGATCATCACGACGACAATGATCCTGATGACGATCCACCGCCGCGCGGTGGTCGTCCAGCTCTTCGCGTCGTGAAATAATAAAACAGGCCCAATTGGGCCTGTTTTTTTACACTTCCAGGTAGTTCAGTATCCCGTCAGCCGCTTTACGGCCTTCGGCAATCGCCGTCACCACCAGGTCGGAACCGCGAACGATATCGCCACCGGCGAAGATTTTCGGGTTGCTGGTCTGGAACGCGTTATCGCTTCCTTCTGGCGCAATGATGCGGCCCTGCGAATCCAGCTCAACGCTGTGCTTCGCCAGCCATTCCATGCTGTGAGGACGGAAACCGAACGCCATCACCACGGCATCGGCCGGGATCACGTGTTCAGAGCCAGCCACGATTTCTGCGCGACGACGGCCTTTCGCATCCGGCGCACCCATCTCAGTGCGCGCCATTTTCACGCCGCTCACTTTACCGTTGGCATTCACTTCAATACCCAGAGGCTGGATGTTGAACTGGAATTCCACGCCCTCTTCACGCGCGTTTTTCACTTCGCGTTTAGAGCCCGGCATATTCTCTTCGTCGCGACGATAGGCGCAGATCACGTGTGCCGCATTCTGACGAATGGAGGTACGCACGCAGTCCATTGCGGTATCACCGCCGCCCAGCACCACCACGCGTTTGCCTTCCATGCTCACAAACGGCTCTTCGGCGGTTTCGCCATAACCCATGATCTGCTTGGTATTGGCAATCAGGAACGGCAGAGCGTCAAATACGCCTGGAGCATCTTCGTTCTCCAGACCCCCGCGCATGGACTGATAGGTGCCCACGCCGAGGAACACGGCGTCGTAATCCTTCAGCAGGTCGTCGAGCTGCACGTCGCGGCCCACTTCCACGTTCAGTTTGAACTCAATGCCCATACCGGTAAAAATTTCACGGCGGCGGGTCATGACCTCTTTTTCCAGCTTGAAGGCCGGGATACCGAAGGTCAGCAGACCGCCGATTTCCGGATGACGGTCAAAGACCACTGCCTTCACGCCGTTGCGGGTCAGGACGTCCGCACAGGCCAGGCCCGCCGGGCCTGCACCGATGATCGCCACACGCTTGTCGGTTTGCTTCACGCCGGTCATATCCGGACGCCAGCCCATCTCGAACGCTTTATCGTTGATATAGCGCTCAATGTTACCGATGGTCACTGCGCCAAACTCGTCGTTCAGCGTACAGGAACCCTCACACAGACGGTCCTGAGGACACACGCGGCCGCACACTTCCGGCAGGGTGTTGGTCTGGTGAGACAACTCGGCGGCTTCAAAAATACGCCCTTCGTTGGCCAGCTTTAGCCAGTTCGGGATGTAGTTGTGGACCGGGCATTTCCATTCGCAGTAAGGGTTACCGCAGGACAGGCAACGGTCTGCCTGTGCTTTGGCCTGGCCTTCTGAAAACGGCTCGTAGATTTCTACAAATTCAATTTTACGGATCTTCAGCGGTTTCTTTGGCGGATCAACACGCTGCAGGTCGATAAACTGGTATACGTTCTGGCTCATCTGAATTCCTTACTGCGCCTGCACACGCAGCTCTGCTGCGCTACGACTACGGTGACCCAACAGGGCTTTAACATCGCTGGACTTCGGTTTAACCAGCGCGAATTTCGCTGAGAACGCCGGCCAGTTCGCCAGGATCTCTTCGCCGCGCGAAGAACCGGTATGCTGCACGTGTTCGGTAATCAAACCGCGCAGGTGTTCTTCGTGGATGGCCAGCGTATCAACGTCCAGCACTTCCACCAGTTCCGGGTTCACGCGTTTGCGGAACTCACCGTCTTCATCCAGGACGTACGCAAAACCGCCCGTCATGCCTGCGCCAAAGTTCACGCCGGTTTTACCCAGGACGCAAACAATCCCGCCCGTCATGTATTCACAACCGTTATCGCCAATGCCTTCCACTACGGTGATAGCACCGGAGTTACGCACCGCAAAACGTTCACCTGCACGTCCCGCTGCAAACAGACGACCGCCGGTCGCGCCGTACAGGCAGGTGTTACCGATGATGCTCGCTTCATGGCTGCGGAAGGCTGAGCCGACCGGAGGACGCACCGCCAGCAGACCGCCCGCCATGCCTTTACCGACGTAGTCGTTGGCATCGCCAGTCAGGTACAGCTCAACGCCACCTGCGTTCCACACGCCAAAGCTCTGACCCGCAGTACCGCTGAAGTGTGCGGTGATCGGATCCGCTGCCAGCCCCTGGTCACCGTGCGTTTGCGCGATGTAGCCGGAGAGGGACGCACCCACGGAACGGTCGGTGTTGCGGATATCAAACCAGAACGTTTTGCTCTGCTTGTCGTCCACGTACGGTTTCGCCTGCTGCAACAGCTGCGCGTTCAGCACGCCGTTATCGAACGGCGGGTTGTTCTCGGTGCAGTAAACCGCTTTGCCAGGATGCGGCTGCGCGGTTTCCAGCAGGTTGCCCAGCTCCAGCTTCTGCTGCTTGGCGGTGAAACCTTCCAGCTCTTTGAGCAGATCGGTACGACCAATCAGGTCCACCAGGCGCTTCACGCCCAGCTGCGCCATCAGCTCGCGGGTTTCACGGGCGATGAAGTCAAAGTAGTTGGTCACTTTGAACGGCAGGCCGTGATAGTGGTTCTTACGCAGCTTCTCGTCCTGGGTCGCAACACCGGTTGCGCAGTTGTTCAGGTGGCAAATACGCAGGTATTTACAGCCAAGCGCAACCATTGGGCCGGTACCGAAGCCGAAGCTTTCAGCACCCAGAATCGCTGCTTTGATGATGTCGAGGCCGGTTTTCAGGCCGCCATCCACCTGCAGGCGGATCTTGTGACGCAGACCGTTAGCCACCAGCGCCTGCTGGGTTTCTACCAGGCCAAGCTCCCACGGACAACCCGCGTATTTCACGGAGGAGAGCGGGCTTGCACCGGTGCCGCCGTCGTAGCCGGCGATGGTGATGAGATCCGCATAGGCTTTCGCCACACCGGTGGCGATGGTACCAACGCCCGGTTCGGAAACCAGCTTCACGGAGATCATCGCTTTCGGGTTGACCTGTTTCAGGTCGAAAATCAGCTGCGCTAAGTCCTCGATAGAGTAGATATCATGGTGCGGCGGCGGGGAGATCAGCGTCACGCCCGGTACCGAATAGCGCAGTTTGGCGATGTACGGGGTAACTTTATCACCCGGCAACTGACCGCCTTCGCCCGGTTTAGCACCCTGAGCAACTTTAATCTGAATCACGTCGGCGTTAACCAGGTACGCCGGCGTCACGCCAAAACGACCGGATGCCACCTGCTTGATACGTGACACTTTGTTGGTGCCGTAACGCGCCGGATCTTCACCGCCTTCGCCGGAGTTGGAGTTACCGCCGATGCTGTTCATGGCTTCCGCCAGCGCCTCGTGGGCTTCAGGACTCAGCGCGCCGATGGACATCGCCGCGGTGTCGAAGCGTTTGAACAGTTCGGATGCAGGTTCAACCTCGTCAATGCTGACCGCTTCATCACCCGGATTGAGGGCAATGAGGTCGCGCAGCGTCGCTGCCGGGCGGTTGTTGACCAGCTCAGCGTACTGCTGATAATCACTGTATTCGCCGCTCTGAACCGCCTGCTGCAGCGTGCGCACCACGTCCGGGTTGTAAGCATGATACTCACCGCCGTGAACGTATTTCAGCAGACCGCCCTGATCCAGCGGCTTGCGTGCCAGCCAGGCGCGTTTTGACAGGTTCACCAGATCCTGCTGGAAGTCAGCAAAACCGGCGCCGCCAATGCGGCTGACCACGCCCTGGAAGCAGAGGTTGGCTACCTCGTCATGCAGACCGACCGCTTCAAACAGCTTCGAGCAGCGGTAGGAAGCAATGGTCGAGATGCCCATTTTGGACATGATCTTGTACAGACCTTTGTTGATGCCGTTACGGTAGTTCAGCATCACTGCACGGTAGTCTTTGTCGATCGCGCGGGTATCCACCAGACGGGCCAGCGTTTCGTAGGCCAGGTATGGATAAATCGCCGTCGCACCAAAGCCTAACAGCACGGCAAAGTGGTGCGGGTCGCGGGCGCTGGCGGTTTCAACAATGATGTTGGCATCGCAGCGCAGGCTTTTGTCGACCAGACGCGTCTGGATAGCACCTACCGCCATTGGCGCAGGGACAGGCAGACGGTTTTTCGCGATATTACGGTCAGAAAGCACCAGCAGAACGGTACCGTTACGTACCATCTGTTCGGCTTTGTCACACAGCGCATTCACCGTCTCTTCGAGGCTCGATTCGTTCACGTCAAACGTAATGTCGAGCGTGTCGGCGCGGTAGTGCTCCTCTTTCATGGTGGTGAGCTGTTTAAAATCAGAGTACAGCAGGATCGGCGATTTAAAGGTCAGACGGTGCGCCTGGCCTTCGGCTTCGCAGAAGACGTTCATCTCGCGACCAATGCTGGTGGCCAGCGACATGACGTGCGCTTCACGCAGCGGGTCGATTGGCGGGTTGGTGACCTGCGCGAACTGCTGGCGGAAGTAGTCATAAATGATGCGCGGCTGGCTGGAGAGCACGGCAAACGGGGTATCGTCACCCATGGATCCGACCGCTTCCTGGCCGTTTTCACCGAGCACGCGAATAACAGAGTCCAGCTCTTCCGCGCTGTAGTTAAACTGTTTCTGGAAGCTCGCAAGCATGTCGTCGTCCAGTTCGCGACGACCCACTTCTTCATCCGATAAATCTTCGAACGGCACGAGGCGACGCACGTTCTTCTCCATCCACTCTTTGTACGGATGGCGGCTTTTCAGATCGTGATCGGTTTCGGCTGAGTGCAGAATGCGCCCACCGCGAGTATCGATAACCATCAGCTCGCCCGGGCCGACGCGGCCCTTCTCGACCACTTCGTCAGGCTGGTAATCCCAGATACCGACTTCAGAGGCGCAGGTGATGAGCTTGTCTTTGGTGATGACGTAGCGCGCAGGACGCAGGCCGTTACGGTCCAGGTTACAGGCAGCAAAACGGCCGTCGGACATAACGATGCCCGCCGGACCATCCCACGGCTCCATATGCATGGAGTTAAAGTCGAAGAACGCGCGCAGCTCCGGATCCATATCCGGGTTGTTCTGCCAGGCCGGCGGCACGAGCAGACGCATGGCGCGAACGATGTCCATCCCGCCCGCCAGCAGCAGTTCCAGCATGTTATCCATGGAGCTGGAGTCAGAGCCGGTTTCGTTCACGAACGGCGCGGCATCGTGCAGGTCAGGGATCAGTGGCGTCTGGAATTTATAGGTACGGGCGCGGGCCCACTGGCGGTTACCGGTAATGGTGTTGATCTCGCCGTTGTGCGCCAGATAGCGGAACGGCTGAGCCAGCGGCCAGCGAGGTACGGTGTTGGTGGAGAAGCGCTGGTGGAACAGGCAAATGGCCGATTCCAGACGCAGGTCCGCCAGGTCCAGGTAAAAGCGCGGCAGGTCAGCCGGCATACACAGACCTTTATAGATGTTCACCAGGTTAGAGAGGCTACAGACGTAGAACTCTTTATCGTCCTGGAGACGTTTTTCAATGCGGCGGCGAGCGATGAACAGACGGCGTTCCATATCACGTGGACGCCAGCCCGCAGGCGCATTAACGAAAATCTGTTCAATGCGAGGCAGCGAGGAGAGGGCGATTTCACCGAGCACCCCTTCGTTGGTTGGCACATTACGCCAGCCGACAATAGACAGGGTTTCACGCTGAAGTTCTTCTTCGACGATGCGGCGTGAGGCAGCAGCCTTTTCAGGATCCTGGTTCAGGAACAGCATACCGACAGCGTAGTTTTTGGCTAAACGCCAGCCGCGCTCTTCCGCCACGATGCGGAAGAAACGATCGGGTTTTTGCAGCAGCAGGCCGCAACCGTCGCCGGTTTTACCATCGGCAAGGATGGCGCCACGGTGCTGCATTCGGGCCAGTGCGTGAATAGCAGTACGCACTACCTTGTGGCTAGGTTCGCCTTCTATGTGGGCGATCAGGCCGAAACCACAGTTATCCTTCTCAAGGGATTTATCGTACAACATATCAGTGAACCTCCCCAGGCTCGTCGGGCTTCCCACTGAACTTTACCGTGGCGCACAGGCGCAGAAAGAGCATGGCGACGGGGTTTGCGTTTCATACGCGGACCTCGCATTCGCCCTCTTTTTCATCCTTTCGCGCAGGTAAACAAGTTTGAGGACTTGCTTCAGAGGGAATCTCAATTACTGCATAAATATGATGAGCAGGCCGCTCATCCAGAAAGCTTCCAGCGGATTTCCAAGTTATCGGGAATTGGTACACAGGTCAAATGGCAATCTTATTTATACAAAAATGTGCTAAAGAGGTGCTATCTATTTGTATATAAACAGTATTTAACTAATTTTACATTGATTGTATGCCCTGGCAGGACGCAGCGGAGTGTGATCTGACTCACTATATGAAAGCGGTATTATCGATGCAGCGTGCTGAATAGCAGATTTATAGCAGAATAATAATCTGGTGCGAGGTGTGAACCCGCATAAAGTCACTGTTTTTCAGTGTGGGCACTATAAATAAAAAAAACCATCAGAACATAAGGAAAAGTAATTACGGATTGCGTGAATGAAATTGCAGTAATCTTGATTATTTATTCATATAGATAAAGGCCGCCCGGGACGATTGATCCAGGTCATCGCCGACAGAGGCTAAAAATGGCAGGCTTGTCCCCTTTCTCCGGGACGGTCTATCAGATTATGCAGTTACAGAAATTAGTCAATATGTTTGGTGGGGATCTTTTGCAGCGTTATGGGCAAAAGGTTCACAAGCTGACGCTGCACGGCGGTTTTAGCTGCCCGAATCGCGATGGCACCATCGGGCGCGGCGGCTGCACTTTCTGTAACGTGGCTTCGTTCGCCGACGAGGCGCAGCAGCATAACTCCATCGCGGAACAGCTTGCCCATCAGGCAAGCCTGGTCAACCGCGCCAAACAATATCTGGCCTATTTTCAGGCCTACACCAGCACATGGGCGGAAGTGCAGGTGCTGCGTTCCATGTATCAGCAGGCGGTCACTCAGGCCAATATTGTCGGACTGTGCGTGGGGACGCGCCCGGACTGCGTGCCGGACGCGGTGCTGGACCTGCTCAGCGAGTATAAAGATCAAGGCTATGAGATCTGGCTGGAACTGGGTTTACAGACCGCGCATGACAAAACCCTGCGCCGAATCAACCGTGGCCATGATTTCGCCTGCTACCAACGCACTACGCGTCTGGCGCGCGAGCGCGGGCTAAAAGTCTGCTCGCACCTGATTGTCGGGTTGCCTGGCGAAGGTCAACAGCATGGCCTGGAGACGCTGGAAAAAGTGGTTGAGACCGGCGTGGACGGTATCAAGCTGCACCCGCTGCATATCGTGAAGGGCAGCATCATGGCGAAAGCCTGGGAAGCCGGTCGGTTAAACGGCATCGAACTCGACGAGTATACGGTGACGGCGGGAGAGATGATTCGCCATACGCCGCCGGAGATTATTTACCATCGCATCTCCGCCAGCGCCCGCCGCCCAACGCTTCTGGCACCGCTATGGTGTGAGAACCGCTGGACGGGGATGGTGGAAATCGACCGCTATCTGCAGGAGAATGGCGTACAGGGCTCGGCGCTTGGCCGCCCGTGGGTTCCCCGTCTACCGACGACGACCGCCTAACAAACTCCCCAGCATACCGCGCACTATCTGATTCGTGACCTGCCGTGCAGCACTTTTCGCCATGGTCTGCACCACGCCATCACGCTTGCCGCCGCGCGGCCCGGTGCTGCCGAACAGGATGTCTTTGAGTCCACCGAGAATACCGTCATCCACCGCGACAGACTGCCCTTTAGCGGCAGGCGCATCCTGCGATTCCGTTGTCGACTGCACGCCTTTTTGCAGCATCTCGAACGCAGACTCCCGATCCACCTCGTCTTCATATTTTCCGTATACCGGCGAGTGGTTAATCAGGCCGTTGCGCTCGTCGTCCGTCACTGGCCCCATGCGCGAGCAGGGGGCGATCACCATTGCGCGTTCCACAACGGACGGGCTGCCCTTGGCATCAAGGAACGAGATCAGCGCTTCACCGGTGCCTAACGCCTGAATCGCTGTTTCGGTATCAAAGGCAGGATTGGTGCGCATGGTTTGCGCCGCGGCTTTCACCGCTTTTTGATCTTTCGGCGTAAAGGCGCGCAGGGCGTGCTGCACGCGGTTGCCGAGCTGGCCCAGTACGTTGTCCGGAATATCCGACGGGTTTTGCGAAACAAACCAGACGCCGACGCCTTTGGAGCGGATCAGGCGAATGACCTGTTCAATCTTATCCAGCAGGACCTGCGGCGCGTCGTTGAACAGCAGATGCGCTTCGTCAAAGAAGAACACCAGCTTCGGTTTTTCCAGATCGCCCGCTTCGGGGAGCTGCTCGTAAAGCTCTGAGAGCATCCACAGCAGGCTGGCGGCGTAGAGTTTCGGCATCTGGTAGAGCTTCTCTGAGCTCAGAATGTTGATGATGCCTTTGCCGCTGCTGTCGGTGCGCATCCAGTCTTTGATATCCAGCATGGGCTCGCCGAAGAAGTGTTCAGCCCCCTGTTGCTCCAGGGTCAGTAATCCGCGCTGAATGGCTCCCACCGACGCGCTGCTAATATTGCCGTACTGGTTCTGGAAGGATTTCGCGTTATCGCCGATGTATTGGGTAATGGCCCGCAGATCTTTGAAATCAAGCAGCAGCAGACCCTGGTCATCGGCAATGCGGAAGATAATATTCAGCACACCGGACTGCACGTCGTTGAGGTTAAGCAGGCGGGCCAGCAGCAGCGGGCCGAGATCGGAGACAGTGGCGCGTACTGGGTGACCTTTCTCGCCGAAGATGTCCCAAACAACCACCGGGTTGCTGCGTGGGGTCCAGTCCGTGATGCCAATATTCTTCAGCCGTTCGAGCAGTTTTTCAGAGGCGGTACCCTCCTGAGCCACACCGGTTAAATCGCCTTTCACGTCAGCCATAAAGACCGGTACGCCAATCTCTGAAAGCGACTCCGCCAGCTTTTGCAGGGTCACGGTTTTCCCCGTCCCGGTCGCACCGGTGATCAGACCGTGGCGGTTCGCCATCGCGGGCAATAAATACAGCTCTTTTTCCAGCGTCCGGGCAATTAACAATGGTGTACTCATGATGCGCTTCCTCTCTTAGTCCTGGGTGCAGTATAGGCAACCTGACGGCAATTTGGCTGAGTAAATTGCTGACTTTGCGGCGCATTATCCAGCGCGGACTATGCTTTTGCATACGGTTCATAAAATAGTGGGAAACTATGTCCAGATTCTTCTTTAACGACCGCAAACAGCTGGTCAACGATGCCATTGAAGGCATACTGCTCTCTGCACCGCACGCCAACCTTGTCAAACTCGATGTCGATCCGGCCATCAGGATCGTCGCGCGCGGCGACTGGGACAAAAGCCGTGTGGCGGTGATCTCTGGCGGTGGCTCAGGCCACGAACCCGCGCACGCCGGGTTTGTCGGTAAAGGCATGTTGACGGCGGCAGTGTGTGGCGATCTGTTTGCCTCGCCGAGCGTGGATGCGGTATTGAATGCCATCGTCGCGGTCACGGGCGATCGCGGCTGCTTGCTGATCGTCAAAAACTATACCGGTGACCGCCTGAACTTCGGCCTGGCGGCTGAAAAGGCCAAGCGCTACGGTCTGAAGGTGGAGATGGTGATTGTGGCGGACGACATCGCGCTGCCGGATAACAAGCAGCCGCGCGGTATTGCCGGTACGGCACTGGTACACAAAATTGCGGGCTATGCGGCGGAGCACGGGAAATCGCTGAGTGAAGTGCGGGATATTGCGCAGCAGGCCTGCGACAACCTCTGGAGCCTGGGCGTGGCGATGCAAACCTGTAACCTGCCGGGCAGCGACGATGAAGAGGGGCGCATTAAACAAGGCCGCGTCGAGCTGGGTCTTGGCATTCACGGCGAGCCCGGAGCTTCCGTGGTGGATACGCAAAACAGCAAAGCGATTATCGACACGCTGGTGGCACCGTTGAGGGCGCAGGCGGGTAAGGGGCGCTTTGCGGTATTGATTAACAATCTTGGTGGCGTATCGGCGCTGGAGATGGCGCTGCTGACGAAAGAGCTGGCGCACTCGGCACTGAAAGAGGAGATCGCCTACCTGATTGGCCCTGCACCGCTGGTCAGCGCGCTAGATATGAAAGGTTTTTCTCTGACGCTGCTGAAGCTCAACGATTTCTTCGAAAAGGCGATTCACGCCGAGGTCGAAACGCTGGGCTGGCAGAAGCCGGTGGCGTTTGCACCGCTGCGTACCGTGGCGCATAGCGCCATTCATGATCGTGTGGAATACGCCCCATCAGTCAATCCGCAGGTTGGTGAGTATGTCGCCTCGGTAACGAAGACGCTGATCCAGCTAGAAAATCGTCTTAACGCGCTGGATGCAAAAGTGGGGGATGGTGATACCGGCTCTACCTTTGCGCAAGGTGCCCGGGATATTGCGCAGCGCCTGGAGGAGGACAAACTTCCACTTAATGATGTGTCGACGCTACTGTTGCTGGTGGGCGAGCGGCTGGCCACGGTGATGGGCGGATCGAGCGGGGTACTGATGTCGATCTTCTTTACCGCGGCCGGGCAAAAGCTTCACGATGGACAACCGCTACCGGAAGCGTTGCTGAGCGGTCTGGCGCAGATGAAGCAGTACGGCGGGGCGGATCTCGGCGATCGCACGCTGATCGATGCGCTGCAACCGGCGCTGGAAGCCTTGCAGAAAGGCGATCTTCAGGCGGCAGCGCTGGCGGCACAACAGGGGGCAGAGGCAACGGCGAAAATGGAGAAAGCCGGTGCAGGGCGCTCATCGTATGTGAACAAAGAGAATCTGGACGGCGTGATGGATCCGGGAGCGGTCGCGGTGGCAGAGGTGTTTAACACGTTAGCGAAATAGCAAAGTAGGCCGGGTAAGGCGAAGCCGCCACCCGGCACAATCACATCAAAAATCCGCTTTCAACACCACGCGATAACGAGCTTTGCCGTCGCGCACATGCTGGATGGCTTCGTTGATTTTCGACATCGGATACAGCTCGGTGGTTGGGGCCACTTTGGTGCGTCCGGCAAACTTCATCAGCTTGCGCAACTCATACGGCGTACCGGTTGCGGAACCGGACACGCTGCGATCCCCGCCGATCAGGGTAAACGCCGGAACCGGCAGCGGCTTCATGACTGCCCCTACGGTGTGGAAGTTGCCGCCGTAGGCCAGTGCTTCAAAGTACGGCTGCCAGTTGAGATCGACGTTAACGGTGTTAATGATCAGGTCAAACTGCCCCGCCAGCGCGTTCAGGGCTTCAGGATCGCGGCTGTTCACGACTTTATCTGCACCCATTGCCAGCACTTCTTTCTCTTTGGCTGGGTTCGAGCTGAACGCCGTGACTTCACAGCCCATCGCGTGCAGCAGTTTGATGGCGATATGCCCCAGGCCGCCAATACCGATGACGCCCACGCGGCTGGTAGCGGTAATATGGTGCATCAGCAGGGGTTTGAAGACGGTGATACCGCCGCACAGGAGCGGACCGGCGGATTCGATATCAATGCTGTCCGGCAGCGGGATGACCCATTGCCAGTCGGCGCGTAGTTTGTCGGCAAAACCGCCTTTGTTCAGAATGGTGGGAACGGCGCCTTCGAGGCAGTTGATCTGATTCCCGCTGATACAGGCATCGCAGTGGCCGCAGCTACGTGCCGTCCAGCCAATGCCCACGCGCTGGCCCACTTTCAGCCCTTTGTCCTGCGCGGCGCTACCGAGCGCCACGACGCGGCCAATGACTTCGTGCCCGGCAACCAGTGGATAGCTTGAAAAGCCCCATTCGTTGTCGATCATCGAGAGATCCGAGTGGCAGATCCCGCAGTAATCAACCTGTACTTCGACGTCTTCTGCTTTTAGTTCGCCCGCATCGTATTCGTACAGCTCAAGCTCTGCACCCGCCTGCGGTGCGGCGTAGCTTTTTATCGTTGACATCGTGTTTCCCCCGTTGTGGTGTGAACTGAGAGTGTAGAGCATTCAGTTCAGCGCCGCTTAACAGAAGAGGGCAGCAAAGATAATTACAGACTTTTCAGCATCCTGACTTCGCAATCAACGTGGCCGGTACAACCCAGCGGCGCATCAATATGCTCAAAGCCCAGATGTTCATACAGGCCAATGGCTTCTTTGAGGAAGGCGGTGGTTTCGAGGTAACAGCGTTTAAAACCCTGAGTTCGCGCGTGGTCCAGGGCCACCAGCGCCAGCTTTTTCGCCAGACCTTGCCCGCGCGCCGCTGGCAGGAAATACATTTTCTGTAGTTCACAGATATCCGGCTCGCTGCAGCTGAGAGGTGCGACGCCGCCGCCGCCCACCACCTGGCCGTTCTGCTCGATTATCCAGTAGGCATGGCCCGGCTGGCTGTACAGCTGGAACAGCTCGTCCAGATTCGGGTCGGCAACCGTGTAGCCTTTATCAGCCGTCAGGCCATATTCGGCAGAAACCGTACGGATAACGGCGGCGATAGCCGGGTTGTCCTGCACAGCGATCCGACGCATCGTCGTCGCGACGGGGGTAATCACGCTCATAGCATTACTCATTACAAAAATTGACACACAACTGCTGTTAATAGCACCGCAGAAAGGGGAGTGCAAGCGAGGAGTTTTCAGGAAGGATACCCCTTACGCCCTGAAGCGTAAGGGGTAATAGCATTACAGGGCTGCAATTACCGCCTGCTGCTCAATCAGCTTGGTCTTCGCATCGGCGAAGGCAACCAGACGCTCACGCTCTTTCGCGATGACCGCCTCTGGTGCACGGGCGACAAAGCCTTCGTTCGCCAGCTTGCCTTCGATTTTGCCAATTTCCACGTCGACTTTCGCCACTTCTTTCGCCAGACGAGCCAGCTCTGCGTCTTTGTCGATGAGACCCGCCATTGGGATCAGCAGCTCGGCGCCGTCGATGATTTTGGTCACGGATACCGGACCTTTGTCATCAGCAGGCAGCACGGTGATGCTTTCCAGACGCGCCATGGTTTTCAGGAAGGTGTTGTTCTCGGTGACACGACGAACCGCCGCTTCGCTGCAACCGCGCAGCAGCAGCTCCAGTGGTTTACCCGGGGCGATGTTCATTTCAGCGCGGACGTTACGTACCGCAACGATCGCCTGCTTCAGCCACTCGGTATCCGCTGATGCTGCGTCATCGACTTTCGCCGCATCGAATTCCGGGAACGGCTGCAGCATGATGGTGTCAGCATTGATGCCTGCAATGACCTTCACGCGCTGCCAGATGGTTTCGGTGATAAATGGAATGACCGGATGCGCCAGGCGCAGCAGACCTTCCAGAACGGTGATCAGCGTATTACGCGTGCCGCGCAGCTCTGCTTCGGTACCGCCGTTCATTACCGGTTTCGCCAGCTCCAGATACCAGTCGCAGAACTGGTTCCAGGTGAATTCATACAGTATGCCCGCCGCGATATCGAAGCGGTAGCTGTCCAGCGCCTCGCGGAACGCTTTCACCGTCTGGTTGAATTCCGCCAGGATCCAGCGGTCTGCCAGAGACAGCGTCATGTCGCCGCCGTTGAAGCCGCAATCCTGATCTTCCGTGTTCATCAGCACGAAGCGGCTGGCGTTCCACAGTTTGTTACAGAAGTTACGGTAACCTTCCAGGCGCTTCATGTCCCAGTTAATGTCGCGGCCGGTCGAGGCCAGTGCTGCCAGGGTGAAGCGCAGGGCGTCGGTACCGTGCGGTTCAATCCCGTTCGGGAACTGCTTCTCGGTGCGCTTGCGGATTTTCTCAGCCAGCTGAGGCTGCATCATGTTGCCGGTACGTTTTTCCAGCAGGTCTTCCAGAGAGATACCGTCAACCATGTCCAGCGGGTCAATCACGTTGCCCTTGGACTTGGACATCTTCTGGCCTTCGTCGTCGCGGATCAGACCGGTCATGTAGACGGTATGGAACGGAACCTGCGGCTTGCCGTCTTCGTCTTTGATGAAGTGCATGGTCATCATGATCATGCGGGCAATCCAGAAGAAGATGATGTCGAAACCGGACACCATCACGCTGGTTGGGTGGAACTGACGCAGCGCGTCGGTATTTTCCGGCCAGCCGAGCGTGGAGAAGGTCCACAGCGCAGAGGAGAACCAGGTGTCCAGCACGTCTTCGTCCTGACGCAGGGCAACATCCGCGCTCAGGTTGTTTTCCTGACGCACTTCGTCTTCGGTGCGGCCAACGTAGACATTGCCTTCGTTGTCGTACCATGCCGGGATGCGGTGACCCCACCACAGCTGACGGGAGATACACCAGTCCTGAATATCGCGCATCCAGGAGAAGTACATGTTTTCGTACTGCTTCGGCACGAACTGGATGCTGCCGTTCTCAACCGCTTCAACAGCCGGTTTCGCCAGCACGTCGGCACGCACGTACCACTGGTCGGTCAGCATTGGCTCGATAACCACACCACCACGGTCGCCGTATGGCACAGTCAGGTCGTGAGGTTTGATCTCTTCCAGCAGGCCGAGAGCATCTACTGCAGCAACAATCGCTTTACGCGCGGCAAAACGTTCCAGCTTCTGGAACTCAGCCGGAATGTCGCTGGAGTAGACGTCGGATTCTTCACCTTTGGTGTCATACACTTCTGCGCTTTCGCGGATATCGCCGTCGAAGGTCAGAATGTTGATCATCGGCAGGGCGTGACGACGACCGACTTCGTAGTCGTTGAAGTCGTGCGCCGGGGTGATTTTCACGCAGCCGGTGCCTTTTTCCATGTCGGCATGTTCGTCGCCCACAATCGGAATACGGCGGTTAACCAGCGGCAACACCACGAATTTGCCGATCAAATCTTTATAACGCGGATCTTCCGGGTTAACGGCGACACCGGTATCGCCCAGCAGGGTTTCTGGACGGGTCGTCGCGACCACCAGGTAATCTTTACCGTCTGCAGTTTTTGCACCGTCGGCCAGCGGATAGCGGATATGCCACATGGAGCCTTTAGACTCGCGGTTTTCCACTTCCAGGTCGGAGATTGCGGTACGCAGTTTCGGGTCCCAGTTTACCAGGCGCTTGCCACGGTAAATCAGGTCTTCTTTGTAGAGGCGGACGAAGACTTCTTTAACGGCGTTGGACAGGCCTTCATCCATGGTGAAGCGCTCGCGCTCCCAGTCCACGGAGTTACCGAGACGGCGCATCTGACGGGTAATGGTGCCGCCAGATTCCGCTTTCCACTGCCAGATTTTGTCGATGAACGCGTCGCGACCATAGTCGTGGCGGGTTTTCCCTTCTTCAGCGGCAATTTTACGCTCAACCACCATCTGGGTCGCGATACCCGCGTGGTCAGTCCCCGCCTGCCACAGGGTGTTTTTACCCTGCATGCGCTGGTAGCGGATCATGGTGTCCATGATGGTCTGCTGGAAAGCATGACCCATATGCAAACTGCCGGTGACGTTCGGCGGCGGGATCATGATGCAGAAGGACTCTTTGCTTTCATCGCCGTTAGGCTTGAAATAGCCCTGCTGTTCCCAGTGCTCGTAAAGCGGCTGTTCGATATCGCGTGGGTTATATGTCTTTTCCATTATTTCCAGGTTGCCGTATTCAGGTTAAAACCAGCCAGGCGGTACGCTTTATAGCGTTCGCGCGCCAGTTGTTTCAAAGATTCTTCGTAAGGGACAAAGTCTACCACTTCTGTGAAAGCGGTGGCAAAATCTGCAAAATCTCTCCGCAGGCTAATCAGAATATCGCGCGCGCTGCTGTTGCGCTTTTGCGGCCAGGCAATTTCTACCGGTGCGCCGCCGCGTGGACCTTCGCCTGACAGGTTATGCGGCACAAAACTCTCCGGCGGGCGCGCCCACAGCGCTTCGTCAAGACGGATAGCCTGCTGTTCATCTTCACAGGCAATCAGAACGCGTTTACCTGCGCGCCAACGTTCTGCGGCAATTTCACACACCAGCTGTTCAACGGCGCTGAGGCCATCCTGGTGGGTGTCGTTGTCCAGAAGGTAGAACGTTGCATTCTTCATATATGGGGCTTCTTGTCGTGGATTTAAATGCAAAGCCGGGTGGCGCTGCGCTTACCCGGCCTAGGGTGAGTGACGTTGTAGGCCGGGTAAGGCGAAGCCGCCACCCGGCGCTTTACATCACTCGTCGCCGTTAAAACCCGCACGATTGAGCAGGAACTGCGACAGCAGCGCCACCGGACGACCGGTTGCGCCTTTGGCCTTACCGGAGCGCCATGCGGTGCCCGCGATATCCAGGTGCGCCCAGTTGTACTTGCGGGTGAAGCGTGCCAGGAAGCAGCCCGCGGTGATCGCCCCGCCAGGACGTCCGCCGATGTTTGCCATATCCGCAAAGTTAGATTCCAGCTGATCCTGATACTCGTCACCCAGTGGCAGACGCCATGCGCGGTCACCGGCCTGCTCCGAGGCACCGATAAGCTCGTGCGCCAGCGGATTATGGTTCGACATCAGGCCAGTGATGTGGTGGCCCAGCGCAATCACACAGGCGCCGGTGAGCGTGGCGACGTCAATCACCGCTTCCGGCTCGAAGCGCTCAACGTAGGTCAGCACGTCACAGAGTACCAGACGGCCTTCGGCGTCGGTGTTCAGTACTTCAACCGTCTGCCCGGACATGGTGGTCAGGACGTCTCCCGGACGATAAGCGCGACCGCCAGGCATGTTTTCGCAGCCTGCCAGTACACCAATCACGTTAATCGGCAGCTGAAGCTCCGCTACCATGCGCATCACGCCATAAACCGCCGCCGCGCCGCACATGTCGTACTTCATCTCATCCATGCCTTCGGCAGGCTTGATGGAAATACCGCCGGAGTCGAAGGTCAGGCCTTTACCGACGAGCACGATAGGGCGCGCGTCTTCGGACGGATTGCCCTTGTACTCGATAACGGACATCAGGGATTCGTTCTGAGAGCCGTTACCGACCGCCAGATAAGAGTGCATCCCCAGCTCTTTCATCTGCTGTTCGCCGATGACGCGGGTAATGACATTCTTGCTGTAGGCGTCAGCCAACTGACGCGCCTGCGAAGCCAGGTACGCGGCGTTACAGATGTTAGGCGGCATGTTGCCGAGATCTTTGGCGGCTTTAATGCCGGCAGCAATGGCCAGACCATGCTGAATGGCGCGCTCGCCGCTGGTCAGCTCGCGACGGGTTGGCACGTTAAAGACCATTTTACGCAGCGGACGACGCGGCTCGCTTTTATTGGTCTTCAGCTGATCGAAGCTGTACAGGCTCTCTTTTGCCGTTTCGACCGCCTGGCGCACTTTCCAGTAGGTGTTACGCCCCTTAACGTGCAGCTCTGTCAGGAAGCAGACGGCTTCCATTGAACCGGTGTCATTCAGCGTATTAATCGTTTTCTGAATCACCTGCTTATACTGACGTTCATCCAGCTCGCGTTCTTTGCCGCAGCCAATCAGCAGAATACGTTCTGACAGTACGTTCGGAACATGGTGCAGTAACAGCGTCTGCCCAGGTTTGCCTTCCAGTTCGCCACGGCGCAGCAGGGCGCTAATATAGCCGTCACTGATTTTATCGAGTTGCTCGGCGATCGGGGAGAGTCGGCGTGGTTCAAAGACGCCCACAACGATGCAGGCACTCCGCTGTTTCTCCGGGCTACCGCTTTTTACACTGAACTCCATGCACTACGCTCCTGAATCTTAAAGACAACGGCGGCAGCTACGGATAGAATTGAAACCTTTCGTAACTCATGTCCGCTGTTGTGGTGACTTCGTGTTAATCTTACGTTACTACGGTTTCGACACGTCAGAAAAAGTCCTGAAGCGTGAATCCGCCGGATGTTTTAATCTTAGCGATGATTTCGACGACTCAAGAGAATAAATGACGTTTAAGCCATGAAACAAGCGAAATTCCTGCAAAGAGACGGGTTTTTACGGGCGTATTTAAAGTGATAATCATAAGATATCTGGTGCGGGAGACGCTCAAAAGCCAACTGGCGATCCTCTTCATCCTGCTGCTGATTTTTTTCTGTCAGAAGCTGGTTAAGATCCTCGGTGCGGCCGTTGACGGCGAAATTCCAACGAATCTGGTGCTTTCCCTGCTTGGTTTAGGGATCCCGGAAATGGCGCAGCTTATCCTGCCGCTAAGTCTTTTCCTTGGTCTGCTCATGACGCTTGGGAAGCTCTACACCGAGAGTGAAATCACGGTGATGCATGCCTGTGGCCTGAGCAAAGCCGTACTGGTGAAAGCCGCCATGATACTGGCGTTGTTTACGGGTATTGTTGCGGCGGTGAATGTGATGTGGGCGGGCCCCATGTCTTCCCGTCATCAGGACGAAGTGCTGGCCGAAGCGAAAGCAAACCCCGGCATGGCGGCGCTAGCTCAGGGGCAGTTCCAGCAGGCGACCGACGGAAACTCAGTGCTGTTCATTGAGAGCGTTGACGGCAGTAAATTTAACGATGTATTCCTGGCGCAGCTGCGGACTAAAGGTAATGCGCGTCCGTCGGTGGTCATCGCAGACTCTGGTCAACTTGCGCAGCGCAAAGACGGTTCACAGATCGTGACGCTGAATAAGGGGACCCGTTTCGAAGGCACCGCAATGCTGCGTGACTTCCGAATTACGGATTTCCAGAACTACCAGGCCATTATCGGCCATCAGGCTGTGGCGCTCGATCCAACGGATACCGAGCAAATGGACATGCGTACCCTGTGGAATACCGATACCAACAGAGCGCGCGCTGAGTTCCACTGGCGTATTACTCTTGTCTTCACCGTGTTTATGATGGCACTGATTGTTGTTCCGCTGAGCGTGGTGAACCCTCGTCAGGGACGCGTGCTCTCTATGCTGCCGGCGATGCTGCTTTACCTGATCTACTTCCTGCTGCAAACCTCGATTCGCTCCAACGGCGCGAAGGGTAAGCTGGATCCCATGGTCTGGACATGGTTCGTCAACAGCTTGTACATCTTACTGGCGCTGGGATTAAACCTGTGGGATACGGTGCCTGTGCGCCGCATACGTGCCCGATTCTCGCGTAAAGGAGCCATCTAATGCAGGCGTTTGGCGTTCTCGATCGCTATATCGGTAAAACCATTTTTACCACCATCATGATGACGTTGTTCATGCTGGTGTCGCTCTCAGGCATTATCAAATTTGTCGATCAGTTGAAAAAAGCCGGGCAGGGGAGTTATGACGCGTTGGGCGCGGGGATGTATACCCTGCTCAGCGTGCCGAAAGATGTGCAGATCTTCTTCCCGATGGCGGCGCTACTGGGTGCGTTGCTGGGGCTGGGTATGCTGGCGCAGCGCAGTGAGCTGGTTGTTATGCAGGCATCGGGTTTTACCCGTATGCAGGTCGCGCTGTCGGTAATGAAAACTGCGATCCCGCTGGTGCTGTTGACCATGGCGATTGGTGAGTGGGTAGCACCTCAGGGCGAACAGACGGCGCGTAACTACCGTGCTCAGGCGATGTACGGTGGGTCTCTGCTTTCCACTCAGCAAGGGTTATGGGCGAAAGATGGCAAAAGCTTCGTCTACATCGAACGTGTGAAAGGCAACGATGAGTTAGGCGGTGTCAGTATCTACGCTTTCAACGATCAGCGCCGTTTGCAGTCCGTCAGACACGCCTCTTCTGCGAAGTTTGACCCTGAAAATAAGCAATGGCGTTTGTCCCAGGTTGATGAGTCTGACCTGACAGATCCGAAACAGATCACCGGGTCTCAGACGGTGACCGGCACGTGGAAGACTAACCTCACGCCCGATAAGCTCGGCGTGGTGGCGCTGGATCCGGACGCGCTCTCCATCAGCGGTTTACACAACTATGTGAAATACCTGAAGTCGAGCGGGCAGGATGCGGGACGTTATCAGCTCAATATGTGGAGCAAAATCTTCCAGCCGATGTCTGTGGCGGTGATGATGCTGATGGCGCTGTCGTTTATCTTCGGCCCGTTGCGCAGTGTGCCGATGGGGGTACGCGTCGTGACCGGTATCAGCTTCGGTTTTGTGTTCTACGTGCTCGATCAGATCTTCGGTCCGCTGACGCTGGTGTATGGCATTCCGCCGATTATTGGTGCACTGCTGCCGAGCGCCAGTTTCCTCCTGATTAGCCTCTGGCTGCTTCTGAAACGCTCCTGATTGACCTCTCCTCGCTTCCGGTTAGCCGGGAGCGAGGCTAATCTCCTGTTTCACCCCGCATTTTTTCTCACATCCTTCAACGCCCCGTCGCGAATTTGAGTATTATTGAGCGATAAAGTCGTGAAGGGATCCTCTATGAAGCAAATTCGAATGCTTGCCCAGTACTACGTCGACCTGATGATGAAGCTCGGGCTGGTGCGTTTCTCCATGCTGCTGGCGCTGGCGCTGGTTGTGCTGGCCATTGTGGTGCAAATGGCCGTCACCATGGTTCTGCATGGTCAGGTCGAAAGTATCGACGTCATCCGCTCTATCTTCTTTGGCTTACTCATTACCCCCTGGGCGGTCTATTTCCTCTCCGTCGTCGTTGAGCAACTGGAAGAGTCCCGCCAGCGCCTGTCAAAACTGGTCGACAAACTGGAGGAGATGCGCGAGCGCGACCTGAAGCTCAACGTTCAGCTCAAAGACAACATTGCGCAGCTGAATCAGGAGATTTCAGATCGTGAGAAGGCGGAAGCCGAGCGTCAGGCCACGCTGGAGCAGCTGAAAGTCGAAATGAAAGAGCGTGAGGTCACGCAGATCCAGCTCGAGCAGCAATCCTCTTTCCTGCGTTCGTTCCTTGATGCCTCACCGGATCTGGTGTTCTATCGTAATGAAGATAAAGAGTTTTCCGGCTGTAACCGGGCGATGGAGCTGCTCACCGGGAAAAGCGAAAAGCAGCTGATTCACCTGAAGCCGCAGGACGTTTACTCCGAAGAGGCGGCCGCCAAGGTCATGGAGACGGACGAAAAAGTGTTCCGCCATAACGTCTCACTGACCTATGAACAGTGGCTGGATTATCCGGACGGACGTAAAGCCTGCTTCGAGATCCGTAAGGTGCCCTATTATGACCGTGTGGGGAAACGCCACGGCCTGATGGGCTTTGGCCGCGATATCACCGAGCGTAAGCGCTATCAGGATGCCCTTGAGCGCGCCAGCCGTGACAAAACCACCTTCATCTCGACCATCAGCCACGAACTTCGTACGCCGCTTAATGGCATTGTCGGGCTGAGCCGTATTCTGCTGGATACCGATCTGACCGCAGAGCAGGAAAAATACCTCAAAACCATTCATGTCTCGGCGGTCACGCTGGGTAATATCTTCAACGATATTATTGATATGGATAAGATGGAACGTCGTAAAGTTCAGCTTGATAACCAGCCTGTTGATTTCACCAGCTTCCTTGCCGATCTGGAAAACCTCTCCGGCTTGCAGGCGCAGCAGAAGGGGTTGAGCTTTGTCATGGATCCCACCCTGCCGCTGCCGCATAAAGTGGTGACTGACGGTACGCGACTGCGCCAGATCCTGTGGAACCTCATCAGCAACGCGGTGAAATTTACCCAGAAGGGGAAGGTAGCGGTGCGTATCCGCTATGACGAAGGCGACATGCTGCACTTCGAGGTGGAAGACTCCGGGATGGGTATTCCGCAGGAGGAGCAGGACAAAATTTTCGCGATGTACTACCAGGTGAAGGACAGCAATGGCGGGAAACCCGCCACCGGTACAGGCATTGGCCTGGCGGTGTCAAAACGGCTGGCGAAGAGTATGGGTGGCGATATCACCGTTGCCAGCCTGCCGGGCAAAGGATCAACCTTCACGCTGACGGTCCATGCGCCGGCGGTGGCGGAAGAGGTTGAGGATACCTTTGATAACGACGACATGCCGCTGCCTGCGCTGCACGTCCTGCTGGTGGAAGATATTGAGCTGAACGTGATTGTGGCGCGCTCTGTGCTGGAAAAATTGGGCAACAGCGTCGATGTCGCGATGACGGGTAAAGCCGCTCTGGAGATGTTTAAACCGGACGAATACGACCTCGTTCTGCTGGATATTCAATTACCGGATATGACCGGGCTGGATATCTCGCGTGAACTAACGCGCCAGTACGCGGCCGATGAACTGCCGCCGCTGGTTGCGTTGACGGCGAACGTACTGAAAGATAAAAAAGAGTATCTCGATGCCGGTATGGACGATGTACTCAGCAAGCCGCTGGCGGTGCCTGCTCTGACCGCCATGATTAAGAAGTTCTGGGATACCCATGATGAAGAGGAGAGCACCATGACGTCTGTTGATAGCGCAAAAGCCCAAACGATACTCGATACGGGAATGCTTGAGCAGTACATCGATCTGGTTGGTCCAAAACTGATTACCGACGGTCTGGCGGTGTTCGAAAAAATGATGCCTGGCTATCTGAGCGTGCTGGAATCAAACCTGACCGCCCGGGACCAGAAGGGCATCGTGGAAGAAGGACATAAAATCAAAGGTGCAGCCGGCTCGGTCGGTTTACGCCACCTGCAGCAGTTGGGTCAACAGATTCAGTCGCCTGATTTACCTGCCTGGGAAGATAACGTGGGTGATTGGGTTGAAGAGATGAAACAAGAGTGGCAAAACGATGTTGCAGTTCTTAAAGCCTGGGTCGATGCCAGAAAAAAATGACCCCGGCTTAACCGGGGTGCGCGAATACTGCGCCAACACCAGGGAAATCGTGGCTGCGCCTGTTTTTTAAAGTTATTTTCGAAAAGGCGCCGCCTGAAAAATTTAGGCCGCACGCAGATAAGATAGCAAATCTTAAATGGTTTGTTACATGAATCAGTGAAATGTGTGAAGCATAGCGTTTTAATCAAAATTATTAATGTGCTTCAGCAAGTTGCAGAAAAGGATCGTCATGATGAAAAAGATTGGTGTCGTGCTGAGCGGATGCGGTGTTTACGATGGTTCTGAGATACATGAAGCCGTCATCACGCTGCTGGCTTTGGCAAAACAGGGAGCAGAGGTTATTTGTTTTGCGCCAGACAAAAATCAGGCGGATGTAATTAATCATCTGACCGGTGAGCCGATGGCGGAAACCCGTAATGTACTGATTGAAGCCGCGCGTATTGCGCGAGGTGATATCCATCCTCTTATTCAGGCAGACGCCGCTGAGCTTGATGCGTTAATTGTGCCGGGTGGGTTTGGCGCTGCTAAAAATCTCAGCACCTTTGCCGCGCAGGGTGCGGAGTGTCAGATCGATCCTCATCTAAAAACGTTGTCGCAGGCCATGCACGCGGCGGGAAAACCGCTGGGCTTTATCTGCATCGCCCCGGCCATGCTGCCCAAAATTTTTGATTTCCCGCTGCGCCTGACTATCGGGACGGATATTGATACCGCAGAAATCGTCGAGGAAATGGGGGGCGAACACGTCCCGTGCCCGGTAGATGATATTGTGGTTGATGAAGATAACAAAATTGTCACCACGCCTGCCTATATGCTGGCGCAGAATATTGCAGAGGCCGCCTCAGGTATTGAAAAGCTGGTGGCTCGCGTGCTGGTGCTCACTGAATGAGACGTCAATTTGGCGCAGGCGCATGGGTGAAGCGTATTCTCTTGCGCATCGTTCTTGTGCTGGCGGTATTCTGGGGAGGCGGGCTGGCTTTATTCAGCATTATGCCGGTTCCGTTCTCTGCCGTTATGGTTGAGCGCCAGCTCGGCGCGTGGCTCACCGGCGATTTCAGCTATGTGGCCCACTCAGACTGGGTGAGCATGGACGCGATCTCACCGTTCATGGGGCTGGCGGTCATCGCGGCGGAGGATCAGAAATTCCCGGAGCACTGGGGGTTCGACGTTGCGGCCATTGAAAAGGCACTTGCCCATAACGAACGCCACGAAAACCGCGTGCGAGGCGCGTCAACGCTGTCACAACAGACGGCCAAAAACCTGTTTCTGTGGGATGGGCGAAGCTGGGTGCGAAAAGGGCTGGAAGCGGGGCTGACCCTGGGGATGGAAACAGTCTGGAGCAAAAAGCGCATCCTGACCGTCTATCTCAACGTCGCTGAATTTGGTGACGGCATATTTGGTGTGGAAGCTGCCGCACAGCGTTATTTTAATAAACCGGCCAGCCGTCTGAGTATGTCAGAAGCGGCACTCCTGGCGGCTGTTTTACCTAATCCCATCCGCTTTAAAGCCAGTGCCCCATCAGGGTACGTGCGAAGCCGACAGGCGTGGATCATGCGCCAGATGCGTCAGTTGGGAGGGGAAGGGTTTATGGAGCGCAATAAATTAATGTAGGGCGGGTAAGCGTAGCGCCACCCGCTGAATAGCAGACCTTAATCTTCGTCGAACCCTGCGTTAAACAAGGCAATCACCGCCGCCAGCGCTTCCTCTTCCTGAGGGCCGGTGGCTTCTACTTCAATCTGGCGCCCTTTGGCGGAATCCAGCATCAGCAGCGCGATCACGCTGTTTGCTTCCGCTTCGGTACCTTCGTCATTCCGCAGCAGAACCTCAGCATCGAAACCCTGCATCAGCTCAAACAGTTTCATCGCCGGGCGTGCATGCATGCCCAGCTTGTTGGTGATCTCAACGGTTTGTTTTACGGTCATGTTTTACGTTTTTCCAGCGTGCGATGACGGGACTGAACGTTCTTCCCGCGCGAGCGGAAATAGTCGGCCAGCTGTTCGGCGATGTAAACCGAACGATGTTTACCGCCGGTACAGCCAATCGCCACCGTCAGGTAGCTGCGATTGTTTGTCTCCAGCATTGGTAACCATAGCTCAAGGTAGCTTCGCGTCTGGTAGATAAAATTGTGAACTTCTGTGTGCCTGTCGAGGAAGGCCGCGACGGGCTTATCCAGACCGGTCATTGGACGCAGTTTCGGATCCCAGTGCGGGTTCGGCAGGAAGCGCACATCGAAAACATAATCCGCATCAATCGGGATACCGTGCTTAAATCCAAAGGATTCGAACACCATCGTCAGTTCGCGCTCGCGCTTGCCCAACAGCCGGGTACGCAGCATTTCCGCCAGCTCGTGAACGGACATCTCCGAGGTGTCGACAATCAGGTCGGCACGAGAGCGCAGCGGCTCCAGCAGATCGCTCTCTTCATCGATAGCGCTCTCCAGAGAGAGGTTCTTACTGGAAAGCGGGTGCAGACGACGGGTATCGCTGTATCGGCGGATCAGGGTATTACGGTCTGCATCAAGGAACAGCAGCTGAGGCGAAAACGCCTCAGGCAGGTTACTCATCGCCTGCTCAAAAATTTCTGGCGATTCAGGCATATTACGAACGTCGATACTGACGGCGGCAGAGGTTTGTCTTTCCGCAAGCGTCCGAGCCAGGTCGGGCAATAACACGACCGGCAGGTTATCTACGCAGTAAAAACCCATGTCTTCCAGCGCGCGCAGAGCAACGGATTTCCCCGACCCTGAACGGCCACTGACAATCATCAGCACCATGTTCCGTTTCTCCTCAGGACAACAGATGTGAAGGCCATCTCCTGGTTATGCATCATCCTGATTGCCTTCTGCTTCAGTGATAATTTGATAGAGCTCTTCATCACTTTGGGCCGAGCGCAGTCGGCGGCAAATGGTTTTATCGGCCAGACGTTTTGCGACCAGCGACAGCGTATGCAGATGGGTTTTCGTTTGGTCGGCAGGAACCAGCAGCGCGAAGAGGAGATCGACGGGCTGGTTATCAATGGCATCGAAGGCGATAGGTGTTTCAAGCTGCACAAACACACCGACGGCGCGCAGGGTATCCTCTTCCAGTTTGCCGTGCGGGATCGCGATGCCGTTGCCGATACCGGTACTGCCCATTTTTTCACGGGTCAGGATCGCTTCGAACACCACCTGCGGCGGCAGGCCCAGCTGTTTTGCAGCCAGTTCACTGATGATCTCCAGCGCACGTTTTTTGCTCTGGCAGTGAACAGCACTGCGGGTACATTCCTGGTTAAGGACATTGCTCAGTTGAAGAGCGGAATCGTTGTTCATCATAATTTCACCTAAGCGCTAACTGTACAAATGGCCTGTTGTGTTTCACAACAGGCCGTCCTGCACCCGTTAACTGCCCGGACAATTAGTGTTGTTTCAGTTTATCTTTATGTTTATTGAGCTGTCGCGCAAGCTTATCAATCAAGCCGTCGATAGCAGCGTACATGTCCTGCCCTTCCGCACTGGCATGGAGTTCGCCCCCGTTAACATGCAGGGTGGCATCCGAGATATGAGTCACTTTCTCCACTTTCAACACAATATAGACCTGATTGATCCTTTCGAAATACTGCTCGAGTTTCGCAAACTTCGTGTTCACAAAGTCGCGTAAAGCCTCAGTAATTTCGACGTTTTGTCCAGTGATGTTGAGCTGCATAGTGTCTTCCTTATCGGTTGTGTCAGACCAGCTGTTTACGCTGGTTGGACGGCGGAATGGATAAAGACTCTCGATACTTCGCAACAGTACGACGTGCCACCATAATACCCTGATCGGACAGCATGGTGGTTAACTTACTGTCACTCAGTGGCTTCGCGGGGTTCTCCGCGGCGATCAACTTCTTCACCAGGGCACGAATCGCCGTTGACGACGCTTCGCCGCCGCCCTCGGTATTAACGTGGCTGGAGAAGAAATACTTAAGCTCAAAAATACCGCGCGGACTGTGCAGATACTTCTGCGTGGTTACACGGGAAATGGTTGATTCATGCATCTCGACGGCCTGGGCGATATCCGCCAGCACCATCGGTTTCATATACTCTTCGCCCTGCTCAAAGAAAGCCTGCTGCTGTTCGACAATGCAGCGGCTGACGCGTAGCAGCGTATCATTTCGGCTCTCCAGACTTTTGATCAACCATCGCGCTTCCTGCAAATTGCTACGAATATATTGATTGTCGGAGTCGTTACGCACGCTGGTGCACATGGAGGCATACTGCTGGTTGATTTGCAGGCGAGGGATGCTGTCAGAGTTCAGTTCAACGACCCATCGGTCATTGTGTTTTCTGACCAGCACATCCGGGATCACGTACTCGGGTTCGCTGGTCTGGATCGACTGACCGGGGCGCGGATCGAGCGACTGAATCAGATTCACCGCTTCTTTCAGCACGTCTTCTTTCAGGCGCGTGACGCGCATCAGGCTGCGGAAATCATGGTTAGCCAACAGATCCAGATGATCGCTAATGATGACGCGCGCCTCATCGAGCCATGGCGTCTCTTTGCTGAACTGAGAAAGCTGGATCAGCAGGCAGTCGCGCAGATCTTTTGCGGCCACGCCTACCGGATCGAAACGCTGGATGCGCTTCAGAACAGCTTCTACTTCCTCAAGCTCAATCTCTTCGTCGCCCATGCTTTCGAGGATATCGTCCAGCGTGACGGTTAAATAGCCCGTGTCATCCACGGCATCGACAATGGACGTGGCAATCGCACGATCGGTGTCGGAGAAGGGGGTCAGCTCCACCTGCCACATCAGGTAATCCTGAAGCGACTGGGTGGTTTCTCCCTGATAGACCGGTAGCTCATCGTCCTGGTAGTCTGCACGCGTACCGGAAGGGGTTCCGGCGGTGTAGATTTCGTCCCAACTGGCATCCAGCGGAAGCTCGTCCGGCATCTCTTTTTGTTCGAGTGCATCCGCGGTGTCGAGCGCTTCTGTATCCTGCGACTGCTGGGTTTCTACCTCGTCATGAAGATCGGTTTGTTCCAGCAGGGGATTACTGTCCAGCGCCTGCTGGAGCTCCTGCTGAAGTTCTAACGTGGACAGTTGCAACAGGCGAATTGCCTGCTGTAACTGCGGCGTCATCGCCAGTTGTTGGCTGAGCCTTAATTGCAAACCTTGCTTCATGTTCAGAGCATTTTTCTCCGGTTCGGCGTTACGTTACCTCTACCCTATCAGAGTCTGAAGTCTTCCCCAAGATAGACGCGCTTAACATGATCGTCTTCGAGGATCTGTTGCGGCGTACCGTGGGCGATCAGATTGCCCTGGCTCACAATATACGCGCGTTCACACACGGCCAGCGTTTCACGCACGTTGTGGTCGGTGATCAGTACGCCAAGCCCGCTGTCACGCAGGTGTTCAATGATTCGTTTAATGTCGATAACGGAGATCGGGTCAACGCCCGCAAACGGTTCATCCAGAAGGATAAATTTCGGGTTTGCGGCCAGCGCACGCGCAATCTCAACGCGGCGACGTTCACCCCCGGAGAGCGCCTGACCGAGGCTGTCACGCAGATGCTCAATGTGGAACTCTTCCATCAGCTCGTTAGCACGATCCTGACGCTGTTCGCTGGTCAGATCGTTACGAATTTGCAGGACCGCCATCAGGTTATCGTAAACGCTAAGACGACGGAAAATGGAAGCTTCCTGCGGCAGATAGCCGATCCCACGGCGCGCGCGCGCGTGCAGCGGCAGAAGACTGATGTCTTCATCGTCAATGACAATGTTGCCGGCATCGCGCGGCACAATGCCAACGACCATGTAGAAGGTTGTGGTTTTACCCGCACCATTAGGGCCAAGCAGGCCCACAATTTCGCCGGAGTTGACGGTCAGACTGACATCTTCTACGACACGGCGGCCCTTATAGGCCTTCGCGAGGTTTTTTGCAGTTAATGTTGCCATAACGAATTAGTTACTCTTCTTCTGTGCCGGGGCCTGGCCTTTGCCTTTGTCCTGCAGCTGCGACGGAACCAGTACGGTGGTGACGCGTTTGCCTTTCTCGCTGGAGGCCTGCATTTTTTGCTCTTTAACCAGATAGGTGATCTGGTCGCCGGTAATGTTGCTGTCCAGCTGTTCCAGATATGCATTCCCGGTCAGGATGACCAGATCTTTCGCCAGCTCATAGTGCATATGCGTGGCGTGGCCTTTCACCGGCTTGCCGTTGTCCTGCATCTGATAGAAGGTCGCCGGATTACCATAGCCATCGATAATCTCTTTGCCCTGCTCGCCACCCGGACGGGTAACGACCACTTTGTCGGCGTTAATTTTAATGGTGCCCTGGGTCATGACGACGTTACCCGTAAAGGTGACGACGTTACCCTGCATATCGAGAGACTGGGTGTCGGACTCGATATGGATCGGCTGGTCGGTATCGCCCGTTACAGCAAGCGCGGGGAGACTGGTTGCCAGCATCGCGCTGGCGATAATTACTTTAAGGCTGAGTTTGTTTGTTTTGAATTTCATAGGAGGTTCTAACCTTTTCAATCAGCTCGGCGTTTTTGCTGCGTAAGTTCCCGCGCATTCTTAAACCGCTGGAATTAAATGTTGTGCCATACAGTGTGACCAGATCCTGCGACGTCACGTCCTGGGTCACCAGGTTGATTTGGGCATTATCCGTCGTAATTTTTCGCAGTTGCGAGTCAGCGGTCAGGGCGTTGACTTCAACGTGACCATACAGATAAAGCATACGGTCATTTGTCAGTTTTGCCCGATCGGACTTAATTGACCACGTTGGCACTTTGTCTTTATCAAACGTGGTCATGACGGGCTGGGTAAACCACGAAATACCGTCATCTGAAAAATATTCAACATGCTGGGCAATCAGGCGATAGTTCAGCGCGCCTTCCGGGCTATAGACCACGGTGTCGCTGTGATCGCTTTTATAGGTTGGATCGTTAGTGTTGATCGCTTCCGTTTGCGTATCGTCGCGATCGGCAAGGTTCACGCCAATCAATACCAGGGCGACAAGCGAAAGCAAAATGATAATCCAACGTCTGGTTTTACTCATATCGATTGCCCTTTGGCCTCATCAAGCTTGCCCTGCGCCAGCAGGAGCAGATCGCAGACTTCACGGACGGCACCACGGCCACCGTTGATGTGGGTAACGTAGTCCGCGCGCGGGATCAGCAGCGGATGCGCATCGGCAACGGCGATACTCAGCCCAACTTCAGCCATCACTGGCCAGTCAATCAGATCGTCTCCGACATAGGCCACGTTTTCCGGCGCGATAGCCAGTTTACCCACTAAATCATTGAATGCCGCCATCTTATCGGATTGACCCTGATACAAATGGGTAATGCCTAAGGTTTCACAGCGGTCTTCTACCAGTTTAGCTTTCCGCCCGGTGATGATAGCAACCTCGATACCCGAGGTAAGCGCGCAGCGGATACCATAGCCGTCGCGAACGTTAAACGCTTTTAGCTCTTCACCGTTATTGCCCATATAAATCAGGCCATCGGAGAGTACCCCATCCACATCCAGGATGAGCAGGCGAATATTTTCCGCCTTTGCCATCATCTGGGTACTGACCGGACCATAACAGGTTGCAAGGGATGCACCCGCATTACTCATTGTCTTATCCTTCATTACACTACGCCTGCGCGCAGCAGATCATGCATATGTACCACACCCAGCAACTGGTCGCCATCGGCAACCATAACGGAGGTGATATGACGGGACTGCATCAGGTTCAGCACATCCACTGCCAATGTCCCCGGACGCACGCGGATACCGCCGGGCGTCATCACATCGGCAATGCCCAGCGTGCGGACATCTACACCCATGTCGAACACGCGGCGCAGGTCGCCATCGGTGAAGATCCCCTGAATTTTCATCAGATCGTCGCACACGACCGTCATACCCAGATTTTTACGGGTGATTTCCAGCAGTGCATCGCGCAGGGAGGCCTCTTTACTGACGTGAGGGATTTCATCCCCGGTGTGCATAATATCGTTAACCCGAAGCAGCAGCTTGCGCCCCAGCGCGCCGCCCGGGTGGGAAAGCGCGAAATCTTCCGGCGTAAAACCGCGGGCTTCCAGCAGCGCCACGGCGAGCGCATCGCCCATGACCAGCGCAGCGGTGGTGCTGGATGTCGGCGCCAGGCCCAGCGGGCAGGCCTCTTTGGGAACTTTAACGCACAGGTGAATATCAGCCGCACGCGCCATGCTACTTTCCGGACGGCTGGTTATGCAAATAAGCGGCACCTGCAGCCGCTTCAGTACCGGGATCAGCGCCAGAATTTCATTAGACTCACCGGAGTTGGACAGCGCGATGACGATATCCTGCGGCGTGACCATTCCCAGGTCCCCGTGCGCGGCTTCCCCCGGGTGTACAAAGAAGGACGAGGTTCCGGTGCTGGCAAACGTCGCCGCCATTTTGCGTCCAATGTGGCCGGACTTACCCATCCCCATCACCACGACTTTGCCGGCACAGTAGAATATCTTCTCACATGCCAGACTAAAATCCTGATTAATGTACTGATCTAACTGCGCCAGACCTTCACGTTCAATCTCCAGAACGTCTTTGCCTGCTTTCTGAAAGTCAAAACCCGGCTGCAATTCTATTTGCGACATAATGCGTTTCCGTTTACCCAGAGAGAAGAGGCGAGAGCCAGTACAGCATCGCCATCCATACGATAAATCCACCCGTCAACAGCGCGCCTGCACCTTTGCCAATCTGTCGTTGCCGCCGCCAGCAGAGCAGGGCAAATATCACGCTGACCAGCAGCATCACGCCGTAATCACGTGAGAACGCCAGGGGATTAAAGGGCCCTGGCGTAATCAGGGCCGGCAGGCCCATCACAATGGCGATATTAAAAATATTGGAGCCGATGATATTACCAATGGCAATGTCATCCTCACCTTTCCGTGCCCCCGCAATGGCCGTGGCCAGCTCCGGCAGGCTGGTGCCGATGGCAATAACCGTCAGGCCAATAGTCAGTTCACTGATGGCGAAATAGTTCGCCAGCACCGTCGCGTTATCCACGACCATGCGCGTTGCCATCGGCATGATGATCAGCGCAACGCCAAGCCAGAGCAGGGCAACAGGCAGCGTACCTTCGCGCGGGAGCTCGGCGACCTGCTCGCGCGTGAGGCTATCCAGACCCTGCTTCTCAGCCAGACGGGCAATTTTAACACTATACAGCAACCAAATAACGGCCAGCGCCAGCAGGAATATGCCGTCACTGAAGCTCAGTATTCCATCATAAAATACGCACCCTGCCAGCAGGCTTACGACTAACATTAGCGGCAATTCACGGCGCAGAACATCAGAATGCACGCGAAATGGATGGAGCAGTGCCGCCAGGCCTAAAATCAATAATATATTGACGATGTTCGAGCCAATCGCGGTGCCTACTGCCAGGTCTAACTGGCCGTGCAGCGATGCCGAGACAGAGACGATGATTTCAGGGAGTGATGTTCCAACACTGACAACGGTCATCCCGATGACGACAGGCGGTACGCCAGTCAGGCGACACAGGATAGATGCAGCAAACACTAAACGGTCAGCACTGTAGACCACCAAAAGTAAACCAATTATTAACAGTGCTGTTGCTAAAAGCATCAAAAGTCCTTTCTTCAGGTATACTCGTCGGTCCATCGCGCGGGAATGGCTGGACTGTATACAGTCGGAGGCGTAACGAATTCCTAATTTTGACTTTATGCGCCGGAAAAGTAAAACAAATGCCAGCTTTCGCTAACCTCTCCAGCCAATATTCTGTAAAAATGTGGGGTTTAGGGCTGATTTAAGCTTCAGGCTTCGTATGAAGTAGGGCAAGAAAGGAACCGTAAATGAGCCAAACGCTGGCGAATATAGTCGATGTCCGTGGGGTGAGTTTTTCTCGCGCCAACAGATTGATATTTGATGATATTTCGTTGACCGTGCCGCGTGGCAAGATCACTGCCATCATGGGGCCGTCCGGGATCGGTAAAACGACCCTGCTGCGCCTTATTGGTGGGCAGATCCCACCCGATAGCGGTGAAATCCTCTTTGATGGCGAAAACATCCCGGAGATGTCACGCTCGCGCCTGTATACTGTTCGCAAACGTATGAGCATGCTCTTTCAGTCAGGGGCCTTGTTCACGGATATGAACGTTTTTGATAACGTGGCCTATCCGCTGCGCGAACATACCAGCCTGCCGCCCGCGTTGCTGAAAAGCACGGTGATGATGAAACTTGAGGCCGTTGGTTTGCGGGGGGCTGCA
The DNA here is from genome assembly GCF_034008295.1 of Enterobacter chinensis. Classification (NCBI taxonomy): domain Bacteria; kingdom Pseudomonadati; phylum Pseudomonadota; class Gammaproteobacteria; order Enterobacterales; family Enterobacteriaceae; genus Enterobacter; species Enterobacter chinensis. The sequence goes on from NZ_JARDVI010000003.1 coordinate 85,929, forward strand.
AAACTGATGCCTTCGGAACTCTCCGGCGGTATGGCGCGCCGTGCCGCGCTCGCACGAGCCATTGCATTAGAACCCGATTTAATCATGTTCGACGAACCGTTCGTTGGACAGGATCCCATCACAATGGGCGTGCTGGTGAAGCTCATCTCTGAACTGAACAGCGCGCTTGGCGTAACCTGCATTGTGGTTTCTCACGATGTACCGGAAGTGTTGAGCATTGCCGATTACGCCTATATCGTGGCGGACAAAAAGATCGTCGCACACGGTAGCGCCCAGGCGTTGCAGGAAAATTGCGATCCTCGCGTGCGGCAGTTCCTCGACGGTATTGCAGATGGCCCTGTGCCGTTCCGCTACCCGGCGGGCGACTATCGTGACGATTTACTGGGAATAGGGAGTTAAGCCACTCATGCTGTTAAATGCGTTGGCCGCTCTCGGACACCGTGGCATAAAAACCATCAGGACGTTCGGGCGTGCCGGATTGATGTTATTCAACGCGCTGTTCGGCAAGCCGGAATTCCGTAAGCACGCCCCTCTGCTGGTGCGGCAGCTTTATAATGTCGGCGTGCTGTCGATGCTCATCATCATTGTTTCCGGTTTGTTTATCGGTATGGTGCTTGGGCTGCAGGGTTACCTTGTGCTGACAACCTACAGCGCGGAAACCAGCCTCGGAATGCTGGTGGCGCTCTCGCTGCTACGTGAACTGGGGCCGGTTGTGGCGGCGCTGTTGTTCGCCGGGCGCGCGGGGTCGGCATTAACGGCTGAAATTGGCCTGATGCGTGCGACCGAACAGCTCTCCAGCATGGAGATGATGGCGGTCGATCCGCTGCGTCGCGTGATTTCACCGCGTTTCTGGGCTGGCGTAATCTCTTTACCGCTACTGACTATTCTGTTTGTCGCCGTGGGCATCTGGGGCGGCTCGCTGGTTGGCGTCCACTGGAAAGGCATTGATGCCGGTTTCTTCTGGTCCGCCATGCAGGACGCCATTGACCTGCGAATGGATCTGGTTAACTGTCTGATTAAAAGCGTGGTATTTGCCATTACGGTCACCTGGATTGCATTGTTCAATGGTTATGATGCCATCCCGACGTCGGCAGGCATTAGCCGTGCAACTACACGTACAGTCGTACATTCGTCGCTGGCCGTACTGGGTCTGGATTTTGTGCTCACCGCACTGATGTTTGGGAATTGAGTTCATGCAAACGAAAAAAAATGAAATTTGGGTCGGCATATTCCTGCTACTGGCGCTGCTGGCCGCGCTGTTTATCTGCCTGAGAGCGGCGGATATCACGTCTGTGCGCACAGAGCCTACTTATCGCATCTATGCCACCTTCGATAATATTGGCGGGCTGAAGGCTCGTTCACCGGTGCGTATTGGCGGCGTGGTGATCGGACGCGTATCTGACATTACGCTTGATGAGAAAACCTACCTGCCACGCGTCGCGATGGATATCGAAGAACGTTACAACCATATTCCGGACACCAGTTCCCTTTCGATCCGGACTTCAGGCCTGCTGGGCGAACAATATCTGGCACTTAATGTCGGTTTTGAAGACCCTGAGCTGGGAACGACTATCCTTAAAGACGGTAGCGTCATTCAGGATACGAAGTCCGCGATGGTGCTGGAGGATATGATTGGTCAGTTCCTTTACAGCAGTAAAGGGGATGAGAAAAAATCCGATGCTGCCCCTGCGCAGAGCGAAGATCATACCAATGTCGCACCGACACCAGGCACGACGAATTAATTTCAGGAGAAGTCATTCATGTTTAAACGACTGTTAATGGTTGCCATGCTGGTCATTGCCCCTCTCACCGCTGCGCATGCTGCGGATCAGAGTAACCCGTACAAACTGATGGACGAAGCGGCGAAGAAGACTTTCGACCGTCTTAAAGACGAACAACCTAAGATTCGTGCTAATCCTGATTACCTGCGTGACGTCGTTGACCAGGAACTGCTGCCGTATGTACAGATCAAATACGCGGGGGCGCTGGTTCTGGGGCGTTATTACAAAGATGCTACCCCTGCGCAGCGTGATGCCTACTTTGCCGCGTTTCGTGAATACCTGAAACAGGCTTATGGTCAGGCGCTGGCGATGTACCACGGTCAGACCTATCAGATTGCACCTGAGCAGCCGCTGGGCGATGCGACCATTGTGCCTATCCGCGTGACAATCAACGATCCTAACGGCCGCCCGCCGGTTCGTCTGGACTTCCAGTGGCGTAAAAACAGCCAGACCGGTCACTGGCAGGCGTATGACATGATTGCCGAAGGGGTAAGCATGATCACCACCAAACAGAACGAGTGGAGCGACCTGCTGCGTACCAAAGGCATTGATGGCCTGACCGCACAGCTGCAGTCCATTTCTCGTCAGAAAATTAGCCTGGACGAGAAGAAGTAATGTCACAGCAACTCAGCTGGTCGCGTGAAGGCGAGACATTAAAGCTGTCCGGTGAGCTGGATCAGGATCTGCTGAACCCCTTGTGGGACAAACGCCATGAAGCCATGCAGGGCGTGACGCTTATCGACTTAAGCGACGTCTCGCGGGTAGACACGGCAGGTGTTGCGCTGCTTGCCCATCTGATTGCCGAGGGTAAAAAGCAAGGGTTGAGCGTTATGCTTAACGGCGCGAGCGATAACGTGGTTACACTTGCGCAGCTCTACAATCTCCCTCAGGACGTACTGCCTCGTTAATATTTTCAGTGCGTTACTTCCGAAAGCCCTGACAGTTTCATCGTCGGGGCTTTTTGCTTGTTTAAGACGACGCCACTTTGCTCTAAGATGTTGGGCTTGTTTTCACTATCAGATGATTAAGAACCCATGGAAAATCATGAAATCCAGACAGTGCTGATGAATGCACTCTCCCTTCAGGAAGCCCACGTCACTGGCGATGGCAGTCACTTCCAGGTTATTGCTGTGGGTGATATGTTCGACGGCATGAGCCGTGTGAAGAAGCAGCAGGCTGTGTACGCGCCGCTGATGGAATATATTGCGGATAACCGCATCCACGCCCTGTCGATTAAAGCGTTTACCCCGCAAGAGTGGGCACGCGATCGCAAACTAAACGGTTTTTGAGCTGAGGGCGACAGGCCCGCAGCACGGTTGAATTTATAAGAGAGCACACAATGGATAAATTTCGTGTACAGGGGCCAACGCGTCTCCAGGGCGAAGTCACAATTTCTGGCGCGAAAAACGCCGCGCTGCCAATCCTTTTTGCTGCGCTGCTCGCGGAAGAGCCGGTAGAAATTCAGAACGTACCGAAGCTGAAAGATATCGACACCACCATGAAGTTGCTCACCCAGTTGGGCACTAAAGTTGAGCGTAACGGTTCCGTCTGGATCGACGCCAGCAAGGTGAACAACTTCTCTGCCCCTTACGATCTGGTGAAAACCATGCGTGCTTCCATCTGGGCGCTTGGTCCGCTGGTGGCGCGTTTTGGCCAGGGGCAGGTTTCACTGCCGGGCGGTTGCGCTATCGGCGCGCGTCCGGTTGACCTGCATATCTTTGGTCTGGAAAAACTGGGTGCAGAGATCAAGCTGGAAGAAGGTTACGTCAAAGCGTCCGTCAATGGCCGTCTGAAAGGCGCGCACATTGTCATGGACAAAGTGAGCGTGGGCGCAACGGTCACCATTATGTCTGCGGCGACGCTGGCAGAAGGTACCACTATCATCGAGAACGCCGCGCGTGAACCGGAAATTGTGGATACTGCAAACTTCCTCGTGGCGCTGGGTGCGAAGATCTCCGGTCAGGGTACCGACCGTATCACCATCGAAGGCGTTGAGCGTCTGGGCGGTGGTGTCTATCGCGTACTGCCGGACCGTATCGAAACCGGTACCTTCCTGGTGGCTGCGGCGATCTCTGGCGGTAAAATTGTCTGCCGTAACGCACAGCCAGATACTCTGGATGCGGTGCTGGCGAAACTGCGCGATGCGGGTGCGGATATCGAAATCGGTGAAGACTGGATTAGCCTCGATATGCATGGTCAGCGTCCAAAAGCGGTCAATGTACGTACCGCGCCGCATCCGGCGTTCCCGACCGACATGCAGGCGCAGTTCACCCTGTTGAACCTGGTCGCTGAAGGTACCGGCTTCATCACTGAAACCATTTTCGAGAACCGCTTTATGCACGTACCGGAGCTGATCCGTATGGGTGCACATGCAGAGATCGAGAGTAATACCGTGATTTGCCACGGCGTTGAGAAACTGTCAGGTGCTCAGGTGATGGCAACCGATCTGCGTGCGTCAGCAAGCCTGGTGCTGGCGGGTTGTATTGCGGAAGGGACAACGATTGTGGATCGTATTTATCACATCGATCGTGGTTACGAACGTATCGAAGATAAACTGCGCGCGCTGGGTGCGAATATCGAGCGTGTGAAGGGCGAGTAATCGTTCCGGCAGCCCCCTGCCAGAAATGACCGGGGGGTTGCTGTTCCTGTCAAAAACGCATTATTCCTGCGATTCTTTCTTTGCCTTTCTCTGGCGAATCATACGCGATCTGTCGATAAACTCATGGGTAAGGGGATCGTGGTAGCGCGAAGGCCAAATCACCCACGGATGTGTATCCAGCGCTGTCGCGATAATTAACTCTCCCTTGGGCCAGGGTCGGGTGAGGGCATTTGCGAGGGTTGAAGAACTCAGGCCATTGCGGCGGGATTCTGCAGCCAGTGAAGTGCCTCTTTTGCGCAGTGCCGCAATGATATCTGCCGTATGCCAGTCGATAAATTTCGTATCCATAACGCTGTCCTTAAGTTCGGATTCACCTACGCCGTTTCTTCTGAAACGACGGGCTTACTATACCCATTTCAAACTCTTGTTCTAAAAAGTTCGCGTTACTTGAAAGGATATTCAGAATAAGGCACGGCTTTATTCATGCGGTCTCTAAACCGATAAATTTACATGACTACGTAATTTACTGGGGTGTACTGGAATCTCCCCGCGCTGGTGCGGGGAGATACAAGGGGATTACCTGTCGCGCTGAACGGCGATGTGAGCCAGAGCAATTAGCGCATCGCGCCATGGGCTGTCTGGAATAACCTGCAGTGCAGCGATGGCTTTATCTGCTTCTTCTTCCGCACGCTGGCGCGTCCACTCCAGCGATCCGCAGATGGCCATGGTTTCCAGTACGGGTTCCAGAAGATGGCGGCCATTTCCCTGCTCAATCGCTTCACGGATCATTTTCGCCTGGTCGGCTGTTCCGTTGCGCATAGCGTGAAGCAGCGGCAGGGTCGGTTTGCCTTCGTTCAGGTCATCACCCACGTTTTTGCCGAGCGTCTCACCGTCCGCACTGTAGTCCAGTAAATCATCAATTAACTGGAATGCCGTACCCAGATAACGACCATAGTCCTGCAGCCCTTTTTCCTGTGCCTCAGTACAGTCAGCCAGAATGCCGGAACACTGGGCGGCCGCTTCAAACAGGCGCGCTGTTTTACTGTAGATCACGCGCATGTAGTTTTCTTCGGTGATGTCAGGGTCGTTGACGTTCATCAGTTGCAGCACTTCGCCTTCCGCAATGACGTTAACGGCTTCGGACATCACTTCCAGCACTTTCAGAGAACCCAGACTGGTCATCATCTGGAAGGCGCGGGTATAAATAAAATCCCCCACCAGTACGCTGGCTGCGTTCCCGAAAGCGGCGTTTGCCGTGGCTTTGCCACGACGCATATCCGATTCATCCACAACGTCATCATGCAGAAGCGTCGCCGTGTGAATAAATTCGATGAGCGCTGCGATCGTGATGTGGGCATTTCCCTGATAGCCAACGGCTCTGGCAGCCAGAATGGCGATCATCGGACGAATGCGTTTACCGCCGCCGCTGACAATGTAATAGCCCAACTGATTGATCAGCTGAACGTCAGAGTTGAGTTGCTCCAGGATTGCTGCATTCACACCCGCCATATCTTGCGCGGTTAACTCGTTGATTTTTTCTAAATTCATCGCAAAAGCCGGGCTTTTTATCCTGTTGATCCCATCTACAATGGGGTAACGAAGGGTTTCGGTTTATCAATAGTAGTGCTGATTGTACTGAAAAAACGGCTCAGATAAACGTTACCGTACGTGTTGTGTTTTTTTTCTTCATGTATTGACGGTAGCACTTGTCAAAGGCTCGCGTTTTGCGTAATATTCGCGCCCTATTGTGAATATTTATAGCGCACTCTGAATCATACGAGGACGTGCGCGGAAGCGGAGTTTATATGTACGCGGTTTTCCAAAGTGGTGGTAAACAACACCGAGTAAGCGAAGGTCAGACCGTTCGCCTGGAAAAGCTGGACATCGCAACTGGCGAATCTGTTGAGTTCGCAGAAGTTCTGATGATCGCAAACGGTGAAGAAGTCAAAATCGGCGTTCCTTTCGTTGATGGCGGCGTTATCAAAGCTGAAGTTGTTGCACACGGTCGTGGCGAGAAAGTTAAAATCGTTAAGTTTCGTCGTCGTAAACACTACCGTAAGCAGCAGGGCCACCGTCAGTGGTTCACTGATGTGAAAATTACTGGCATCAGCGCCTAAGACCTGAGGAGAGATTTAAATGGCACATAAAAAGGCTGGCGGCTCCACACGTAACGGTCGCGATTCAGAAGCTAAACGCCTGGGCGTTAAGCGTTTCGGTGGCGAATCCGTTCTGGCGGGTAGCATCATCGTTCGTCAACGTGGTACCAAATTCCACGCTGGCAACAACGTAGGTTGCGGTCGTGACCACACTCTGTTTGCTAAAGCAGACGGTAAAGTGAAATTTGAAGTTAAAGGCCCGAACAACCGTAAATACATCAGCATCGTTGCTGAGTAAGGTTTTCTCGGTCCGGTAACGGATTAAAGCCCCGCAACCTGTTGCGGGGCTTTTTACATTGGAAACCCGGTAATTTTTTCTGTAGGGAAAACGGGCATGAAGCAGCAGGCCGGCATTGGTATTCTTTTGGCGCTCACAACCGCAATGTGCTGGGGTGCGCTGCCAATTGCAATGAAGCAGGTACTGGAAGTGATGGAGCCGCCCACGGTGGTCTTTTATCGCTTTCTGATGGCAAGCATCGGCCTCGGGGCCATTCTGGCTATCAAAGGTAAGCTTCCACCTTTGCGACTCTTCCGCAAACCGCGCTGGCTGGTGTTGCTGGCTATTGCGACGGGCGGTCTGTTTGGTAACTTCATTCTGTTTAGCTCTTCCCTGCAATATCTTAGCCCTACGGCGTCACAGGTGATTGGTCAGCTTTCACCCGTGGGCATGATGGTCGCCAGCGTCTTTATCCTTAAGGAGAAGATGCGCGGTACGCAGATTATCGGGGCGAGCATGCTGCTATGCGGTCTGGTGATGTTCTTCAACACCAGTCTGATGGAGATTTTTACCCGACTGACGGATTACACGTGGGGTGTGATCTTCGGTGTAGGGGCAGCAACGGTCTGGGTGAGTTATGGTGTCGCACAAAAGGTGTTATTGCGTCGTCTTGCCTCACAGCAGATCCTCTTTTTGCTGTACACTTTGTGTACAATAGCATTGCTGCCATTAGCAAAGCCGGGTGTGATCGCCCAGCTTAGCGACTGGCAACTGGCGTGCCTCATTTTTTGTGGGCTGAACACGCTGGTCGGTTATGGCGCGCTGGCCGAAGCGATGGCGCGCTGGCAAGCAGCACAGGTAAGCGCGTTAATTACGCTTACCCCGCTGTTTACGCTGTTATTTTCAGATTTGTTATCAATGGCCTGGCCCGATGTCTTCGTCAGACCGATGCTCAACCTGTTGGGCTATCTCGGTGCGTTTGTCGTGGTTGCGGGCGCGATGTATTCCGCCATTGGTCATCGTCTTTGGGGACGTTGGCGCAAAAATGAAGCGGTTGTAGTAGTCCCCCGCTCAGGCGAATGAGTTACGGAGAGTAAAATGAAGTTTGTTGATGAAGCGACGATCCTGGTCGTGGCTGGTGATGGCGGCAATGGTTGCGTGAGCTTCCGCCGTGAAAAGTATATCCCACGTGGCGGTCCTGATGGCGGCGACGGCGGGGATGGTGGTGACGTGTGGCTGGAGGCGGATGAGAACCTCAACACGCTGATCGACTACCGTTTCGAGAAATCCTTCCGCGCTGAACGTGGCCAGAACGGCCAGAGCCGTGACTGTACCGGGAAACGCGGAAAAGACGTCACCATTAAGGTTCCGGTCGGCACGCGTGTGATTGACCAGGGGACTGGTGAAACCATGGGTGACATGACCAAACACGGTCAGCGCCTGATGGTTGCTAAAGGTGGCTGGCACGGTCTGGGTAACAGCCGTTTCAAATCTTCCGTTAACCGTACGCCGCGTCAGAAAACGATGGGTACACCGGGCGATAAGCGCGACCTGCAGCTGGAGCTGATGCTTCTGGCCGACGTGGGTATGCTGGGTATGCCAAACGCCGGTAAGTCGACGTTTATTCGTGCCGTCTCTGCTGCGAAACCAAAAGTGGCGGACTATCCGTTTACCACGCTGGTACCAAGCCTCGGTGTTGTCCGTATGGATAACGAGAAGAGCTTTGTGGTTGCCGATATTCCGGGTCTGATTGAAGGCGCTGCGGAAGGGGCCGGTCTGGGTATTCGCTTCCTGAAACACCTTGAGCGTTGCCGTGTACTGTTGCATCTCATCGATATCGATCCTATCGATGGTTCCGATCCGGTTGAAAACGCCAGAATCATCATCGGTGAGCTGGAAAAATACAGCGAAAAACTGGCGAATAAACCACGCTGGCTGGTCTTCAACAAGATCGACCTGATGGACAAAGCCGAAGCGGAAGCAAAAGCCAAAGCGATTGCAGAAGCGATGGGTTGGGAAGAAAAATACTACCTGATCTCTGCGGCAAGCCAGGTTGGCGTGAAAGATCTGTGCTGGGATGTGATGACCTTCATCATCGAGAACCCAATTGTCCAGGCGGAAGAAGCCAAACAGCCTGAAAAAGTCGAATTCATGTGGGATGACTACCACCGCCAGCAGCTCGGAGAGCTGGAAGCGGAAGAAGATGATGAAGACTGGGACGATGACTGGGATGAAGACGACGAAGAAGGCGTCGAGTTCATTTACAAGCACTAATATCTGTCCAAAGCCCCCATTATGGGGGCTTTTTTTATTCCAGCGTTGACGGTAACCAGCAACTGGCGATCAATCCGCCTTCAGCGCCATTTTCAAGTGTCAGCTTGCCGTGGTGGAGCTGCACGATGCGCTGCACGATACTCAGGCCCAGACCACTGCCACCGTAGCGCTGGTCAAGACGACGGAATGGCTCAGTAATAGACTGTCGGTGAGCTTCATCAATACCGGGACCCTGATCGATAACGCTGACCTGAGTACCCCCTTCGATTTCGTTTAATGTCACTTCAATCGTTGTCCCTGACGGGCTGTATCGTCCGGCATTCTCCAGCAGGTTGCGCAGCATCAGACGCAGAAGCACTGCGTCTCCCTGAACCGTGAGCGCACTCCTGGCGGGCCATATCACCGTATGTTCTTTGGCTTCATGCTCAAGGCCAAGCGGCGTAATGATATTGTCCGTCCAGTTAACGGTTTCATAGTGGCCGCTGGCCATTGCTTGTCCGGCACGGGCCAGCATCAGCAGTTGTTCAACGGTATGCATAAGCTGATCGATACGGCTGATTAACGTCGCAGCCTGTGGCGCACCAGACTGCGCCATGAGTTCCAGATGGAGCCGGATCCCGGCAAGGGGCGTTCGCAGTTCGTGTGCAGCGTCTGCGGTGAAAAGACGTTCCTGCTGAATGGTATTGTCCAGCCTGGCGAGTAACTGATTCATGGAAGTGGTAACCGCGCCAATTTCTTCCATATCGGAATACATAGGAAGCGGGGTTAAGTTATCCGCCGAACGGTTAGCCAGGCTGGCGCGTAGTTTATTGAGGGGCCGGATTATCCAGGTGACTGCCCAGAATGAAAACAACAGCGTGAAACCGACCATCACCAGAGAAGGAACCAGAAGAGAGGCAATCGCTTCGCGGATCTCTTTCTCTACGTGGCTATTGCGGGCTTTGGCAGACAACGTTTCACTGACCAGAAAACCAATCTGTTCACGGCTTTCATGCCACAGCCAGATCACGCTTATCAACTGGAAAAATAACAGAATAACCGCCAGCAGAACCATCAAGCGCCGACGCATGCTGTTCATTTCTGGCTCTCCAGACGATAGCCAACGCCACGGACGGTTTTGATCCTGTCTTTGCCGAGCTTACGACGCAGGTTGTGAATGTGGACTTCAAGGGTATTTGAGCCCGGATCGTCCTGCCAGGAGTAGATATCCTGCTGGAGAGTTTCTCTGTGCACCGTTTGCCCGCTGCGCATGATCAGACGCGTTAGCAGGGCGAACTCTTTTGGCGTCACCTCAACCGGTTGGGCCTGGCGCAATACCTGCTGGGTTTGCAGATTCAGCGTAATATCGCCGTAGGTCAGTAAGTTATCACTATGACCCTGATAACGACGAATCAACGCTCGCACCCGAGCCTGCAGCTCTGCAAGTGCAAAAGGCTTCACCAGGTAATCATCTGCACCGGCATCGAGGCCGGTGATACGATCTTCAATGGCATCGCGTGCCGTCAGAATCAACACCGGGTTGGCGATACCGCGGCGTCGCCACTGGCTCAGGAGCGTGGCGCCGTCTTTATCAGGCAAGCCCAAATCGAGGATCACCAGGCTGTATTCGCCGCTCTGAATCAGGGCATCCGCTTCCGCCGCCGTGCTGGCGCAGTCGAGGGCATACCCTTCATTAGCCAGACCCAGTGCCAGCCCTTCCTGCAATAACAGATCGTCTTCAACTATGAGTAGTTTCATCGCTAGTTATTCTGATAAATGTCCTTATAGAGCCTGCTTTCGAAGCGAACAAGCGGAATACGACGATTGCGCTGGTCGGTCGGTTCGACGGCATAGCCGGAAAGATACTGCACGAATGCCATGCGTTGTCCGCTGGCGGTAGTGATGAAGCCTGCAAGGTTGTAAACCCCCTGCAGCGAACCGGTTTTGGCGGATACTTTGCCATCCACACCGGCAGCGTGAAGCCCGGCGCGGTACTGCAACGAACCGTCATGGCCGGCCAGTGGCAGCATTGAAATAAAGTTTAGCTCAGTGTCATGCTGTGCAATGTACTGAAGCACTTGCATCATTGTGGCCGGAGAGATCAAATTATGACGCGATAATCCGGATCCATCGACGGCAATGGTATTACCCAGATCGATCCCTGCCTGCTGGCGCAGGATCTGACGAACCGCGTCTGAGCCCGCGCGCCAGGTTCCCGGCACGCCGAAACGCGCGTGACCAATCATGCGGAACACGGTGTCGGCAATCATGTTGTCCGACTTTTTCAGCATAATTCGCAGCAGATCGTGCAGCGGCGGAGACTGTTTGCTGGCGATGACCGTGCCGGGCTGGTTAACCTGCGTCTGACGGAGCAGCGTGCCGGAGTAAGTTATTCCCGCTTGTTTCAGCTCATCTTTCAGAATGGCGCCCGCGTAGCTGGCACCGTCCTGTATCGCAAAGGCCAGCGGCAGCGGATCGGCACGCTGCGTCAGGCAGCCGGTGAGCGTGAAGCGGTTAAGATCGCCTGGCACCACATCCAGTTCGCAATACTGTGCGTCCGGGGAGCCCTTGGCCAGCGTGCGGACCTGGCTAAACATCGTGACCGGGTAGTAAGACGCTACGCGGATAAACGCTAAATCATCTGGCTTTGGCGCGCTGTAAAGCGAAACAGAGAAGCAGTTACGGTCAACAATCGCGGCGGCTGGCGGGGCGCTAAAGCATTGCGTCATATCGTTCCACGGCCAGCCTGGGGCTTTATCGTGGCTGGCGAAAATGGACGTGTCTATCAGCACATTGCCATCAATCTTCTGCACGCCAGTTTTTTTCAGCACCGCAACCATATTGCGGATATCCTGGCGTTTAAAGGTCGGGTCACCGCCGAAGCGGGCGATAAGATCGCCTTTCAGTTCGCCACCCTCGACGTTACCTTTCGTCTCGAGTGTGGTGGTAAACCGGAAGTCAGGCCCGAGCTGGAGCAGGGCGGCGAGGGCAGTGATCACCTTTTGGGTACTGGCAGGCAGCGCCATCTGTTGACTGTGATAGTCAATCTCGGGAGCCTGTGCGCCAACCTTCTGCACCATCAGGGCCAGGTTCGCGCCTGCGGGGAGCTGATTAATGTACTCATCAACATTCGCGGCCTGGGCGGTGAACGTTATACTGGTAGTCAATCCGATGATAAATCTGGAAAATCGCATAATCTCGCGCTAACAACCCGAAAACAAACCGTCATACTACGGTGCATAGCACTGCAAAGTAAACGATGACCCATAGTGAACTTCGCGGTAAAATGCATATCAAATTGAAAATTGCTGCTGACCTGGGGCGTTGCTCCCGGGTCGGTTTTCTTTTTGCTTCTGGCCTGCTCATGAGGGCCGGGGCAGGGAACACTGCTCCCAACAGGAATGTTTAAGAGGTATAACAAATGCAAGCTATTCCGATGACCTTACGTGGTGCCGAAAAACTGCGCGAAGAGCTGGATTTCCTGAAATCCGTTCGTCGCCCTGAAATCATCGCCGCTATCGCGGATGCGCGTGAGCATGGCGACCTGAAAGAGAACGCTGAATACCACGCCGCGCGTGAGCAGCAGGGCTTCTGTGAAGGGCGTATTAAAGATATCGAAGCAAAACTGTCCAACGCGCAGGTTATTGATATCACTAAGATGCCTAATAATGGCCGCGTGATTTTCGGTTCAACCGTTACCGTGCTGAACCTGGACAGCGACGAAGAGCAGACATATCGCATCGTGGGTGATGATGAAGCAGACTTCAAACAGAACCTGATTTCGGTGAACTCGCCGATTGCTCGTGGCCTGATTGGCAAAGAGCAGGACGATGTTGTCACCATCCGCACCCCTGGTGGTGAAGTGGAATACGAAATTATCAAGGTCGAATACCTGTAATTCGCCTCTCTGCTAAGATGTTGATACATTGTAAAGAAAAGAAAAAGGCCGCATAGCGGCCTTTTAACAACTTAAGGAGCATGGCATTTTGCTCACCTGCTGACAGAAATCCCTCGTTTAACACAGAAAATGTGTTTGATTCAGGATATCCTTAGCGTGGCAGCGAGATTTTGCGCTCTTTAGATGGGCGATAGAGCACCAGCGTTTTACCGATGACCTGTACATTACAGGCACCGGTTTCGCGCACGATGGCTTCCACGATCAGGTTTTTAGTGTCTCTGTCTTCAGAGGCGATTTTCACCTTGATCAGCTCGTGGTGTTCCAGCGCTTGTTCAATCTCGGCAAGCACCCCTTCGGTCAAACCATTGTTGCCAAGCATAACTACAGGCTTGAGCGGATGTGCCAGACCTTTAAGGTGCTGTTTTTGTTTAGTACTCAGATTCATCGTATATTTTTGCTTACGTTGGGATTGAAAACGGTTCATTCTACCGCCATCTCCCTAATATCGCCAAACAGCAGCGTAGAAATTTACGCCAAAGGTAAGTAACGATGAACCCGGACGGAAATGTTAAATGACAGGTAAAAAGCGTTCTGCCAGTTCCAGCCGCTGGCTTCAGGAACACTTTAGCGATAAATATGTTCTTCAGGCGCAGAAAAAGGGGTTACGTTCCCGCGCCTGGTTTAAACTTGATGAAATACAGCAAAGTGACAAACTTTTTAAGCCGGGGATGACGGTTGTCGACCTCGGTGCAGCACCTGGCGGATGGTCCCAGTATGCGGTAACGCAGATCGGTGGAGCGGGCCGAATCATCGCATGCGATCTTTTACCAATGGATCCCATCGTCGGTGTCGACTTCCTTCAGGGCGACTTTCGTGATGAATTAGTACTGAAAGCGTTACTTGAACGTGTGGGTGACAGTAAGGTTCAGGTTGTCATGTCTGATATGGCACCAAATATGTGCGGAACACCGGCGGTGGATATCCCCCGCGGCATGTATCTGGTGGAGCTAGCGTTAGAAATGTGTCGTGATGTACTAGCGCCTGGTGGTAGTTTTGTTGTGAAGGTGTTTCAGGGCGAAGGTTTCGAGGAGTACCTTAAGGAAATTCGCTCCCTGTTTGCGAAGGTCAAAGTTCGTAAGCCGGACTCTTCCCGGGCCCGTTCCCGAGAAGTGTATATTGTAGCGACCGGGCGAAAATGATAACCGGTGGATTTCAGGCGAAAGTTTGAATGAAACTGGATATAGAGTATCCTGACGCTGTTTTTAACACAGTTGTAATATGAGGTTAATCCCTTGAGTGACATGGCGAAAAACCTAATACTCTGGCTGGTCATTGCCGTTGTGCTGATGTCAGTATTCCAGAGCTTTGGGCCCAGCGAGTCGAATGGCCGCAAGGTGGATTATTCTACCTTCCTGCAGGAGGTCAATCAGGACCAGGTTCGCGAAGCGCGTATCAACGGACGTGAGATCAACGTTACCAAGAAAGATAGTAACCGTTACACGACTTACATCCCGGTGAACGATCCTAAGCTGCTTGATAACCTTCTGACTAAAAACGTCAAGGTGGTAGGTGAGCCGCCAGAAGAACCAAGCCTGCTGGCTTCTATCTTCATTTCCTGGTTCCCAATGCTGCTTCTTATCGGCGTCTGGATCTTCTTTATGCGCCAGATGCAGGGCGGCGGTGGCAAAGGTGCCATGTCGTTCGGTAAGAGCAAGGCGCGTATGCTGACGGAAGACCAGATCAAGACCACGTTCGCTGACGTCGCCGGGTGTGACGAAGCGAAAGAAGAGGTTGCTGAACTGGTTGAATACCTGCGCGAGCCGAGCCGTTTCCAGAAACTGGGCGGTAAGATCCCGAAAGGCGTGCTGATGGTTGGCCCTCCGGGTACCGGTAAAACCTTGCTGGCGAAAGCTATCGCGGGTGAAGCGAAGGTGCCGTTCTTTACTATTTCAGGTTCTGACTTCGTAGAAATGTTCGTGGGTGTCGGTGCATCTCGTGTGCGTGACATGTTCGAGCAGGCCAAGAAGGCAGCACCGTGCATTATCTTCATCGATGAAATCGACGCCGTTGGCCGCCAGCGTGGCGCAGGTCTGGGGGGTGGTCACGATGAACGCGAGCAGACGCTGAACCAGATGCTGGTTGAGATGGACGGCTTCGAAGGTAACGAAGGTATCATCGTTATCGCAGCAACTAACCGTCCAGACGTACTTGACCCCGCTCTGCTGCGTCCAGGCCGTTTCGACCGTCAGGTTGTGGTCGGTCTGCCGGATGTTCGCGGTCGTGAACAGATTCTGAAAGTCCATATGCGTCGCGTACCGCTGGCGCCAGATATCGACGCGGCAATCATTGCGCGCGGTACTCCGGGCTTCTCCGGTGCGGACCTGGCTAACCTGGTCAACGAAGCAGCACTGTTTGCCGCTCGCGGTAACAAACGCGTCGTGTCGATGGTGGAGTTCGAGAAAGCGAAAGACAAGATCATGATGGGTGCGGAACGCCGCTCCATGGTGATGACGGAAGCGCAGAAAGAGTCCACGGCATACCACGAAGCGGGTCACGCGATTATCGGTCGTCTGGTACCGGAACACGATCCGGTGCATAAGGTGACGATTATTCCGCGCGGACGTGCGTTGGGTGTCACTTTCTTCCTGCCTGAGGGCGACGCGATTAGCGCCAGCCGTCAGAAACTGGAAAGTCAGATTTCTACCCTCTACGGTGGTCGTCTGGCAGAAGAGATTATCTACGGTGTTGAACATGTTTCTACCGGTGCGTCCAACGACATTAAAGTTGCGACAAACCTGGCGCGTAACATGGTGACGCAGTGGGGCTTCTCCGACAAACTCGGTCCGCTGCTGTACGCAGAGGAAGAGGGCGAAGTATTCCTGGGCCGTTCTGTGGCGAAAGCGAAACATATGTCCGATGAGACGGCACGTATCATCGATCAGGAAGTGAAATCTCTGGTTGAGCGTAACTATGCACGTGCTCGCCAGATCCTGAATGACAATATGGACATCCTGCATTCGATGAAAGATGCACTCATGAAATATGAGACCATCGATGCACCGCAGATTGACGACCTGATGGCGCGCCGCGAAGTGCGTCCGCCAGCAGGCTGGGAAGACCCAGGCGCTTCCAATAATTCTGACAACAATGGCACCCCGCGTGCGCCGCGTCCGGTTGATGAACCGCGTACGCCAAACCCGGGCAATACCATGTCAGAACAGTTGGGCGATAAGTAAGTCACTGCTGTTGAAGCATTTGTCCGTACCTCAAACCCTGGAGCTTGCTCCGGGGTTTTTCATTTCTGTTTAACCATATAGATACCAGGGATTTCGCCATGAAATTATTCGCCCAGGACTCGCATCTCGATCTTTCACATCCTCATGTGATGGGGATCCTGAATGTTACCCCTGACTCCTTCTCTGACGGCGGCACGCATAACACGCTTATTGAGGCGGTTAAGCACGCAAATTTAATGATTAATGCGGGTGCCACCATCATTGACGTTGGCGGCGAATCGACGCGTCCGGGGGCCGCTGACGTGTCTGTGGAAGAAGAACTGGCGCGCGTGGTACCGGTGGTTGAAGCGATTGCACAACGTTTCGAAGTATGGATCTCCGTCGACACTTCCAAACCTGAGGTGATTCGTGAAGTGGCGAGAGTAGGTGCTCATATTATCAATGATATTCGTTCACTCACCGAGCCGGGCGCGATTGAAGCAGCAGCGGAAACCGGGCTGCCAGTTTGTCTGATGCATATGCAGGGCCAGCCGAAAACCATGCAGGAAGCGCCTAAGTATGACGATGTCTATGCCGACGTGAATCGCTTCTTTATTGAGCATATTGCGCGCTGTGAACGTGCAGGTATCCCAAAAGAGAAATTGCTGCTCGACCCGGGGTTCGGTTTCGGTAAAAATCTCTCACACAATTATGCGCTGCTTGCGCGCTTATCGGAATTTCATCACTTTGGCCTGCCGTTACTGGTGGGGATGTCGAGAAAGTCGATGATTGGTCAGTTACTGAATGTTGGGCCAGGTGAACGGCTGAGTGGTAGTCTGGCCTGCGCGGTGATTGCGGCAATGCAAGGCGCACACATTATTCGTGTCCATGACGTCAAAGAAACAGTAGAAGCCATGCGGGTGGTGGAAGCCACACTGGCAGCGAAGGAAAACAAACGCTATGAGTAATCGTAAATATTTTGGTACCGATGGTATCCGTGGGCGTGTAGGCGATGCTCCCATCACCCCTGATTTTGTTCTGAAGCTCGGCTGGGCTGCTGGCAAGGTACTGGCGCGTCATGGTTCCCGTAAGATCATTATCGGTAAAGATACCCGTATTTCGGGCTATATGCTGGAATCTGCGCTGGAAGCCGGTCTCGCGGCGGCTGGACTGTCTGCCTCCTTTACGGGCCCAATGCCAACGCCTGCGGTTGCATATCTGACCCGTACCTTCCGTGCGGAAGCGGGGATTGTCATCTCGGCTTCTCACAACCCGTTCTATGATAACGGCATCAAGTTCTTCTCTATCGATGGCACCAAGCTGCCGGATGAAGTGGAGGAAGCAATTGAAGCCGAAATGGAAAAAGAGATCACCTGTGTTGATTCCGCAGAGCTGGGTAAAGCGAACCGTATTGTCGATGCGGCGGGCCGTTATATCGAATTCTGTAAAGGCACCTTCCCAAATGAGCTGAGCCTGGCGCACCTTAAAATTGTGGTGGACTGTGCAAATGGCGCGACCTATCACATCGCCCCGAATGTTTTCCGCGAGCTGGGCGCGAAGGTGATCACCATCGGCTGCGAGCCGGATGGTCTGAACATTAACGAGCAGGTCGGTGCAACTGACGTTCGTGCCCTGCAGGCGCGGGTTCTGGCTGAAAAAGCCGATCTGGGCATTGCGCTGGACGGCGACGGTGACCGCGTGATCATGGTCGACCACGAAGGTAATAAAGTCGACGGTGATCAGATCCTTTATATCATCGCGCGTGAGGGCCTGCGTCAGGGTCAGCTGCGCGGCGGCGCCGTCGGTACCCTGATGAGTAACATGGGCCTGGAGCTGGCGCTGAAACAGCTCGGTATTCCGTTTGTCCGCGCAAAAGTGGGTGACCGCTATGTGCTGGAAAAACTGCAGGAGAAGGGCTGGCGTATCGGTGCGGAAAACTCGGGTCACGTGATCCTGCTCGACAAAACCACCACAGGAGATGGCATCGTGGCCGCGCTGCAGGTGGTTGCCGCAATGGCACGCAACCATATGAGCCTGCACGACCTCTGCAGCGGGATGAAAATGTTCCCTCAGCTCCTGGTGAACGTGCGCTTCACTGCGGGCAAAGGCGATCCGCTGGAAAATGAGAACGTGAAAGCAGTAATGGCTGACGTTGAAGCGGCCCTGGGTAATCGTGGACGCGTGCTGCTGCGTAAGTCCGGTACCGAACCGCTGATCCGCGTCATGGTCGAAGGGGAAGACGAAGCGCAGGTCACTGAGTTCGCACACCGCATTGCGGATGCTGTAAAAGCTGCATAATCTTGCACGCTAAATGTTTAAAAAGGCGGCTTTTGTCGCCTTTGTTTTAAGCAATTAATGGCTTTTTGCTGTTTTTTTCCGCAGTTGATACAATGCGTCAAAAATGCCCTTGCGAAGGCCATTCGCTTTGGTTAGTATTCACACCCGCTTCAGTGGGAAACAAAAATCCTGCTAATTGGTCGAAGCATTGGTATGCGGCAAATCCGCAAGGAACAGGTTGATTATGTACGAAGCTCTTTTAGTTATTTTCCTTATTGTAGCCATCGCTCTCGTAGCGCTGATTATGCTGCAGCAAGGTAAAGGCGCTGATATGGGAGCCTCCTTCGGAGCAGGCGCTTCCGGTACGCTGTTTGGTTCAAGTGGTTCTGCGAACTTCATGACCCGCACAACGGCGATTCTGGCTACGCTGTTCTTCATCATCAGTCTGGTGCTTGGCAATATCAATAGCAACAAGACCAGCAAAGGAAGCGAGTGGGAAAATCTGAGCGCGCCAGCTAAAACTGAGCAGACTCAGCCAGCTGCACCGGCTAAGCCGACCAGCGATATCCCGCACTAAGTATTCTGTACCGAGGTGGTGGAATTGGTAGACACGCTACCTTGAGGTGGTAGTGCCCTAACGGGCTTGTGGGTTCGAGTCCCATCCTCGGTACCAATATTCCAGAAGAAAGACGTCGAAAGACGTCTTTTTTTTCGTCTGTAGTTTGTGATTTTGTAGGGCGGGTAAGCGTAGCGCCACCCGCCGTTTCGCCCGGCGGCGCGATGCTTGCCGGGCCTACGAAAACCCGACAACAAAAAAGGCGCCTTCAGGCGCCTTTTGCATTTCGGTACAGTGATTACTTCTTATCGCTGTGTTCCAGGTTTTCAACCTGCGGCAGGCCGTTACCAGAGTTTGCAGAGAGCAGGCCATTCTCAACATAGTTGAACAGCTTCTCACGGGTATCGGTGATATCCAGGTTACGCATGGTCAGCTGACCAATACGATCGTCCGGCGAGAACACGGATTCACCTTTCTCCATGGTCAGACGCTCTGCTTTATAGGTCAGGTTGTCAGACACGGTATTCAGGATGGAGTAGTCGTTACCGCGACGCAGTTCCAGGGTGACTTCACCGGTGATCGCACTTGCGACCCAACGCTGCAGCGCATCACGCAGCATCAGCGCCTGTGGATCGAACCAGCGGCCCTGATACAGCAGTTTACCCAACTGACGGCCATGAGAGTGATATTGCTCGATGGTGTCTTCGTTGTGAATACCAGTCAGCAGACGCTCGTAAGCGATGTGCAGCAGTGCCATTCCCGGAGCTTCATAGATGCCGCGGCTTTTCGCTTCGATGATACGGTTTTCAATCTGATCGCTCATGCCCAGACCGTGACGACCACCAATACGG
The DNA here is from genome assembly GCF_034008295.1 of Enterobacter chinensis. Lineage (NCBI taxonomy): Bacteria > Pseudomonadati > Pseudomonadota > Gammaproteobacteria > Enterobacterales > Enterobacteriaceae > Enterobacter > Enterobacter chinensis. The sequence continues at coordinate 105,732 of NZ_JARDVI010000003.1, forward strand.
TTAGCTTCCAGCATCAGCTCAACATCATCAGAGAATGTTTTACCGTTCAGTGCAACCGGATGGCCGCGCTCGAAACGAACGGTCACTTCTTCGGCCTGGATTTTGACATTCTCGTCCCAGAACTTCACGCCCATGATCGGGTTAACGATCTTCACGCTGGAGTTCAGGAACTCCAGGTCTTTTGCTTCGTGCGTCGCACCCAGCATGTTGGAGTCGGTGGAGTACGCTTTCTCTACGGACATCTTATAGTCAAAACCACAGGCGATCATGAACTCGGACATCTCATGACGACCACCCAGCTCGTCGATGAAGTCAGTATCCAGCCACGGTTTGTAGATCTGCAATTCGGCGTTGGTCAGCAGGCCATAACGATAGAAGCGTTCGATATCGTTACCTTTATAGGTACTACCGTCACCCCAGATGTTCACGCCGTCTTCTTTCATGGCGGCAACCAGCATGGTGCCGGTGACTGCACGGCCCAGCGGAGTGGTGTTGAAATAGGTCAGGCCGCCGGTGGTGTTATGGAAAGCACCACACTGAATAGCCGCGATACCTTCAGCGACCAGTTGCTTACGGCAGTCAATCAGGCGCGCGTTCTCTGCACCGTACTCTTTAGCGCGACGAGGAATAGCATCATAGTCGTCCTCGTCCGGCTGACCCAGGTTCGCAGTATATGCATACGGAACCGCTCCCTTCTGGCGCATCCACAGCAGTGCAGCGCTGGTATCCAGGCCGCCTGAGAAAGCGATGCCAATACGTTGTCCTACCGGAAGATGCTTGAGAATCGTCGTCATAGAATAAAACCCTGCTTGATTGACTGATTAGAGACCGCTTTCGCTCTCTTGTGCATTTTTATGCAAAATAAGTGAGTATTCATTTAATCATCTTTTGGCGAAGACCGGAAGAGACTCGTGCGTTTTTTGTAAAAATTTTGGTCTGATTGATCTGGCGGAAGTCGCCTTGACAGGTGGGGTCAACTATCAATATACTAAACGCCGATTTTACGTCCCGTCTTCGGTACCAAATCCCAGCATTATTTGCAAATTCTGTCCAAAACGCGTAGAATTTGCCACGTTTCAGGCGCGGGGTGGAGCAGCCTGGTAGCTCGTCGGGCTCATAACCCGAAGGTCGTCGGTTCAAATCCGGCCCCCGCAACCACTTTCCCATAAAGTTCTTTTTCAAATATACTGTGAAGACTTAGAGCCTTCGTAGCTGGATTTGAAAAAATTCTTTCGGAGAGTGCTCCAGGCCACAGTTGTGGCTATAGGGTTCAGTTATCTAAAGCCCCGATTTATCGGGGTTTTTTGTTATCTGACTACAGAATAACTGGGCTTTACGCCCTTTTTTTATGTCTTGGGGGTGGGCTTGTCCACATTAGAGCAAAAATTAACAGAGATGATTACTGCACCGGTCGAAGCACTGGGCTACGAACTGGTCGGCATCGAATTCGTTCGCGGCCGTACATCGACGCTGCGCATCTATATTGATAGTGAAGATGGCATCAATGTTGATGATTGTGCTGATGTTAGCCACCAGGTGAGTGCGGTTCTTGATGTTGAAGATCCGATTACCGTTGCGTACAACCTGGAAGTTTCCTCACCTGGCCTCGATCGCCCGATGTTCACGGCCGAGCACTATGTGCGCTTTACCGGTGAAGAAGTGGCTCTCGTTCTGCGTATGGCCGTACAGAACCGCCGTAAATGGCAGGGAATTATCAAAGCCGTTGATGGTGAAATGATCACGGTGACAGTCGACGGCAAAGATGAAGTGTTCGCGCTGAGTAATATCCAGAAGGCGAACCTGGTTCCCCACTTTTAACAGTCTGGATTGAGGTGAAAAGCCCGCGATGAACAAAGAAATTTTGGCTGTTGTTGAAGCCGTCTCCAACGAGAAATCACTGCCGCGTGAGAAGATTTTCGAAGCGCTGGAAAGTGCACTGGCTACAGCAACCAAGAAAAAATACGAACAAGAGATCGATGTTCGCGTAGAAATCGATCGTAAAAGCGGTGACTTCGATACTTTCCGTCGTTGGGTAATCGTAGAAGAAGTGACCCAGCCGACTAAAGAGATCACGCTGGAAGCAGCACGTTATGAAGACGAAAGTCTGAACGTGGGTGAGTATGTTGAAGACCAGATTGAATCTGTCACCTTCGACCGTATCACCACCCAGACCGCGAAGCAGGTTATCGTGCAGAAAGTGCGCGAAGCTGAGCGCGCGCTGGTTGTCGATCAGTTCCGCGATCAGGAAGGCGAAATCATCACGGGCGTGGTGAAGAAAGTGAACCGCGACAACATCTCTCTGGAGATCAAATCCGAAGGGTTGCCGGGTAACGCTGAAGCCGTGATCCTGCGTGAAGATATGCTGCCGCGTGAAAACTTCCGTCCAGGCGACCGTATCCGTGGTGTTCTGTATGCCGTCCGCCCTGAAGCGCGTGGTGCACAGCTGTTCGTGACCCGTTCTAAACCAGAAATGCTGGTTGAACTGTTCCGTATCGAAGTACCGGAAATCGGCGAAGAAGTTATCGAGATTAAAGCGGCGGCTCGCGATCCGGGCTCCCGTGCGAAAATTGCGGTGAAAACCAACGACAAGCGTATCGACCCGGTCGGTGCTTGCGTCGGTATGCGCGGTGCGCGTGTCCAGGCAGTTTCTACTGAGCTGGGCGGCGAACGTATTGATATCGTTCTGTGGGATGACAACCCGGCACAGTTCGTGATCAACGCAATGGCTCCAGCTGATGTGGCGTCTATCGTTGTTGACGAAGACAAACACACCATGGATATCGCTGTTGAAGCGGGCAACCTGGCGCAGGCAATCGGCCGTAACGGTCAGAACGTACGCCTGGCGTCGCAGCTGAGCGGCTGGGAACTCAACGTTATGACCGTTGATGACCTGCAGGCTAAGCATCAGGCTGAAGCCCATGCGGCGATCGATACCTTCACTAAATACCTGGATATTGACGAAGATTTCGCCACTGTTCTGGTTGAAGAAGGTTTCTCTACGCTGGAAGAACTGGCCTATGTGCCAATGAAAGAGCTGCTGGAAATTGACGGTCTGGATGAACAGACTGTTGAAGCCCTGCGTGAACGCGCTAAAAACGCACTGACCACCCTGGCACTGGCTCAGGAAGAAAGCCTTGGCGATAAGAAGCCGGCTGATGACCTGCTGAATCTGGAAGGTCTTGATCGTGCGATTGCGTTCAAGCTGGCTGCCCGTGGTGTTTGTACGCTGGAAGATCTCGCTGAGCAAGGCGTTGATGACCTGGCTGATATCGACGGTTTAACCGACGAGAAAGCCGGCGAGCTCATCATGGCCGCACGTAATATTTGCTGGTTCGGCGACGAAGCGTAATAAACTGTAGCAGGAAGGAACAGCATGACTGATGTAACTGTAAAATCGCTGGCTGCTGAGATTCAGACCTCCGTGGACCGCCTGGTACAGCAATTTGCTGATGCAGGGATCCCGAAGTCCGCTGATGACTCGGTGACCGCGCAAGAAAAACAAACCTTGTTAACGCACCTGAACCGTGAACACGGTTCTACGCCTGACAAGTTAACGCTGCAGCGCAAAACGCGTAGCACGTTAAACATCCCTGGTACCGGTGGCAAAAGCAAATCGGTACAAATTGAAGTCCGCAAGACGCGCACCTTTGTAAAACGTGATCCGCAAGAGGCAGAACGCCTTGCCGCGGAAGAGCAGGCACAGCGTGAAGCGGAAGAACAAGCTCAGCGTGAGGCGGAAGCAACCGCCAAACGTGAAGCAGAATTAAAAGCTGAACGTGAGGCCGCAGAAAAAGCGAAACGCGACGCAAGTGATAAAGTGAAGCGTGACGCTGCGGAAAAAGACAAAGTGAGCAATCAACAGACCGACGAAATGACAAAAACCGCCCAGGCTGAAAAAGCCCGCCGTGAAAATGAAGCTGCCGAGCTGAAGCGTAAAGCGGAAGAAGAAGCCCGCCGTAAGCTTGAAGAAGAAGCTCGCCGTGTGGCTGAAGAAGCGCGCCGTATGGCAGAAGAAAACGAGAAAAATGGTGTGAATACCGCTGAACCGACTGAAGATACCAGCGATTATCACGTGACCACCTCTCAGCACGCGCGTCAGGCTGAAGACGACAACGACCGTGAAGTTGAAGGTGGTCGCGGCCGTACTCGCAGTACTAAAGCTGCGCGCCCTGCGAAAAAAGGCAATAAGCACGCTGAATCCAAAGCTGACCGTGAAGAAGCACGCGCTGCCGTTCGCGGTGGTAAAGGCGGCAAGCGTAAAGGTTCCGCTCTGCAGCAGAGCTTCCAGAAGCCAGCTCAGGCCGTAAACCGTGATGTCGTGATCGGCGAAACCATCACCGTTGGCGATCTGGCGAACAAGATGGCAGTCAAAGGCTCTCAGGTCATCAAAGCGATGATGAAACTGGGCGCCATGGCAACCATCAACCAGGTTATCGATCAGGAAACCGCACAGCTGGTTGCCGAAGAGATGGGCCATAAAGTTATCCTGCGTCGTGAAAACGAGCTGGAAGAAGCAGTAATGAGCGACCGTGACACAGGTGCTGCGGCTGAACCGCGTGCACCGGTTGTGACCATCATGGGTCACGTTGACCACGGTAAAACCTCTCTGCTTGACTATATTCGTTCTACTAAGGTTGCCTCTGGTGAAGCGGGTGGTATTACCCAGCACATCGGTGCTTACCACGTAGAAACAGAAAATGGCATGATCACCTTCCTGGATACCCCAGGCCACGCAGCGTTTACCTCAATGCGTGCTCGTGGTGCTCAGGCTACGGATATCGTTGTACTGGTTGTTGCAGCAGATGATGGCGTGATGCCACAGACCATCGAAGCTATTCAGCACGCGAAAGCGGCGCAGGTGCCTTTGGTTGTTGCAGTCAACAAAATCGATAAGCCAGAAGCCGATATGGACCGCGTGAAGAACGAACTGTCTCAGTACGGCGTTATGCCGGAAGAGTGGGGCGGTGAAGCGCAGTTCATCCCAGTATCTGCAAAAGCGGGTACCGGTATCGACGACCTGCTGAATGCTATCCTGCTGCAGGCTGAAGTTCTGGAGCTGAAAGCGATCCGTAATGGTATGGCGAGCGGCGCGGTGATCGAATCCTTCCTGGATAAAGGTCGTGGTCCGGTTGCAACTGTTCTGGTTCGCGAAGGTACGCTGAACAAGGGCGACATCGTTCTGTGTGGCTTCGAATACGGCCGCGTTCGTGCGATGCGTAACGAACTGGGTCAGGAAGTGCTGGAAGCGGGTCCGTCCATTCCTGTGGAAATCCTGGGTCTGTCCGGTGTTCCGGCTGCTGGTGACGAAGTGACCGTTGTGCGTGACGAGAAGAAAGCGCGTGAAGTGGCACTGTATCGTCAGGGCAAATTCCGTGAAGTTAAACTGGCTCGTCAGCAGAAATCTAAACTCGAGAACATGTTTGCTAACATGACCGAGGGTGAAGTTCACGAAGTGAACGTTGTTCTGAAAGCCGACGTTCAGGGTTCTGTGGAAGCGATCTCCGACTCCTTGCTGAAACTGTCTACTGACGAAGTTAAAGTGAAGATCATCGGTTCTGGCGTAGGTGGTATCACCGAAACTGACGCCACCCTGGCTGCTGCATCCAACGCGATCTTGGTTGGCTTCAACGTTCGTGCGGATGCGTCTGCGCGTAAAGTGATTGAAGCCGAAAGCCTGGATCTGCGTTACTACTCCGTCATCTATAACCTGATCGACGAAGTGAAAGCAGCGATGAGCGGCATGCTGTCTCCTGAGCTGAAACAGCAGATCATCGGTCTGGCTGAAGTGCGTGACGTGTTCAAATCACCGAAATTCGGTGCGATCGCGGGCTGTATGGTTACCGAAGGTAACATCAAGCGTCACAATCCAATCCGCGTCCTGCGCGACAACGTGGTTATCTATGAAGGCGAGCTGGAATCCCTGCGCCGCTTCAAAGATGACGTCAACGAAGTCCGTAACGGCATGGAATGTGGTATCGGCGTGAAGAACTACAACGACGTTCGCGTTGGCGATATGATCGAAGTGTTCGAGATCATCGAAATTCAGCGTACTATTGCATAATGACTGATGTCGGCCGGGAACGCCTCGCGCCACCCGGCAATAATTTTAAAAAGGGGCTTTAGCCCCTTTTTTGTCTGGAGAATTTATTATGGCGAAAGAATTTGGTCGCCCACAGCGCGTAGCGCAGGAAATGCAGAAAGAGATCGCACTTATTCTGCAACGTGAAATTAAAGACCCACGCGTCGGCATGATGACCACCGTTTCCGGTGTGGAAATGTCCCGTGACCTGGCCTATGCCAAAGTGTTCGTCACCTTCCTGAACGATCAGGACGAAGCAGCAGTGAAAAACGGCATTAAAGCGCTGCAGGAAGCTTCTGGTTTCATCCGCTCTCTGCTCGGCAAAGCGATGCGCCTGCGTATCGTGCCTGAACTGACCTTCTTCTACGACAACTCGCTGGTCGAAGGTATGCGTATGTCCAACCTGGTGACCAGCGTGGTTAAACATGACGACGAGCGTCGTGTTAACCCGGCGGACGACAGCAAGGAGGACTAATGAGTCGTCCTCGTCGTCGTGGTCGCGACGTGCATGGTGTGCTGCTGCTGGATAAACCCCAGGGCGCTTCCAGCAACGACGTGCTGCAAAAAGTTAAGCGTATTTATAACGCCAACCGTGCGGGCCACACCGGCGCGCTCGATCCGCTGGCAACCGGTATGCTGCCGGTCTGCCTGGGAGAGGCGACAAAGTTTTCCCAGTACCTGCTCGACTCCGATAAGCGTTACCGCGTCATCGCGAAACTGGGCCAGCGCACGGATACCTCCGACGCGGATGGCCAGGTGGTAGAAGAGCGTCCGGTGACGTTCAGCGCGGAACAGCTTGATGCTGCGCTGGAGAGTTTCCGTGGGGACACGATGCAGGTGCCGTCGATGTATTCGGCACTGAAATATCAGGGAAAAAAACTCTACGAATATGCGCGCCAGGGCATTGAGGTCCCGCGTGAAGCCCGTCCGATAACCGTGTATGAGCTGCTGTTTATTCGCCACGAAGGTGACGAACTGGAGCTGGAAGTACACTGTTCGAAAGGGACCTATATTCGCACCATTATCGACGACCTCGGGGAAAAGCTGGGCTGCGGCGCGCATGTGATTTACCTGCGCCGCCTTGCTGTGAGCAAGTACCCGGTGGAGCGGATGGTGACCCTGGAAAAGCTGTGCGAGCTGGTTGAGCAGGCACAAGTTCAGGGGATTGCACCGGCAGATTTGCTCGATCCACTGCTGATGCCGATGGACAGTCCGGCAGCAGACTTCCCGGTCGTTAATCTTCCTTTAACATCGTCCGTTTACTTTAAGAACGGTAATCCGGTTCGTACGGCGCAAGCGCCGCTGGAAGGACTGGTCCGCGTCACCGAAGGTGACGAAGGCAAGTTCATCGGGATGGGCGAAATGGATGGCGAAGGGCGCGTTGCGCCGCGTCGTCTGGTCGTCGAATATCCGGTCGAAGCGTGACGGTGATAACGGCTCACCTTGCGATAAGCAGGGGAGACGAGTAGAATATCGCCGCTTAACGCCTGGTAAATTGTTTAACAATCTGCGAGGCGTACATGGGGTCGCTGAATTAGAGATCGGCACCCTTACATTCTTTATACTTTGGAGTTTGAAAATGTCTCTAAGCGTTGAAGCTAAAGCTAAAATCGTTTCTGAGTTTGGTCGTGGTACTAACGACAGCGGTTCTACCGAAGTTCAGGTTGCACTGCTGACTGCACAGATTAACCACCTGCAGGGTCACTTTGCAGAGCACAAAAAAGATCACCACAGCCGTCGTGGTCTGCTGCGTATGGTTTCTCAGCGTCGTAAACTGCTCGACTACCTGAAACGTAAAGATGTTGCACGCTACACCGCGCTGATCGAGCGTCTGGGTCTGCGTCGCTAAGTCTTGCGAGTTTCAGAAAAGGGGGCCTGATGGCCCCTTTTTTCAACCAGACGGCAGCAATTCACTGGAAACTATTGTATTGTTGCTATAAATGATCTTCATTGCAGAGGTTCGCGCGGCTAATGAGAGGCTTCACCCATGGGGGTGTTGGTTGTCATTAGTCGCGAGGATGCGAAGAAGGTCGGGTTAAATCGACAGCACACCGGTGGTGTGCTGTCAAACATTTAAGAAAGGACAGAACTTTGCTGAATCCGATCGTTCGTAAATTCCAGTACGGTCAACATACCGTCACGCTGGAAACCGGCATGATGGCACGTCAGGCTACTGCTGCCGTTATGGTAAGCATGGATGACACTGCGGTATTCGTTACCGTTGTTGGCCAGAAAAAAGCTAAACCAGGTCAGGACTTCTTCCCGCTGACCGTTAACTACCAGGAGCGTACCTACGCTGCCGGTAAAATCCCGGGTGGTTTCTTCCGTCGTGAAGGCCGTCCAAGCGAAGGCGAAACCCTGATCGCGCGTCTGATTGACCGCCCGGTTCGTCCGCTGTTCCCGGAAGGCTTCGTTAACGAAGTGCAGGTTATTGCGACCGTTGTTTCCGTTAACCCACAGGTTAACCCGGACATCGTGGCGATGATCGGTGCATCTGCTGCCCTGTCACTGTCTGGTATTCCATTCAATGGCCCAATCGGTGCGGCGCGCGTTGGTTACATCAATGACCAGTATGTGCTGAACCCAACTCAGGAAGAGCTGAAAGAAAGTAAGCTGGACCTGGTTGTTGCGGGTACTGAAGCGGCTGTGCTGATGGTTGAATCCGAAGCTGAACTGCTGAGCGAAGACCAGATGCTGGGCGCAGTGGTCTTCGGCCACGATCAGCAGCAGGTTGTTATCCAGAACATCAACGACCTGGTGAAAGAAGCCGGTAAACCACGTTGGGACTGGCAGCCAGAAGCGGTAAACGACGCGCTGAACGCACGCGTTGCTGCACTGGCGGGCGCACGTCTGAGCGATGCATACCGCATCACCGACAAGCAAGAGCGTTACGCGCAGATTGATGTCATCAAATCTGAAACCATCGCTACGCTGGTTGCTGAGGATGAATCTCTGGACGCTAACGAGCTGAGCGAAATTCTGCACGCTATCGAGAAAAATGCTGTTCGTAGCCGCGTACTGGCAGGCGAGCCGCGTATCGATGGTCGTGAGAAAGACATGATCCGCGGTCTGGACGTTCGTACTGGCGTACTGCCACGTACTCACGGTTCTGCACTGTTCACCCGTGGCGAAACTCAGGCGCTGGTTACCGCGACCCTGGGTACTGCGCGTGACGCACAGAACATCGACGAACTGATGGGCGAGCGCACCGACAGCTTCCTGTTCCACTATAACTTCCCTCCGTACTCCGTAGGTGAAACCGGTATGGTTGGCTCGCCTAAGCGTCGTGAAATTGGTCACGGCCGTCTGGCGAAGCGCGGCGTGCTGGCAGTGATGCCAGAAGCGGATAAATTCCCGTACACCGTGCGTGTGGTTTCTGAAATCACTGAATCCAACGGTTCTTCTTCCATGGCTTCCGTGTGTGGCGCATCTCTGGCGCTGATGGATGCAGGCGTGCCGATCAAAGCCGCTGTTGCGGGTATCGCAATGGGTCTGGTGAAAGAAGGCGACAACTTTGTTGTGCTGTCTGACATTCTGGGCGACGAAGATCACCTGGGTGATATGGACTTCAAAGTGGCGGGTTCCCGCGACGGTATCTCTGCTCTGCAGATGGATATCAAAATTGAAGGCATCACCAAAGAGATCATGCAGGTTGCTCTGAACCAGGCTAAGGGTGCACGTCTGCACATCCTGGGCGTGATGGAACAGGCGATTAACGCGCCACGTGGCGACATTTCTCAGTTTGCGCCGCGTATCCACACCATCAAGATCAATCCAGACAAGATCAAAGATGTTATCGGTAAGGGCGGTTCCGTAATCCGTGCGCTGACCGAAGAGACTGGCACCACGATCGAAATCGAAGATGACGGTACTGTGAAAATCGCAGCAACCGACGGCGAGAAAGCGAAATTCGCGATTCGTCGTATCGAAGAAATCACTGCAGAAATCGAAGTGGGCCGCGTCTACGCAGGTAAAGTGACCCGTATCGTTGACTTTGGCGCGTTCGTTGCCATTGGTGGCGGTAAAGAAGGTCTGGTTCACATCTCTCAGATCGCTGACAAGCGTGTAGAGAAAGTGACCGATTACCTGCAGATGGGTCAGGAAGTACCGGTTAAAGTTCTGGAAGTTGATCGCCAGGGCCGTATCCGTCTGAGCATTAAAGAAGCAACCGAGCAGTCTCAGCCAGCTGCTGCGCCAGAAGCACAGGCAGCAGAACAGCAAGGCGAGTAAGTTGCAATTTGCCCTCCGCTTTGCGGAGGGCCTATTATCAGGCAGGACGCCTTGTTAAGCCGCCGGGGGACAGGACGTTCATCCAATTGTTGTCTTCGGGAGTGGGAAATGAAGCCTTTTTTGCGCTGGTGTTTCGTTGCGACAGCTTTAACGCTGGCAGGATGCAGCAACTCTGCCTGGCGTAAGAGCGAAGTCCTCGCAGTGCCATTGCAACCGACTTTGCAGCAGGAAGTGATCCTGGCACGCATGGAACAAATACTTGCCAGTCGGGCTTTAACCGATGACGAACGCGCACAGCTTTTATATGAGCGCGGAGTGTTGTATGATAGTCTCGGTCTGAGGGCATTAGCGCGAAATGATTTTTCACAAGCGCTGGCTATCCGACCTGATATGCCTGAAGTATTCAATTACTTAGGCATTTATTTAACGCAGGCAGGCAATTTTGATGCTGCCTATGAAGCGTTTGATTCTGTACTTGAGCTTGATCCAACTTACAACTACGCGCACTTGAATCGCGGTATCGCATTGTATTACGGCGGTCGTGATAAGTTAGCGCAAGATGATCTGCTGGCGTTTTATCAAGACGATCCTAATGATCCTTTCCGTAGCCTGTGGCTTTACATCGTTGAGCGGAAGCTCGATGAGAAGCAGGCAAAAGAGGCACTGAAACAGCGCTTCGATAAATCGGACAAGGAACAGTGGGGATGGAACATTGTCGAGTTCTACCTGGGCAACATTAGCGAAGCAACGCTGATGGAACGCCTCAAGGCGGACGCAACGGATAACACCTCGCTCGCTGAGCATCTCAGTGAAACCAACTTCTATTTAGGTAAGTACTACCTAAGTCTGGGGGATATGGACAGCGCTACGGCACTGTTCAAATTAGCGGTTGCTAACAACGTACACAACTTCGTTGAGCACCGTTATGCATTGTTGGAATTATCGCTCTTGGGCCAGGAGCAAGACGACCTGGCAGAATCGGACCAGCAATAGCTGACGACATAAACATCAGCCCGTAATCTTTTGATTGTCATCACCTTAACTGGTGAGGGCGTTGTTGTTCGTCAATACACCTACTTTGAGCCGGTTCACACTTTTCAATGAAAATTGCTAATCATTTTCACGATGAGCTAAGTAGACTGGCCGCCATTAATATCGAGGCACTTGTACTACATGGCTGAATTCGAAACCACTTTTGCAGATCTGGGCCTGAAGGCTCCTATCCTTGAAGCCCTTAACGATCTGGGTTACGAAAAACCATCTCCGATCCAGGCTGAGTGTATCCCACACCTGCTTTCTGGTCGTGACGTGCTGGGCATGGCCCAGACTGGTAGCGGTAAAACTGCAGCGTTCTCGCTGCCGCTGCTGAACAACATTGATCCGGACCTGCGTGCACCGCAGATCCTCGTCCTGGCTCCAACCCGTGAACTGGCTGTTCAGGTTGCTGAAGCAATGACGGAATTCTCTAAACATATGCGCGGCGTAAACGTGGTAGCCCTGTACGGCGGCCAGCGTTATGACGTGCAGTTACGCGCCCTGCGCCAGGGTCCACAGATTGTTGTCGGTACGCCGGGCCGTCTGCTGGATCACCTGAAGCGCGGTACTCTGGACCTCTCAAAACTGAGCGGCCTGGTACTGGATGAAGCAGATGAAATGCTGCGTATGGGCTTCATCGAAGACGTCGAAACCATCATGGCGCAGATCCCGGACGGTCATCAGACCGCGCTGTTCTCTGCCACCATGCCAGAAGCGATTCGTCGTATCACCAAACGCTTCATGAAAGATCCTCAGGAAGTGCGTATTCAGTCCAGCGTAACCACTCGCCCGGACATCAGCCAGAGCTACTGGTCTGTGTACGGCATGCGCAAAAACGAAGCGCTGGTACGTTTCCTGGAAGCGGAAGATTTTGATGCGGCGATTATCTTCGTTCGTACTAAAAACGCGACCCTGGAAGTGGCTGAAGCCCTGGAACGTAGCGGCTACAACAGCGCAGCGCTGAACGGCGACATGAACCAGGCCCTGCGTGAGCAGACTCTGGAGCGTCTGAAAGACGGTCGTCTGGATATCCTGATTGCAACCGACGTGGCAGCACGTGGTCTGGACGTTGAGCGTATCAGCCTGGTTGTAAACTACGACATCCCAATGGATTCAGAGTCTTACGTTCACCGTATCGGTCGTACCGGTCGTGCGGGTCGTGCTGGCCGTGCGCTGCTGTTCGTTGAGAACCGCGAGCGTCGTCTGCTGCGTAACATCGAACGCACCATGAAGCTGACCATTCCAGAAGCTGACCTGCCAAACGCAGATCTGCTGGGCAAACGTCGTCTGGAAAAATTTGCCGCGAAAGTACAGCAGCAGCTGGAAAGCAGCGATCTGGATCAGTACCGTGCGCTGCTGTCGCAGATTCAGCCTACCGCTGAAGGCGAAGAGCTGGACATGGAAACCCTGGCTGCAGCGCTGCTGAAAATGGCTCAGGGCGAACGTAGCCTGATCGTGCCACCAGATGCACCGATGCGTCCTAAGCGTGAATTCCGTGACCGTGACGATCGCTTCGAACGTCGTGGTGACCGTAACGATCGTAACGACCGTGGTCCGCGTGCTGACCGTCCAGAGCGTGGTGGTGAAGACCGTCCACGTCGTGAACGCCGTGACGCTGGTGACATGGAACTGTACCGCATTGAAGTGGGCCGTGATGATGGTGTTGAAGTTCGTCACATCGTTGGCGCGATCGCTAACGAAGGCGACATCAGCAGCCGTTACATTGGTAACATCAAGCTGTTCGGTACGCACTCTACCATCGAACTGCCAAAAGGCATGCCGGGTGAAGTACTGCAGCACTTTACGCGTACCCGCATCCTGAACAAGCCGATGAACATGCAGCTGATGGGCGATGCACAGCCACGCCCTGACCGCGGCGGTGAACGTCGTGGCGGTGGTCGCAGCTTCGGTGGCGAACGTCGTGAAGGCGGTCGCAGCGAAGGTCGCGGTGGTGAACCTCGTCGTTTCTCTGGCGAGCGCCGTGAAAGCCGTGGCCCACGTCGTGACGAAGGCACCAGCCGTCGCCGTGACGCGTAAGCCTTACGCAACTGACGTAAAGTAAAATATACAGCCCCGATACATGCTATCGGGGCTTTTTTTATTCCTTTTGTACTCTTGTACTGGTACAGTGCGTCACATTAAAATGCAGAACCGCATTATTGACTGGAGAATAGGCTGTATGGCGACACTAACCACCACCCAAACGTCACCTTCGCTGCTTGGCGGCGTGGTGATCATCGGCGGAACCATTATTGGTGCCGGGATGTTCTCCCTGCCCGTGGTCATGTCCGGTGCGTGGTTCTTCTGGTCGCTGGCCGCGCTGGTCTTTACCTGGTTCTGCATGCTCCATTCCGGGCTGATGATCCTTGAAGCGAACCTGAACTACCGCATTGGCTCCAGCTTCGACACCATCACCAAAGATCTGCTGGGCAAAGGCTGGAACCTGGTGAATGGACTGTCCATCGCGTTTGTACTCTATATCCTGACCTATGCGTATATTTCGGCGAGCGGCTCGATTCTGCATCACACCTTCTCGGAGATGTCGCTGAACGTTCCGGCGCGTCTGGCAGGATTGTGCTTTGCACTGGGCGTGGCGTTTATCGTCTGGATGAGTACCAAAGCGGTGAGCCGGATGACGGCCATCGTACTGGGTGCAAAGGTCATCACCTTCTTCCTGACGTTCGGCAGCCTGCTGGGGCACGTGACGCCGGCAACGCTGTTTAACGTCGCCGAAGTGAATACTTCCTACACGCCGTATCTGCTGATGACGCTGCCGTTCTGCCTGGCGTCGTTCGGCTACCACGGTAACGTGCCGAGCCTGATGAAATACTACGGCAAGGATCCGCGTACCATCGTGAAGTGTCTGGTCTACGGTACGCTGCTGGCGCTGGGGCTGTACGTCATCTGGCTGCTTGGGACGATGGGCAACATCCCGCGCCCGGAATTCATCGGCATTGCGCAGAAGGGCGGTAACATTGATGTGCTGGTGCAGGCGTTGAGCGGCGTGTTGAATAGCCGCAGTCTGGATCTGCTGCTGGTGGTATTCTCCAACTTTGCGGTGGCGAGCTCGTTCCTCGGCGTGACGCTGGGCTTGTTTGACTACCTGGCGGATCTGTTTGGCTTTGATGATTCTGCGATGGGGCGCTTCAAAACTGCGCTGCTGACCTTCCTGCCGCCTATCGTGGGTGGCCTGCTGTGGCCGAACGGTTTCCTGTACGCCATCGGCTATGCAGGGCTGGCGGCAACTATCTGGGCGGCAATTGTGCCCGCGCTGCTGGCACGTAAATCACGTAACCGCTTCGGCAGCCCTAAATTCCGCGTCTGGGGCGGCAAGCCGATGATTGCGCTGATTCTGGTGTTTGGTGTTGGCAACGCGCTGGTCCACGTGCTGTCGAGCTTCAATCTGTTGCCTGTGTATCAGTAAACAGAAAGCCCGGTGGCGCTACGCTTACCGGGCCTACATGGATCGCGTAGGCCGGATAAGGCGAAGCCGCCATCCGGCAAAAAGGCTACCCCACCAACTCCTCTTTCACCTGCATCGCCAGCTCAAACGAATGCAAACGCGCCTGGTGATCGAAAATCTGGCCGTTAACCATAATCTCATCGGCCTGCGTCTCACGCAGCACCGCTTCAAGCCCGTGACGCACCTTCGCTTTATCACCCACCAGCGACATGCTCAGCGCCTGTTGAACGCCATACTGCTCGGAGGCTGACCACAGCTGATGCATATTTTCCACTGGCGGCGGAAGCTGGCCCGTCTCACCGCGACGCAGCTTCACAAACGCCTGCTGCATGGAGGTAAACAGGAATTCCGCGTCGCGATTGCTGTCGGCGGCAATGATATTGATACACACCATCGCGTACGGTTTCTCCAGACGTTCAGACGGTTTGAAGTTCGTGCGGTAGAGATGCAGCGCCTGATGCAGCATATCCGGTGCGAAGTGCGAGGCAAACGCAAACGGCAGCCCCAGCTGTGCGGCAAGCTGCGCGCTGTAAAGACTTGAGCCTAGCAGCCACACCGGGATCTTCTCACCATAGCCCGGCACCGGGCGCACGTGTGGGTTCGGGTCACGCGCGTCGAACCAGTCAACCAGTTCAGCCACGTCGCGTGGGAAATTGTCGATATCGCCGCTCATATGGCGGCGCAGGGCGCGCATGGTCGGCTGGTCACTGCCCGGCGCCCGGCCAAGCCCTAAATCTATACGGCCCGGATAGAGCGTATTCAGCGTGCCAAACTGCTCGGCAATCACCAGCGGGGCGTGGTTCGGCAGCATCACGCCGCCGGAGCCCAGGTGCAGGGTAGTGGTATTGGCCGCCAGATAGCCGATCAGAACCGAGGTTGCCGCACTGGCGATGCCGACCATGTTGTGGTGCTCGGCCAGCCAGTAGCGGTGATAGCCACGTTTTTCTGCTAACTGAGCGAGATCGAGAGAGTGTGAAAAGGCCTCTCTTGCCGAGGAGCCTTGTGGGATCGGCGCCAGATCCAGCACCGAAAACGGAATGGTTTTGTCAGTCATAACAGCTCACTTTGTCGACGGTCATTCTTTAATACTGCATTAAAAAATCATAACCGTTGTTAACAAAGTGAGCCTTTTTTAGGACTGCAGTTCCAGCCCGGCGAGACGTCTCCAGTAACCGTTGCAGTCGCTGTTAGCCTGCAGCGGCAGCGGAGAGGCACCGTTTTCATTCGCGCGGAAGGCGTCCAGCATCGCGAATACGCGAGTATCGAGCGGCGACAGCCGAACCATGTCCACCAGCCCGTTCATTGATGCCAGCTCATTACCCAGGTTATAGACATAGCCACTCATGGTCTGAATGCCGTTCAGAACAAACACCTGCTGATTCTCCTGCGACAGCATGCTGCGTCCGTTCGGGTACTTAATGCAGCAGGTTTCACACTCGTCTTTCGGTCGGTCTTCCGAGCGTGCGGTAAAGCAGCGCGCAGAGTAAGCCAGCGGCAGATGACCGTAGCTCAGCACTTCCACTTCAAACTTATTGCGAATGCCCAGCTCGTCGCACTGATTCAGCAGGTTTGCCAGCCAGTCGCGGGAGAGTTCAACCGGCATGCACCAGCGCGTCATCCCCTGCTTAAGCAGCAGGCGCAGGGTCACGGCGTTATAGCAGTTCAGGGCATGGCCCGCGACAAACGGCAGCTTGCGTTCAGCGCACATGTTCACCACGCCGAGGTCGCTCGCTTCCAGCAGGAATTCGCCGTTTTCGACATAGCGCTTCAGCTCGCCCAGTTCGGAAGACGCCTGCACCAGCGCAAGCGTCGAAAGCACCACCTGTTTGCCACTTCCGGCGAGGGTTTTCGCCATATCCAGCCAGTCGCCCACTTTGGTCGCCCGACGTTTGCTGCACACCGCTTCGCCCAGGTAAATCACATCGGCGCTGCTGCTGGCGGCCTGTTGGTAAAAATCTTCCAGCGTCTCTTTTGGCCAGTAGTAGAGAACGGGTCCTAATGAATATTTCATGATGATCTCACTGCCATTTACGGTGATACGCGCCCAGCGTGGTTTGCGTGCCTTCGGACATCGATCCGAGCGTCTCCATCCACGCCGGTTGCGCGGCGTAATTCTGCGGGTCCGCCATGCAGCGGTCGATGGCCTGACGCCACACTTTCGCCACCTGGCTCACATAGGCCGGGCTGCGCTGACGACCTTCGATTTTCACCGAGGCAATATTGGCCGCCAGCAGTTCCGGCAGCAGCTCCAGCGTGTTAAGGCTGGTGGGCTCCTCCAGCGCGTGGTAGCGCTCGCCGTCGACCAGATAGCGGCCTTTACACAGGGTTGGATAACCGGCGTTTTCACCGTCCTGATAGCGGTCGATCAGCACCTCATTCAGGCGAGATTCCAGCCCCTGCGGCGTTTGCTGCCAGCGGACAAAGCGGGCAGGGGAGCAGGCCCCGACGGTATTAGGCGATTCCCCTGTTAAATAAGAGGAAAGATAGCAACGGCCTTCGGCCATAATACACAGGCTGCCGAAGGCAAAAACTTCCAGCGGTACTGGCGTGACGCGCGCGAGTTGCTTAACCTGATGAATAGAGAGCACGCGCGGCAGCACCACGCGGGCCACATCAAAGTGTTGATGGTAAAAACGTACGGCCTCTTCATTAGTGGCAGATGCCTGAACAGAGACGTGGCGCTCAATATGGGGATAGCGTTCTGCCGCATACTCAAGCATGGCGAGGTCGGCCAGGATCAGCGCATCGGCTCCCAGCTGTGCTGCCATATCCACCGCGCGCTGCCAGCGGGCGTAGCCGTCAGGATGGGCAAAGGTATTAATGGCGATATGCAGTTTGCGGCGGTGCTGGTGAACGAAGTTAACGGCTTCCTGAAGCTTTTTCTCCGTAAAGTTGAGGCCAGCAAAATGGCGGGCATTGGTATCATCTTTCAGCCCGATATAGACCGCATCGGCCCCATTTTCGATGGCCGCCTTAAGCGCCGGAAGGTTTCCGGCAGGGCAGAGCAGCTCCATAATTTATCCTGATGTAGTCGATCGCAAAATTGTTAACGAGCTGGGATTTTAATTAACCCATACGCGACAATTTTTGATTTAAGGCAGCTAATGGCGTATTGATGACACCAATAATGAGGTGCGCCGGACGATGGTTTGTTGATTTACGCCGCTATGTTGTCCTTCGGATATGGCAAAATAGCGGGACTATAGATATCAGGGAGTAAAGCTCGTGCTGGATAAACTGCGTTCACGTCTCGTACAATTTGGTCCATCAATGCTGAGCGTGCCGGTAAAACTGGCGCCGTTCGCGCTTAAACGCCAGGTGCTGGAGCAGGTCCTGAGCTGGCAGTTCCGTCAGGCGCTGCAGGATGGCGAGCTGGAATTCCTGGAAGGCCGCTGGTTAAGCATTGAGGTGCGCGACATCGGACTGCGCTGGTTTACCTCTGTTGAGAATGACCAGCTGATCGTACGCGAATCCGCCGACGCGGACGTGAGCTTTAGCGCCAACGCCAGCGATCTGCTGATGATCGCCGCGCGCAAGCAAGATCCGGATACGCTCTTCTTCCAGCGCCGTCTGGTGATTGAAGGCGATACGGAGCTTGGCCTGTACGTTAAGAATTTAATGGATGCCATTGAGCTGGAGCAGATGCCGAAAGCGCTGCGCGTGATGTTAATGCAAATGGCAGATTTCGTTGAGGCCGGGCTGAAAACCCCGCCGGACGGTAAACACACTTCAGTAGGTGAGCCATGCTGATTCGAGTCGAAATTGGGATTGATGCGCCGGGGATCGATGCGTTGCTGCGCCGCTCTTTTGCGAGCGATGCCGAAGCCCAACTGGTCCACGATCTTCGCGAAGACGGCCTGATTACGCTGGGGCTGGTAGCCACCGATGACGAAGGTCAGGTGGTGGGCTATGTTGCCTTCAGTCCGGTAACCGTTCAGGGCGAAGAGCTCCAGTGGGTAGGAATGGCGCCGCTGGCGGTGGATGAAAGCTATCGCGGGCACGGTCTGGCGCGCCAGCTGGTCTATGAAGGGCTGGATTCGCTCAATGAGTTCGGTTATGCGGCCGTTGTCACGCTGGGCGATCCGGCGTTCTATGGCCGTTTAGGCTTTGAGCAGGCCGCACATTACGATCTCCGTTGCCGCTGGCCGGGTACGGAATCCGCCTTCCAGGTACATCGTCTGGCGGACGATGCGTTCAACGGCGTGAATGGCCTGGTAGAGTACCACGACCATTTCAATCGCTTTTAATCAGGCTCTCGCGTAGCGCCTCAAATGAGCCATCTCCGGTCACGAGGCGCTCTTTCTGGCGCTTCGTCAGCTGCTTAATTCGGTATTCCAGCCTGAGCGCCAGCGATCTGTCGCCCACGGCGGCTGAAAATGCCAACTGCAATTCCCCTTTTCCCCGCAGCGCCTTCGCACCTTTCCCCGTTTGATGTTGTAAAAAACGCCGCGCCACATCGGTAGTGATCCCGGTGTAGAGAGCGTTATCAGTGGTTCGGACAAGATAGAGAAACCAGCACACGGTAAACGGATTCAGTATGTTAAGGTGAACGCACCATAGCATGAGAGAGAATGAAAATGGAAACACTGGCCGCCATTAACCGCTGGCTGGCGAAGCAGCATGTTGTCACCTGGTGCGTGTACAGCGAGGGGGAGATGTGGTGCGCAAACGCGTTTTACTACTACGATCCAGAGCGCGTTGCTTTTTACGTCATGAGCGAAGACAAAACGCGTCATGCGCAGATGACTGGCCAGCAGGCAAAGGTGGCGGGTACGGTGAACGGCCAGCCTAAAACGGTCGCGCTGATCCGTGGTGTGCAGTTCAAAGGTGAAATTCGGCGTCTGGACGGAGAAGAGAGCGACGCGCGTCGTAAGCTCTACACGCGCCGCTTTCCCGTTGCCGCTGCGCTAAAAGCCCCGGTGTGGGAAATCCGCCTCGATGAGCTGAAATTTACCGACAACACCCTGGGCTTTGGCAAGAAGCTGCACTGGTTACGCGCCGAGCAGGCGTAGCGCTTCGCGGTTGAACGCCGGGAGATCGTCCGGGGTGCGGCTGGTGATCAGCTGGTCTTTGTCGTTGACCACTTCCTGATCGTAAAACTCGGCCCCCGCATTTTTCAGATCGATAACGATCGGTTTCACGGCCGTGAGCTTACGCCCGCGTACAACCTCCGCGCTGATGAGCAGCTGCGGGCCGTGACAGATGGCAAAGACCGGTTTGCCGGTCGAGACAAAGTCCCGTGTAAAGGTCACAAAACGCTCGTCCCCGCGTAGGGAATCCGGGGAATGGCCGCCGGGTAACAGCAGGGCGTCAAAATCTGAGGGACTAACGTTATCGATAGTCTCGTCGATGGTCACGCTGGCCTCGCCCTTATGGCCTTTCACCGTTTTGCCTGCTTCTTTCTCAATGGTGATGACCTCATGTCCCGCCTTGCGGAACGCCTCTGCGGGAGAGGTAAATTCTGAATCTTCAAACTCGTCGGTAATCAAGACTGCGATTTTCTTGCCCATGCTTCCTCCGTTGTTTTGGCTTCAGACAGATTTTTCTCCGCTTGTGGTAAATACTTACCTGTAACAGACTTCTATACCCGTCATACTTCAAGTTGCATGTGCGTTGGCTGCACTCGTTCACCCCAGTCACTTACTTATGTAAGCTCCTGGGGATTCACTCCCTTGCCGCCTTCCTGCAACTCGAATTATTTAGGGTATAAGTGTGGTCGACCACGCTGAGTTCGCAAACGGACAATTCTGTAAAGGAGATAAGATGAGTCAGGTACTGATAACAGGCGCAACCGGACTGGTGGGTGGGCATTTGCTGCGGCTGCTGATTCAGGATCGTCGCGTGAACTATATCGCTGCCCCGACGCGACGGCCACTCGCGGACGTTTCCGGCGTCTTTAACCCGCACGACCCGCAGCTGACTGACGCGCTGGCGCAGGTGCAGGATCCGATTGATATCGCCTTTTGTTGTCTTGGTACGACCCGGCGCGAGGCGGGCAGTAAAGAGGCATTTGTGCATGCGGACTACACGCTGGTGGTGGACACGGCACTCACGGCCAAAAGGCTGGGGGCCAAACATTTCCTCGTGGTCAGCTCGCTGGGCGCCAGTGTCGGATCGCCCTTTTTCTACAACAAAGTGAAGGGCAAAATGGAAGAGGCGCTGATTGCCCAGAAGTGGGAGCACCTGACGATTGTTCGCCCTTCCATGCTGCTGGGACACCGGGACGAACGACGTTTCAATGAGTCAATCTTCGCACCGCTGTTCCGCATCCTTCCCGGAAACTGGAAATCCGTTGAGGCGCGGGACGTGGCGCGTGCCATGTTGAAAGAGGCGCTTTCACCATCGAAGGAAGGGGTGAACATTATCCCTTCGGCAAAACTGCGTGAAATCGCGCAGGGCGAGGCGTAAACTCCCCCGGCTAATTACCTAATACTCTCCGGGGAATGCTATGACTGGTCAGTCTTCATCTCAGGCGGCAACACCTGTTCAATGGTGGAAGCCCGCACTCTTCTTTCTCGTGGTCATTGTTGGCCTCTGGTACGTGAAATGGCAGCCGTACTACGGCAAAGCCTTCACCGCCGCCGAAACGCACAGTATCGGTAAATCTATTCTCGCTCAGGCTGAATCCAGCCCGCTGCAGGCGGCGTGGGATTACGCCATGGTCTACTTCCTTGCCGTCTGGAAAGCCGCCGTCTTAGGCGTCATTCTGGGCTCATTGATTCAGGTGCTGATCCCCCGTAACTGGCTGGTGAAAACCCTCGGGCAGCCGCGCTTTCAGGGCACGCTGCTGGGGACGATTTTCTCCCTGCCGGGCATGATGTGCTCCTGCTGTGCCGCGCCGGTGGCGGCAGGGATGCGTCGCCAGCGCGTGTCGATGGGCGGCGCGCTGGCTTTCTGGATGGGTAACCCGCTGCTCAACCCGGCAACGCTGGTGTTTATGGGCTTTGTGCTTGGCTGGCATTTCGCGTTCATCCGTCTGGTGGCCGGGTTGCTGACCGTGCTGGTGGTGGCGACGCTGGTGCAAAAATGGGTGAAGGATACTGCCGTCGAGCCGGCGTCAGTTGAGCTGGACGTCAGCGAGCCGCAGGGTGGTTTCTTTGCACGCTGGGGCAGGGCGCTATGGCAGCTTTTCTGGAACACCATCCCGGTCTATATCCTTGCGGTACTGGTGCTGGGGGCGGCGCGCGTCTGGCTGTTCCCGCATGCGGATGGTGCTATCGATAACACGCTAATGTGGGTCATTGCGATGGCCGTTGCAGGCTGCCTGTTCGTTATCCCGACGGCCGCTGAAATTCCCATTGTTCAGACCATGATGCTTGCCGGGATGGGAACCGCGCCTGCGTTGGCGCTGCTTATCACCCTGCCGGCAATCAGCCTGCCGTCGCTCATCATGCTGCGTAAGTCATTCCCGGCGAAAGCGCTGTGGCTCACCACAGGGCTGGTGGCGTTGAGTGGGGTGATTGTGGGGAGTATTGCTTTGCTGTAAAAAAAAGCCCGGTGGCGCTAGCGCTTACCGGGCCTACAGTCTGGTGTGGCTTACTTGATGTAAGTAAACGCGGTGGTGACGTGCTTCACGCCGCTCACCCGGCTGGCGATATCGGCCGCCGCTTTTCCTTCACGTTCGGTCACCAGACCCAGCAGGAACACTTCGCCGTTTTCAGTCGTCACTTTCACGTTGGAAGATTTGACCTGGTCTGAGCCCAGCAGCTGGGAACGCACTTTGGTGGTGATCCAGGTATCGGAAGAGGCATCACCTAAACCAATTGGCTTGCCCTGGCGCACTTCGTTAAACACCTCTGTGGTACCTTCAACACCCATCGCAATTTGCTTCGCACGAGAGGCAAGTTCCATATTCGGCGCCTGGCCTGCCAGCAGCACTTTGCCCTGATAAGCCGTCACGTTGATACGCGCTTCTTTCTTGATTTGTTCGTCTTTCGACAGCGCACTGTTAACGCGCAGCTCCAGCGTACCGTCATCTACCTGTGTACCCACAGTGCGTGGATCGGTTGCCGCTTTGGTGCCTACCGCGGCGGTACCCACAACGGCCGCAGCGATACATCCCTGAAGCAGTAATGCAGACATAAGGACTGCGAGGGTCGATAAAGCCTTCATAAGAACTCCTTAATCATCCTGGTGAGGGAAAAGCGTGTTATCGATCAAATCACATAAGCAGTTCACCGTGAGCATATGCATCTCCTGAATACGTGCGCTCCGGTGAGACGGAATGCGGATTTCCACATCCTGTGGCCCAAGCAGACCCGCCAGCTCACCACCGTCATAGCCGGTTAAGGCCACGATAGTCATGTCACGGGTGACGGCGGCTTCAACGGCTTTGACAATATCCCGGCTGTTGCCGCGAGTGGAGATTGCCAGCAGCACATCTCCGGCATGACCCAGGGCTCGCACCTGCTTCGCGTAAATTTCGTCATGCAGACGATCGTTAGCAATCGCTGTTAAGACCACATTATCGGTATTAAGTGCAATGGCAGGTAAACTCGGGCGTTCTGTTTCAAAGCGATTGATCATGCTGGCAGCAAAATGCTGTGCGTTGGCGGCTGACGTGCCGTTGCCACAACAGAGGATTTTGTTGCCATTAAGCAGGGATTGCACCAGCGTCATTGCGGCACGCGAGATAGCATCCGGAAGGGCTTCCGCCGCGGCAATCTGAGTCTGGATGCTTTCTGTGAAGCACACTTTAATTCTTTCGAGCACGTTATCCCTTTTAAATCTTAATTATGCATCTTCGCCAAAAGCGTTTTTAAGCCATTCGATCTCATTTCCGGTGAAGGCTATCACATCGAACCGGCAATCCACAGTATCAAAGCTCCCATTATGGCGGGCAAGCCACAAGTGGGCAGTCTGTAATAATTTATGTTGTTTGGCGAGCGTCACGCTGGCGGCAGCACCGCCAAAACGGGAGGACTGTCGAAAGCGGACTTCTACAAACACAATGACCTGACCGTCTTTCATGATCAGATCAATTTCGCCGCCGCGCCCGCGGACGTTAGCGGCGATAAAGCGCAGTCCATTGCCTTCAAGCCAGCGACGCGCTTTTAACTCCCACGCGTCGCCGGTCTCTTTACGGCTTAACTGGCCGGGACGATTTGCCCCTGCTGGTATTTGAGCCATGATAACTTCCTGTTGATCACACAGTCCTGAGTCGCGGTCAGATCGCCGGTGTTGCCGTTAAGCTCAAAGCCCGGCACCTGACGCATCTGGGTAAAGTGGTTCGCCAGCGCCCACGCATCGACACCCATCGCATACAGACGCGCCAGAGAGTAATCGTTACGTACCGTGCTGAGCGCCTGCTGCATCAGCGCCGGGTTGCTGCCTGCCAGCATAGGGATTTCACTGTACTGCAGGCCGTCCATTTCCAGCCGGAAATCAGGGCCTGCGGTGCCCTGCGCGCTGCGTGAGCTGGCGTAGAGCGTTGCGCCGCTCTGGCTGCCGTTACGCATCGCAATCATCGGTTTGATAAAGGCGATCTCCTGCGGTGTGGCAACGATATAGGCCGCATCCACTTTACCGCCACCGCTAATCTGCGCGTCGGTAGGTGGGGCTGGGATCGTCAGGCCGCCAATCGTCACGCCCTGCTGCTGCGGCAGGCTCGCGGTCACCGGGCTACCGTTAAGCGCGATACCCGCTCCGCCGTTTACGCCCGCGCGCAGTTCAGAGACGGAACCGAATTTCTGCTGCAGCACCACGCCACCGCCCAGCTTCTGCCACTCATCGGCAAAGGCATTGGCCACGCGATCGCCCAGCGTGCTGCGTGGGATGAGCAGCAGCGGAGCCTGCTTACCCTGTTCGTGAATATGACGGGCCGCATCGCGGGCTTCATCTTCAGGAGAAAGCGCGAAGTAGCAAATATTCGCCCGGTTCTGAACCTGCTCAGGCTGGTTGAGCGCCAGCACGTTCAGCGTGGTATTGCTCTTCATCAGCTCTTCCACGTTATTTTTCAGCAGCGGGCCGACAACGATGCTTGCACCGTCCTGTTGAACCTGCGCCAGCACCTGGTCAAGCGGCTGCGAGCTGGTGTCGTAGATTTTCAACTCAGCGCCCGGGTTGGCGCTGGTGGCTGCTATGACCTGCGGCTGCGCGGCAGGTTGAGCTGCGGGTTGGGCAGGCTGCTGTTGAGTCTGTTGAGTCTGTTGGGGCTGTGCTGCTGCGGCGTCAGGTGCAGGCGCTGCCTGTGTCTCAGCCGGAGCCTGCGTCGCGGGTGCTGGAGTAGCCGCAGGCGTTGTCGGGGCCGTCACCGGGTTTTGCATCGTGCCCTGCGCCGGGGTTTGCGCTGTGGTCAGGTCGCTGGTCTCCGCGGCGGAAGGACTGACAACGTCATTCACATTGGCCGCCTGGGCCGCCTGTGCGGGAACCGCGCTGCCCGTTACCGACGTGGTGCCGTTTTTCGCCGCTTCAAAACCCTGCTGTATGGTACGTCCAAACACTGCCGCCTGGCCGTTTAGCGGCAGAAGCAGGGCGATTTTGCTGGTCGATGCGGGCTTAAAGTTCTGCACGTTTACCAGCTGGGTTGGCAACATTTTTGCGCCCGGGTTTTGCGGGTATCGCGTCTGCCAGTCTGTAATACCGGCTTTCAACATTTTTGGATCGCTGCGGTTGTTGAACCACATCTGCTGCAGATCCAGCCAGCCCTGAAGGACGTTTTCATCCGCGTTGATGACCAGCGCCTGCGCCTGTTCCTGGGTCATAGAGGCAAGCACTTGCCAGGTGGCATCAATATTTTTCTGCTTATCCGCACCACCGAGCAGTGGCTCTTGTGCAACAAGCGCACGGAGCAGCGTCAGCGAAGGACGCCCCTGTTCAGCGGTAATGCCCGCCTGCCAGAAGCGGGCCTGCTGATTTTTATCCAGCGCGCTCACGTCGATGTCACCGAGGATCTTCTTCGCGGCGGCGTAATCTTTCAGTGCGACTTTCAGTTCGGCAGAGAGCAGGCCCTGCTCACGACGCTGGGTGTCGTTAAGATCTTTCGGCAACTGGTTAAACAGCTCGGCAGCCTTCTGGGTTTTACCCTCTTTCAGCAGTGCACGAATGGCGAGTAATTGCCAGTTGGTCTTGGTATCATTTGAACTCTGCGACATTTGTTGCAGATAAAAGCCAGAGTCAGCCTGAGCGGAACCCTGAAGATGGGCTGTGCTCTGGTCAGGTGCCTGGGTGCCACAGCCTGCAAAGATCAGGGCTGCCAGCAGAAGCGGCACGCTGCGCGTGGCTTTTTTTCGAAGAAACGTTAACGGTACCATACTGTATCCAGTGATATTTTTTACGCAATGCTCAATATTAAATCGGCAATACGGACGAAACAATGAAACAACACGAAACGGCAGATAATTCTCAAGGCCAGCTTTATATTGTACCTACTCCTATCGGGAATTTATCTGATATTACCCAACGTGCGCTCACCGTATTGCAAGCTGTTGATTTAATTGCCGCTGAAGATACCCGGCACACCGGGTTACTGCTTCAACATTTTGCGATTAACGCCCGTTTGTTTGCTCTGCACGATCACAATGAGCAACAAAAAGCCGAAACGCTGGTGGCGAAGCTGAAGGAAGGGCAGAACATTGCGCTGGTCTCCGACGCCGGTACGCCGCTGATTAACGATCCTGGCTACCATCTGGTGCGTACCTGTCGCGAAGCCGGTATTCGCGTTGTGCCGCTGCCTGGACCGTGCGCCGCCATTGCTGCGCTGAGCGCCGCGGGTCTGCCGTCCGACCGTTTCTGCTATGAAGGCTTCCTCCCGGCCAAATCCAAAGGCCGCCGTGACGTGTTGAAGGATCTGGAAGCGGAACCGCGCACCCTGATTTTCTACGAATCCACGCATCGCCTGCTGGAGAGCCTGGAAGACATGGTCACCGTCTGGGGAGAAGCCCGCTACGTGGTGCTGGCGCGCGAGCTGACTAAAACCTGGGAGACCATTCACGGCGCGCCGGTGGGCGAACTGCTGGCGTGGGTGAAGGAAGACGAAAATCGCCGCAAGGGCGAAATGGTGCTGATCGTCGAAGGGCATAAAGCGCAAGAAGACGCGCTCCCTGCCGATGCGCTGCGTACGCTGGCGCTGCTGCAGGCAGAGCTGCCGCTGAAGAAAGCGGCTGCACTGGCGGCGGAAATTCACGGCGTGAAGAAAAATGCGTTGTATAAATATGCGCTGGAGCAGCAGGGAGAATAATCCAGATGAGCCGCTATCAGCCCCCTTTTACCATCACACCATCGATTCTCAATCAGGTTGTTGAGATTGGTGAGCTATTAGGGCACTGGGCGGCACATTCAGGAAGAACCTCTCCGCTACTGCGCAAAGAGAACCGAATCCGCACAATCCAGGCTTCTCTGGCCATCGAGCATAACTCTCTGACGACCGGGCAAGTGACGGCAATCATGGAGGGTAAGCGCGTGCTCGCACCTGAAAAAGATATTCAGGAAGTACGTAACGCGATTCTTGCTTATGAAAAATTGCCCGAATGGAAGCCCTGGAAGCTTAAAGACTTACTCAGTGCACACCGGTTACTCATGACTGGTCTGGTCAATAATCCTGGCAAGCTTCGGCATGGGGATGTAGGGATATACCGTGGGAACCAGTTAGTCCACATGGCTCCGCCAGCCTCGCAGATGAACCGTCTTATCGACGATCTTCTTGCCTGGCTTAAGCAAACCGATCTTCACCCTCTGATTGCCAGCTCGGTATTTCATTACGAGTTTGAATTCATCCATCCTTTTTCAGATGGAAATGGCCGCATGGGGCGGCTGTGGCAAACGTTGATCTTAAGCCAATGGCGTGCAGAACTTGCATGGCTGCCCGTTGAGACTCTCATTCACTTCCAGCAAACGCGCTATTACCAGATTTTAGGACAATGCGATCGGGCCAGTGATTGCACGGCATTCGTGGAGTTTATGCTGCAAAATATGGCCGAAGCTTTGCGGGAAGGCATAGGGATGTCGTCCGTAATGTCGGAAAAAATGTCGGAAGAAATGTCGGAAAAGGAAAATGCTATTCTTGAGCTTCTTACCGTTCAACCACAAATGACTGCGGTAATGCTAGCATCTGTATTGGGCGTGACTTCCCGCACCGCGGAACGATATCTCCGTTCTTTGCAAACAAAAGGTAAATTAAAACGCCTGGGGGCAAGGAAAGGAGGAAGCTGGCAGGTCATGGCTTAACCTGCCAGCTGAACACTTTTATTTTCCTGGTAATGCCTCAAACACCAGCGTTTCCAGGGGCTTCAGGGTAATCACCACCGCGTTTTTATACGCCTCCGGTACGCTATCGTTATTGCCGTACACCGCCTTCAAACCAAATTGTGTCGTGCCGTCTGTCGGGATCTCAAAGTCTCTTGCCAGATCCAGATAGTAGCTTTGTGGCTTATCCGACGGGTTACGCAAGCCGATAATCGCTTTGTCCTTGCTCCAGGATGCCCAGCCGTAAACCTGCAATGCCGTCGGGTCACCGCCAATCCAGTGGGTATCCACCAGCACGCTGGCGTTATCCCGGGACCACTTCGCGGCCTGTGCCAGGGTATCCCACTTCGCCTTGTTGAGCATGGATGGGGTGATATACAGCTCCTGCAACTGGGTGCCTGTGGCGAAGTAGCTCCAGACCTGGTCGGCAAAATCGCTGTCCGTTTGCACCTTCTCCAGACCGTAATACGCATTCTCCGCGCTGACGATCCCGTGATACATCAGGGAGTTCAGCGGGAACAGCGGACCTTTACGCACTATGGAGCGATACGTTTCCGCATCGCGGTAGGTCATCCACTGCTGCACCGGCGTGCCGGGGCCGTACAGGTTGATATCATCTCCCTGACGCCAGATGGAATCGGCGTAGAACAGCCAGGATGGGCTGGCGTTGGTACCGGTCGTCAGGTTAATAAACAGATTCGGATTGGCGCTGCGCATGTTATGCAGCAGAGCGATAGAGGCGTCAAAATCCGAGGCGAACGGGCTGCCCTTAATATGCGAATTGGCATTACCCATCCCGTCGAGCTTGAACGAGGTGATGTGCTCGTTTTTGATAAGCTTAACGATCTGCTCGTTAAAGTTTTTAAAATAGTTCGGGCCTGACAGCGCCAGCTTCCCGTCTACCGTTTCGAAACCGTACTCTTTTGCATGCGAGACGCGAGTATCGCGCGGTTTGTTATATCCGCCCCACGGCGAGAGCCACAGGCCGACGGAGCTGTGCAGGCTGTCAGCTTTCTCCCGTACCTTGCCAAAACCCTTGCTGAAAGCCGGGCCAAACAGCCAGCGCCCGGTCAGGTCATCCCAGCCATCGTCAAGCAGGAACGCATCCAGCGCCACGCCGCGCCCGGTGATGAACTCCTTATTCCATTCATCCATCCGCCCCAGCACGTCCTGCTCGGAGTACGGGGTAAAGAAGCCGATATCCATCCAGCTGTTGTAGTGTAAATAAGGCTTATACGGACGCGGACGGACGGCATCAATAAACTGGTTTACGCTACGTCGCAGCTGGCTGGTCTCCGGGAAGGTACCAAAGTATGTGGTGTAGCTGACCGGGGTTGCCGGTTGAATAGGGGTTTTCAGCTCAACGTTGAGGTTGGTCGTCGCTTCATAGGCGTAAGTGTTAACGATGGGTTTATCCGGCAGAATAAAGAACGAGTCTGCGACGATCGGCGAACTGTTAATTGCCCCGTCGACGTAAGGAGCCTGAGCCTGCTTTTTGGTCGGGAAGAAGGTGATTTTAGCCACATCCCGGGGCTGCCCAACGGCGGCTATGGTGTAGTCGATGCTGGCGTATTTGCCCTTCACCAGGTTCAGCTTCACCGTCACGTTAAATTCCGGATGGGTGAAATCAATGACAATCCCGCTGTCCTGCTTTTCGACATGCTTGATTTTAAAATCCGCCGTGTGGATTTTAGTCTCGTCCGGCAGCGTCAGAAAGAACAGCTCCTGCGGCGTGAGCGGATGGTTAGCTTTGCTGTCCTTAACCACTACCGTTGAGTTTGCATCATCAAATGACAGGGCAATATTGTCGTTACTGAGCGTGTAGTTCGCGGCCACCGCACTATGAGAAACGCACAGGGCCAGCACTGAGAGTGCGAGGATTTTTTTCATCAGGGTAAGCTCCTTTTTAATCAGGCTTCTGCCGGAAGCAGCAAGCGGTTTGCCGAGCCGCAAACGGTAATTTTGCTTCTGACCACCTCTTTCATGGCGTCCATACCGACCCGCATATAGAAGCGCGGATCGTTACCCTGCGGGTTTTCGGCAAACCAGGCTTTAACCGCGTCAGAGAAGGCGATTTTCAGCTCGGTAGCCACGTTGACTTTGCACACGCCCAGCGCGATGGTGCGGCGAACATCCTCATCCGGCACATCGCTCGCGCCGTGCAGCACCAGCGGCACGGTGACCACTTCGCGGATCTCGGCCAGCCGCTGGAAGTCGATTTTCGGGCGTTTGGTGTACAGACCATGTGCGGTGCCGATGGCGACGGCGAGGCTATCGACGCCGGTCAGCTCGACAAAGCGTTTCGCTTCCTGCGGGTCGGTGAGAAACGCGCTTTCGGCGTCGACGCTCATGTCATCTTCCACGCCGCCAAGACGCCCCAGCTCGGCCTCGACGCTGCAGTCGTTGAGGTGGCAAAAATCGACGACCGATTTCACCAGCTTCACGTTTTGTTCGAACGGGTAGTGGCTGCCGTCGATCATCGCGCTACGCACGCCAGCGTTGACCTTGCGACGAATATCGTCGAGGGATTCGTGGTGATCGAGATGCAGCGCCAGCGGCATGTCGTAGGTTAGCGAGTACGCGCTGCACAGAGCGTAGATCTCTTCCAGCGCAATGTGCTTAAACGTGCCCGGCGTGCCCGCGAGGATCACCGGCGATCGCATTTCGCTACACACTTCGAGGATCGCCTGGATCGTCTCGGCGTTGTGGATGTTGAACGCCGGCACCGCGTAGCCTTTTGCCTGCGCATCCTGCAGAAGATATTTCGTTGAGATAATGCTCATAGTGCGATCCTCTTAAGCCTGCCACGGATGAATAACAACGCCCTGCACCACACGGTTGACCGTGCCGCTGGCAGATGGTGTATCGGGCGTATTGCCCACGCTGAGGGACTGGGACAGCGCAAAGACCTGGGCGTACATCAGGAAGCAGAACGCCTGTTCCATATCGATAAACGGGCGGGAAGGCGGCAGCAGGATGTGCGGACCCGCTTCAATAACCGGATCGTTTTCTGCAGCGATGGCGACGACGCGCAGGGCCTGACGTTCGCGGCGCAGTTCGGCCAGCAGATCGAGATCGTACTGACGCGTATACGGATGGCTGGAGACAAACACCACCACCAGCGTTTCGCTATCCACCAGCGATTTAGGTCCGTGGCGGAAGCCTGTTGGGGACTCGTAGAACGCCGCCAGCTTGCCCGCCGTCAGTTCCAGCACCTTCAGCGCCGATTCGCGCGCCGCGCCCTGCAGGCCACCGCTTCCCAGGTAGACGATCCTTTTCCACGGTTCGTTGCCAAAGACGCCGTGGCGGAAATCACCGAGTGAGTTGAGGATCGCCTGACAGCGATCGGCCACGTCGCGGAAGGTGTGGCTGCCGATCGTCTCTGGCGCGAATACCGCCAGGCAGCTCGCCATCATGGTGGTGATACTGCTGGTCATCGCGAAGCCGCGATCGTGCGTTTCGGCAGGCATCAGCAGGGCATAAGCGTTATCGCTGTCGACAGCATTCTGATACAGGCTGCCCGCCTCGTTACAGGTGATCGACAGGTGGTAGCACTCCGGCACGAACTGATTGGCCAGCTCTACCGCAGCCACGCTCTCCGGGCTGTTACCGGAGCGGGCAAACGAAACCAGCAGCAGCGGATGCGTCGGGCTGAAGTAATCCATCGGGTTCGTGACCAGATCGGTTGTCGGTACGGCGGAGATGTTTTTCCCGGTGTGGCTCGCAAGCCATGGCGCAATGATATCGCCAATAAACGCGGACGTGCCCGCGCCGGTCAGCACGATCCGCAGATCGCGCTTGCGCAGCAGCGGCGTCAGGAAACCGTCAATCGAGGAACGCAGATTATCGATGTTGTTGAGCGAGCGGATCCAGCTGGCAGGCTGCTGGCGGATCTCTTCTTCGGTCCAGGTGCCGGTTGTGGCGGCGGGGGTGATTTGTGGCATAACTCAGTCCTTAGTCGTGTGAATTCCACATCAGACGCTGGCAAACGTGTCGCTATCTTTCGTTTCGTTTCACTTGTTCACTTAAGCAGTTAAATAAAATCTATAGAAAAGAAATCGAAAGTTCAATGAAAGAAAAGAAATAAAACGAAAAGTGTGATCGTGAAAGGAAAGGGAAAATTTAAGGAAAGGAAAAGAAAGGCCTTACGGTTTCAGGCCGTAAAGCCAAAAGGAGACACAATGAAAGGGCTAAAGGGGGAGAGCCTGGCCCTGAATCCAGATCTGCTGAAGGTGTAAACCACCGTCCAGCGCAATCATATTGGCGCGTTTCCCTGGCGTTAAGGATCCGAGCTGACGATCGATGCCCAGCAGGCGGGCAGGGTGCAGCGAGGCCATATGAATAGCGTCTTCAGCGGTGACGCCCGCGTGCTCCACCATATTCCTGACTGCGGCATCCAGCGACAGCGTGCTGCCCGCGAGTCCGCCGGAGGCGGTTTTCACCACGCTGTGGTGCATCGTGACCTCTTCGCCACAGAGCGTATACCGCCCATCCGGCATACCTGCCGCCTGCATGGCATCGGTAATCAGCACCACCCTCTCTTTCGCACAGCAACTGCATAAACGCAGGGCTCCAGGATGAACATGGTGGCCGTCGGCGATAAGCTCCAGCCATGCCCGTTTGTCCGTCAGCCCCGCGCCGACCATGCCGGGCCCTCTGTGATGCAGCCCCGTCATGCCGTTATAGCAGTGCACCAGCCCGTCAGCGCCGGCGTCAAAGGCGGCGAGGGTTTGCTCATACGTGGCGGCACTGTGGCCAAGCATCACACGTAAACCCCGCTGCTTAAGGTGGCGGATAGCCTGTAACGCGCCGGGTTTTTCCGGTGCCAGCGCCACTACCTTGAGCGTGTTGTTCGAGAGCGTAATCAGCTCGTCCAGCTCGGCAATATCCAGCTCCCGAAACAGCGCCGACGGGTGTGCCCCTTTGTTCTGCGGGGTGAAGTACGGGCCTTCCAGGTAGCTGCCCAGAATCTGCGCGCCGGGGCCGCCCGACCGACAGCGTCGGGCGATGCGCGTGAGGGCGCCGTGAATGAGCTCCAGCGGTGCGGTGACGGTGGTGGGCAAAAATGCCCCCACCCCTTCACGCGCTTTATGGATGGCTAAAACGTCCAGCGTATCGGGTGCGTCATCCATCACATCCACGCCCATGCCACCATGCACGTGAATATCTATGTATGCCGGACAGAGCTTATCGGCATCGCGGGCGTGAACGCCCGTGGGGATAGGCTCAATCGCCGCGATAACGCCGTTTTCAATACGAAGCTGGTGGTCATCCAGCCAGCCCTGTTCGGTGAGCACCCGTCGTGCGCGCAGCAGCTGGCTCATATCCCTTCCTCAGCGGGCGCTTCCTCGCGGCAGCGGCCAAGCTCATCCACCAGGCTCGTCAGGCCGCGGTGGCCGCACTCCAGCGCCTGCAGACGAAACGCTTCGCTGGTTAATCCGTCGCGCTCCAGCACCATCTCCAGCAGGAGCTGCAGGTTGGTGCCGGTGATCACTTCGCTGCCCGGTCTTTGCATCGCGAGCGTTGAGGCCACGCGAAACGGCGTGCCGCCCAGCAAATCGGTGAGAAACACAATATCGTGCCGGGCGTCGAGTTCGCTCACCGCCTGCTCAAGCTGAGCGGTCAGCCGCGCCGTGGTGGACGTTTCAGGAAAATCGATGGCGATAAACTGCGGCTGCTCGCCGAGGATCTGCTTCATTGCCTGCTCAAGCCCACTGGCAAAACCGCCGTGACCCGTCAAAATAATGCCTAACATCGCAACCTCTTTGCTTTTACAGGAAGTGACAGAATTTGCCGACAACGCCCAGCACCACGGTGATACCAATCAGCCGCAGCGGGCTCCAGCCACGGCGCACCAGCCAGAACATGGTCAGGGTGTAAACCAGCGGCAGAAACGCGGGCATCAGCTTGTCGATAACGTCGGCCTGCAGTTTGACGACCGCATCCCCGGCTTTGATTTCGAGCGTGGTATTGAGACGGACATAGGTTGCCACCAGCGCGCCGATCACCGTCATCCCGACGATGGAGGCCGCATGGCCGACCTTTTTGGTGTTGGCTTTGATCAGAGGAATGGCCGCAACGCCCATCCGGTAAGCGTAGTGCGCCAGACCAAAACGCAGGCCGAGGTGCACAACGTTAAACAGCACGATAAAGACCACCGCGCCCAGAATTGATCCTTGCAGCGCCAGGCTGGCACCAATACCGCCGCAGATCGGCAGAAGGGTAAGCCAGAACATGGCGTCACCAATGCCGCCGAGCGGCGCACCGACGGCAATTTTGGTGCTCTGGATGCTGTTCACATCCTGTTTGGAGCGCTCCATCGCCAGAATAATGCCGATAACAAAGGTCACGAGGAACGGGTGGGTATTAAAGAAGCCCATATGGCCTTTCATCGCCCGCGCCAGGTCCCGCTTGTTGGTGTGGATCTTTTTCAGCGCAGGCAGCAACCCGTACAGCCAGCCGGAGGCCTGCATACGTTCATAGTTGAACGAGGCCTGCAGCAGCATTGAACGCCAGGCGACGCGGTTAATATCCTTTTTCGTCAGCTCGGCACCTATGTTTTGGTCTTCGTAGACGTTTTCGTTGACGCCGGTCAGCAGGGTCTCTTCAGTTTCAGACACGCCCGGTAACGTTGTTTGATTAGATGCCATCTTCGAATTCCTCTTTCTGGGCCGCTGGAGCCGTCGGTTCAGGTGATTTACGCATCAGGTCGATCAGCGCCATGGCCAGCGCGGCGGCCGCAATCGCCAGGACTGGAAGCTTGAGCCAGGCTGCGGCGACAAAACCGATAATGAAGTAAGGGATGTAGACGTTTTTCATCATGATCTTCAGCAGCACGGCGAAGCCGATAGCGGGCATGATGCCGCCCGCGACGCCGAGGCCGTCAATCAGACGCGCCGGTAGAACGTCAATGGCGGTTTTCGCGTGCTCCGCACCGAAATAGATGGGCAGAAACGCGCACAAGAAATAGAAGATGCCGAGCGCCAGCAGGGCCAGATAGTTAACCCGTTCAATGCCGTTGGTATCAGCATTGGCCGCCATGCGATCGCAGCGGGACATCACGCCGGACATCACGGAGAAGAGGAACGTAATCCCCATCTGTACCGCGACAGCAAACGGCACGGCGACCCCGACGGCAACTTCTGGCTTCACGCCTGTGCTAATGGCAAATGCGGTACCCACAATCGTGCCGATAATGACGTTTGGCGGTTGTGCGCCCGCGAGCGGCGCCAGGCCCATCCAGACCAGTTCTAACGTCCCGCCGGTCAAAATCCCGGTGTGCAGATCGCCAAGAATCAGGCCAACCAGCGGCCCGAGAACGACCGGCCGGTGCATGTGGGTTAACCCGTTAAACATATCCAGACCCGCGATAAAGGCGAGAAGCCCCAGCGCGAATGCCTGCAACAGACTGATTTCCATTGTGAATCCCTCAGAGCAGTTTAAAGAGATCCAAAGCAGTTTCTGTCGGAACGCCCTGAACAAAGCATTCCACCCCGGCCGTTTTCAGGCCATTGAACGCGGCAATATCGTTCGCGTCGACGGAGACCGTTTTGGCAATTTGTTGTTTGCCACTGGCGTAGTGCATGTTTCCTACGTTGATACGGGTGATGGGCACGCCGCCCTTGACCAGCTGCAGAAAATCGGCGGGAGATTTACAGACCAGCAGAATTTTCTGGCGGTCCGCGGCGCGATGAATGTTGTCGATCACTTTTTGTAATGACCAGAAACGCACGGCTATCCCTTCCGCGAGCACCATTTCCATCAGGTTCTGTTGAACAGGATCCTCAGCCACCTCATCGTTGGCGACCAGAACCAGGTTTGCCCCCGCAAACCCTACCCACTGCACGCCCACCTGACCGTGGATCAGGCGTTCATCAATGCGGCATAAGACAATGTTTGGCATAGTGCTTTCCTCTTTTTATTATGCGTTTTGCGTCGTTACGCCTTCGCAGGCGGCGTGGTATTGCTGGAGTATGTCCTGAATGTGGTCGATGATGAGTTCCCGAGGCGTCGACTTGAGAGCGCCTTCGCGAACTTTGCTGTACTGCAGCGGCAGGTACTGGCTGATCAGCGGCAATGGGATAGGGTCGTTTGCCAGGTTGCGTACCAGCCGCGCGAAGGCCTCGTCAATCTGGTTGTCCGGCCAATAATAACGCACGCGGTCAGAGTAGCTGTAGCCGCGCGCCAGGCGACGCGCGTTGCCGTCACCGTGGTAATGGCTTTGCCAGTACTTCGGTCGGTCGAGCATCACGTTTTCCAGCACGTGGCGCAGGCCAGAGCTGGCCTTCGCTGGCAGCAGCTCCTCTTCAATGGCGGCCAGTGAGAAGAGGGCTTCGCGCAGGGCGAAGGTCAATGCCGGGCCGACTTTTAAGATGGCGAAGTGATCTTTTACCAGCTGGCGCAGCGCCTGCGGCGTCTGGTAGTCAGTGGAGTGCGCTTCAAAAACCAGCGTATCGTAGGCTTCCACCATTTCGCTCAGGGCGATGGCTTTTTCCGGCCGATAGTCGCAGACGTGTGCGTGGTCGAACTCCACGCCGGGCTGTACCACCAGTCCGATAATGCGTGGCCAGATGTCGCTTAATCCTTCCTTTTCGAACGCGTGACGATGTGCTTCAAGCGTCGCGCGCGCCGCGTCTGGCGTGGTGACCTCAAGCTCGGTGAGCGTGTCGTGCGCTCCACCCGGTACCGGAACCTCCGTGCCGATAACGTAGACCAGATCGGATTCACCAAACTGTTCCCGACAGGTCGCTTCGGCAATGTTTGCCAGACGTGCGGCGCGTTCGGCGACAATCGCG
Organism: Enterobacter chinensis; assembly: GCF_034008295.1. Classification (NCBI taxonomy): domain Bacteria; kingdom Pseudomonadati; phylum Pseudomonadota; class Gammaproteobacteria; order Enterobacterales; family Enterobacteriaceae; genus Enterobacter; species Enterobacter chinensis. The sequence goes on from NZ_JARDVI010000003.1 coordinate 142,516, forward strand.
TCGGTCAGGGGAACCGGGTCGCCCTTACAGGACATGCTGCAGTCGAGGTGGATTTTTTTGAACCCGGCAGCGACATAGCTTTTAATGAGATCGTCGGCATTGGCCATGGCTTCCCGTGCGGGCAGATGTTGCCAGCGGTTTGGCCCTAAGTGATCGCCGCCGAGGATCAGCTGTGACGCCGGGAAGCCAAGAGAGCCTGCCAGCTTGCAGACGAACCCGTGAAAATCGGCAGGCGTCATGCCGGTGTAACCGCCAAACTGATCGACCTGGTTTGAGGTGGCCTCAATCAGCAGCGGTGTCTGTTGCGAATAGGCGTAACGAATTGCGGCTTCAAGTACCAGCGGATGCGCGGAGCAGACGGCATAAATTCCGTTTGTCTTCCCCCGTTTATGCTGCTCCACCATTTCTGTCAGATGTTTCACTTTCCTCTCCATGTCGGATGGTGATGACACTTATCTTTCGTTTTGTTTCATTTAATCCTGCATCATGGTGATATAAAAATAAAACGAAAGATAATAGTTTTCCGATCTGTTTCACAAAAGAAACGGAATGAAAGGTTTCAGCGCGGGTAAGGTGAATGCCAGGCGGGTTTTCAGGGCTTGCATTCCCCCAAAAGAAAGGCGTTAATAGGCAAAACGAAATAAAACGAAAGTGTTTTTACTAAGGAGCTCGCATGAGCAGCACCGATCCATCCGCAGAAAAGCGCATCACCGGCACCAGTGAAAGGCGAGAGCAAATCATTCAGCGGCTGCGGGCGCAGGGAAGCGTACAGGTTAACGATCTTTCTCATTTATATGGCGTATCAACGGTAACGATCCGCAACGATCTGGCATTCCTTGAAAAACAGGGTATCGCCGTGCGCGCTTACGGTGGCGCGCTCATCTGTGAGGGCAATTCGCCGGGCGCTGAGCCTTCTGTAGAAGACAAAAGCTCGCTCAACACGGCGGTGAAGCGCAGTATCGCGCAGGCCGCTGCCGCGCTGGTGAAACCCGGACACCGCATTATTCTGGACTCCGGTACCACGACGTTTGAAATTGCCCGCATGCTGCGTCAGCACACGGATGTGATTGCCATGACCAATGGGATGAACGTGGCGAATGCGTTGCTGGAGGCGGAAGGCGTGGAACTGCTGATGACCGGCGGGCACTTGCGCCGCCAGTCGCAATCCTTCTACGGCGACCAGGCGGAGCAGTCCTTACAGAATTATCACTTTGATCTGCTATTCCTGGGCGTTGACGCCATCGATCTCGATCGCGGCGTGAGTACGCATAACGAAGACGAGGCCCGTCTGAACCGCAAAATGTGCGAGGTGGCAGAGCGTATTATTGTGGTGACTGACTCCAGCAAATTTAACCGCTCAAGCCTGCATAAAATCATTGATACGCAAAGGATTGATATGATTATTGTCGACGAAGGCATTCCGGCGGAGAGCCTGGACGGGTTGCGTAAAAGCGGGATCGACGTGGTGTTGGTTTAAAGAAGGTTTTTCCCCTCACACTAACCCTCTCCCCACAGGGGAGAGGGAACGGAATGGTGCCGTTAGTGACGATCACGTCACCGGTGCCGGGTTAAATACCGCCAGCTGGTTATGCAGCCCCCATTGATCCGAGAAAGTTTTCTTCCGCCCGCTCGCCACGTCCAGAATGAAGTGGAACAGCTTCCAGCCCACCTCCTCAATGCTCTCTTCCCCGGTGGCGATGGTACCTGCATTGATATCCATTAAGTCGTACCAGCGGTTTGCCAGCTCGGTGCGCGTCGCCATTTTAATCACCGGCACCGCCATCAGACCGTACGGCGTACCACGCCCGGTGGTGAAGACCTGCACCGTAATACCGGATGCCACCTGCTGCGTGCCGCAGACAAAATCGCTGGCTGGCGTTGCCGCGTAGATCAGGCCGTGCTTCGTCGGACGCTGGCCGGGAGAGAGCACTTCGGCAATGGCACTCTGACCGGATTTGGCAATGGAGCCGAGGGCTTTTTCCACCACGTTTGCCAGACCGCCCTTTTTATTCCCGGGAGAGGGGTTGGCGCTGCGGTCGGTTTTACCCATATCCAGATAGTTATCGTACCAGGCCATCTCCTCAAGCAGGCGTTTGCCGACCTCTTCATTGACGGCGCGTGGCGTAAGCAAATGGATGGCGTCACGGACTTCGGTCACTTCGGAGAACATTACCGTGGCGCCGCAGCGAACAAGCAGATCGGACGCATAGCCCACCGCCGGGTTAGCCGTCACGCCGGAGAATGCATCGCTGCCGCCGCACTGGGTGCCCACCACCAGTTCCGACGCCGGACACGTTTCGCGCTGGCGCCGGTTGAGTTTGTCCAGATGGCGCTCTGCGACCTGCAGAATATCGTCGACCATTGAACGGAATCCAACGTGGCGTTCGTCCTGCAGGCGCACAATGCTGGCCTCGTCTGCCGGGATGGCTTTGACATCTTCCGTGCCCTGCAGCAGGCGCTCGGGCTGGAGCTTTTCGCAACCCAGACCAATCACCATCACCTCGCCGCCAAAGTTCGGGTTGAGGGCGATGTTGTGGATGGTCCGGATGGGCACGACCGCTGCCGGTGCGTTAATCGCCACGCCGCAGCCGTAAAGGTGGTTAAGGCCGACCACGCCGTCCACGTTCAGGTATTTCGGCAGCAGATCGCGCTCGATGATTTTCACCACGTAATCCACTACGCCCGCCACGCAGTGCACGCTGGTGGTAATGCCGAGCAGGTTTTTAGTGCCGACGCTGCCGTCCGCATTGCGATAGCCTTCAAAGGTATAGCCTTCCAGCGGAGGAAGCGGCTCCGGCACGCGGGTTGCCAGGGGCAGCGTATTGAGCGGCGGTGCTTTTGGCAGCTCAACCAGCGACTCCTCAATCCAGCTACCCTGCGGAATGAAGCGGACGGCATAGCCGATGACTTCGCCGTAACGCACGATTTCGCCGTGAGCCGGGATATCCACCAGCGCAACTTTATGTCCCTGCGGAATATGCTCAGTCAGCTCCAGCCCGTCCGGGAATCGGGTTCCTGCTTTTAAGCCATTGTCGTTGACAATAATCGCCACGTTATCGGTGTCGTGTACTTTTATATAGAACGCCGTCGGCGATGCGTGTCGAATTTCAATGTCGGCCATTGTTCACTATTCTCCAGCAAAGTGTCTGATAATAAATTCAGTCCATTTTCTAATGGTAGAAATAAATACGCGGCTTTCAGAAATAAAGCATGTCAGCAGATAGGATATGAAAATGTGATCCCGATCGCTCCCGAACCAGTAATGCCTGATTCTGTGCATTAGCGCCCAGTGCTTTGTGCATATGCTCAAAATATTATCAAAATGCACCGGAATGCTTGAGCATTAAAACAATGTGCAGTGGTGGATTGCGTCTTATACTGAATGACGATTTTATAACGCCAAACCAGCTCAGAATAATAAATATAACCCTGTCGCTGCGTCTGAATAAATAAAATGATATTGAACAAGGCTGCGGAATTAAAAAGGTAAACGCGATGAATAACGATATCTTCCCGAATAAGTTTAAAGCGGCCCTTGCGGCGCATCAGATTCAGATTGGCTGCTGGTCCGCGCTGGCCAACCCCATCAGCACGGAAGTGCTGGGTCTGGCCGGCTTCGACTGGCTGGTGCTGGACGGCGAGCATGCGCCGAATGATATCAGCACCTTTATTCCGCAGCTGATGGCGCTCAAAGGCAGCCACAGCGCGCCGGTTGTGCGCGTGCCGACCAACGAGCCGGTGATCGTTAAACGTCTTCTGGATATCGGTTTCTACAATTTCCTGATCCCGTTTGTGGAAACGGCAGAGCAGGCGGCGCTGGCCGTGGCCTCCACGCGCTATCCCCCGGAAGGGATCCGCGGCGTCTCCGTTTCACACCGCGCCAACATGTTTGGCACCGTACCGGACTACTTCGCCCAGTCCAACAGCAACATCACCATCCTGGTCCAGATCGAGAGCCAGCAGGGCGTCGATAACGTCGATGCGATTGCCGCCACCGACGGCGTAGACGGTATCTTCGTTGGCCCAAGCGATCTGGCTGCCGCGTTCGGACACCTGGGGAATGCCGGTCATCCGGAAGTACAGCGTGCCATTCAGCACATCTTTGCCCGCGCCAAAGCGCACGGCAAACCGTGCGGCATTCTGGCACCGGTTGAGGCGGATGCCCGCCGCTATCTGGAGTGGGGTGCCACGTTTGTTGCCGTCGGCAGCGATCTCGGCGTATTTCGCTCGGCCACGCAGAAATTAGCGGACGCTTTTAAAAAATAACCATCATTGAGGAAAAAACTATGACGCTGAAAGTGGGTTTTATTGGCCTGGGGATCATGGGGAAACCAATGAGTAAGAACCTCATCAAAGCAGGTTACTCACTGGTGGTATCCGATCACAATCCGCAGGCCGTGGCTGAGGTGATAGCGGCTGGCGCAGAAGCGGCCACTACCGCGAAAGCCATTGCTGAGCAGTGCGATGTCATCATCACCATGCTGCCAAACTCACCGCATGTTAAAGAGGTTGCGCTGGGTGAGAACGGCATTATCGACGGAGCGAAGCCTGGCCTGGTGCTGATCGATATGAGCTCTATCGCACCGCTCGCAAGCCGTGAAATCAGCGAGGCGTTAAAAGCGAAGGGCGTTGAAATGCTGGACGCGCCGGTCAGCGGCGGTGAGCCGAAAGCGATCGACGGCACGCTGTCGGTCATGGTCGGCGGCGACAAGGCCGTTTTCGACCAATACTACGACCTGATGAAAGCGATGGCGGGCTCCGTGGTGCATACCGGGGACATCGGCGCCGGTAACGTGACCAAGCTGGCAAACCAGGTGATTGTGGCGCTAAACATTGCCGCCATGTCGGAAGCGCTGACGCTGGCTACCAAAGCGGGCGTCAACCCGGACCTGGTCTATCAGGCGATTCGCGGTGGGCTGGCGGGCAGCACCGTGCTGGATGCCAAAGCGCCGATGGTCATGGACAGAAATTTCAAACCCGGCTTTCGCATTGACCTGCATATTAAAGACCTGGCCAACGCGCTGGATACCTCTCACGGCGTGGGGGCACAGCTGCCGCTGACCGCTGCGGTCATGGAGATGATGCAGGCGCTGCGCGCGGATGGCCTGGGCACGGCCGACCACAGCGCGCTTGCGTGCTACTACGAAAAGCTGGCGAAGGTGGAAGTCGCGCGTTAATCGCGTCTTGCCCACACCTGAGGGTGACAGCGGCGCGCAAACCCTCTATACTGCGCGCCGAAGCTGACCAGACAGTCGCCGCTTCGTCGTCGTCCCCTTCGGGGGAGACGGGCGGAGGGGAGGAAAGTCCGGGCTCCATAGGGCAGGGTGCCAGGTAACGCCTGGGGGGGAAACCCACGACCAGTGCAACAGAGAGCAAACCGCCGATGGCCCGCGCAAGCGGGATCAGGTAAGGGTGAAAGGGTGCGGTAAGAGCGCACCGCGCGGCTGGTAACAGTCCGTGGCACGGTAAACTCCACCCGGAGCAAGGCCAAATAGGGGTTCACATGGTACGGCCCGTACTGAACCCGGGTAGGCTGCTTGAGCCAGTGAGCGATTGCTGGCCTAGATGAATGACTGTCCACGACAGAACCCGGCTTATCGGTCAGCTTCAACTTCTTAAAAAACCCCGCTTCGGCGGGGTTTTTGCTTTCAGAGGATTGCAGGGCGGGTAAGCGCAGCGTCACCCGGCAATCGCATAAGCGACATCAATTCTCATATTTGCGACATTAAGCACATTTCACTGTTTTTATCCCTTCAATGTCTATCCGGCATCTATAGACGATCGACATCACGAAATTTCACGCTAGAAAATCATCAATCTTTAGTGTTGATAATTTGTTGCGAACGTTGCCTTAATGATCGTGAAACTTTTCTCGTTTGATATGTATATATTGAAATTAAAAACATTCGCCCCGTGAATGTGTGACGTATTCCACTCTTTTCCTGAAGCTTAAAAATTCGCGCCAGAAAAATTTGATAAATTGAAAGAATATTTCAAACAAATAACGGTTATTTATTGTCCTTTAATTGCCTGAAAGATCGTCTTTATTGATTTTTTTGCCACAGTTAAATTTGCTCGGGTTATCGCCATAAAATAAATTTATTACCGCTATTTTTGTTGATCAATATCAGCGTTGTAGCGTATTTATTGTCTTCTAATTGATTGATAAATAAAGTTTTTAATGATTTATTGATATGCAGGTTAAAGGCACTGAAAGGGAAATTGTGAGTAACAGCACATACCCCTTTAAACATTATTGAGTAGAATTCACCCCGTCATAGGGAAATAAGCGCAGAATATTATGAACACTATTATTCTACCGAAAACACAGCACCTCGTGGTATTTCAGGAAGTCATTAAAAGTGGCTCCATAGGTTCTGCAGCAAGACAGCTGGGCCTGACGCAGCCCGCCGTCAGCAAAATCATCAGCGATATCGAATCCTACTTTGGCGTGGAAGTGATGGTGCGTAAAAACACCGGCGTAAAACTCACTGCCGCGGGCCAGGTACTGCTCTCCTACTCGGAGTCGATCACGCGTGAAATGAAAAACATGGTGAGCGAAATCAACAGCCTGAGCTTCAGCACCGTCATGGACGTATCCTTTGGCTACCCGTCGCTGATCGGCTTTACCTTCCTGTCTGAGATGATCAAAAAATTTAAGGAAGTGTTTCCGAAAGCACGCGTCTCCATGTATGAAGCGCAGCTGTCATCTTTCCTGCCGGCCATTCGCGATGGTCGTCTGGATTTCGCCATCGGCACGCTGAGCGATGAAATGCTGCTGCAGGATCTGCACGTCGAGCCGCTGTTTGAGTCCGAGTTTGTGCTGGTTGCCAGCAAATCACGAACGTGCACCGGCCCGACGACACTGGCATCGCTCACGCAGGAGCAGTGGGTGATGCCGCAAACCGATATGGGCTACTACAAAGAACTTCTGACCACCCTGCAAGACAACCACATCAGCATTGAAAACATCGTCCAGACCGATTCCGTCGTCACCATTTATAACCTTGTGCTGAATGCCGATTATCTGACGGTCATTCCCCGCGACATGATTGCCCCGTTCGGTTCTGACCAGTTTATTGTCCTGCCAGTGGAAGATGAATTACCCGTGGCGCGTTATGCCGCCGTGTGGTCGAAAAATTACAGAATTAAAAAATCAGCGTCAGTATTAGTTGAACTGGCAAAACAATATTCGTCGATGAATATCGAAAGACGACGATGAATAATTAGTATCCATTTTAAAAACACCCAGAGCGTTAACATGTTAACGCGCTGATACCCTGACTTTGCCCGAAAATAATGAATTATTATAACGAGGATATTATGCATATTACCTACGATCTCCCGGTAACGATTGAAGATATTCAGGATGCCAGAAAGCGACTGGCAGGAAAGATTTATAAAACCGGTATGCCACGCTCGAATTATCTCAGCGAACGCTGTAAGGGCGAAATATTCCTGAAGTTTGAGAACATGCAGCGTACCGGTTCGTTTAAGATCCGCGGTGCGTTTAACAAATTAAGCTCGCTGACCGACGCCGAAAAACGCAAAGGCGTTGTCGCTTGCTCCGCGGGAAACCACGCTCAGGGGGTATCCCTTTCCTGCGCCATGCTGGGCATTGACGGCAAAGTCGTGATGCCGATGGGCGCACCGAAGTCTAAAGTGGCCGCGACGCGCGACTACTCGGCGGAGGTGGTGCTGCACGGCGAGAACTTCAACGACACCATCGCCAAAGTCAGCGAGATCGTCGAGATGGAAGGGCGTATTTTTATTCCACCTTACGATGATGCCAAAGTGATCGCCGGGCAGGGCACCATCGGGCTGGAGATTCTCGAAGATTTATACGATGTGGATAACGTTATTGTGCCTATCGGCGGCGGCGGTTTAATTGCCGGGATTGCGACGGCAATTAAATCCATCAACCCCACCATTAATATTATCGGCGTGCAGTCAGAAAATGTTCACGGCATGGCGGCATCGTATCAGGCTGGAGAAATAACAAGCCATCGCGTTACCGGCACGCTGGCCGACGGCTGTGACGTTTCTCGTCCCGGTAATTTACCGTTCGAAATTGTTCGTGAATTAGTCGATGACATTGTGCTGGTCAGCGAAGATAACATTCGCGACAGCATGATTGCACTCATTCAGCGAAATAAAGTGGTGACGGAAGGCGCCGGCGCGCTGGCCTGTGCCGCGTTATTAAGCGGCAAGCTAGACCACTATATTCAGGGGCGTAAAACCGTCTGCATTATTTCCGGCGGCAATATCGATCTCTCCCGCGTTTCCCAAATTACCGGCTTCGTTGACGCATAAAGGTGACCTATGAGCAACACAGAAAGCATTATCGTTGGCCAGACAAAAACGTCCTCCTGGCGTAAGTCTGATACCACCTGGACGCTTGGCCTGTTCGGAACCGCGATTGGCGCAGGCGTGCTGTTCTTCCCCATTCGCGCAGGCTTTGGTGGCTTGATCCCGATCCTGCTGATGCTGGTTCTCGCGTTCCCGATCGCGTTTTACTGCCACCGCGCGCTGGCGCGTCTGTGCCTGTCCGGCAGCAACGTCTCCGGCAACATCACCGAAACGGTAGAAGAGCACTTTGGTAAGACCGGTGGGGTGGTCATCACGTTCCTCTACTTCTTCGCCATTTGCCCGCTGCTGTGGATTTACGGCGTCACCATTACCAACACCTTTATGACCTTCTGGGAAAACCAGCTCCAGCTGCCTGCGCTGAACCGCGGCGTGGTGGCGCTGTTCCTGCTGCTGCTGATGGCCTTTGTTATCTGGTTCGGTAAAGACCTGATGGTGAAGGTAATGAGTTTCCTGGTGTTCCCGTTTATTGCCAGCCTGGTACTGATTTCCCTGTCGCTGATCCCTTACTGGAACTCGGCGGTGATCGACCAGGTCAACCTGAGCGCTATCTCCTTCACCGGTCATGACGGCATCCTGGTCACGGTATGGCTGGGGATCTCCATCATGGTCTTCTCCTTTAACTTCTCGCCCATCGTCTCCTCGTTTGTGGTCTCCAAGCGTGAAGAGTACGAGCCAGAGTTCGGTAAAGAATTTACCGAGCAGAAATGTTCCAAAATCATCGGTCGCGCCAGCCTGTTGATGGTCGCGGTGGTGATGTTCTTCGCCTTTAGCTGCCTGTTTACGCTCTCTCCGCAGAACATGGCGGAAGCCAAAGCGCAGAACATTCCGGTGCTCTCATACCTGGCGAACCACTTTGCGTCGATGTCAGGAACTAAATCAACGTTCGCGACGGTACTGGAATACGGTGCCTCCATCATCGCGCTGGTGGCTATCTTCAAATCCTTCTTCGGGCACTACCTGGGCACGCTGGAAGGGCTGAATGGCCTGATCCTTAAGTTCGGCTACAAGGGCGACAAGAAGAAAGTCTCTGTTGGCAAACTGAACACCATCAGCATGGTGTTCATCATGGGCTCCACCTGGGTTGTTGCGTACGCCAACCCGAACATTCTTGACCTTATCGAAGCGATGGGTGCGCCAATCATCGCCTCTCTGCTGTGCCTGCTGCCGATGTATGCCATCCGCAAAGCGCCGGCCATGGCGAAATATAAAGGCAGACCGGAGAACATCTTCGTCATGGTTGTGGGCCTGCTGACCATTCTGAATATCGTTTACAAACTGTTCTAACCAAAGCTCAGGAAGAGCGGAGTCACATGATGATTGAGTTTCCGGTTGTACTGGTTATTAACTGCGGTTCGTCCTCTGTTAAGTTTTCGGTGCTCGATGCCAGCAGCTGCGATGCCCTGATGACGGGCATTGCGGACGGTATCAACACTGAGAAAGCCTTTATTTCCGTGAACGGGAGTGAGCCGGTCAGTCTGGCTCACCACGACTACGAAGGGGCGCTGGCTGCCATCGCCCTGGAGCTGGAGAAGCGTAACCTGATGAGCAGCGTGGCCTTAATTGGCCACCGCATTGCTCACGGCGGTGACCTCTTCAGCGAGTCGACCCTGATTACGGAAGAGGTGATTGAGCAGATCCGCCAGGTTTCACCGCTGGCACCGCTGCATAACTACGCCAACTTAAGCGGCGTGGAAGCCGCAGAGCGCCTGTTCCCGGGCGTTCAGCAGGTTGCGGTGTTCGATACCAGCTTCCACCAAACGCTGCCGCCGCAGGCGTATCTGTACGGATTACCGTACCGCTATTTTGAAGAGCTGGGCGTGCGTCGCTACGGCTTCCACGGTACCTCTCACCGCTACGTGGCCGGGCAGGCGCAGGCGCTTCTCGGGCTGTCCCCCGATGACAGCGGCCTGGTGATTGCCCATCTCGGCAACGGCGCATCCATCTGTGCGGTGCGCAATGGCGAAAGCGTGGATACCTCCATGGGGATGACGCCGCTGGAAGGGCTGGTGATGGGCACGCGCTGCGGTGACGTGGACTTCGGCGCGATGGCGTGGATTGCCCAGCAGACCGGCCAGTCGTTCGAGGACCTGGAGCGCGTGGTCAACAAAGAGTCCGGGCTGCTTGGGATCTCCGGCATCTCTTCGGATCTGCGGGCGCTGGAGAAAGCCTGGCACGCGGGCAATGAACGGGCGCAGCTGGCGATCAAGACCTTTGTGCACCGTATCGCACGGCATATCGCAGGTCACGCCGCGTCGCTGCACCGCCTGGATGGGGTGGTCTTTACCGGTGGCATTGGCGAAAACTCAATGCTGATCCGCGCGCTGGTGGCGGAACACCTGAAGGTGTTTGGTATCAGCCTCGACAACGCCAAAAACGCCCTGCCGGGCAGCGCGGGTGAGCGCCTCATCAGCACCGAGTCGTCCCGCGTGGCCTGCGCGGTTATCCCTACCAACGAAGAAAAAATGATCGCGCTGGACGCCCTCCGTCTTGGGAAGGTTACCCCGGCTGCGGCTTACGCCTGATAAAGCGAGAAACACATGAAAGTAACAATCGATACGCGCGTCGCGCCCTACAGCGACGCATGGGCCGGGTTTCGCGGTGAAGAATGGAAAGACACCGTCAACGTGCGCGATTTTATTCAGCATAACTACACCCCTTATGAAGGCGATGAGGCTTTCCTCGCGCAGGCGACGCCAGCAACGACGGCGCTGTGGCAGAAGGTAATGGTCGGCATTCGTCAGGAGAATGCCACCCACGCCCCGGTGGATTTTGACACCAATATTGCCACCACTATTACGGCTCACGGACCTGGCTATATTGACCAGGATCTGGAGACGATCGTCGGCCTGCAAACCGATAAACCGCTCAAGCGCGCCCTGCACCCGTATGGTGGGATCAACATGATCCGCAGCTCGTTTGAAGCCTACGGCCGCGAGATGGATCCGCATTTCGAATACCTGTTTACCGATCTGCGTAAAACCCACAACCAGGGCGTTTTTGATGTGTATTCGCCAGAGATGATGCGCTGCCGTAAATCCGGCGTGCTGACCGGCCTGCCGGACGGTTACGGGCGCGGGCGCATCATTGGCGACTATCGCCGCGTGGCGCTGTACGGGATCGCTTATCTGGTGCGCGAGCGTGAACTTCAGTTTGCGGATCTGCAGGGGAAACTCGAGCGCGGTGAAGATCTCGAGGCGACGATCCGCCTGCGTGAGGAGCTGGCGGAGCACAAACGCGCGCTGCTGCAGATCCAGCAGATGGCGGCGAGCTATGGCTTTGATATTTCACGTCCGGCGATGAACGCTCAGGAAGCGGTGCAGTGGGTCTATTTTGCCTACCTGGCGGCGGTAAAATCCCAGAACGGCGGGGCGATGTCGCTGGGGCGCACGGCGTCGTTCCTCGATATTTACATCGAGCGCGACATGCAGGCCGGGCGGCTGAATGAAGTTCAGGCGCAGGAGCTGATCGACCACTTCATTATGAAGATCCGCATGGTGCGCTTCCTGCGCACGCCGGAGTTCGACACGCTCTTCTCCGGCGATCCGATCTGGGCGACGGAAGTGATCGGCGGCATGGGGCTGGACGGCCGCACGCTGGTGACCAAAAACAGCTTCCGCTATCTGCACACGCTGCATACCATGGGGCCTGCGCCGGAGCCGAACCTGACGATCCTCTGGTCTGAACAATTGCCGATCGCGTTTAAGAAATACGCCGCGCAGGTATCGATCGTCACCTCGTCTCTGCAATACGAGAACGACGATCTGATGCGTGCCGACTTCGACAGCGATGATTACGCCATTGCCTGCTGCGTCAGCCCGATGGTGATCGGCAAGCAGATGCAGTTCTTTGGCGCCCGCGCCAACCTCGCTAAAACGCTGCTGTACGCGATCAACGGCGGGGTGGATGAGAAGCTGAAGATCCAGGTCGGCCCGAAAACTGAGCCGCTGCTGGATGACGTGCTGGATTACGACACCGTGATGGCGAGCCTCGATCACTTTATGGACTGGCTGGCGGTGCAGTACATCAGCGCGCTGAATCTTATTCACTACATGCATGATAAGTACAGCTACGAAGCCTCTCTCATGGCGCTGCACGACCGCGACGTCTATCGCACCATGGCCTGCGGCATTGCTGGCCTGTCGGTGGCGGCGGATTCCCTTTCAGCCATTAAATACGCCACAGTGAAACCGGTGCGCGACCATACCGGTCTGGCGGTCGACTTTGTGATAGAAGGGGACTACCCGCAGTACGGCAACAACGACGACCGCGTGGACAGCATCGCCTGCGATCTGGTAGAGCGCTTTATGAAGAAAATTCAGGCGCTGCCAACCTACCGCAACGCGGTGCCGACCCAGTCGATCCTGACTATCACCTCCAACGTGGTTTACGGCCAGAAGACCGGCAACACGCCGGACGGACGCCGCGGCGGCACGCCGTTTGCGCCTGGCGCGAACCCGATGCACGGTCGCGACAGAAAAGGGGCCGTGGCCTCGTTAACCTCAGTCGCCAAGCTGCCGTTCACCTATGCGAAAGACGGGATCTCCTACACCTTCTCCATCGTGCCGCAGGCGCTGGGCAAAGATGAACTGGTGCGCAAAACCAATCTTGTCGGGCTGCTGGACGGGTATTTCCATCACGAAGCGGCCATCGAGGGCGGGCAGCATCTGAACGTCAACGTCATGAACCGGGAAATGCTGCTGGACGCCATTGCGCACCCGGAAAATTACCCGAACCTGACCATCCGCGTTTCGGGTTATGCGGTGCGGTTTAATGCCCTGACGCGCGAGCAGCAGCAGGATGTGATTTCAAGGACGTTTACGCAATCCATCTGACGCAAATGATGCCTCATGCCCCCTCAGCGCAGGGGGCATTTTTTTGCCCGCTAAACATACAAAATTGTTTATATAATTACTCACACATATTCATCCGCTCTTGAAAAACAATACGCCTGCTTTTCCCTATAACAGAATGTAAGGACAGTAAGATGATGAAAATGACCCGTATTGCGTTGGTAGCGGCTTCACTGACGGTGTGCAGTTTTACGGCACAGGCCGCTAACGTTGAGGCTGCCCCGTCTCCCTCGCAGGATCCGCTGGTTCAGCACCTGAAGCTCAGCAATGAGCAGGTGAAGAAAATTGAAGGTCTGCATGAGCAGCTGGAACAGAATGTCAGCAAGATCCCGATGACGGGCGTAAAGGACGGCGCGCTGATCGACATGTTCCAGGCGGGTAAATGGGACGAAAGTACGGTGAAAAGCCAGCTTACCGCGTTCAGCAAAATTGAAGAGCAGACCCGTTACTACCGCGTGAAATATTACTTCGACGTCAGCCAGGTATTGACGCCGGAGCAGCGCAAGCAGATCAGAACCGATATGGCTAACGCGCTGGCAGAGTAATTTCGTCGTCGCGTACGGCGCTGGATGATTCTGCCGTGGCTCGATCGGTTCCCTCTCCCATTGGGAGAGGGTTAGGGTGAGGGCGTTCTCTAAACCGGCAAATCAATCAGCAGCGCGCGCAGCGGCGTATCCGCCACCAGCGTGATATTCGCTTCATCACGAATAAACGCCCCGTCACCGCAGGTGAGCGCTTCTTTCTCTTCCGCGTGCGTTACCGCATGCACCGTGCCGTGAATCGACTGCAGATAGGCGCGTGGGCCATGAAGCTGGAAGCTCGCCTGTTCACCTTTCTTCAGCTCGATATGATGCAGCCACACCTGCTGACGCAGCTGCAGGCTACCTTTGCTGCCATCTGGCGATGCAATCAGCTGCTGCTTATCGCCTGCCAGGTCTAACTTTTGTACCAGCGGATTTTCCCGCTCAGGGCAGGCATCGAGCCACAGCTGCATGCGGGTCAGCGTTTTGTCTTTGCTGAGGTTATGCTCGCTGTAGCTGATGCCCGGCTGCGTGGAAATTAACAACGCTTCGCCAGCCTTTGCCTGGACATGATTGCCCTCGCTATCGCGGTATTCTGCCTCGCCTTCCAGGATCAGGTTCAGGATATCGACTTTCGGGTACGTACGCGGCTGGAAGGAGGCACCCGGGGCGAGCACTTCCTGGTTCAACACGCGCAATGAAGCGTAACCGAGGAGTTTAGGGTCAAAGTAGTGTCCAAAGGAAAAGGTGTAGCGGGCCTGCAGCCAACCGAAATCGGCTTGTCCGCACTGTTTAGCTGTTCTTGTCGTAATCATAAACTTGACCTCTCTTTACACTAAAACAATGGTAAAGGTATGGACGCTGCATTGTTAGCCAGATATTCTGCCTGGTATGTTCAAATTTCCTGAATGAGAACGAGATGGCTAAAGAAAGAGCATTGACGCTTGAGGCGCTTCGCGTGATGGACGCGATTGACCGGCGTGGCAGTTTTGCGGCGGCGGCAGATGAACTGGGGCGTGTTCCGTCTGCGCTGAGCTACACCATGCAGAAGCTGGAGGAAGAGCTGGACGTGGTGCTTTTTGACCGCTCCGGTCATCGAACAAAATTCACCAACGTCGGGCGGATGCTGCTGGAGCGCGGCCGCGTGCTGCTGGAAGCGGCGGATAAGCTCACGACAGACGCCGAAGCGCTGGCGCGCGGCTGGGAAACCCACCTGACGCTGGTGACGGAAGCGCTGGTGCCGACTGAAGCGCTGTTCCCGCTGGTGGACCGCCTGGCGGCGAAGGCCAATACCCAGCTGTCAATTATCACCGAGGTGCTGGCAGGCGCGTGGGAGCGTCTGGAGACGGGCAGGGCGGACATCGTCATTGCGCCGGACATGCACTTCCGTTCCTCATCGGAAATCAACTCGCGCAAGCTTTACAGCGTGATGAACGTCTACGTTGCTGCACCCAATCACCCGATTCACCAGGAGCCGGAACCGCTCTCTGAAGTCACGCGCGTGAAGTATCGTGGCGTGGCGGTCGCGGATACCGCGCGTGAGCGCCCGGTACTGACGGTACAGCTGCTGGATAAACAGCCTCGTCTGACGGTGACCTCACTGGAAGACAAACGGCAGGCGCTGCTGGCCGGTCTGGGCGTGGCGACGATGCCTTATCCGTTTGTGGAAAAAGATATTGCGGAAGGACGGCTGCGGGTAGTGAGCCCGGAGTACACCAGCGAAGTGGATATCATTATGGCGTGGCGTCGCGACAGCATGGGCGAAGCCAAATCGTGGTGCTTGCGCGAAATTCCAAAGCTCTTTGCCCACCACAATAAATAAAATTGTGCCCGGTAAGCGTAAGCGCCACCGGGCTCTGATTTACACGCCAGCTTTCGGATCCGGACCAAAGCGGTTTTCACCCGGGGTGCCGCTCTGACAGTTGAAGATCAGAATCACGATCCAGCCCACGATCGGGATCAACAGCAGCAATAACCACCACGCCGAACGATCGGTATCGTGCAGCCGACGGAATAGCACCGCCCATGATGGCAGCAGGACTAACAGGCCATAGATAGTAGTCAGCACGCCTTCTCCGCCAGCCCGCTCCCAGCCAAGAATTTTATCAATAATACCCAGCACCATAATGAGGACGAAGTTCACCAGAACAAACATCCAGTACTCTTTACGGCGGGCACGGCCACCAAATCCAATATAGTTACGCAGTACTTTTAAATACCAGTCCATTTTCCTTGCCTCATTAGTCAGTCAATCACTTGTTTTCTAAGCGATCGAGGTAAGGATAGATGGAGATTGTGAATTTAAAAAGGGCATCTATTGATGCCCTTAATATTTATCCAAAACGAACGTCGCGCCCGTGCGGTTCATCCAGGTCCTGCCACGGCCCAATGGAGATAATGCCCGTTGGGTTAATGGTCTTGTGGCTGCGGAAATAGTGGGTGCGGATATGGTCGAAATCGACCGTGTCGGCGATGCCCGGCATCTGGTAGATGTCACGCAGGAAACCATACAGGTTCAGGTAGTCGCTGATGCGGTGTTTATCGCACTTAAAGTGGGTGACATACACCGGATCAAAGCGAACCAGCGTGGTCCACAGGCGAATGTCCGCTTCCGTCAGGCGGTCACCCGTCAGGTAGCGGTGCTGGCCGAGGATCTGTTCCAGACGCTCCAGCGATTCAAACACCTTCCCGACCGCTTCGTCATACGCTTCCTGGCTGGTGGCAAAGCCGGCTTTGTAGACACCGTTGTTGACGTTGTCGTAAATCCAGCTGTTCAGCTCATCAATCTTTTCGCGCAGTTCAAGCGGATAGTAATCTCCGGCGCGGGCGCCGTGCGCGTCAAACGCAGTATTGAACATGCGGATGATTTCCGCAGACTCATTGCTGACAATCGTCTGGTTTTTCTTGTCCCACAGCACCGGCACGGTAACGCGCCCGGTGTAGTGCGGATCGGCGCGCAGATAGAGCTGGTAAAGGAAATCGTGGTGGTAAAGATCGTCGCCGGTCGCCGCAGGGAAATCACTGTCAAACGTCCAGCCGTTTTCCAGCATCAGCGGGTTCACTACGGAAACCGGAATGAGGGATTCGAGACCTTTGAGTTTGCGCACAATCAGCGTGCGGTGCGCCCACGGGCAGGCAAGGGAAACATAAAGATGATAACGGTCTTTCTCAGCCGCGAAGCCGCCTTCGCCGCTCGGGCCAGGCGCACCGTCAGCGGTGAGCCAGTTACGGAAGGCCGAAGCTGAGCGCTTGAAGCGACCACCGGTGGATTTGGTGTCATACCAGACATCCTGCCAGACGCCGTCTACGAGTTGTCCCATTTTTTCTCCTCCGTCAGATAGCAAAAGCGAGGAGAAGTCTCCTCGCTTTTTGTTCATTCAGTATAGCGTGCTTACCACTTCTTATTCAGAACGCGGTCGATGCTGTATGCACCCGGGCCAGTGACGGCCAGCAGCAGGAAGCCACCCGCGATGGTCAGGTTTTTCATGAACATCAGAGAGTTCACGCCTTCCGCAAAGTTGCTGTGGAAGATAAACGCTGTCAGCACGGTGAAGCCTGCGGTAAACAACGCGGTGGTACGGGTCAGGAAGCCGAACAGTACCGCCAGGCCGCCGCCGAATTCAAGAAGAATGGTCAGTGGCAACAGGAACCCCGGAACGCCCATGGCTTCCATGTATTGCTGGGTACCCGCATAGCCGGTGATTTTTCCCCAACCTGCAACGATGAACAGAATTGGCATCAGAATACGTGCTACCAGTACACCAACATCTTCTAATTTTTTCATTTTACTCTCCAGGAAACCACATCAGCGGCTGAACTTTATTTGTCTGCAATTCCGGGTAGATACCGCGTCATTGCTGTCGATGGAGAGCATCATAAACGGGGCGGGTAGCAATTGTTAGCAAGGAAAACTGTCAATCTATTTCAAAGATATTGAGTAAGGGAGGGGGATTTTGCCGGGTGACGCTGCGCTTACCCGGCCTACGTTTGCAAGTAGGCCGGATAAGGCGTAGCCGCCACCCGGCGAGAAGGCTACCGCAACTGCTGTTGACGAATCGTCGCTTTCACCAGACGCCAGGCGCTCCAGGCACCAAAGCCGCGCCGGGCCCAGCGGATCAGCATATTTGGATGACGAACCGTCCAGATAGCCATCACGCTGCTGCCGACCAGCGCCCATGAACGCAGGCTCAGGACGGTATTCCAGCCACGGTCAAAGCGCCGCGTCGCATCAATCCAGTCGCGACGGCTGGCAGACAGGTCCAGCCGTTGCTGCTGGATCTCACTTAACAGGTACGCTTTCCGCTTCTGACGTTCGGCTTTACCGCTCACGGCTAGTCATCCTCCAGCAGGGCGCGATCGTTAGCCAGCTCCTGGCGCGTATGGCGCAAGAAAGTGGATTTACGCGCTTTGCGCAGCGTCCAGATACCGCCAATCAATGCCGCGACCAGCAGAACAACGGTGGTGGCAATCATCGCGTTAAGACGATACTGCGGATCAATGGCCCAGATGATTAACACCATCAGGCTCATCAGACCAAACGCGGCGAAGAGCATGGTCAGCCCGAGCATCAGCAGCATCTGGAAGAGGTTCGCTTTCTCCTCTTCCAGCTCGACCACTGCCAGCCGGACGCGCGTTTCGGCAATCCCGACCAGCGTCGTTAAAATACGCTGGCCGATGCCGAGGACGTTGTTAGCAGGCCCTTGTGCGTGACGAGGATCTTCCATATCAACGACGCGTCAGAAGGACACCCAGTACCACACCGACTGCGGCACCAATCCCCACACCCGTCCATGGATTATCACGTACGTATTCGTCCGCACGGGCAGCCGCTTCGCGGGTCTGTTTCGCTAGTGCATCGCCGGTTTCACCCAGACGATAGCGGCTCTCTTTCAGCGCCTGCTCCGCCTTGCTGCGCAGTTTGCTAACCTCTTCTTTTGACTTGTCAGCAGAGGAGTTCAGCACCTCTTCAAGGGTATCGGCCAGGGATTTCAGTTCAGCGCGCAGATGTTCAGACGTCGTATCTTTTGACATGATTTTCTCCTGTTGAGATTTCCGTTAACTCAATAATCGCGAGCTTCCAGCGCTTTCAGGTCGTCCTGCGCTTCTTTCAACTTCTTCTCGCGCTTAGAAATTTTTTCCGCATCCCCTTTCTCTTTCGCTTCCTGCAGGTCGCGACGGCGCTCGGCTATCTCGTCCTTCTGTTCAGCGATTTTTTTCTGGTGATCGGCACGAAGCTTGCTGTCTGAGCAGTTCGCTTTCACTTCGCTCAGCGCTTTTTTAAGACCATCAACACGGTGCTGATTGTTATGCTTTTCGGCATAACCGATCTCACGCTGTATATCCTGTTCTTTCTCCTGACAGAGAGAAGTTGCGAAGGATGCTGTGCTTAAAGAAAAAAGGGCCAGAGCCAGAGTAATGCGGAATTTCATTATCGAAACCTTCCATTGTGTGGCGGCATAAGCCGCTATCCAAAGTTATGCGGAGTACATTCGAGGGATGCTCCGCGTACTTAAGCATAGTAAGTAAACGGAGGATTCACCAAAGTGAGTGAAAAGATTCGGAATCCTGGAAGTTATCCAAACCGATGCGACGTATCGCGAATCAATGAGAGCCAGGCTGCTGGCTGGCTGTCTTCTTCCTGCTGAGCAATGATATACCCGTGCGGCAGCGTACGGTCGAGCACCACTTTCGCAGCGGCACTTTGCGCACGGGAATCAAACTTGATCAGTAAAACATCGTCCTGCGGGGTGATGCTCTTAAAGCGGATCCCGTTCGCATCCAGATGATGCCAGACAGAGAAGCCGTCAGGCACGCTGGCACCCTGGTTTACCGGGCGAATGGCCAGCGTCGATTCCTGATGTGAAAGCGCGCTCCATGCCAGCAGCATGGCGCTGAGCACCACCAGTGTAATCACGGCAAAGGCAAAACGGCGCAGAGCGAGCGGTGAGATAACCATCGTCAGCCTCTGGCTCCGTATTTCTTTTTCCACAGGACAACCAGTGAGCCAATCAGGCCGAAGACCAGCAGAACCACGGGCAGCAGCATCAGGCAGGACATCAGCTGATCTTCATATTTCATAAAGACCGGGGTTTTACCCAGCGCATAGCCCAGCGTGGTCAGAATAAGCACCCATAACAGGCCGCTCATCCAGTTGAAGAACTGGAAGCGCGTGCTGCTCAACCCCGACAGACCGGCAATGGTGGGCAACAGGGTGCGTACAAAGGCGATAAAGCGGCCAATCAGCAGAGCGGAAAGCCCATGCTTATGGAAAAGGTGGTGCGCACGCTGATGATAATGCGCAGGAAGATGAGAGAGCCAGTTCTGGACGATCCGGGTATTGCCCAGCCATCTTCCCTGGATATAGCTCACCCAGCAGCCGAGGCTGGCCGCAACGGTCAGTAATAAAATGGTGTGTGGAAACGCCATCGCCCCTTTGGCACACAGCACGCCAACGAGCACCAGCAAACTATCACCGGGCAGGAAGGCAGCAGGCAGCAAACCGTTCTCAAGGAACAGGATCATAAACAAGACGAAATAGAGCATGCCAATCATGGAAGGGTTGGCCAGCGTTTCAAAATCCTGCGCCCAGAGGGCCTGCAGTAGTTGGGTCAAAAGTTCCATTCAGTGTTCCTGGAAATCGGTTAACGTCACGCCTGTTATCCGGGACAAACAGCACGGCGACATTGTTGTGATTTCATTATGGTCGCTCGCGGACACATTGCGTTGTGGCCAACACTGTTCCCTGTTAATTGGCTGGTTAGCAAGCACTAACTTACAAAATAAGGAATTGAATCCAATTGTAACAAAGCCCAACGTTCTGCGTCACAGAATTTGCAGGGGTGAGTTGATTTTGGCGTAAGCCATGGAGGGGAGCGAGGGGATTTACAAAGGCTGACACTATATATGTTTTGCTTACCCATTTAAGCCAGAAGGCGCAGCGAAGCGCCTGCCAGCAGAAACGTCATCTATTTTGCGGCACTCGATGCTGTATCGAGATGAACGACAGGATTATCGGCAAAAAGATAGCGGTCAGCGTTAAATTCGAAGTCATCGCTGGTTTCATTGAACAGCATCTGTTTGGTGTTTTCCAGGTGCTGCCACATTGCCAGTTTAGCGGCATGGGGGTCTTTGCGAATCAGCGCCTTAAGGATTTGATCGTGGTCGTCACACCAGTTGTCGACGGTACGTGAATCAATGTGGTCGTGCAGTTTTTTCCAGTACGGGTTGTGAACGCGCTGAGTCCACATTTTCTCAACGATTGCCGCCAGCGCCGTGTTTTGGGTTGCCAGGGCGACCTGAACGTGGAACTGCAGATCCCACTCTGAATCGCGGAAACATTTTTCCTTGCGGGCATTCTCCTGAATTTCCATCAGCTTCATGATGTCCTGCTTGGTCACCTGCGTCGCGGCAAATTCAGCAATATTGCTTTCGATCAGCTGGCGAGCCTGGAGCAGCTCAAACGGACCATAGCTGGCGAACTCCAGACTTTCGTCTGTGACGGGAGAGTGTTTCGGCAGATTAGAAATCACGTGAATGCCGGAGCCTTTGCGTACCTCAACGTAGCCTTCAACCTCCAGCATGATAATCGCTTCGCGCACTACGGTGCGGCTCACGCTTTTTTCATCCGCGATAAAGCGCTCGGCGGGAAGTTTATCACCGACAAGATAGACCCCTTGCTCGATGCGATCTTTCAGCTCGGCAGCAAGTTGTTGATATAAACGACGTGGTTCGGTGATTTCCATATGCGCTCCAGGCAGGGTACGGCAGATGATTTGTTATACCACTTTTGCGTGCCACTCTCCAGATTTTGCCATTAAAAAAGCCGCCCGGAGGCGGCTTTTGAGAAGATTTTGCCGGGTGGCGCTGCGCTTACCCGGCCTGCGATTTTAATGGGTTTTGTAGGCCGGGTCAGGCGAAGCCGCCACCCGGCTCCCGGCACAACAACGCTAACTCTGCGTCGCCGGTTTCCCGAGGGACTCTTTCGCCAGCTCCTCTGCCGACTTGCTTCTCAGCACCGTCCAGATAACCACCGCCCCCATCAGGTCGAAGATCGCCAGCACGGCAAACAGCGGGCTGAAGCCGATGGTATCTGCCAGCGCGCCGACCACCAATGCAAACATCGTACTTGCGGTCCAGGCGGCCATCCCGGTCAGACCGTTAGCGGTTGCCACTTCGTTACGGCCGAAGACGTCAGAGGAGAGCGTAATCAGCGCGCCGGACAGGGACTGGTGCGCAAAACCACCGATGCACAGCAGGGCGATAGCCACGTACGGGCTGGTGAACAGGCCGATCATACCCGGGCCAATCATCAGCACCGCCCCCATGGTCACCACCATTTTACGGGAGACAATCAGGTTCACCCCAAACCAGCGCTGGAACAGCGGTGGCAGGTAGCCGCCAACGATACAGCCGAGGTCGGCGAACAGCATTGGCATCCAGGCAAACATCGCGATCTCTTTCAGGTTAAAGCCGTAGACTTTAAACATGAACAGGGGGATCCACGCGTTAAAGGTACCCCAGGCCGGTTCAGCCAGGAAACGCGGCAGGGCGATACCCCAGAACTGACGGGTGCCGAGGATCTGCCAGACGGTCATCTTTTTGCCGTTGTTGGTCTGATGCTGTGCTTCCTGACCGCCAATGATGTATTCGCGTTCTTCTTCAGAGAGCTTTTTCTGATCGCGCGGGTGTTTATAGAAAATCAGCCACGCCATGGCCCAGGCAAAGCTCAGCACGCCAGAGATGATAAATGCCATCTGCCAGCTGTGCATCACGATAGCCCACACCACCAGCGGCGGCGCAATCATCGCCCCGATGGATGAGCCCACGTTAAAGTAACCGACCGCAATGGAACGCTCTTTTGCCGGGAACCACTCGGAGCTGGCTTTCAGCCCTGCGGGGATCATGGCGGCTTCAGCTGCACCTACCGCGCCGCGAGCGAGTGCCAGACCACCCCAGCTGCCGGCCAGCGCGGTTGCCCCGCAGAACACCGCCCAGGCGATGGCGAAGAAGGCATAGCCGATTTTGGTACCGAGAATATCCAGCACATAGCCAGCAACAGGCTGCATGATGGTATAAGCCGCGGAATAGGCGGCAATGATGTAGGAGTATTGCTGCGTGGAGATATGCAGCTCTTCCATCAACGTTGGCGCTGCTGCTGCCACGGTGTTACGCGTCAGGTAGCCCAGCACGGTGCCAAGCGTCACCAGCGCAATCATATACCAACGTAACCCTTTAATTTTACGCATCTAAAACCTCATCGTTATGTTATTTCCGCGCCAGAGCACGGCAACCTCTCAACCGTTTCCGGGAGCAGTTGTGTAACGGGAGGGGCGTAGCCGGGAGCATGTCCCGGAACGGCCCGAACCTTGCCATAAGTAAGCGTGCATAAGTCGGTATCCGTACCGTTAAATCCGATGTCTCTCACACCGGTAATGCATTCCGTCGGCTGAGTGTTTGCGACGGCGAAAAGATAACTTGTCATACAACTTTAAAAGGTGAGTGACATCACAAATGTATGATTCTTTGTGGGGACATTCACCGTTGCAGGCAAAGCCAGTAATGGCGCGGGATGCAGAAGGGTTTACTCCATAGAGGGTAATTTATTTGTTGACGTTTATTGATCTCACTCACGAAAAAAGCTTCGGTTGGTGGAAATTGGTGTGATAACTTTGCAGCATATGAACATACGCTTTCTGACGCTCCCGTAATGAGGAAGACGATAATGACGCCGTTTATGACCGACGATTTTCTGTTAGATACCGAATTTGCTCGCCGCCTGTACCACGACTACGCAAAAGACCAGCCGATTTTCGACTACCACTGCCACTTGCCGCCGCAGCAGGTTGCCGAAAATTATCGTTTCAAAAACCTGTATGACATCTGGCTGAAGGGTGACCACTACAAATGGCGTGCCATGCGTACCAACGGCGTGGCTGAACGCCTGTGTACCGGCGACGCCACCGACCGCGAGAAGTTTGACGCCTGGGCTTCGACCGTTCCGCACACCATCGGCAACCCGCTCTACCACTGGACGCACCTTGAACTCCGCCGCCCGTTTGGTATTACCGGAACGCTGCTCTCCCCAACGACCGCTGATGAAATCTGGGAGCGCTGCAATGCGCTGCTGGCGCAGGATAACTTCTCCGCGCGCGGCATCATGAAGCAGATGAACGTGAAGATGGTGGGCACCACCGACGATCCGGTTGACTCTCTGGAACACCATGCGGCGATCGCCAAAGACGGCGCGTTTGATATCAAAGTGCTGCCAAGCTGGCGTCCGGATAAAGCCTTTAATATCGAACAGGCCACGTTTAACGAATACATGGCGAAGCTGGCGGAAGTCTCTGATACCGACATTCGTCGTTTCGCAGACCTGCAAACCGCGCTGACCAAACGTCTGGATCACTTCGCGGCGCACGGCTGTAAAGTCTCTGACCACGCGCTGGACGTGGTGCTGTTTGCGGAATCAAACGAAGCCGAGCTGGACAGCATTCTGGCGCGTCGTCTCTCCGGCGAAGGACTGAGCGAGCATGAAGTGGCGCAGTTTAAAACGGCGGTGCTGGTGTTCCTCGGCGCGGAATATGCCCGTCGCGGCTGGGTACAGCAGTACCATATCGGCGCGCTGCGTAATAACAACCAGCGCCAGTTTAAACTGATCGGTGCGGATGTGGGCTTCGACTCCATCAACGACCGTCCGCTGGCCGAAGAGCTGTCTAAGCTGCTGAGCAAACAGAACGAACAAAACCTGCTGCCAAAAACCATTCTCTACTGCCTGAACCCGCGCGATAACGAAGTGCTGGGCACCATGGTCGGCAACTTCCAGGGCGAAGGGATGCCGGGCAAGATGCAGTTCGGCTCCGGCTGGTGGTTCAACGATCAGAAAGACGGTATGGAACGTCAGATGACGCAGCTGGCGCAGCTTGGCCTGTTAAGCCGCTTTGTTGGCATGCTGACCGACAGCCGCAGCTTCCTGTCCTATACCCGTCATGAATATTTCCGCCGCATTCTGTGCCAGATGATTGGCCGCTGGGTACACGCAGGCGAAGCGCCAGCGGATATCCAGCTGCTGGGCGAAATGGTGAAAAACATCTGCTTTAACAATGCGCGTGACTACTTCGCCATTGAACTGAACTAGGGCCGTTTGAGGTTGATATGCAATACATCAAAATCCATTCGCTGGATAACGTGGCCGTCGCGCTGACGGATCTCTGTGAAGGCGATGTGGTGACCGTTGATAACCAGAGCGTCACCCTGCGTCAGGCGATCGTTCGCGGACACAAATTTGCCGTGAAGCCTCTCGCCAAAGGGGATAACGTCGTGAAGTACGGTCTTCCGATTGGGCATGCGCTGGCGGATATCGAGCCGGGTGAACATATTCATTCCCACAATACCCGCACCAATCTTAGCGATCTGGACGAGTACAGCTATCAACCTGAATTACCCGCGGAAGCGATGCAGGCGGCGGATCGTGAGGTGCAGATCTACCGTCGCGCCAGCGGCAACGTGGGGATCCGCAACGAGCTGTGGATCCTCCCGACCGTTGGCTGCGTGAACGGGATTGCGCGTCAGATCCAGACGCGTTTCCTGAAAGAGACCAACAATGCCGAAGGCACTGACGGGGTGCATCTGTTTAGCCACACCTATGGCTGCTCCCAGCTCGGTGACGACCACATTAACACCCGCACCATGCTGCAAAACATGGTGCGCCACCCGAACGCGGGCGCGGTGCTGGTGATCGGTCTCGGCTGCGAGAACAATCAGGTGGACGCCTTCCGCGAGACGCTCGGCGAGTTTGACCCTGAGCGGGTGCATTTTATGGTGTGTCAGCATCATGACGATGAGGTGGAAGCGGGCATTGAACAGCTGCACCAGCTGTACGAGGTAATGCGCCACGACAAACGCGAGCCGGGCAAGCTGAGCGAGCTGAAGTTTGGTCTGGAGTGCGGCGGGTCTGATGGCCTGTCCGGCATTACCGCTAACCCGATGCTGGGCCGCTTCTCGGACTACGTGATTGCCAACGGCGGCACGACGGTGCTGACCGAAGTGCCGGAGATGTTTGGCGCAGAACGGATTCTGATGAGCCACTGCCGCGACGAAGAGACGTTTGAGAAGACCGTCACCATGGTGAACGACTTCAAGCAGTACTTCATTGCCCACAACCAGCCGATTTATGAGAACCCGTCTCCGGGTAACAAAGCGGGCGGCATCACCACGCTTGAGGAGAAATCCCTCGGCTGCACCCAGAAAGCGGGCGCGAGCCAGGTCGTCGATGTGCTGCGCTACGGCGAGCGCCTGAAAACGCACGGTCTGAACCTGCTGAGCGCCCCCGGGAACGATGCGGTCGCCACCAGCGCGCTGGCCGGCGCAGGCTGCCATATGGTGCTATTCAGCACCGGGCGCGGCACGCCGTACGGCGGTTTTGTACCGACGGTGAAAATTGCCACCAACAGCGAGCTGGCAGCGAAGAAAAAACACTGGATCGACTTTGACGCGGGCCAACTGATTCACGGCAAAGCGATGCCTGAATTGCTGACGGAGTTTGTGGACAGCATTGTGGAATTCGCTAACGGCAAGCAGACCTGTAACGAGAAGAACGACTTCCGCGAGCTGGCGATCTTTAAGAGTGGTGTGACGCTTTAAGTGTGATGTCGGGTGGCGCTAACGCTTACCCGACCTACGGAACCCTGTAGGCCCGGTAAGGCGTAGCCGCCACCGGGCTTTTCTTTTTAACTGCGCAGAGCGTTCTTCGCTAAACGCGCGTCTTCCGCCTGGCACACGGCGGCGGTGAACATCACGTCGGTGGAGGAGTTAATCGCCGTCTCGCAGGAGTCCTGCAATACGCCGATGATAAAGCCTACCGCGACCACCTGCATGGCGATCTCGTTCGGGATGCCGAACATATTACACGCCAGCGGGATCAGCAGTAGCGAACCGCCCGCCACGCCGGATGCGCCACAGGCACAGAGCGCAGCAACTACGCTTAGCAGCAGCGCCGTTGGCAGATCCACTGGTATACCCAGCGTATTGACCGCCGCCAGCGTCAGCACCGTGATGGTAATTGCCGCCCCCGCCATATTGACTGTCGCCCCCAGCGGGATTGAGACGGAATAGGTATCGCGGTCCAGATTCAGCTTCTCACACAGCGACATGTTGACCGGAATATTCGCCGCCGAGCTGCGGGTGAAAAAGGCGGTTACGCCGCTTTCGCGCAGGCACATCAGCACCAGCGGGTACGGGTTACGGCGGGTCTGCAGAAACACCAGCAGCGGGTTAATCACCAGTGCCACTACGGCCATGCAGCCAATCAGTACCAGCAGCAGTTGGGCATAGCCCCACAATGCGCCAAAACCGGTCGTTGCCAGCGTTGAGGCGACAAGACCAAAAATACCAATCGGTGCGAAGCGGATCACCACCGTCACGATAAAGGTCACGGCGTTAGAAACGTCGGTAATCAGGTTTTTGGTGGTGTCATTGCTATGGCGCAGGGCAAAGCCCAAACCGACTGCCCATACCAGGATCCCGATGTAGTTCGCGTTGATCAGTGCGTGGATCGGGTTGGCAACAATGCTCATCAGCAGGCCGTGCATTACCTCAACAATACCTGCAGGTGGCGTAATGTCGGTTGCGCCGGTGGTCAGTTGCAGCGTGGAAGGGAAGATAAAGCTAACGATAACCGCCGTCAGCGCGGCGGAGAACGTACCCAGCAGGTACATCCAGAGAATCGGGCGAATATTGGTTTTTTGCCCTTGCTGGTGGTTGGCGATTGAGGCCATCACCAGGGTCAAAACCAGAACCGGCGCGACCGCTTTCAGTGCGCCGACGAAGAGAGTACCGAGAAGGCCAGTTGCTTCTGCGGCAGGTTTTGAGATCAGTGCCAGCGCGATGCCGAGCACCAGGCCAACCAGTATTTGCTTAACAAGGCTGCCGCGCGACAGACGCGCAAACAGACCAGACGAGGATGCGGTCATGGGAATTCCTTAAGTGAAATTGCGTTCCATCCCGGATGTGCTCTTAGTCACATTTATGTCCGGATGTAAGTAAATGTTTGCCTGGTCGAGTATAGGGAAAGTGTCTGTGGAGGGAAGCGTAAAATGCTGGATTTTACGTGTTGCGTCATGTTTTTTAACCATTGATTAACGAAATTGCCCGGTAAGCGCAGCGCCACCGGGCAAAACGCACTAAACCTGCTGCTTCTTATCGTGCTGGCGGTTAACCCAGGTATTGATAATCAGCGTCACGATCAGAATGCCAAACACCACGCCGAGCGAAATGGCGATTGGGATGTGGTAGAAATCGACAATCAGCATCTTGATACCGATAAACACCAGAATCACCGACAGGCCGTACTTCAGCATCGAGAAGCGCTCTGCCGCGCCAGCCAGCAGGAAGTACATGGCACGCAGACCGAGTATCGCGAACAGGTTTGAGGTCAGGACGATGAACGGGTCGGTGGTCACCGCGAAAATAGCCGGGATGCTGTCTACGGCAAAAATCACGTCGCTCAGCTCAACCAGAATCAGCACCAGCAGCAGCGGGGTGGCAAACAGCAGACCGTTCTTGCGCACGAAGAAGTGCTCGCTCTCAATCTTGTCGGTCATGCGCAGATGTCCACGGATCCACTTCACCAGCGGACGATCGCCAATCGCGGAGCCGTCCTCTTTCGCCAGCGCCATTTTGATCCCGGTGAACAGCAGGAACGCGCCGAAGACGTACAGTAGCCATTCGAACTGGGTGATCAGCCAGCTGCCGGCGAAGATCATAATGGTACGCAGAACAATGGCACCCAGCACGCCGTAGACCAGCACGCGGCGCTGCAGGGCAGCAGGCACGGCAAAGTAGCTGAACAGCATCAGCCAGACGAAGACGTTATCCACCGCCAGGGCTTTTTCAATCAGATAGCCGGTGAGGAAGGCGAGCGCCTGAGGATCGGCCACCGCCCGGCCTTCGGTCGAGGCCAGATACCACCAGAAGGCAGCACAGAACAGCAGGGAAAGGGTAACCCACACCAGAGACCAGGCGGCGGCCTGCTTCATGGTCATGCCGTGTGCGCCGCGACGCCCCTGCAAAAAGAGGTCGATCGCCAGCATGATGAGCACGACAACCGCGAATCCGCCCCACAACATTGGAGTGCCGACAGAATGCATACTATTTTCCTTACACATAAAAAACAAAAACGGCCATGGTCAGAAGACGATAGCCGTTAGCTTTTTATGCATAGACCTCGCCTTCCGGCAAGGTCTCACTTACAACCACGAGGGTTGCCCGGCGACCGGATGCGGTATTACACGCATCGTAATGACGATCCACCGACGAAGAAGTTACTCCCCTTTGCAGGTAACAAAATATGTCAGACCATTGGTTTCGTCAATGGTCTGCGCCGTTTCATTACACAGCTTTACGCGATGGCTTCCGCGTTCACGCCGTCTGCCGGGAACACCACGCCGGTCTGACGGCGGATCTCCGTTTGCAGCTTCGCCGTGGTGCGGCTCACCGCGAGACCCGGGTGATTCACTTCGTTGTCTTCCACCAGACGGGCAAAGACCTCTGCCTCATAGAGCATAGTGTTAATATGCTGAGGTTGCGTCAGCTCCTGCGCTTTACCGCCGCGCGGTACCACGCTTACTTTCTGGCATTCGGAGATCTTCTCGATAACCAGCGAGCCGGCTTCGCCCTGAATCTCGCTTGGCAGTACGGAATCACTGACTTTGGAGTGCTGCAGCGTGACGCTGAAATCACCGTAATCCAGCACCACGAGCCCGTGCGCATCCACGCCGCTCTCCAGCAGGCTGGCGGTGGCGGTGACGCCGTGCGGCTCGCCCCACAGCGCCACGGCGGAGGCCAGGCAATAGAAACCGATATCCATAATCGAGCCGTTAGAGAAGGCCGGGTTAAAGGTATTTGGATTTTCACCGTCGAGGTAGCGCTGGTAGCGCGACGAGTACTGGCAGTAGTTGATAAAGGCTTTACGCACTTTGCCAATTTTCGGCAGCGACTGCTGCAACAGCAGGAAATTCGGCAGGCTGGCGGTTTTGAACGCTTCGAACAGCACCACCTGGTTTTCGCGGGCAAGTGCGATGGCGGCTTCCACTTCCTGGATATTCGACGCCAGCGGCTTCTCGCAAATCACATGCTTTTTATGGCTGAGGAACAGCTTCGTTTGCGGGAAGTGCAGGGAATTCGGGCTGGCGATATACACCGCGTCAATGGCGTCGCTTTGCGCCATTTCATCAAGCGAAGTGAAGAGATGCTCAACGAGGTAATCGTTGGCAAAACTCTGCGCCTGCTCAAGGCTGCGGGAATAGACTGCGGTAAGTTTAAGTTTGCCGGTTTCGTGGGCGGCGTCGACGAACTGGCGTGTGATCCAGTTCGTACCAATGACTGCGAAACGTATCATAAACGTTTACGTACTCCGTAGCGGGGAACCTTTAGCCACTGTAGCACGTCATCATGACAATTCGCGTGCGCTATTCCGCATTACCATTTAACGATAAATGCGTAAGCCACAAGCGGGTATCAAACTCCAGCTGATGATACTGCGGCTCCATGTGGCAGCAGAGGGAGTAGAACGCTTTGTCGTGCTCTTTCTCTTTCAGGTGCGCCAGCTCATGGACGACGATCATCCGCAGAAAGGCTTCCGGTGCGTTACGGAACACCGTCGCGACGCGGATCTCGGCCTTCGCTTTCAGCTTACCGCCCTGTACGCGGGAGATGGCGGTGTGCAGGCCGAGCGCGTTTTTCAGCACGTGGATCTTGTTGTCATACATCACCTTGTTGATCGGCGGCGCGCTCTTCAGATAGCGGCTTTTCAGATCCTGCGTATACTGCCAGAGGGCTTTATCGGTCGCGAAATCGTGGGTGCCGGGATAGCGTTTTTCCAGCACCGCGCCGAGCTTCTGCTCGGCAATCAGGCTGCGAACCTGAGAAAGTAAATGCTCCGGGTAGCCCTGGAGATAAGTAAGTTGGTTCATCAACGCCCCAAATCGACAATAAAACGGGTATACTCACGCACCCTTTTCAGGGATACGCCAAATTTTACCATTCAGGAGGGCCG
The DNA here is from genome assembly GCF_034008295.1 of Enterobacter chinensis. Taxonomy (NCBI): domain Bacteria; kingdom Pseudomonadati; phylum Pseudomonadota; class Gammaproteobacteria; order Enterobacterales; family Enterobacteriaceae; genus Enterobacter; species Enterobacter chinensis. The sequence continues at coordinate 173,307 of NZ_JARDVI010000003.1, forward strand.
ATGAGCCACTTAGACAACGGTTTCCGTTCACTCAACCTTAAACGTTTCCCGGAAACGGACGACGTCAACCCGCTTATGGCGTGGGAAGCGGCGGATGAATATCTGCTGCAGCAGTTGGATGAGACTGAAATCCGCGGCCCGGTTCTGATCCTGAATGATGCCTTTGGCGCGTTGGGCTGTGCGCTGGCGGAACACGCGCCTTACAGCATCGGCGATTCCTACCTGAGCGAGCTGGCGACGCGTGAAAACCTGCGCCATAACGATATCGAAGAATCCAGCGTGAAGTTTCTCGACAGCACCGCGGAGTACCCGCAGGCGCCGGGCGTGGTACTGATTAAAGTACCAAAAACCATGGCGCTGCTGGAACAACAGCTGCGCGCGCTGCGTAAGGTCGTGACGCCAGAAACCCGCATCATCGCGGGCGCCAAAGCGCGCGATATCCACACCTCGACGCTGGAGCTGTTTGAGAAAGTCCTTGGCCCAACCACCACGACGCTGGCCTGGAAAAAAGCGCGCCTGATCAACTGTACCTTCAGTGCGCCAGCGCTGGCTGACGCGCCAGAGACGCTGAGCTGGAAGCTGGAAGGCACAGACTGGACCATCCACAACCACGCAAACGTCTTCTCCCGCACCGGTCTGGATATCGGCGCGCGTTTCTTTATTGAAAATCTGCCGGAAAACCTGGAAGGGGAAATCGTCGACCTGGGCTGTGGTAACGGCGTGATTGGCCTGACGCTGCTGGCGAAGAACCCGGAAGCCAGCGTGGTGTTCAGCGACGAATCGCCAATGGCGGTGGCGTCGAGCCGTCTGAATGTGGAAACCAACATGCCAGAGGCGCTGGATCGCTGCGAGTTTATGATCAACAACGCGCTGTCGGGCGTAGAGCCTTTCCGCTTCAACGCGGTGTTCTGTAACCCGCCGTTCCACCAGAAGCATGCCCTGACGGATAACGTCGCCTGGGAGATGTTCCACCATGCGCGCCGCTGCCTGAAGATTAACGGCGAGCTGTACATCGTGGCAAACCGCCACCTGGACTACTTCCACAAGCTGAAGAAGATTTTCGGTAACTGCGTCACCATTGCGACCAACAACAAGTTTGTGGTGCTGAAAGCAGTGAAGCTGGGTCGTCGTCGCTAAGATTAGGTATGTGCGGCCTGATGCCCGGTGGCGCTTCGCTTACCGGGCCTACAACGGCCTTGAACCCGTAGGCCGGGCAAGCGCAGCGCCGCCCGGCAATGCCCTAGATCGCCAGAGCTAACTTCGTCCCCTGCGCAATTGCCCGCCGCGCGTCCAGCTCCATCGCCACGTCGCACCCGCCGATCAAATGCACCGTTTTCCCCGCCTCGCGCAGCGGATCTGCCAGATCGCGCTTCGGCTCCTGCCCGGCACATAAAATGACATGATCCACCCGCAGCAGCTGTGGCTCACCGCCGATCGTCACGTGTAGCCCGTCATCGTCGATCTTCTGATAACTCACCGCCGGGATCATCTTCACGCCGCGCGAGAGCAGGGTGGCGCGATGGATCCAGCCCGTTGTTTTGCCCAGCCCTTCGCCCGGCTTGCTGGCTTTACGCTGGAGCATCACTATCTGCCGCGGGCTTTTTGGCAGTTGCGGTCCTTCAGGGCGAAGCCCGCCGGACTGGCTCAGGCTGGTGTCGATACCCCATTCCACGCAAAACTCGGCAATGTTCTGGCTGGTGGCCTCGCCCGGCTGGCTTAAGTACATGGCGGTATCAAAGCCGATCCCACCGCAGCCAATAATCGCCACCCTCTCGCCAACCGGCGTTTTGTCACGCAATACATCCAGATAGCTCAACACCTTCGGATGATCGATACCCTCGATCGCAGGCAGGCGCGGTACGATCCCGCTCGCCAGGATCACCTCGTCGAAACCGGTCAGATCCGCCGCATTCACAAACTGGTTAAGCCGCAGCTCGACGCCTGTAAGCTCGATCATCCGGCGGTAGTAGCGCAGGGTTTCATAGAACTCCTCTTTGCCGGGGATCTGCTTGGCGATATTAAACTGCCCGCCAATCTCCGCCAGCGCATCAAACAGCGTCACGCTGTGCCCGCGTCCGGCGGCATTTACCGCAAACGCCAGACCCGCGGGTCCCGCCCCCACAACCGCCAGGCGCTTTTTCGTTGTCGCTGGCACCACGGGCATTTTGGTTTCATGGCAGGCGCGCGGATTCACGAGACAAGAGGTGACCTTGCCGACGAAGATTTGATCCAGGCAGGCCTGGTTACAGCCGATGCAGGTGTTGATCTCATCCGCGCGTCCGCTTTGCGCTTTGGACAGCAGTTCGGCATCGGCCAGGAACGGCCGCGCCATCGACACCATATCGGCATCGCCGCGTGATATCACATCGTCCGCCACCTGCGGGTCGTTAATGCGGTTGGTTGTCACCAGTGGAACAGACACTTTGCCTTTCAGCCTGCGCGTCACCCAGCTAAACGCCGCGCGCGGCACCGGCGTGGCGATGGTCGGGATACGCGCCTCGTGCCAGCCGATACCGGTGTTGATAATGGTGGCGCCGGCAGCTTCAATCGCCTGCGCCAGCTGCACGGTTTCGTCGAACGTGCCGCCTCCCTCTACCAGGTCGAGCATCGACAGGCGGAAGACAATAATAAAATCAGCTCCCGCACGTTCACGCACGGCGCGTACTACCTCCACAGCAAAGCGCATGCGGCGAGCATAGTCGCCGCCCCATTCGTCGTCTCGCTGGTTGGTGCGGGCAGCGAGGAATTCGTTAATCAGATAGCCTTCGGATCCCATTATCTCGACGCCGTCATAGCCCGCCTCACGCGCCAGCGCGGCGCAGCGGGCGAAGTCGTTAATCAGCGCCAGGATCTCGTCGTGGCTCAGAGCATGCGGTTTAAAACGGTTAATCGGTGCCTGAATGGCTGAAGGGGCAACCAGATTCGGCTGATAGCTGTAGCGCCCGGTGTGCAGAATTTGCAGGGCGATTTTCCCGCCCTCTTTGTGAACGGCGTCGGTCACAATGCGGTGGTGCGGCAGCTGTGACGCATCGTTCAATACCGCGCCGCCCTCCATGCCCACTCCGGAAGGGGCAGGGGCCACGCCGCCGGTGACTATCAGCGCCACCCCGTGGCGCGCGCGCTCGGCGTAGAAGGCCGCCAGACGCTCGGCCCCGTCCGGATGCTCCTCCAGCCCGGTGTGCATCGAACCCATCAACACGCGGTTTTTGAGTGTGGTGAACCCCAGATCGAGGGGGGCGAATAACGACGGGTAGCGGCTCATAGTCTCTTCCAGTGTAAAATTATTGTTATGTGGTCGGATGAGTTACTAATTTAGCCAGCAGGGAGTAAAAGGGAAAAGGGGAATGCAGTGATTGTGATGGGATTCAAATATTGGTGTGGCCTGATGCCCTCACCCTAACCCTCTCCCGCAGGGAGAGGGGACGTAATCTCCCTCTCCCTTAGGGAGAGGGTCGGGGTGAGGGGGATGCCCGCACCAGCCCCGGAGCCTGCCACATTGACGTCGTCAGCCCGCTGTCCACCAGCCCAAGCTGGTCGGCGTACACCGCCTGCCACTTCTGCATCATGCCGTCGTACAGCTCGCGGTGCTGCGGGTTCGGCGTAAACTCGCGGCTCCATTTCACCAGCTGCTCGCCCGTCGAGGCCATATCCGCAAACAGCCCCGCGCCTGTTCCGGCCGCGATGGCGCAGCCCAGCGCCGTTGCCTCTTTCACTTCCGGAACGCGCACCGGCAGGCCGGTCACGTCGCTTAAAATCTGGCTCCACAGAGCACCTTTTGACCCGCCGCCCGCAAAGACCAGGCTTTCAAACGTCACGCCGGAAAAGCGCGATATCTGCGCCAGGTTACAGGCCGAGACAATCGCCGCGTTCTCTTCCAGCGCGCGGAACAGCGTCGCTTTGTTGCATTTTTCCGGGTCGATGGAGAGGTTAATAAACGACGGTGCGGCATGGTACCACTGCTTAAAATGCATCGCGTCGGAGAAGATCGGCATCACTCCGTGAGACCCCGCCGGCACCCGGCTGGCCATCTCTTCCAGCAGGGAGTAAGTGTCCATCCCCATCCGCTCGGCAATCAGTTTTTCTTCGGCACAAAAGGCGTCGCGGAACCAGCGCATGGTCAGCCCGGTAAAGAAGCTGATTGACTCCGCCTGCGCCATACCCGGGATCACATGCGGGTTCACGCGGATGTTCATGTCAGGGTCGGTGCGCACCTGCGGCAGGTTCACTACCTGCTGCCAGAAGGTGCCGCCCAGCACCGCCGTTTGCCCGGCGCGCGCCACGCCCAGCCCCAGACAGCCCAGCTGCACGTCGCCGCCGCCCATCACCACCGGCGTGCCCTCGCGCAGGCCGCTCTGCTGTGCGGCTTCATGGGTAATGGCACCCAGCACGGTGCCGGTCTCTTTCACCGGTGAGAGGATATCGGCCCGCAGCCCGGCCATGTCCAGCAGCGCCGGACGCCAGTCGCGGGAGAAGAGGTCCAGCATGCCGGTGGTGCCCGCATTGGACGGGTCGACCGCCAGCTCGCCGGAAAGCTTCGCTGCCAGCCAGTCGCTGATCATGGTGATGGTGGCGGCCTTGCGGTAAATATCCGGACGATGGTGTGCCAGCCACAGCAGGCGCGGCATCGCGCTCAGGGCTAGCGTTTGCCCGGAGACCTCGTACACCTCGGATTCGAAACGGTCGTCGTGGATCTCTTTGAGCTCCGACACCTCGCGGCTGGCGCGGGCGTCGACGTTGGCGCAGGCCCAGATGGCCTCGCCGTTGCGGTCATACAGCACAATGCCTTCGCGCATGGAGCAGCAGGCCACGGACTGGATATCCGCCGCGCTCAGGTCCGCACGTGCCAGCGCCTGATGAATGCACTGACAGGCCAGCCGCCAGTTGGTCTGCAGATCAAACTCCATCGAGCCCGGCACATTTTCCACGCTCAGGTGCTTCCACTCGGCCTGACCAACGGCAATCTGGTTGCCCTGTAAATCGAAAATAACGGCGCGAACGCTGCCTGTCCCTGCATCTAACGCTAAAAGGTAACTCATGAGCTTGCCTCGTGTCAGGCGCAGGGCTGCTCTTATCCGGCCAGAGCCAGCACCGCGCGGGCTGTCGTCTCTTCCGTCACCAGGCCATTGATACGGCGACCTTTCAGTGCGGCATAAATCGCATCGGCTTTCTCTTCACCTCCGGCCACGCCAACGATGGTCGGCAGCTGCGCCAGTTCATCGAGGGTGACGCCCAGTAATTCTTTGTGGATCTCCAGCTCCTCTACGCATTCGCCTTCGGCATTGAGGAAATAGCCGAGGATGTCGCCGACCGCGCCTTTGCGGGCGTACATCAGCTGCTCGCCTTCGCTGATGTAGCCGGAGCGCAGGATGGTGGCGTCACGGCGCTGGTTCACCGAACCAATGCCGACCACAGCCACGTCGGCAGCAGTGGCGGCGAGGATCACGTCCCGCACGCTGGTTTCGCGTTTTAAGATCCCGGCGACTTCAGCGGATGACACGCGAAGCGGGGCGGGGATCATGCTCACGCTGCAGGCCGCATCCAGCTGGCCGATACCGGTCATATACGGTCCGACGCCGCCGGAGAGCGTCACCAGGCGGATCTGCTGCGAGCTGATAAACCCGCTTAAGTGCTGCAGGCTGCTCATGGTGGTTTCACCAAACCCAACCGCTAACAGCTGGCCGGGCTCCAGCACGCCCATCAGCGACTGCGCTGCGCCTATGCCTAACCGCACGTTCATCGGCGGGGTATTCAGGGCCGGCATCACGCGCACCAGCTTCAGGCCAAAGCGCTGCTGGAGCTCGGTTTCCAGCGCCAGACAGCCCTCGTAACGGGAGTTGATCTGCACCCGGATGACCCCGGACTGGCGGCCTTTCTCCAGCAGGCGTGAAATCTTCAGGCGCGGCAGCCCGAGCCGCTCACCAATGTCGTTCTGGGTTAATCCGTCGTGGTAGTAACACCATGCCACGCGCGCTACCAGCTCCTCTTCCGCCAGTGCCAGCCCGGCAAACCGTCCTTCTTCCGCAGTGCGTTTATCGCTCATAATTGAACTCTTATAAAAATTTAGATCATATGTTCGTGATGGCGCGCCTTGAAAGTGTGAGCCACGCGACAAAACGGATCTTTTAGATTGTTTGAGGCCTGTCTGGATCTTAATCGATAAAACTGTGATCCCTGCACGGTTGTAAATATAGTTCACCGTCTACGCTTTTGAACATTATTAAATCTAAAAATCATTTGTTCAATAGCGGAGCGATGATGACCTCACTTCTTGAAGCGCACGATATCTGCAAGCAGTTCTCCGGCGTGCCGGTTCTAAAAGGCATTGATTTCACGCTGCTTGCGGGTCAGGTGCATGCGCTGATGGGCGGTAACGGCGCGGGTAAATCGACCCTGATGAAGATCATCGCCGGGGTCGAGACGCCGGATAGCGGTGAATTTTCCGTCGAGGGACAGTCATATGCGCGGCTCACGCCTGCTCAGGCGCACAGGTTAGGCATTTACCTGGTGCCGCAGGAGCCGCTGCTGTTCCCCAACCTGACGGTCAGGGAAAACATTCTTTTCCGCCTGCCGCGCGAACGCGATCTGGAAAAGCGGCTGGCGGAGAAACTCCAGCAGCTGCAGTGCCCGCTTAATCTCGATGCCGCCGCCAGCACCCTGGAAGTGGCGGATCAGCAGATGGTGGAGATCCTGCGCGGGCTCATGCGCAACGCAAAGATCCTGATCCTCGATGAACCCACGGCGTCGCTCACGCCGGGCGAAACCGAACGCCTGTTCCGCCAGATCCGCGCGCTGCAGGCGCTCGGCGTTGGCATTGTCTTTATCTCTCATAAATTGCCGGAAATCCGCCAGCTGGCGAGCCACGTCTCGGTGATGCGCGACGGCGCGGTGGTGCTCAGCGGCGAAACGGCGCAGTTCGATGATAACGCGCTTATCGCGGCGATGACGCCCGTGAGTCGGGATAAAGGCTTAAGCGACGCGCAAAAACTGTGGCTGGCGCTGCCGGGCAACCGCCGCACCCAGCCGCAGGATTTCCCGGTGCTGCGCGTGGACGATCTTACCGGGGAGGGGTTTATCGATCTCAGTCTTGAGATCTACGCCGGGGAGATCGTTGGTCTGGCCGGGCTGGTGGGATCCGGGCGCACCGAATTTGCCGAAACCCTTTATGGCCTGCGTCCGGCGCGCGGGGGGCGCATCTGGCTGGAAAACCAGGAGATCACCGGCGATCCGGTGTTTTCCCGGCTGGACAAAGGCCTGGTCTACCTGCCGGAAGACCGGCAGGTTTCCGGCTTGTTCCTGGATGCGCCGGTTCGCTGGAACACGGTGGCCCTGAACGAGCCATCTCTCTGGCAGCAGCGCAAGCGGGAGTCTGCGGTGGTGGAACGCTATCACCGGGCGCTGGGGATCAAGCTCAACCATGCGGATCAACCCGTGCGCACGCTTTCCGGCGGCAACCAGCAGAAGGTGCTGCTGGCGCGCTGTCTTGAGGCCAATCCGCTGCTGCTGATCGTCGATGAACCGACGCGCGGCGTGGACGTGGCGGCGCGCGCCGATATCTATCAGCTGCTCAAAAGCGTGGCGGCGCAGAACGTGGCGGTACTGATGATCTCAAGCGATCTCGATGAGTTTCCGGGACTGGCGGACCGCGTGCTGGTGATGCACCAGGGCGTACTCAGCGGCGAGCTGCCGCGCCACGCCGTCAGCCTCGACAAAATGATGGCGCTGGCATTTGGAGGGCAATCATGAAGACCTTACTGAAGAACCGCGAGCTGAGCGCGTTTCTCGCCATTCTGGCGCTGTTTGCCGTGCTGGTGGCGCTGAATCCTTCCTACCTGAGTTTGCAGACGCTGGGGATGATTTTCGCCAGCTCGCAGATCCTGATCCTGCTGGCGCTCGGCGCCGCGCTGGTGATGTTAACCCGCAATATTGACGTGTCTGTTGGCTCCACCGTGGGGCTTGCTGCCATTGCCGTCGGCGTGGCGCTGAACAGCGGCTACAGCCTGCCGGTGGCGATCCTTTTCGCACTGTCGATTGGCGCACTGGCGGGGGCATTCAACGGTTTTCTGGTGGTGGGGCTGCGCATTCCGGCGATTGTCGCCACCCTCGGTACGTTGGGGCTGTATCGCGGGGGGATGCTGCTCTGGACGGGCGGGAAGTGGATTGAAGGGCTGCCGCCGGGGCTGAAATCCCTCTCAGAACCGGTTGCCCCTGGCGTTTCACCGCTCGGTATGGTGGTGCTGTTTTTAGCGGCCACAGGCGCGTGGACGCTGTCGCGCACCGCCTTTGGTCGTGATTTTTATGCCGTGGGCGATAACCTCGCCGCCGCGCGCCAGCTGGGCGTGGCGGTGAACCGCACGCGGATGATCGCCTTTACCCTTAACGGCATGCTGGCGGCCTGCGCCGGGATCGTTTTTGCCTCGCAGATTGGCTTTGTACCGAACCAGACCGGCAGCGGGCTGGAGATGAAAGCTATCGCCGCCTGCGTGCTGGGCGGCATTTCGCTTTTGGGCGGGACGGGCACGCTGATCGGCGCATTGCTCGGTGCCTTTTTCCTGACCCAAATCGACACCGTGCTGGTGCTGTTCCGGCTTCCGGCCTGGTGGAACGACTTTATCGCCGGCCTTGTGCTGCTGGGCGTGCTGGTGCTCGACGGACGTCTGCGCCAGGCGCTGGCGCGTCATCAGCGGGCGTTGAAATACAGTCGCTTCCAGCCGGGCAATAAAGGGGGAAAGCACGTCACCCCGTTTCCAAAACGCAAAAAAGAGGTGGCGTAAATGAAGCTTAACTGGGAAAGCGCGCTGCTGATTTTGCTGGTGCTGGAGATCCTGCTCTTTGGCGCCATCAACCCGCGCATGCTCGACATCAACATGCTGCTGTTCAGCACCAGCGATTTTATCTGCATCGGCATTGTGGCGCTGCCGCTGACGCTGGTGATCATCAGCGGCGGGATCGACATTTCGCTGGGCTCAACCATTGGCCTGTGCGCCATTGCGCTTGGGGTGATGATGCAGTCGGGCTGGCCGATGGCGGTCGCCATTCCGCTCACGCTGCTGCTCGGCCTGCTGTGCGGGCTGGTGAACGCGGCGCTGATCCACTACACCGGCATCAGCCCCCTGGTGATTACCCTCGGCACGTTGTACCTCTACGGCGGCGGGGCGCTGCTGCTCTCCGGCATGGCTGGCGCGACGGGCTACGAGGGCATCGGCGGCTTCCCGGACAGCTTTACCGCGTTCGCTAATCTCACCGTTTTAGGGCTGCCGATCCCGCTGGTGCTGTTCGCGGTCATCACCGCCTTCTTCTGGCTGATTACCCACCGCGGACGCTTTGGCCGCCATCTTTTTTTGATTGGGCAAAACCCGCGCGCGGCACGCTACGCAGCGCTGTCGGTGAACGGCATGCCCTACGCGCTGTACGGCCTGGTGGGCGTGGCTTCGGCCATTGCCGCGCTGGTGATGGTCTCCTATTTCGGTTCCGCGCGTTCGGATCTGGGGCGCGATCTGCTGATGCCTGCGCTCACCGCCGCGGTGCTCGGTGGGGCGAATATCTACGGCGGTTCCGGTTCGGTTGTCGGCACCGCGCTGGCGGCGCTGCTGGTCGGCTACCTGCAACAGGGTTTACAGATGGTCGGCATCCCCAACCAGGTGTCGAGCGCGCTGTCAGGGGCGCTGCTGGTTGTGGTGGTGATGGGACGTTCGCTGAGTCTGCACCGTGAATGGGTGCGCAATATCTTCCTGAAAACTACCCGGAGCGTAAGATGAAAACAAAACTGATAGTCCTGGCGATGGCCCTCAGCTTTGCCTCGGCGCAGGCGGCAGACCGCATTGCCTTTATCCCGAAACTGGTGGGCGTCGGCTTCTTCACCAGCGGCGGCAACGGGGCCAAAGAGGCGGGGAAAGATCTTGGCGTGGACGTCACCTATGACGGCCCAACCGAGCCGAGCGTCTCCGGCCAGGTGCAGCTCATCAATAACTTCGTCAACCAGGGCTATAACGCCATCATCGTCTCCGCCGTGTCGCCGGACGGCCTCTGCCCGGCGCTGAAGCGTGCGATGCAGCGCGGGGTAAAAGTGCTGACCTGGGATTCCGACACCAAACCGGAGTGCCGCAGCATCTACATCAACCAGGGCACCCCGGAACAGCTGGGCGGCCTGCTGGTGGAGATGGCGGGCAGGCAGGTCACCAAACCGAATGCCAAAGTCGCGTTCTTCTACTCCAGCCCCACCGTCACCGACCAGAACCAGTGGGTGAAGGAGGCGAAGGCCAAAATCGAGAAAGACCATCCTCAGTGGCAGGTCGTGACGACGCAGTTTGGCTATAACGACGCCACCAAATCTCTGCAAACCGCCGAAGGGATCTTAAAAGCGTATCCGGATCTGGATGCGATCATCGCGCCGGACGCCAATGCGCTTCCAGCCGCCGCCCAGGCAGCAGAAAACCTGAAGCGCGAAGGGGTAGCGATTGTCGGGTTCAGCACGCCGAACGTGATGCGCCCGTACGTTGAGCGCGGCACGGTAAAAGCCTTCGGCCTGTGGGACGTGGTGCAGCAGGGCAAAATTGCGGTCAATGTCGCCGATCGTTTACTGAAAAAAGGCGATCTTAACGTGGGCGACAGCGTGGACGTAAAAAACATCGGCGCGCTGAAGGTCGAGCCGAACAGCGTGCAGGGCTACCAGTATGAGGCGAAGGGCAACGGCATCGTGCTGCTGCCGGAGCGCGTGGTGTTCACCAAAGAGAACATCAACAAATACGATTTCTGACGGGGGAATACATGGCTGATTTAGACGACATCAAAGACGGCAAGGATTTTGGCATCGGCACGCCGCAGCAGAATGTGCCGTTCACGCTGAAGGGATGTGGCTCGCTGGACTGGGGCATGCAGTCCCGGCTGGCGCGCATCTTCAACCCGCAAAGCAACCGCACGGTGATGCTGGCCTTTGACCACGGCTACTTTCAGGGGCCGACCACCGGCCTTGAGCGTATCGATCTCTCTATCGCCCCGCTGTTTGGCGAAACGGACGTGCTGATGTGTACCCGCGGCATCCTCAGGAGCCAGGTACCTGCCGCGACGAATAAACCGGTTGTGCTGCGTGCCTCCGGCGGTAACTCGATCCTGGGCGAGTTGTCCAACGAGTGCGTGGCGGTGGCGATGGAGGACGCGCTTCGCCTCAACGTCTGCGCGGTGGCCGCGCAGGTGTACATTGGCAGCGAGTTTGAGCATCAGTCGATTAATAACATCATCAAGCTGGTCGACGCCGGGGCGCGCTACGGTGTGCCGACGCTGGCGGTGACGGGCGTGGGGAAAGAGATGGCGCGCGACGCACGGTATTTCTCGCTGGCCAGTCGCATCGCCGCCGAAATGGGGGCGCAGTTCGTCAAAACCTATTACGTGGACGAGGGCTTTGAAAAAGTGACCGCCAGCTGCCCGGTACCGATCGTCATTGCCGGAGGCAAAAAGCTGCCGGAGCACGAGGCGCTGGAGATGTGCTGGCGCGCAATCGACCAGGGAGCCTCCGGCGTGGACATGGGGCGCAATATCTTCCAGTCCAGCGCGCCGCTCGCCATGCTGAAGGCGGTGAAGAAAGTGGTACACGAGAACATGAGCGCCCGGGACGCGTTCCAGTTCTGGCAGGAAGAGAAACAGGGAGAAGCAAAATGAATGTGACGCTAGTGGAGATCAACATCAAACCCGAGCGGGTGGACGAGTTTCTGGAGGTGTTTCGCGCCAACCACGAGGGAGCAATCAAGGAGCCGGGAAACCTGCGATTTGACGTATTGCAGGATCCTCGGGTGAAAACCCGGTTCTTTATCTACGAAGCCTATAAAGACGACGAGGCGGTGCTGGCGCACAAGAAAACCCCGCACTATCTGGCTTGCGTGGATAAGCTTGAGGAATTGATGTCAGAGCCGCGTAAGAAACGCAGTTTTGTCGGATTGTTGCCGGAGTAAGGGCTTTGCCCGGTGGCGCTAACGCTTACCGGGCCTACGGGATGCGGGACTGTGCGGTAGGCCGGGTAAGCGCAGCGCCACCCGGCGTTTTTCAGGCCAGCTCTAATTCCGCAAGGATCGCTGAAAGAGCCTCGCGCGGCTCCCCCTGAACCGCCTGTAACGGAAATGGCAATGCAGGTGCAGCCACTTTTCCCATCATCTCTGCTGCCGCCGCGATAACCCGTAAGCTGCCGTATCGACGGAATAATTCCCACAGCGGCTCTAACCGCTCGGATTGTGCCGCCTCTTTCGAACGTGCAATCGCCAGCGCCGCCTGAGGGAACAACCCCGCGAGAACCGAGTACCAGACGTCAAACCCGGCCTGCAGGGCTGAGGCTGCTCGCCAGTCACCGGCGATGCCCAGCGTGACTGTATCAGGAAGACGGGCGCGTACCTGCGACAGGTCCTCCGGCACGCGACCAAGCTTAATGGATCCCACATTCGGCAGGGCCGCGACGGCAAATAACAATTCATCGCTAAACGCAAAACCGGTCGTGGCGGGATTATCGTAAATGCATAGCGGTACGGAGAGCTGGCGGGTCACCTTTTCATAGAGATTAAACACTTCATCTTCCGTTAATCGCTGGTACGACACGGGTGCCAGCAGCACGCCGGAGACTCCTGCCGCCTGCGCGTCGTCAGCCAGACGCAGAATATCGTCAAGCCGTAGTGCACCGATGCTGACGATGACCGGAATGTCATCAGCATGCGCCACCGCGCAGCGTGCGATCCGGCCGCGCTCTTCAACGGTCAGATAGGCATAGCTTCCCGTTGAGCCGAGAATGCCCAGGGAATCCACGCCTGCGTCGACCACGGGGCGCAGAAGATTGATGAAGGACTGCTCGTCAAATATCCCCTCTTTCAGGGGCGTTAACGGAAAGGCGCTTAATCCGTGAAACATCGTGTTGTCCTCTTACAGCTCCAGCAGTTGTACCTGAGCCTTGGCCCCCGGCATCAGACGCTGAAGGTTGTTGACCAGCTCTTCTCCCGCCTCTTCCAGCGCCGCAAGCGGCATCGACGGCAGGCTTTCAAGAATAAACCACATGGTTTGCGCCTGGCTATCCAGACGAGTCCGTATCCCCTGGCGCCAGTTCCAGCGACGGCAGGTGACGCCGAGATCGTCGCGCCAGATAACCTCGCCAGGTTCCGGATGTTCCACCACCGGCTGTCCCTCTTTGAAGGTATCAAACGGCTCGCTGCCGTCGGCCAGCGTCAGACGCGGCGCGCCCGAGTAAGCCGCCAGGTTTTCTCCGCCAACCGGAATGGCGTAGCGAATACTCACCGCATTATAGATATCCACCACCGGATCCAGCGGCGGCAGCGAGCCGTCTTTCAGAACCCGCTTACGCAGGGCGGATGCCGAACAGGGCGTGCGTTTCGGTTTCGCGCCGAAGGCTTTAAACACCTCATCCCAGTCTGAAAAGTGTGCATCAGCCCAGGGCACATCATCATTAAGCATCTGCTGACAGGCCTGTGCCAGTGAGGTAGCCGCCACGTCCGGGTGGGTAATCGGCGCAGCTTCAACCAGAATGCTCAGCGCCCGAAAGCCTGGGGCAATCCCGGCAAGACGCGAGTCTATTGACGGCGTAACGAGAGACATAAATAATCCTGTATTGACTGTTTTATACCATGGTAGTGACCAATGACTGATAAAGTCAATATAATGACTACGCAGGGGGCTGATGTTGCCCAGGTAAGCCTGGCCGTCGCGAACCGCATCCGCAACTGGCGCAAAGAGAAAAAACTGTCGCTGGATGAGCTGTCCCGCCGCGCCAGCGTCAGCAAAGGCATGCTGGTGGAGATTGAAAAGGGCGCAGCCAACCCCAGCATCGCCATTTTGTGCAAACTGGCCGCCGCGCTCGGTATCTCAGTGGCGGATATCGTTAACGTCTCCAGCGAGCCGCTGGTGCACGTTATCGAAGAAGAGGCGATTCCGGTACTGTGGCAGGGTGAACTGGGCGGACGCGCCAGACTGCTGGCGGGTACCGAGGGACCGGATATGATTGAACTCTGGCAGTGGGAGATGCATCCGGGGGAACGGTTCACCTCTCCAGGCCACCCGGCGGGAACCTTCGAGCTACTGCATGTTAACGAGGGTGTGTTAACCCTGATGGTCGATGAGACGGTGACGCAGGTTGCTGCCGGGGCATCGGCGGTAGCGAAAACCGAAGCGGCGCACGGCTATGCCAATGAGGGAAAAAACGTGCTGCGCTTCACCATGACGGTGGCGGAGTTTCACCGATAAAAAGTAGCCCGGTGGCGCTACGCTTACCGGGCCTACATATGCAGTATTTTGTCGGCCGGGTAAGCGTAGCGCCACCCGGCGTTGATTACGCCTCTTCCACGCTCACGCGCAGCGCTGCCAGTGCTTTACGCGCCGCTTTCAGCACCTGCTCACATTGCTCAATCGTCAGCGTCAGCGGCGGTTCAATGCGGATGGTTTTCGAGTTGTTGAGCGTTCCGGCCACCAGCACACGCTGGCGGAACATCTCGCTCGCGAAGCTATAGCCGGTTTCGTTATCGACAAACTCAATCGCCATCAGCATCCCTTTCCCACGCGCGTCCTGCACCAGGTCCGGATACTCCCGGCCTAACTGACGGAAGCCGTCCAGCAGCATGTCGCCTTTCTGCTCCGCCTGCGCGGGCAGGTTTTGCTCCAGCAGCACGTTGATGGTCGCCAGCGCCGCCGCACAGGCCAGCGGGTTACCGCCAAAGGTGGTGGTGTGCAGGAACGGATTGTCGAACAGCACCGAGAACACTTCTTCGGTAGCAACCGTCGCACCAATCGGCATGACGCCGCCGCCCAACGCTTTCGCCAGGCACAGGATGTCCGGCTGAACGTTCTCGTGCTCGCAGGCAAACATCTTGCCGGTGCGCCCCATCCCGGTCTGAACTTCGTCGAGGATCAGCAGCGCGCCAAACTCATCGCACAGCTGACGCACGGCAGGCAGATAGCCCTGCGGAGGGAGGATCACGCCGCCTTCGCCCTGAATCGGCTCCAGGATCACCGCGGCCACGTCATCGCCGGTTTTACGGCATTCGCTCAGCACGGTGCGCATGGCGTTAATGTCGCCGAACGGCACGTGGCGGAAGCCCGGCAGCAGCGGCATAAACGGTTTGCGGAAGGTGGATTTGGCGGTAGCAGACAGTGCGCCCAGGGATTTCCCGTGGAACGCGCCGCTGGTGGCGATAAAGGTGAATTTCCCGCGCGGCGACTGGTACGCTTTGGCGAGTTTAATCGCCGCTTCGACCGATTCCGTGCCGCTGTTGCTAAAGAAGCTGTATTTCAGTTTGCCGGGCGTTAAGGCCGCCAGCGTTTTCGCGAGCATGGCGCGAAGCGGGTCGAGCAGCTCCTGGCTATGGAGAGGTTGTTTCGCAAGTTGATTCTGTACGGCGGAAACCACAACTGGATTACGGTGCCCCACGTTGAAAATTCCAAAACCTCCCAGGCAATCTATAAACTCCTGTCCCTGGGTGTCGACAAGCGTGTTCAGACTTCCCGCTTGCCACTCTACGGCTCCGTAATCCCCGCCGGCGGTAACAGATTTGCGATACTCCAGAAACCCTGGATTGACGTGCTCTTTAAAGTAATCGATGACCTCTCGGTTAAGTTGTTTCATCTCCTCATGATCAAGCGTTCGCTTCTCAATGAGATTCAGTGCGTGCGCGGTACAGGCAAGAGCCGAGGCGCTGGAAGGTAACCTGTTCAAAATGTGCTCCCGGGGATCGCGTATCACATGATACTGATTTAAGTATTGCAGGGATTACGCCACTTCAGATGACTTAACGAAAATCGGGATAAACGCCAGGTTAAAATAATGTTGCGCAATATTTAATCATGCCGATACAACCGAAACGGGGTTCAGCGGTACGCGGTAGAGAGCCTTAAAAAGAGCGGAAACGCGCAACTGCACCAAAGAAGTGCGTTTGCTGCGACTTAAGCGGGCATTAACGGGTCATGCTTTGTGGGTAATTTCTTAGTGAAAGTATTTGAAATCAATGAATTATAAAATCGTACAAAAAGTACGGTTTAAGTCAAATCTGCGATCTCTATCAAGTTTAACAATTAAAGATAAATTGTTTATCGCCGAAAAAACATTAACCCACAAAATTAACATTCAAATAACCTGCAAGGGATGCCCACGATGTCCTCTCCAACTTATGTCACCCAGAATGAATATCCTCTGGACGATGACACCACCTTAATGTCTACCACAGACGTCCACAGCTACATTACCCACGCCAACGACACATTTGTGCAGGTGAGCGGCTACCAGCTTGATGAGCTGACGGGCCAGCCGCACAATCTGGTGCGCCACCCCGATATGCCAAAAGCCGCGTTTGCCGATATGTGGTACACGCTGCAGCAGGGCGAGCCGTGGAGTGGGATCGTCAAAAACCGGCGCAAAAATGGCGACCATTACTGGGTGCGTGCTAACGCGGTGCCGATGGTGCGCCACGGGCAGGTAACGGGCTATATGTCGATTCGCACGAAGGCCACAGCGGATGAGATTGCTACCGTGGAGCCGCTTTACCGGGCGCTGAATGACGGGAGCTGTAAGAAACGTGTTCATAAAGGGCTGGTCGTTGGAAAGGGCTGGCTCGGTAAACTGCCGGCCATGCCGCTGCGCTGGCGCGTGCGCAGCGTGATGGCGGTGCTCTTTGCCGTTCTCGCCGCCTCGCTGGTCGCGACCTCCGCAGGTTGGATACCGCTCGTTGCTGCCGCGGTGGTGATGCTGTTCGGGACACTGCTGTTTGAACAACAAATTGTCCGCCCGGTTGAGAATGTGGCGCGACAGGCGCTGAAGGTCGCAACCGGTGAGCGCAACAGCGTGCAGCATCTGAACCGCAGCGACGAGCTGGGGCTGACGCTGCGCGCGGTAGGGCAGCTGGGCCTGATGTGCCGCTGGTTGATCAATGACGTATCGAGCCAGGTGGTGAGCGTTCGTGACGGCAGCGACAGGCTGGCGCAGGGAAATGAAGATCTGAACGATCGTACGCGTCAGACGGTGGCGAACGTGCAGCAGACCGTCGCGACAATGAACCAGATGGCCGCTTCCGTTCAGAGTAACTCTGAAACCGCCGCCGAGGTGGATAAACTCTCCGTGGCCGCCAGCAGCGCGGCGACGAAAGGGGGCAATGCGATGCAGACCGTCGTCAAGACCATGGATGACATCGCCGACAGCACGCAGCGAATTGGCTCGATCACTTCCCTGATTAACGATATCGCTTTCCAGACCAATATTCTGGCGCTGAATGCGGCAGTTGAAGCGGCAAGGGCAGGCGAGCAGGGGAAAGGTTTTGCAGTGGTCGCGGGTGAAGTCCGCCATCTCGCCAGCCGCAGCGCCAGCGCAGCGAATGATATTCGTAAACTGATTGATGCCAGCGCCAGCAAAGTGCAGTCCGGCTCTGAGCAGGTGCACGCCGCAGGCCGCACGATGGATGATATTGTCGAGCAGGTGAAAAACGTGACGCAGCTTATCGCCCAGATCAGCCACTCGACGTCCGAGCAGGCAACCGGGTTGTCAGAGTTAACCCGCGCGGTGGCCGAGCTCGACAGCATCACGCAGAAAAACGCCAACCTGGTCGAGGAAAGCGCGCACATTTCTGCGATGGTGAAACACCGCGCCGGACGTCTTAAAGATGCAGTGACCGTGCTCCATTAAGCCGTCATGTTCCGGAAAAGCCGTTTATACCGTAAGGCATAAGCGGCTTTTTTTTGTGTGGATGTGACTATTAATGTGTTTTATTGTTAACACTACATTAAATAACTAAAGAAAGTGCCTCGGTTATTTATCCCTGCCTAAGTCAGTTTTCCAGAATGCTATTTTGAAAAAGCCCCGTCCGGTGGTCTGGTAACGATCGATGGGGCAATATTAATAGCCTCTACCTATCCATTGTTATGGTTATGAAATAAAAAAACGATCAAAGTCATAAAGTTAGCGGATTCGTTACCGATAACAGCGATCGTCTGAGAAATAATCACATCGATGGAGAAAATATGTTCTTACATGACGTAAAGATCGGCACAAAATTATTTCTGGCGTTTGGGTTCTTTATTGTCCTGATGGCGATCAGCGCGAGCTTATCATTGCTGAGCCTGAACCGGGCAAATAATGGGATGCAATCCATTATTACCAGTGACTATCCAACCACGGTAAAAGCGAACCAGTTAATCGATAACTTCCAGGAATTTATTAGCACTCAACAGCTGATGCTGCTGGACGAACAGGGCACCTACACAGGGCAATCTCAGCAGCACCTGAAAGAGATCAGCGAGCACATTACGGTGATCCTGGGCGAGCTGAACAATGCGTTGCAGGATCAAAAATCACAGCAGGTGCTGGCGGATATCCGCAGCGTGCGCCAGCAGTATCTGGACTCGCGCTACCGCATTTTGCAGGCGGTGCAGAACAACAATCGTGCGGGCGCCATTCAGGAGATGATGACCACGACCCTCGCCGTGCAGCAGGCTTACAAAGCGAAGGTGAAGGAGCTGATTGCCATTCAAAACAGCGAGATGCAGAGTGCAGGCGCGCAGGTGGAAGGGGATTTCAGGTCTAACCGTCTGCTGCTGATCCTGATCACCCTCTTTAGCGTCGCGGTCGGCAGCCTGATTGGCTGGTTTATCGTTCGTTCTATCACCCGTCCGCTCGGCGAGGCGGTGCATTTTGCAAAAGCCATTTCCGAGGGCGATCTGACGGGTAGCATTACGCCACACGGCAAAGACGAAACGGGTCTGCTGCTGCATGCGCTGATGGAGATGAAGACGCGTCTGCTGGACATTGTGCAGCAGGTGCAAACCGGCTCGGAGAATATCTCCAGCGCAGCCGCGCAGATTGTCGCCGGCAACCAGGATCTGGCCGCGCGTACGGAAGAGCAGGCAAGCTCCGTTGAACAGACCGCCGCCTCGATGGAGCAGATCACCGCCACGGTGAAAAATACGGCCTCGCACACCGGGGAAGCGACCAACCTCTCGGCAGATGCCGCCACGGTGGTCAAAAACAACGGTGAGATGATGAAGCAGGTGACCAGCAAAATGCGCCTGATTAACGAGACGTCGAACCGGATGTCCGACATTATCGACCTGATCGACGCCATTGCCTTCCAGACCAATATTCTGGCGCTGAACGCGGCGGTGGAAGCGGCACGCGCCGGCGAACACGGTCGCGGTTTTGCGGTGGTGGCCGGTGAGGTGCGCCAGCTTGCCCAGAAGAGCGCGTCGTCTGCCAGCGAAATCCGTGAACTGATTGAGAGCTCAACCAGCCAGACTCAGGACGGGATGAACCTGGTCGAAAAAGCCAGCGCGCTGATTAACGGGATGGTCGGCAACGTGGAGGAGATGGATGTGATCCTGCGTGAGATCCGCCAGGCCAGCCATGAGCAGACGGAAGGGATCTCCCAGATCAACAGCGCGATTGGCCTGATAGATGCCACCACCCAGCAAAACTCCGCGCTGGTCGAGGAGTCCGTCGCGGCGGCAGCATCGCTTAACGAACAGGCGATGCACCTGAAAGAGCTGGTACGCGTCTTCCGCGTGAGCGAGCACGCGCCGGCTTAATCCAGCTGGGAGATCTCCAGCGCCGCGCGGTCGATCACCCCGACGATCTGCCTGAGCTGCGCGTCGCTGAGTTCTCCCTGATTCACCTTCAGGTCCAGCACCGCTTTGAAGTTATCCAGCGCCCGCTTCATCTGCGGGTTTTTGCGCAGCTGGAAGCCGACGGAACGCGCTTTGATACGTGCCCGTATGTGCTCAAGCTGCTCCTGGTTTTCATCCAGCCACTGCTGGCCTGCAGCGGTAATCGTAATTCGCTTACGCCCGCTCTCTTCTTCCATAATAGTGATAAGGGTCTGATCCTGAAGATAATCCAGGGTCGGATAGATCACCCCAGGACTGGGAGTGTAATTCCCCTGCGTCAGGTTCTCGATCTCTTTGATCAGCTCATAGCCGTGGCTCGCGCTGCGGGTCAGGATATCCAGAATCACCAGCCGCAGATCGCCGTGCCCGAAAAAGCGCGGTCGCCGACCGCCGCCATCGTGTTCGTGTCGCATAGCATCCCCTTCAATTTGATATATCTAAACTATATCTAAGATATATTCAGATGCAATCTAAAAGATCTTGCATTTTCTATTATTAGTAATCATTATCATTTGAAAAACGATTTAGATATATCGTATTCATCAGAGAAGGGTCTAAAAATGACATCTATCCGTTACCCACAGCGTGTTCGTAATGACCTGCGTTTTCGCGAGCTGACGGTGCTCCGCGTTGAGCGCGCCAGCGCGGGTTTTCAGCGCATTGTTTTAGGCGGCGAGGCACTGGAGGGCTTTAGCTCCCGCGGTTTTGACGACCACACCAAAGTCTTTTTCCCGGCGCCCGGGGCAACGTTTGTGCCGCCGGTGGTTACCGATGACGGCATCGACTGGGGCGACGGCGTACGTCCGCAGACGCGCGACTATACGCCGCTGTACGATGAGTCCAGCCATGAACTGGTGCTCGATTTCTTCATTCATGACGGCGGCATTGCCAGCCGCTGGGCGGTCGAGGCGAAAGTGGGCGACAGGCTGACCATCGGCGGCCCGCGCGGTTCGCTGGTGGTGCCGGAAGATTACGCCTGGCAGCTGTACGTGTGCGATGAATCCGGTATGCCTGCGCTGCGTCGACGCTTAGAGAGCATTGCTAAACTGCCGGTTCGCCCGGAGGTTCATGCGGTAGTGACGGTCGGGGACGAGTCTTATAAAGAGTATCTGGCGCACCTGAGTGCGTTCGACATCACCTGGGTGGTGGGCCACAGCGAGCAGGCGGTAGCGGACCATTTGGCGGCGCTGACCGTCCCGGGGGACGATTACTTCATCTGGCTGACCGGGGAAGGGAAGGTGGTGAAAACGCTGAGCCGTCAGTTTGAAACCGACGCGATTGACCCGCAACTGGTGCGTGCCAGCGCATACTGGCACGCCAAATAATCAGGCGGCGGAATCCAGCTGCGCTTCGCTCACCTGATGTTCGAGCGAGGCGCGGACCTCGTGCAGCGCTTTCTCCTGCTGAGCGAAGTACGCTTCCATATTGCTCAGCGACGAGACCAGAAGCCAGGACTCCTCTTTCTCGAGTTCCGCCAGCTCGTTCACTAAAATGTCGATTTGCTCGCGCACCTGCGCCATCTTCTTGCGGATACGCTCCAGATCGTTCAGCCTGTCGCTGGCCATCAATGGCTCGAAGCCCTGCTGCAGCCGGGCCACCAGTGAGCGAATGGTTTTAACGTCGCCACGCTGCTTTGCCTGGTTGAGCTGGACCATCATCGCGTTGGCTTCTTCTTTCAGATCGTCTGCGACCAGATCCGGATGGCACAGCTTGCTCGCCTGCCGCCAGAGACGCTTCAGCTCGTTCCGATCCTCTTCCGAGAGATCTTTGCCTTTGCGCAGCCGCACCTCGGCATCGTGATGCTGCTCGCGATACTTCTCGTACTCTTCGTTGGCCTCGTCGCGTGCCTGACGCGCAGGCTCTTCTTCGCGCGTTAAGCCGCTTTCCAGCTCCAGCGCCTCGGCCAGCAGGTTGGCAATCAGATCGCTTTGCTGCTCCAGGTGCTTACGCGCCTCGGCGGCCTGCACGGAATCCGCAGGCAGATCGCGCCAGCGCTGGGTGAGCGTCGCCAGCACCTCTACCGCCTGCGCCATATAGCGCTGGCAGCGGCGGTAATCTTCCTCGCGACGACGCGCCTCCGCCTGCTGACGACGCAGGTTCAGCTCCGCCAGGGTTTTACGCAGGGCGAGGATCTGCTGCATCAGCGGCCCGAGGCGGGAGAAGTAGAGATCGTTGAACTCGTCAAGCTGCTGCACGCGCGCGTTGCGGCGGTCTATCAGATCGCGCAGACGCTCTTCCAGCGCTTTCAGCTCCAGCTTGCTGGCGGCCACCTGTGGGTCGCGCCATGGGGTCACGGCGCGCTGGCTCTGCAACCAGGCGGCGATCGCCGCTATAGCAGCGGTGTAGTTCTTCTCCTCAAGCGCCACGACGATTGCCTGTAGCTCATCGTCAAACGCTTCATTTTTCAGGCGTGTCAGCTGGCTCTGGATGATGTCGTCATCTTCCAGTTCAATGGCATTTTTAATGATTTCTAGCCGTTTGATCGGTGTGCTCATGATGCCTTTCGCTTTGGCGCTTAAGTATTTGAGTTAAGGTTAGTTGTTGGAAATGCTACAGGAAATAATACACACGGATGATGATCGGCGCGATGGGGGATTTCTTTAATATTGCTTCAGATTTACCCCTGCAAAAATCTGAAAATGCGCCAGAAATATCCTTATTCTTTTTACTGATATTTACACTGTTTACTTTTTGACATAAGTTGCGCGTTTTTTAACAGTCAAGTTTGAAAGCGGACTTTGAGCGGAGAGTAAACAGTGTTAGGGAAAACATCAGCAATCATGCTGCTGGCAGCCATTATGTTACTGGCGCCCGGCATCACACTCGCCGCCCCGTTGTCACCGGCCGACCGTAATACCAGCCAGCAGCAACAGCAGCAGTTGCTGGATGAGAACCAGCGTCAGCGCGAATCGCTGGAGCGCAGCGTGGTATTACCGCCTCCTGTCAGGGCAGACGATACCTCTGCGTCACAAGGCCCGTGTTTCTTCATCAGCCGCATTGAGCTGTCGGGAGCGACCCTGCTTTCGCCTTCTGCTGAAAAGCAGTTGATCGCGCCATGGCTGAATCAGTGCCTTGATATTGCCCGTTTAAATACCCTGACTAAC
The DNA here is from genome assembly GCF_034008295.1 of Enterobacter chinensis. Classification (NCBI taxonomy): domain Bacteria; kingdom Pseudomonadati; phylum Pseudomonadota; class Gammaproteobacteria; order Enterobacterales; family Enterobacteriaceae; genus Enterobacter; species Enterobacter chinensis. Next base: position 196,031 of record NZ_JARDVI010000003.1, read on the forward strand.
GCCGTGTCTGACTGGTACATCAGCCGGGGGTATATCACCAGCCGCGCATTTTTAACCGAACAGGATCTCTCTGGTGGCGTCCTCCAGCTTGCGGTTCTGGAAGGTAAGCTCCAGCAAATACGCCTTGAAGGCGTGCCGGCCCGCACCCTGAGCATGACCTTCCCCGGCCTCGAAGGAAAAATTCTCAACCTGCGCGATATCGAACAGGGCATGGAGCAACTCAATCGCGTGCGCCAGACGCCTGTAGAAATTGAAATTTTGCCCGGCGACAGGCAGGGCTACTCTGTCGTCAATCTGACGGCTTCGCCTGAATTCCCGCTCAGCGGAACAGTGAGTTTCGATAACAGCGGGCAAAAGAGCACCGGGACCGGGCAACTCAATGGCGCGCTGTACGGCAATAACCTGCTAGGTCTGGCGGATAAATGGTTTATCAGCGGCGGGCGCAGCAGCGATTTCTCGAATAGCCAGGATGCGCAGAATTTTGCCGCCGGGATCAGCGTACCTTACGGCTACGGCTTGCTGGACTACAGCTACAGCTGGAGCAACTACCTCAGCACCATCGACAATAACGGCTATCTCTGGCGTTCGACGGGGGATACCGGGACGCACCGCCTGACAGGCTCCTGGGTGCTGTTCCGCAATGGCGATATCAAAACCGGCGTGTCGGCGGGCATCACGCACCGCATCAACCATAACTATCTCGACGATGTTCTGCTGGCCACCAGCAGCCGCAAACTCTCCAGTTTCTCACTGGGCCTTAACCACACGCAAAAAATCGCTTCCGGCGTGGCGACCCTGAACCCGACCTTCACTCAGGGGGTACCGTGGTTTGGCGCAGAAGATGATAGCGACAAGCATGGCGATGTACCGAAAGCCGAATTTCGCAAATGGAGCGTGAACGGCAGTTTTCAGCGCCCTGTTGCCGACAAACTGTGGTGGCTGACCAGCGTCTACTTTCAGTGGTCGCCGGACAGGTTGTACGGCAGCGAGCGTCTGACGCTGGGCGGTGAAGCCTCCGTGCGCGGCTTTAAGGAGCAGTACATCTCCGGCGATAACGGCGGCTACTGGCGAAATGAGCTGAATTATTCGCTCTTTACCCTGCCGTGGGTGGGGGATGTCGGCCTGCTGGCGGCCATCGATGGCGGCTGGCTGAAGAAGGACGGTGTTGACCGTTACGCCTCCGGCACGCTGTGGGGCGCTGCACTGGGTCTTACGACGGCTCATCGTAACTACTCAAGCCAGTTTACCGTTGGCACACCGATGGCGTACCCGGACTGGCTGGGGCCGGACCACCTCACGATTTATTACCGCGTATCAGTGGCTTTCTAAGGGACAGGGATGATGAAAAAGGATCAGGTTCGTTTTTCGCAGCGCGCGCTGAGCGCGTTACTGAGCGTGCTGCTGGCGACGCAGCCGCTGCTGCCCGCGATGGCAGCAACCCTCACCCCGTCCGGCAATACGCAGATGGACAAGGCGGCCAACGGCGTTCCGGTGGTGAATATTGCCACGCCGAATCAATCCGGTATTTCCCATAACAAGTACAACGATTACAACGTCGGGAAAGAGGGGCTGATCCTCAATAACGCGACCGGGCAGCTCAACCAGACCCAGCTTGGCGGCCTGATCCAGAATAACCCCAACCTGAAAGCCGGGCAGGAAGCCAAAGGCATCATCAACGAAGTCACCGGTGCTAACCGCTCGACGTTGCAGGGCTACACAGAAGTGGCGGGCAAGGCGGCCAACGTCATTGTGGCGAACCCCTACGGCATAACCTGTAACGGCTGCGGGTTTATCAATACGCCGAATGTGACGCTCACTACGGGTAAACCGGTGCTCGATGCCAGCGGTAAGCTGCAATCGCTTGATGTGACCAAAGGCGCCGTCACCATCGAAGGCGCAGGGCTGAATGGTAGCCAGAGCGATGCGGTGTCGATCATCTCCCGCGCAACCGAGATTAATGCGCAACTGCACGCGAAAGATTTACGTATCGTTACAGGGGCGAACCGCGTCGCGGCGGACGGTAGCGTCAGTGCGTTAAAAGGTGAAGGTGAAGCCCCGAAAGTGGCGGTAGACACCGGCGCGCTGGGCGGGATGTACGCCAACCGCATTCGTCTGGTCTCCAGTGAAACGGGGGTGGGCGTAAACCTGGGCAACCTTAACGCGCGTCAGGGGGAAATTAACCTTGATACCCGTGGTCGGCTTGCGGTTAACAACAGCTTGTCCAGCGGAGCCATCACGGCGAAAGGGCAAAGCGTCACCCTGACGGGGGATCACAAAGCGGGCGGGGAGTTGAGTATCGCCAGTCAGGGAGATATCGAACTTAACCAGTCGACGCTCCTGAGTGATAAAAATCTGCATTTAAATGCGGGGAATAATCTGGCCCTGAATGGCGGAAAGCTGACGTCGGGGCAAAACATGACGTTAAGCGGAAAACAGATACAACAGAACCGCACCGGCCAGGCAAATGCGGCTAACGCGATCGCCCTGACGAGCAGCGATAGCGCAGTATTGAAGGGGCAACTGACAGCCGGAACGCAGTTGAACATTACCGCAGGTACGCTGAAAAATGAAGGCCAGTGGGCAGCGGCGGAAGCGGTAGCGATTAACGCACAGCGCGTTGAGAACCTCGGCGCTGTGCAGGGCAAAAGCCTGACGGTCATGGCCGACAGCGTAACCAGCTCGGGGAGTCTGACCAGCGGGAGCACGCTTGATATCGCCGCCAGCACCGTCACGCTTCAGGGCAATACGGGTGCTAAAGGAACAGCGAACATCATCGCCAGCGGAAAGCTGGAAAATAGTGGGGAGCTGGTCAGCGACGACACGCTGACGCTGAACGCGGAGCAGATCGTCAACAGCGGTACGCTTTCCGGTGCCCGGGGGCTCACGACCTCCGCTAAGACGTTCACCGCCAGCGAAAAGTCAGTTACCCACAGCGAGGGGGATCTGGCGCTGAACAATACCGATACCACGCTTGCGGGTGAAACCAGTGCGGGTGGCACTCTTACCCTGCAGGGGCGCAGTCTCAACACTACGGCAACGGCACAGACGCAGGGCAACGGCATCAGCCTGGACGTGCTAAATGCCAAGCTTGAAGGCTCTCAGGCAGCCAAAGACAGCCTCGTCCTGAAGGCTGATAACACCCTTATTCACACGGGGAAATCGTCAGCCTCAGTGCTTAAGGTGGAAACCGGGCATCTCAGCAACAGCGGGACGCTGACGGCCTCCTCGCTCGCGATTAACAGCCCTGACGTCATTAACAGTGGCCTGATCCACGCCGAAGCAACGCTTTCACTGGTCACCCGTCTGCTGGATAACCGCAGCAGCGGGGTGCTGTACAGTCCGGCCGCGCTGTCGCTTTCACTCGCTGAACTGAAAAACGCCGGCATTATCACCAGCGACGCCGCGCTTTCCCTGTCTGGCTCAACCCTGACCAACGGCGGTGAACTGAGCGGTGCCTCACTGGCTATTGATTACGACACGCTAAGTAACAGCGCGGGTGGTCTGCTGCTGGCTCACGGGGCAAACCGCATCACGGCGCGGTCGGTTTCCAGCGCGGGTAGCATCGTGGGCAACACGCTGACGCTGAATGCCGATCGCCTCGAAAGTGCCGGTCTGTTACAGGGCGACAGCGCACTGTCCCTGACCGCTGGAATACTGGATTTACTGGCAGGCTCCCGCACGCTCACGGGTGGGGCGCTCAGCCTTTCAGGCACCACGCTGACCACCGCAGGACAGCTACAGGGAGAGAACCTCAGCATCCGGGGGCGTGACTGGAATAACAGCGGAAGTTCACTCGCGACCGGTTCACTTAACGCCTCGACCAGCGGCACACTCAGCAATACTGGCGATCTGATGAGTCAGGGCAACAGCACGCTGAATGCGGTCAATACCGTTAACAACGGCAACATGTTGTCGGCAGGTGAACTCTCGCTCACCGGTAAAACGCTACGTAACAACGGCACGGTTCAGGGGAACCGCGTCACCGCGCATCAGGACAGCATCACCAACAGCGGAACGCTGACCGGGATCGCCGCCCTGACGCTGGCTGCCCGCCTGGAGATGGCGGCACCGTTACTGGATTTGGTGAATGACGCGTCGGGATCGTTGCTGACAGCGGGCGACCTGTCCGTGACGGGCGGCGAACTGAGAAATACAGGGAAATGGCAGGGGAAACGGGTACTTATTCATGCGCAGGCGCTTACGAACGGCGGTGCGATCCAGGCAGAAGATTTACTGGATGCGCAAATCGACAGCACCCTTACCGGCACCACGGGGAGCAAAGTCACCTCCAATGGAGAACTGGCGCTCTCAGCACTGACGCTGGTGAACAGCGGTCAGTGGATTGCAAAGCACCTCACGCTGCAGGCGAATACGCTGACCAACAGCGGTGAAATCACCGGTGTTGATACGCTTTCGGTTGCCGTTAACCAGATGAATAACCAGGCCGGAGGAAAACTGCTGAGTGCGGGCGCGCTGGCCCTTGATACGGGTAATGCGACCAACGCCGGGCAAATCCAGGGGAAAACGACCTTTGTTACCAGCGGGCAACTGATCAACAGCGGACGGCTTCAGGGGGAAGCGCTGACGCTGAATGCCTCAGGGGCTCTGAGCAATACCGCCAGCGGCGTGCTGCTGAGTGAGAACGCGCTGACGGTATCGGCTGCCACGCTGAATAATCAGGGAACGATACAGGGCGGTGGAGAATCTGTGGTGAAAGCCACCACCCGCATGCAGAACGACGGCAAACTGCTCTCTGGCGACAGTCTTACGCTGACCGCGCCGGAGCTGGCGAACAGCAGCAGTGGGCTGGTTCAGGCGGTAAGGTTGCTGCTGGATGTGGTGAACGCCGTGAATAATGGCCGGATACTTGCGACCGACAACGCCGAGCTACGGGGAACGACTCTCACAAACGACGGCACGCTGCAGGGTGCAGACCTGCTGGTTAACTATCAACGTCTTACTAACGGCGGTACGGCGCTCGGTACGTCAGCGCTCACGGTGAAGGGCGATGCGATTGCGAATAGTACCAGCGGGAAGCTGCTCAGCGCAGGTAATCTCACCCTCAACAGCGGCACGCTGAATAACGCGGGTCAGATTGTGGCGCTGGGGGATGTCACGCTGCATCTGTTAAGTGCGCTGGAGTTCAGTGGAACGCTGGCCGCCAGCAACAACCTGTCTCTCACCGCTCAGGGGGACATTACCAATAACGGTACGATGCAGGGGAACGGCCTCGTTCTGAGCGCCGGTGGCGTGCTCACCAATAACGGACAGGTCACTGCAGGTAACGGTCACAGCACGTTCAGCGCGCAACGTATTTTGCTCAATTCAGCAGGTAGCCTCTCTGCAGGCGGCGACGTGGCGTTTAACAGCCTGAGCGACATTACCGTAAATGGGTTTACCGGTACGGCAGGTAGCCTGACGATGAATGCGGCGGGCACCTTGCTCAATACCGCATTGATTTATACCGCCAATAATATGCAGCTCTTTGCCGACCGTATTCATAACGTCTACGGTGATATCCTGGCAGGGAATAGCCTGTGGATGCAGAAAAATGCGGCGGGTGCGGCGAGCAGTGAAGTGGTGAACACGTCCGGGAATATTGAGACGCAAAAGGGCGATATTACGATTCAAACCCGGCATTTTGAAAATAACAGAGATGAATTAACCTCAAAAGTCGTTGAGGAAACTTTTTACGATCAACTGCCCGACACGAGTGGAAGCACAATTACAATTTGGGGAAATGAAGATGGTCACCCGGATTACGAAATTTTTGTTGGTGGGGGTAACGCCGGACCAGCGCCTATGCTCGTTGTTAAACCCGATGAAACAACGAGTACAAAAAAATACCTGGTTGAAAGAAAAACCGAATCGGTAGATCTTTCCGGGACGGCGGGACGTATTTCCTCTGGCAGAGATTTGACTATTGGGGCTGACTATTTCCTCAATAATGCATCCCAGATTCTGGCAGGCAGAGATATTCTCTTATCGGGAAATCGTTTCGATAATTTAAGCTACCAGGACAAAGTGATTGAAACCTGGCGCACTTATACCTTTTCAAAAGCAGGTTTTTACTCTAACTGGATCCCCAAGCCAGAAGAAATCTACTTCATCTATGAACTTTCAGATAATGAAGTTACTGAAAGAACTGGAGAGGTTGTCCGCGCAGTTATTCAGGCGGGCGGTAATGTTCAGGCGAACTTCACAGAAGGTGTGAATAATGGCGATTTCTCACCATTAACAGGAGAGATTGCCAATAACATCTCGACCCCAACGCTGACCCCACTCAGCAACCAGTCCATCGCCAACGGCGAGCAGGCGCAGTCTCTTGTCGAAACCGATACGCAGGACATCACCACGCCGCAATGGCGTGATGCGTTAAGCGACGCCCTGAAAGATATTTCCGGTGGTTCATCACTTTCCGACCAAAACGGCAGCAGCGGAAACTATCCACTGCCGTCCGGCAACAACGGCTATTTTGTCCCGTCAACCGATCCCGATAGTCCGTATCTGATTACGGTGAACCCGAAGCTTGATGGCCTCGGCAATATGGACGACAGCCTGTTTGACGGACTGTATGACCTGCTCGGCATAAAACCCGGCAATGCGCCGCGTGAAACCAACAGCGCGTATACCGATCGGAACCAGTTCCTCGGCTCGGCCTATTTCCTTGACCGTCTGGGCCTGAACCCGGACCGCGACTACCGTTTCCTCGGCGACGCGGCATTTGATACCCGTTACGTCACCAACGCCATTCTCAACCAGACCGGTAGCCGCTATATCAACGGCATCGGTTCCGATCTCGATCAGATGCGCTACCTGATGGACAGCGCCGCAGAGCAGCAGAAAACGCTGGGGCTGAAATTCGGCGTGGCGCTCACTGCGGCTCAGGTTGCCGCGCTTGACCACAGCCTGCTGTGGTGGGAAGCGGCGACCATTAACGGTCAGACGGTGATGATCCCGAAAGTCTACCTCTCACCGAAGGATGTCACCGTTCACAGCGGCAGCGTGATTAGCGGTAATAACGTCCAGCTGGCGGGCGGTAACGTCATCAACAGCGGCAGTACGATCGCGGCGCAGAATGGCCTTACAATCGACAGCAGCAACAGCCTGAGCAATCTCAACGCCGGGCTGTTGAGCGCAGGCGGTGGGCTGAACCTGAGCGCGCTGGGGGACATCAACAACATCGGTTCCACCATCAGCGGTAAAACGGTAGGGCTTGAGAGCGTCACGGGCAGCGTTAACAACGTTACCCGCGTACAGCAATGGAATGTCGATGCGGGAAATGTGCATTTCAGTGGCACGGATATCGGCAAGACGGCCTCCATCACCGCCACCGACGGGCTGACGATGCGCGCCGGACAGGATATCAACGTGACCGGCGCAAACGTGTCGGCGGGCGGCAGCCTGGCCATGGCGGCGGGGAATGACATCAACATCACCGCCAACGAGATTGCGACGAGCGAGGGACGTGCCGGGCGCAACCGCGCCACTACGGAGACGGCGTCCGTTACGCATCAGGGCAGCACCCTGAGCGCGGGCGGTGACCTCACCCTGCAGGCAGGTAACGATGTGAATGCCCGTGCGGCAGCGATAGCGGCGGAAGGGGATGTGGGCATTCAGGCCGGGCGGGATGTGAATCTGCTGGCGGAAGCGTCAACGGAACGCTCCAGCAGCCAGGCGAAGAAAAAGACCGCCATCGATGAGTCTGTTCGTCAGCAGGGAACGGAAATTGCCAGCGGGGGGAATACGGCGATCATCGCCGGGCGCGACGTGACCGCGCAGGCGGCTGACGTAACGGCGCAGGGCGATATCGGCGTGGCGGCAGGCCGCGACGTGAACCTGACGACGGCAACGGAGAGCGATTACCGCTACCGGGAGCAAACCAAAACCAGCAGCGGGTTCCTCAGCAAAAAGACCACCCACACCATTGAGGAAGACAGCGTGACGCGGGAGAAAGGCTCGCTGCTGAGCGGCGACAACGTGACGGTGTCGGCAGGGAACAACCTGCTGGTGAAAGGTTCTGCGGTTGCCGGAGACGGCGACGTGTCCCTGTCCGCAGGCAATAACGTGGACATCGTGGCGGCGACCAACACCGACACCTCATGGCGCTTCAAGGAGACCAAAAAGTCCGGCCTGATGGGTACGGGCGGCATCGGCTTCACCATCGGCAGCAGCAAAACCACCCACGACCTTCGCGAGCAGGGCACGACGCAGAGCGAGAGCTTCAGCACTGTCGGCTCAACGGGCGGTAACGTCAGCATTACCGCGGGCAAACAGGCGCATATCGGCGGGGCGGATATCATCGCGCAGAAGGATATCAGCCTGACCGGCGACAGCGTGGTGATTGAGCCGGGGCATGACAAACGCACCCGCGATGAGAGGTTTGAGCAGAAGAGCAGCGGTCTGACGGTGGCATTGTCGGGGGCGGCGGGGAGCGCGGTGAATAATGCTGTCACCACGGCACGCGACGCGAAAGGCGAGAGCGATGACCGCCTTGCGGCGCTGAAGGCCACCAAAGCGGCACTGTCAGGCGTACAGGCCTCGCAGGGTGCGGAAATGGCGCAGATTAACGGCGATCCTAACAGCGGTATCGGCGTAAGCGTTTCGCTCTCCTCGCAGAAATCGAAATCCGAGCAGCACATGCAGAGTGACACGGTTGCGGGCAGTACGCTGAATGCGGGGAGTAATCTTGCCATCACCGCGACCGGAAAAGGGAAAGGTGATAACAGCGGCGACATTCTTATCGGTGGCAGCCAGCTGAAGGTGGGCGGCGACACCGCGCTTGTCGCAGCGAACGACATTGTGCTGGGCGGCGCGGCCAGCACGCAGCAGACGACAGGAAAGAACAGCAGCAGCGGTGGCGGCGCAGGCGTCAGCATTGGCGGTGGCAAGAGCGGTTACGGCATCGGCGTGTTTGCGAATGTGAATGCTTCGAAAGGCAGTGAAAAGGGCGACGGTACGGCGTGGACGGAAACAACGCTCGACAGCGGCGGGATGGTCTCCATGACCAGCGGTCGGGACGCCATTCTGAAAGGCGCGCAGGTAAGTGGCGATAAAATCGTTGCGGATATCGGACGTGACCTGTGGATGAGCAGCCAGCAGGACAGCAACGATTATAAATCGACGCAGAACAGCGCGGCGGCAGGCGGCAGCTTCTCTTTCGGCAGCATGACGGGTTCCGGCTACATCAGCGCCAGCCAGGACAAAATGAAGAGCACGTATGACTCGGTGCAGGAGCAGACAGGGCTCTTCGCGGGTGAAGGCGGCTTTGATGTGACGGTGGGACGGCACACGCAGCTTGACGGTGCGGTGATTGCCTCGACGGCGACGGCGGACAAAAACAGTCTCGATACGGGAACGCTGGGCTTCCGGGATATCCACAACGAGGCGGATTATAAGGTCAGCCACAGCGGTATCAGCCTCAGCGGCGGCGGTGACTTTGGCGGTGACGCATTTAAGGGCAACCTGCCGGGCGGCGTGGTATCGGCTGCGGGCAGCAGCGGTCATGCGGAAGGCACGACGCAGGCGGCGGTGGGTGAGGGTAACATCACCGTCCGTGATACCGCGAACCAGCAGCAGGATGTGGCTAATCTGAGCCGGGACACAGAACACGCAAACGACAGCATCAGCCCGATATTTGACAAGGAGAAGGAGCAGAAGCGGCTTGCGCAGGTGAGCGCCATCAGCGATATCGGCGGACAGGTGGCCGACATTGCCAGAACGCAGGGCGAGCTGAATGCGCTGAAGGAAGCGCGTAAGACGCACCCTGACCTGACGGTCGAGCAACTGAAAGAGACGCCGGAGTACCGGGATGAGCAGGCGAAGTTTGGTACGGGTAGCACCATTCAGCGTGGTATTCAGGCGGCAACGGCGGCGCTTCAGGGGCTGGCGGGCGGAGACCTGACGGCAGCACTGGCTGGGGCGTCGGCGCCGGAACTGGCAAATTATATCGGCCACGGTATGGGCATCGACGACAACGCAGCGGCGAAAGCCATTGCTCACGCCATACTGGGTGGTACGGTTGCAGCGTTGCAGGGCAACAGTGCGGCGGCGGGTGCTGCGGGCGCGGTCACGGGGGAGCTTGCGGCGAACGCGATAATGGCGTCTCTGTATCCGGGCAAAGCGGTGAGTGACCTGAGCGAGGAGCAGAAGCAGACGGTCAGCACGCTGGCGACGATATCGGCGGGGATGGCCGGAGGAATAGCGGGAGACAGCACGGCTTCAGCAGCTTCGGGGGCGAAGGGCGGGAAGAATGCGGTTGAGAATAATGCGCTAAGTGTTGCTCAAAACAAATCCCGCTCTCAGGAAATGGCTCAGTGCCAGGGTGCTGCTGCTTGCGAGAAAGATGTTGTTGATAAGTACAAGAAAATCAACGCTGAGCAGCATGAGAGTGTGGTTGGTTGTAAAGGTGCACAAGAGTGTGTAGATAAGGCAAATGAAGTCGGTAAGATACAGGCTGATTATGCTAATCGTACTAATGAGCTTCTGGAAAAAGCTCGCGTTGATGGTAGTCTGAGTCCTGAAGAACAGAATGAACTTTCTATTCTTCAGGTGACAACTATCCAGCTTGAAGCAGACAGAAATGCAGCAATCCACAATGCGCTGATGTCTGGTGATTCGCCGGAAGCGAAGCAACTTGCGATAAACTCGTTAGCGCAGTTGGCCGGAACCAGCGCGGCAGGAATTGCAGCGGGAATCGGGAAGTCAGGGGCGAAAGGAAGCCCATTACCTACGCCTCAACCAACTGTTGCAGCTAATGGCTTGGTGTATAAATCGAATCCAAAACATACTCCAGGCCAGCCGAGTAACAGGCCTGATGCAGGTATTGAACCTAAGGATTCGATTAGCCTCTTTGAGCAATCTATTCCAAGTACAAAACAATATCCGAATAAAGAAGTTAGATTTGCAGTTGATAGCCAGGGTAATGTACACCGTTTTGTTGGTACGAATGGTGAGTATCACTGGAACGGAAGTACCGCAGATAAAAACGCTTTGACCAGTGATCAAATACCAACTTCAATCCAGAAACAATTAGGAGTCCGGATAAAATGATTTATGGCGATCCCTTTTTTTTTGCTCTCCAGTTTGATGTTGTTGAATGCTGGAACGATCCGGGTGATATCTGGAAAAATGGCCTTTTTACTTTATATATTGAGGGTAAAAAACTGTTTGATGCCGTAGATGCTGTTGAGTTACGAACTACGTTTAGTTTTTATTCAAAAGCACCAGTTAATGATCTGGTTATCAACGATTTAGATATTTGTTCGGATGAGCTTTACAAGAATGCTAAAGATTATTTTCTTGGTGACGGTGAAGAATTGATTGATGGCTTATTTGATATGACATGTGTCCCGATGGAAGATAATCGTTGCTATCTTTACTTTATCAAGACAAGTATCGGAGATAGGCTTGTATGGAGTACCAGCACTAGCGATAGTATAAACGAAACAGTTCTCCCGCCTGGAACAATTCTTAATGTAATTAACAGATTAAAAGACTGTCATTTATAAAAAGATCCCAGCCTCAGCGGTGGGATCTTTTTAACCGTCACCCCTTAACCGGCTCGATCATCAGTCTCCCCTACGTCAGTATTACGGCAGGCAAACAGGCGCATATCGGCGGGGCGGATACGCAGGCGGCGCTGTCCGGTGTACAGGCCGGCCAGGCCGTGGCGCTGGACCAGGCGAAGGGCGATTCTGACAAACGCAATAACAACACCATCGGCATCAGCGCGTCGATTGGGTCACAGTCGTCCAAATCCTCATCGCATACGGAGAGCGAGACGACGACGGGCAGCACCCTGAGCGCGGGCAATAACGTCACGATAAAGGCTACCGGAAGCGACATCACCGTGGCGGGCAGTCAGATTAAGGCCGGGAAAGACGTGACGCTTGATGCAGCGCGGGACGTTAACCTGATTGCCTCGCAGGACACGCAGCAGACGACGGGTAAAAACAGCAGCAGCGGTGGTAGCCTGGGTGTCGGGGTGGGCGTCGGCTCCGGTGGGGCGGGCATCAGCATCTCGGCGAATGCCAACAGCAGCAAGGGGCACGAGAAGGGCAACGGTGTCTGGCAGAACGAGACCACGGTGGATGCAGGTAACCGCGTGACCATTAACACCGGGCGCGACGCGACGATTGCCGGGGCGCAGGTGAGCGGCGAAACCGTGGTGGCAGATATCGGGCGCGACCTGACGATTGCCAGCACTCAGGACAGTGACCACTACAACAGCAAGCAGAACAGCGTCAGCGGCGGTGTGGGTTACACCTTTGGTGCTGGCGGTTTCTCCGGCAGCATCAACGTCAGTCGCGACAAAATGACCAGCGACTACGACTCGGTGCAGGAGCAGAGCGGGCTGTTTGCAGGCAGCGGCGGGTTTGACGTGACGGTGGGCAACCATACGCAGCTCGACGGCGGGGTGATTGCCTCCACGGCGACGGCGGATAAGAACCGCCTCGATACCGGGACGCTGGGCTTCAGCGATATCCACAACCAGGCGGACTTTAAGACCGAACATCAGGGCGCGGGCATCAGTTCGGGCGGCAGCATCGGCGAGCAGTTTGCCGGGAATATGGCGAACGCTCTGCTGGCCGGAGGCGGTAACAGCGGTCACGCGGAAGGCACGACGCAGGCGGCGGTGAGCGAGGGGACGCTCATCATCCGCGATAAGGAGAACCAGAAGCAGGATGTGGCGGACCTGAGCCGCGACGCGGAGCATGCCAACGGCAGCATCAGCCCGATTTTTGATAAGGAGAAGGAGCAGCAGCGCCTGCAGGAAGTGCAGCTGATTGGTGAGATTGGCTCGCAGGCGGTGGATATTGCGAACACTTATGGAGAGACAGAAGGGCTGAAGGCGGCGCGGGATGCGCTGTCGAAAGAGGGCGTGACTGAGCCGGATGCGGATGCCAGCGACGCACTGAAAAAGGCCTATCAGGATGCCCTGCGCGGGACCGATGCGTACAAAACCACGACGGCGAAATATGGCACGGGCAGTGACCTGCAGAGGGGTATCCAGGCGGCGACGGCCGCGCTTCAGGGGCTGGCGGGCAGCGATCTGACGGCGGCGCTGGCGGGGGCATCGGCGCCGGAGCTGGCAAACTATATCGGACATGGTTCCGGGCTGAGCGATGAGGCTGCGGTGGTGGCGCATGCCATCCTGGGCGGTGCGGTTGCGGCGCTGCAGGGGAACAGTGCAGCGGCAGGGGCGGCCGGTGCGGCTACGGGTGAGCTTGCGGCGAAGGTGATAGCGGGTATGCTGTACCCTGACGTTAAAGATTTGTCGAAGCTGAGCGAGGAGCAGAAGCAGACGGTCAGTGCGCTGGCAACGATATCGGCCGGGATGGCTGGCGGGCTGACGGGAGACAGTGCGGCTTCAGCGGTTGCGGGTGCGCAGGGCGGGAAGAATGCGGCGGAGAATAATGCGCTGGGAGATAAGGACAAGCTGCCGGTCAATATCTTCGACATCAATCCACTGAAACCAAATGTGCTGGATGCTGACGGTGACCCGCTGAAAGGTGGGGGTGGCAAAGGTATTCTTCCATTAGGAAGAGGTTCAACTGGAAGAACTACTCCGAATTCTTTAGGTGAAAAATTGTCGATGGAACAGGCAATGTCTAATCCTACTGCTGGCCGTCAGTTGCCAATACCTATGACTGATCCTAGATGGCCAAGGTCTGAGGGATGGGTAAAAATGGCTCAAAATATAAATGGCGTTGAAGTCCATTATGTTCGTAATACAAAAACAGGACAGGTTGATGACTTCAAATTTAAATAGGAACCCATAAATGTTAGTTCTATGTCGCTCAGTTTCAGGAAAATCTTTACCTGAAAATGCAAGGATCATGGGGGAGACGGATGAAACAGATTTCTCACCTTTGCAGATAGGCCAGCAATATAAAGTTTATGGGGTAATGTTCTACACATCCAGGATCGATTTTTTAGTCTGTCCTGCTTCAGGTGGTCCAATGTGGGTTCCATCAAATTTATTTGATGTAGTAGATGACGAAATCCCCCAAGGGTGGGGCTGTGTTCTTACTGAGAGAAGTGAAGGATATGCTGATTTATCAGAGGCTTTTGGTATCCACTCTATCTGTGGGTACCTTGAACTAATAAGGTCATACTCACATTATGTTGGGATACTTGAACGTGATCCGGAAGAATTAAAGATTTTCTATTCTCAATAGCAAAAGGATCCCGGCCACCGGGCCGGGATCCTTTTATCCGTCAGCCAACCGGCTCGATCACCAGCCATCCTTGTTTCATGCTGACCGTGACCGAGCGGTGCTGAATCACGCCTCTGCCAGCAAGTTGCCGTTCAGGCGCAGGGCCAGAGCGAAAGTTTCAGCACTTTCTTCTCGACGGGCGGTAACGTCAGCATTGCAGCGGGCAAACAGGCGCATATCGGCGGAGCGGATAGGTTTACTAAAACACGTTCTAACGGGGAGACGTTGTATTACAACCCAACAACAAATACTTTTGCTGTTAAAACGGCAGACGGGGTTCCTAAGACAATGTTTAAGCCGGACCCTGCTGATTGTGGATACAAATCGAAACTGGACTACTTTAATGCACAATCATGAATTTTATGTATGCCGAGTATGTGGCGCTGAACAGCTAGATCCTCCTTGGGGGGAAGATGGTCAAATACCAAGTTATGACATCTGTGACTGTTGTGGTGTTGAGTTTGGGTATGAAGATATGAATTTGGAGTCGATCAAACACTACAGACAAAAATGGCTCGACAGTGGTGCTAACTTGTTCAGAAAGAAAAATAAACCAGAAAATTGGTCCTTAGATAGGCAGTTACAAAATATTCCTGATCGGTATCGTTGAGTGAATGATTTCCCGGCCACCGAACCGGGAGCGTTCTATCAGGCTTTACCCTGGATTCCCTTTTCTGTGCTGGATCACCAGCCGATTGTCCGCATTTAACGGCAGTGGATATTGCAGAATGTAAGGGAACGTCGAATTAGGCCTGAACTAAGTATGAAAGAGTGGTAAGCGTAAGCATATAGAAGGATATTCTCCTTCATTATTTTATCTCAAGGAAAGAAAATGAAAGTAACAAAATTCACAGCAACTATTTTACTTTGCGTTATAGCGCTAACGGGTTGTGCCAGCAAAATAAAACCTGAAAAAGTAACCTCTTCAAATGGTAGTTCGATTGAGATTATGGCTGTGTCAGCACAGGCAGACCTTAATAATAATCGTATCGCAGATAATTCACTACGCGTAGTTACCCCGACTCATAACGCTGTAGGGAAAGGGCTAGCCGTTTTGTCTGTGTTAACCGGAAATATAAATCCCAGCAGTTTTGATAAAGAAAATTATAAAGGGGAAATCATCGATTCGATCAAAAACCCTACTAAGACCTATCTCGCTGAAGCTGCAAAGAAAACTATCAGTAAATGGATGGACTCCCAATCCAGTGGGTATGTTTATAAAGAGCAACTCTATATTGGCCATGCTACCTGGGCATTGATCTTTAAAGATGCTACGGCAACCACTCCCGTTTATCAGCTGAAATATAAGGTACTTTTCTATAAGAAACCTGAGGATGGGAATATGTTTTCCGCTTATACTGTAGCTGAATGTTCCCCAGCTCCTGTGGAAGCGAATCTGTCAGAATGGGAAAGTGAGAATTATAAGAAGGTGACTGTTGAAACGCAGAAGTATATGGATGCCTGTATCCTTGAGTTAAATAATCAACTCCCGCGCTTGCTTAAAAAATAGCATCTTTATTTAGTTATCCAATCCCGGTTTTAACGCCGGGATTTTATTTTTTAAACGTCATTTACCCTCGATTTATCACCGGTAAATCTCCCAAATCATTCAGCGCCCCCGGAAACGTCTTTAACCACTGCGCCACTTTCTTTTTATTAATATTCACCACACTCATGCCTTCAAGACATCCCCATAACTCACGTGTATGCTGTGGCGTAATGACAATACAATCCTTCATAACCCGGATTTTGACTGGCATGCCGTTGATAAAACCTGCATTTGCGAGCCACTTGCCGCTAAGAGGAAGGTATCGACAGTCCACTCGTGAATAAAGCTCACAGCAGGCAGAACTATCTTTCTGCGTTTCCGCTCGGGGGTGAACAGGGGCTGCATCAGTCCGGTTCCCGTGCAAACGGCGAATATCATTTTTGCGTATCAGATCGCGGTTTTCGGTAATACTGTTAAAAGCATCTGATTCTGTTTTGAAAACAGTAAACTCTGGCTTAAAATTCGTCTCAGCCATATTCAACTCCTTATAAGTTGCTATGTGGTTAGCGGTATGGAGGTGTTCCACCACCTTCATATCGCGATATCTCACTCTCTTTAAATCTCGCGCCTATTATATCTAACTGAATAAAAATACAGTATCTGATAACAATATTAATATGGAAATTGCGAGGTGGCTTCAGAAAATATTGTTGTGATTGTCATGCTACTCGAAAAATATCAATTACGGCGTTTTCACACCATCCACCCGACCAGCACCTTACCTCCTCCTCGGATTTTCTGAATTATTCTCAAACCAGACAAACCTTGTCCAGATTCATCCCGTGGTAGGCTATGGTGTACATCGCGTAATGAAGCCGTTAATGCCTCAGGAAAGAATAAACAACAATGACGAAAATACTGCTTGTGGATGACCATCCGGCAATCTGCTTTGCACTCAAGGTGTTACTAGAAAAAAATCCGGATTTTACCGTGACGACATCCTCCGGCGAGAACCTGCTGGCGCTGCTGCATCGGGAGCTGCCGTCGCTGTTAATCCTCGATCTGGAACTCAAAAATGCCGACGGGCTGGATCTCCTTCCGCGCATCAAACATCACTTCCCTGCGCTCAGGGTGCTGGTTTACACCAACCAGCCAGCGGAGATCTACGCACTGCGTACGCTGAAGGCCGGGGCGAGCGGGTTTATTAATAAAAGCCTGGCGCTGGATCGCGTCGAGCCTGTTTGTCAGCTGCTGCTGGACGGCTATCACTGTTTCCCGGAAGAAACGTTCACGAAAGTCGTTGAGGCTACTGAAATAAAACATGACACCCGGTCGCTGCTGGCGAGTTTCTCCGATCGTGAAATTGCGGTGCTGAACTATCTGAAGCAGGGCAAAAGCAACAAGGATATTGCCGATCGGCTGGCGCTCAGCAACAAAACCATCAGCACTTATAAGGCACGAATGATGAAAAAAAGCGGTTTTGCGCATTTTGAACAACTTTTCGATCTTATTGATACCTCAGAGCCAGAGACGTGAGAGCCGTTACCTTTATCCTGCTTTTTTGCATTGCATTCACCGTGTGCGCCGCGCAACAGGGGGAATCCCTTCGCTTGCTGGCGCGTAGTCATGAAGAGGTGATCGAGCCGGGGCTCAGCGGCAGCGAATGGCGCTGGGTACGCGAGCATCGCAAAATCCGTATGGCGGTCTGGGAGCCGATGATGCCCCCTTACGACATCACCACAGGGTTGAACGATTACGGCGGTATTAACGCGGATTTCACCGGGCTGGTGGCGGAAAATCTCGGTGTCGAGATCGAGGTTGTGCGCTATCCAACCTATGACGATGCCCTGTTGGCATTGCGGGCAGGTAAGGCAGATTTTATTCCTCAGGCAGGGGGGAACCAGCAAAAACAGGGGCTGGTGCTGAGTGTGCCTTACAGCGACAACATCGCGGTTGAAGTAGTTAACACCGATGCCTCGCCCGATGAGCCGGTGAAAAGGATCGCTGTTTCGCCTGTCTACAGCAGCAGCGAGGTGCTGGCTCGCTATCCGGAGGCTGAAATTGTGAACTTCACCTCCACGCGGCATGCGCTGGAGGCGCTGGCGTTTCGCAAAATCGATCTGTTCTTCAGCGATGCAATCACCGCGCGTTACCTGGCGAGTCAGTCAAATTTAAGCAATCTCAGCATTCGTCCGGTGGCGGACACGTTCGAGGCATCGGGATTCTCGTTCGCCGCAATGCCGAAAATGGCGGTCTGGATCGCGATTCTGGATAAGATGCTGCTGGCACTGCCGGAGAACGCGGGGGTGGAGATCCACCGCCGCTGGAGCGGGGGGATCCCGCTCTCCCTGAGCGAGGAGCCACCGCGTTACACTTCACTTGAACATAAATGGATCAAAGAACACTCCCGCATCCGCGTCGCGGTGGCGCAGGATAATGCCCCCATTGCCTTTTTCAACGCGCGCGGGCAGTTGCGCGGCATCCTTGCGGATCTCCTTACCGCACTTCGTTTGCGTACCGGGTTTACCTTTGAAATCCGCCGTTATCCGAACCAGGAGGCCGCCTTCAGGGCCATTAGTCGCGGTGAGGCCGATCTGATTGCCGGCGTGACTCAGGAAGGGATCTGGCAGGCGGATCTCCTCACCACCCGAACCTGGCTGTATAACTCCTGGGTCATGGTTGGACACGCGCTTCCGGGGAAGGAGGTGCTTCAGCCCCGCGTGGTGAGCCTGCGCGGTGAAGCGCCGGATGGCTGGCTTGGCAGACAAAACAGCGGCCAGACGGCGAAGGTCGATACCTGGTGGCAGGGTTTTAACAGCGTGGTGAAGAATAAAAACGACATGATGGTTGTGCCGCTTATCATTGCCAATGCCCAGCTCACCCGTAAGGAATTTGCGTCACTGAAAATTCTCGCCAGCATCGATGCCGATCCGCTGCGCTTTGCCTTTGGCGCATCGCGGCAGGCCTGGCCGCTGATCACCATTCTGAATAAAGCACTGATCAACATCCCGCCGGAGGACCTCCACGCCCTGACGCGCGGCGGCAATACGGGCAATGTGTTTGCCTCTGTGTCGACGTCGGCGCTGTCGATAACGTGGGTGGTGGCGTTCACCGCCGCCGGTACGGCATTGCTGGTGTTGGTGGTGTGGTGGATTTACCGCCAGCGACGCATCCGCCGGGCGCGCATCCTGGGGCTTATTCAGACGCTGCTCGCGGCGAAACATCGCGCAGAGCGAGCCCATCGGGGAAAAAGCGCCTTTCTGGCGACCATGAGCCATGAAATTCGCACGCCCGTTAGCGCCATCATCGGCATGCTGGAGCTGGTGATGAAACGCCCGGATACTGCCCCGCAAAACCCGCAGTCGATACGGGTCGCCTGGGACGCGGCGCAGTCGCTGTTGTTGCTTATCGGGAATATCCTGGATGTGGAGCGTATCGAGTCTGGCCGTCTGGT
The DNA here is from genome assembly GCF_034008295.1 of Enterobacter chinensis. Classification (NCBI taxonomy): domain Bacteria; kingdom Pseudomonadati; phylum Pseudomonadota; class Gammaproteobacteria; order Enterobacterales; family Enterobacteriaceae; genus Enterobacter; species Enterobacter chinensis. Next base: position 215,196 of record NZ_JARDVI010000003.1, read on the forward strand.
GCTCCGCCCGGAGCGCGCCTCGCTTCGAAACCTGATAGAAGGAACGGTGTCGCAGTTTGAGGGGCTGGCAGCGCAGAAGTCATTGAAACTGTTGCTGGAAATGGATACCGCCCTGAAAGGGGACGTACTGATAGACGTAATGCGTTTTCGTCAAATCGTCACCAACCTGCTGGGTAACGCCATAAAATTCACCGACCGCGGTCAGGTGCTGCTGCGCGCACAGCCGCAATGGCAGGATGGCAAGTTTATGCTGCTGGAGCTAACGATAGCAGACACCGGCGAGGGGATTGATGACGCGACGCGACAGCGCCTGTTCCAGCCTTTTAGTCAGGGAGAGAGCCGTACCAGGGCGCAGGGCAGCGGGCTGGGGCTCTATATTTGTCGCCAGCTCGCCGACATGATGGAAGGGGATCTCATACTGAACAGCGTGCCGGGCGAGGGCTCGACGGTCACGGTGACGCTCAGGCTGCCGATCATGGCCGCACTGCCAGAGAAAGAGGCCGCTCCTTCTGTGGCTCCCGGCGAACGGGCTGCCTTGACCATTATGGTGGTAGACGACAATCCGGTCGGGCGGATGCTGCTGACCCAGCAGCTTGAGTGGCTGGGGCATGCTGTTACGCAGTATGACACCCCGAAAATGCTGATCGAGAGCCTCGCGACCCGACGGCCAGACGCGGTGATCACCGACTGCAACATGCCCGAAATGAGTGGCTATGCGTTATCGCGCATCATTAATGAACGTTACCCGGATGTCGTGGTGTTTGGGATGACGGCTGACGCGCGTGAATCCGTTCGGGATGAGGCGCGGGAAGCGGGTATGCGCGACTGTATCTTCAAGCCGGTCACGCTTGTTGCGCTGGAAAACCTGATTATATCCCTGACCCCTTGCGGGAAATCCCCTGTGGCTTCTCATCCCGCCATGACGCTGCCCGCGGCGCTGCTGGACGGTGAGCATCTGGCAACGTTTCTGGATCTCCAGATAACCGTGCTGGAGGAGACGCTGCGCGATATCGCGCGGTGGCGAAGCGATCCCCGCACATCCTTAAATGAAGCGCTGCACCGGCTGCGGGGCGGTATTCAACTGCTGGGTATGACGACGCTGGAAGCACGCTGTCTGGAGCAGGAGCAGGCTGCCGATAGCAGCGGTATCCGTCAGCTTGAGGAGGACATTCTGGCATTGAGGGGCGCATTACAGCACTGGCGCGAGACGGGACTACAACCGGGCGAGACCGTCCTACAGCAGAATGAGGACGGGCGTACAGCGTAAACTTCCCGTCCACCGGGGTACTCTTTTATTCGAGGAAGTTCACATATAAAGGAGATATCCCGATGAAAAAATTTGTATCCGCACTGGCCGTTATCGCATCTGTTGGTATGTTCACCTCCGCACAGGCGGCAGAAAGCTGCACCGCGAAAGCCGCCGCGCTGGAAAAAGAGATCCGTATTGCCCAGCAGTACGGTAATACCTACAAAATCAACGGCCTGAAAAAAGCGCTGGCTGAAGTCAAAGCGCACTGCACCCCGGCAAGCGTACAGGCTGACGCGCAAAAAGATGTGAAGAAGCTTGAGAAGAAACTGGCAGAGAAGCGTGAAGATATTGCCGAGGTTCAGGCAGACCTGCGTGAAGCGAAAGCCAAAGGTGACAGCAAGAAAGTGGCGAAATACCAGCGCAAACTGGCTGAAAAACAGAGCGATATGAGCGGTATTCAGCAAGAACTGAACCGTGCTCGCGCTGCGCTCGCATCCCTGCAGAAATAACGCTGTTGTGTAAAACAGGTGAGGGGGCATTAGCCTCTTCACCTTTTTGCGCTGCCTGCCATCATGACTCTACTCCGTCTTCTCTGTTTTATGCTGCTGTTCACTCTGGCAGAGAGCCGCGCGGCCCCTCAAAAGACGTGGGTGATCCTCAATAACCTCTACAAAGGGGCGATCTCGTTTGATGTATCTGCCTCCGGGCCTTGCCTCAGCCAGCCGCTGATGGAGGAGTGGGGCGTGCGTGACGCGGTGCTTGCGCGTCTGGTCTGGGATGCCAAAGGGTGCCTGACACCCCAGTCTGCCGAGCAGTTTAACCTCAAATACTGGTACCGCCCGCAAGCGCAACTGCTTACGCTCCTGTTCCCGACAGACGCCATTAGTCCGCAGCAGAATGGGGTCAGCACCAGCCGCTGGGATGATGGCATCAACGCACTGTTTATTAACTATCGTCTGGATGCGGATAACAGTCAGGCACAGTACGACTGGGAGCATTCCGGCACTGACGCCACGCTGAACCTGGACAATGGCCTTAACGTTGGGCCCTGGCGGCTGCGTTATCAAAACACCGTCTGGCGCGATAAAGAGGGGCAACACGGTTCGTACAGCAATGCGATGTCGCTCTGGCGTAGCATCACGCCGCTGCGTTCGCGGTTGACCTTTGGCGACGGCAATACGTCTTCAAATTTGTTCGACAGCCTGGCGTTTCGCGGTGCATCACTCGCCAGTGATGAGGCGATGTACCCCGATAGCTGGCGACCCTATTCACCCTGGATCAACGGCTATGCCCGCACCGAGGCCGAAGTCACCATTCATCAGAACGGCGTACGTGTTTACCGTATTCACGTCCCGCCCGGACCATTTACCATTCGCGATTTTTATCCGCCGGACCCAAACGGCAACCTGGAAATGACGATTCAGGAGAGCGACGGTACAGAGCGTACCCGTCTGCTGCCCTATTCCAGCATGCCCAATCTGGTGCATCAGGGACTCTTTAGCTATGAAGTTGCCGCCGGACGTTATAAGCCTTTTCACGGTATCGACAGGGATAAGGACCGCTTCTGGCAGAGTACCTTCTCGTGGGGGATTGCACCGCAGGTCACCGTTTTTGCCGGGCTACAGCAAGGAGAGCACTATTTCAGCCAGGTCGCGGGTTTCGGCGGTAACCTGGGGCTGTGGGGCGCGTTTTCCGGAGATGTCAGCGCGGCCCGCTATACGCAAGAGGCGGCGACGCTGCGCGGCAAGGTGTGGCGTGTGCGTTATGCCAAAGCGTTCTTCACGACCGAAACCAGCCTCACCGCTCAGCTCCAGTGGTATCCGCGTGGCGGGCATTACCGGTCGCTGGAAGAAAAAATCACGCGGGCGGAACTGCTGAGATACGGCTGGGACGATGACGTCACCCGGCGGGCGCTTCGCGGGCAACTGGAGCTTAACCAGAATCTTGCCGAGGACTCTAGCCTGAGCCTGTCGTGGCAATGGTTGAAGTCACGTGAACCTGACGCGGGCAACACGGGAACGACGCTGAGCCTGAATACGACCTTCCACAACGTGGATTTAAGCGTGTACGGCGTATACGAGCGCTACGGTAAAAACCCGGATGAAACCACTGTGGGTATCAACGTCAGTGTGCCTTTATCCCTTTGGGGGGCGACGAGTAATGTCGGCTATATCACCGAGCTCGCCAGCCGGGGGGAAGATAGCCATGGGGTGAATGTATACGGTTCAGCGTTAAGTGATTACAGCCTGCGTTACGATCTGCAGGCGACGCATACCGTTCACCGCGATGATGAGCTCTCTGCGAACCTGGGCTATCAGTACAACGCGGGCGAGCTGAATCTCAGTATGGTGCGCGGGGGAACGCGCCGCGATTATCATGCCGACACCAGCGGTAGCATTCTGGTCCACGCGGAAGGTGTGACGCTGGGCCAACAACTCGGCAGCACGGCTGCGCTGGTGGACGTGCCGGACTCGCCGGGAATGGGCTTCTATAACCAGTTTGGCTCAACAACCAATGTCAAAGGCGAGCTGCTGGTGAGTTACTTAACGCCATGGCGGGTGAACAGAATTACGGTCGATAGCCAGAGCTTGCCGGAAAATACCACGCTGGATGTGACGGAACTGGAAACGGTTCCGACCGACGGCGCAATTGTCCTGCTGCGTTTCCCACAACCGATAAGGTATTGAAAGTAAAAAGAACGGGATAAAAATTGAGACCAATCCCTACGTAAAATTACCAGGTAAAACGCGTATTCATCCGAATAGTTTGCCCTTTCGGGAGTGCTTATGCTTCGTCTCACTGACTATTTTTCCTGATATCGGCAGACGATTGTTCGCCGTGAGGAATGTTTTTTCAACGGAGTGTAGATGAACATGAAAGCTATTGTAGTCGCCCTGCCTGTCGTGATGATCCCGGCTACCGTTCTGGCGGCAAATAAGGAAGAAGGGTATTACGGTTCGGCAAAATATCTGCAGATTGAACAGCGGGCCAAAGAGATGGATACCAGTTCCCGTCCGGGTGTCGGGCAGTTTGTGGGCGGTAAACAGAAAGAGCATTTAGGCGGCGCGGCGATTGCTGCGGGCTATCAGTTTGGCAACGGCTGGCGTACGGAAGGTGAATACACCTTTAAGCAGAAAACGGAATACACCAACGGTTCCAGCGCGTTCCCAAACGGTTTTGATCATCTTCAGACCGAAACTGAACGTCTGATGTTGAACGTCTATCGTGATTATGAGCTGGGCCATGGCGTCTCTGTTTACGGTACCGCAGGACTTGGTGTGAGCAGGATTAAAGCAGGCGGCTGGCAGGGCAATCCTGGCCGTGAATACGGCTCGACGACGCAAAACAACCTGACTTACGCGTTAGGTGCAGGCGTAAGCTACACGCCGGTTGAGCGTTTGTATGTCGATCTGGGCTATCGCTATATCGATATGGGTAAGATCGAAAGCGGATATAACAACTATGCGAACATGCGTGGCTTAAAAGATGAGCAGATGAAGGCGCATATCGTCTCTAATGAATTTACCCTTGGCATGCGTTATGTCTTTTAACCTGTTGTAAGCGTCACTGCCTTAAAAACAGGGCCAACGCCGTGGGAGTGCGGGGTTGGCTTTTTTATTTCGTGCGTGTGGCATGTTGATTACCCGCACGCCATCAGTTTACCTCGCTGTAGACACCCACCACGCGACCCACCGTTTTTATCTCGCCAATAACGCATTCAAATGGAATCTTTCCACCCGCAACGTGAAGTTTTTTCCCTGGCAGTAGCGTCAAATCGCGGATGCTTGTGGTGCCTTCAATCTCAACCAGCCACAGCCCATCTGTTAACGACGCGTCTTTTTCAACAAAGTGAAGTTTTCCCTCCGCCCGGACGGCGATGCCACGGGTGAGCTGCTTGCTGAAGAAATGGGAGTCAATGCTCAAAGTAGTATTTTCTTCCAGTCGACCATCACTAAGAGTGAATAGCGCAACAGTTAAGGGATCCCCTTGGGTTGGCTGACCTTCAAACTGTGCACCTTGCCCGGTCATCAGCCAGCGAAGGCTGGCACCGGTGTCCAGCGCGCACTGAACCGCAAAGTCGTAAGAGATGGTACCGCGCGCGTAGCGGTTCTGAAGCGAGCTGGCGGCGATATTAAAGTGCCGGGCCAGCTGGATTTTCTGCGTGAAACCATATACCTGACAGATTCTATCGAGTAACTCTTCATTATTCACTTGAGAATCTAAAATCAAAATATATTCCTTTGGGTGTTTACTAATACTCATTTGGGTATTAATATCATTGCAAATTCGGGCAATCAGCGGCAGACGTTGGTAAACAGAGGCTAATGATTGCAGACATTATCAAAATGGGAATCATGCAGCATGGCTTCTGAAATCGCAATCCTCAAACGGCGGAAAAAGCCGTGCTGTGCCCGTTTTCAGCGCATTAGCGTGCGTGAATTTACGCGAGGGGAGATATGGCGATAGAAGCTGCCCGTGCAAGGGTTCCACTTAGCGTGGGGGCTCGTCTTAGCGGGCTTAACCACGTCGCTGAACTGCGCGCCCGATACGGGAGCGATAGCGGAAAAGAGCTGGCGCGGTTTATGGCTGAGCTGCGCGATAAGCGCGATCCCTGTTTTGAGGAGAACAGCAGGGCGCTGGCCGCCATCTTTTTCCTGGCGAGATTACCCGTTGCCCGTCATGAGTGCGATATCAGCGAGCTGACGACCGAGGAGAAAAGGGCGCTGATTACCGCCATGAATCATTTTCGTGCTGTTGTGAGTTTATTTCCTGAACGGCTGACCATGCCGATGTAACCCAACCAAAAAACCAATGGCGTAAACCCGCCGGGCATTCTATTGCCTGAATTTAAGGAGAACGCGTGATGCGAAACAGTGAAAACCGCCCTTATCCGATCGGAAGTGAAGAACTGAAACGCCTGCTGATGGAGGCAAAAACGGAGGAACGATGCGCGCGAGCCCGAGCGGTCTCCCTGCGCCTGGAGGCGCTGGCGAGCCATATCTTCAAAACCGGCTTGAGCGGAGAAGACGTTGCTGAACTGCTGTGCCACGAGGCGGCCCGCTACGAGCGTGAATCCCAGGAGCTGCACTGATGGCCGATTTTATCGATCTTGCGCAGGCGCGCGAACAGGAAGACAGAGAGCGGCACATTAATCACGCCCGCAGACGGCCTGCATCGCCTTCGCGTTTCCTCTGCGAGGAGTGCGAGGCCCCGATACCAGAGGCACGCCGCATGGCGGTGCCCGGCGTGGCCCTGTGCGTCACCTGCCAGGAGATCGCGGAGATGAAAAATAAACACGTCCGGGGAGGATGAGTTGGCTACGTCATTTGCTTATCCGTGGAACGCTCCGCGGTCGGCCATTGCCAGCCCTTACCTTACCCATGCCCAGCTGCAGCGCCGCGATCGCCTTTTCGCGGCGCTGCAGCAGGCAAGAATTGCCCTCTCACAGCAGCCTGACTGCGTGCGCTTTGACGTCTGGCGCACGGTCGATGCCCTCGAACAGCGTCATGGCAGCCCGCAGGCCAATGCCTTTTTGATCCGCTTCTGCAACAGGATGCTGCCCCGCCTGCGGCGGGTCTCTGAACGCTATGCCTGCGCGGGCCTGCACGACGCGGTCTCCCGGGCCGTGTTTGACGGCCATTTCGACACCCGGCTTCTGCAATACCTGGCCTCGCGCATGGTCGAGCTGGTTGCCCGCTATAACCGACTCCCGGATATGTCCTGCGCGGATATCGACCTGCTGGCCGCCGATATCGCCAGCTTTATTCGCGGCGAGCTGGCGAATATTAACGATGCTGATATGGGCGAATACCAGACGCTGTACGTCTGGTATCAGCGAGCCGGACTGATCGCCCGGCAGTTCAACGTGTCGCCTCCGCACTGGGAACGGGTGTCGAAGACGTTTTTCAACAAAGATGATGTTGCCGCGGCGGTGATCCGCATGTTTTCCGAGGCGTGGTGGCGCGGGCGTTTGCGTCGGATCGCGGCTGCCTGGCGCGAGCATGTGCAGATTGCCCTCGGCAACGTCAGTAAAAAGAGAACGGCGTATGCGAGCAAGCGCTGCGTGACCGAGTGGCGCGAGCAGAAGCGCCGCACCCGCGAATTTCTCAAGGGCATGGAGCTGGAAGATGAAGAGGGTAACCGCATCAGCCTGATTGAAAAATACGATACCTCGGTGGCCAACCCGGCGATACGTCGCTGTGAACTGATGACCCGCATTCGCGGGTTTGAAAATATCTGCCAGGCGCTGGGCTATGTGGGTGAGTTCTATACCTTAACCGCACCCGCGCAGTATCACGCGACCGTGAAATCGGGCTACCCCAACGCGAAGTGGAACGGGTCCAGCCCGGCGGAGACGCAAAGCTACTTCACCCGGCTGTGGGCGCGCATCCGCGCAAAGCTGCACCGGGAGGGGCGGCGTATTTTTGGTATCCGCGTCGCGGAACCCCATCACGACGGTACGCCCCACTGGCACATGCTGATGTTTATGCTGCCGGAAGATGTCGAAAGCGTTCGCCGGATTATAGGGGACTACGCGCGGCAGGAGGATGCCGTTGAGCTGCAGAGCGAAAGCGCCAGACAGGCGCGTTTTCACGCGGAAGCGATCGATCCGCAGAAAGGCAGCGCTACCGGCTATATCGCCAAATACATCTCAAAGAATATCGACGGCTATGCGCTTGATGGCGAGACCGATAACGAAAGCGGCGGGCTGCTGAAGGAGACGGCGTCCGCCGTGTCGGCCTGGGCGGGGCGCTGGCACATTCGCCAGTTTCAGTTTATCGGCGGGGCGCCGGTAACGGTCTACCGCGAGCTGCGCCGGCTGGCAGATACCGAGGCCGCGCGCGGTCTGAGCGTCGAGTTTGCCGCCGTCCATGACGCTGCGGACGCCGGGGACTGGGCGGGTTACGTCGCCGCGCAGGGCGGGCCGTTTGTGCGTCGCGATGATTTACAGGTGCGCACGCTGTATGCGCCGCGTGCCGGGTTTAACCAGTATGGCGAGGAAACTGTCCGCATTCGCGGCGTGTACGATTCCGCCGTTGGTGCGGGCAGCCCGATTATAACCCGACTCACGCAGTGGAAAATTGTGCCGAAGCGGGCCGTGGACCTGAAGGATGCGCCTCCTCGGAGTTCTGTCAATAACTGTACGCTGAGCGATCTCTCTCAACCCCTTAACCGGCGTGCGAGACGGGCATTAACCGAGCGCATCAAACGCATCCGGCCCGGTGCAGCGTCGCCCTTTGTCTATGAGAGGGATCCGCAGAACGGGGTCCCGGAGAGGGTGATTGACGAGATCCGGCTTGCCACCGGAATAGCCATCAGCCGGGGAGAGGCTCTGCATCTTATGGCGGGTGGCGTCAGCCGCTTTAACGACAAATGGTGCCGGGGCGCAGCTGACGGATCGCTCTTTCCGGCGGCGCGTTCTTATCAGGAAAAGGCGCGGAAAATCCTTGAACGTATTGGGCATTTAACGAATCTGTTAACCCAGCGCGCACGCTAATCTCCATCGATATCATGCACATACCGTGAAGGGTTCTGATTTTTCGCTTCACTCTTTTTATGAATACGTGCTACTGTATGTTTATACAGTATCTCGTGGTGGAGGGTGTGTGAACAGAGAGTTGAACGAGCAGGTCATGATTGAACGAGTCGAGATGATTGCGCGACTGACGACAGAAGGAACGTGTCAGGAAAGAGATCGTGAAATTGCCCTGAATTTGATCGCTGAGATTGCGCGGGGAAATTTAATCAAGAACAACGCGTTTACTGTTGTTTTCTCAGCATCGCCTGTTCCGGAACGTATTAAAAAAGAGGGTAACGTTCGGGTGAACATTACCCTCGATAAAGATCGGCAGATTGGCCCTGCCGTCGTCGAGGCCTTCCAGTGCGAGCTGACCCGCAGAATACGGTCCCTTTTTCCGTCATCCCGGGTGACCGTGAAAATAGGGTCTGTGACGGGGGTCGAGCTCCAGGGGCTTGAAAGAGAGGTCGATCGCGAGGCGTTGGACGCTATTCTCCGGGAAGTCTGGGAAGACGAGAGCTGGCGCTAGCCCCGGCTCATTACCCGAACCCACACCCTCATTCAGATTTTGCGCTTTCGTTGAACCACGCTTCGCTGCTCGCGGACGGTCTGTTGTGTCCGCGATTGTCCATCTCTCAGCGATAGCGAAAAGGCTGCCGGCCCGGGAAACTCTACAGTACCTGGAAAACCGGATGTTGGGAGCGTCTGATGAAAATCTATGCAATGCAGGGGGACACGCTTGATGCGGTTTGCGCCCGCTTTTATGGGCGCACGGCAGGCGTGGTTGAAGCCGTTCTGAAGGCCAATTCTGGCCTCGCGGAGTTAGGCGTTATCTTGCCTCACGGCACGCCGGTAGAGATGCCGGAGGTGGATAGCGCCCCCACAAAAGAATCCGTAAACCTATGGGACTGAGCCTGGAGAAGATCACCACGTTTATCGCCTACTGGCTGGCCGTGGCGCTGGCCTGGTTCGGGGCGATGTCTCCTGAAAAAGTCGCGCTGTACGTGGGGAGTCTTTGCGCCATTTTTACCGCGCTGACGAATTACTGGTTTAAGCGAAAAACCTGGCGCTATCTCCAGTCTCTGGGCCTCGATAAGAAGAGCATTCGTGAACTCAATCATTAAGCGTTGCAGCGTCGCCGGCGTGCTGGCCCTGGCGGTGTTGATGCCTGACTTTCGGTTACTGAAAACGTCCCCGGAAGGGCTGGCGTTGATTGCCGATCTCGAAGGATGTCGCCTCTCGCCCTACCGGTGTAGCGCTGGGGTATGGACGTCAGGCATTGGCCACACGGCAAACGTCGTGCCGACGCGGGACATTACCGAGCGTGAGGCTGCGGTAAACCTGGTCGCTGATGTGCTCAACGTTGAGCGGCGGCTGGCGGCGTGTGCGCCGGTGGAGATGCCACCCCGGGTCTACGACGCGCTGGTGAGCTTTACCTTTAATGTCGGCACGGGTGCCGCCTGCCGTTCGACCCTGGTGTCGTTTATTAAGCGTAAACAGTGGCCGCAGGCATGCGGTGAGCTTACCCGCTGGGTGTACGTCAATGGCGTCAAAAATGCCGGGCTGGAAAACCGCCGGGTCCGCGAGAAAGCCTGGTGCACGAAGGGGCTGCCGTGAGAGCGCTTATGCTGGTGCTGGCCGGGCTGCTGGCTATCACGCTGTGGCTTCGTCATGACAACCTGACCCTGTCCCGTTCCTTAGCCACCGCTAACCGGGTCGCCAGCGAGCAAAAAAACGCTCTCGCCGCGCTTAATCAACAGCTTTCCCTGTCACAGCGGATGGCTAGAGCCAACGAAAACGCCCAGGTGAGGCTCCGAGAGGAGTTGCTCACTGCGGGTGAGGAGAGGGCGAGACGGGAAGCGACTATCGGGAGATTACTCAATGAAAATGAAGCGTTACGCCGCTGGTATACCGCTCAGCTGCCTGATGCTGTCCGCAGGCTGCACACCCGCACCGCCTGCGCTTCCGCAGCACATTGTTTACAACGCCTGCCCGAAGGTGAGCCGCTGTCCGATGCCGGGAAGCGAACCCGCCACTAACGGCGATCTCAGCGCAGATATTCGCAGGCTTGAGTACGCCCTTATCGCCTGCGCGCTGCAGGTGGAAACCATTAAAGACTGTCAGGATAAACTCGATGCACAAACTCAAGAGCCTGCGTCAGGCATTAATTGACGCGATCCCCCAGCTGAATGCTCACCCGGAGCGCCTGCAGATGTCGGTCGGCAGCGGCAATATTGACGCCCGGCTGGCCACCTCGCTCTCCTTTGAAAAGCGGTATGCGCTAAACGCGAAGGTCAGCGGTTTTACCGGAGACAGCGAGGGATTTTTCGTTCCGGTGCTGGCCTGGCTTCGGGAAAACCAGCCGGACATTTTTACCCTCGATGAGGGACGCCAAAACGGATACACCTTCGCGATCGTCCTGAACGATGACGATACGACGGACATCAGCATCAGCGTGCAGGTAACCGAGCGCATTCTTGTTTCCCAGGAGCAGGGCGCTCTGCACGCCACGTATTCCCCGGAGCCGCCGCTGCCGGAGCCCGTCACGCGTCCGAAGGCGCTGTACATCAACGGTGAGCTCGTCAGCCAGTGGGAGGACTAACTTCCCCACGCTGAAGGCCGCTTGCAGCCTGCTGTCTGGACAGCTTGTTGTTTCATCCCGCAGAAAACCCCGTCTCGTTGCTGCCGTTCCTCCTGAACGGCATTCTCTTCTCATGAATACATTAACTTCCATGAACGGTATCGCTCGCGCGATCCGCAATCTGATTCGTATCGGTGTTGTGACCGATGTTGACCTCAACAGAGGGCTTTGTCGTGTCCAGACCGGCGGGATGAAAACCACCTGGCTGAACTGGCTAACCTGCCGCGCGGGACGTTCGCGCGTGTGGTGGGCCCCTTCCGAAGGAGAGCAGGTGCTGCTGCTGGCCATCGGGGGGGAGCTTGATACCGCCTTCGTGCTGCCCGGCATTTTCTCGGACGACAATCCGGCGCCATCCGGGTCGCCTGACGCGTTCCACGTCTCGTTTCCTGACGGCGCGGTAATTGAGTACGAACCCGGGCGCGGGGCGCTGACGGTTTCAGGCATTAAAACGGCCGACATTACCGCCTCTGAATCGCTGACCGCCACCGTGCCGGAAGTGCGGGTGACGTCAACGTCCCGCATCACGCTGGATACGCCAGAAGTGGTGTGCACTAACAAGTTAATTACCGCCTCTCTTGAAGTGCAGAAGGGCGGTGTGATGGCCGGAAATATTGAGCATTCCGGCGGCAAATTCACCTCCAACGGGGTGCAGGTGGACAACCATGCGCACGGCGGTGTGCAAAGCGGCGGAAGCTGGACTAAGGGGACACAATGACGGTGCGTTACAGGGGAATGAACAGGCAGACCGGGCTTAGCATTTCAGAGGCGGACCACATCCGGCAAAGCGTGCGCGACATTCTGGTCACGCCGATTGGCTCGCGGGTCATGCGCCGGGATTACGGCTCGCTGCTGGCGGCGATGATCGACAGGCCGCAGAGTCCGGCGCTGCGCCTGCAAATCATGGCCGCCTGTTATTCCGCCATCCAGAAATGGGAGCCGCGGATAAGCCTGACGGCCATCACTTTCGAGCGTTCGGAGAACGACGGGACGTTGTATGTCGATATCACCGGCACGCGTCCGACCTCCGGACAATCCTTTTCTATCACCATTTCACTGAGTTAAACGCTATGGCTATTGTTGATCTGAGCCAGCTCGCCGCGCCTGATGTCGTGGAGGAGGTGGATTATGAAACGCTGTTGGCAGAACGAAAGGCCACCTTTGTCTCGCTCTATCCGGAAGAGGAGCGAGAGGCGATTGCACGGACGCTGACGCTGGAGTCAGAGCCGATTGTGAAGCTGCTGCAGGAGAACGCGTATCGGGAGGTTATCTGGCGCCAGCGCGTTAATGAGGCCGCACGTGCGGTCATGCTGGCCTACGCCGCGGGCAGCGATCTGGACCAGATTGGGGCAAACGCTAATCTTGAGCGTCTGGTGATTACGCCTGCCGACGACACCACGTTTCCGCCCACGTCGGCCGTGATGGAGTCCGATACCGATTTTCGTCTGCGCATCCAGCAGGCGCCGGAAGGGCTGAGCGTGGCCGGTTCAACAGGGGCGTATCAGTTCCATGGTCGCAGTGCAGATGGCCGGGTGGCGGACATTTCTGTGATCAGCCCACAGCCGGCGAACGTCACGGTCTCCGTGCTCTCCCGGGAGAATAACGGCGTGGCGTCTGAGGAACTGCTCGCCGTTGTTCGCAATGCGCTGAACGATGAGGACGTCAGGCCCGTCGCCGACCGCGTGACCGTCCAGTCGGCGAGGATTGTCGACTACAGCATTGCCGCCTCGCTATTTCTCTTCCCCGGCCCTGAAAGTGAACCTGTGCTTAGCGCGGCAAGGGCCCGGCTACAGGCCTATATCACGGCCCAGCATCGGCTTGGACGCGATATCCGCAAGTCAGCCATTTACGCAGCACTTCACGTGGAAGGGGTGCAGCGGGTGGAACTGACCGCACCTGCTGCTGACATCGTGCTTGATGAAACTCAGGCCTCATGGTGCAGCCACTACAGCGTAACCGTGGGGGGAAACGATGAGTAATACCCGCCTTTTACCGGTTGGCTCATCGCCGCTTGAGGTCGCTGCGGCGCGGGCCTGTGCGGATATCGAAAAGACGCCTGTTCCGCTGCGCCATCTCTGGAATGCAGACACCTGCCCGGCGGATCTGCTGCCCTGGCTGGCATGGGCGTTTTCGGTTGATCGCTGGGATGAGAACTGGCCGGAGGCCACCAAGCGGGAGGTGATCCGCGCCGCGTGGTTTATTCATGCCCACAAGGGAACGATTGGCGCCGTGCGTCGCGTGGTGGAACCGCTTGGCTATCTGATCAACGTTACCGAGTGGTGGCAAACCAACGATCCGCCCGGCACCTTCCGCCTTGATATCGGTGTGTTAGACACGGGCATCACCGAGGAGATGTATTACGAAATGGAGAGGCTTATCGCCGATGCGAAGCCTGCCAGCCGCCACCTTATTGGCCTGAATATCATCCAGGACATACCGGGTTATCTCTATACCGGCGCCCTGAGCTATGACGGCGACATCATCACGGTTTATCCCGGATAAGTGAGAGCACAATGACAGTGAAATATAAAACGGTTATCACCAAAGCCGGTGCCGAAAAACTGGCTGCAGCAACCATCCCGAACGGTAAGAAAGTCAATTTTACGGCGATGGCCGTGGGGGACGGTGGGGGCACATTGCCGGTGCCAAACGCAAACCAGACGAAACTCATCAATGAAGTCTGGCGTCATGCGCTGAATAAAATCAGCCAGGACAAAAAGAATAAAAACTATGTCGTGGCGGAGCTGCTGATCCCTCCTGAGGTCGGCGGTTTCTGGATGCGCGAGATGGGGCTGTATGACGATGCCGGGACGCTGATTGCGGTCGGGAATATGGCTGATAGTTACAAACCTGCACTTGCTGAAGGTTCGGGGCGTGCTCAAACCTTACGCATGGTTATCATGGTGAGTGATATTGCTTCGGTTGAACTCTCTATTGACGCGTCAACGGTGATGGCGACGAAGGATTATGTCGACGAGAAGCTGACGGAGCATGAGCAGTCGCGCCGCCATCCGGACGCCACGCTTACCGCAAAGGGCTTTACCCAATTAAGCAGTGCAACCGACAGCGTATCTGAGATATTCGCTGCAACACCGAAAGCGGTGAAGGCGGTTTACGATCTGGCAAACGCTAAGTATACGGCGGTGGATGCGACGACTGCACGCAAGGGGATTGTTCAACTTAGCAGTGCTACCGACAGTGTGTCTGAAGTGCTGGCGGCGACGCCGAAGGCGATAAAGAGCGTTAGTGATGACCTGGTAAAACTAAAAGATAGTCTTGGCACTGCATCAAAACTGAATATTGTTACATCCGCGATTGACTTAACGACGGGTCGCCTGCCAGTGGTCGGCTGGATGGGTCTGGGCGGTGTAAGAGATACGAAAGTAGCAGATGAAAATTTTGCTTCTTTTTGGCGTGATACCAGTATTGGAAAATCAGGTATTACCATCCCCTATGATGGTACCCCAACGATTTCATATCTTGCAGTAGATGGTGCCAATCAACATGCCTATGTAGGCCGGAAAAAGGGTAATGTTGATATTTCATGGGTAAAGCTCTATAGCGAATTTAATAAGCCGACATCTCAGGAGATATTCGGGACAACATCAGGCATAGGTGGAAGTGCAGACCTTAACACCTATACTGCTCCGGGTCTTTATTATCAACCTGCCAACGCTCAGGCACAAACGGGTAAAAATTATCCTGAGGCGGTTGCGGGTTCACTTGAGGTTTATAAGCATGCAGGTATCACTCAAATTTATCGAATTTATAGTAACTCGCGGTCCTATATTCGTACCCTTTATAATGGAACATGGTCTGCCTGGTCAAAACAATACGATACTGCGAACAGACCTTCTGCAGATGATGTTGATTCGGTATCCGCCTCGAACGGAGGAACATTCAGGAAATTAGTTAGTTTTAGTGAAGGACTTGAGGTGCGAAGCCGTACGGGAATTACGAGCGGGAACGATGCAGCCAGTTTTGACAGTGCTAATATGATTTTAAAATCTTGGTATGGCATTGGTTTTTATTCGACCTTGTTGGATTCAGTTGGTAAAGAAACTGGAATGACGGGCTACATCAACACCCGTAATGGCCTTTTGCAAATGAAAGGGCAAATTATTCCCGGTGATTACGGCAACTTTGACGGGCGCTTTATCAAACTGTCTGGCAGTCAGAATATAACGGGTACGTTGCGTAATTCAGATGAATATCAGTCAACGTCTGCCAATGGTTATCGTTCTGTTTACGGTAGTTATGGTACTTTCTGGCGAAATGATGGTTCTAATTTATACCTGATGATCACTAACTCGGGTGATCAGTATGGTGCATATAACAACCTCCGACCATTTGCTGTAAATCTGGCAACGGGTTATCCAACGATGAGTAGATTGGCGTTAACTGATTATGCCAATTTTGATGCGCGTTATTACACTAAAAGCCAGTCAGACGCTGGTTATATGCCTAAAGTCTCTGCTTATACAAAAGCCGAAAGCGATGCGCGCTATAACCTGAAAAATGCAGCCAGTAAGGCAGCGAGCGGTTGGGAGAAGGATAACTCTACGGGCGTGATAAAGCAGTGGGGGGTGGCAACGCGTAGTGCTGATTCGACGCGTATTACCTTCCCAACGGCGTTTCCTAACGCCTGTCTCAGCGTGCAGTTAACCTTGCTTTTTACCAATGGGTTCCACGACCAAAATATTTACGTGCAAAACCCTGATAGATCAGGTTTCACCTACGTAGCGGGCAGTGGCGAAGTTAAAGCTTATTTTGAAGCGCGAGGCTATTAATATGAGTTATATATACTCTCCTGAAAACGGGGCTTTTTATAATGATGATCTGGAGGCTGATTATCGTTCCGCCCAAACGTGGCCGGATAATTATGTCAGCGTGCTTGATGAAGACTATGTGTCGCTGATGGAGGGGCAAGCAGACGGGAAAATAATTATTCCAGATAAAAATGGCTATCCCGTATTAGCGGAACCTCCCGCACCAACCTATGAAGAGCACGTGAGCCAGGCAACGATGCAAAAAAACGCCTTAATGAAAACGGCAAGTGACATTATTACTCCACTTGAGGATGCAGCTGAACTCGGTATAGCTACCGACGAAGAGGCAGCCTCGCTTTTAGGCTGGAAGCGATACCGGGTCATGCTTAACCGGGTAGATGTGAGCGCCGCCCCGGACATTCAATGGCCCGCACTCCCTGCCTGACCCCAAACCCTCCATCCGGAGGGTTTTTCGTTTGTTGTGTAATCCTTTCCCCAACCCCAATACGTCGCATCAATCACGCACTCCACAGACAATAGCTTCACCACTAAACGAAGGAGTTAACCGGATGGGCGACTATCACCACGGCGTGGAAGTCATCGAAATCAACGATGGCACGCGCACCATTTCCACCGTCTCGACGGCAATCATCGGCATGGTCTGTACGGCCAGCGATGCTGACGACAAGACATTCCCTTTAAACGAGCCTGTGCTCATTACCAACGTGCAAAATGCGATTGCGAAAGCCGGCAAGGCGGGGACGCTGTCCGCTTCTCTGCAGGCTATCGCTGACCAGTGCAAACCGGTTGTCGTTGTTGTGCGCGTGGCTGAAGGTATCGACGACCCGGAAGATCCGGAAGCGGCACAGAAAAAGACTATCTCCAACATCATCGGTACCACTGATGAAAACGGCAAATACACCGGTCTGAAGGCGCTTCTGACCGCGAAAACGGTGACCGGCGTTAAGCCGCGTATTCTCGGCGTACCGGGGCTGGATTCTCAGGAAGTAGCGACTGCACTGGCCGCCATGTGCCAGAGCCTGCGCGCATTCGGCTATGTCAGCGCATGGGGCTGTAAAACCATTTCGGAAGCAATCGACTACCGCAAAAACTTCAGCCAGCGCGAGCTGATGGTTATCCATCCTGATTTTCTGGCTTGGGATACCACCACGAACGCAACGACAACGGCCTGGGCTACCGCCCGTGCGCTTGGCCTGCGCGCCAAAATCGACCAGACAATCGGCTGGCATAAAACCCTGTCAAACGTTGGCGTCAACGGTGTTACTGGCGTAAGCGCTTCTGTCTCCTGGGATCTTCAGGAACAGGCCACCGATGCGAACCTGCTTAACCAGGCTGGTGTCACCACGCTGATTCGCAACGACGGCTTCAAATTCTGGGGTAACCGTACCTGCTCAGACGATCCGTTATTCGTCTTTGAAAACTACACCCGTACCGCACAGGTGCTGGCCGATACCATGGCGGAAGCGCATGCGTGGGCGATGGATAAACCTATCACCCCAACGCTTATCCGCGACATTGTTTCCGGTATTAACGCCAAGTTCCGCGAGCTGAAAACCAACGGTTATATCGTCGACGGTACCTGCTGGTATGACCCTGAATCGAACGATGCATCCACCCTGAAAGCGGGGAAGCTGTATATCGATTACGACTACACCCCTGTCCCGCCGCTGGAAAATCTGACCCTGCGCCAGCGCATCACCGATACCTATCTGGCAGACCTGTCAGATTCGGTTAATAGCTAAGGAGCTGAAGCATGGCGTTACCACGCAAACTTAAATACCTGAATATGTTCAACGATGGCCTGAGCTATATGGGCGTTGTTGAGTCTGTCACCTTACCGAAGCTCACCCGCAAGCTGGAGAAGTATCGCGGCGGCGGTATGCCTGGCTCGGTCTCTATCGACCTCGGCCTGGACGATGATGCCCTGGCGCTGGAGTGGACCATTGGTGGTCTGCCGGACGTGGCGCTATGGGCGCAGTATGCCTCTCCGGGCGCGGACAGCGTGCCTCTGCGCTTTACCGGCTCTTTCCAGCGTGACGACACCGGCGAAATCTCCGCCGTCGAAATCGTCATGCGCGGCCGTCACAAAGAGTTTGATGGCGGTGAAAACAAGCAGGGCGAGAGCGGCACCACCAAGATGTCCACCGAGTGCGCTTACTACCAGCTGACCATCGATGGCAAAGAGATCGTCGAAATCGACATCATCAACATGGTGCTGAAAGTCGACGGCGTCGATCGTCTGGCGGAACACCGTAAGGCGATTGGCCTGTAACCCTTTAACCGGCCGGGACTACCGGCCGGCAAGTTAACTTTCTGAAGAGTAACGAAATGGACAATATCAACGAGACTGCCATGAACGAAAGTGAAAACCCACATATCGTCACGCTGGATAGCCCCGTTATGCGCGGCGAGCAAAAAATTGAAAAAGTGACCGTCGCAAAACCCAATGCGGGGACCCTGCGCGGGGTATCGCTGGCGTCGCTTGCGCAATCTGACGTCGATGCGCTGATTAAGGTGCTGCCGCGAATGACCTCGCCGGCGCTGACCGAGCATGAGGTTGCGCGCCTGGATGCCTGCGATCTGCTCTCTTTTGCAGGTAAGGTGATCGGTTTTTTGTCACCGGCTTCGGCTCGCTGAAATTTCCCGAAAAACTGTCGGTCGACGATCTGATGGCGGATATCGCGGTGATCTTTCACTGGCCGCCGTCAGAACTGTACTCCCTGAGCGTGACCGAACTCCTCTTATGGCGCGAAAAAGCGCTGCAGCGAAGCGGAAACCACCATGAGTAATAATGTCAGTCTTCAGGAGCTGCTTAAGGCAGTCGACCGGGCAACCCGACCGCTTAACGCTCTCCATAACGCCAGCCTTACCCTCGCGAGCGATATCCGCAATACGCAGACGGCGCTGGGAGCGCTCGATGAGCAGGCGGGGCATATTGACGGCTTCAGGAAAGCAAATGTTCGGCTCACCGTGACGGAGCAGTCGCTTGCCCGGGCGAAACAGCAGGCAGCGGCGCTGGCGGTGCAGCTTAAGAACACGCAAAACCCCACCCAGGCTCAGGCTGATGCGCTGTCCGCAGCCCGAAAATCGGCAGCCGACCTTAAGCTTGAGTACAACAGCCTGCGCTACTCGGTACAGCGCCAGCGCACCGAACTCGCCCAGGCGGGAATAAACACGCGCACGCTCTCGTCGGATGAGCGTCGTTTACGCACCCACATCAGCGATAAAACGCAGCAGCTTAACCGACAGCGGGATGCGCTGGCCCGCGTCAACCAGCAGCAGGAGCGGCTGAGTACCGTTCAGAATCGCTATGAGTCAGGCAAACGCGCTGCCGCGCGGGTGCATCAGCTGGCTAATGCGGGCGTGGGCATGGCCAAAGCGGGCTTTGACCAGACGTCCCGGTTTATGGCGCCTGGCATCAGTTTTGAAAAACAGATGTCGGCCATTCAGGCAAATCTTGGCCTGGAGAAGGGCGACGTCCGGCTTGAGGCCATTCGCCAGCAGGCGCGGGAGGTTAGCGTCAGCGCCGGCGTACCTGCGGATACGGTTGTCCAGGTTCAGAACGAGCTGGCCCGTTCAGGCTATGACGCCGATGGGCTGCTTGCGGCCACCGCGCCAGCGGTCAACCTCAGCCTGGCGGGGAATGTCGACGCGGCGAAAGCGGCCGATACGATCGCCAGCACGCAGGCCGCGTATAACCTGGCAAATACGGATGCGGGGCGCATCGCAGACGTTCTTACGCGCGGTTTTACCTCTTCAAATACCACCCTCGCTGAGATGGAGGCCGCCGTCACCTCCGCTGCGCCCGCTGCGGATGCTTCCGGTATGGGGCTTGAAGAGACCACCGCGCTGCTTGGCGTCCTGGCGGAAAAAGGGATGAAAGGTGCCGCCGCCGGGGATGCGCTCAGCGCGATGCTGCGCCATGTTCAGACTCCGGATGCCATAAAAGCCGCGGGGGTGCTGGCTTCCGCTGCGGGTGATGGATCGCTTGATGAAAAACGCCAGCAGCTGCAGGGGGCAAAGGGCAGTACCGCACTCGTGGCTTCCGTTCAGACCGATAATCTTGACGGCGATATCAGCCGGTTCCAGGCCGCGTTGAACGGGTTGAAGATTGATGTGTTTGATAAATCGGATGGCGCTTTGCGCAATCTGACCACTACCGCGACGGGGTGGGTCGGCACGCTTTCGCTTTGGGTAAACGCTAACCCTGAGCTGACGCAAACCCTGGTTAGCGTGATTATCGGCGCACAGGCATTTGCCGGCGTACTGGGCACCTTAGGGATGGTCGTCGCGCCGGTGTTGTCTGGCCTGAATCTGGTCATGACCGCCGCAGGAATGTTGGGAACGGTATTCAGCGTGGTGGGTGGTGCCATCATGACGGTGCTGGGTGCCCTTAGCTGGCCGGTTATTGCCCTTGGCGCGGCGATTGCCGCCGGTGCTTTGCTGATTTTTAAATACTGGGAGCCTATCAGCGCCTTCTTTGGCGGAGTGATTGAGGGGCTTTCTGCGGCCTTCGCGCCGCTGGGCGAGCTATTCGCTCCGCTGTTACAGGCCTTTGGTTTCATCGCAGAAAAACTGGGCGGGATCTGGCAATGGTTTACCGATCTTATTGCGCCGATCAAGGCGACGCAGGAAACGCTCGACAGCTGCAAAAATGTCGGCGTGGCGTTCGGTCAGGCGCTGGGCGATGCGCTGATGGCACCGCTTAATCTCTTTAACAGCCTGAGCGGCAAGGCCAGCTGGCTGTTGGAAAAACTCGGACTGATCAAAAACGAGTCGGGCAATCTCGACTCCGCTGCGGCAAAAGCCGACGCGGCATCCTCTCCTGCGGGCAGTTCGTATATTCCGGGGACGGGGACCTATGGCGGCTACCAGGGATATCAGCCAGCCCTCGCGACGGGAGGACGCTCTTACGTCGATCAGAGTAAAAGCGAATACAACATCACGCTGCAGGGGAGCACGGCCTCCGGAACGGATCTGACCCGTCAAATCCGGGAGGAAATAGAGAACAGTGAACGTGAAAAAGCGAGACAGCGGCAATCCAGCTTTATGTATGTTTGAGGAGAGAGAAAATGTTAATGGTGCTGGGTCTGTTTGTCTTTGAACGACGAACCTTACCGTATCAGTCAATGCAATTTTCAAAGGACTACCGCTGGGTGTCCAACGAGCGCATCGGAAAACCCAAAGCCTGGCAGTATCTTGGCGAAGGCGAGACTTCTCATTTGCTCACAGGGACGCTCTATCCGGAAATCACCGGCGGGCGACTCTCCCTGAAGGCGATCGAGCTGATGGCGAATGAAGGGCGGGCATGGCCGTTGATAGACGGTACCGGCATCATTCACGGCATGTTTGTCATTGAGAAAGTCACGCACACGCACACGGATTTTTACAGCGATGGTGCCGCCCGAAAAATCGAGTTTACCCTGTCGCTAAAACGCGTGGACGAATCGCTGATGACGATGTTTGGCGACCTGAGAACGCAGGCCTCAGAGCTGGTGGAAAGCGCACGTAATAGCATTGGAGGGCTGGTGGGATGATCGCTGAAATGAATATCCAGGCGGGTGGGAAAATCGCCCCGGATTTTATGCTTAAGCTTGACGATCGCGATATCACGCAAAATTTCAGCCATCGTCTTATCAGTTTGACCATGACCGACAAGCGCGGGCTGGAGGCCGATCAGCTGGATATTCAACTGGATGATTCCGACGGGCTATTAGACTTGCCTGCCCGGGGGGCGACGCTCTCCTTATGGCTGGGATGGGAGGGAACCCCGCTCGAGCAGAAAGGGAACTTTACGATCGATACCATTGAGTTTCGGGGCGCGCCGGACACGCTGACCATTCGGGGATGCAGCGCGGATTTTCGCGGAAAGCTAAACGTGCGGCGCGAACAGTCGTGGCATGACACGACGATCGGCGCGATCGTGAATACCATTGCTCAGCGTAACCGGCTGACCGCCAGCGTCGCGGCGGATCTTTCATCCATTGCTATTTCTCATATCGATCAGTCTCAGGAGACAGACGCGGCGTTTCTCACCCGCCTGGCAGAACGTAACGGTGCCTTTGTTTCAATCAAAGCCGGGAAGGTTATTTTTATGAAAGCGGGCCAGGCCGTGACGGCTGGCGGCACATCGATTCCCTTGATGGTGATTGAACGTGGGGATGGCGATAAGCACCTTTTTTCGGTCGCTGACCGTGAAAATTACTCCGGCGTGACGGCCAAATGGCTGCAAACGCGCGACCCCAAAAAACAAAATCCTCAATTGAGCATTTCTCGTTTGCCAGAGGGGCAGGCGACACAGGGACTGCCGCACCCGGATGCCGCTGCGCCGTTTGCGGGAGCCGGGGGCAAGGAACAGAAGCCGCAAGAGATGCTGGTGGGCTCTGCGGAGAACGTATTTGAGCTCACCACGGTGTATGCCTCTGAAGAGCAGGCGCTGAGGGCTGCGGAGTCGAAGTGGCGCGCGCTGCAGCGGGGTACCGTGAATTTTTCCATCCAGCTGGCGCTGGGACGCGCCGATCTGTTCCCCGAGACGCCGGTGCTGGTCAACGGCTTTAAACGCGTTATTGACGAGCAGGCCTGGATCATCAGCGAGGTGGTTCATACCCTCAGCGGGAGTGGATATACCACGAAGCTGAACCTTGAGCTTAACGTCGCTGAGGAAAAATTTTCTGTCGACAGTGAGTAATTCATTTGCCATTACGTTGTTTTTGAGTATTATTAATTCACAAATTGTGAATTAAACGGAGGGGGTACATGTTTCATTGTCCTAAGTGCAAGCATTCAGCGCATGCGCGTACCAGTCGCTATTTAAGTGAAAATACCAAAGAGCGCTATCACCAGTGCACCAATGTGGACTGCAGCTGTACGTTCGTGACGATGGAGTCCGTGGAGCGTCTGATTGCGATTCCTGGCGAGGCTGGCAAAGCCCGAACAGCTTCGCTACCAGCAGTTTAAAAACCAATAAAAAAGCCACTCAATTGAGTGGCTTAATCATATGATTTACAGCTAAATTTGGTGGCCCCTGCTGGACTTGAACCAGCGACCAAGCGATTATGAGTCGCCTGCTCTAACCACTGAGCTAAGGGGCCGTGGCGGTGAATTATAAAGTAACTCCCCGCAGCAATCCAGCCATTCACACCTGCCTGCTGTTTTTATAAACAACGCATAATCAATCCTTTATACTTCACTCACGATGTATCGATCGGGAGTAAAGATGATCAACGATATTCTGGCCCCTGGCCTGAGGGTTGTGTTCTGCGGAATTAACCCGGGCAAATCCTCGGCGCACACCGGTTTTCACTTCGCTCATCCGGGCAATCGCTTCTGGAAGGTGATCTACCAGGCCGGGTTTACAGACAAGCTACTCAAGCCCGAAGAGGAGCAGCACCTGCTGGATACGCGCTGCGGGATCACCATGCTGGTCGAGCGGCCTACGGTGCAGGCGAGCGAGGTCAACCTGCATGAGCTGCGCAGCGGCGGGCGAGAACTGGTCAAAAAGATAGAGGATTATCAGCCGGCGGCGCTGGCGATCCTCGGTAAGCAGGCCTACGAGCAGGCGTTCAGCCAGCGTGGGGCGCAGTGGGGCAAGCAGGCCATCACCATCGGCGTGACGCAGGTGTGGGTGCTGCCGAATCCGAGCGGGCTCAACAGGGCAACGCTGGATAAGCTGGTGGAGGCGTATCGGGAACTCGACGAGGCGCTGATAGTGCGGGGGCTTTAGGGGCCTCTGCAGCCTGATGCCCTGACCCTCAGCCCACAGGGAGAGGGAATAAACAAAAAAAAAGCTCCCGGTTGGGAGCTTTTTCACTGTCAGGACCGATTAATCGTCCAGGAAGCTACGCAGCACTTCAGAGCGGCTTGGATGACGCAGCTTACGCAGCGCCTTCGCTTCGATCTGACGGATACGTTCGCGGGTCACGTCGAACTGTTTACCCACTTCTTCCAGCGTGTGGTCGGTGTTCATATCAATACCGAAACGCATACGCAGTACTTTCGCTTCACGGGCGGTCAGGCCAGCCAGAACGTCGTGCGTGGCGGCACGCAGGCTCTCGGTGGTGGCAGAGTCCAGCGGCAGCTCGAGGGTGGTATCCTCGATGAAATCACCCAGATGCGAATCTTCATCATCACCGATTGGTGTTTCCATGGAGATTGGCTCTTTGGCGATCTTCAGCACTTTACGGATCTTGTCTTCCGGCATCAGCATACGCTCGGCCAGCTCTTCCGGCGTCGGCTCGCGGCCCATCTCCTGCAGCATTTGGCGGGAAATACGGTTGAGCTTGTTGATGGTCTCAATCATATGCACCGGAATACGGATGGTGCGCGCCTGATCCGCGATAGAGCGGGTGATAGCCTGACGGATCCACCAGGTTGCGTAGGTGGAGAACTTGTAGCCACGACGGTATTCAAACTTATCTACCGCTTTCATCAGACCGATGTTGCCTTCCTGAATCAGATCCAGGAACTGCAGACCACGGTTGGTGTATTTCTTGGCGATAGAGATAACCAGACGCAAGTTCGCTTCAACCATCTCTTTCTTCGCACGGCGGGCTTTCGCTTCACCGATGGACATACGACGGTTGATATCTTTAACCTGCTCGATGGTCAGGCCGGTCTCTTCTTCAATCTGATGCAGTTTCTGCAGGCCGCGATGCACATCGTCCTTCACGTCGTGCAGTTTTTCAGACCACGGCTTGTTCATCGCGATAGCCGCGTTGAACCAGGTTTCGCTGGTTTCGTTGCCGGTGAAGAGGGTGATGAAGTTCTTCTTCGGCATTT
Source organism: Enterobacter chinensis (assembly GCF_034008295.1). Classification (NCBI taxonomy): domain Bacteria; kingdom Pseudomonadati; phylum Pseudomonadota; class Gammaproteobacteria; order Enterobacterales; family Enterobacteriaceae; genus Enterobacter; species Enterobacter chinensis. The sequence continues at coordinate 240,170 of NZ_JARDVI010000003.1, forward strand.
TGCACTGCTCAACGCACAGCTTCATGATGATGCGTTCCTGGGTACGTACGCGATCCATCATCACGCGCATGCTGTTTACCAGGTAGTCGAACTGTTTTGGCACCAGGCGGAACTGTTTGAACACTTCAGACAGTTTCAGGATCTCTTCCTGAGCGGCGGCATGGCTGCGGCCTTTCGCTTTGATGGTGTCACGCGTCACTTCGTACTGGGTACGCAGCTCGGCAAACTTCTCACGCGCCAGCTCCGGGTCGATGCTGTTGTCATCATCCGCGGTGTCGTCGTCACTCTCTTCCTCATCTTCGTCTTCGTCATCATCCATCTCTTCCTGAGACAGTTCAGAACCGACGTGAGTGGCGGTAGGCGCCATATCTTCTTCAGCGTTCGGGTCGACAAAACCGGTGATCAGGTCAGACAGGCGCGCTTCTTCCGCTTCAACGCGATCGTACTGCTCCAGCAGATAGGTGATCGCTTCCGGGTACTCGGCAACAGAGCACTGAACCTGGTTGATCCCGTCTTCGATGCGTTTTGCGATGTCAATTTCGCCTTCGCGGGTCAACAGTTCAACGGTACCCATTTCGCGCATGTACATGCGGACCGGGTCAGTAGTACGCCCGATTTCAGATTCCACGCTGGACAGTACCTGTGCAGCAGCTTCTTCCGCATCTTCGTCAGTGTTGTTGGAGGTTTCAGCCAGCAACAGATCATCGGCATCCGGTGCTTCTTCCATCACCTGAATGCCCATGTCATTGATCATTTGGATGATGTCTTCGATTTGATCTGAATCGACGATATCTTCCGGCAGATGGTCATTGACCTCGGCATAGGTCAGATAGCCTTGCTCCTTACCACGTTGGACAAGAAGTTTCAGCTGTGACTGCGGGTTTTGCTCCATAAGACGGTATCCACACTTAATTCGTTTGATTGGTGTCGGCGATGGGGCTACCAACATTTAAAGCGAGGGCGTACTTATATTTTTGCCGCTGCCTCTCAGTGCGGCTGCCGGGGGCTTCCCGATCGATATTCGGCACTTAAGCCGTTAAATACTGTTGTCTTTGACTTATTTCTTCGCCAGTTCCTGGTTAATCATCCAGAGCTCCCGGCGTTCTTCGCTGCTTAAACCGTGTGTGCGCTCGCGAGCAATCAACTCTTCCTGGCGCAGCTCAAGCATCGAATCAAACATATGGTTGAGTGAGTCGGTGAACGTTTTTTCTGCAATGTCCTTATCTGCTATATCGTCCCACATCGACAATTTTTCAAGGGTAGCGGCCTCTTTTGTGCCGCGATAATGCTCTAAAAGTTGTCCGGTGGTCAGACCTGGCTGAGACAAACAAGTGTTGACCAGTTCTGAAAATAAGCCAAGTCCGGGCAATTTTTCGTGGTTCAAACCCGCCAGCGACGGCACCTGAGGTGCAAGCTCGGGGTTTTGTACCAGCAACCCTATCAGTATACGCATGGTTGTGCGTTTTAGCTGAGGCGCGGCGCGAACCGTGCCGTTTTCAGCGTGTTTAGGCATTAAACGTTCAAGCTGGCTGTCATCCAGAATGCCGAGCTTGTTGCCTAATTCCTGACGCAGATAGATGCGTAGCGTTTCGCCGGGCACCTGGCTGATTAACGGCAGCGCCAGCGTACTGAGCTGCGCGCGCCCGTCAGGAGTACTCAAATCGACCTGCGGCATCAGGCTGTTAAACAAAAACGTGGAGAGCGGCTGTGCCTGCTCCATCCGCGCTTCAAACGCCGCTTTGCCCTCTTTACGCACCAGCGTATCCGGGTCTTCACCATCGGGCAGGAACATAAAGCGTAGCTGACGGCCGTCGGTCATATACGGCAGCGCGGTTTCCAGCGCGCGCCAGGCGGCGTCGCGTCCTGCGCGGTCACCGTCGTAACAGCAGATGACGTTGTTGGTCACCCTGAACAGTAGCTGAATATGATCGGCAGTAGTGGACGTACCTAACGACGCCACCGCGTAGTTGATGTCGTACTGCGCCAGCGCCACGACGTCCATATACCCTTCGACGACCAGCAGACGCGGAGGTTCCGCATTATCCTGCTGCGCCTCATAAAGACCGTACAGCTGGCGGCCCTTATGGAAAATATCGGTTTCCGGGGAGTTGAGGTACTTCGGCAGGGCATCACCCAGCACGCGACCACCAAAACCAATTACCCGGCCACGCTTGTCGCGGATTGGGAACATCACCCGTTCGCGGAAGCGGTCGTAGCTTCGTCCCTGGTCGTTGGTGACCAGCATGCCTGCATCGATAAGAGACTTACGATCTTCGCTATTGCCGCCAAAACGCTTTAACACGTTGTCCCAGCCGGGCGGGGCGTAACCAATAGCGAAACGCGCAATGACATCGTCGCTCAGTCCGCGCTTGTTCAGATACTGACGCGCAGGCTCAGCCGCAGAGTGCTTAAGAGACTGTTGGTAAAACGAATTCAGGCCATCCATCAGTTGATACAGCGTTTGCCGTTGATGGCGCTCGATCTGACTTGGCCCACTGCCTGCTTCATACGGCACTTCAAGGTTATGCATCGCCGCCAGCTCTTCGACGGTTTCAACGAACTCGAGCTTGTCGTAGTTCATCAAAAAATCGACGGCATTACCGTGTGCGCCACAGCCGAAGCAATGGTAGAACTGCTTTTCACCGTTTACGGTGAAGGAGGGGGTTTTTTCGTTATGGAACGGACAGCACGCATGGTAGTTCTTGCCCTGCTTTTTTAGCTTTACCCGCGCGTCGATGAGATCGACGATGTCGGTTCTGGCAAGCAGGTCATTGATGAAAACGCGTGGGATTCTTCCGGCCATATGCCCCAAAATTTTAAGCGACTTATAAACGAAAACAAGCCGCGCATTCCTTCCGGAAGCACGGCCTTACGACTATTACTCTGTCTGTCAATTGAGGGCTTTGGCCCTCAACCAATTAGTACAGACGAGTACGGCGTGCGTTTTCGCGAGCCAGTTTCTTCGCGTGACGTTTCACAGCGGAAGCTTTAGCGCGCTTACGTTCGGTCGTTGGTTTTTCATAAAACTCACGACGACGAACTTCAGCCAGAACACCTGCTTTCTCGCATGAACGTTTGAAGCGACGCAGTGCTACGTCGAACGGCTCGTTTTCACGTACTTTAATTACCGGCATGTAACTCTCACCTTTAATAAATTCGGTTTGCCGCTGGCATCAACGCCAGCTTATTTCAAAATGGTGCGGAATTTTACTGCAAATGCTGCTGCTTTGTAAAGCACCGATGCGATTTTGAAAGGGACTTTAATAAGGGTGAGGAGTATACACGAGCCTTCTTCCTGGGGCGAACAAAGTTTTACATCAACCCGCCCAGGCTCTACACTGCGCGGTATTGAAACGAGGTAAAACAAGTCATGCGTGTACTGGGTATTGAAACATCCTGCGATGAAACCGGCATCGCCATTTACGACGACGAAAAAGGCCTTCTGGCCAACCAGCTGTATAGTCAGGTGAAATTGCACGCTGACTACGGCGGCGTCGTACCTGAACTGGCCTCTCGTGACCACGTGCGTAAAACGGTTCCCCTGATTCAGGCGGCGCTGAAAGAGGCCGGGTTGAGTTCAAACGATATTGATGCCGTGGCCTACACCGCGGGTCCGGGCCTGGTCGGCGCGCTGCTGGTCGGCGCTACGGTTGGTCGTTCGCTGGCCTTCGCGTGGGATGTTCCGGCCATTCCGGTTCACCATATGGAAGGGCATCTTCTGGCGCCGATGCTGGAAGAGAATCCGCCTGAGTTTCCGTTTGTGGCGCTGCTGGTCTCCGGCGGTCATACGCAGCTGATTAGCGTAACGGGCATTGGCAAGTACGAGCTGCTGGGCGAGTCGATCGACGATGCCGCCGGTGAAGCGTTCGATAAAACCGCCAAGCTGCTGGGGCTGGATTACCCTGGTGGCCCGATGCTGTCCAAAATGGCGTCGCAGGGAACGGAAGGGCGCTTTGTCTTCCCGCGCCCGATGACCGACCGTCCGGGGCTGGATTTTAGTTTCTCCGGGCTGAAAACCTTCGCGGCCAATACTATCCGCAATAATGACGACAGCGAGCAGACCCGTGCTGATATCGCCCGTGCGTTCGAAGATGCGGTGGTGGATACGCTGATGATCAAGTGCAAGCGCGCGCTGGATCAGACCGGCTTTAAGCGTCTGGTGATGGCCGGTGGCGTCAGTGCCAACCGCACGCTGCGCGCGAAGCTTGCCGAGATGATGCAAAAGCGTCGCGGGGAAGTGTTCTATGCGCGTCCGGAATTCTGTACCGATAACGGGGCGATGATCGCCTACGCGGGTATGGTGCGCCTGAATGCGGGCGCAACGTCCGACCTGAGCGTGTCCGTGCGTCCGCGCTGGCCGCTGGCGGAACTGCCGGAGGCGTGAGTTTTTTTGCCCGGTGGCGCTGCGCTTACCGGGCCTACAACATCCACATGTGCCAACGTGCAATAACCCACACTACACCCGCAACATCCCTTTCTCTTCCAGAAACGCAATTATCGTCGCTAAACCGTCACCCGCCTTCAGGTTGGTAAACGTCCACGGACGCTCGCCGCGCATGCGGTTGGTATCCCGCTCCATCACCTCCAGCGAAGCACCCACATACGGCGCGAGATCGGTTTTGTTGATCACCAGAAAATCGGATTTGGTGATCCCCGGTCCGCCCTTACGGGGGATTTTTTCCCCTTCGGCCACGTCAATCACGTAAATGGTCAGATCCGCCAGCTCCGGGCTGAAGGTCGCGCTCAGGTTGTCGCCGCCGCTTTCAACGAAGATCAGATCCAGATTGCCGAACTTCTCGCTGAGCGCTTCCACTGCCGCGAGGTTCATCGAGGCATCTTCGCGGATGGCGGTATGCGGGCAGCCACCGGTCTCCACGCCGACGATGCGCTCCGGCTCCAGTGCGCCTGCTTCGGTGAGGATGCGCTGATCCTCTTTGGTGTAGATGTCATTCGTTACCACCGCCAGGTGATACGTGTCGCGCATTGCCTTGCAGAGCGCTTCCAGCAGTGCGGTTTTGCCCGAACCCACCGGGCCGCCCACGCCTACGCGCAGGGGATGTTTGTAATCAGCCATGTTGCATCCTCAGGAACGGAATAGTCGTGAATATTGTGTTTCGTGCCGCGCAGAGGCGATGGCGGACAGCGGCGTAGCAGCCCCCAGCGCGTCATCACTGCGCAAAAATGCTCGTTCAAAACCCGTGGCAAAATGGTCGCTCAGCGCGATAATCAGCTGCTGTGCGGCCTGTTGTCCAAACGGCACCAGCTTGACGCCCGCCATCACCGCGCTCTCAATCCAGCTGTAGCCCAGGCTCAGAGCCAGCTCGCGCACGCTAATGCCCCAGCGTGCGCCGAGCCACGCCATGCCACAGAGCTGGCTTTGCAGACACAGCGCTAACCACGCGGGCGAACAGTCAGGCTCCCAGCTTTTGATGAGACGCGTAAAGGCCGCTCCACGGTTGCGCTCCTCGTCGCGCAGCTCGCGCGTTTCCCGGCAGGCGAGCAGCCAGGACGTCCAGCGCGTGGCTGCCGGCAGATCGTCCTGCACGCAGGCCTGGCAGAGACGGTGAAACAGCGGCAGATCGACGCAGAAAAAGCTCTGTTCCATCTGCTGGATTTGCCAGCGCTTAAAGGCCTCGGCGTCAGTAACCCAGCCTGCTTCAACGGCCCATTCCAGCCCCTGCGACCAGGTAAACGACCCAACCGGCAGGCTGCTGCTCGAGAGCTGCATCAGGCGCAGCCACTGGCGGGAGCGTTCCATCAGCTCATCAACGCCAGAAGGGCAGAGACGATCAGCCCGCCGCCGAAGGTTTTACGCAGGCCGTCGTGACGGCGCAGCAGCAATCCTGCGGCGAAACTGGCGCACAGCACCGTGGCGCTGGCGAGCATAAACCCGCTGGTGAAGAGCCAGAAGCTATGGCCGGACATCTCCACGCCGTGCGCCCAGCCGTGGAACATCGCCAGCGCGGGCACTGCCAGCAGCAGACGGTTTTCGGTTTTAAACATCATCACGCCGCAGACCGCCAGCGAGGCGATAATCAGCATCTCCATGCCGCTAAAGCCGCCGAGCAGGCTGCCCGCAACGGCACCGACAAGCATCATCCCGAGGGTGGCAAACGGCAGCAGGAGTTTGCGACCGCTCAGCGCCGAGAGCACGCCTGCGCCCGCCAGCATCAGCAGGTGATCGAGCCCGGTCAGCGGATGGAGAAAACCGGCCTGAAAGCTGTCGGTGCCGTGGCCGGGGTGGGCGAGCGCGGGAACGGAAAAAGCCAGCAGTAACAGCGGTAAATACTTACGCATGATTGATCCTTAATGTGAATGAGCGTGAGAGTGGCTATGGCTGTGGGCATCGCTGGTGTAAGCGCCCGCTTCCGGTTCAAACGGCAGGCTGGCGTAGGCCACCTCCAGCCCGAGCTGGCGCAGCATGTCGTCGAGAACGTGATCGTGGTGATAGCGCAGCTCGCCGGGCATGATCTGCAACGGCACGTGGCGGTTGCCCAGGTGGTAGCAGGCGCGGGCGAGCAGGAACGGATCGGCGCAGCGCACCACGGAGACGGACTCCGGGGCGGCGATCACTTCGATCACCTCGCTGCCGTCGTCGGTGGTCAGCAGGTCGCCCCCGCGCAGCAGCAGGCCGCGCGGCAGCATCAGTCCGGCTTCGCGGCCATCGTTCAGCGATACGCGGGCGCGGCTTTTCACCCGCACGTCAATCGGCAGCGTGACGCTGGCGGTAATCGGGTGCGCATGGTCCAGGCGTTGGGTTAAATAGATCATCATCACTCCTCAAAACAGGAAATAGCGTTGCGCCATCGGCAGAACGTCAGCCGGTTCGCTGGTAATCAGTTCGCCGTCGACGCGCACCTCGTAGGTTTGCGAATCGACGGTAATATTCGGCTGCAGACCGTTGTGGATCATGTCCGCTTTTTTGACCGTCCGGCAGCCTTTCACCACCGCGGTAGCGCTCTGCAGGTTAAGTTGTTGCGGGATGCCGTTGGCACTGGCGGCCTGCGAGACAAACGTCAGCCGGGTGGCGTGGCGCGCGGCACCCAGTGCGCCAAACATCGGGCGATAATGCACCGGCTGCGGCGTGGGAATAGAGGCGTTGATATCGCCCATCGGCGCGCAGGCGATCATCCCGCCCTTGACGATGGTGGCGGGTTTGACGCCGAAGAACGCCGGGGACCAGACCACTAAATCCGCCAGCTTGCCCGTCTCGATGGAACCCACTTCATGGGCGATGCCGTGCGTCAGCGCCGGGTTAATGGTGTATTTGGCGACATAGCGCTTCACGCGGAAATTGTCGTTTTCGCCAGTCTCTTCCGGCAGGGCGCCGCGCTGGACCTTCATGCGGTGCGCCACCTGCCAGGTGCGGATAATCACTTCCCCTACGCGGCCCATTGCCTGAGAGTCTGACGAGGTGAGCGAGAACGCGCCGATATCGTGCAGCACGTCTTCGGCGGCGATGGTTTCCCGACGAATGCGCGATTCGGCAAAGGCGACATCTTCGGCGATATCCGGATCGAGGTGATGACACACCATCAGCATGTCGAGATGCTCGTCGATGGTATTCACCGTGTAGGGTAGCGTCGGGTTGGTAGAAGAGGGCAGAATATTCGGGTGCGCGCAGGCGGTAATAATATCCGGCGCATGGCCGCCGCCCGCCCCTTCGGTGTGAAAGGTGTGGATGGTGCGCCCGCCAATGGCGGCCAGCGTGTCTTCCACAAATCCGGACTCGTTCAGCGTGTCGCTGTGCAGCGCCACCTGAATATCCATCTCTTCAGCCACCTCCAGCGAGCAGTTGATTGCCGCAGGTGTCGCACCCCAGTCTTCGTGGATCTTCAGCCCGATGGCGCCGGCTGCGATTTGCTCGCGCAGGGCCTCCGGGTTTGAACCGTTGCCCTTGCCGAGCAGGCCGATATTGACCGGCAAGGTATCAGCAGCCTGCAGCATGCGGGCGATATACCACGGCCCCGGCGTGCAGGTGGTGGCGTTGGTGCCCGCCGCGGGCCCGGTACCGCCGCCGATCATGGTCGTGACGCCGGAGACCAGCGCCTCTTCCGCCTGCTGCGGGCAGATCCAGTGGATGTGGGTGTCGATCCCGCCGGCGGTGACGATCTTCCCTTCGGCGGCAATCACTTCCGTCGCGGCGCCAATTGGGATCGTTACGCCGGGCTGAATATCCGGGTTACCGGCTTTACCGACGGCAAAGATCCGCCCGTTCTTCACGCCGATATCGGCTTTCACGATCCCCCAGTGATCGACAATCAGCGCGTTGGTCAGCACCAGATCCACGCAGTCGTCTGCGGTCATCTGCCCCTGACCCATGCCGTCGCGGATCACTTTCCCGCCGCCGAACTTGACCTCTTCACCGTAGATAGTGAGATCGTCTTCCACTTCGATCCACAGCTCGCTGTCGGCCAGCCGCACCTTATCGCCGGTGGTAGGGCCGAACATATCGGCGTAAGCCTGGCGCGAAATCTCAGCCATTTTTCACCTCTCCCATTACCTCGCCGCGAAAACCGACTATGCGCTGCGCCCCTGTAACCTGTACCAGCGTCACTTCGCGCTTCTGGCCGGGTTCAAAACGTACGGCGGTGCCCGCCGGAATATGCAGCCGGTAGCCTTTGGTGGTTTCCCGGTCAAACTTCAGCGCCGGGTTGACCTCGTAAAAGTGGTAGTGCGATCCGACCTGGATCGGTCGGTCACCGTGGTTTTCGACGATAACACGCCGGGTTTCTCGCCCGACGTTGAGGGCGATATTGCCGGGTTTGATCTGGTATTCGCCTGGGATCATCACGCGCTCCTTAGACGATCGGGTTGTGGACGGTGACGAGCTTGGATCCGTCCGGGAAGGTCGCTTCGACCTGAATATCCGGGATCATCTCCGGCACGCCCTCCATCACCTGGTCGCGCGTCAGAACGTGGCGGCCCGCTTCCATCAGTGAGGCGACGGTTTCGCCATCGCGCGCGCCTTCCATAATGAAAGCGCTGATCAGCGCGACCGATTCCGGGTAATTGAGCTTTACCCCGCGCGCAAGGCGGCGTTCGGCAACCAGCGCGGCGGTGAACAGCAACAGCTTGTCTTTTTCTCTGGGGGTCAGTTCCATAACGTTTCTCTTATGTCTGCCAGATACGCGGCGAACAGGCGGTTTTTGTGGTGAGAAGCGGGCGAAGCGACTGCCAGATGTCGCGCATCACCCGCTGACAAATCAGGTTATCGTGGGAGAGAAAACGCACCGACAGCAGATCGTCAGTGAGCGTTGCGCCGGCAAAGGTACCCAGCGGGGCGAGCCGCTCGCGCACCGTGTCGAGGTGCGCTTCCCCGGCCGGATAGAACAGCAGCGTGCCGAGCCACGGATGCCCGGCAACAGGCGTGAGATCGCCGTCGCTGAGATGCTGGCGCTCAATCAGGCGCGGCGCGTCGTCGACCCAGACCTCAAGACGGCTCTCCAGCGTGCCGTGGCTGAAGGTCTCATCGATCACCGGGCGCCCCAGGCAGTACAGCTCCCACGCCAGCAGCGTGCTGGACGCCTTCAGGTGGAAGATGGAACGCAGCGCGGCATTCGCGCCGGGAAAGACAATGGTGTCCTGCGGCAGCCACTCGAGCGTGGAGCCATCATCGAGATAAAAGTGCTGATTAAGGCGTGCCAGCGGGCCGCTGCTGCGATAGAACTTGCTGGCGCCGGGCATGGTGATGAGCGCGTGGCTGTTGGCGTCCAGCCGGACAGAAATATCCAGCGTATCGCCGCCCACAACGCCACCAGGTGGGTGCAGCAGATAGAGATGGCAGGTTTCACCTTCTGGATAAAACGGACGCTGAACGGTAAGCGGCCCGAGGTGATGAGCAGAGTGCAGGAGGGTTTTCTCAGGGGTATGACAAAACTGCAGGGCAAGCGACGCCTGCCAGCCTTTATACGTATTATCAGTGACCTGAGCTGCTAACATGCTGCATCCATCTGCTCATCATCGGGGTCGTTTCAGTATGCCCTGGCAGAATTGAAGGCTGTCATATGAGTCGCTTATGGATGGCGGTTAAGACGAAACAAAAAAGCACGCCCCGGGGGGGCGTGCTGTCTGACAAGCATCGCGATGCTGTTATTTCAGGTGCTCATGCAGCGCTGCGCCAGCCTGCTCCAGAGCAACCTTGACCGTAGGCTCTTCGCTCAGTGGATTGAGCAGGCCGTAATCGTGGATCATGCCGTTATAGCGCGTGACGGTCACCGGAACGCCAGCCGCATCCAGTTTACGCCCGAATGCCTCACCTTCATCCCGCAGAACGTCCAGCTCTGCTGTCTGAATCAGCGTCTCCGGGAAGCCTTTCAACTGCGCGGCGCTGGCGCGAAGCGGAGAGGCAAGGATATTGTTGCGATCGGCTGCGTTGGTGGTGTAGTTATCCCAGAACCATTTCATCATGTTTTTCGACAAGAAATAGCCGTTCTCGAACTGGTTATACGAGGCAGTATCAAAATTTGCATCGGTAACAGGCCAGAGCATGACGTTGTAGCGAATTTTTGGCCCATTGAACTGTTTTGCCTGCAGCGCCACGGAAGCCACCATATTGCCGCCCACGCTGTTACCGACCAGACCCAGACGGCTACCGTCCACGCCAATTTCCTGACCGTGCCCGGCTACCCATTTTGTCGCTTCATAGGCCTGATTAATGGCTACCGGGAAATGGGCCTCAGGTGACGGCGTGTAATCAACGTAAACCGCTGCGGCACCCGACGCGCGAACGAGGTCGCGGATCAAGCGCTCATGGGTTGGGAAATCACCCAGCACCCAGCCGCCGCCGTGGAAGAACATAAATGCCGGGAGCGTGCCGGTTGCGTTTTCAGGTTTCACTATTTTCAGTTTGATCGCCTGACCATTTACCTGGATCGTTTTTTCTGAAACCTGAGCGGGGGGTAGTTTTGCGCCTTGCTGCGCGCCGATCAGTACCTGGCGGGCCTCCTGCGGAGTCATCTGTTCCATTGGCTTACCCTTGCCTGAATTGAGAACATTAAGAAATGCCTGTACGCCTGCGGTCGGGGTAGGGGTATTGGTGGTGTGAGCGGACGCTGCGGCTGACGCGAATACGGAAGAAACCAGGATGGCGGTTAATGTTTTCATGGTAGTACCTCTTTAAGCGAGTGTTAAACGGTGACGTTATTTAAGTAGCGCACTATTAAGTTGTTGGTGTAATACTTGCGCGCAAGATACTTTTAGTCAAACTTTATTTATAATTTTTTTATAAAACTGACTTAGGGTTGATAGAGAAATGAAAGAAAACAAGACATTAGATGATTTACTTTGCTTCTCACTGTACTCGGTCACCAACGCGTTCGTTCGGCAATATCGTCCCTTATTGCAGGAACTGGATCTGACCTATCCGCAATTTGTTGTTTTGATGGCGCTTTATGAGAAAGACAACATTCCACTTCGCGATCTCAGCGATAAGACATTTTTTGATTCGGGCACATTGACCCCGCTGGTACAAAAACTTGAGGCAAAGGGGTTTCTCAACCGTATCGCGGTTGTGGGTGACGAAAGAATGAAAAATGTTGTTCTGACGGAGAAGGCTAACGCACTGAAAAAGCAGGTGATGGCGCTGCCGGACCAGATTCGCTGCAGCATGCGGATGAATGATGAAGAGCTTGAGATGCTGAAAAAACTTTCCCGAACGCTGCTGGATGATTTGTAAGAACCCTTCGGTGGGGTTAACCCACCGAAGCGAGGTCATTAGCGGTAATCCTCCGCATCCACGTCATACCCGGACGGCTCCCAGCGGATCGCCAGCAGCGAGGCCAGGCCGATAAACGGCGCCAGCGCAATCACCCAGAACACGGCGGTATCCAGCGAGGCGACCAGCAGCGGGAACAGGAATAGCGACAGCGTCGAGCTGCTACGCATCAGCGTCTGGTTGAGGCCCACGCCGACGCCGCGCAGCGAGGTCGGGTAGCTCAGCGAGGCAAACGTCATGGTATGCGCGCCCGGCCCAAAGCCCTGGCCGAACAGGAATAACGCCAGCATCCCGACGGCAACCACACCTTCCTCTGCACCTTCAGGCCGTCCCACCAGCGCCAGCCCGAGCAGCGCAACCAGCTGGCAGGCATAGCCCGCAAGCGACATCCGCCAGGCACCGAAGCGAGGCACGTAGCGTACCGCCAGCAGCCCGCCGACGAAGGCAAACAGCAGGTTAAGTACCAGAGAAATCAGAATGGTGGTGAGCATCGACTGGACAAAGAAGCTGGAGATGATCACCGGCAGACCAAACGCTACGGCGTTATAGGCGAAGGAAGAGACGACAGACAGCAGCGTGGCGAGCGTCGTGCGGCGTAAATAGATTCCGCGGAACAGGTTCAGGTAGTTTGACCATTTTGCCTTGTTGACCACGGGCGCTGGCTGGCTGAGCGCGTCCTGCGGCACGTGGGCATTGATGTTATAGGACTGGCGCAGGATCGAGGCTGCTTCTTTCAGATTGCCCTGATTCGCCGCCCAGACCGGCGATTCGCTCATATAGCGGCTGCGGATGGCGATAATCACCAGCGCCGGCACCGCGCCAAAGCCCAGAATCAAACGCCACAGCCAGTCGCTGTGGCTTTCCGGCAGTACGGCGTAGAAGAAGAGCACCAGCAGGTAGGAGATGCTGATGGCGGCATACCAGGTAGGGCACCACATTGCGACGCTGGAGGCCTTATTCCCCGGGCCTTTGAGTTTGGCAAACTCGCTCAGAAACGCCATCGCCACGGGAAGGTCGATCCCCACGCCGAGACCCATCACAAAGCGGGCGCCCGCCAGCGCGTATTCGTTGGGCGCCAGCGCACAGGCGATGGCGGCCACCACGAAGAAGAGCATGTCGGCCATAAAGACCCGGTAGCGGCCAATCTTGTCCGTAAGATATCCGCCGAGCAGCGCCCCGACAATAGCCCCGAAGGTAATGGCCGAGGCCACCATGCCGGTGCCTGCTGGCGTGAGGTTAAATTCGCGGGTAATGTCTTTTATGCCGAAGGCCAGCGCGCCGAGGTCGTAGGCATCGAGGAAAATACCGCCCAGCGCGATACCGATGACGATACGCGCATTCGCCCGTCCCTGAGAACCATGATTGACCAGCCGCGAGACGTCAGCGGCGCTGCGTACCCACTGGACGTCGCCATCCGCTGAATGTTGTGGTGTTGAAAGGGGAGTGGTGTCTGTAATGTCTGCCATTTTCTTCTAATGTGGTTGTGTTGTGTCTCTAACAGTTACCACAGGCAGAAGGTGGCCAAAATCACATTTGGCTATAAGGCATAACTAACCTTTCGGAGCGTCTTTTTTCTTCCTCTTGAGCTTCGTCCAGATTTTGGTCTCCTGACGACGCCACAGGCGCTGAATATTATCGTGATGGCGCAGCAGGATAAGGCAGGAGAGCATCGATACCGGGAAGGTAAACTGAGGTTTAAACCACCAGACGTAGAACGGGGCGATCAGCGCGCTGACAATGGCGCCGAGCGACGAATAGCCGCTCAGAAGAATGGTCAGCAGCCAGGTGCCGGCCATAACGCCGGTTAAGTCCCAGCCGATAGGTGCAATGGCGCCAAAAGCGGTAGCCACGCCTTTGCCACCTTTGAAGCCGAAGAATACGGGCCAGATGTGACCGACGCAGGCAGCAATAGCAATGAGCCCCAGCCAGAACGGCGTGACGCCCAGCGCATACGCGCCCCAGACGGGTAGCATTCCTTTCAGAACATCAAAAATCAAAACCGCTACGGCTGCTCCCTTGCCGCCAATTCGTAGTACGTTGGTCGCCCCCGGATTCCCGGAACCACTTTCACGCGGGTCAGGTAACCCGGCGATGCGGCAGACCAGAATGGCGCTGGAGATTGAGCCGCAAAGATAGGCGAGGATGATCATTCCAGGCGCGATTGCACTCATAACGCTGTTCCGTTTTGAAAATGTATCTGTATTCTCAGCATCTGTGGATAATACGCATAATTCGCCGGAAGTGGTATCCGGTTTAGCCAAAAAGCAGGCAGGTCGTGATGGATATTGTATTTATAGAGCAACTTTCGGTAATCACCACAATTGGTGTTTACGACTGGGAACAGACCATCGAGCAGAAGCTGGTGTTCGATATCGAAATGGGCTGGGATAACCGCAAATCGGCAAAAAGCGATGACGTGAATGACTGTCTGAGCTATGCCGACATCAGTGAAACGGTCATCGCCCACGTTGAAGGGCAACGTTTTGCGCTCGTCGAACGGGTGGCTGAAGAAGTCGCAGAATTACTGCTGAATAAATTCAACTCACCGTGGGTGCGCATCAAGCTGAGCAAGCCGGGCGCGGTGGCGCGTGCCGCCAATGTGGGCGTTATCATCGAGCGTGGCACAAATCTGAAAGGAAAGATTTAACGTCATAATAGCTAAACCATTGTAGGTTATACCGGTCTTAAGGCTGTATCTTTCTCGGTTGTCTGTAGGGACACCGTTTTTTATATCTTTTTAGGGGTTTATAGATGAGCGATATGCACTCGCTGCTGGTGGCGGCAATACTGGGTGTGGTCGAAGGATTGACGGAATTTTTACCGGTTTCCAGTACGGGCCATATGATTATCGTTGGCCATCTGCTGGGCTTTGAAGGTGATACCGCTAAAACGTTTGAAGTGGTGATTCAGCTGGGGTCTATTCTGGCGGTAGTCGTGATGTTCTGGCGTCGCCTGTTTGGTCTGATCGGCATCCATTTTGGTCGTCCGCCTCAGCACGAAGGGGCCGGTAAAGGGCGTTTGTCACTGATCCATATTCTGCTCGGGATGGTTCCTGCAGTGGTGCTGGGTCTGGTGTTCCACGACGCCATTAAATCTCTGTTTAACCCGATTAACGTGATGTACGCGCTGGTGGTGGGGGGCTTCCTGCTGATCGCCGCAGAAGTGCTGAAGCCAAAAACGCCGCGCGCGGAAGGTCTGGACGATATGACGTATCGTCAGGCATTTATCATTGGCTGCTTCCAGTGTCTGGCGCTGTGGCCGGGCTTCTCGCGTTCAGGCGCAACCATCTCCGGCGGGATGCTGATGGGCGTAAGCCGTTACGCCGCATCCGAGTTTTCGTTCCTGCTGGCGGTGCCGATGATGATGGGGGCCACCGTACTCGACGTCTATAAGAGCTATCACTTCCTGACGGCTGGCGATATTCCAATGTTCGCCGTTGGCTTCATCACCGCGTTTATCGTGGCGCTGATTGCCATCAAAACCTTCCTGCAGTTGATTAAGCGTATTTCGTTTATTCCGTTCGCGATCTATCGCTTTATCGTGGCGGCTGCGGTGTACGTGGTCTTCTTCTGACCGATTGCCCTCAGTCTTTTGGCTGAGGGCAGTGCCGTTCCTTCCAGTCCGATACCGCCTGAATTCGCCGTTTCGTGAGCTCTTCCCGAATCTCAGGTCCTTTGAATCCCGCATCAACAACGTCTTTCGTCGGCACCGCTTTCGCCACGTCCCAGGCTTTACGCAGTAAACGTCCCTGCGGGTAATCGCACGCTTCAAACCCGGTACGACCGCGCACGTCTGCTTCGCTGGTGAGCGCAATTTGCTCCACGCGCTGGGGTTTGCGCCAGGCGTCGATGTTATCGAACAGCTTGACGATGGTGGCCGGCTTCAGGATAGGGAAGGTGTGGATCAGGTCGTGGAACTCGGCGACCAGTTTCGCCAGATCGCGGATCTCGTTCGGGACGCGCAGACGCTGGCACAGCCCTTCGACCAGCTTCACCCCAGCCGGGCCGTGCCCGTGGTGGCGAGGCCAGAATTCTTTTGGCGTTAAGCCTTTGCCGAGATCGTGGCACAGGGTGGAAAAACGCACGTCCACGTCGGGGCTGAGCATGGCCGCCATACTGAGCGTCATCAGCGTGTGCACGCCGGTATCAATTTCCGGATGCCATTTCGCCGGAGCAGGAACGCCAAACAGCGCGTCTATTTCCGGGAACAGCACCTTCAGTGCGCCGCAGTCGCGCAGGACCTGGAAAAAGACCTGCGGGTTACGCGTGGTGAGGGCATTTTCCGTCTCTTTCCAGACGCGTTCTGGCGTCAGGTGTGCAAGCTCGCCCGCCTCGGTCATGGCGGTCATCAGCGCCATCGTCTCATCGGCAATACGGAAGCTGAGATGGGCATAACGCGCGGCAAAGCGCGCCACGCGCAGTACGCGGAGCGGATCTTCAGAAAACGCCGGGGAGACGTGACGTAAAAGACGGTTGCGTAGATCGTCCTGGCCGCCATAAGAGTCAACGATCTGGCCGTTCTCGTCCTGCGCCAGCGCGTTGATGGTGAGATCGCGGCGCAGGAGATCTTGCTCTAGCGTGACATCCGGCGCGGCATAGCAGGTGAAGCCGGTATAGCCCGAACCTGATTTCCGCTCGGTACGCGCCAGGGCATACTCTTCGCGGCTTTGCGGGTGCAAAAACACGGGGAAATCGCGGCCTACCTGCTGGTAGCCCGCGTCGAGCATCTCTTCAGGGGTGGCACCAACCACCACCCAGTCTTTATCTTTGACCGGCAGACCTAACAACGCATCACGTACCGCACCACCGACCAGATAACTCTTCACGCCTACACTCCCGTTTTCTCTTTTGGCAAGATAATACGTAAGTCTGGCAGAGAAGACGAATTAGTTCATCCAGCGGTCTTTACGCTTACGGCTTGGGATCAAATGCGGCAGAACCAGACCCAGTACCAGACCGACGCCCAGCACGCCGCCGCCATACATAAACCACTGCATGATGATGGTGCGCTGTTTGTCATCAAGCTGCAGATTGGCGGCATTCACTTTCTTCTGCGCGACAATCAGCTCGTTTTTCAGTTTCTGGTTCTCTTCTTTCAGACCGTTAATCACACCGTCGCTTTGCGCGACTTTCTGCTGCATTTCAGCGGTGCGCTGGTTCCAGGTTCCGTCGATGTTGTTCAGCTTGTCGGTCAGGGTTTTCACCTGGTTTTCCAGGTCCGGGACGCGGGTGCGCAGGCTAGGCACGGTGCTTAGCTCTTTCAGCGGGATCCAGGAGGTACGACCGGTACTGTCGCGCACCTGGCCGTAGTTGGTGTCCGCGTTGGTCTGCACCAGCGTCACTTCCTCGCCGGCATTCACCGTGCCCACGAGGCGATAATTATCTCCAGGGCCACTGCGTACCCAGGTGTTCAGTTCGTCAGAAACGTAACGCTTCTCTTCAGCGTGCACTGCGGTTGCGGCGCTAAAAGCGAGTAAAGTAAGTCCAATCAGGCGTAATTTAAGCATCATTAGTCGTTATTTTCATAAATAGTGGAACGATAGTAGTGGCAACAGTGTCTCTACGCAAAGCATTCGTCAGCAATCAGAATCATCTGTGTCACGACTCTATACATTTACGCCCGTCAAATTGCTCATTGCATGGCAATTTGGCGCAAAATACTATGTACTGACAAACAAATGGCGAGGAAGTTCGCCCTCATTGACGCGTCTGTGACGCCCGCAAAAGTACAAGGCTATGGCTCAGGAAATCGAATTAAAATTTATCGTCGAAAAAGACAGCGTTGACGCACTCCGCCAGCATCTGCACACGCTTTCCGGCGAACACCATGCACCGGTACAACTGCTTAATATCTATTACGAAACGCCGGACAACTGGCTGCGCCGCCACGATATGGGGCTGCGCATCCGTGGCGCGAGCGGTCGCTACGAGATGACGATGAAAATTGCCGGCCGCGTGGTCGGCGGTTTACATCAGCGTCCGGAATACAATATCGACATCAGTAAGCCAGAACTTGAGCTGGAACGTTTCCCGGCGGAAGTCTGGCCGGAAGGCGAGCTGCCTTCCACGCTGGCGGAACAGGTGCAACCGCTGTTCAGCACTGATTTCTGGCGCGAGAAATGGCTGGTGACGGAAGGCAAAAGCCGCATCGAAATCGCCCTGGATTTGGGCGACGTGAAGGCGGGGGAATTCCAGGAGCCGATTTGTGAACTGGAGCTTGAACTGCTGGAAGGTGATGCGAATGACGTGCTGAAGCTGGCGCGCAAGCTGGTGAACCAGTCCGGATTACGTCAGGGGAGCCTGAGCAAAGCCGCGCGGGGTTACCATCTGGCCGCCGGGAATGCGCCGCGCGTGCTGAAAGAGACGACCATTTTGCACGTTGCGCCGAAAGCCAGCGTTGAAGAGGGTCTGGAAGCCGCGCTCGAGCTGGCGCTTTCTCAGTGGCAGTACCACGAAGAACTGTGGGTGCGAAATGTGAAAAACGCGAAATCCCACGTGCTGGCGGCCATTGCTCTGGTGCGCCATGCCCTGACGCTCTTCGGCGGTATCGTTCCTCGAAAAGCGAGCGCTCACTTACGTGATCTGCTGACGCAAACCGAAACGCTGATGCTCTCCGACGTCTCTGCGCAAACGGCAATCTACAGCCCGCAAAATGCGACGGCAAAACTGGCGCTGACCGAGTTTCTGGTGACGCGCGGCTGGCGTGCCTTCCTGGATGCGAAGGCAGAGGCCAAAATCGCGGAAAATTTCAAACGCTTCGCGGATATTCATCTTTCCCGCCATGCCGCTGAACTGAAGAGCACCTTTGCGTATCCGCTGGGCGACCAGTATGGCGATCAGCTTCCCCGTCTTTCGCGCAATGTCGATAGCATGCTGCTGCTTTCCGGCGCTTATGACGGCGTGAAAGCCCAGGCCTGGCTGGAAAACTGGCAGGGGCTGAAGCATGCCATTGAAACCCGTCAGCATATTGAGATTGAGCATTTCCGTAACGAAGCTATTTCGCAGGAGCCGTTCTGGCTGCACAGCGGAAAACGATAACTCTGGCAAGGAACCCCAATAATGCCGCTTTCTTCGCAGTTACAGCAGCAGTGGCAGACCGTTTGCGAACGTCTGCCTGAGTCATTACCGGCGTCATCGTTAAGCGAGCAGGCAAAGAGCGTGCTCGTCTTCAGTGATTTTGTGCAGGAAAGTATCACCGCCAACCCGGACTGGCTGGCGGAACTTGAGAACGCACCACCGCAGGCAGAAGAGTGGCGGCACTATGCTGGCTGGCTGCAAACTGCACTCGAAGACGTTACGGATGAGGCCACGCTGATGCGCGTCCTGCGCCAGTTCCGTCGTCGGGTGATGGTGCGCATTGCCTGGGCTCAGGCGCTGGAACTGGTGAGCGAAGAGAGTACGCTGCAGCAGTTAAGCGAGCTGGCGCAAACGTTGATTGTCGCCGCGCGAGACTGGCTCTATGCCGCCTGCTGTAAAGAGTGGGGCACGCCGTGCAGCGAGGAAGGGGTTCCTCAGCCGCTGTTGATTCTGGGGATGGGCAAGCTGGGCGGCTGCGAGCTGAACTTCTCCTCTGATATCGACCTGATTTTTGCCTGGCCGGAGAACGGCTCCACGCGCGGAGGCCGCCGCGAGCTGGACAACGCGCAGTTCTTTACCCGTCTCGGCCAGCGCCTGATTAAAGCGCTGGATCAGCCCACGCAGGACGGTTTTGTTTACCGCGTGGACATGCGCCTGCGTCCGTTTGGCGACAGCGGGCCGCTGGTGCTGAGCTTTGCGGCGCTGGAAGATTATTACCAGGAGCAAGGTCGCGACTGGGAGCGTTACGCGATGGTCAAAGCGCGGATCATGGGCGACAGCGACGACGCTTACGCCAACGAGCTGCGCGCCATGCTGCGTCCGTTCGTGTTCCGTCGCTATATCGACTTCAGCGTCATCCAGTCCCTGCGAAATATGAAAGGGATGATTGCCCGCGAGGTGCGCCGCCGTGGGCTGAAAGACAATATCAAGCTCGGTGCGGGCGGCATCCGCGAAATCGAATTTATCGTCCAGGTCTTCCAGCTTATTCGCGGCGGACGCGAGCCGTCGCTGCAGTCCCGTTCCTTATTACCGACGCTGAGCGCCATTGCGCAGCTGCATCTCTTGCCGGACGGCGACGCGCAAACCCTGCGCGAGGCCTATCTTTTCCTGCGTCGTCTGGAAAACCTGCTGCAAAGCATTAATGACGAACAGACCCAGACCCTGCCGGGCGACGACCTTAACCGGGCGCGTCTGGCCTGGGGAATGCGCGTGGAAGACTGGTCAACGCTGACCGAACGGCTCGATGCCCATATGGCAGGCGTGCGCCGGATCTTTAACGAACTGATCGGTGATGACGAAAGTGAGTCGCAGGACGATGCGCTCTCCGAGCACTGGCGCGAGCTGTGGCAGGACGCGCTTCAGGAAGATGACACCACGCCGGTGCTGACGCACTTAACCGACGACGCGCGCCATCGCGTGGTGGCGCTGATCGCTGATTTCCGTCTTGAGCTGAACAAACGCGCCATCGGCCCGCGTGGTCGCCAGGTGCTGGATCACCTGATGCCGCACCTGCTGAGCGAAGTCTGCTCGCGTGCCGATGCGCCGGTGCCGCTGTCGCGGATGATGCCCCTGCTGAGCGGGATTATCACCCGTACCACCTACCTTGAACTCCTGAGCGAGTTCCCCGGTGCGCTTAAGCACCTGATTTCACTCTGCGCCGCGTCGCCGATGGTGGCCAACAAGCTGGCGCGTTACCCGCTGCTGCTGGATGAACTGCTCGATCCGAATACCCTTTATCAACCGACGGCGACCGACGCCTACCGGGACGAACTGCGTCAGTATCTGCTGCGCGTGCCGGAAGAAGACGAAGAGCAACAGCTGGAGGCGCTGCGTCAGTTTAAGCAGGCCCAGATGCTGCGCGTGGCGGCCGCGGATATCGCCGGAACGCTGCCGGTGATGAAAGTGAGCGATCACTTAACCTGGCTGGCGGAAGCGATTATCGACGCGGTGGTGCATCAGGCCTGGGTGCAGATGGTGGCGCGCTATGGCCAGCCGAAACATCTGGCCGACCGTGATGGTCGCGGCTTCGCGGTGGTGGGTTACGGTAAGCTCGGCGGTTGGGAGCTGGGCTATAGCTCCGATCTGGATTTAATCTTCCTCCACGACTGCCCGGTTGATGTGATGACCGACGGCGAGCGCGAGATTGACGGGCGTCAGTTCTACCTGCGCCTGGCGCAGCGCATCATGCACCTGTTCAGCACCCGCACCTCGTCGGGCATTTTGTATGAAGTGGATGCCCGTCTGCGACCGTCCGGCGCGGCGGGCATGCTGGTCACCTCGACGGAGTCCTTCGCTGATTACCAGAAGAATGAAGCCTGGACGTGGGAGCATCAGGCGCTGGTGCGCGCCCGCGTGGTGTATGGCGATCCGCTGCTGAAAACGCAGTTTGACGTGATTCGTAAGGAAGTCATGACCACCGTGCGCGATGGCAGCACGCTGCAAACGGAAGTGCGCGAAATGCGCGAGAAAATGCGCGCGCACTTAGGCAATAAACATCGCGATCGCTTTGATATTAAAGCTGATGAGGGCGGTATTACCGATATTGAGTTTATTACCCAGTATCTGGTGCTGCTGCACGCGCATGACAAGCCGAAGCTGACGCGCTGGTCGGATAACGTGCGCATTCTGGAACTCCTGGCGCAAAACGACATTATGGACGAGCAGGAGGCGCAGGCCTTAACCCGCGCCTACACCACGCTGCGCGATGAACTGCATCATCTGGCGCTGCAGGAGCAGCCGGGACACGTGGCGCTGGACTGTTTCACCGCTGAACGCGCTCAGGTAACGGCCAGCTGGCAGAAGTGGCTGGTGGAACCGTGCGTAACAAATCAAGTGTGATATTATCGCGCGCAAATTGTGAATCTTTCTGGAGTCAGGAATGAAAGTAACACTGCCAGAGTTTGAACGTGCTGGGGTAATGGTTGTTGGGGATGTGATGCTGGATCGCTACTGGTATGGGCCGACCAGCCGCATCTCTCCGGAGGCACCGGTACCGGTGGTTAAGGTCGACACCATTGAAGAGCGTCCCGGCGGCGCGGCAAACGTGGCGATGAACATTGCTTCTCTGGGCGCGCATTCGCGTCTGGTGGGCCTGACCGGCATTGACGATGCGGCGCGTGCGCTGAGCAAGTCGCTGGCGGACGTGAACGTAAAGTGCGACTTCGTTTCTGTTCCGACCCACCCGACGATCACGAAACTGCGCGTGCTGTCGCGTAACCAGCAGCTGATCCGCCTCGATTTTGAAGAAGGGTTCGAAGGCGTTGATCCTGAGCCGCTGCACGAGCGTATTAACCAGGCGCTGGGCAATATCGGCGCGCTGGTGCTCTCTGATTATGCGAAAGGTGCGCTGGCCAGCGTGCAGACGATGATTCAGCTGGCGCGTAAAGCCAGCGTGCCGGTGCTGATTGATCCGAAAGGGACGGATTTTGAGCGCTATCGCGGCGCGACGCTGCTGACGCCAAACCTGTCAGAGTTTGAAGCGGTGGCGGGCAAGTGTAAAAACGAGCAAGAGCTGGTTGAGCGCGGCATGAAGATCATTGCTGACTTCGAGCTGTCTGCGCTGCTGGTGACCCGCTCCGAGCAGGGGATGACGCTGCTGCAGCCGGGTAAAGCGCCGCTGCATATGCCTACTCAGGCGCAGGAAGTGTACGACGTAACCGGTGCTGGTGATACGGTGATTGGCGTCCTGGCGGCAACGCTGGCAGCGGGTAATTCCCTGGAAGAAGCGTGCTACTTTGCGAACGCTGCGGCGGGCGTGGTGGTCGGTAAACTCGGGACGTCTACCGTTTCGCCAATCGAGCTGGAAAACGCCGTGCGCGGTCGTGCCGATACCGGTTTTGGCGTCATGAGCGAAGACGAGTTGAAAGTGGCCGTCGCCGCTGCGCGCAAGCGCGGTGAAAAAGTGGTGATGACCAACGGAGTGTTCGACATCCTGCATGCGGGCCATGTCTCTTATCTGGCGAATGCGCGCAAGCTTGGCGATCGCCTGATTGTGGCGGTCAACAGCGATGCGTCGACGAAACGCCTGAAGGGTGAAACGCGTCCGGTGAACCCGCTGGAACAGCGTATGATCGTTCTTGGCGCACTGGAAGCCGTGGACTGGGTGGTGTCGTTTGAAGAAGACACACCGCAGCGCCTGATTGCCGGTATTCTGCCGGATCTGCTGGTAAAAGGCGGGGATTACAAACCGGAGCAAATCGCGGGTAGCGAAGAGGTCTGGGCCAACGGCGGTGAAGTGATGGTGCTCAATTTTGAAGACGGGTGTTCAACCACCAACATCATCAAGAAGATCCAGAAAGACAGTCAGTAGTCCGTGCGGGCTGATGCCCTCACCCCAACCCTCTCCCACAGGGAGAGGGCGCAAACCTAAAAAAACGGCAACCGAGGTTGCCGTTTTGCATTGATTTTAGGCCTGGTCATCCACCGGTGGAATTGCCGGTGCCGGCTTCACTTCTTCCGGGGTATTGCGGTTTTCCAGCTCGGTCAGACGCTGTTCCAGCAGCGCCAGTTTCTCGCGGGTGCGCAGCAGAACCTGGGTTTGCACGTCAAACTCTTCGCGGCTCACTAAATCAAGGCGAACTAACTGTGCCTGCAGCGTCTGGCGGATTTTCTTCTCAACGTCATCACCAAATTCACGAATGCCTTTTGGCATGGACTCGTGAACCTGACGCGCAATTTGCTCAATTTTCTTGGGGTCAATCATTGTCGTTTCCCTTGATGGAAAGGTGTTAGTGTCCATTGTAGCGCGTCATCCCCGGGGTAAACAAAATTGTTTGATGCTTATGCATTGCCCAGGATAATCAATAGCGTTATAGTTATCTCGCTTATTCTCAGGGCGGGGCGAAATTCCCCACCGGCGGTAAATCAGCGTGACGCTGAAAGCCCGCGAGCGCTTTGGGTGAATACTCAAAGGTCAGCAGATCCGGTGTAATTCCGGGGCCGACGGTTAGAGTCCGGATGGGAGAGAGTAACGATCCAGTCGGGCATGGGCCCGCTCACGTTATCTTTTTGCCGCTTGTACGGCGCTCCTAAGACTGCCCTGATTCTGGTAACCATAATGTTAATGAGGTTTTTTTACCATGAATCAGACGCTACTTTCCTCTTTTGGCACTTCAACTCAACGTGTTGAACATGCACTGGATGCACTGCGCGAAGGCCGCGGTGTGATGGTGCTTGACGATGAAAACCGTGAAAACGAAGGCGATATGATTTTCGCCGCCGAAAACATGACCGTTGAACAGATGGCGCTGACCATCCGTCACGGTAGCGGCATCGTATGCCTGTGTATTAACGAAGACCGTCGTAAGCAGCTTGACCTGCCGATGATGGTCGAAAACAACACCAGCGCTTTTGGTACCGGTTTTACCGTGACCATCGAAGCGGCGCACGGCGTGACTACCGGTGTGTCTGCGGCTGACCGTCTGACTACCGTACGTGCAGCGATTGCCGATGGTGCGAAGCCATCCGACCTGCATCGTCCAGGCCACGTTTTCCCACTGCGCGCGCAGGCGGGCGGCGTGCTGACCCGTGGCGGCCACACCGAAGCGACTATCGATCTGGTGACGCTGGCAGGCTTCAAACCTGCTGGTGTGCTTTGTGAACTGACCAACGATGATGGCACCATGGCGCGCGCGCCGGAGTGCATCACCTTTGCGCGTCTGCACAATATGCCGGTGGTGACGATTGAAGATCTGGTGGAGTATCGCCAGGCGCACGAGCGTAAAGCCAGCTGAAAGTGCTGATGTGAAAAGCCGGGGAAACCCGGCTTTTTTGTATCTAGTGGTAGTTAATTTTGAACAGTACGACGGTTTCAAAAGGGCCTGAGTCAATGCCCGAACCTTCGGCATGTGAAAGCTCGGCGGTGTAGGTGGTCTCGAACTGCAGCACCGAACCGGTAAAATCCGCATACTCGTCATACTGATTGAAGGTATAGGGCTGTGTGCCGTTAAGAATACGCAGCTTTAATCCGTTGCCGATCAGCAGTGCCGTATCATTGGCCGTGAGCGTTTTATCGGTATAAAACGAAGAGTCAATCTTAAACCCGTCAGAGCATTGTGCATCCTGCACCTTCGTTGTTTTTACCGAAAACGTGCGGGTTCGCGTGCCCTGATTCACTATGTCTCGCGCGCTGAAGGTGCCAAAATCGATCTCCTGATTTTCAGGATAAATACTGAACGTTGCCCCGCAGTCCAGCACTTTAATATTTTCCAGTCCGTTAATATGATATTTAAGGTTTTTCGCATCAGAAAGGGTGTTTACACCCCCTTTGCCGTCAAACTGCACCACGATGTAATCTCCCAGCGTGCTGACGTACCCTTGAGGCGGCACCGCTTTGAGTTTGACGTACAGCCTGAAGCGCGCCGCAAACGTTCGGGAGGTATGGACATCCGACGGATTGCCTGAACAGACGTAGTGCTCCCAGCCCATCGCTTTTATCTGTTCAGCCGTGTAATTGCTCAGGCTGTTGTTGTCCAGACACTGACGGGTATCCACGCCGAAACTTTGTCCGATAGCATCGTAATCCGCACCTTCGTAGGTTACACCCA
This sequence comes from Enterobacter chinensis, assembly GCF_034008295.1. Classification (NCBI taxonomy): domain Bacteria; kingdom Pseudomonadati; phylum Pseudomonadota; class Gammaproteobacteria; order Enterobacterales; family Enterobacteriaceae; genus Enterobacter; species Enterobacter chinensis. Next base: position 265,507 of record NZ_JARDVI010000003.1, read on the forward strand.
ACTCGTAATAAGGGTCTGATACCGACGGGTAAGGGTTCACCCAGGCGAATACATCTTCATTCTCATGATTCGAGGCGGTATTTCTGTCGCAGTAAACCGGGATCTTGATGTCATTGGATTCCCAAATTTTTTGACCTACCGTTGCGTTGCTGGGGATCGAAAATTCAGACACCGTTTTGGTTTGCTCAACCGGACCATTTTGTGTGGCAAGGTAGCAGTTCAGAGCCAGCGCCTGCTTAAGCGGCAACATCACCAACATCAGAAAGAAAAGCTTAACGAGATGTCGCATGTTGCCCTGCCTTGCGCGGCGTCAGTGTGCATTGGGTTGACCCGGAACACGTTAAATTGACCTTACGTAGCGCACCATAATCATCAATATACCCAATGCTGTAGCCACTCCCTTCAGCTTCGCTTAGTGAGAGGGAGCTGGTTTCAAAAGGGCTAATCATCAGGCTGTCGAAACCCGGGAGCATGGTTTTACCGTTATTGCTCAGCCACGCCAGGGTGATGAAATACGGCGTGGGGTTTTTTATCGTCATCGTTTTGCCAGATAGCGTGACCGCCAGCCGCATTTCCGCGTTTTCGCCTGCTTTCTTGCGAATGGCTTCCGGGCGCCAGAAAAGCTTGATTCGGCTTTGCATCGCCACCTGCATGACGCTGCGCTCTGCGTTCAGGCTGTCATTTTTAGGCGGCACTTCGCGCAGGTTGAAAAAGAACAGGGTCTCCCTGTCTTTAGGCAGCTCGCGTGTTGCCTGCTGTTTTACCACCCGCACCTGTGATGAGGTGCCTGGTTCAATGCGCTGCACGGGAGGAAGCACCATAAAATGGCTGTTCTCTTTGCGCCCCTCACTATCTTCAATCCAGGCGAGCGCCAGGTAGGGAAGCGCATGGCTTTGGTTTTCAATCGTCAGGCTGCTGGCTTTGTCGTTTTCAGGAAAGACAATCCGCGTGCGATCCAGATTGATCGCCGCGAACGAGGCGCAGGAGCCAAAGAGAAAAAGGATTGCTGCTAACAGGTGTGATTTCATCATGATATCTACTGGCAGGGCAGCATAAGCTGCGTCGTGTTTTCCAGAGAAGCGGGCAGGGAGAAGCGGCACTGCTGGCCGTCTCCCCACGTCACCGTAAACTGTTGTTCCGCTTTTACCGCTCCCAGCCAGAGATGGCCGTTTTCGGCAACAATGCTAACCTCGGCGCCGGTCTCCTGGTCGTGAACCCGCGCGCCGAGCGGCGGCATGCCGGTGGGCGTGCGCAGAATGCCAACAACATCCTGCCCCTTACGGGTCGCGATTTTTCGATAACCAATGGCCCCCTCGGTCCATGTGGCGCGGATAATGCGATTGTCGACATCAACACCCTCCGGCAGAGCATTGAGATTGACCTGCACACTGGCGGGTAAATAGCTCGAAAAGGCAGGCAGAACGCCAATGCCAAACGCGTTGGTGGCGTCACGGGACATATTTAATGGGATATTGCCGATGCCTTCCGTGCTGACCATGACGCGCGGCTCGTTGCCATAGCTTCGGCGATGCAGTGCGGCACCGTGGGCGGTCGCGGTGAACGAGCCATTCCAGCTTGCGCTAACAGAACGGTATTCGTTGGCCTTATAGCCTCCGGAAAGGTTGAGGTCTCCCGTCCCGGCATAGTGCTGATAGGTACCGCTGAGCTGCGCACCGGCGTCGGGTTTTTCACTTTCCGTACCCGCTGATATTCCCCAGGTGTTATTCCTGTCTGAGGTGTCGTACCAGGAAAGCGTCTGACGCGTATTGTCACTGTTTCTCAGGTCATAATTGAGGCGATGCTCCGGATCGAGGGGAATGCTTAACGAGAGGTAAGCCTGCGTGTCATCGCTCTGATCCTGATAATGTGTTTTGCTCCACGAGACCGTTACACCGAGATTTTTCCAGCGGCCAAAGTCGAAGTTGTATCCTGCTGTTAGCGTTCCTGTGGTGGAGGGGGATCTGTCCCACCACGTCTGGCGCAGCATGCCGATATACAGGTTCAAAGACAGGGCGGGAATATACTGGCTGGCGGTAATGCTCAGCGTCTGCTTTTCCGTCTCCTGATTGTCCTGCTCATTTTCAAGGAAACGGGCGTAGCTGAGAAAATGGCTGTCGGAGTAGCGGTAGCTGGCAAGCGTAAGCTGGCTGCCGGTCGTGTCGAAACGTTTGCTGTAGTTGATGCGGTAGCTGTAGCCCGTTTGCTGATCTTTACCGATTAGTTGGCTGGTGGCCTGAGTGACATCAAACGAGAGCGCCCCCAGCACATCCATGTTTTGTCCGATGCCAGCGGCCAGCGAGCGATAATCATTGCCGCTATTCAGCACGCCGCCGTACAGCGAGGTTTGGGACATAATGCCCCATGAAAATTCGCTGCTCAAAAACGCATCGCTTTCAATGCGGTGCGAGCTGTCCTCACGGGCTTTCCCTCCCGACAGTTTGTAGCGAACCTGGCCCTTGCGGGTAAGAAATGGCACTGACGCCGCAGCAACCTGGAATGTGCTGGTACGTCCATCTTCTTCAACGACCTTGACGTCCAGGGTGCCCTGCACGGACTGGTTGATATCCTGAATCACAAAGGGGCCCGGCGGCACGTTGGTCTGATAGATAATTCGGTCAGACTGGCTGACGGTCACGGTTGCATTGGTCTGGGCGATACCGGTGATTTGCGGTGCGTAGCCGCGCAGTGACCAGGGGAGCATACGCTCGTCGCTGACAAGTGAGGCTCCGGTATATGAAAAACCGTCGAAAATATCAGACTGGAAATCAGACTCACCCAGCGTCAGCTTTGCGCCAAATGCTGGCAGAGGGCGAAAAAGGTAAGCGCGGGATAAGCGTCCCTCGCTCTGCGAACCCTCATCGGTACGATTGAGGGCGTACTGATAATCTCCCCGTAGCCGCCAGGCGCCCAGGTTGGCTCCGGCGGTTCCGTAGGTGTTCACGTTATCGCTGCTTGATCCTTCATCAGGCTGGCAGCGACTGGCGAAGAGATTGTAATCCAGCAGTGCGCCGAAGACGCCGTTATCCCAGGTGGCGGGCGGCATCCAGTTGGTGGCACGGTACAGTAGCCAGGCCTGAGGAATGGTCACCTCCAGCGTCTGCGTCTGCTGGATAAACTCGAAATGAATCTGAGGCAGCGCGGAAAAATCGACGCAGCCCGCGTTTTCCGTAAGCATGCTGCGGAACTTATCGTCCAGACCGAACGTATCCGCCAGATCTGCCGGAATGCAGACTTCCGTAGTGTCATCTTTTTTTTGCCAGGCCAACTGCCAGCCGTTAGCAAGCGGGGTCTTATTTATTGAGACGGTAACGAAATAGTTTCCCGGAGCAACACGGCTTTTATCTTTGAACTGCGATAAATCAATATTGCTGCGCTGATCTTTATCGATGGCGTTAATGTTAAATTCAACGGCGAGCAGAGAAAGGGGCGAGAGAAAGCCTGCGATGATGATCCATAGTGAACTGTATTTCATCATTCAGCTCTCAAATAAAATTACGGCAATGGCTGGCAAATATATTGCCAGCCGAAATAGATCTAACGGTGTTAGCTTATTTATACAGCAGGACGTAATTTGCGATAGATTCAACCTGACCGGCCGTCGCTGTTTTACCATTGGCCACTTCCATCTGCGCTTTGAAGTGCAGCGTCTGCGTGGTGGAGCCTGCTGACAGATCAACAGTTTCAGCGGAGCCAAGGGTGATTGGGGATTCTGCGTTATCCAGCAGACGAACACCGACGTTCTGTGCGCCACCCGCATAGGTGTTGCTCATCAGGCTGGTATCGGCTGCGTCCGTCGCGGTGCTGCTGAAGGTGACATCAACCTTGGTGACAGGGGTTGCGGTTTCATCTGCAGCATCAAGCTGACAATTTTCCAGATTGATATCAACCGGAACCGCCGTTGATTTCTTGTTGGCATTCATAACTGCAGTAGTCACCTGACCAAGGTCGATCTCTTTATCAACGCTGTCAGGCGCGATGTTACAGGGCGCATCAATGACTACCCCTTTGAAGGTTATTTTTCCAGAGCCTTGATCGTTGGCGAAAACAGGTGCAGACAGGAAAGCGGCGAGTGTCAGTGCGAGAAGGGTTTTATTTCCATTTTTCATTAGAATTTCCTTTACATGAGAATTTTTGAACGGCCAAAAATTTTCTCGGTAAATTTTACATTCTAAATGTAACAATGTGTTGTTAGTAATTATTAAGCCTGATTTAAGAGGGCTTATATATATGTGTGTATTGAATGGATGAGTGGTTAATTAAGCTTGAAATACGGGCGCTTATGAAAAAATAAGCGCCATAATATAATATTAACCAATCCCTGCCGTTTGTAACAACACCAGGCTGAATCCCATTACGGACATACCGCATAGCACGCCATAGCTGGGGTTGTTATTGGGGTCGATCTCTTTTGCCAGCGGCATCAGTTCATCTACCGAAAGCGCGACCATAATCCCGGCTACCGCTGCCATAATGGCCGCCATCACCACCGGCGAGACAAGGCTGCCAAGGATCAGCCAGGCCAGCACGCCGCCGAGAATCTCAGCCATGCCTGATATTCCTGCCCAGAACACGGCGGTGCGTTTTGAACCGGTGGCGGCATAAACCGGGCCGGCGACGGCCAGTCCTTCAGGAATATTGTGTAAGGCAACCGCCAGCGCGATGCCAAAGCCCATTTCCAGATTGCTGCTGGCCGTCACATAGGTGGCGACCCCTTCCGGGAAGTTATGCAGGCTGATGCCCAGCGTCAGCAGAACCGCTGTTCGCTTAATATTCCGCGGTATAGGCGTTACGTTTTTCTGCATTAAATCTTGCGGATGCGCGTGCGGTAGCATTCGGTCGAGGGCAAAGTACCCCAGCAGGCCAAAGACAAACATGCCGTAACCCAGCAGCGGAGACATGCCTTCTGTGCCCAGCGCGGCAGGTAGCATCTCCATCAGGGAGATGAGCAGCATGATCCCGGCAGCAAAGCCCAGCGAAAAAGCCAGTACGCGGTTAGACGGCTTCTGGCCAAGCACGCCGAGGATCGCACCAATGAAGGTCGCGGCACCCGCCAGTATGGTCAGGATCAAGGGGACTGACATGCATTGCTCCTTGTGATAATGATTCTCATTAATGGTAATGATTCATTGCGCGCAAAGCGAGAGAGGGGGCTCTGTTTTACACATTCCTTACATTCAAATTTCCTGATGATGATCTTCACGCTTATCAGCGTTCATCTTTGCCAGATTGCGCGTAATGTAGCACCATTAAATTGACACCTTCTGTAAGGATATCACCATGACTTCTTCCCGTATGCCAGCCCTGTTTTTAGGCCACGGTAGCCCAATGAACGTTCTGGAAGACAACGTCTATACCCGCGCATGGCATCATCTGGGCGAGACGCTGCCGCGTCCAAAAGCGATTGTGGTGGTGTCTGCGCACTGGTTTACCCGTGGGACGGGCGTGACCGCCATGGAAACGCCAAAAACGATTCATGATTTCGGTGGTTTCCCGCAGGCGCTGTATGACACGCATTATCCGGCCCCCGGCTCGCCCGAGCTGGCACAGAAGCTGGTTGATTTGCTGGCACCTGTCCCGGTCGCGCTCGATAAAGAAGCCTGGGGCTTTGACCATGGCTCGTGGGGCGTGCTGATTAAAATGTATCCTGATGCGGATATCCCGATGGTGCAGTTAAGTATCGACAGCACCAAACCCGCGGCATGGCACATGGAGATGGGCCGTAAGCTGGCATCGCTTCGTGATGAAGGCATCATGCTGGTGGCGAGCGGCAACGTGGTGCATAACCTCCGCACGGCACGCTGGTACGGTGAAAATACCCCGTACCCGTGGGCGGCCTCTTTTAACGACTACGTAAAAGCGAACCTGACATGGCAAGGCCCGGTCGAAGAGCATCCGCTGGTGAACTATCTGGATCACGAAGGCGGTTCGCTCTCTAACCCGACGCCGGAACATTTCCTGCCGCTGCTGTACGTTCTTGGCGCGTGGGACGGCCAGGAACCGGTGACGATCCCGGTCGACGGGATTGAGATGGGGAGTTTGAGTATGCTGTCGGTACAGGTGGGGTAAAAACATGCCGGGTGGCGGCTTCGCCTTACCGGGCCTACACGTCGAGCGTAGGCCCGGTAAGCGTAGCGCCACCGGGCAAGTCTTACTCAATAAAAATATGCGGATAGAATCGTGACAGATCCTGCGTGATCAGCGCGCGATCTTCGCGGATGCCAATCCCGGCAGGTTGATCGTTGATGAGCCAACTGCCAATCAGCGTATAGCTGTCACCAAATTTCGGCAGTTGATAAAACTCCTGGACGATCATCCCTTCCTCGCCGTAAGGCCCTTCAACGGCTTCCAGCGTCTTACCGTTTTCGATAATCGATACGTTTGCCCCTTCGCGGGAGAAGATCGGCTTAACGACGTATTTTTCCATTTGTGGGAAATCGTCTTCCGCAAAGTAGGCTGGCAACAGGTTCGGATGGTTCGGGAACATCTTCCACAGCATCGGCAGCAGGGCTTTGTTGGAGATAATGCTCTTCCAGGCCGGTTCCAGCCAGCGCACGCCAGCATCTTCCAGCTTGGTGGAGAACATCTCGCGCAGCATGTATTCCCACGGGTAGAGCTTGAACAGGTTGCTGATGACCTGATCCTGCATATCCGTAAACTGACCTTTTTCACCCAGGCCGATATCCTCGATATAGAGGAACTCGGTCGCCACCTCCGCTTCTGCGGCGCAGTCTTGCAGATACTGAACCGTGCCACGGTCTTCTTCCGTATCGCGGCAGCAGGCGAGATGCAGCAGGTTGAAGCCATGTTGTTCGCGCAGCTCGGCAAAACGCTCAATCAGCTTTTCCTGCAGGCTGTTGAACTGGTCGCTGCCTTCCGGCAGGTTTCCGGCATTGGCCTGGTCTTCCAGCCAGATCCACTGGAAGAACGCCGCTTCGTACAGGGACGTCGGCGTATCGGCGTTGTTTTCCAGAAGCTTAGGTTCACCCACGCCGTCCCACGCCAGATCGAGGCGAGAATAGAGCGATGGCTGGCTGGTTTTCCACGACTGGCGCACAAAGCCCCAGGTGTGCTTTGGAATGCGGAATTTTGCCATCAGCTCGTCGCTGTCGATGACTTTTTCCACGACCTTCAGACACATCTGGTGCAGCTCTGCCGTCACTTCTTCCAGTTTTTCAACCTGGGCCAGCGTGAGCTTGTAATATGCGTCTTCACACCAGTACGGCTCGCCGTACATGGTGTGGAAGTTAAAGCCGTATTCGGTGGCTTTTTCACGCCAGTCCGGGCGCTCGGTGATACTGACTCGTTCCATGATCAGCCGCCCATTGAGCGAGTAGAGGAGGTGCCTGTCGCGCTGCGTTGCATACTGGTCTGTTTCGCCACAGACTCACCGAACCCGCCGCGGGTGATGGTGCTGGTGGTCGCCGGTTTCGGTGCCATTGCCGTTTTCGGTACCGTCACGGTACGGCCAGGGGTGGCTGCACCATAGCCTTTGCCGCTGGCATCGGTATATTGACCGTAAGCCGGGCTGGCCGGGTTTTTCGAGCTAAAGAGTGGTTGCTGCTGGTAGCCCGCGCCGCCGCCCATCAGGCGACCCATCATGTAACCTGCCATCAGCGGCATCCAGAAGCTGCCGCTGGACTGCGCCTGTGCCTGATTTTCAGGTGCGGTACCCGCCTGAGCCGGTGCCTGCTGGCATTGCCCTTCACCGAACTCCGCCACGCAGTCTTCGCGTGATGCATACTTCGGCGCGGTGCGTTCCGCTTCTTTCAGCGCGCCAGTGTATGCCGTCTTACATTCGGCAGCTTTACCGGTTGCGGCAGAGCAGTCGTCCGCGTTTTGATACAGCGAAACCGTTTCGTCGTTTTTCTCACAGCCTGCCAGCATAAAGACAGCCGTGACCGCCAGCGCAACAGGAGTGAGATGACGTGCGTTCCAGCTTTTGCGGAACGACGCGTGATTGATGGATTTTGTCCGTTTCATATTTGTCTTCCAGGACCCAGTGGTAATAACGCTCAGGATAGAGGATGAGTGGTTGAAAATGAAGCGAAGAGGGGCGGAATCAGGGGGATCTTTACGTTGGCTTACGTTCGGGTGTGATTTTGCGCCGGGTGGCGCTGCGCTTACCCGGCCTACGATTCAGTAGGCCCGATAAGCGAAGCGCCATCGGGCAATGCTTAGTGACGGAACGGATTATTGCCTTTGCTGGCGGACGTCGTGGTACGCGCAGCGGCTGGCTGTGCAGCAGGGGTGTTGCTGTCACCGTTGAAGTTATCAACTGCGGCAACCTGATCAGGGTTCTCAGGTGCAACGCTGTCCGGAGAGGTGGAGACCGGTTTACCCAGCGCGCTGTTAAGCATCTGCAGGTCTTGCTCGTTCAGCGTACCCAGAGCCTGTTTGATGTTTAGCTGGTTAATCAGGTACTGGTAACGCGCGCTGGAGAGCTGCTGTTTCGCGTTGTAAAGCGTGGTGGTCGCGTCCAGCACGTCAACGATGGTACGGGTACCAACGGAGTAACCCGCTTCCATCGCGTCCAGGGAGCTCTGTGCAGACACAACGGCCTGTTTATAGGCGTTGATGCTGCTGATCGAAGCGTTCACGTTATTGAAGGAAGAACGCACGGTCTGCACCACGTTGCGGTGGGCACTTTCCAGCTGCTCGCTCGCGCCAACAAAGTTGTACTGCGCCTGTTTCACCTGGGAGTTGACCTGACCGCCCTGATACAGCGGCAGGGAGAAGCTCAGGCCAACCTGGTTCTGTCCAATATTTTTATCGTCGTATGCTGAAGCGCTGGCTCCGTGGGTTTTGGAACCGCTATAGCTGGTATCCGATACGCTGGTTGATGCGCTCAGGCTCAGGGTTGGCAGGTGGCCGTCCTGCGCCTGACGAATTTGCTCGCGGGCCAGATCCTGGCTCAGACGCGCCTGCAGCAAGTTTAAATTGCGGTTTTCCGCTTCTTTCAGCAGGGCGTTAACGGCCTGCGGTTTATCCGTTTTGAAGCTGTCCACGTTCAGGGACGCCAGTTCAGGGTAGTAATTCCCGGTGACCTGACGCAGGGATTCCAGCGCGTTATCGAGGTTGTTACGCGCGGTCACTTCGTTGGCCAGTACGGTGTCGTACTGTGAACGGGCGTTCTGCACGTCGGTGATCGCCACCAGACCCACGTTGAAACGCTGGGTGGTTTGATCTAACTGGCGGTAAATCGCCTGTTTCTGCGCTTCGGTGTAGGAGAGCGCGTCAATGGCGCTCAGTACATTGAAGTAAGCCGTGGCAGTATTCAGGATCAGCGTCTGCTGGTCGGTCTGATAGGTTACATCCTGAATGCCCGCGCTCTTTTCCTGCAGGCTCAGGGCGCGCCATTTGGACATATCAAACAGCGTCTGTGTCAATTGCAGGGAGGCGCTGGTAGCATTGGAGTTAATGCCATTATTATCGCGATAACCGTTACCATAGGTATAATCTGCACCCAGACCTAACTGTGGCAGCAAGGGGCTACGCGCTTCGTTAATCTTTTCAAACGCAGCATCACGATCGGCCGCTGATTTACGTAAATCAGGGTTGCCCAGACGTGCCTGCTGGTAGACCTGTAACAGGTTTTCCGCCTGGCTCATTGCACTGAAGCCCGTCAGGCTCAGGCCGATAAGGATGGGGAGCAATTTCTTCATTTGCATTCCTTGTTGTGAAGCAGTATTAGCGCTGATCTAATTAAAAAATAATTGCCGATTCTAACAGAATCTTCCATACCAAAAGGTTGGCGTTACGTGCCATCTGGCGGTAATTTGCACCAATCTATCATATAGCCTTACAAACGGCAGCCAAACAGCCTTGAAATTCACAATTTCATCACCATTGCTACCAGGACTCGACTCATGCAAAAACCAGAAAAGTTGCCCGTGACATTCGCCAAAAACGATGTAGAAATTATTGCACGAGAAACGCTTTATAGCGGTTTTTTTTCAATGGAACTTTACCGTTTCAGGCATCGCCTGTTTAACGGTGAAATGAGTGGCGAAATCAGACGCGAAATTTTTGAGCGCGGGCATGCGGCAGTCTTGCTACCCTTTGACCCAGTGCGTGACGAAGTTGTGCTGGTGGAGCAGATCCGCATAGCCGCTTATGACGTGAGCGAGAGCCCGTGGCTGCTGGAGATGGTGGCCGGGATGATCGAAGAAGGTGAATCGGTTGAAGACGTCGCCCGGCGCGAGGCGCTGGAAGAGGCGGGGCTGGTGGTGGGCCGCACAAAACCGGTGCTGAGCTATCTGGCAAGCCCGGGAGGCACCAGCGAGCGCTTGTCCATTATGGTGGGTGAAGTGGACGCCACGACGGCGGAAGGGATCCACGGTCTGGCAGATGAAAACGAAGATATTCGGGTTCATGTGGTGAGTCGGGAGCAGGCTTATCGGTGGGTAGAAGAGGGTTCAATCGACAACGCAGCGTCTGTCATCGCCCTGCAATGGCTGCAGCTGCATTATCAGGCATTACGAAACGAGTGGAAAAAATGAAGCGCTATACACCTGACTTCCCAGAAATGATGCGCCTGTGCGAAACCAATTTCGCACAATTGCGCCGCCTGTTGCCGAAAAACGACGCACCCGGCGAAACGGTAAGCTATCAGGTGAGTAACGCGCAGTATCGATTAACGATAACAGAATCAACACGCTACACTACGCTGGTGGAGATTGAGCAAACGGCGCCCAGCATTAGCTACTGGAGCCTGCCGTCGATGACGGTGCGCCTCTATCACGACGCGATGGTCGCTGAAGTGTGTTCGAGTCAGCAGATCTTTCGCTTCAAGGCGCGGTATGATTACCCGAATAAAAAGTTGCATCAACGCGACGAAAAGCATCAAATTAACCAGTTTTTAGCCGACTGGCTAAGATATTGTTTAGCACATGGAGCAATGGCGATTCCGGTTTGTTAGCGTCATAAACCTACCTAAGGACACCATTTGGAAAGCCTGTTGAACCTGACTGTTGCTGGTGGGGCGCCAGTCAGGATATTACAAATCACCGATACCCACCTTTTTGCCGAAAAGCATGAGACGCTACTGGGGGTCAACACCTGGGAGAGTTATCAGGCGGTACTTAGCGCCATTCACGACGAAAATCGTGCATGCGATCTGATTGTCGCAACTGGCGATCTGGCGCAGGATCAATCCTCCGCGGCCTATCAGCATTTTGCTGAAGGCATCGCGAGCTTTAGCGTGCCTTGCGTCTGGCTGCCAGGAAACCATGATTTCCAGCCCGCGATGTACAGTTCCCTCCAGGATGCGGGGATTTCTCCGGCGAAATGTGTTTTTGCGGGTGAACAGTGGCAAATCTTGCTGCTGGACAGCCAGGTGTTCGGCGTCCCGCACGGTGAATTAAGCGAGTTTCAACTCGACTGGCTAGAGACCAAACTGGCTGCTGAACCTGAACGTCATACGCTGTTGCTGCTTCATCATCATCCTCTGCCAGCGGGATGCAGCTGGCTCGATCAACACAGCCTGCGCAACTCCGCGGCGCTGGATCGCGTGCTGGCGAAGTTCCCGCGGGTGAAGAACCTGCTGTGTGGACACATTCATCAGGAACAGGATCTCGACTGGAATGGACGTCGCATGCTGGCGACGCCATCGACCTGCGTTCAGTTTAAGCCGCACTGCGCCAATTTTACGCTTGATACCATCGCGCCAGGCTGGCGCTGGCTGGAACTGCATGCCGATGGCACGCTGGCCACGGAAGTCTGCCGTTTAACCGGCGCGCAATTCCGCCCGGACACCGCTTCAGAAGGCTATTGATGTCTACGCTCCTTTATCTGCACGGCTTCAACAGCTCGCCGCGTTCCGCAAAAGCGACACAGTTTCGCCAGTGGCTGAGCGAGCATCACCCCGATGTTGAGATGATCATCCCGCAACTGCCGCCTTATCCGGCTCTGGCCGCGGAGATGCTGGAATCTATCGTGCTTGAGCACGGCGGGGAAACGTTCGGTGTGGTCGGCTCATCGCTGGGCGGGTATTACGCCACCTGGCTCTCGCAATGCTTCATGCTGCCCGCCGTAGTGGTTAATCCAGCGGTGCGGCCATTTGAGCTGCTGCGGGACTTTCTTGGCGAAAACGAGAACCCCTACACCGGCCAGCAATATGTGCTAGAGTCACGCCATATTTACGATCTCAAAGTTATGCAGGTCGACCCGCTTGAGGCGCCGGATCTTATCTGGCTGCTGCAACAGACGGGAGATGAAGTGCTGGATTACCGCCAGGCAGTGGCGTATTACGCATCCTGCCGCCAGACTATAGAAGAGGGCGGAAACCATGCTTTCACGGGCTTTGAGAATCATTTCACCCAGATTGTCGATTTTCTTGGACTGCACAGCCACTGACAATCAATGCGAATTGCTAGTTTAAATCATGACGCAAACCTATAACGCTGATGCCATTGAGGTCCTCACCGGGCTTGAGCCGGTTCGCCGCCGCCCGGGGATGTACACCGATACGACGCGCCCAAACCATCTGGGCCAGGAAGTTATTGATAACAGTGTGGACGAAGCGCTGGCTGGCCATGCCAAACGCGTTGACGTTATCCTGCATGCCGATCAGTCGCTGGAAGTCATCGACGACGGGCGCGGCATGCCGGTGGATATCCACCCGGAAGAGGGTGTACCTGCCGTTGAGCTGATCCTCTGTCGTCTGCATGCGGGCGGTAAGTTCTCCAACAAAAACTACCAGTTCTCCGGTGGTTTGCACGGTGTGGGCATTTCCGTCGTCAACGCCCTATCCAAACGCGTGGAAGTGAACGTCCGTCGCGACGGCCAGATCTATAACATCGCGTTTGAAAATGGCGATAAGGTGCAGGATCTGCAGGTTGTCGGCACGTGCGGTAAACGCAATACCGGCACCAGCGTCCACTTCTGGCCGGACGAAAGCTTCTTCGACAGCCCACGCTTTTCCGTTTCTCGCCTGACGCACCTGCTGAAAGCCAAAGCGGTGCTGTGTCCGGGCGTGGAAATCACGTTTAAAGACAACGTTAACAATACCGAGCAGAGCTGGCGCTATGAAGATGGTCTTAACGACTATCTGTGCGAAGCGGTGAACGGCCTGCCGACGCTGCCGGAAAAACCGTTCGTCGGTAATTTCACCGGTGACACCGAAGCGGTGGACTGGGCGCTGCTGTGGCTGCCGGAAGGCGGCGAGCTGCTGACCGAAAGCTACGTCAACCTGATCCCCACCATGCTCGGCGGCACCCACGTCAACGGCCTGCGTCAGGGGCTGCTGGATGCGATGCGCGAGTTCTGTGAATACCGCAATATCCTGCCGCGCGGCGTGAAGCTGTCGGCGGAAGATATCTGGGACCGTTGCGCCTACGTGCTTTCCGTGAAGATGCAGGATCCGCAGTTTGCCGGTCAGACCAAAGAGCGCCTCTCTTCACGTCAGTGCGCGGCGTTTGTCTCCGGCGTGGTGAAAGATGCGTTTACCCTGTGGCTGAACCAGAACGTTCAGGCGGCAGAGATGCTGGCTGAAATGGCCATTTCCAGCGCCCAGCGTCGTCTGCGTGCTGCGAAGAAAGTGGTGCGTAAAAAGCTGACCAGCGGCCCTGCGCTGCCGGGCAAGCTGGCAGACTGTACCGCACAGGATCTCAACCGTACTGAGCTCTTCCTCGTGGAAGGGGACTCGGCGGGTGGGTCGGCCAAGCAGGCGCGCGATCGCGAATATCAGGCGATCATGCCGCTCAAAGGTAAGATCCTGAACACCTGGGAGGTCTCTTCAGATGAAGTGCTGGCCTCGCAGGAAGTCCACGATATCTCGGTGGCGATCGGCATCGATCCCGACAGTGACGATCTGAGCCAGCTGCGCTACGGCAAGATCTGTATCCTCGCGGATGCGGACTCCGATGGTCTGCACATCGCCACGCTGCTGTGCGCGCTGTTTGTGAAGCACTTCCGCACGCTGGTCAAAAACGGTCACGTCCACGTAGCGTTGCCGCCGCTGTACCGTATCGACCTCGGCAAAGAGGTTTACTACGCGCTGACGGAAGAAGAGAAAGCGGGCGTGCTGGAGCAGCTTAAGCGTAAGAAGGGCAAACCTAACGTTCAGCGCTTTAAAGGACTGGGCGAGATGAACCCGATGCAGCTGCGCGAAACGACGCTGGATCCGAACACCCGCCGTCTGGTGCAGTTGACGATCAGCGACGAGGACGAACAGCAAACCAATGCCATGATGGATATGCTTCTTGCCAAGAAACGTTCGGAAGACCGACGTAACTGGCTGCAGGAGAAAGGCGATATGGCGGATATTGAAGCCTGATAAAAAGCCCTGCGATGCAGGGCTTTTTTACATCAAAACTCCATCTTCACCGTCAGCTGCACTTCGCGCGGGTCGCCAATCTGGTTACCCAGGTTGTTGGTCGCTATAGATGAGGTGTAGTAGGTCTTATCAAACAGGTTCTTCACGTTGACCTGCAGCGTCACCGGATACTGCAGCTTCATCTTATATGCCGCAAACGCATCCGCCACGAAATACCCCGGCAGGTAGTAATCCGCTCCGTTGGTCGCTGAGCGACGGCTCACGCCGTGCCCGCCGCCGCCGAGCGTCAGGGTGTTTCCGGCAAACGCATTGTGAATATCGTAGGTCAGGAACAGCGAGCCGGTATGGCGCGGCACGTTCGGCAGCGGTTTGCCGGCATAGTCCGGATCTTCCAGCACCTTCGCGTCGGTATAGCCATAGCTGGCGATGATATTGGTGTTTTCGGTCAATGACCCGGCAACATCCACCTCCACCCCCTGGGAACGCACGCGGCCCGCAGTTTTGGCGATGGTTTCACCCCCTACGCTTTCGTTGTACAGCACGTTGCGCTTGTGAATATCAAACAGAGCGATATTGGCGGTAATGCCGTTGAACAGGTCAAACTTCGCGCCCACTTCGTAAGCATTCGATGTTTCCGGCGGCAGGTCACCAATGTAGCTCGCGATGGACGACTGCGGCATAAACGTTTGTGAGTAGTTGGCAAACAGCGAGACGGATGGCGTGAGCTTGTAAACCAGCCCCAGCTTCGGCGTCCACTGCTCGTCGCGACTGTCGGTATTAACGTTGAAAGGACGGCCTTTGCCCGCGTACTGGGTGTAATACTGATAGCGCATGCCTGCGACGGCGATCCAGTTATCGGTCAGGTACAGGGCATCCTGCGCGTAGGCGGAATAGCTCTCCTGCTTGAGCGTCTGGTCGCTGTCGGACGCCGACACGGTGGTGCATTTGCCGAGGTTGCCATACGTCGGGTGATAGATATTGAAATCTTTCACGTTTTTACAGCGCATCATGTCCGTGCGCAGCAGATCGTAATTCTCATACGACACGCCGGTCAGGAGCTCATTGTAAAAGCCTGCGATATTCACGTTCCCCTGAAGGTCCGCACGGGTGCTGTGCATGCGCTGGGTCGAGCCCTGGGTCGCATCCACGCGGCGGGTCAGGTTACCGGTTTTTGAATCGTAGGCCATCACGCGGGCCTGGTTATCGCTGTATTTATCCTGGCTGAAGCTGTAGTCAAACTTCGCGGTCCACTGGCTGTTGAGGCGATATTCTGCGTTGAGCTGAGCGAGATCGGACTGGCCGTCGGTCACGTTAAACGGCTCATCGAAGCGGGTTTTGCGATCCACATTCACCGGCTGTTTAGTGTTGAGATCGAAGATCGTTCCGCGATCGAACGGTGTCTTATAGTCGCGATGCGAATAGAGCACGGTCACGGTGGCATCATCGCCAAACCAGGTGAGCGATGGGGCGATAAAGGTGCTGCGTTCGTTGCCAAAATTACGCCAGTAATCTTCGTCCTGATATTCACCCGTAAGGCGATACGCCAGGCGCGTGCCGTCAATCGGGCCGGTCACGTCAACCTGTCCGGTGCCGCCGCCAAAGCTGGAAGAGGTGGCGGAAATCGAACCGCCGAAGGTCTTCTCCGGGCGTTTGGTGACGACGTTAATCAGGCCGCCCGGATCGAGGATACCGTAAAGCGTTGAGGCCGGGCCTTTCAGCACCTCCACGCGCTCGGTTGCGGCATTAAAGCTGCGCGGCAGTACGGTGCGCAGGCCGTTGGTCATGATCGAACCGTCGCGGTTCGCGCCAAATCCTCGGCGTACAAACGCATCCTGCGTCCCCCCCAGGGTGTTGGTCTGAACCACGTTGCTGACGTTATAAAGCGCTTCATCCAGCGTGGTGGCGTGCTGATCCTCCAGCACTTTATCGCTGACGGTATTCACCACCTGCGGGATATCCAGCATCGGCATGTTGGTTAGCGTGGCGGTGGAGGTGTTCAGCGGTTGATAGCCGTTGGTGGCCTCGACCGTGGCATTGGGATCGGCGGTAACGGTGAGCGTTTCGCCGTCTTTTGTTGCTGCGGTCTCTGCTGCGTGTACCAGAGGTGCCATAAACAAAAGCGAAAAGAGCGCGCGCCCTTTAATCCCAGAAAGAGAAGGTGTGAACGTAGCCATTACATCTGTTTTCCCGAAATATCCAACGAATAAAAGTTCGTGGAAGAAGGTATGAGTCATTGCCCTTACGGTCTGTTCGTTAGCCTGAAAGCATCGAACTTGTAATTGAGAATCATTCAATCATGCATGGATGTAGTAGTAAATGGAAAAAAGCAAAAATCGACTACAGCCATAAGTGGTACGTAAAAGCGCAACGGATTAACAGTTAACTAATTGAAATTAAAGTTATTGTTATCCTCTGGTTTTTTTGATGCCTTCCGTTTACCCATGGGATTATCAGGGTGTTTCTTCTCTTGACTACTACATGGCGCGGCGTCAAACTCTCAAAAGAGAATGAGTTTTATTTTTATTTGTTGTTTTTTCATTACGTTGGCGTTCACGTGGCACACAACACAAACAAACCGGGACTGGTTCTGGAGAACCTCTCTGCGGGCTATCAGAAAAAAATCATCATTGATGAGATCTCCCTTGCGATCCCTCAGCAGAAAATGACGGTGCTGGTAGGGGCGAACGGCTGTGGAAAATCCACGCTGTTGAGCACTATCGCGCGGCTGCTGCAGCCGCTGGGGGGAACCGCGCTGCTGGACGGCAAAGCCATTCATGAGCAACCAACCAAAGCGGTTGCCCGTCAGCTTGGTATTCTGCCCCAGTCTCCGCTGCTGCCGGAAGGGTTAACCGTCTTCGATCTGGTCTCGCGCGGGCGGTTTCCCTGGCAAAATTTTATGCGCCAGTGGAGCGACGAAGACGAGCTGGCGGTGGAAGAGGCGCTGCGCCTGACCGGCACGGCAGCCTTTGCGCATCTGCCGGTCGAAAGCTTGTCCGGCGGCCAGCGCCAGCGCTGCTGGATCGCCATGGCGCTGGCGCAGCAAACGCCGTATATCCTGCTTGACGAACCCACGACGTTTCTCGATCTCCGCTATCAGGTTGAGATCCTGGAACTGCTACACGCCCTGACCCGCCAGCACGGACGTACCGTGGTGGTGGTGCTGCACGATCTCAACTTCGCGGTGAACTACGGCGATTCGCTGGTCTTTTTACGCCAGGGGAAAGTCGAAGGGATATTACATGAAGGCGACGTCTGCACGCCGGAGCTGATCAAAGCAGTATTTGATGTCGACGTGCATATGTCCGTTAACCCGTTGACCGGCAAACCGTTCTTTATGCCCTTTCGCCAGGCTGCTGAAAAATGATAATGCGCACGTCTCTGGCGTTTATCCTTTTTGCGTTCCTGCTGATGGCGGCCGCGGTTGCACACCTCGGGATCGGCGCGCGCGTTATTCCTCCCTGGACGGTGGTCGAGGCTTTTTTCGCTTTCGACCCGCATAATTTCGATCATAACGTCATCATCAGGCTGCGCCTGTTACGCCTTATGGCGGCCACGCTTACCGGCGCGGCGCTGGGTGTGGCGGGGGTATTATTGCAGTCAGTCATCCGCAACCCGCTGGGCGAGCCGCATATTCTGGGTCTCAATGCCGGGGCGGCGCTGGCGGTGGTGCTGACGAGCGCGCTGGGTCTTACCCTGCCATTTGGTCAATCGCTTATTGCCGCCGCCGGTGCCGCCACGCTGTTTTTGCTGGTGCTGATGTTCTCCTCTTCCGGACGTACCGGGCTCACGCCAATGAAAATCACCCTGTGCGGTGTCGCGATGTCGGCATTTGCCTCGTCAGTCACCGCCGCCGTGCTGATTCTGGACGAACAGACGCTGCTCTCCCTGCGTACCTGGCTGGCGGGGGATTTAGCCGGGGTTAACGCACAGACGCTCCGGAGCGCCCTGTGGGCTGCATCAGCCGGTTTTGTTCTCGCTATCGGGCTGTCGCCTTCGCTCAACATGCTGGCGCTGGGGGACAGAATGGCCCAGGGGCTTGGCGTGTCGCTGCTGAAAACCCGCCTGCTCGCCCTGCTGGCCATCGCGCTGCTCTGCGGCGCGGCCGTCGCCATCGCCGGGCCGATTGGCTTTATCGGCCTTGTGGTGCCGCAGCTCATTCGCCGTCTGGTGTCGGTTGATCTGCGAGTGATGGTACCGCTGTCTGCCCTCTGCGGCGCGGTGGTTTTGCTGCTGGCGGATATCGCCGCCCGCACGCTTTTTACGCCCTGGGAGCTGGCAACAGGCATCATGACTGCCCTGGTTGGTGCCCCCGTCTTTATCTTCATGGCCACGAGGATGTTTAAATGAACCGCGCCGGACTGCGTGCGCTGCGCGTTGGCACCTTCTCGGCGCTGATTCGTCCAAAGGCGCTGGCGTGTCTGGTCATCCTGGCGCTGGCCGCCTGCCTGCTGACAGGTTTTGGCCTGACGCACGGTTCCCTGCCAATTCCCACTTCAGATGTCGGGCGCGCGCTGTTTTACCCTGAAAGCCTGACGGCGGAGACGCGCTACATCGTGATGGACATCCGCCTGCCGCGTCTGCTGATGGCGATACTGTGCGGCGCCATGCTCGGCATGGCTGGGGCGGCAATGCAGTCTATTACACGCAATGGCCTGGCTGACCCGGGGCTTATCGGCGTGAAGGAGGGCTGTAGCGCGGCGGTACTGCTGCTGATTTTTCAGTTCCCGGCGCTGAGTCTGGCCTGGCGTCCGCTGGTCGGGATGGCCGGCGGGCTGCTCACCGCGCTTGTGGTCATAGCCCTGGCGCGCGATATCTCGCGCCCGCGATTCATCCTGATTGGCATCGGCGTGTCATGGGCGTTTGCCGCGGCGATGGGCGTCTTCATCACCACTGCTGACGTGCGCGACGTGCAGACGGCGATGCTCTGGCTGGCGGGAAGCCTGCATGCGGCAAACTGGACGCTGGTGGGGCTAGCCGCACTCTGGGCGGCTCCCGCGTTTGTGCTGTTGCTGTTTACCGCGCGAGCCGCGGACGTGGCGTTGCTCGGCAATCAGGCCGCTACGGGCCTTGGCGTTCGCACAACCCGGCTGGCGCTGCTGCGGGTTCTCGCCCCGGTGGTGCTGACGGCAGCCAGCGTCTCCTGCGTGGGCAGTATTGGTTTCGTGGGGCTGATTGCCCCGCATATGGCACGCCTGCTGCTGCGCGGTGGGCAAACCGCGCTCCTGGTGGGAAGCGCCGTGCTGGGCGCGCTGCTGGTGCTGCTGGCTGATAACGTCGGACGTCTGGCATTCCTCCCGCTGCAGCTGCCGGCGGGAATTGTGATTTCATTAATTGGCGGACCGTTTTTCCTGCTGCTGCTCTGGCAGCGTCGGGACAGATTTTAGGGGACTATGATGCGCGTAGTGTTTTCGATGCTGTTGTTGGTGGGGGTCGCGGTGAGTGCGGCGGAGTCGACGCAGACGTTTACTGACGATCTGAACCGAAAAGTGGTGGTGCCGGTTCATCCGAAACGGATTGTCTCGTTACACGATCTGGATATCACCATTCCGCTGATTGAGCTTGGCGTGCCGCCGGTCGCGAGCCATGGCCGCACGCGGCCGGACGGCAGCCACTTTCTGCGCTCCAGCGGAATGTTGACGAGCGTCGACTTCGATAATTCCGACATCAAATTTATCGGCACGGCGGATATCGACATTGAAGCTATCGCCGCCGCAAAACCTGACCTGATCGTGACCGAGCCGACCCGCAACACCCCGGTGGAACAGCTGGAAAAAATTGCCCCGACGGTCAGCATCGATCATCTCGATGGCGGCGCGCCGGAGATCTACCGCAAGCTGGCGCAGCTCACAGGCACGCAGGCGCGGCTGGCGATCCTTGAGCGTCGCTATCAGGAGCAAATAAAGGCGCTGAAAGCGACGGTGGATACCCGCAAAATTAGCGTGTCGGTGATTCAGGCGAATCAGGGGAAGATTAACGCCATGCACAGCTATCACTCGCTGGGCCGCGTGCTCCGTGATGCCGGGTTCACCTTCCCGCCGCTGATTGAGTCCATTCCGGAAGGGGGACGAATTGACGTCAGCGCCGAGCGCCTGCCGGAACTGGATGCCGACTTCGTCTTCGCCACCTGGCGCGGGGATACCGGCGGTAAACCGCAGGACGAGCTGGCGGCGATGGATGCGGTGATGCCGGGGTGGTGTCAGTTTCTGAATGCCTGCCGGACCGGGCATTACGTGCTGATCTCGCGTGAAGAGGCGATCTCGAATTCGTTTGCCTCGTTAGGGCTGATGGCCGCGCAGGTGCAGTCGCAGATTGCCGGGCGTCCGCTGCCGGAGGCGTCACGGTGATCCGCAAAGAGAAAAGTCGCGTCGATGTCTATGGCGACCGCTTTCGCGCCCGCGCGCATCAGCTGACGCCGCGTCTGCTGCAGGTCGCACGCTATATCCATGACAACCGCGAAGCGGTGATGGAACAGACTGCAATGGAGATTGCTGCGGAACTGAAAACCTCGGACGCCACGGTGGTCCGCGCCATTCAGGCGCTGGGGTTCGCCGGGCTGCGCGATCTGAAGCAGACCCTGGAGCAGTGGTTTGGCCCGGTGGTGACGTCCAGCGAAAAGATGTCCACCACGGTGAATACGCTTGCCAGCGACGTCAATGCGAGCATTGATTTTGTGCTGGAGGGGCATCAACACACCTGCGACGTGCTATCCGAGCCCCACAACCGCTATGCGATGGCGCAGGCGGTCTCACTGCTGGCGCAGGCGAGGCAGGTTGCCATATTTGGCATTGGCGCATCCGGTATTTTGGCCGAGTACACTGCCAGGCTGTTCAGCCGCATGGGTTTACCCGCCACGCCGCTTAACCGCACCGGGATAGGGCTTGCCGAACAGCTGATTGCGCTTCAGCGCGGCGACGTGCTGGTGATGATGGCGCAGAAGTCCGCGCATCGGGAGGGGCAAACCACGCTGCGTGAAGCAAAACGTCTGGGTATCCCAACGATCCTGCTGACCAACGCCCTTGATTCGCGTTTCAGTAAGGAGGCCAGCGTGGTGATCCACGTTCCGCGCGGCGGCGAAAAGGGCAAAATCCCGCTCCATGGCACGGTGCTGCTGTGTCTGGAGATGATTATTTTATCCGTCGCCTCCACCGAGCCGCAGCGCACCATCAAGTCAATGAAGCGCATCAACGAGTTACATCGCGGTTTAAAACCGGGGAAGAAGAGCAGTTGATTTCCCCCCGGCTCGCGGATCACGCTTTAGGAATACGCAGCGTCTGGCCAGGATAGATTTTATCCGGGCTGGAAAGCATCGGGCGGTTAGCTTCAAAAATCTTATTGTACTGGTTGGCATCGCCATACACGGTTTTGGAGATAGCGCTCAGGGTATCGCCGGATTTCACCGTGTAGTAGGTGGCTTCATCTTTGGCATCGGTCGCGGTGATGTTGTTCTCCACCTCGCTCACGCCCGCGATGTTCCCGACGGCGACCTGGATTTTTTCTTTCTGTTCCTGGGTCAGCCCGTCGCCCGTCACGCTGGCTTTGCCGTCGGTGACGTTAACCTGAACCTTATCTGAACCGGGGATATTGAGTTTCTTGAGATGCTCGGTGATTTTGTCGCTCTGGCCTTTATGATCGGTCAGGTTATCCCATAGCTTTTCGCCTGCTTCTTTTACAAAGTTAAAAAGACCCATTCCATCCTCCTGTTAATCATGAAGTCAGAATAAGCATAGCAGTTGAGTTTTAAGCTGATAAAAAAAGCCCGGTAGCGCTGACGCTTACCGGGCCTACGGTTCAGGTTTTGTAGGCCGGGTAAACGCAGTGCCACCCGGCAAATACCACGAACTTAAACCCCTTGCTCCAGAATGCGGATGTGGGTTTCCAGCACGTCACCCTTCACCGCGTCGCTCCACGCTTTCATGTGCGCGGTCTGCAGGTGCGCTTCAAGATGCGCGACGGTTTCCCACTGCTCAACCATGATGATCGAGTCTGGTGCGGTCGCCTGGAAGCTGGCGTCAGTGGCGGCATCCACCATCGGCGCGTAGCCGTGGCAGCCTTCTTCTTTCAGTACGGTCGGGATAATTTTCGCGAACTGATCCAGCACCGCCTGGCGGTGATGTTGACCTGGACGAGTACGGATTTCTGCAATAACGGTAAGCATTGTGACTACTCCTTTAATTCCAGGGTACCAGTTAAGCAAAAATTTCCGCGAGATGCTTGCGATATTCTGCGATATAGTTCGGGACATCAGGCATTTTAATCACGTCGTTGACGATAAAGGTCGGCAGCGGATCCATACCCAGGAACTGGTTAGCCTTGTGGAACGGCAGGTACGCGCCGTCAACGCCCACGCCTTCGAAGAACTGATCTTTCTCGGTGAACGCTTCCATCGGCGCGTTCCAGGTCAGGGACAGCATGTATTTTTTGCCCTGAATCAGGCCGCCGGAGCCATATTTTTTAGAGGCATCGGAGCGGGTACGGCCGTCGCTGGCATACAGTGAGCCATGACCTTCGGTGAACACGTCGTCCATGTATTTTTTCACGGTCCACGGCGCGCCCATCCACCAGCCAGGCATCTGCCAGATCACCACGTCGGCCCACAGGAAGTTCTGCACTTCGGCTTTCACGTCGTAATTGCTGTCCGCACGCACGACCTTAACATCATGCCCGGCGTCGCGCAGGAAACCGTCCGCGACCTCGGTCAGGGTGTCATTCAGCTGGCCTTTAGAGTGCGCGAATTCTTTTGCGCCATTGATAATCAGAATGTTGCTCATTATTTGTCCTCGGTGATGAGAGTATGGCGAGTATTCTACGCGCGAGGACGGTGCGTTAAAATGAGCAAAATGTGCAAAGTCTTTTGCATTAAATGCAATAATCCCTTACCAGCTGACCTTCGCTTCAAAGCCCCCTTCAGGTGCATTATTCAGCGAGACGTGCATACCATGCAGGGCGGCAATGCGCCTGACGATAGATATCCCCAACCCACTGCCCGTGGCATCCTGGCCCGGGGGACGATAAAAACGTTCGCCGATGCGCGCCAGCGCATCAGGTGAAATACCGGGGCCGTTGTCGCGCACGGTAAAGCTACGCGTGTCCAGCGTCACGTCTACCTCGCTGCCGCGCGGGCTGTAGCGAATCGCGTTATCCAGCAGGTTGCGCACCAGCAGGCTCAGGAGCAACTGCTGGCCCGTGCGTGTAACCTCTGGCGCATTGATGTTCAGGCGAATATCAATGCCCGCCTGCCGGGCCGGGTGCCAGGTATCCAGCACGGCCGACTGCAGTAAATCGGCCAGGATAATTGGTTCCACATCGTCCAGGTTATCCAGCGAGTCCAGACGCGACAGCGTGAGGAGCTGATCCACCAGCCGGGAGGCGCGGTCGATACCCGCATGCAGCTGCATCAGCGCTTTTTCCCGCGCCTGCGGATCGTCCTGAGAGAGCAGCGCCACATCGGTTTGCACCTTCAGGGCCGCCAGCGGGCTGCGTAATTCGTGGGCAGCATCGGAAGTAAAACGACGCTCGCGGGTCATCATCTCCTGGGTTCGCGTGAAGAGATGATTCAGCGCGTCGAGCAGGGGACGTACTTCTGTTGGTACACCCTCCGTCGGCAGTTTATCGGTGGCATCCGGTGAGCGAGAACGCAACGTCTGCGCCAGCTTTTTCAGCGGCTTCAGTTCGCGGCTTAGCAGTACGATTAGCAACAGCAGCATCACGGGCAGGGCCACCAGCCACGGTGTGAGCTGCGAGCTGACCACGTCCAGCGCCATATCCTGCCGATACTCCCACTCCTGGCCGACCACCACGCGGTACTTTCCGTCGGGCGACGTCAGCCATAAAAAGCGCCATTCGTCGTTGTCACCCTGTAGCTGCCCGTTATCGAACCCGTCGCGGCGATAGTGGTACGGAATATCGCTGCCATTTTCACCGTCATTGAGGATCATTTTGCCGTCGACGGCGTAGATGGCAAAAGCCAGCGCGTCGTCATCCAGACGACCATGCTTCACTTTTTTAGGGATTTCACGCATCCGTTCGGGGGCGCGGATCTCGTCAAGATCCATCGTCAGCAGCCGTTTGGCAAACAGCATCTGCTGGGTATCAAAGAGCTTGTCGAGCTTGTGCGTCGTTTGCTGCCAGGCAACAAGACTGGCGGCAAACCAGGCCGTCAGAGACAGCAGTAAAAAGAGAAGCGTCAGGCGCAGCTTCAGGCTCAGGCGTTGCGTCAGTTTCATGCGTCACCCAGGGTATAACCGATGCCGTGCACGGTGCGGATAAACTCGCTGCCAAGCTTGCGGCGCAGATGATGGACGTGAACCTCGATGGCGTTGCTGGAGACGTCATCGTCCCAGGTATAGAGTTTTTCCTCGATAAGCTTTCGCGGCAGCACCCGGCC
This sequence comes from Enterobacter chinensis, assembly GCF_034008295.1. Taxonomy (NCBI): domain Bacteria; kingdom Pseudomonadati; phylum Pseudomonadota; class Gammaproteobacteria; order Enterobacterales; family Enterobacteriaceae; genus Enterobacter; species Enterobacter chinensis. The sequence continues at coordinate 290,166 of NZ_JARDVI010000003.1, forward strand.
CGCGTTACGCATTAACAGCTCAAGCAGCGCGAACTCTTTGGGTTTTAGCGTCAGGGGGGCACCGTCCAGCGTGGCGACGAGCCGGGTCGGATCGAGCGTGACCTTGCCGTGGCGTAGCTCGCTGCACGCCTGGCCGTGGCTGCGGCGGACCAGCGCTTCGAGGCGGGCCCCCACTTCGATCAGCGCGAACGGCTTACAGAGATAATCATCCGCGCCAAGGCGCAGCCCTTCGACGCGCTGGTTCAGCGCATCCCGCGCGGTCAGGATCAGTACCGGCTCACTGCGCCCGCTTTCGCGCCACGCGCGCAGGATCTCAAGCCCGTCGATTTCCGGCAGCGTCAGATCCAGCACGACGGCATCATAGGGTGCGGAATAGAGCGCGGCCTGACCGGTTTTTCCGTCGGTAAACCAGTCCACGCTAAAGCCCATTTTGCCTAAGCCAGCTTTGATGCCATCGCCGATTAACGTGTCGTCTTCTACCAGTAAAATGCGCATGTTCCCTCCTTGATGCCGTCAGTAAACCCTCTGTAAGCGCCTGCTGTACAGCAATAATAAATAAATTTTTCCCTTAAGAAGTTGTTAAGGATTACCCTGTTAAATGGATTGCGAAACCAAATTAAAGGGAGAGTTAATATGAAAAAATTCGCTGCTATTGCCGCCATCATGATGATGACCACTGCCCCTGTTTTTGCTGCGCAGGGCGGATTTAACGGCCCGTCTGCCGCACAAACCCAGACCCAAACCCAGGCAGGCGGTTTCGTCGATAATGACGCTAACCTCACCACTGCGGTGAAGGTGAAAGACCTGAAGGACGACAGTTGGGTGAAGCTGCGCGGGAATATCACCCAGCGCCTGTCCGATGACCGCTACACCTTCCGCGATGAGACCGGCACGGTAAACGTGGAGATTGACCACAAGCGCTGGAACGGCGTGACCGTGACCCCGCAGGATAAAGTGGAAATCCAGGGCAAGGTCGATAAAGAGTGGAACGATTTTGAAATCGACGTGAAGCAGGTTATTAAGCTGAACAAATAACCCGGAAAGGGCCGCATAAGCGGCCCTTTTTCTTTGTGACTCAACTCGCCAGATAGGGTAGTATCTGCGGCAATATTGCCTGAAACCCATCGGTTTCTGAGTTGAGGAATCACACGTAATGAGCGATATGGCAGAGCGCCTCGCGCTACATGAATTCACGGAAAACGCCTACCTGAACTACTCCATGTACGTCATCATGGACAGGGCGTTGCCGTTTATCGGGGATGGCCTGAAGCCCGTTCAGCGCCGCATCGTCTATGCGATGTCCGAGCTGGGGCTGAGCGCCACCGCCAAGTTCAAGAAATCCGCCCGTACCGTCGGTGACGTGCTGGGTAAATACCATCCGCACGGCGACAGCGCCTGTTATGAAGCGATGGTGCTGATGGCGCAGCCGTTCTCTTACCGCTATCCGCTGGTGGATGGCCAGGGGAACTGGGGTGCGCCGGACGATCCGAAATCCTTCGCGGCGATGCGTTATACCGAATCCCGTCTGTCTAAATATGCCGAAGTGCTGCTGGGCGAGCTGGGTCAGGGAACCGTTGACTGGGTACCCAACTTCGACGGTACGATGCAGGAGCCGAAGATGCTGCCTGCGCGTCTGCCGAACATCCTGCTGAACGGTACCACCGGTATTGCCGTTGGTATGGCGACGGACATTCCGCCGCACAACCTGCGTGAAGTGGCGAAAGCCGCCATCACCCTGATTGAACAGCCAAAAACCACGCTGGATGATGTCCTGGATATCGTGCAGGGGCCGGACTACCCGACCGAAGCCGAAATCATCACCTCGCGCGCGGAAATCCGCAAAATCTATCAGAACGGTCGCGGCTCCGTGCGTATGCGCGCGGTGTGGAACAAAGAGGACGGCGCTGTGGTCATCACCGCGCTGCCGCATCAGGTCTCCGGTGCGAAAGTGCTGGAGCAGATCGCCTCCCAGATGCGCAATAAAAAGCTGCCGATGGTGGACGACCTGCGCGACGAATCCGACCACGAGAACCCGACCCGTCTGGTTATCGTGCCGCGTTCCAACCGCGTGGATATGGAGCAGGTGATGAACCACCTGTTCGCCACCACCGATCTGGAAAAAAGCTACCGCATCAACCTGAACATGATCGGCCTCGACGGTCGTCCGGCGGTGAAAAACCTGCTGGAGATCCTTACCGAATGGCTGACCTTCCGCCGCGATACGGTACGCCGTCGTCTGAATCACCGTCTGGAGAAAGTGCTTAAGCGCCTGCATATCCTCGAAGGTTTGCTGGTGGCGTTCCTCAATATCGACGAGGTGATTGAGATCATCCGTACCGAGGACGAACCGAAGCCTGCTCTGATGTCGCGCTTTGGCATCAGCGAAACCCAGGCCGAAGCGATCCTCGAACTGAAGCTGCGCCATCTCGCCAAACTGGAAGAGATGAAGATCCGCGGTGAGCAGAACGAGCTGGAAAAAGAGCGCGATCAACTGCAGGCGATCCTGGCGTCCGAACGCAAGATGAACAACCTGCTGAAGAAAGAGCTGCAGGCCGATGCCGAGGCTTTTGGTGACGACCGTCGTTCTCCGCTGCACGAGCGCGAAGAAGCGAAGGCGATGAACGAGCACGACATGCAGCCATCCGAGCCGGTGACCATTGTCCTGTCTCAGAGCGGCTGGGTGCGCAGCGCCAAGGGCCACGATATCGACGCGCCGGGGCTCAGCTACAAAGCGGGCGACAGCTTTAAAGCGGCGGTGAAAGGTAAGAGCAACCAGCCGGTGGCGTTTATCGACTCCACCGGTCGCAGCTACGCCATCGACCCGATCACGCTGCCTTCCGCGCGCGGGCAGGGTGAGCCGCTCACCGGCAAGCTGACGCTGCCGCCGGGTGCAACGGTTGACCATATGCTGATGGAAGCCGATGACCAGAAGCTGCTCCTGGCTTCTGATGCGGGTTACGGTTTTATCTGTACCTTTAACGATCTTGTCTCTCGTAACCGTGCCGGTAAGGCGCTGATTAGCCTGCCGGACAACGCTCACGTGATGGCGCCGCTGGTGATCGAGAACGAAAGCGACATGCTGCTGGCGATCACCACCGCCGGCCGTATGCTGATGTTCCCAGTCAGCGACCTGCCGGAACTGTCAAAAGGCAAGGGTAACAAGATCATCAATATCCCGTCGGCGGAAGCGGCGAAAGGCGAAGATAGCCTGGCGCACCTCTTCCTACTGCCGCCGCAGAGCACGCTGACCATTCATGTCGGCAAGCGTAAAATCAAACTTCGTCCGGAAGAGCTGCAGAAGGTGGTGGGTGAGCGCGGTCGCCGTGGCTCGCTGATGCGCGGTCTGCAGCGTATCGACCGCGTGGAGATTGACTCTCCTGCACGCAGCACCGCGGGTGACAGCGAAGAGTAATGTCGTGATATCCCCCTCTGTCCGGAGGGGGAATTTCAATAAAATTTCCCGTAAAATCGTTGTTAATTCGTGCGTTGCGATTAACAATACGCGCTCGTAATAAAGTCCTTACCTGGCCACAGGTGAAGTATAATTGTCAGCTGTTGGGGCTTCAGAGGTCGCTATGCTATACATTGTTCGTCTTATTCTTACCGTTATTTACTGCATTCTGGTCTGTATTTTCGGCTGCATCTATTGCCTGTTCAGCCCGCGTAATCCGAAGCATGTTGCCACCTTTGGCCATATGTTTGGTCGCCTTGCGCCGCTGTTTGGCCTGAAAGTTGAAAAACGTCTGCCTGAAGGGGCTGAGAATTTCGGCAACGCTATCTATATCGCTAACCATCAGAACAACTACGATATGGTGACCGCCGCAAACATCGTTTTACCACCGACCGTGACAGTGGGGAAAAAGAGCCTGCTGTGGGTCCCGTTTTTTGGCCTGCTGTACTGGCTTACCGGTAACCTGCTGATCGACCGCAATAATCGCGCAAAAGCGCACAGCACCATTGCCGAAGTGGTGAATCACTTCAAAAAGCGCAAAATCTCTATCTGGATGTTTCCGGAAGGGACGCGCAGCCGTGGTCGTGGCCTGCTGCCTTTTAAAACCGGTGCGTTTCATGCCGCAATTGCGGCGGGCGTTCCAATTATTCCCGTGTGCGTTTCCAATACATCGAATAAGATTAATCTTAACCGCCTGAATAACGGGCTGGTGATTGTCGAAATGCTGCCACCCGTCGATACCAGCAAATACGGTAAAGATCAGGTGCGCGAGCTGGCAGCACACTGCCGTGAGCTGATGGCTCAGCATATTGCGCAGCTCGACAAAGAAGTCGCAGAGAGAGAAGCCGCCGGTAAGATTTAATCCGGCGTTGAAGGGAAAACGAATTCCCGCGTTGTTAGTCGTTTCAGATGGAGCTTATATGTCACTCAGTCGGCGTCAGTTTATTCAGGCTTCGGGGATCGCCCTTTGTGCGGGTGCGATGCCGCTGACAGCCAGCGCCGCCGGGCAGCAGCAGCCGCTGCCCATTCCGCCGTTGATTGAATCCCGTCGTGGGCAGCCACTTTTCCTGACCCTGCAGCGTAGCCACTGGTCCTTTACCCAGGGCACGCGTGCGTCTATCTGGGGGATTAACGGGCGCTACCTTGGGCCGACCATCCGCGTGTGGAATGGCGATGACGTTAAGCTCATCTACAGTAACCGTACCGCTGAAAATGTTGCCATGACCGTCAGCGGCTTACAGGTTCCTGGCCCGTTGATGGGCGGTGCCGCGCGCATGATGTCACCCAACGCTGACTGGGCGCCCGTGCTGCCAATCCGCCAGAGTGCGGCAACGCTGTGGTATCACGCTAGCACCCCTAACCGTACCGCTCAGCAGGTCTATAATGGCCTGGCCGGAATGTGGCTGGTGGAGGATGAGGTCAGTAAATCTCTGCCGATCCCAAACCACTACGGTGTGGACGACTTCCCGATTATTATTCAGGACAAGCGTCTGGATAATTTCGGTACGCCGGAATACAGCGAGCCGGGCAGCGGTGGCTTTGTGGGTGATACGCTGCTGGTCAACGGTGCACAAAGCCCCTACGTTGAAGTCTCGCGTGGTTGGGTACGCCTGCGCCTGCTCAATGCCTCTAACTCGCGCCGCTATCAGCTCCAGATGAGCGATGGCCGCCCGCTACACGTGATCTCCGGCGACCAGGGTTTTTTACCGGCGCCGGTTTCCGTCAAACAGCTGGCGCTCTCGCCGGGTGAACGTCGTGAAATCCTCGTGGATATGACCAATGGCGATGAAGTGTCTTTGACCTGCGGCGAGGCAGCCAGCATTGTGGATCGCATCCGCGGGTTCTTTGAACCGTCGAGCATTCTTGTCTCCACCCTGGTGCTGACCCTGCGCCCAACCGGTCTGCTGCCGCTGGTCACCGATAGCCTGCCAATGCGTCTGCTGCCGCAGGAGATCATGAGCGGCTCGCCGGTGCGCAGCCGTGATATCAGCCTGGGCGACGATCCGGGTATCAACGGCGCGCTGTGGGATGTGAACCGTATCGACATTACCGCCCAGCAGGGTACCTGGGAGCGCTGGACCGTTCGCTCGGATATGCCGCAGTCGTTCCATATTGAAGGTGTAAGCTTCCTGATCCGCAACGTGAATGGCGCGATGCCGTTCCCGGAAGACCGCGGCTGGAAGGATACCGTCTGGGTGGATGGCCAGGTCGAGCTGCTCGTCTACTATGGTCAGCCTTCGTGGCCGCACTTCCCGTTCCTGTTCCACAGCCAGACGCTGGAGATGATGGACAGGGGCTCCGTGGGGCAGATGCTGGTGAATCCGGCACCGTAAAACGAGTCGGGTGGCGGCTTCGCCTTACCCGACCTACAGGCCCGTAGGCCCGGTAAGCGTAGCGCCACCGGGCAATAAATACCCCTTCATTTCCCGCAATGATCCAGCGTATAATCCCCGCCCTTTTGTCTATTTTTTCTTCGGAAGCATTATGAGCGCAATTTCCCTGATCCAGCCGGATCGTGACCTCTTCTCCTGGCCCCAGTACTGGGCGGCCTGCTTTGGACCGGCGCCATTCCTGCCGATGTCCCGTGAAGAGATGGACCAACTGGGCTGGGACAGCTGCGATATCATTCTGGTCACGGGCGATGCCTACGTTGACCATCCGAGCTTCGGGATGGCCATCTGTGGCCGTATGCTTGAAGCGCAGGGCTTCCGCGTGGGGATCATCTCCCAGCCTGACTGGAACAGCAAAGACGACTTTATGCGTCTGGGTAAACCCAACCTGTTCTTCGGCGTGACCGCAGGCAACATGGACTCGATGATCAACCGCTATACCGCCGACCGTAAGCTGCGCCATGACGACGCCTACACGCCGGATAACGTTGCGGGCAAACGCCCTGACCGCGCGACCCTGGTGTATACCCAGCGCTGTAAAGAAGCCTGGAAAGACGTGCCGGTGATCCTGGGCGGCATCGAGGCGAGCCTGCGCCGCACCGCGCACTACGACTACTGGTCAGATACCGTTCGCCGCTCGGTGCTGGTGGATTCCAAAGCCGACATGCTGATTTACGGTAACGGCGAGCGTCCGCTGGTGGAAGTGGCGCACCGTCTGTCGCAGGGTGAACCGGTGAACAGCATCCGCGACGTACGCAATACCGCCATCATGGTGAAAGAGGCGCTGCCGGGCTGGAGCGGGGTGGATTCCCGCATCATCGACATGCCGGGCAAAATCGACCCGATCCCACACCCGTACGGCGAAGATCTGCCGTGTGCCGATAACAAGCCGGTAGAGCCAAAGAAAGCGGAAGCGAAGGCTATCGTTGTGCAGCCGCCACGTCCGAAACCGTGGGAAAAGACCTACGTGCTGCTGCCGTCCTACGAGAAGGTCAAAGCCGACAAGGTGCTCTACGCGCATGCGTCCCGTATTCTGCACCATGAAACCAACCCGGGCTGTGCCCGCGCGTTGATGCAGAAGCACGGCGAGCGCTTTATCTGGATCAACCCGCCGGCGATCCCGCTTTCCACCGAAGAGATGGACAGCGTCTTTGCGCTGCCGTACAAGCGCGTGCCGCACCCGGCGTACGGCAATGCCCGTATCCCGGCGTATGAGATGATCCGCTTCTCGATCAACATCATGCGCGGCTGCTTCGGTGGCTGTTCCTTCTGCTCCATTACCGAGCACGAAGGGCGCATTATCCAGAGCCGCTCTGAAGATTCGATCATCAATGAGATCGAAGCGATTCGCGACTCGGTGCCGGGCTTTACCGGCGTGATATCCGATCTTGGCGGCCCGACCGCGAACATGTACATGCTGCGCTGTAAGTCGCCGCGGGCGGAGCAAACCTGCCGCCGCCTGTCCTGCGTCTATCCGAGCATTTGCGAACATATGGACACCAACCACGAGCCGACGATCAACCTCTATCGCCGCGCGCGTGACCTGAAAGGCATCAAGAAGATCCTGATCGCCTCCGGGGTACGTTACGACATCGCCGTGGAAGATCCGCGCTACATCAAAGAGCTGGCAACGCACCACGTCGGCGGCTACCTGAAGATTGCGCCGGAGCACACCGAAGAAGGCCCGCTGTCGAAGATGATGAAGCCGGGTATGGGCAGCTATGACCGCTTTAAAGAGCTGTTCGATACTTATTCGAAGCAGGCGGGCAAAGAGCAGTATCTGATCCCTTACTTTATCTCTGCGCACCCGGGCACGCGCGACGAGGACATGGTGAACCTGGCGCTGTGGCTGAAGCAGCGTCGCTTCCGTCTGGATCAGGTGCAGAACTTCTATCCTTCACCGCTCGCCAACTCGACGACCATGTATTACACCGGCAAGAACCCGCTGAGTAAGATTGGCTATAAGAGTGAAGAGGTGGTGGTGCCGAAAGGGGATAAGCAGCGTCGTCTGCACAAAGCGCTGCTGCGTTATCACGATCCGAAAAACTGGCCGCTGATCCGTCAGGCGCTGGAAGAGATGGGCAAAAAACATCTTATCGGCTCGCGTCGCGACTGCCTGGTACCGGCCCCGACGCTGGATGAGATGCGCGAAGCGCGTCGCCAGAATCGCAATACGCGCCCGGCGCTGACCAAGCACACGCCGATTGTGCATCAGCGTTCGAATGGTAATTCCAGTGTAAAGAAACCCGTGAAGCGCAAAGCGTAAAAGAAAACCCCGGCAAGCCGGGGTTTTTTGTAGGCCGGGTAAGGCGAGGCCGCCACCCGGCAGCTAGCCGCCAAACTGATCCGGATCGGGCCCTAAACGTTTGCCCTTATCTAACTTCGCAATTTCGCCCAGCTCGTCTTTATCCAGACGGAAATCCCAGACGTCGAAGTTCTCGGCGATACGGGACGGCGTGACCGATTTCGGGATCACCACCAGGCCGTTGTCCAGATGCCAGCGAATGACGATTTGCGCCGGGGTTTTACCGTATTTATCCGCCAGCTCACGGATAATCTTTTGATCAAACACCCCTTCGCCGCCCTGCGCCAGCGGGCTCCAGGATTCAGTCTGGATTTTATGCGTGGCGTTCCAGGCGTGAAGCTGACGCTGCTGCATCAGCGGGTGCAGCTCAATCTGGTTAATCACAGGCGCGACGCCCGTCTCGTCAATCAGGCGCTGCAGGTGATGAACCTGGAAGTTGCAGACGCCGATGCTTTTCACCAGCCCCTCTTTCTGCAGGTCAATCATTCCTTTCCAGGCATCAACGTAGTGATCGATGGCCGGAACCGGCCAGTGCATCAGCCAGAGATCGACGAAGTCGAGCTGGAGTTTTTCCAGGCTCTCCTCCAGGGCTTCGCGGGGGCGTTTTTGATCGTCGTTCCAGAGTTTAGTGGTGATGAATAGCTCATCGCGGGAGACGCCGGCGCTGGCCAGTGCCTTACCCACGCCGTCCTCATTTTTGTATGCGGCGGCGGTATCAATCGACCGGTAGCCCACTTCCAGTGCTTTATGAATGGCGGAGACGACCTCGTCGTTACCGGCTTTCCATACACCTAGCCCCAGTTGGGGCATCACGTTGCCGTCCTGCAGCTTGATTACGGTTTGGTTTGCCATTTTTCCTCCTTCAGGTGCGCATCGCCGGAGGGGGACTCCGGCGATGGGATGTGCATTAAGTCTGGACGAAATGTCAAAAAACGAAAGTCGGAAGGACAAAAACGCTTAGCGTGCCGCTTCGTAGATACGACGGCTCACGTCCAGCGTGATGTCGCCGTGCTCGCCCAGTTGGGTCATGCCGTGTTCTTCGAGTTTCGCCAGCAGGGCAGGGATGGAGCTGCCATCCAGACCGTAGCCGGACAGACGCGTTGGCACGCCCAGGCCTTCAAAGAAGTTGCGGGTCGCCTCGATTGCCGCGTCAATACGCGCATCGTCTGAACCCTCGGTGATGTTCCACACGCGCTCGGCGTACTGCAGCAGTTTGGCACGTTTGGTATCACGTTTTTCGTTCCACAACGCAGGCAGAACAACGGCCAGCGTCTGTGCGTGGTCCAGACCGTGCATCGCCGTCAGCTCGTGGCCCAGCATGTGGGTCGCCCAGTCCTGCGGCACGCCAGCACCGATCAGGCCGTTCAGCGCCTGCGTTGCGGCCCACATCACGTTGGCGCGAACGTCATAGTTTTCCGGCTCTTTCAGCGCTTTCGGACCGTCTTCAACCAGCGTCAGCAGAATGCCTTCCGCGAAGCGATCCTGAATTTTGGCATTGACCGGGTACGTTACGTATTGCTCAACGGTATGCACAAAGGCGTCCACCACGCCGTTCGCCACCTGACGCGCAGGCAGGGTGTAGGTGTAAACCGGGTCCAGGATGGCGAACACGGGCTGAACGTGTTCATTCATAAAGGCCTGCTTATCACCGGTGGTTTTGCGGGAAATCACCGCGCCCTTGTTAGATTCAGAGCCGGTAGCCGGGAGGGTCAGCACGGAGCCCATCGGGATCGCGTTTTTAATGTCGCTACCGCGGGTTTCCAGGATATGCCACGGATCGACGCCGTCTGCGTAGTGGGCTGCCGCCGCGATGAATTTCGTGCCGTCCAGCACGGAGCCGCCGCCGACGGCCAGCAGGAAGGTGATGTTCTCTTCGCGGGTGATTTTCACCGCGTTCATCAGCGTTTCGTAAGACGGGTTGGGCTCGATGCCGCCGAACTCACGCACGTCCAGACCGTTCAGGGCGCTATATACCTGATCCAGCACACCGGTTTTTTTCACGCTGCCGCCACCGTAGGTGATGAGTACGCGGGCGTCAGCAGGGATCTGCGCGCGCAGGTCAGCGATAGCGTCTTTACCAAACAGAATGCGGGTTGGGGTGTGAAGATTAAAGTTGTTCATTGCTCGTTCCCTTTAGTGGGTGAAAAATCGTGGTGGCGCAGAGGGCAACCTGATGCTGCACATTGTGGCTGTCCGGGGCTATCCTCTCAATGCACATTCCTGCCGATGTCTTGCCCATTTCTACAGAGCGCTGGAGAAAGCGTGGGAAACGACGCACACTGTTAACGTCGGAAACCGTACCCGGAGTAACGTAATATGAACCGTGAAGCGATCTGCCATCAGCTTACTGCGCAGATTAAAAGACTGATAGATAACGCAAAAGATGTCAGCGATCTGCTGCCGGATATTCGCCTGCTTTACGGCACGCAGCCCGGGACGCGTACGCCAGTGATGTACCAGCCGGGCATCGTTTTTCTCTTTTCAGGCCATAAAATTGGCTATATCAACGAGCGCGTGTTTCGCTACGACACCAATGAATACCTGCTCCTGACAGTACCTTTACCCTTTGAATGTGAAACTTTCGCGACAGAGGCGGTTCCGCTGGCAGGGATCCGCGTCAATGTCGATATCCTTCAGTTGCAGGAACTGCTGATGGAGATAGGTGAAGATGAGTTCTTCCAGCCTTCGATGGCGTCGAGCGGGATTAACTCGGCGACGTTATCGGAAGAGATCCTTTGCGCCATTGAGCGTCTGCTGGACGTCATGGAGAGGCCGCTGGATGCACGCATTCTGGGCAAGCAAATTATCCGCGAAATTCTTTACCACGTGCTGCTGGGACCAGGCGGCGGGGCGTTACTGGCTCTGGTGAGCCGACAAACTCACTTTAGCCTGATCAGCCGCGTGCTCAAGCGTATTGAAAGCCAGTACACGGAAAACCTCAGCGTTGACCAGCTCGCCGCGGAAGCGAACATGAGCGTCTCGGCGTTTCACCATAATTTTAAATCGGTGACCAGCACTTCGCCCCTGCAATACCTTAAAACCTACCGGCTGCATAAGGCGCGGATGCTGATGATCCACGATGGCATGAAGGCCAGCGCGGCGGCGATGCGGGTAGGCTACGAAAGTGCGTCGCAGTTCAGTCGGGAATTTAAGCGGTATTTCGGCGTTACGCCGGGAGAGGATGCGTCACGTATCCGAACCATGCAGGGAGCCTGAGGGGAAACGTAGGCCGGGTAAGCGATAGCGCCACCCGGCTTTTGTTTATGCACTGCAGTACTTTTTCTTAATCACCACCGCAATCGTCCCTACCAGCCCCGCCACCAGCAGGAACATCGGCAGCACCATCAGGAAGGTCATTACCTGGTCTTCATGGTGTTTCACAAAGGGGATCATATTCAGCGCGTAGCCGAGCGTGGTGACCACGCCAACCCACAGCAGCGCGCTCAGCCAGTTGAAGAACTGGAAGCGACGGTTCGACAGACCGGAAATGCCTGCCATTGTCGGCAGAAGGGTGCGAACAAACGCCAGGAAACGCCCAGCCAGCAGCGCCAGCAGGCCGTGCCGATCGAACATGCAGGTCGCACGCTGATGATATTTATGCGGTAACTGCGCCAGCCAGCTTTTAACGACGCGCGTATTCCCCAGCCAGCGGCCCTGCAGATAGCTCAGCCAGCAGCCCAGGCTGGCTGCGGAGGTGAGGATAACCATCGTTGATGTGAAGTCCATGACGCCTTTGCCGATTAACGCCCCGGCAAGTAAAAGCAGGCTGTCACCGGGTAAAAACGAGGCAGGCAGTAATCCATTTTCCAGAAACAGAGTTGCGAACATCACGAGATAGACGATACCGACGACGTGAGGATCTGCCAGCGCGGCAAAGTCGTGATGCCAGAGCGCCGCGATAATATCTTGAATAACAGCCATGGACTTTCCTGTGGAACAGCAGATATAGCGCTATTGTACTCCCTTATTCCCCCGTCGGGTTTGATCCCGGGCGCAACTCATGCAGACTTTTCTGCTTGCAGTGTCCACAAAAGCGTCCAGGGAGTACATTTTCAGCCAGCACTCTACACGATACGCTCGAACCCTGCTGCTAAATCCGCAATTAAATCGTCCACATTTTCTAAACCAATATGCAGCCGGATTAGGGTGCCGCTGAAGTCCACTTCGCCACCGGGGCGCAGGGCCGCGATCTGCTCCGGCTGGTTAGGCAGGATCAGCGATTCAAAACCGCCCCAGGAGTAGGCCATGCTGAAGAGGGTAAAGTTATCCAGATAGCTTGCCAGCTCGTCGTTATTCAGCCGCTTTTTCAACACGAACGAGAACAGACCGCTGCTGCCTGTAAAGTCACGCTGCCAGAATTCATGACCTTTACTGCCGGGTAGAGCGGGATGGTTAACGCGCTCAACCAGAGGGTGCTGCGCCAGCCATTCTGCCACCTTCAGGCTGCTTTCATGGTGCTGACGCAGGCGAACCCCCAGCGTGCGGAGTCCGCGGCTGGTCATGTAGGCTGTGTCTGCGTCCACCATCTGGCCCATCAGGTAGGCATTTTCACGCAGTTGATCCCAGCAGCGCGCGTTGGATACCGCCGTACCTATCATGCCGTCAGAGTGGCCAATCAGGTATTTCGTCGCGGCCTGAATCGAGATGTCGATGTCGAACTCCAGCGCTTTAAACAGCACGCCTGCCGCCCAGGTGTTGTCGATCATGACAATCGCCTCTGGCGCTTTACTGCGCACGGCTTTCACGATAGCGGGCACGTCGTGGACTTCCATGGTGAGCGACCCCGGAGATTCCAGGAACACAATGCGCGTGTTTGGCTGAATAAGTTCGGCAATGCCTTCACCAATCAGCGGGTCGAACCAGCCGGTCGTTACGCCGAGCTTGTTGAGGATTTTGGTACAGAAGTCCTGGCTGGGTTCATAGGCGGTGTTGGTCATCAGGATATGGTCGCCCTGTTCCACAAACGCCAGAATCGTGTTGGCCACCGCCGCCGCCCCGCACGGGAACAGCGCGCAGCCTGCGCCGCCTTCCAGCTCGCACATCGCTTCCTGTAGAGAAAAATGGGTTAGCGTGCCGCGACGGCCGTAAAACAGCCCGCCTTTTGCGCGGTTACGCGTGGCGATTTTTTTCTCCTCAACGGTGTCAAACACCAGCGAGGAGGCGCGTTGAATCACACTGTTCACCGATCCCTGGGTATATTTTTTGCTGCGTCCTGCCTGTACCAGCGTGGTATCAAGATGCTTCTTTGTCATGTTCGCTAACCCTGTTTTTATACGTCTGGACGTCCAGACTACCACGATTGGAAAAAACTGCACCCGGAGGCTTATCGAATAAGCAGAAAATTTTTGCAAAAATACGCATAAGAAATTTTTACTGCGTAAGCGCAAGGAAAGTGAACGAAAATTGCGGCACTATGCAAATACTAATGAGAACTACTATCAATTCGACGGCGTTTTGATATTATTACGGTCAGATTTTGTGATTTGCGTCCTGGAGATACAGAGTGGGTAATAATTTGATGCAGACGGATCTCTCCGTTTGGGGCATGTATCAACATGCTGACATCGTGGTTAAGATTGTGATGATCGGCCTGATTCTGGCGTCCGTGATCACGTGGGCTATCTTCTTTAGCAAGAGCGCCGAGCTTATTTCGCAAAAGCGCCGCCTCAAGCGGGAGCAGCAGCAGCTGGCCGAAGCCCGCTCTCTGGATCAGGCATCTGACATGACCTCATCCTTCCACGCGAAAAGCCTGACCACCCTGTTAGTGAACGAGGCTCAGAACGAGCTGGAACTCTCCGCGGGCAGTGAAGATAACGAAGGCATCAAAGAGCGTACCGGTTTCCGTCTGGAGCGTCGCGTTGCGGCCGTTGGCCGACACATGGGGCGCGGCAATGGTTATCTGGCGACAATCGGTGCGATCTCACCCTTCATCGGTCTTTTCGGTACGGTCTGGGGCATCATGAACAGCTTTATCGGCATTGCACAGACCCAAACCACCAACCTGGCGGTCGTTGCGCCGGGCATCGCAGAAGCGCTGCTGGCGACGGCAATCGGTCTGGTTGCCGCCATCCCGGCGGTGGTTATTTACAACATCTTCGCGCGTATGATTGGCAGCTACAAAGCTACGCTCGGTGACGTTGCCGCGCAGGTTCTGCTGCTGCAAAGTCGCGATCTCGACCTGAATGCCAGCTCGGTTAAGCCGGTGCATGCGGCGTCTAAACTGCGCGCAGGTTGATACGATGGCGATGCGTCTAAACGAAAATCTGGACGATAACGGCGAAATGCATGAAATCAACGTGACGCCGTTTATCGACGTCATGCTGGTTCTGCTGATTATCTTCATGGTGGCTGCGCCGCTGGCGACGGTCGACGTGAAGGTGAACCTGCCGGCCTCTTCCAGCCAGCCACAGCCGCGCCCGGAGAAGCCTATCTACCTGTCAGTGAAGGCGGATAAATCCATGTTCCTCGGGAACGACCCGGTGACGGCGGACTCAGTTATCCCGGCGCTGGAGCAGCTTACTGGCGGTAAGAAAGACACCACGGTCTTCTTCCGTGCGGATAAAACCGTTGATTACGAAACCATGATGAAGGTAATGGACACGCTGCATCAGGCGGGGTACCTGAAGATTGGACTGGTCGGCGAAGAGAAAGCGGCCGCGAAATGATAAAGAAGCTGGCGGAAGCCGGCTTTTTTTATGTCTGTCGAGTTATTCGTTTTTATTATCCGTTGGTGCGGCCACGGACGTTGTCAGCGCGTCCTCATCAAGCGCAACGCAGGTGACGTTTGAGGTACGGTACTCACCCTCTGACAGTTTGCGCGTCAGACGCAGGGTGGCGATCTCTCTGGCAAGCAGATACTGGTAATTGGCCTCGAGACGTCCCAGAAGCTTCTCTTTCAGCTCTGGACGCTGTTCAATGATGGCGTTCATCACTGCACCATAAATCTCTTCTTTGACCTGTAGCGGGTAAATATCACGGCGATTCTGCCATTTTAGACGAACCAGCGTCGCCGGGATCGATACCAGGTCTTGTGTAATACGCGTCATCTCGGCATTTTTTGTTTTTCGCAGTGCGTCGAGATTTTGCTTTAAGATAAATTCATCACTTTTTTTATCATCTAAAGTCAAATAAACGTCGTTGTTTTTAATTTCCTTCACGTTAATCTTCCCCCAGGCTATAAAAGATTGGGTTGTTTTTTTCTCGTGTAATTAAATTAAGCCAAATTTCATTGCCCGACTCATTAATTTCTTTGGTTTTTTCGGCCATTATTTGACTTAGTTTCTGGGCATCTATTTCACCTTCGGCCTGCAGGTCATTCAGCAGGTGGACAAGGGCTTCAATTTTTATGGCGCGAAATAAGCGGTCTTTTATATGACGATCGTGCTCTTCCAGCAACATATTACGGGATTTGCCGGTTTGGGAAACACCAATTAATATATCAGGCTCGAAATCAGAGAGCTTTCTTTTCCCCTGAGTGAAACTGACCTCTTTTTCTGCTTCCGTCGGTTGCTGTTCCACAGGCGTGATGTGGTACTTAGCCGGGACGAGATAGTCGGGCAGCATTTTTAATTTCCTTTAATTTCAACAGGGTGGGGTTGGTAAAGGCGTGAGATTCGTTGACAATATCATGAGGCAAATTTAAAATCAAAAAAAATGGAGCCAACCCATGAACAGCATCTTTTTTACGGTCATCACATTACTATTACTGACCGCTGGTGTTCTTTTATTGATGCAGGAGTTCAATAAAACGAAAGTGTCGAAAGACACCAGTGAATCCCCGCAACCGGAACTCATGACAAAAGAGGAAGGTGAAGACCATTTCTCTGTTTTGATGAACTCCGTTACGCCTGTTTGGTACTGGCGGGTGAACCATGAATATATCGACTTTTTACACGCGACAATTAAGCGCATGAAAATGTCGGAAATTAATGACACGCCCGGACTGTTTGAGGCGCAGCGTCGTTGTAGTGACCTGAATTCAGCAGTGTATAAATATTATGACAATATCAAAAAGCGCTGTCTTAACGGCGAGAAGGTCTCTTATTCCGACCTGGACGTATTAAATTTGCGTCAGTGTTTTCGCGAGTTCAGCCTGGAAGCCTACCCGGAGCTGGTGGTGCTGGTCTGGCCGGAGTATGCCCGTCCGGAGGTTAACCCAGACAACGTCTGAGTGACGTACTGGTTAGCTATTGCAAACAGTCAGCGCCGTTGAGCTATACTGGGCGCTGGTTTCTTTTGCAAACAGGACTTTATGGAACGCTTTTTTGAAAACGCCATGTACGCCTCTCGCTGGATACTGGCCCCCGTCTATTTTGGCCTTTCGCTGGCACTTGTCGCACTGACGATTAAGTTCTTTCAGGAAATCTGGCATGTTCTGCCGAACATTTTTTCCATTGCCGAAGCGGATTTGATTCTGGTTCTGCTGTCGCTGGTAGATATGACCCTGGTGGGCGGACTGCTGGTGATGGTGATGTTCTCCGGCTACGAGAATTTTGTCTCCCAGCTTGATATCGACGAGCGTAAAGAGAAGCTCAGCTGGCTGGGCAAAATGGATGCTTCATCGCTGAAGAATAAAGTGGCCGCGTCGATTGTGGCAATCTCCTCTATCCACCTGCTGCGCGTGTTCATGGACGCGAAGAACGTTCCGGATAACAAACTGATGTGGTACGTCATCATCCATCTGACGTTTGTGCTGTCTGCGTTTGTGATGGGGTATCTGGATAAGATCAGTAAGAAGTAATTCCCCTCACCCCGGCCCTCTCCCCGTGGGTGAGGGCATCAGACCGCACTATTTATCCGACGACGCCTGCCAAAGATTCAACTCCCCATCCGCAACATGCTGGTCAATCCGCTTGAGTTCGTCCTCGGTAAAGCGCAGGTTTTCCAGCGCCTGAACATTCTCTTCCAGCTGTTCCGGACGGCTTGCGCCAATCAGCACTGACGTCACCCGCGCATCTTTCAGCAGCCAGCTTAGCGCCATCTGCGCCATCGTCTGACCACGGGCATGTGCCATCTCATTCAGCAAACGCAGGCTGCTCAGGTTGGCGTCGGTCAGCATTTTCTGCGTCAGGCCGCGCACTTTATTCCCTTCGCGCTGCATGCGTGAACCTTCAGGAATACCGTTCAGGTATTTTCCGGTCAGCAGACCCTGCGCCAGCGGGGTAAAGGCGATACACCCCGTACCGTTTGCTTCCAGCGCGTCCAGCAAACCGGTCTTATCGACCCAGCGGTTGAGCAGGTTATAGGATGGCTGATGAATAAGTAGCGGGATTTTCCATTCGCGAAGCAGGTCAGCCATTTTCTGAGTGCGCTCCGTTGAGTAGGACGAAATCCCGACGTACAGCGCTTTACCGCTCTGCACGGCGTGGGCCAGCGCAGCGGCAGTCTCTTCCATCGGCGTGTTTTCATCCACGCGATGGGAATAGAAAATATCTACGTATTCGACGCCAAGACGCATCAGGCTCTGGTCGAGGCTGGCGAGCAGATATTTGCGTGACCCCCCTGAACCGTACGGCCCCGGCCACATGTCGTAACCTGCCTTGGTGGAGATAATCAGCTCGTCGCGATACGCGGAAAAATCCTCACGCAGCAGGCGGCCGAAATTCTCTTCCGCGCTGCCTGCCGGCGGGCCGTAGTTATTGGCGAGATCGAAATGAGTTATGCCGAGGTCGAAGGCTTTGCGCAGCAGCGCGCGCTGGGTATCAAGAGGCTGGACGTGGCCGAAGCTATGCCACAGTCCGAGTGACAGTGCGGGCAGGCGCAGGCCACTTTTCCCGCAATAACGGTATTGCATATTCTCATAGCGGCCGGGGTAAGGGTACCAGGACATGATGTCTCCTTTTCTTATCGATAATTTTTTGAAACGTCGTTTTCATTCTGAACTTATCACATCACAAAGAGCGAAGATAATGGTTAACGGTAGCTGTGCGACCAGTGAAGCCACGCTAATTAAAAATGATCACAAAACGTTATAATTTCCCTCGTTCCTGCCGATAACGAGAGTAGTACTCGCCTCTGGGCGAACTCACCCTCACGGCAAGGAAGACTTATGAATATGCTCCGTAATTTCACGATCCGCTTCGTCATGCTGATGATTCTCGGGATCTTTTGTTTAATGTGGGCGGGTGTTGGCTTGTACAGCACCTGGTCTCTTTCTCGCGTTTCTGATGGCAATGAAGTGGACCGTCAGTTGGTTAAACAGATGACGGTACTCAGCCAGGGCAACGATCAGTATTTCCGCTTCGTGACCCGTCTGAGCCGCGCAATGGAAGTCAAAGCCGCAGGCGGCACGCCGGATTTGGCCTCTGCCCAACAGGCGCTGGATAACATGGGCAAGAAACTGGCCGAGATGAAAGCGATCTCCCCAGGCCCAATGGATGAGCAGATCTCCTCCCGGGTGATCGGCACCTGGCAGGCGCTGCTTGAACAGGGCGTCACGCCGCAAATGCAGCAGGCGAAGCAGGGGGCTCTGGAGGGATATCGCCAGCAGGCCAACAGCGTTACGCCACCGCTGAGCCGCGCGTTCGGTGCGGCTGCTGAGGAGTTCAACAATGCCGCTGCGAAGTCGCTCGACAGCACCCGCGTGGTGGTGGACGGCCTGACCAGCATGACCCGCACGGTGATTATCGCCGCCACGATTGTCGGCCTGCTGATCCTGCTCTTCACCGACCGCTACCTGGTCGCGATGCTGGTCAAACCGCTTGACCGCATTCGTCAGCAGTTCCGCCAGATTGCTCAGGGCGATCTCAGCCAGCCCATTGAGCCGTTTGGTCGCAACTGCGTGGGACAGCTGGTGCCTCTCCTGAGCGCCATGCAGGACAGCCTGCGTGAAGCGGTCAGTACGATTCGCTCCGGCAGTGAAAATATCTGGCGTGGTGCAACTGAAATCTCCAGCGGTAACAACGATCTCTCTTCCCGTACCGAAGAGCAGGCGGCCGCGCTGGAAGAGACGGCTGCCAGCATGGAAGAGCTGACCGCCACGGTGAAACTGAACGCGGAAAGCGCGCGTCAGGCAAGCCAGCTGGCCGATGTGGCCTCAACTACCGCCAGCCGCGGCGGATCGCTGGTGGAAGAGGTGGTGAGCACCATGAGCGGTATCTCTGAAAGCTCGAAGAAAATTGCTGAAATCACTAACGTCATCAACAGCATTGCTTTCCAGACCAACATTCTGGCGCTTAACGCGGCGGTTGAAGCAGCGCGTGCGGGCGAGCAGGGTCGTGGTTTCGCCGTGGTGGCAGGTGAAGTCCGCAACCTGGCAAGCCGCAGCGCCAACGCGGCCAAAGAGATTGAGGGGCTGATTACCGATTCGGTTTCCCGAGTAGAGCAGGGGGCGAAGCTGGTGAGCGACACGGGCACCACCATGGATGCGATTTTGCGTGACGTGACGGAAGTGACGACCATTATGAAGCAAATCGCATCGGCTTCTGAGGAGCAAAGCAAGGGGATTTCTCAGGTCGGTATCGCCATTACCCAGATGGACGGCGTCACCCAGCAAAACGCCTCGCTGGTGGAGGAAGTTTCCGCCGCGGCGGCGGCGCTGGAGCGGCAGACCGAAGATCTTCAACGCTCGGTGCAAAAATTCCGCCTCACGGCATAATGCAATTTTACAAGGCCGCCCTGTGCGGCCTTGCTTTATTAGCGTCTTCCACATTCAGCGCGCTCTGAAACTGCTATTCTTTGGCTAACCCCACTGACGTTCTGGGCTCCTTCTGCGAGGTGTTGCTATGAACAGATCGTTATATGTCATCCCTTTCCTTTCTTTCACGTTTCTTGTGCTGTTCCCGGTTTCTGCCAGCGCGACCGATCAGGCTCAGGAACGGCGCGTGGCGCGTGATGTCAGACAGGAAACCCGCGACGCGTCACGACAGGTGAAACAGACCTGCGTGGCGAACAATAACCAGAGCAATCACGACTGCCGTCAGGACAAACGGCAGATGAAACAGGCTGGAAGACAGAAAGCGCGGGACATTAAGTATTAATCAGATTTGCGAGATGGCTTCCGGGAATGCCCCTTGTCGCCTCGTGCTAATCGCAGTATCTTCTTGCCGCGCCTGCAAAATCAGGCGTCGGGATTGACCTCCTGGTATAAGTTACAGGTGACATGGATTACTATGTCGCGCGCACGGTTTCACCTCAATGGCGGACCGGGCGGGGGCGTCGAAAGACGCGCCGGTTTCCTGTAACGCCGGTAAGGTCAACCTCGTCTGGCTCCGCCACCCGTGAGATTGACCTCTCCGATGGCGGATATAAATACCGTTACAGGAGGCTGCCATCATGGCTACAACCCCAACCCAGACACACGCGTTATTTACCACGCCGTTTTCTCATACCACCGATTTCACCGAGCTGGCAGACAACTGCGAGCACTATGCTTATTCTCTGGTGGAGTGTGACGACATCACCGAGAAGCTGGCGTTATGCGGGCGTCTCTCCACCTGTCTGGCGCTGCTGCAACCCACGCTCCACGAGCCTGTTCCCGCGCATTTGCTCCCGCATTTTATCGTGAACGATCTTCCCGCACGGCTGCCTGCTTTCGAACCGGAGAGCGATCAACTCGGGCAATACTGCCAGGTCTTAACCCAGTTGCTGATCGGCCGCGCTCTGCCACAGGAGATGGCGCGCGTGATAGAGGATTTGCTGTGTGAGCTGGTGGGATATTACGCCGATACGCTGAAAGCGCCGCGCTGGATAAATACGCCGGAAGGTCATATCGCAATTAATTAAGATTGTCTTCTGTTGCCGGGTAGCGGCTGCGCCTTACCCGGCCTGCGTTATTATTTTTATATGTTAATGTAACAATATATTTGGCATTTTCTGCACCGTAAAAACGATGATTATTAATATAGTCTTAAGCTCCTCCCGACATAATTAATTTTCTTATTTTATCGGAAATAATACAGTCTATGAAAAAGCTCTATATCGTATTGGCCGCAATGGCAGGCTTGGCTATGGTCAATTCAGCAATGGCGCAAAGCGTCACCGTGGATGTCCCGAGCGGTTATAAAGTGGTGATTGTCCCGTCATCCACCACGGTTCCGGAGGCGGTAAGCATCTCGCCAGCACCGTCACAAACTGTTTATGCCGCGCCAGCGCCTGCTCCGGTTTATCACCCGCGTGCGCGACATGTGGCGAGCGTGGCGGAAGGGATGGTGATTGAGCATCAGTATGACGATCATCATTGATGCTTCACATTCAGGAATGCGGCAGCAGGCTAAGCGCCTGCATAACTGCCGCCTGCAATCGTGATTCCGGAACACCGTCCCGGGCCTGCACCGACAAACCATGTAAAAAGACGGCAAAATAATCTCCCAAACTCTCTGCATCGGTCGTATCCGGGAGTTCACCGTTATGCACTGCCTGATGGAGACGGTCGATGATCTGCTGCGTACGCTGCAGGCGATGCTGTGCCAGCCAGGTTTTGAGCGTTTCATTTTCCGCACTGACGCTGGCTGCAGAGGCCACTACCATACATCCTTGCGGCAAATCCGGATGGCAGTACAGGTGAACCGCATCCATTAACAGCGTCTGGATGGTATCCCGCACGTTGCCCCCTGCGGATAAGGCCCGATCTGCAAAACCGCCTTCCTGTTTTTCGTAATCTGCAATTGCTTCCCGAAAGAGCTGCTCTTTTGAACCGAACGCCTTGTAAATACGTGCCGATGCAATCCCCAGCTCTGCTACCAGATCAGACATTGAGGTTCCTTCATAACCCTGTCGCCAGAACAGGTTGCGCGCTTTGATAAGCGCCTGGTCACGATCGAACTGGCGCGGTCTGCCTGCCATTTTGTTGCTCCGGTTGGTCCTGAATTCAGTGCAACAGGATCGCTTAAATCATCTGGATTACCAACGAAATTATAATTTTCGCTTGCGGTTATCCGGCTTTACTCCTATTGTTTGTCGATTGACAAACAATAGGAGTATACAATGAAAACCCTTAAAGGTCCCTCTCTCCATCTCGCTCAGTTCAGCGATGATGCGACCCCGTTCAATAGTTTACCTGCGATAGCCAGGTGGGCAGCGGAAACGGGTTTTAGCGCTTTGCAAATTCCAGCATGGGATCGCCGCCTTTTCGATGTCGCGACGGCGGCAGAAAGCCAGACTTACTGCGACGATCTGACCGGTATGCTGGCGGAGCATGGCCTGGTGGTGAGTGAACTGACCAGCCATATCTTCGGCCAATTGATGGCGGTGCATCCGGCCTACGACAGCTTATGTGACAGCTTCGCGCCGCCGGAAGTACACGGCAACCCGCAAGCGCGCGGTGAATGGGCACAGCAACAGATGCTGATGGCGGTCAAGGCCTCCGCCAGGCTTGGACTCAGCGATCTGGGCACCTTCTCTGGCTCGCTGGCGTGGCCCTATTTGTTCCCATTCCCGCAGCGCCCGGAAGGGTTAATTGAAACCGCCTTTGACGAGCTGGCCAGGCGCTGGATGCCGGTGCTCAACGCCTGTGACGAGCAGGGTATTAACCTCTGCTATGAGATCCACCCGAGCGAAGATCTGCATGATGGGGTGACGTTTGAAATGTTTTATCAAAGGGTGAAAGAGCATCCCCGCTGCCGGATACTTTTCGACCCCAGCCACATGGTGCTACAGCAGCTTAACTATCTGGAGTTTGTTGATATTTATAAGGACATGATCAACATGTTCCACGTCAAAGACGCTGAATTTAATCCAACTGGTCGTCAGGGCATTTATGGTGGCTATCAGTCATGGGTTGATCGTGCAGGACGTTTTCGCTCATTAGGTGACGGTCAGGTGGATTTCAGGGCTATTTTCTCGAAGCTGACTCAATACGATTATGCCGGCTGGGCAACCCTGGAATGGGAGTGCTGTCTGAAAAATCCGCTGGATGGTGCCAGAGAAGGGGCTGCGTTCATCCGCGACCATATTATTCACATCACCGATAAAGTCTTCGATGATTTCGCCGGTGCACCGGTGAACCCTCAACAAATCAACACATTACTCGGCATCCGCTAAGCCACGACCTTACAGGGAGTCCCCATGGAACAACAATACGGTGAGATCGCACATGCGGATCTCAGGGCAGAACACGTCTATACGAAAGTGAACGGACAGCGCATCCACTGCGTCGTGGCGGGAAAAGGTCAACCGGTATTACTGATACCGGGCTGGCCGCAGACCTGGTATACCTGGCGCTATGTCCTTCAGGCGCTGGCAGCGGCGGGTTTTCAGGCGATAGCGGTTGATCCGCCCGGTATCGGGGAATCTGATAAACCGCGCGACGGCTATGACACCGGACGTGTCGGTGCCATGCTGCATACCATGATGGAGCAGCTGGGCCATTCGCGTTATAGCATAGTGGGTCACGATATCGGCATGTGGGTTGGTTATGCCATGGCGAGCGATTTTCCTCAGGCGATAGAAAAACTTGTGCTGACAGAAGCGGTTATCCCTGGACTGGCACCACCACCGCCGATTTTTGTCGCACCGGAAGAGAACATCTTTCTCTGGCACTTCATGTTCAATCAACTGGCGGATCTACCCGAAACCCTTACCAGCGGGCGCGAATCACAGTATCTCAGCTATATTTTCGACCGCTGGTCTCATCGGCGTGAACGGGTTGCCGCAGAGGTGTATATTGCCGCCTATTCAACACCCGGCGGGCTGCGTGCGGGCTTCGACTATTATCGCGCTATCCCGGAAACCATTCGGCAGAACCAGCGCCGTGCGCAAACGCCTTTAGCCATGCCGGTGTTAACGGTGGGAGCCGAACATGCTACGCGCGATGCGCCGCTGATAACCCTGCAGGGCAATGCCCTTGATCTGCGTGGCGAGACGGTGGCGGACTGCGGGCATTTTATTACCGAAGAGTGTCATGAGGCGTTTATTGGGCTGATCGTACCATTTCTCTCAGAGGACACCGATCGTGCCGCTTGATAAACATATTGCTGACTTTCTGGCAGCGTTATCGGGCGCGCCGCTACCGATGTCGTTAGCCGAACTGCGTGCCGCCACCGAAGTTGATTTGTTGCGGCTGCAGGGAGAGGATGAATTACGCGATGACATGCAGGATTACGTTGTCATCGCCGATGATGGTTACGCCATTACCCTTCGTGCCTATACCCCCGCCGCCTCAAACGCGGACATCGCGCAGCCTGCAATGCTGTTTGCTCACGGCGGCGGATGGTGTCTGGGTTCGCTCTCGCTGTACGATCGACCCTGTCAGGCATTGGCTAATGCCACTGGCCGGAAAATACTCTCCGTGGATTACCGTCTGGCACCGGAGTTCCCCTTCCCAAGGCCGTTAGAAGATGTTTATCAGGCACTGTGCTGGGCCAGTGAACAGGCTGCGCTTCTGGGTATTGATGCTACCCGTCTGGCGGTGGGTGGCGACAGTGCAGGCGGCAATCTTGCTGCAGCGACAACTCTGCTGGCCCGCGATCGTGGCGGGCCTCACATTGAGCATCAGTTGCTGCTCTACCCGGCGTTAACTCGCGAAATGTCGACCGAAAGCTATCGTGAATTTGCTGAAGGTTATTATTTAACGCGCGATGCGATGGCGTTTTGCTGGGAAAACTATCTGGGAGAGCGTCGTCACCCTTATGCCGAGCCGCTGCATATGGCCTCGCTGAGGGGGGGACCGCCAGCAACCATCCTGAGTTGTGAATTTGATCCCCTGCGTGATGAGGCTGAAGAGTATGCGCTGAGACTTGAGGAGGCGGGGGTACCAGTACGCTGTGAACGGTTGCCGGGAATGGTGCATGCCTGCATTCATATGTCAGGGTTAACGCCAGCCGCGCGTCGGTTGTTCGAACGTGCGCGTATCTGATTCAAAATACACAAAAAACCCAGCAATCACGCTGGGTTTATTATTCATGCCTGTTCACAAGGTGGCACATCACCTTAGTGCGTTGCTTCACCAATCAGCGCGCCAGAACCGGCACCGACGGCCGCACCTTTCAGCACGCTCTTACCGGTAACCGCCGCTGCACCTGCGCCCACGGCAGCACCTACCGCGCCACCTTTACGCGCGGCTTTACCTTTATCGCCGTTTTTGAACATGGCACCTGTGCCTGCGCCAACAACGGCGCCGCCAACGGTCGATTTCAGATCTTTGCCCGTGGCCGCGCCAATGGCAGCACCCGCTACCGCGCCTGCGGCGGTTTTGTCGATGGCCATTCCCGAGGTGGAAAACAGGAGGGCGCTGATAACCAGCGTTGTTTTAATCAGTTTCATAACAGATCCTTTGTGACTGCTGTCGGTTGATACGTCATTTCTCTGCATCTGGCAGGAGAGAAACGGCCAGATAGTGCCAGCAATACCGCCTCAACCTTTAGGCTAATCATGCCCTGAGCAAGGATCTGTGCTGCCGGGCGGCTAACCGCCCGGCCAGCCGTCATGCCTGACGTTTGTCTTCCGTATTCGTCTCGAAGTCGCTCGCCGCATGGCGCTCGTGGAGCTGCTCATTCAGCTCGCCGCTGGTGCGGTTAACGATGCGTCCGCGCTTGACGGCATGGCGGCTCGCCACATCTTTTGCCCAGCGCTGAACGTTAGTGTACTTCTCTGCGTCGAGGAACTCGGCGGCGTTATAGACGCTACCCAGCGCCACGCAGCCGAACCATGGCCAGATGGCGATATCCGCGATGGTGTACTCCTCACCCGCCACGTAGCGACCCCGCGCCAGCTGTTTATCCAGCACGTCGAACAGGCGCTTGGCTTCCATCGTGAAGCGGTCAATCGCGTACTCAATTTTCACCGGTGCGTAGTTGTAGAAGTGACCAAAGCCGCCGCCGAGGAACGGCGCCGCACCCTGGAGCCAGAACAGCCAGTTCAGGGTTTCCGTGCGGCCAGCCGGATCTTTCGGCAGGAAGTGACCGAACTTCTCAGCCAGATAAAGCAGGATATTGCCGGATTCAAACACGCGCGTTGGCGGGGTCGTGGAGTAGTCGCGAAGTGCCGGTATTTTCGAGTTCGGGTTCACGTCAACAAACCCGCTGGAGAACTGATCGCCCTCGCCGATGCGAATCAACCACGCATCGTACTCCGCGCCCGTCACGCCCAGCGCCAGCAGCTCTTCGAGCATAATCGTCACTTTCTGGCCGTTGGGTGTGCCCAGCGAGTAGAGCTGCAGCGGGTGAGAGCCGACAGGAAGATCTTTCTCATGCGTTGCGCCGGAAATCGGACGGTTGATGTTGGCGAACGCGCCGCCGCCGTTCTTTTTCCATTCCCATACTTTTGGTGGCTGATACGTGTTGTCTGACATGTTGGCCTGCCTTTTTAGTGATGTGTTGAGGCAGTGTAGCAGGAGATTTGTGAAGCGTTTAACGAACTGAGCGCAATCAATTAACCGCTATTCCTTCTGCTGCTTATATATATCAAATCCGGCATAAGCTTAATCGAAAATCGCATTTTCATAATTAATGCGTAAATGGATAAAGCTGCATATGATGCTTCAACATAAATAAAAGATGCAGTAATAAACACTTTATAAGGCAAGGAGTTAGTGAGATGCGCAAGCTTCTGTTATCGGCAGTGGTGGTTTCGCTCGCGTTAGGCCTGGCGGGCTGTGATGATGCGAAAAATAAAGAGACAAATACGCCCTCAGCGGCAAAAAGCGACGCGCCAAAAGAGGGCGGTTCGCTGATTATCGGTATTACCTCCGGCGACCCGTTAGCCGTTAATCCGCTCTACGCCAGTGACCGCACAACGTTAACCATCATGCAGGCGCTCTATGCCCCGCTGTACAGCTTTAATAACGGCAACATTGAGTGGGGCCTGGCGGAAAGCCTGACGCCTTCCGCCGACAACCTGAGCTATACCCTGACGTTAAAACCCAACCTCAAATGGCAGGACGGACAGCCGCTGACGGCGGACGACGTGGTCTTTACGTTCAACAAGCTGCTGGATGCCAAACAGCACAGCTTCTTCCGCAGCATGTTCACCTACGGCGATAAGCCGGTACAGGTGAGCAAGGTCGACGACCGCACCGTTAAATTCACCTTACCGCAGGTTAGCGCCGCCTTTACCGGAACCCTGGTGCAGATCTACCCGATCCCGCAGCACGTATTTGCCAGTGAAGGCGATCTGGAAAAGAGCAACAAAAACGATGCGCCGGTAGGCTCCGGGCCGTTCAAATTTAAAGAGTACCGCGCCGGGCAATATTACGCCCTGACCCGTTTCGATGATTACTGGAACGGCAAAGCGAAGCTTGATTCCGTGACCTACCGTTTCGCCAAAGACAGTAACGCCGCCAACCTGGCGCTGCAAAACGGTGAAATCAACCTCAAGATGGTTGACCCGCAGGATGTGAATCGCCTGAAAAATACCGGTAAGTTCGACTTCGTGGTCTATCCGGAAGGCCGCCTGGCCTATATGACATTCAACCAGAACGTGCCGGTGATGAAGAGCAAAGAACTGCGTCAGGCCATTGCTTACGCCATCAACAAGGATGAACTGACCCAGACCGCCTTTACCTCGCTCGACTACGCCAAACCGGCAACGTCGTTCCTGACGCCAGATACGCTTTACAAGACGGATGACGTCGAGCAGTACAAATTCGATCTGCAAAAAGCCAAAGACCTGCTGAAGACGTCCGGCGCGCCGGATAATCTCAAGCTGCGCCTGGCGTATGTGAACACCAACAAAACCCAGGAGAGCATGGCGCTCTACATTCAGCAGGCGCTGAAGGGCATTGGGGTGAACGTGGAGCTGATGCCGCTGGACTCCAACGCGATGTCTCAGCGCAGTCTCGACATGAACAACACCGCGTGGGAGCTGAACCTGGGCGGCTACATCATGGGCTCAGAGCCGGATGGTTACAAATCGCTGTTCATGAGCAACGAAGCCTATAACTACGCACACTACAAAAATCCGCAGTTCGATGCCCTGTGGGATAAAGGTGCCGTGGAAACCGACGCCGCGAAACGTGCCGATATCTACAAGCAAATTCAGCAGACCGTGGCGAACGACATGACCTACTACCCGATTGCCTACACCAACGCGACCGTCGCGGTGGACAAGCGTTTCGGCGGCACCCAGGAAGCGGAGCCGAAACCGGTCTACCTGTTCCAGGATCTGTCAAAAATCTATCAGAAATAAGTGATTGCCCCGGCCGTCAGGTCGGGGCTTTGGTAAGGGCACGTCGTGAACACACTCCTCACGCGTCGGCTGCTGCAATTGCTGCCGATGCTGTTCTTTATTTCACTGGTCGCGTTTTTGCTGGTCAAGCTCGCGCCCGGCGATCCGGTGGCAGCGTACATCACGCCGCGTATGGCCCCGGAGGATATCGAACGTATTCGCCAGAGCCTGGGGCTGGATAAGCCGCTGGTCACGCAGTACGTTCTGTGGCTGAAAAACGTCCTGCAGGGCGATCTCGGCTATTCGCTGATTTACCATCGCCCGGTGCTGGAGATGATCGGCGAACGCATTCCGGCCACGCTGGGGCTGATGGGCGCGTCATTGCTGCTGGCGATCGTGCTGGCTATTCCGCTGGGCCTGCTGGCGGGCGCATTTAAGCACCGCTGGCTGGATCACCTGCTGAACCTGTTCGCCTATATCGGCATCTCGGTACCGATTTTCTGGTTCGGTATTTTGCTCATTACCGTTTTTGCCGTGCAGCTTAACTGGTTTCCCAGCATGGGGATGCGCACCATCGGCATGGAGGATAACGGCCTGGATGTGCTGCGCCACGGCGTGCTGCCGTGTATTGCGCTCACGTTCTACAACCTCTCCAGCTACGTGCGCTACATCCGCTCTAACACCATCTCGCAGCTCTCCGCCGACTACGTACAGACCCAGCTTGCCTACGGCGCGACGCGCGGCAGTATTCTGTTCCGCCACGTGCTGAAAAACGTGCTGCTGCCGGTGATTACCCTGTTCGGCCTGTCGTTCGGTGAGCTGATTGTGGGAGCTTATGTGACCGAGAGCGTCTTCTCCTGGCCGGGGATGGGGCTGCTTGGGATCCAGTCGATCGCCTCGCTGGACTACCCGCTGATCATGGCGATCATCATGCTCTCGTCGATGATGCTGATCGTCGGTAACCTGATCGCCGATGTGCTTTATCGTTTCGCCGATCCCCGCATTCGTACGCTGAGGTAACCCGGATGAGCAGACGCTGGCAGCAGGTCCGTCACCAGCTGCGCCGCAACCGTCCGGCGCAGTTCTCTCTGTTTGTGCTTTTTATTTTCGTTGTCGCCGCGCTCTGTGCGGGCTTAAGTCCGTACGATCCGGATCGGATGGCGCTCGGCGCACGCACGCTACCGCCGGATGCCGCGCACTGGTTTGGCACCGATGAATACGGGCGCGACTACTTCACCCGCGCGCTGTATGGCGGCCAGATCTCCCTGATGGTCGGTTTTCTTGCCATGCTCTTTTCCACGCTTATCGGCACGGTGGTGGGAACGGTGAGCGGCTATTTTGGCGGCTGGCTGGATAACCTGATGATGCGCGCAGTGGATATTCTGATGGCCATTCCGGCCTTCTTCCTGCTGCTGGTGGTGAATGCTTACCTCAAGCCGGGCGTGGATAACATCATCATGATCATCAGCCTGCTGACGTGGATGAACATGTCGCGGCTGGTGCGTGCTGAAACGCTGTCGGTGAAAGAGCGCGAGTATGTGCTTTATGCCCGCGCGTCGGGAGAGCATCCGCTGCGCATTATCGTGCGCCATATCATTCCCGGCGTGCTCCCGACCATTATCGTGGCAGCCACGCTCAATATCGCCTCGGCCATTCTCATGGAGTCGACGCTCAGCTTCCTGGGGCTGGGCGTGCAGGCGCCAGCGGCGTCGTGGGGAAGCATGCTTAACAACGCCCAGTCTTATATTGGCGAGGCGTCGTGGCTGGCGATGTTCCCCGGCATTCTGATCCTGCTGACGGTGTTCAGCTTTAACGTGCTGGGCGATGTATTTCGTACCGCCTTTGAGCCAGGAGCGAATCGCGATGAGTAACTTATTAGCGCTTGAGAACCTGCAAACCACGTTCCGCACCCGCGAGGGCGAGGTTCACGCGGTGCGCGGCGTGAGCTTTCAGGTTCAGCCGGGCGAACTTGTCGGCATTGTTGGCGAGTCGGGCTGCGGGAAAAGCGTCACCTGTAAGTCGATCATTCAGCTTCTGGGGAACAACGGACGGATCGCCGGGGGCAGTATCCGGTTCCAGAACGAGGACCTGGCGCAGAAAACCCCCGCGCAGATGCGCGCCATTCGCGGCAACGAGATCGCGATGATTTTTCAGGATCCGATGACCGCCCTGAACCCGGTGTTGACCATCGGCAAACAGATGGCTGAGATCCTGATGCGCAATAAAGGGCTCACCAAAAAAGCGGCCAGGGCGGCGGCCATCGCCATGCTGGAACAGGTGGGTATTGCCGAGGCGGAACGCCGGTACGACCAGTATCCGCACGAGTTCAGCGGCGGGATGCGCCAGCGGGTAATGATCGCAATTGCGCTCTCCTGCAACCCGAAGCTTCTTATTGCCGATGAGCCGACCACCGCGCTGGATGTGACCATTCAGGCGCAGATCCTGCGCCTGCTGAAAAGTCTGCAACAGCAGACACGAACCGCGATTTTACTGATCACCCACGATCTCGGCGTCGTGGCGCAGGTCTGCAGCCGCGTTGTGGTGATGTACGGCGGGCTGGTGATGGAGGAGGGGAGCGTGGAGGACATTTTTTATCGCCCCGCGCATCCCTACACCCAGGGGCTGCTGGCCTCGCTGCCGCGCCCGGATGAGGTGAATCAACGTTTATCGCCGATTGAAGGTTCACCGCCTGGCCTGCTTAACCCGCCGCCGGGCTGCCCGTTCGCCGAACGCTGTCCGAAGCGCATGCCACAGTGTGAACGGCAGCCCGAGTTTTATCCCGCCGGCGAGGGCCATCGCGCCGCATGCTGGCTATGGGCCGATAAGGAGATTCAGGCATGAGTGAACGACTGGCGCCTTTAGTGAGCGTGCGCGATCTGCGCAAACACTATCAGCTTAACGGCGGTTTGCTGCGTAAAGGCGTGGCCGTGAAGGCGGTGGATGGCGTGAGCTTTGATATTCAGCCGGGCGAGACGTTTGGCCTGGTGGGGGAGTCCGGCTGCGGGAAATCCACCCTCGGGCGCGCCATCCTGCGCCTTTTTGATATCACCTCGGGCGAGATCCACTTTGCCGGGCAGGCGATCGCCCACGCCCGTGAAAAAGAACTCAAGCCGCTGCGCAAGCGGATGCAGGCGATCTTTCAGGATCCTTATTCCTCGCTCAACCCCGGTATGACAGTTCGACAGCTGGTGGCCGAACCGATGCAGATCCACGGCTACAGCCGGGAAGCGCAGCAGGAGCGTACGGAAACGCTGCTCTACAAAGTGGGGCTGAAGCACGAACACCTTGAACGGTTCCCGCACGAGTTCAGCGGCGGGCAGCGCCAGCGCATCAGTATTGCCCGCGCGCTGTCCGTGAATCCTGAATTTGTGCTGTGCGATGAACCGCTCTCGGCGCTGGACGTCTCGGTGCAGGCGCAGGTGGTGAATATTCTGCAGGATCTGCAGCAGGAGCTGGGGCTGACCTATCTGTTTATCGCCCACGATCTTTCCATGGTGCGCCATATCTCCAGCCGCATTGGGGTGATGTATCTCGGTAAACTGGTGGAGGTAGCCCCCGCGAATGAGCTGTATCAGCGCCCGGCGCACCCTTACACCCGCGCGCTGCTGGCAGCGGTTCCCCGGCCCGACCCGCGCATTCGTCACCTTGACGACGCCACCCTGCGCGGCGACATTCCGGGCCCCACGTCCGCGCTGCCGGGCTGTAAGTTCTGCAGCCGCTGCCCGCACGCCATGCCGGTTTGCCAGGCGCAGGAGCCTGCCATGCAGGAGATTGCGCCAGGGCATTTCGCGGCATGCTGGTTGTTTAAGATTTGAGCCTTAAACGTGTCGGGTGGCGCTTCGCTTACCCGACCTCAAAGGTTTTGTGTTTCGTAGGCCGGGTAAGGCGAATAATTTGCCACGCAGGTGTATGATAAATATCCCTCTGTCAGGTTAATTACAACGTGCAGACGACGACAACCCCTAAAAAAATTGCCGCCTGCCTGTTTTAGGTTGGATACATGCGTAAAGGAAAGTTAAGCAGTGATGCGCCATTCGGGACATTGTTAGGCTATGCGCCCGGTGGCGTGGCGATTTACTCTTCAAATTACGGCAGTCTGGACCCGCGCAACTACCCGGAAGACGCAGATTTCCGCAGCTATATCGGCAACGAATACATGGGCCACAAGTGGCAGTGCGTTGAGTTCGCCCGCCGTTTCCTGTTCCTCAACTATGGCGTCGTATTTACCGACGTCGGCATGGCGTGGGAGATCTTCTCCCTGCGCTTTTTGCGTCAGGTAGTGAACGATAACATTCTGCCCCTTCAGGCCTTTGCCAACGGTTCGAAGCGCGCGCCGCGGGCCGGGGCGCTGCTGATCTGGCAAAAGGGCGGCGAGTTTCACGAAACCGGCCACGTGGCGGTGATCACCCAGCTGCTGGACGATAAGGTGCGTATTGCGGAGCAGAACGTCATTCACGCCCCGCTGCCGCTCGGGCAGCAGTGGACGCGCGAGCTGCGTCTGAGCGTTGAGAACGGCTGTTACACCCTTCATGACACGTTCAGCGACACGGAAATTCTCGGCTGGATGATCCAGACCGACGACACAGAGCACAGCATTCCGCAGCCGGAAATCGACGGTGAACTGCTGAAAATCAGCGGCGCGCGGCTGAAAAACAAACGCCAGTTCGACGGGAAATGGCTCAACGAAAATGACGCGCTGCAGCAGGCGTATATCCGCGCCAACGGCCATGTGATCAACAAAGATCCCTGCCAGTACTTCACCATCACCGAAAGCGCCGAGCAGGAGCTGATTAAAGCCACCAACGAACTGCACCTGATGTACCTGCACGCGACGGACAAGGTGCTGAAAGACGACAATCTGCTGGCTCTTTTCGATATCCCGAGAATCCTCTGGCCGCGTCTGCGTCTCTCCTGGCAATGGCGTCGTCACCATATGATCACCGGCCGTATGGATTTCTGCATGGATGAGCGCGGGATTAAGGTCTACGAGTACAATGCCGACTCCGCGTCCTGTCACACAGAAGGCGGGTTGATCCTCGAAGAGTGGGTCAAAAACGGCTATCGCGGCAACGGGCACAACCCGGCGGAAGGCCTGCTGGAAGAGCTGACCGGGGCGTGGAAACACAGCCACGCTCGTCCGTTTGTGCACATCATGCAGGACAACGATGTCGAAGAGGACTATCACGCGCTCTTTATCCAGCGTTCTCTGCTGCAGGCCGGGTTTGAAACCAAAATTCTGCACGGGCTTGGCGCCCTGAGCTGGGATGCCGCCGGGCAGCTGATTGACGACGAAGGTCGCCACGTCAACTGCGTGTGGAAAACCTGGGCGTGGGAGACGGCGATTGAGCAGATCCGTGAGGTCAGCGAAACCGAATACGCCGCGGTACCGATCCGCACCGGACATCCCGAGGGCGAGGTACGCCTGATTGACGTCCTGCTGCGCCCGGAAGTGCTGGTGTTTGAACCGCTGTGGACGGTTATTCCCGGCAACAAGGCGATTCTCCCGGTACTGTGGCAGCTGTTCCCGAACCACCGTTACCTGCTCGACACCGATTTCGAGGTTAACGATCTGCTGAAACAGACCGGCTATGCCGTTAAGCCGATTGCCGGCCGCTGCGGCAGCAATATCGACCTGATCAGCGCCCAGGACGAACTGCTGGATAAATCCAGCGGTAAGTTTGTTGACCGCAAAAATATCTACCAGCAGCTGTGGTGCCTGCCAAAGGTAGACGGCAAGCATATTCAGGTTTGCACCTTTACCGTGGGCGGGAACTACGGCGGGACCTGCCTGCGCGGCGATGACTCGCTGGTGGTGAAAAAAGAGAGCGATATTGAGCCGCTGATTGTGATGAAGGATAAGTAACGCACACCTGCTCTAAAGAAGCCCCCGCAGGGCATCCTGCGGGGGCTTTTTGTTACGGTTCTTCCTCTTCCTGCTGTTCGCTTACCTTCAGATCGATGATGCGGCCAATCTGGTCGTGGTACACCGTCAGCAGGTTGTACTGGCTCATCTCGGAGATGATCTGCGGTGAGACATTAAAGCTGCGGGCCAGCTCCTCCTGGTGAAAATAGCCCGGCTGGCGCCGTCTCACGTGGGCGCGTCGGCGGTTGTACTGGTACCACAAAATCAGCAGCCAGCCGTTGAGCGCGGCGAACAGCAAATAGATCAGGACCGTATTAAAGGACGCAATAATCGCGCCCCAGCGGTAGTCGCTCTCCTCGGTTAACTGCATCCAGAGCCTGGCATACAGGAAAAACAGAAATCCTCCCCACGCCACCAGCGTTAATGCGGCATCGAAAAGACGTGGCAAGAGCCGATGCTCGGTCAAAATTAAGGTATTTTCGTTCATTGAAGGCTTCCTTTTCCCCGGTCCGGACTGATCCAGCGCGCGCGGGCACGCTGGCGTTTAAGCATGACTTTTGGAAATGCGACGAGGGTGGTGAACAGGCCAATCATCCAGTACACCATCGGGAACCAGATCACCCAGAAGAGCGAGCTGGCCACGTTCCGCTCATAGCGCCGCTCGATGTACAGGCTGACAAGGAACTGCAGCAGGCACATCACGCCCAGCAGCAGCCCGGTAAACTCCGGGGGAAAGAGGCTCTCAACGGTCAGGTTCGCGGGAAGGGGCGCGACATAGCTAATGATAAACAGCAGCACCGTCATCGCGTACGCAAAGGCCCACAGCGTTGACAGCGCATACTCCATAAACAGGGGCCACATGCGGTGATGCTCCCAGCGCACAATCCTGCGAAGGTTGACCAGAAACACCTCTGCTCCCCCCTGAGCCCAGCGCAGACGCTGTTTCCACAGGCCCTTCAGCGTCTCCGGCATCAAAATCCAGCACAGCGCCCGCGGCTCGAAAAAGATATCCCAGTGGCGCAGCTGGAGCTTCCAGCTGATGTCGATGTCTTCGGTGATCATGTCCGGGCTCCAGTAGCCGACGTCCGCCAGCGCCTGTCGGCGAAAGGCGGCGATGACGCCGGAGACGGTAAAGACCCGGCCATAGATCCGCTGCGTCCGCTTAATGAGCCCAATGATGGATGAGAACTCACCCACCTGAATGCGGCCAATCAGCGTGGAGCGCGTGCGAATGCGCGGATTGCCGGTCACCGCCCCGACGTGAGGGTACTGAATCAGCGGGGCCACCAGATAAGCCGCGGTATCGCGATCGAGCAGCGCGTCGCCGTCAATGCAGACCAGCAGATCGCCCCGGGCCGCCGCTGCCCCGGCTTTGAGCGCCAGCGCTTTTCCCTGGTTTTCCGCGAGGTTAATCACCCGCAGGCGCGGCTGTTCCAGTGCCAGTGTCTGCAGCACCTGCGCGGTGTTGTCAGAAGAACCGTCGTTGATGGCGATAACCTCTATATTTTCATACCGTTGATTCAGCGCGGCGCTGATGGTCTCTCTGGCGTTCCTTTCCTCATTGAAACAGGGAATAAGGATGGAAATGAGCGGCTCACCGGCGAGCGTCGGGGCGGGCGTGTCTTTATCCCACGACCAGTGCCGTTCAAGCTGAAACCAGAAATAGAGCCCGCCGGTTATCCAGAGTACGGACATAAACAGCGGCCAGAAGAACACAAAATCCAGAATCAGTTCCCCGGTAAAGAGGGCGGCCACGCCTAACGGCAACCCGAATACCAGACATAAAATAGAGAATGCGATAATGCGATCAGTCATTGTCAGGGTACCAGTACGAAGAAAATTCAGGCCTGATACGTGAAATATCAGGTTGGTTGTTGAGGAAGTCGTCGGGGTAGTAACCGTAATTTTTGACGCCGTTCAGCTGGAGCACGCGCATCCACTGCACAAGCTGGCTATCAGAAACGGCGCGCTGTGGTTTCCGATCCCAGTCCCTGGCCTGCAGCTCGAAAATGGTTTTATCGAGCGCGCCGGGACGTGCGGCGACGGCGTTA
The DNA here is from genome assembly GCF_034008295.1 of Enterobacter chinensis. NCBI lineage: Bacteria > Pseudomonadati > Pseudomonadota > Gammaproteobacteria > Enterobacterales > Enterobacteriaceae > Enterobacter > Enterobacter chinensis. The sequence continues at coordinate 326,266 of NZ_JARDVI010000003.1, forward strand.
ACCAAACGCGTCAGCCAGGCATTGCTCTCGTCGACCGGGACGGACTCCATCAGCGGCATGGCCATCGGCACCGTCCAGTCATACTCCGCCAGGAAGTCATCAAGATTCTGCGCAAACCACGCTTCGCTTTCGGGCTGCAGAATGAGTAAGGCGAACATATTGCGCGCGGTTTTAATCTGCGGGCCGCGGATGTGCTTCACCGCCAGGCTCAGGGCGTGGGTAAACCCGACAAGCATCTGGCTTTTCTGGCGCGTGGTGTTCTGAGATACATCGTCCACGTCCGTCAGCACCGCGTCGTCATGGAACAAGATCCCATTGAAGCTGGCATAGCGGGCCAGATCTTCATAGATGTCGGTCACCTGCTGGCGCACCTGCGGATTCCATGGGGCAAGCCGGATATAGGGCTCGGTGGCGTCGCTCAACCGGCCGGTCTGACGATCCCGGCGCTGCACGCGCGGCAGGGAGGGATCGAGATCGAACGAGAGCACCGGCATCCACGCGAAGACTTTTACCCCCGCGCGGGTTTGCAGCTGCCAGGAGACAAAATTAAAGAGATCGGCCCGGACCGGAAGCCGGCGATTGGGGAAATAAAGCGCCTTGATCCTGCCGTCGCCCTGCGGATCGGCAAACGCCTGCAGAAAAACGTGGCTGATTTTCATGTCGTAGACCCGCTGGATCAGCCTGTTGATGTTTTTGGTCTGCTGAGCCGGGTCGGGATCGTAAACGTAGTCGAGATCGACGTGCATCACGCGCACCGGCTCTGACTCCTGAACCTGGCTGACCGTGCTGGCAAAGGTTTTGAGCGAGGGATTACCGGCGATCAGCAGACGGGGAATGCTGCCGAGATTGCGCACGTCACCCAGCCCGTCCTCAAGGGTAAAGGCCAGCTGATAGCCCTGGTTTTTGGCTATCGCGAGCGATGTCCCGTTGGCGGCACCATACGGCCAGACCCAGGCGCGCGGTGCTTTTCCGGTCACCTGCGTGATTTTTTCGGTCACTTTGCGAACGTCATCGCCGATCCGCTGGTTGAACTGCTGGTCGGTTTCATAGCGTCCCGTTGCTTTATCATAAAAGCGATTGGCGATCGCCGGTTCGCGGCTGCCCTGCGGGTTAGCCTGAATGCCGTAATGCGAGGCCCAGGTATGCGAGCCAATCTCAATCAGCGGGGACCGGCTGAGCTCGCGCACCATGTCCCACGTCGCGAAGCGATCGCGGGGCGTCATCAGACCGCCGAAGTTAACCTTTTGATTTGCCGGCGTATCCACCCAACTGCCCACCGGTGCCCACAGGGCAGGAACGTTCCATGCCTGAAGCAGCGGCCAGACGCGGGTATAAAAGCTGCTGTAGCCGTCGTCAAAGCTGAGCAAAACGGCCTTTGGCGGCAGCGTTTTTTTTCCGTCATGGGCATCCAGAATGTCCTGCACGCTGACCGCGTGATAGCCGTTGTGCACAAGCCAGCTAATCTGCTCGTTTAACGCGCTGGTGCGAACGGAGAGGTAGCGTTGATCGGCGGCATCATCTTCTACGTCGTGGTAGGCCAGGACCAAAAACTGGTTTGTTGGCCAGGGTTTGGTCGCCTCCAGCTGCGGCCGCGCTTTGGGCGCAATGAACGAGATCGCCTGCGCGCAGGCGCTCGCGCTGAGGCAGAGCCAGCCGATGACGATCAGGCTCACGGAAAGACGTGTATTCAGCATATTCATCCTTAAAAGCGTAAAGTCGCATCAAACGTGACGGAGAGATTGCTCTCGCGTTTGCCGTCGTAAGGGCGTTTATCCCAGTTCAGCATCACGCCGGTATCAATGACGTTGTTCCACTGAACGCGCTGCCCGTAACCCAGCAGGGTGATGGCTCCGGCGGACTGATTTTTCTGCCAGTACCTGCCGCCTCCCGCCACGAACTGCTGGCTCCAGAGGGTGTCGTAATGGCGGTACATCTCATGGTCAACGGACAGGGCTGCCGTCACCGACAGGTCCCGCGCCGGGTTGTAATAGAGCGTATCCCGCAGGCTGTTTTTACTGGCGGCTATCTCCGGTTCGATATCCAGCGTCAGGGACGGGGCCTGCCAGAGACGCTCTTTACCCGTGAGGGTGTATTCCTGGCGACGGTTATGATCTGAGAAGCGGCTGACCGCGGCGCTGAACTGGTACTCACGCCGTTCGTTTTGATACCAGCGCACGCCGCCTTCACCCCGGTTTGCGCTAATCCCGTTGCGTAACGCCCGCAGAGGCGTGGTGCGGGACAGGCGTTCGAGGCTACCGCTGACCTGCCAGTTATCCGTGAGGCTGTATGTGGTTGAGAGGCGAGCCCCCGGCTTGTTTTCCCCGTGATAGCGGTTGCTGGAGAGCTCGGCTTCAAGCTGAAGGTCACGAGGCCGCCATTCAACGCCGCCAAAAAGGTGACGGCTGGAGCCTTTGCCTTCATCAAAATTGCCCTGCCCATAGCGGGTGCCTGCAAATAGCCGCCAGCTATCCGCCACGGGTGGACCATAGAGCGTGGCGTCCCAGCTCAGGTCGTGTGTACCGCTGACGGGGTTATCGGAGTGCAGCCCTTTTCCCGCGTTGAGGCGCAGCTCGGACATATGGTGGACCGTTCTGAGCCTGTCCAGACGTTGGGCGCTACGATCGACGGGCGCGCGAGCAAGCACGTCGTCGGTGAGTAAATCCATCTGCCGCCACTCCTGCAGATCCATAGCGACGTAGGCCTGCTGCTGCTCAAGTTCCAGATTCGATGGCTCCAGCGTTTCTGCCATTTTCAGCTTTTTCTCGGCCGCGCGCGGCAGGCCCCGCGCCTGCAGCAGGGTGGCATAGTCAATCTGCAATCCCTGGTTGCCCGGCGCCGTTGTCGCCAGACTTCGCGCCAGCTTTTCGGCCTCCGGCAGGGCATTCGTCGCCAGCAAATAGTTAAAGCGGAGCGACTGCCCAATCAGCCATTGATCGTTCGGCTGAGGGGTAGGGGAGCCGAAATCATAGCGGGTCCAGGGGACGCTGCGGGTCTGGCGCTCAACGTACTGGCGGGCGGCCGGGTACTGCCCGGTATCCAGCCAGGCGTAGAAAAGCGCATGTTCCTCGTCCTGCGGGTTCGAGGCGTATTGCGGATAGCGCTGCACAAGCGAGAAGGCGGCGGCAGCGTTTTTCTCCTGCAGATACGCGGAGATCGCCCAGCCGATTGCCCAGCCCGGCACCGGATGCTGCGCTGTCGTCAATGCCTGATATTCACGGATGACCAGCGGGTAATCACCATGCGCATACAGCGCGCCAAGCCTGTCGATACGCGCAAGAACGACGTCTTCCGCCGCCTGCGGATCGTTTTGCCAGCGAGCAAGCAGGGTGTCGTAACGATTCAGTGCACTTTGCGCAAGCTGCAGGCGCTCTTTTTCTGTCCTCGAGGGCACATCAGCAAGGCGAACCTTTTCGGCAGCGGCATTCAGCTCAAGACGGCGACGCTGCGTGGGGGACAGCGTCACCCTTTGTGAAAGCTGAAGCGCAGGGGTATTCACCCGGTTATCCGTCAGCGCCTCGATCTTCTCGCTGAGCAGGGCATTATTCTCTGGCGCGATGTTTAGTGCGCGCGTGTCCGCTAAAAGCCGATCCCAGCTTTTTCCCTGGCGTAACCAGACGTAAGAGAGCGTTTGTAGATGGGCCTGAGACGGATTTTCCTTCACCAGCTGCCGGGCTTCCTGCAGCGCGAGGGCATCCATACGGGCATCGGCCAGGGTTTTGATATAGCCGATACGATAATCGTCGTTATCCGGCGCAAGGCTACGGGCCTCTTTCCAGAGCGCTAAGGCCGGCTGCCACGCTTTTTGGTTTCGCCTGGACTGTGCGACGGCCGCAACGCCGCGGGCGGGCAGCGGCATATAAATACCGTAACGCTGCCAGACCTGAATCACCTCGTCATCGCGACCTGCCCACGCTGCCACCTGTAGCCAGTCCGCAACTTGTTCCGGCGTCAGAGCATGCTGTTGCTGATAACGCTGAAGATAATCAAGAAACGACGTGTAATTACCGTTACGCGCCTGTTGAATCTGTTGCTGATAAACGGATTCCGAAGCCTGAACCAGAACAGGAAAGAGTAATAACAGGAACAATAATGTTGGGGTGCGATAAAAGAATAACGTATTGAAGCGAAGTGAGCTTTCCATATCTATTTGCCATTTGTTTATCATGAATCCATTGCACAACACGGCCGCCTTTAAACTCGCGTTAAAGGCCATAAAGAAGAACATTAAATCTGAATGCGGTGACGTTATGGGGTACTTACTTAAAGGTAATTATGGATCCTTATCTCAGTGGACTGGGTAGAAGGTAATGTACACCCGATATCTTGCCGGATAAATATGTTGAAAAGCGGCTGTGTTGTTTTGAGATAATTCTGGATTGAGCGGTTAATGATGATTATTTTGAATTGGTGGGTTATTTATAACTCATTGAAAATTATCTTTTTTATTTTTATTGTGACAGATTTGTTTATATTTTTAATGACGTTTATCTGGGCCAATTAAAGTACTTTCTGGTGCATGTTTGGGAAGTTTCATGACAAAAATTCTTAATGTTTAGAGAAGTGACTTTTCTGCGATTGTTTTTTATTTATAATTAATGGCGGCCATTGAATGATAGTCTACAGGAAGTCTTACACATCAATGTCTGTATTGAGGGATGTCCAAAGCCGGAATACATTTATCGTTAATATAACAGCGCTATAAAACGAAGGCGGCCTTCTTTCCGAAGGATCGTTCTTGCTTTAATCTAAAAGGGATGGTTAGTGGCAACTTCAATAGTGTTAGTGACGCAGGATCGCTATCTTGTCAGGGGGATGAGGATATTTTTCCCGGATATTATTCTGCTCGACTCGATTGACCGAAACATATTTGATAACGGTGCAGATGAATATTCTGTATTGATTGATAGTCGTTCTCCGCTCCGTTTATATGATTACCTGATACGCCATCCGGCCAGAACGAAAAAAACGATCTGCTGCGTTATGCTTGATATGCGCCATCGCGAGGAGAATCTGCTCAGTATGAAGCTGTTTATGAACACGTCGCTCACCGTGCCGGATATGGCCTCGCTGTTTAATCTGGTTCTGAATATGAAGGGCAGGCGCCTGACCACGAAGTGGCTGCTTAATTTACGGCTTAGCACGCACGAAGCGATCATGCTGCGGTTGCTGAGGGCAGGTATGTCGATGGAAGCCATCGCCGATGAGCTGAATACGTCGGTGAAAAGCCTCTATCGCAAACGAACGGCACTCTCGGAACGGCTGGGGGCGGAGAACTTCAACGAGGCGTGTTTGTTTATCTTTAAAAACAAACTGCTGGACGCAGGTGGGAACGATCCCTAGGTTGGGGAGAGACCAAAAGCATAAAACTGACTTGCGGGCGGTATTCTGAGTTTTAAGAAAACTGGACGGTGACGACATCCTTGTTTTAGCTATGGATTTACTCTGGCTCAAAACGAGAGAAAGGACGTTGTAATGGACACGGTTGAAGAGACTGGTTGGAAATTTTTCTGATGCTACATGATGAGCAAGAATTGTTAGATTACCTCACTGAGCATTACAGTGACCGTAAATCTCCGGCAAAGAAAGAATGGACCTTCCAGGAGCATTTCAATCTCATACCTGAAGATCTTGAGGACATGCTGCTTGACCTTTTCACCCGGTACGGAATTGAGTACAGCAACTTTGTGATGGACCATTATTTGAACCGGAGCTGTTTTGATTTCAGTTTCGGCTCAGAAAAAAATTCCGCGATCGGCAGTACAAACCGCTATCGCTTGAGATGATTATTGAGTCGGCAAAAGCCGGACGCTGGCTGTATGACTAAGGGCCTGGAAGCCCCTTATAATGTTTACGCCGATTGACGCTCGTTCCATGCATCACTAAAAATGATGTTCCCATCGTTATGCTTCCAGGTGATTTCTCATACCTGAGTTCGACGGTTTCCATAGGGTTTTCGTTAGGGTTATCGCCTGTAGTCATCGCAGGGGAAATCGACACTATCCTGACGTCTTCAGACAACATGTTGAAATACTCTTCTTCAAGGCCAGAGTAATTTATCCGATACCACTTTATCTCAGCTGATGACAGGTTTTGACCTGTCGCAACAGCTTTGTACAGGCATGGGCTTGAACAATCGAATTCCTTAATGACCAACATAGGCGAGTACAGTCGCGCCCATCGCTTTCTACCACCTGCGCGTGCCCGTTCAGCACGTCGATTCCCTGACCGCTAACCCTCTCTGCGGATAAGGGTGGGGTAGATAGCCCTGCCGCCAGTTCCGGGCAGTAGGTGACCAGACGGCCTTCTTTGCGCCAGTGTTGCAGCAGATCTGAGGAACAGGATTTATCGGTACCGTTGTAGCGGATAAGGTGCCCTGACAGGCAGGCGCTAAGCAGGATTATTTCTTTGACGGGCATGGAAGATACCTTTGATAAGGTGCGTGGTAACGCGCTTATCTCGATACTGGCGGATATAAGGTGGCAGAAAATGAGCGGGTGGCGGTTGGATTTTGGGGGAGAGGAAACGCGTATTATAATGAAAAACGAATAGTATCTTCTGCTCTTTAACCCCTTTTATGAACTGCCAGAGGCTAAGCCATGTATTTTATCCTGAGCGGGTGGTACCAGAAGGAGACTCCTGTAAGTGATTGAAAAATTTAAAAGGACGTTAGAAATGAATAAATATCTGTCTGGTCTGTGTGTTGTTTCTTTTTTTTATTTTTCTTCAATAGGTTACGCGCACTCTGCGGGTCTAAATAAAGTTCAGGTTAGTATCGAACCCAGCAGCGCTAATAGAGGATATATCCCGGTAATTTCTGATGCAGATGAAATCGAGCCTTCTGATTTCAGGGAGTCGGATCTACAGGAGATGCAGGATAGCCTGAGGAAGATGAAGTCCGACAACCGCAAAGTCGATGAGCTAACTCAGAAGGTTTTACAGCTTGAGAGAAAGAATTCTGAGCAGGAGAGTAAGATCGAGCGATTGCAAAGAAGCCTTGATGACATGAAGCGGAGCAACGACAACCTTTCAAATCAGGTCAGCAATTTATCCGGCAAAATTAAGTAATAAAAAAGAGCCACCGCCTGTATTAACTTACCGGGCTATTAGCGTAAGCGTGCCTGCATTAAAGCCACGCTTATCAGCGCCCAGAAATCGGCCGTAGCCATATAGCAAAAACCCGCCTTTTAGGCGGGTTCTTTAAATAGTGGTGCCCGGACTCGGAATCGAACCAAGGACACGGGGATTTTCAATCCCCTGCTCTACCGACTGAGCTATCCGGGCAACGGGGCGCATTAAACCCGATTCACTCTCCGCCGTCAACGAAAAATGTTGTTTTCGTTACAGACTGCGCAATCTCTCACCGTTTCGCCGCATCCTTAAGCGAAAAAGTGCGTCCAGAGCGCAGAGAGCGGCATGGCCAGCAGCAACGCGGGCAGCATATTCACCACGGCAAACATCTTAATCCCACAAATGCGCAACCCGGTAGCCAGCAGCAGCAGGCCGCCGACGGCGGTGAAGTCCGCCATCATCGCCGGCGTGGTCAGCGGGAGAATCAAGGTGGCGCAGGTAGCAAGTGCCAGCTGGATAAGCAGCATCGGGACGCAAATCGCCGCGACGGCGACGCCAAGGGTGGTGGCGAAAATAGTGGCGGTGAAGAAATCCAGAAACGCTTTCGCAATCAATATGCTTGGATCGCCCGTCATGCCTTCCTGCATCGAACCGAAAATCCCGGTGCCGCTGGCGCAAAACAGAATGATGATGGCGACATAGTTCTGGATAAACGACTCGTGCGTGCCGTGTTTCGCCTTGCCGCCCGGTCGGGCAATCAGGTTTTTGGCTTTACTCACCGCGCTGTTAATGCCTTTTTCCAGATAGCAAAATTCGCCAATGAGCGCGCCGAGAAGGGTGGCCAGCACCATCACGGGCAGGTTGGCACATTTGATCACTAAAAGAATACCGATCCCTAGCGATGCCAGGCCGAATATTGAGGGCATGGAAGTGCGAATACGCTCCGGCAGCCGCTGGCTCAGCACTGCGCCGAGTACGCCGCCCAGCAATACGGCACCTGCGTTGATAAATGGCCCGATAACCACGCTTAACTCCTGTTACTTACTCATTGGTATTGCATGATTATGACATGCTTCTGCTTTATGGCCGTTAGCTTTGGGTGATTAAATGCATAAGGATTCTTTGTTGCGGCTAAAAATAAAAGGTGACATTATTGCGCGAATTTTCTCCTCCTGTCTCACCGCTCGGTGAGGGTAACTGCGCTTATGAAAACCATGAAAATCGCTGTCAGCCGCGAGCTGCTCTCTACTGTGTCTACGCACCGCGAAAAGGTGACGCTGGATAACACGGATTTCACCGATGTGGCAGCCGTCGTCATGACGACGACAGAAAGTCGCAGCGGCATTCTTGCGTTGCTGAAACGCACGGGCTTTCAGCTTCCGGTGTTCATTTTCTCGCAGGAGCCCACGGAAGCGCCCGACGGCGCCACCGCGGTCATCTCGGGTAAAGCGCAGGAGTTTCTGGAGCTGGAGACCGCAGCCAGCCGTTATGAAGAGAACCTGTTACCGCCGTTTTTCGACACCCTGAGCCAGTATGTGGAGATGGGCAACAGCACCTTTGCCTGCCCGGGCCACCAGCATGGGGCTTTTTTCAAAAAGCACCCGGCAGGGCGACAGTTCTATGATTTCTTCGGGGAGAACGTGTTCCGCGCCGACATGTGCAATGCCGACGTGAAGCTGGGCGATCTGCTGATCCACGAAGGGTCCGCCAAGCATGCGCAAAAGTTCGCCGCGAAAGTGTTCAACGCGGACAAAACCTACTTCGTGCTGAACGGTACGTCGGCGGCCAACAAGGTGGTGACCAACGCGCTGCTGACTCGCGGCGATTTGGTGCTGTTCGATCGTAACAACCACAAATCCAACCACCATGGGGCGCTGATCCAGGCGGGTGCTACGCCGGTTTATCTTGAGGCAGCACGTAACCCGTTTGGATTTATTGGCGGGATTGACGAGCACTGCTTTGACGATGCGTATCTGCGGGAGCTGATCCGCGAGACGGCGCCGGAAAAGGCCGACGAAGCACGGCCGTTCCGCCTGGCGATCATTCAGCTTGGCACCTACGACGGGACGATCTACAACGCCCGTCAGGTGATCGACAAGATCGGCCACCTTTGCGACTACATTCTGTTTGACTCCGCGTGGGTGGGCTACGAGCAGTTCATTCCGATGATGGCGGAAACGTCCCCGCTGTTGCTGGAGCTGAACGCGAACGATCCGGGCATTTTTGTTACCCAGTCAGTGCACAAACAGCAGGCCGGGTTCTCGCAAACGTCGCAGATCCATAAAAAGGATAACCACATTCGCGGCCAGGCGCGTTTCTGCCCGCACAAGCGTCTTAACAACGCGTTTATGCTGCATGCTTCAACCAGCCCGTTCTATCCGCTGTTCGCGGCCCTGGATGTGAACGCAAAAATCCACGAAGGGGAAAGCGGGCGCAGGCTGTGGGCGGAGTGCGTCGAGCTGGGGATTGAAGCGCGTAAGGCGATCGTTGCGAATTGCCATATGATCAAACCGTTTATTCCACCGGTGGTGGCGGGGCGGCCGTGGCAGGATCATCCGACTCACGCCATTGCCAGCGAGCTGCGCTTCTTCAGCTTTGAGCCGGGAGCAAAATGGCACGGGTTTGAGGGCTATGCCCGCGAGCAGTACTTTGTCGACCCGTGCAAGCTGCTGCTGACCACGCCGGGCATCGATGCCGAAACGGGGGAGTACACGGATTTCGGTATTCCGGCGACGATTCTGGCGCACTATCTGCGTGAAAACGGCATCGTGCCGGAAAAATGCGACCTCAACTCGATCCTGTTCCTGCTGACGCCTGCCGAAAGCAGCGAGAAGCTGGCGCAGCTGGTGGCGATGCTGGGCCAGTTTGAACAGCATATTGAAGACGACACGCCGCTGGCGGATGTGCTGCCGACTATCTTCCAGAAATACCCGGTGCGCTACCGGGATTATACGCTCCGACAGCTGTGCCAGGAGATGCACGATCTCTACGTCAGCTTTGACGTGAAAGATTTGCAGAAGGCGATGTTCCGTAAGGAGAGCCTGCCGGAGGTGGTGATGAATCCGCAGGATGCCAATCAGGAGTACATTCGCGGAAACGTAGAGTTAGTGCGTATTCGTGACGCTGCAGGGCGTATCGCCGCTGAAGGGGCGCTGCCCTATCCGCCAGGCGTGCTGTGCGTGGTGCCGGGTGAAGTCTGGGGCGGGGCGGTACAGCGTTACTTCCTGGCGCTGGAGGAGGGCATCAACCTGCTGCCCGGCTTCTCGCCGGAACTGCAGGGTGTGTACAGCGAGAAGGATGCCGACGGGATTAAGCGGCTGTATGGGTATGTATTAAAGTAGAGCCTCTCTCTAACGTAGGCCGGATAAGCGTTAGCGTCATCCGGCGATTTGCCCGGCGGCGCAAGCTTACCGGGCCTACAATACTGCGTCAGGCCTCTGCGCGGCGGTACATCCTCCTCGGATGCCCAATCTTCCCGTACAGCATCTCCACGCTGAGAAACCCGGTCTCCACGCAGTGTTCCAGATAGCGCCGGGTGGTGGTTTTACTCAACCCCGTCTCGCTCACGACCTCATCCACGGTAAAGCAGTGCGTCGCCTTGTCGTTAAACAGCGTCTGCACGCGGGCCAGCGTATTTTCCTCAATGCCTTTGCTGCCGTTGTCCTGGCGGTAGTTTTTCGCCTGTAGCTGATAGAGCGAATCGACGTTCTGCTGGTCGACAATCTTCCAGACGCGCTGCTGTTCGGCAAACTGCACAAACCGCTCCAGCGACTGGCTGAGCCGCTTCCAGGAGACGGGTTTGAGGATGTAGTCGAACGCGCCGTTGCGAATCGCCTGGCTGCAGGTGTCCATATCGCTGGCGGCAGTAATGAAAATCACCGAGCAGTTAGCGCGGGCCAGCATCGGATCATTAATCAGCGAGATCCCTTTGCCGTCAGGCAGATAGTTATCCAGCAGCATGAGCTGCGGCTGTTTGCTTTCAAGTTCAGCCTGGGCCGCTGCCAGCGACGAGGCAATGCCTACCAGTCTCAGACGCGGATGCTTACTTATCAGCTCCGCGTGCAGTTGCGCCAGCTCGTTTTCGTCTTCAACAATCAGTACGTCGATAAGTTCATGTTGCATAGTCGGTGTCTTCCAGTTGCCGGGCGGTTCCCGTGGCAGGGATAAACAATGAGAAAATGGCGCCGCGCGGCGTATTATCGGCAACTTCAATCGCGCCGCCAGCCTGTGTGACATAGCTTTCGATTAGATACAGGCCAATCCCATGATCGCCGCGTGTTTTGGTGGTGATGCCGCGTTCAAAAATTTGGTCACGGATCTCCGGTTTAATGCCAACGCCCTGGTCGGCCACTTCAATAATCAGCTCCTGTTCGCTGAGTTTTATCAGTACCTCCACCGGCGCGTGGGGAAGCGGTGAACGCTGTGTCGCTTCGATGGCGTTATCCAGCAGGTTGCCAATAATCGAAATCAGCTCTTGTTCTCCCAGCGGCAGGAACGGCCTGTCCAGAAGACAGGCCGGGTCGAAACTCAGCTCGACGCCTTTCTCCCGCGCGCGGGCGGCTTTGCCCAGCAGCAGGCCGCACAGGGTCGGGGAACTGAACCGCGAAGAGATAAAGTCCAGCAGCTCCTGGGCATGCTCCGACTGCGCCTGAATGTAGCCAATCGCCTCCTCATAGCGGCCCATATGCAGCAGCCCGGAGAGGGTGGTCATCCGGTTTAACTGTTCGTGGCGCATAATGCGCAGGTTATCGACATAGCGTTTTACCTGGCTGAGCTGGGCGCTCAGTGAGTCGATCTCGTTGCGATCGCGGAAGGTGATCACCCAGCCCTGCAGCGCCCCCTCAAGCATGATGTGCACCCGGCTGGCAATCACCGTGAGATCGTTAAAACGGCAAATCTCATCATGGGTATCTTTCGCCAGCATCGTCTGCGTGTCGAAGAACGGGACCGGATCGATAACCTGGCTTATCAGCTGCCCGCGCAGTTCCCGGGCTGGCTGGCTCAGGCCCAGCAGCTTGCGCGCCGCCTGGTTGATCACTTCAATCCGTCGCCGATCGTCAATGGCAATCACTCCTTCATAAATAGACTCCATCATCGCCTTTTGCTGGCGCACCAGCAGCCCGATTTCTCGCGGTTCAAGGGAGAAAATCTGCTTCTTAATACTGCGGGTAAAGAACCAGGAGAAGATAAAGAGGGCAATCAGCAACAGCACGGCGGCAATCAGGATATTGACCACTTTACTGACGGTAATGGTATCTAGGTAGCTGGTGAGATAGCCTACGGAGACAATGCCTACTACCTGACCGGCATCGTTGAAAATGGGGGCTTTACTGCGCAGCGAAATACCCAGCCCCCCTTTGCGAATGGTAGTGGTGCTTTTACCCTGCAAAACGGCTTCATTGTCACCGCCTACCAGCGTTGTGCCTACTCTGTCGGCAAAGACGGAGTGAAAAAGATGCTGGCCCTTATTATCACCAATCACAATAAAGCTGGCGTCACTGTGCGCAGACATCTTCTGCATAAAATCATGGATGGCGTTGATATTTTTTTGTTCGACTTCATTACGCAATGTCGGAATAAGCGCAATCTCTTCAGCCTGTATTTTGGCGCGGGCGCTCATTTCCTGATAAAGCTGTTTGCCGACATCGACATAATAATATCCGCCCAGTAACGCAAAAAGTACTGAGAAAAAGGCAACCAGCGAAATAAACAGCTTAATCTGGAAAGAGACTTTCATAACTATCACGCGAGGTAGCGGCAAAGATGGACAATATATCATCTTTTTTCGTGCGGATGCCCGCTTTGCCGAAAACTTGTGATCCCTTGCACAGCAGGGGCTGTAAAAGATTTATCTTAAAGGCTGGCCTGCTTCAGGCTGCGCGAACAAATGTTATTTGTTTGTTCAATTCGGAAAAGAAACCATAAAAACCACGCGAATAAATAAGGCATAAATCACATTAAATAAAAGAAACCATTAAAACCATAGTGGCCATTAAAACTTCGCTTTTAATATGCCTTTCCTCACATAAAGTAAGCCTTTGTGACTCTAAGCTGAACGCACAAAATAACTAAGGGGCTTATTATGAGCACAACTGACGATTCTTTCTCTGTTACCCACGACCCGATTGAAATTCAGCGACCTTCGCTCAAAGAGCGCTGGTGGCATATTATGGATACCTGGAAAATCGGGATTATTCCTCTGCCACTGTTTGTTCTGGCGGGTGTACTGATTGCCATTGATTGTCTGGGCGGAAAACTGCCGAGCGACATCGTGGTGATGGTGGCCACGCTGGCGTTCTTCGGCTTCGCCTGCGGCGAGTTTGGTAAACGCCTGCCGATTGTCGGCAAGCTCGGCGCGGCGGCGATTTGCGCCACCTTTATTCCTTCCGCACTGGTTTACTACGGCCTGCTGCCGGATGTGGTGGTCGAGTCCACGACCAAGTTCTACAAATCCACCAACATTCTCTACCTCTACATCTGCTGCATTATTGTCGGCAGCATCATGAGTATGAACCGCACCGTGCTGATTCAGGGCTTCCTGCGCATCTTCTTCCCGATGCTGTGCGGTGAAATCGTCGGCATGATTGTCGGTATGGGCGTCGGTATCGCCCTGGGCCTTGAACCGTTCCAGATCTTCTTCTTTATTATTCTGCCGATTATGGCGGGCGGCGTGGGGGAAGGGGCGATCCCGCTTTCCATCGGCTATGCCACTTTGCTCCATATGGACCAGGGCGTGGCGCTCGGTCGCGTGCTGCCGATGGTAATGCTCGGCGGTCTGACCGCAATTATTATCTCCGGCTGTCTGAACCAGCTTGGTAAACGCTACCCGCACCTGACCGGTGAAGGCCAGCTGATGCCTAACCGCGCGAATGCGGATACCACCGTCTCTCAGCCTGCATTCTCTGGCAAAGCAGACGTGACCACTATCGCCTCCGGCGCGCTGCTGGCGGTACTGCTCTACATGCTGGGCATGCTCGGCCACAAGCTGATTGGCCTGCCTGCACCGGTTGGCATGCTGTTTATGGCGGTACTGGTGAAGCTCTGCAACGGCGCCTCTCCGCGTCTGCTTGAAGGCTCTCAGGTAGTGTACAAATTCTTCCAGACCTCTGTGACCTACCCAATCCTGTTTGCCGTCGGCGTGGCTATTACCCCGTGGCACGAACTGGTCGCGGCCTTCACCGTCAGCAACCTGCTGGTGATTGTCAGCACCGTTTCTGCACTGGTCGCCACGGGATTCTTCGTCGGCAAAAAGATTGGTATGCACCCGATTGATGTCGCCATCGTTTCCTGCTGCCAGAGCGGCCAGGGCGGTACCGGCGACGTGGCGATCCTGACCGCAGGCAACCGTATGAGCCTGATGCCGTTCGCCCAGATTGCTACCCGTATCGGCGGCGCGATTAACGTCTCTATCTCACTGCTGATTCTGGGCAACTTCCTCGTTTAAGTTTTCAGGAAAGAACAATGAAACTCGCAAGCTTTTTATACCAGGGAAAACGCAGCTACGGCATCGTCCAGGCCGAAGGTGTGATTGATTTACGTCGCCGTCTGGGCGACCAGTACAGCGACCTCAAAGCGCTGCTGCAGGGCAACGGGCTGGCGCAGGCCACCCGCTATATCAACGATGCGGTGGATGTGCCGATGAGCGCCATCACCTTCTTACCGGTGATTGAGCAGCCGGAAAAAATTCTCTGCGTGGGCATGAACTACGCTGACAAGCGCAAGGAGTTTGACCAGCATAACCCGGCCCCGACGCTGTTTGTCCGCTTCCCGGATTCACAGACTGGACACAACGAGCCGGTGCTGAAGCCGCGCCACTCCAGCGAATTCGACTACGAAGGCGAGCTGGCGGTGATCATCGGTAAAGGCGGGGAGAACATCAGTCGCGACGACGCCCTGCGCCACGTGGCCGGTTACAGCTGCTACATGGATGGCTCCGCCCGCGACTGGCAGCACACCTGGTTTACGGCCGGTAAAAACTGGCGTCAGACCGGCGCGTTCGGCCCGTGGATGGCGACGGCTGATGAGATCCCGGACCCGCACCAGCTTGCGATCCGCACCTGGCTGAACGGCCGCATGGTGCAGGAAGACAACACCAGCAGCATGATCCACAAGGTGGCGGAGCTTATCGAATACATCAGCACCTTCACCCGCTTAAGCCCGGGCGATGTGATCATCACCGGCTCCCCTGGCGGCGTGGGTAAAAAGCGTAACCCGCCGCTGTTTATGAAAGAGGGCGATCGCATTGAGGTGGAGATCGAGCATATCGGTCATCTGAGCAACGTGATCGTGGAAGCGCCAGCCGTCGGGCTTGCGGCAGCACACTAGGTAAGGCGGCAGCATGCAATCGCAACCCATCGATTTTCGCCACACGCTGGTGGCGAAGCACCCGGAACGTTTAAGCCAGATCCGTTACCTGCTGGCAGACAGCGGCCTTGGCCTGGACAACGACATCACGCTTTTCGTCGAAGCCTGGTCCGGCTCGCAGCTGGTGGGTTGCGCAGGGTTTGCCGCCAACGTCATCAAATGCGTGGCGGTCAACGAGCAGCTTCGTGGCGAGAACCTCAGCGCGCGCCTGCTGGCAGAGGTGCAAAATGCGGCGCTGGAGCGCGGCCATTTTCATCTTTTCCTCTGCACGCGTCCGTGCAACCGGGAGCGCTTTGCCCGCAGCGGTTTCTGGCCGATTGCCCAGAGCGGTAACTATGCGGTGCTGATGGAGAACACCCCGCAGGGCATCGAACGTTACTGCCGGTCCCTCTCCAGGATGCGTAAATGTGGGGAAAAAATTGGCGCGATAGTGATGAACGCCAATCCGTTCACCCTCGGCCACCGCCATCTGGTGGAGCAGGCGGCAGGGCAGTGCGATGCCCTGCACCTGTTCGTGGTGCGTGAAGATGCCTCGTTCTTCCCGTTTAGCGCGCGCCTCGAGATGGTTCGTGCGGGCGTGGCGCATCTGCCGAACGTGGTGGTACACGAAGGCTCGCAGTACATCATCTCCCGCGCCACCTTCCCGGCCTACTTCCTGAAGGAGACCGGCAAAGTGCAGCAGGCGTGGAGCGAAATCGACGTGCTGATCTTCCGGGACTTCATCGCCCCGGCGCTGGGGATTACCCATCGCTTTATTGGCTCGGAGCCGTTTTGCGATATCACCCGTCAGTACAACCAGACGCTGCACGACCTGCTCGCCTCGCATATCGAAGTTGTGGAAATGCCGCGCATCAAGGCCACCGGCAACGCCATTTCAGCGTCCGAAGTGCGCCGCTTACTGAAGACACAGCAGTTTTCCCGGATCCGGGAGATTGTCCCGGACTCCACCTTCGCGCACCTCGAAACACATTACCGTGCGAGTGCGGAAGTCGCTTAACTACCAGGAATTTATCATGAAAATTGTAAGGGAGGCGCTGGCCGGAACGCAGGAGTCCAGCGACCTGATGGTGAAAATCGCTCCCGCTCACGGCGAGCTGGAGATAGTCATCCACAGTGAAGTGATTAAGCAGTTTGGCGAGCAAATTCGCCAGGTGGTCAACGACACATTGCGCGCCATGAACGTGCACCAGGGATTAATCATTATTGAAGACAAAGGGGCGCTGGACTGTGTGATCCGCGCCCGCCTGCAAAGCGCGCTGATGCGTGCCGCCGATGACCAGGCCATCAACTGGGGGGCGCTGAAATGAGCAAACTCCGCCGCAGTATGCTGTTCCTGCCCGGCGCCAACGCCGCCATGCTCTCCACCGCGTTTATCTACCGCCCGGACTCCATCATGTTTGACCTTGAAGATGCGGTCGCCCTGCGTGAAAAAGACACCGCACGCATGCTGGTGTTCCACGCGCTACAGCACCCGATGTATCAGGATATCGAAACCGTGGTGCGCATTAACCCGTTGAGCACGCCGTTTGGCCTGCTGGATCTGGAGGCCGCCGTGCATGCTGGCGTGGACGTGATCCGCCTGCCGAAAACCGACACGCCGGAAGATATCTACGAGCTGGAAGGCCACCTGGAGCGCATTGAACGTGAATGCGGACGCAAGGTTGGCTCCACCCGCGTAATGGCGGCGATCGAGTCGGCCATTGGCGTCATCAACGCCGTGGCGATTGCCCGCAGCTCCCCGCGCTTAATTGGCATCGCGCTGGCGGCCTTTGACTACGTCATGGACATGCAGACCGAACGCGGCGACGGCACCGAGCTGTTCTATGCCCGCTGTGCCGTACTGCATGCCGCCCGCGCTGCGGGCATCGATGCCTTCGACGTGGTGTGGTCAGACGTTAACGACGAGGCCGGGTTCCTGCGCGAGGTCGATCTGATCCGCAAGATGGGCTTTAACGGTAAATCGCTGATCAACCCGCGCCAGATTGACCTGCTGCATAACGCCTATGCCCCGACGCAGGAAGAGGTGGATCACGCGAAACGCGTGATTGAAGCCGCAGAAGAGGGCGAACGTAACGGTCTCGGCGTGGTGTCGCTCAACGGCAAAATGGTCGATGCCCCGATAATTAACCACGCGCAGGTAGTGCTCGAGCGCGCAGCGGCCTCCGGCGTGCGTCGTTAAGGATTACACAATGAATCAGACAGAACTTCTCCATGTGAATTTTCCCCATTTGCGGGATTTAAAACCCTTTGATACTGCGCACAGCGCGACGCCGTGGCTGGCAGACAGCGAGGCTAAACATAACCGAAAACTGTGTGCGACCGTTGAAGAGGCCGTATTACGCAGCGGTCTGCAGGACGGGATGACCATCTCCTTCCACCACGCATTCCGCGAGGGTGACCGGGTGATCAATACCGTTGTGGCGCTGCTGGCACGGATGGGCTTTAAAAACCTGACGCTGGCCTCCAGCTCGCTGATGACCTGTAACGACGCGCTGATCGAACATATTGAGAGCGGCGTCATCACCCGGATTTACACCTCCGGCATGCGCGGCAAGCTGGCGGATGCCATCTCGCACGGGCTGATGGACGAGCCGGTGCAAATTCACTCTCACGGCGGGCGCGTCAAGCTGCTGCAGGACGGCGAGCTGAATATCGACGTGGCGTTTCTCGGCGTGCCGTGCAGCGATGAATTTGGCAACGCCAACGGCACGCACGGCAAATCCTGCTGCGGCTCGCTGGGCTACGCCATGGTGGACGCGCACTTCGCCCGTAAGGTGGTGCTGCTGACCGAAGAGCTGGTGCCGTTCCCCAATATGCCTGCCAGCCTGGTGCAGGACCAGGTGGACTACATCGTGCAGGTCGAGAGCGTCGGCGACCCGGCGAAAATCAGCGTCGGTGCGGCGCGCGTCACCAGTAACCCGCGCGAGCTGATGATCGCCCGCTATGCAGCAGACGTTATTGAACACTCCGGCTATTTCAAACCGGGCTTCTCGATGCAGACCGGCTCCGGTGCGGCGGCCACCGCCTGCACGCGCTTTATGGAAGAGAAGATGGAGCGCAGCGGCGTCAAGGCACGCTTTGCGCTCGGCGGCATCACCGGCAGCCTGGTGGATCTGCACGAGAAGGGGCTTATCGAAAAGCTGCTGGATACCCAGTGTTTTGACGGCCAGGCGGCGGCCTCGCTGGCGCGTAACCCGAACCACGTGGAGATTTCCACCAACGTCTACGCCAACCCTGGCAGCAAAGCGGCGAGCTGCGACCAGCTCGACGTGGTGATCCTCAGCGCCCTGGAAATTGACGTCGATTTCAACGTTAACGTCATCACCGGCTCCGACGGCGTGATGCGCGGCGCGTCTGGCGGGCACTGCGACGTCGCCGCCGCAGCAAACCTGACCATCGTTGTTGCGCCGCTGCTGCGCAGCCGTATTCCAACGGTGGTGAAGCGCGTTACCACGCGCCTCACGCCGGGGGAGAGCATTGACGTGCTGGTCACCGACCACGGCATTGCGGTCAACCCGGCGCGCCCGGAAATCCGCGAGCGGCTGCTGGAAGCAGGACTCAAAGTTGTGGATATCAGCGCGCTTTACGAGCGGGCGATTTCCCTGACCGGCGTACCTAAACCGATTGAATTTACAGACAAAATCGTCGGGGTGATCCGCTACCGCGACGGCAGCGTGATCGACACCGTACGACAGGTGAAGGAGTAGTTATGACAACAGCGACACCCGTGCGGACGGGTGTCAGCCTGGACGAACTGCTGACGGCGAAAGAGCGCCGCGCAGCGCGTCAGGTTGACATGCTTGAGCACTATCAACAACCGGTGATTTCCCTCACGCTGGTTACGCCAGGGGAAATCAAAGACAGCCTGCGCTATCGCAACACCATGGGCGTGGCGCTGCAGATGTGCGACCAGCTGCTGTGGGAAAACCGCTGGCAGGTGCTGGACCGCCAGGTGCTGTGGCTCCCGACCGGGCCGGAAGCCCTGTGGTGCGTGGCCCATCCTGCGGTGGAAATCAAAGCGCACTGTGCGGAGCTGGAGCAAACGCACCCGCTCGGCAGACTGTGGGATCTGGATGTGATCTGCCCTCAGCACGGTCATGTAGGGCGTCAGTCGCTGGGGGCGAATCTCCGACGCTGCCTGATTTGCGATGAGCCCGCGCATGCCTGCTCCCGTTCGCGGAACCATCCCGTTGAGCTGGTGGTTTCCCGCGTGGAGAAGATGATCGATGACTGGTTTGCTCGCGACTAAACCGCGCCCGGTTGACGTGCCCGCGCTTGCCGAAGCGGCGCTGTGGCAGGAACTGGAGCTGACGCCCAAGCCGGGGCTGGTGGACAAGCTCAATAACGGTTCCCATCGCGATATGGACCACGCGCTGTTTGTCCGCAGCATTGCGGCGATTACGCCGTGGTTTTCGCGCTTTGCTGAACTGGCTAATGCGCATGCAGATAAACCCGCTGACGAGCAGTTACGGGTTCTCCGCCCGATGGGGATGGCCTGCGAGCAGGCGATGTATGCTGCAACGAACGGGGTGAACACGCATAAAGGCGGTATTTTTGCCCTGGGCTTACTGTGCTTTGCCGCCGGGCGCGTGAAAAAAGTCTCCGCAGACAACCTCTGTTGTGAGGTGAGTAACATCTGCAGCGGGCTGGTTTCGCGTGAGCTGGTCGCACGCAGCGGACAGGCGACCGCGGGCGAGCGGCAATTTCAGCAGTACGGCTTAACGGGCGCGCGCGGTGAGGCAGAGAGTGGCTTTGCAACGGTGCGTAAGGCGCTGGCGCAGTGGAACGGACATTCCCTCCACGGCCTGCTGTTACGCCTGATGGCGATAAATCAGGACAGCAATCTGGTTTCGCGCGGCGGCATTGAGGGGCTGCGCTACGTTCAGGGCTACGCACGGGAATTACTGGCTGACGGCTGGGACCGCGAGGCGTTGCTCAGAATGGATAACGCATTGATTAAACGAAACCTGAGTCCGGGCGGCAGTGCGGATTTGCTGTCGGTGGGGTGGGTGCTTTCTGCAATAAAATAGCCGGGTGGCGGCTACGCCTTACCCGGACTACGGTCTGGTTTTGTAGGCCCGGTAAGCGCAGCGCCACCGGGCATAACAATCAATGCGCGACTGGCTGTGCACCATTCGGCACGCGAACATGCTTGTACTTGAACAGCGCGATAAACGCGAAGAACAGCACCAGCGAGTACGCGGCGAAGATCAGCCACACAGGCTGCCAGTTGGTGATGCCGTTGGTGGTATACATCTCAACCACTTTACCGCTCACCACACCGCCCAGAATACAGCCGAAGCCGTTGGTCATCATCAGGAACATACCCTGTGCGCTGGCGCGGATTTCAGGCTTCACTTCTTTTTCTACAAACACGGAACCCGAGATGTTGAAGAAGTCGAAGGCGCAGCCGTAAACAATCATCGACAGAACCAGCAGCACGGTGCCGAACGGGCTTGGGTCGCCGTAGGCGAACAGACCGAAGCGCAACATCCATGCCGCGATACTGATCAGCATGACGTTCTTGATACCGTAGCGGCTCAGGAAGAACGGGATGGTCAGGATGAACAGCGTCTCAGAGATCTGAGAGATGGACATCATCACCGACGCGTGCTCAACAATAAAGCTTCCGGTAAACAGCGGGTTGTTATCGAAGCTGTGCAGGAAGGTATTGCCGAACATGTTGGTGATCTGCAGTTCCGCACCCAGCAGCATGGAGAAGATAAAGAAGATCGCCATGCGTTTGTTTTTGAACAATGCGAACGCATCCAGACCGAGCATTGAACTCCAGCTCTGGTTCTTCTGCTGGTTAGAAACCGGAATGTGCGGCAGCGTCAGGGTGAACAATGCCAGTACCACAGAGAGCGCTGCGCCGATATAGAGCTGCATGTGGCTCAACTCAAAGCCTGCGAAGCTCACGCCCCACATCGCCATGATAAAGCCGATGGTGCCCCAGATACGGATTGGCGGGAAGTCAGTCACGATATCCATTCCCGCAGACTTGATGCGGTGGTAGGAGATGGTGTTGATCAGGCCAAGCGTTGGCATGTAGGCCAGTGAGTTAAGCAGGATCACCATGAACATCGCCCCCGGCGTGGTCACCTGGGCTGCCATAAACAGCGTCCCCGCGCCTACCAGATGGCAAAGCATGTACAGCCATTTCGCACTTAACCATTTATCCGCCACGATCCCCAGCAGCGTTGGCATGAAGACAGCCGCAATACCGAGCGAGCTGTATACGGCACCGATTGACGCACCATCGAACTTGAGCGTCACAAACATATAGGAGCCGAGTGTGGTTAGCCAGCTACCCCACAGGCAGAACTGCAGAAACGACAAGATTTTAAGCTGCAGCTTAAGGTTCATGTTACTTTCCTCACAAGTGAGCGGGAGATATGTTGTTTTGGGAACATTCAGGGTTGTTATTTGATGCAATTCTATCAGTTGGCAACGATATGTTTTGTTACCTCCCGCAAAAAAATGCAATCCACATTAATTTGCAGTTTGGATTGTGATGCAAATAACATTTTCGTATGGGTGGGAGATTAGGTGCGGCCTGATGCCCTCACCCAGACCCTCTCCCACGGGGAGAGGGAAAGCAGAACACCTTCTCCTTGCAGGAGAAGGTGTGTTGATTATCGGCGACGGTAGTTCTTCTGCGCCGAATTCACCTTATACAGATAGCGACGGGATTCCGCAGACGGGTGGCGGGTGGTGAGGGTTGAGTAGACATCCCCTGGTGCCATGCTGTTGATGATGTTTGCGGCCTGCACTTTGTCATTCGAGAACACACGCAGCACGCTGCCCGCGCCGCCGTTATAGGCGGTGATCACCGCATAGCGGCGCGAGGTTGGGTTATCAATCCCTCCAAGGTAGACATTGTTTAGCATTGCCAGATAGGCCGTGCCGGTATCAATGTTGCTCTGCGGATCGAACAGATAGCTGCGGCTCGGCGTCCCGGATTTACCCTGCGCACGGAAGACGTCTTTACCGGCGCTGTGCTGCACAACCTGCATCAGCCCCAGGGCGTCGGAACGGCTTACCGCGTACGGGTTAAACGACGACTCGGTTTGCATAATCGCCAGGATCAGCGACTCATCCACACCGTACTTACGCGAGGCCTGACGCACCATCCCAATGTACTTATGCGCACGCTTGTCGAGGTGGTTCGGGACGAGGTTGATGGTGACGCTGTAGATAATCTTCAGACCGTTAGAGCGGCTTTTGAGGCGCGTCTGCAGCAGATAGTCGGCAAATTTCGTGGCGCGACCTTCCCAGCGGATCGGCTGGCCGGTCTGATCGACAACCTGACCGTACAGGAACGGCTCTTTCGAGATAGTGATATCGTCGGCATCGGAGTAGAGATCGATAGATCCTGGATCGTCACCCATCAGCAGGGTTTTGATAATCGCCTGACGGAGTCGTGCCGCAGGGTCTGTGCCTGCGATGGTTTCAATCGTGATCGTACCCTCATCAAAGTTGATGTGGCTACGGGTCAGATAGGCGTCGGTGTACTTAACGTAGTCCTTAGGTCCGGCAATAAGAACTTCGTTAAATCCCCATATATTCTCGATGTTGTGGGCAAACTGCCCCATCAAAATGTCAAAACCGTTGGTGTCCTTGATCCAGGCTTCGTTGTAATCATCGCCTTTTTTTGACGAACACGAGGCAAGCAACGGCGCAACAAGGGCTAGCGCTAAAAGTTTTTTCATCATTCCGGGAGTGCGTGTTGTGTTTGCTTAGTCGTTGCTTTCGCCGGGTAAGCGCAGCGCCACCCGGCAACAGCGGCGCGATATTATTTTTCCGGCGGCGTATAGCCTTCGATGTGCACGTCTTTGCCTTCGAACAGGAAGCTCACCATCTCCTGCTCCAGCAGTTTGCGATGTTCCGGGTTCATCATGCTGAGTTTCTTCTCGTTGATCAGCATGGTCTGCTTTTTCTGCCACTGTCCCCAGGCTTCTTTGGAGATTTCGTTATAAATGCGTTTACCCAGGTCGCCCGGATAAAGCTGGAAATCCTGGCCTTCAGCGTCACGCTGCAGGAAAGTACAAAAAATCGTTCTGGCCATACTCATTCCTCTTTTTTAGCCGATGCTAAACCATTGCACCGGCACGTAATTGCTGTAACAGGCGCTCCACGGGAGCCGCCAGTCCGACTGATGGCGGTTGCGCTAAGTTATACCAGAGAGCGGTGCCTTCATCCATGCACGAGGTGAATGAGGACACGGGAAGCCACATCGGCACAACATCCAGGTGGAAATGGCTGAAGGTGTGGCGAAACGCGGTCAGCTGCGTCAGGTTATCGGCAGCAATCCCGCGTGATTTAAGCCATTCACGCAGCAGCGCTTCCTTTTCAAACTGTGGGAAGCAGTATAGACCGCCCCACAGACCGCTCGGTGGACGCTGGGCCAGGAAGACGTCGTCGCCGTGCTGCATCAGCAGCATATAGCCGGTGCGCTCGGGCAGCGTCTGCTTGGGTTTCTTACCCGGATACTGCGCCCACGAATGGTTGGCATACGCCATGCAGAGATTATTCACCGGGCAGAGTTCGCATTTTGGTTTTGAGCGCGTGCAGACCATCGCGCCGAGGTCCATCATCGCCTGATTAAAACGCTCCACGCCGTTGGCTGGGGTGACGTCTTCACTGATCTCCCAAAGACGTTTTTCAACGTCCTTCTTCCCCGGCCAGCCGTCGACGGCATAGCAGCGTGCCAGCACGCGCTTAACGTTGCCGTCGAGGATCGGGAAATGTTTGCCTAAAGACAAAGAGAGAATGGCGCCCGCGGTTGAACGCCCGACGCCGGGTAAATCCGCCACTTCGTCGAAGGTTTCCGGGAATTTACCGTTGTGGCGCGTCGCGACCTGCTGTGCGGCTTTGTGCAAATTACGCGCGCGGGCGTAGTAGCCAAGCCCGGTCCACAGGTGCAGCACCTCGTCCAGCGGCGCGTTGGCCAGATCGGTCACCGTCGGGAAGCGTGCCATAAAACGCTCAAAGTAAGGGATCACCGTGGCGACCTGCGTTTGTTGCAACATCACTTCGGAGAGCCATACTTTATAAGGCGTTTTTTCAATTTGCCAGGGCAGGGTTTTACGCCCGTATTTGTCGTACCAGTCCAGCACCTGGGCTGAAAATTGAGAGGCTTGCATGGTCATCGATTCGTATAATCAGGGACGCCGATTGCAGCACAGCGTCAATCTGCTGTAAACCGGATCTTTCCCATGCTTGCATAGAAGCCTTAACTTTGGATAATGCCCGTTTCCCGAACATTCTCACAAGCAGACAACTCTTTTATGAAAAACGACGTCATTTCACCGGAATTTGATGAAAACGGTCGCCCGCTGCGCCGTATTCGCAGCTTTGTCCGCCGTCAGGGCCGCCTGACAAAAGGGCAGCAACATGCGCTGGACAACTACTGGCCGGTGATGGGCGTTGAGTTCAGCGAGCAGCCTTTGGACTTTACTGAACTGTTTGGTCGCGAGGCGCCAGTCACGCTGGAAATCGGCTTTGGTATGGGCACCTCGCTGGTGGCCATGGCGAAAGCCCGCCCGGAGCAGAACTTCCTCGGTATCGAAGTACACTCCCCGGGCGTGGGTGCATGCCTGGCAACGGCCCACGAAGAGGGCGTTGAGAACCTGCGCGTGATGTGTCACGACGCGGTGGAAGTGCTGCACAAAATGATTCCTGACAATTCTTTAACCATGGTTCAGCTCTTTTTCCCTGACCCGTGGCACAAAGCACGTCATAATAAACGCCGTATCGTTCAGGCACCGTTTGCCGAGCTGCTGAAAAGTAAGTTAAAACTGGGCGGCGTCTTCCACATGGCGACCGACTGGGAACCTTATGCGGAACATATGCTGGAAGTGATGTCGTCGCTGGATGGCTATAAAAACCAGTCTGAAAGCAACGACTATGTACCGCGTCCGGAATCGCGTCCGGTAACGAAATTTGAACAGCGTGGCCATCGTCTTGGTCACGGTGTATGGGACTTAATGTTCGAGAGGGTGAAATAATGGCAAAGAATCGTAGCCGTCGTCTGCGTAAAAAGATGCACATCGAAGAATTCCAGGAAGTGGGTTTCTCCGTTGCGTGGCGTTTCCCGGAAGGCACCAGCGTAGAACAGATCGATCAGGAAGTAGATGCGTTCATCAATGACGTGATCGAACCCAACAAACTGGCCTTCGACGGTAGCGGCTACCTGGCATGGGAAGGTCTGATCTGCACCCAGGAAGTGGGTAAATGCACCGAAGAACATCAGGCTCTGGTACGTAAATGGCTTGAAGACCGCAAGCTGGAAGATGTCCGCGTCAGCGAACTTTTCGACGTTTGGTGGGACTAATAAAGCAAGTACAGGGCCAGCATTAGCTGGCCCATTTTGTCTGAGGGAGTGTTTAAGATGCGCAAAACGTTGCTGGCGGTTGCTTTACTGGCAATCGGATCCACCGCCCATGCGGAGTATAAATGTAGCGTCACCCCGCGTGACGACGTGGTGTTAAACCCGCAAACCGTGCAGGTCAAAGGCGAGAACGGCAATCTGGTGATTACGCTGGAAGGGAACGTCACCTTTAACGGCAAACAGTACAACCTGACTGCCGCACAGCGTGAGCAGGCGAAAGACTACCAGGCCGATTTGCGTACCGCGCTGCCGTGGATTAACGAAGGCGCACTGACGCGCGTTGAGAAAAGCCGCGTGGCGCTGGACAAGATCATTACCAAAGAGGTGGGTGAGAGCAGCAATATGCGCACCCGCCTGACCAAGCTCGATAAGCAGCTCAAAGAGCAGATGAACCGGATTATCGAGACGCGTACCGACGGCCTGACGTTCCACTACAAAGCGATTGATCAGGTCCGTGCTGACGGGCAGCAGCTGGTGAACCAGGCGATGGGCGGTATCCTGCAGGACAGCATCAACGAGATGGGCGCCAAAGCGGTACTGAAAGGCGGTGGTAACCCGCTTCAGGGCGTGCTGGGCAGTCTGGGTGGCCTGCAGACCTCCATTCAGAACGAGTGGAAGAACCAGGAAGATGATTTCCAGAAGTTCGGCAAAGACGTGTGTAAACGCGTGGTGTCGCTGGAAGACAGCAGGAAGGCGCTGGTGGGGACGCTGAAGTAATTAACTTCACCCCTCATCCTAACCCTCTCCCTTTCAGGGAGAGGGTAGCAGCCTTTGCAGTGTTTCAAGGATTTTTCTAACACCCCTTCTTCGTTATTCCAGAGCTCGTTGTTCCAGAATCGAATGACATACCAGCCTTTCCCTCAGCCGGCAGGACGGGATGCGAAATCCTGAATCAGCCTTCAGGAATCTTCTGCGAGGAACAGCTCAAGAAGGGAGTTTAAGAACAGTTTGCCGTGCTCGGTAATCTGCCAGTATTCCTCACATTCCGTGAGATACCCCTGCACCAGCGCTTCGTCAATTTGTGGACGAATCACTGACTCCGGCAGCCCGGTGTATCGCGCAAACTCTGCACGGGGTGCAGCTTCCAGCAGGCGGAAGCGGTTCATAAAGAACTCAAACGGCTTATCCGCCGCCTCTACGTCGTGCTGACGCTCAAGATAACGGCCTTCCATATACCCGCGCGGATGGCGAGTCTTAGCCGTGCGCAGAATGCGCCCGTCCGGGAAAGTCACTTTACCGTGCGCGCCGCAGCCAATCCCCAGATAGTCGCCAAACCGCCAGTAGTTCAGGTTGTGCTGACACTGGTAGCCCGGCTTCGCGTAGGCCGACGTTTCATACTGCTGATAGCCCGCCGCGGTTAACAGCTGGTGGCCTTGCTCGAAGATATCCCACAGCGCGTCGTCATCCGGCAGCACCGGGGGACGAGAGCCAAACAGCGTGTTTGGCTCGATGGTGAGCTGGTACCACGAAAGGTGCGGCGGATTCAGCGCAATCGCCTGACGCAGATCGTCCAGCGCCTCTTCCAGTGACTGGTCAGGCAGACCGTGCATCAGATCGAGGTTAAAGCTGCGCAGACCCAGCCCTGTTGCCAGATTTGCCGCACGCTTCGCCTCTTCCGGGCCGTGAATACGCCCCAGACGTTTTAACTTCGGCTCGCTAAAGCTCTGTACGCCGATGGAAATCCGGTTCACGCCCGCACGCTGATAATCGACAAAACGGTCGGCCTCAACGGTACCGGGGTTGGCTTCCATCGTAATTTCAGCATCTGCTGCCAGGTTCAGACGTGCACGCACGCCGTCCAGCAGCGTCTGCATCGCCGGGCCGGACAGCAGGCTCGGCGTACCGCCACCAATGAAAATGGTCTTAACTTCACGTCCCTGTGCGTAAGGTACATCGGCATCCAGGTCGGCCAGCAGATGCGCAACGTAATCATCGTGTGGCACTTCACCTTTCAGCGCGTGCGAGTTGAAATCGCAGTACGGGCATTTCTGCACGCACCACGGGATGTGAATATACAGACTCAGGGGTGGCAAATTAGCCATTACGCAGTGCTTCCAGTAACAGTTTCAACGCGCGTCCACGGTGGGAAATCGCGCTTTTCTCTTCGCGGGTCAGTTCCGCAGCGGTTTTGCCCTCGGACGGGACATAGAAAATCGGGTCGTAGCCAAAGCCGCCGTTGCCTGCCGCTTCGCGGGTAATCACCCCCGGCCAGCTGCCGTGGCAGACGATGGGTGTTGGGTCTTCAGCGTGACGCATATAGACCAGCACGCAGTGGAACTGCGCGGTACGCTGTTCGTCAGGCACGTCTTTCAGTGAGACAAGCAGCTTTTCCAGATTCTGCTGGTCGGTAGCGTCAACGCCGGAATAGCGTGCAGAGTAAATCCCCGGCGCGCCGCCGAGAAAATCAACGGCCAGGCCGGAGTCGTCGGCAATCGCGGGCAGGCCCGTAATCTGCGCGGCATGGCGTGCTTTCAGGATCGCGTTTTCGATAAACGTCAGCCCCGTCTCTTCGGCGGAATCCACGCCAAGATCGGTCTGAGCGACCACGTCCAGCCCAAAATCATTTAATAGCGAGGCCAGCTCGCGCACTTTACCGGCGTTACCGGTCGCGAGAACAACTTTCTGCATGGTTTAGTCCTGTTCTGTCAAAGCCGCGACTTCCGTCGGGATCGATTGCGGGTTGAGGATTTTTACCTGTTTATGCCGCCCCAGCTCGCCTTTTTCAATAATGACCTGGCTTTTAGCCACGCGAAACTGTTTTGCCAGATATTTGGTCAGATGCGCGTTCGCCTGGCCGTCAACGGGTGGGGCAGTGATGGCGACTTTTAACTCGTCGCCATGCAGTCCAACAATACTGTCACGGCTGGCTTTCGGCTGAATATACAGCCGCAAAACCAGCCCGTCAGCGCAGGTGCTTACTGCACTCATAGCGCCATCCACAGCCCCGGCAGCAGCATATCGCCCGTGGACTGTAACAGTTCTGCGATCCCCATGTTGATCACATAGAGCAGCAGAACCAGGATCATCGGGGAAAAGTCGATACCGCCCATAGACGGGAGCAGGTTACGGATCGGACGCAGCAGCGGTTCGGCCAACTGAATCAATGCGTACTCCACCGGGCTGCGCCCCTGGCTGACCCAGCTCATGATGGCCATGACCAGCAGCACCCAGAAAATCAGCAGACCGACGGTTTTGATCAGAATCAGGACGGCGGCTATCCAGATAATCGGCTGGAAGGTGATGACCATAAACAGCACGATTGCTTTGATAACGCTCAGAATAAACGCCACCAGCAGAGACGAACTGTCGATGGGACCCATTGCCGGAATAATACGGCGCAACGGTCCGACGATAGGTTGCGTGATTTTCACGACAAACTGGGAGAACGGATTGTAAAAGTCACAGCGGGCCCACTGCATCCAGACGCGCAGCAAAAGCGCCATCGTATACAGCTCAATGACCGTTGAGAGCAGGAAAGTCAACGTCTTCATGGCGTTCCTCAGGTTTCCTTATTATTGGGTGTAGTCGCGCGCACCGAAAATGGCTGTACCGATGCGCACCATAGTGCTGCCTGCCGCGATGGCGGCTTCCATATCATCCGACATGCCCAGAGAAAGCGTGTCTACCGTGTCATAGCGCGCTTTAAGCGCCTCAAATGCTACAGCCATTTGCTGTGCCACGGCAAACTGCCTTTCATAACTTGACTCAGGTGCCGGAATTGCCATCAGCCCGCGCAGGGTTAAGCGCGGCAGTGCGGCTACCTCTGCTGTCAGCGCATCCAGCTCGCTCAGCGCAATGCCGGACTTGCTGTTTTCGTCGCTGATGTTGACCTGAATCAGCACGTTAAGCGCAGGCATCTCTGCCGGACGCTGGTCATTCAGGCGGGTAGCAATGCGCAGACGGTCAATGGTGTGGCACCAGTCGAAGTGCTCTGCCACCAGACGGCTTTTGTTCGACTGCAGGGGACCAATAAAGTGCCACTGCAGACGGGTATTCCCCTGTTCCTGGAAGTAGCGAATTTTATCCACACCCTCCTGGACGTAGTTTTCACCAAACGCCCGCTGGCCAGCATCAATGGCTTCTGCGATGGCGCTCGCAGGCTTCGTTTTGCTGACTGCAAGTAACGTAATTTCTTCTGAAGCACGGCCGCAACGCGTTGCGGCGGCTGAGATTTTGTCCCGGACCTGTGCCAGGTTATGCGCAATGTCGTTCATTTTCCGAGGAGTAGTCTATGGATGTGGAAGAAATGGTGGCGCTTAGTGTAAAGCATAATGTCTCCGATCTACACCTGTGCAGTGATTCGCCACCCCGCTGGCGCAGAACAGGCCGCCTTGAACCGGCACCGTTTCCGCCTCCTGACGTCGAAGCGTTGTTAAAAGCGTGGCTCAACGACGAGCAGCAGGGAACATGGTGGGCAAACGGGCAGGTGGATTTTGCCGCGACAGTGGCGGGGGGCCAGCGTCTGCGCGGCAGTGCCTTTAAGCAAATGAGCGGCGTCTCTGTGGCGTTGCGGCTGTTGCCGCGTACCTGTCCGCAGCTCGCTTCGTTGGCCGTGCCACGGGCAATCCCGGAACTGTTATCCAATGACTCAGGGTTGATTCTGGTGACGGGGGCGACCGGCAGCGGCAAATCCACTACGCTCGCGGCAATGGTCGATTTTCTCAACCACCATACTGACGGCCATATTCTCACGCTCGAAGATCCGGTGGAGTTTATCTACCAGAGTGAACGTTGCCTGATACAGCAGAGGGAGATAGGTCAGCACAGCCCGTCATTTGCTGAAGCGCTGCGCAGTGCGTTGCGTGAGGATCCGGACGTGATTTTGCTGGGGGAACTGCGCGACAGCGAAACGATCCGCCTGGCGCTGACGGCGGCCGAAACCGGGCATCTGGTGCTGGCGACGCTGCATACGCGCGGCGCATCGCAGGCGATTGAACGGCTGGTCGATACGTTCCCGGCGCAGGAGAAAGATCCGGTGCGTAACCAGCTAGCCGGCAGCCTGCGGGCAGTCCTGGCGCAGAAGCTGGTTCCCGATCTCCAGGATGGCCGCGTCGCGCTGTATGAACTGCTGGTGAACACAGCAGCGGCGGCGAATCTCATTCGCGAAGGAAAAACATGGCAGTTGCCCGGCATTATTCAAACCGGTCAGCAGGCAGGAATGCAGAACTTTGACCAGAGCCTGGCGGAGAGACGGGCGCAGGGGCGGCTGTAGGCCCCTGTGTTCAATAGCCCTGTTCGAAATAGCTTTCGAGGATGATGACGGCAGAAGCGGAGTCCACGCTGCCTTTGTTGAGCGCCCGGAAGCCGCCATGTTCAAACAGACCCGCTCGCGCTTCGACAGTGCTGAGGCGCTCGTCGTGAAGCTTCACGGAGACGCCAAAGCGGCCATGGATTTTATTGGCGAACTTACGCGCCCGGGCGGTAAGCGGCTGTTCTGTGCCATCCATGTTCAGCGGCAGCCCAACAATCACGTCATCCGGCTGCCACTCTTTGAGCAGACGCTCGATCAGATTCCAGTCAGGCGTGCCGTCGTTGGCCTTCAGGGCCGTAAGCGGACGGGCGGTACCGGTAATGCGCTGACCAATGGCGACGCCAATGCTTTTGGTGCCAAAATCGAAGGCCAGAAGTGTTCCGCTCATCAGGCGTGCCCCGCGACGCCAGGCATGGTCAGAATATCAATGCCAATCAGCTTAGCCGCGTCACGCCAGCGATCGGCGATAGGGGTTTTAAACAGGATATTCATGTCTGCAGGGGCGGTGAGCCAGGCATTATCGAGGATCTCTTGCTCAAGCTGGCCTTTCTCCCACGACGAATAGCCCAGCGCCACCAGTACTTCAGAAGGCTGCTCAGCGGTGCCCAGCGTCTCCAGCACGTCGCGTGAGGTGGTGATGACGGTGTTATCCGAAATTCGAATACTGGAAGAGAATACCGGCGGCGTATGCAGGATAAAACCGCGATCTTCTGCGAGAGGTCCACCCAGCATCACGGGTTTATCGAGCCGGATTTCCGGCAAGCGCGCTTCAGCCGGGATTTTCAGCTTGTCCAGAATCCCTTCAACCTGAAGGTTTTCCAGCGGTTTGTTGATGATAATGCCCATCGCGCCGTCTTCATTGTATTCACAAATATAAACCACAGCGCGGCGAAAAATCGGGTCCTGGAGAGCAGGCATGGCAATAAGAAAGTGATGCTGTAAATTCATTGTCAGAGGTACTGTTTCCTGGTTTAAAAAGCGACAGCGACCAGTATGCGGAGAAACCCGGGCGCTGTCACTCATTGGTGGGTTATTTCTGCAGGCGTTTTTCGATAGCTTCCATCAGCATTCCGGTAATGGAGACCGGGAATACCGCTTCAATTTCACGAATGCAGGTCGGGCTGGTGACGTTCACTTCCGTCAGACGGTCGCCGATGATATCCAGGCCAACGAAGATCAGGCCTTTAGCCTTAAGAGTAGGACCAACGCGGCGGGCAATTTCCCAGTCGCTTTCGGTCAACGGGCGCGGTTCGCCACGGCCACCGGCCGCCAGATTACCACGGGTTTCGCCACCCTGCGGGATACGTGCCAGGCAGTAAGGAACCGGTTCGCCATCCACGACCAGAACGCGTTTGTCGCCGTCTTTGATCGCCGGAATATAGTTCTGCGCCATGCAGTAACGGGTGCCCAGCTCGGTCAGTGTTTCGGCAATCACGCCAATGTTCGGGTCGCTCTCTTTCACGCGGAAAATCGACGCGCCGCCCATGCCGTCCAGCGGCTTCATGATGATATCGCCGTGCTTCTGCCAGAATTCCTTCAACTGGGCTTTGTTGCGGGTCACCAGCGTTTCAGGCGTCAGGTCGGAGAACCAGGCGGTGTAAAGCTTCTCGTTGCAGTCGCGCAGGCTCTGCGGTTTATTGACGATCAGCGTCCCTTTCTCTTCTGCACGTTCAAGGATATAGGTGCAGTAGATGTACTCGGTGTCGAACGGCGGATCTTTACGCATCAGGATGACGTTGAGATCGGCAAGCGCAATGTCCTGCTCTGTGCCGAATTCGTACCATTTGTCGTAGTTCTGCTCGACGTTAACGATGCGGGTGCGCGCGCGGGCTTCACCGTTGATCAGGTAAAGATCGTTCATCTCCATATAGTGGAGTTCATAACCGCGACGCTGCGCTTCCAGCAGCATAGCGAAGCTGGAATCTTTCTTGATGTTAATGTTTGCGATGGGGTCCATCACGATGCCGAGCTTGATCATCTTTCTCTCCAATATGCGTCAACCCAGATCGCCAAACCGTACCTGTAGCGCGGTAATGGCCGTGAGTGCCGTTGTCTCAGTGCGCAGAACGCGAGGTCCCAACAGAATATCAGTAAACTGGTAACGTGCCGTCATCGCAATTTCGTCCGCCGAAAGCCCACCTTCGGGGCCAATCAGCAGGCGTACGCGCTCAACGGGCAGGGGCAGCGTATTGATGCTGGCGCTGGCGCGTGGATGAAGATTGAGCTTCAGCCCACTTTCCTCTTCTGCACACCAGTCTTCCAGATCCATCGCCGGGCGGATCTCCGGAATACGGTTGCGACCACTCTGTTCACAAGCCGCGATGGCAATTTTCTGCCACTGCTGGATCTTTTTGTTCAGACGTTCCGCATCCAGTTTAACGCCACAGCGCTCAGAAAAAAGTGGCGTAATGAGGCTTACACCCAGTTCAATAGATTTCTGAATCGTGAACTCCATCTTTTCCCCGCGCGACATCACCTGGCCCAGATGAATGTGCAGGGGTGATTCGCGATCATCCACTTCGCCACGCAGCACGTTAACGTGCACACTTTTTTTATCGGACCGCGTAATTTGTGCGTCGAAAACCTGGT
The DNA here is from genome assembly GCF_034008295.1 of Enterobacter chinensis. Lineage (NCBI taxonomy): Bacteria > Pseudomonadati > Pseudomonadota > Gammaproteobacteria > Enterobacterales > Enterobacteriaceae > Enterobacter > Enterobacter chinensis. The sequence goes on from NZ_JARDVI010000003.1 coordinate 359,931, forward strand.
TAGAGCCGTCGAACAGCTGAATTGTCTGACCTGCGCCCATGCGCAGCACTCGGCCAACGTGGTTGGCGGCGTCATCAGACAGGGCGATTTCGCGACCTGCGGTAATCAGTTCAGGATGGTAAATGCGGGGAATGCGCATAGTCAGAAATTCCGTGTGTAATACGATGTAAGCAAATTGCCGCTAGTGTAGGTTAGCTCTTTTGCGCCTGGCAAGCCCGCTGGACGTAAGGGTTATGATTCCCCTGAACCCTGGCGATGCGTTCGTCGCGCTGGCATTCCCACTCCGTCACCGGGTATTGCTTGTCCCAGGCGTTGAACAGTTGCGTCTGCTGGCGGGAGAGGTTGAGATCGTAACGGTCACGCATATAGAAATAGGTGCGGGCAATGCTGCCGCGCGCGCGGGCAGGGGGCTCGGCGACTTTCTCTTTAAAATCAACCTTCATTCCGCACTGGCCGTACTGGCCTTCGCCACCGTTCCACTGGCTGTACATGAAATTGCCGCGGTCACCGTTCACTTCACCCACGGCGGGCTGCAGGTTATGCATATCGCTTTCCATCTGGCGATAAACCGGGTCTTTGGCGCAGTTTTTACGTCCACCATCCTGCCAGCACTGGCGTTGGTGGCCGAACTGCCATGCCGGAACGACATGTTCCCATTCAATACGGCTGGCGCGGTTTTCGTTTTTACGCACCTTATAGCCGCAGGACTCAAGGTCAACGACCCCTTTTTTACCCTGCCAGTTAATTTTACAGCCGCAGTAGAAATCGCCAGGCACGTCAGCGTTGACCTTTACACCGGCCGCTTTGGCCTGAGAGAAACTGTTGATACCGTCGGCCAGCGCGTGGCCTGAGAGCGCCGTCGTCAAAAAGGCGACCGCGAGAGAAAAATTACGGGACATCTTACACTCCGTGTCAAAACGAGCCCGCAACGTAACGAAAGTTGTTCTTGTATGCAATCAGTCAGGTCAGGAAAGTTCCTGAAAGTTCAGGTGATTAGTCCGCCACCAGTGGCTCGCCGCATTTGACGCAGCGGTAGGTCGCCTCGCCGCGTACCACCCGGTTATGGCGGCGGACGGTAAGCTGGTGCTGCTGACACTGGCAGCGGTAGGGGAAGGTATTGCGGCGCACCGATTCCAGCTCGAACTGATGGGTACGGCGCGCCGGAACGCCGAGCACTGCCTCCATCATCCATTTCCACTCTTTTCCGTGGGGAGCGACGCGCCCGAAGTGCTTCCAGACCAGCAGATGCGCCAGCTCGTGCGGCACCACTTCCTCAATAAACGCCTGCTGGTTTTCCATCATGAGTACCGGGTTAAGGCGGATCTCATAAGACTCGAGCCAGGCGGTACCGGCCGCGGTGCCACGCTGCTGATAAACTACCTTAGGTTCAGGGTAGTTGCGACCGAGCTTCAGGTTCGCCTGGGCGAGTTTTTCCCGCAGGCTGCGCATAACGGCCTGCTGAAGGGCGATGGGGAGACGGGGAGCTTTCATAGGGGCAGAGCATAAAGCGCGAAGCGGGGAGGTGCAAGGGGCACCTCCCATGGGAGGATTAGTCGTGGGCACCGATTTCGCGCAGAGGACGACCTTTCATCAGGTTACGTTCGATATGTTCCAGGGACACATGTTTGGTTTCTGGAACCAGCCAGATAGTCAGAACGATAAAGAACAGGTTCAGACCCGCATAGACCCAGAAGGTGTTGGCATTGCCCAGGGTATTGAGCATGGTCAGGAACGTTGCGCCGACGATCATGTTGGCAATCCAGTTCGTTGCGGTCGAGCAGGTGATACCAAAATCACGCCCTTTCAGCGGCTGGATCTCAGAGCACAGCACCCAAATCAGCGGGCCGGCGCTCATCGCAAAGCCGACGATAAACATCAGCAGCATGCCTACCGCGAAGTACTGGGCGGTTGGTGAGTGAATGCCCACATGCATCATTGTACCGAGGACACCCATACCGGCCGCCATCACCAGGAAGCCCAGCGTCAGCGTTGGCTTACGTCCCCAGCGGTCTACCAGGCCGATGGCGATAAAGGTCGCCAGCACGTTGGTCAGACCCACGATGACGGTCCCCCACATTTGCTCGGTGGTGTTGGTATAACCCGCCAGCTCAAAGATTTTTGGTGCGTAATACATAATGACGTTCATCCCGGTGAACTGCTGCATGACCTGAAGCAGTACGCCGAGGAAAACCGCGCGACGGAAATTGCTATTCTCTTTAAACAACGCCCAGCCAGACTGTTTGACCTTCAGGCTTTCGCGGATCTCTTCCAGCTCATTTTTCGCTTCTGCGCTGGTATCACGCAGGCGAAGCAGCACGCGTTCAGCATCAACGAAGCGGCGTTTAGCGGCAAACCAGCGCGGGCTGTCCGGCAGGAAGAAGACGCCAATCAACAGCAGAATGGCCGGGATGATGATCACGCCGAGCATCCAGCGCCATGCGCCGCTGTAGCTAAACGCGGTATCTGAAAGGTATGCGCCCAAAATGCCGATGGTGATCATCAGCTGGTACATCGAAATCATACTGCCGCGGATTTTCTCCGGCGCGATTTCAGACAGGTAAAGCGGGGCGGTATAGGACGCCACGCCCACGGCCAGACCGAGCAGAACGCGGGAAACCAGCAGGACCTCAACGTTAGGCGCAGCGGCAGAGAAGAGTGAACCGGCAACGAACAGGATGGCGCCGATCATCAGGCTCTTTTTACGCCCGAGCTTGAAGGAGAGCCAGCCGCTGCCGACGGCCCCGACGGCAGCACCAAACATCATGGAGCTGACCACCCACTCCTGGGTGTGAGCGCTGATCTGGAACTCTTCAGTGATGAAAGGTAATGCACCGGCAATCACGCCGATATCCAGGCCAAAAAGTAATCCTGCCAGGGCTGCGAGGAAACAGACGAAGAATGTCATCGCCTTGTTGGACGTACGCCCCTGTTTTTTATTGTCAGGCATTATGCCCTCCAGTTGGGTTATCAGTTTTATCGAGGTTAAGGGTAGGTGAGCGACCCGTAAAAATATGTGAGATTAATCACATTGGTGTAATCGGTTACACTAGCGCGGAACCGTAAAAATAATTAAAGCTTTGAAAATATAGAGGTAAACGAGGTGATGCGCATCGCGAAAGAACACATTTCAGACTTAACTGAAAGGGGATGTAACAGCAGAAGAAAAGCGATCGTGCAAAGAGAATATTCTGAAAGCGGAAGGCATCCGCTGCGGTGTAATCGGTTCCAAATAGTGCGCCTTTCAGCCGGGTGTCGGCTGCGCCTTACCCGGCCTACAAATACCGCAAAACCTGTAGGCCCGCGCAAGCGAAGCGCCACCGGGCAAAGATGACCGCACAAATGCAAAAGGCCAGCCCGAAGGCTGGCCTTTTATAAAGCAGTTGTCAGTCGATTACTTCAGACCGGCAGCTTCACGCAGCAGAGCGGCTTTGTCGGTTTTTTCCCATGGGAAATGTTCGCGACCAAAGTGACCGTATGCAGCGGTTTCTTTGTAGATTGGGTGCAGCAGATCCAGCATCTGAATCAGGCCGTATGGACGCAGGTCGAAGAACTCGCGCACCAGCAGGGTCAGCTGCTCTGAAGGCACTTTCTCAGTACCAAAGGTTTCAACCATGATGGAGGTTGGCTCAGCCACGCCGATAGCGTAGGAAACCTGGATCTCACAACGGTCAGCCAGGCCGGCAGCAACGATGTTTTTCGCAACATAACGCGCTGCATACGCAGCAGAGCGGTCAACTTTAGACGGATCTTTACCGGAGAATGCACCGCCGCCGTGACGCGCCATGCCGCCGTAGGTATCAACGATGATTTTACGACCGGTCAGACCGCAGTCACCCATTGGGCCGCCGATAACGAAGCGTCCGGTTGGGTTGATGAAGTATTTGGTCGCGCTGCTCAGCCACTCGGTAGGCAGCACCGGCTTGATGATCTCTTCCATCACTGCTTCCTGCAGGGATTTCTGATCGATATCTTCGGAATGCTGGGTAGACAGAACCACCGCGTCAATACCGACGATTTTGCCGTCGTCGTACTGGAAGGTCACCTGGCTTTTCGCATCCGGGCGCAGCCACGGCAGAGAGCCGTTTTTACGCACTTCAGCCTGACGCTGCACCAGACGGTGTGCGTAGGTTACCGGTGCTGGCATCAGCACGTCGGTTTCGTTGGTTGCATAACCGAACATCAGACCCTGGTCACCCGCGCCCTGTTCCAGCGGATCGGCACGGTCAACGCCCTGGTTGATGTCCGGAGACTGTTTGCCAATCGCGCTCAGTACCGCGCAGGAGTTGGCATCAAAGCCCATATCAGAATGCACATAGCCGATCTCACGCACCGTGTTACGGGTGATCTCTTCGATATCAACCCATGCGCTGGTGGTGATCTCACCGCCAACCAGAACCATGCCGGTTTTGACATAGGTTTCACACGCTACGCGCGCTTTTGGATCCTGGGTCAGGATCGCATCCAGCACCGCATCGGAGATTTGGTCAGCAATTTTATCAGGATGTCCTTCTGATACGGACTCGGACGTAAACAGGTGTTTTGCCATGTTTTATTTCACCTAAGAGGAATTTGGTTAGCTCAAGCTGCTGTGTGGAATAGCCAAAGGAGATAATTCTACCAAGGCCTGCAGGTTTATGACACTGGCAGTATGAGTGTTAATCAGTATAGATGGATTAACATCTGGATGGCTATTTTAGGTCACTTGTTCGCCCGATTTCCAGTTTTTTTTGATTCATCTCTCACTGCGTTGAAATGGCGGCTGGAAATTTTTCCTGACGCTGCCGGCAACACGCGCATTTTTGTTTTGCTTTTTAGCCCCCTTCTCGGTATAAAACGCGGCGCGCGGCTCATATAAAATAAGCGCTCGATGAACTCATCGTGTCGCCACTTCCAGCCGGGTTAAGCAGTTAACTTTTAGCTTTGGCTTGTGGTCCGTTTCAGCAGAGGCGGCCGTGGAGGTGATACGAGATAATGAACCATCGTTTTCCGCACATTCAGCGCAGCCGTTCTGGCGCGCATTTGATTCCCGCAACCCGCATTTCTAATCTGCAAACCTGCCGATGTTATACCCATCTCGGCGCTTCTCAGGATTCAAGGGCCGGTTACGCTCTGTGAAAACTGAACAAGGGCGCTCTTGTTAATACAAGAGTTTTCTCGTGGTTTCGCCGAACCTTGTCATACAGAGTTCGGATACGTGTTTTACAATGATATGAATAAGAAACCGGTCGCACGGTCTGGATTTCAGCATACTCTGCTGGGAAACGGAGCCGTTTATGGGTTGTTATCGCCGTATAACGCTGCGATAGTAGTCAACTGTTTTACACTTAATACAAAGAGTTGAGGTTCGCTATGTCTGACGACATGTCTTCTTTTTCGCCTTCGTCAGCGGGCGAACAGGGTGTACTACGTTCTATGCAGGAGGTTGCGATGAGCTCCGAGGAAGCCAGCAAGATGCTGCGCACCTACAATATTGCCTGGTGGGGCAATAATTACTACGACGTCAACGAACTGGGCCACATTAGCGTCTGCCCGGATCCCGACGTCCCTGACGCGCGCGTGGATCTCGCCAAACTGGTGAAAGCCCGCGAAGCGCAGGGCCAGCGTTTGCCTGCACTGTTCTGCTTCCCGCAGATCCTGCAACATCGCCTGCGTTCTATTAACGCTGCGTTTAAGCGTGCGCGTGAATCCTACGGCTATAAAGGCGACTACTTCCTGGTCTATCCGATCAAGGTAAACCAGCACCGTCGCGTCATTGAATCCCTGATCCATTCCGGCGAACCGCTGGGCCTGGAAGCGGGCTCTAAAGCGGAACTGATGGCCGTGCTGGCGCATGCGGGCATGACCCGGTCGGTGATCGTTTGTAATGGCTATAAAGACCGTGAATACATTCGTCTGGCGCTGATTGGCGAGAAGATGGGCCATAAGGTCTATCTGGTTATCGAGAAGATGACTGAAATCGCGATCGTGCTGGAAGAGGCCGAACGTCTGAACGTGGTGCCACGCCTTGGCGTGCGTGCGCGTCTGGCTTCGCAAGGTTCCGGTAAATGGCAGTCCTCTGGTGGCGAAAAATCCAAGTTCGGCCTGGCGGCGAACCAGGTGCTGCAGCTGGTGGAGATCCTCCGCGAGCGCGGTCGTCTGGACAGCATTCAGCTGCTGCACTTCCACCTCGGTTCGCAGATGGCCAACATTCGCGATATCGCCACCGGCGTACGTGAATCTGCACGTTTTTACGTTGAGCTGCACAAGCTTGGCGTGAATATTCAGTGCTTCGATGTGGGTGGCGGCCTGGGCGTGGACTATGAAGGTACCCGCTCGCAGTCTGACTGCTCCGTGAACTACGGCCTGAACGAATACGCCAATAACATCATCTGGGCGATCGGCGACGCCTGTGAAGAGAACGGCCTGCCGCACCCGACGGTGATTACCGAATCCGGTCGCGCGGTGACCGCGCACCATACGGTGCTGGTCTCTAACATTATCGGCGTTGAGCGCAGCGAAACTACCGAAGCGACACCTCCGGCAGATGATGCCCCGCGTTCCCTGCAAAGCATGTGGGAAACCTGGCAGGAGATGCATGAGCCGGGCACGCGTCGTTCCCTGCGCGAATGGCTGCACGACAGCCAGATGGACCTGCACGACATTCACGTGGGTTATTCTTCAGGCACCTTTAGCCTGCAGGAGCGCGCGTGGGCAGAGCAGCTTTATCTGAACATGTGCCACGAAGTGCAGAAGCAACTCGACCCAAGCAACCGCGCGCACCGTCCGATTATCGACGAGCTGCAGGAGCGCATGGCGGATAAGATCTACGTCAACTTCTCGCTGTTCCAGTCGATGCCGGATGCCTGGGGTATCGATCAGCTGTTCCCGGTTCTGCCGCTGGAAGGGCTGAACCACGCTCCGGAACGCCGTGCAGTGCTGCTGGACATCACCTGTGACTCTGACGGTGCTATCGACCACTACGTTGACGGCGACGGTATCGCAACGACGATGCCAATGCCGGAATACGACCCGGAGAACCCGCCAATGCTGGGCTTCTTTATGGTCGGTGCGTATCAGGAGATCCTCGGCAACATGCACAACCTGTTCGGTGATACCGAGGCGGTTGACGTATTTGTCTTCCCTGACGGCAACGTGGAAATCGAGCTGTCCGATGAAGGGGACACCGTGGCGGACATGCTGGAATACGTACAGTTGGATCCGAAAAAACTGCTCACTCAGTTCCGCGACCAGGTGAAAAACACCGGTCTGGACGATGCATTGCAGCAGCAGTTCCTGGAAGAGTTTGAAGCGGGTCTGTACGGGTACACCTACCTGGAAGATGAGTAGGAAAATCTCCCTCTCCCTGTGGAGAGGGGCGGGGTAAGGGCATCGGACCGCACAATGCCCTATACTCACTTGAACCCGTATGCATTACCGGCGATAATTCGCCCCAATTAGCGATTTACGAATCAATCCCTTCCTCGTCGGGTTTAACGACGCGGAGGGGATTTTTTTTCATCTGTTTTTAATGTATCGACTTTAAAAGAGGTCAGGACATGAGCACTTTAGGTCATCAGTACGATAACTCTCTGGTATCTAACGCGTTTGGTTTTTTACGCCTTCCGATGAACTTCCAGCCGTACGACAGTGACGCTGACTGGGTCATCACCGGTGTGCCGTTCGATATGGCAACCTCCGGCCGTGCGGGTGGTCGTCACGGCCCGGCAGCGATCCGTCAGGTATCCACTAACCTGGCCTGGGAGCATAACCGCTTCCCGTGGAACTTTGACATGCGCGAGCGTCTGAACGTGGTGGACTGCGGTGACCTGGTGTACGCCTTCGGCGACGCGCGTGAGATGAGCGAAAAGCTGCAGGAGCACGCCGAGAAGCTGCTGGCTGCCGGTAAGCGCATGCTCTCCTTCGGAGGCGACCATTTCGTGACCCTGCCGCTGCTGCGCGCCCACGCGAAGCATTTCGGTAAAATGGCGCTGGTGCACTTCGATGCGCATACCGACACCTACGCGAACGGCTGCGAGTTTGACCACGGTACTATGTTCTTCACCGCGCCAAACGAAGGCTTGATCGACCCGAACCACTCGGTGCAGATCGGCATCCGTACCGAGTTCGACAAAGACAACGGCTTCACCGTGCTGGATGCGGGCCAGGTGAACGATCGCAGCGTTGATGACATCATCGCTCAGGTGAAGCAGATCGTCGGTGATATGCCTGTTTACCTGACCTTCGACATCGACTGTCTGGATCCGGCGTTTGCTCCAGGCACCGGCACGCCGGTGATCGGCGGCCTGACCTCAGATCGTGCCATCAAACTGGTGCGCGGCCTGAAGGATCTGAACATTGTCGGGATGGACGTGGTGGAAGTGGCGCCTGCCTATGACCAGTCCGAAATCACCGCGCTGGCCGCGGCGACCCTGGCACTGGAAATGCTCTACATCCAGGCGGCGAAAAAAGGCGAATAAGCCTTACGTGATGTGAAAAAAAACCTCTCCATGGAGAGGTTTTTTATTGTCTTCAGAACACGTTAAACGGGTATTCCACGTAAGCGCGGATCTCGTCCCCGCCCACGTTGTAATCGCTGGCGTTGCTTGAGACGCGCAGTACGGAATAGCGCAGTTTCAGCTTGAGGTCTTTCGCCGGGCCATCCTGCACCTGGTACTGGATCTGGTTAAACCACTCATGCTCTTTGCCGTTGCTGGTTTCAGACGTTTTGATGTTGTCGCCACGCACGTAGGCTGTGGTCCAGCTCAGCCCCGGCAAGCCCAGGCCGCCGAAGTCCAGACCGTAAGACGCCTGCCATGAACGCTCGTCTTCGCCGTTGAAATCAGACCAGTAAGAGTTCGCCAGCCAGATGGTGTTGCCGCCGTCACCCACGCCGCCCTGGTCACGGTAGCCGCCGTAGTTGTAACCGGTGCTGCCGCTGCTCTGCTGGTACGCCACTTTGAACGTATGAATGTCCCAGATGTAGCTCGCCGCCAGGCTCCAGATGGTGTTGCTTCGGCCCGTGTTGAGGTTGTCAGCGTAACCCTGATCAAGACGGGAGTTATAACCGTTGAAGTCGAGCACCAGCTGCTGGCCGGTGCTGAACGGTTGTTTGAAGTTCATGCCCAGGTACTGCTTGTTCATCACCTCTTCATTATGAGAAGCGTACAGCGCGCCGCTGAACTGGTCGTTGAACTGGTAGCTCGCACCGCCGAAGGAGAGGCTCTTCAGCCCGCTGTCGTGGCGATCGTCGCTTTTACGCTGCTCATCGGTGAAGTAACCGGCGTTGATTTCCAGACCGTCGATCTCTTTTGAAGTCAGCATGGCGCCGGTGTAGCTTTCAAACAGCAGGCGAGAGCTGTCGGCATTCACGATGGGCAGCTCAGGACGCTGATTTCCGTAGCTCAGTACGGTATTCGATATGCGCATTTTTGCGGTTGCGCCAAACTTTGCCAGATCGGATTTTGCCCGGCCGTCGTCTTCCTGTTTAAAGAAGTCGATGCCGCCAGCGCCACTCTTGCCGCGGCCGCCGTCCAGGCGCACGCCGTATTGCGCGATGCCATCGACCCCAAAGCCCACCAGCCCTTCGGTATAACCGGATTCAAAGGTGGCAATAATACCCTGGCCCCATTCGGCTTTGTCCTGCTGGCCCTGATGGTAGTCGCGGCTGATATACGCATTGCGTAAAAACAGATCCAGATGGCTGTCGTCAATAAAACCCTGGCTGCCGGATTGCTGGCTTGCAGCGGCGGGTAATGCGGTAAATAAGCTTAAAGCAATTAATGATAATTCTTTTTTCACGGAGGGAACGTCTCTGTCTGGATATATTAATTTGAATAACTGCGGGGGTGATAATTACCGGAAAAAGTAACGTTTGCAATAATTATGTGACCAGACATTTCAATGGTTAAGTGCAGATATGGCGGGGCTTTACAGGGCATTGTCGATATGTGCGGTTAAGTTAACAATTCATGCGAAATAAAAAGGAGGCAAATCTGCCTCCTTCCAAAATTATTTAATTCCGTCTGCGGCCATACGGTCGCGAATATGTTGTGCACGCTCTTCTGAGGCAGGGTGATCGTCAAACATGGAGCTTTGGCGTCCCGCTTCCAGTTTGGCCAGCTTTTCAAAGCTGGTGGCTAAACCTGATGGATTAATACCGCGTTTGCGCAACAGATCGTAGGAGTAGTCATCCGCTTCGGACTCCTGACGCTGTGAGAACTGGGAGTTAACCAGTTTTTCACCGACATCGCCAAGCTGTGATTGGGACAGGCTGCCAACGATACCGCCCGCTGAGGCCGCCGCAGCGCGGATGGCATTGGTGCCTAAGGCAACCTGCATCCCTTTCTTCACGTGGCCGAGTGCAACGTGGCCCATTTCGTGGCCGATAACCGCTTCGACTTCATTGTCGGTCATCATATCCATCAATCCGCTATAGACGCGGATACAGCCGTTCGCCATGGCGAACGCATTCACGTCTTTCGCCATGTAAACCTTGTAGTTCACTGGCTGGCCGTTGATGTTGTCGCCCAGCGCGGAAGCAATCTTATTCAGACGCTGCGTGTAGGTACTGTTAGCCGGCGCAAGCGTGGCTTTTCCGTCCATATCTTTACAGGCCTGGTCGCTCAGCGCTTTAACCTGCGCATCGCTCAGGGAATAGGCCTGAAAGGCTTCTGCGCCTGACGTCATCAGGCCGTTAGAATCCATATTCTGACAGCCGCTCAGCAGGAGCGTTGTACCCAAGGCCAGCACTATTGCACGCATTTTCATGAGGTTGCTTCCGTACTCGTTAATCTGAATAAAATCCGAAAAGTGCACCGTCAGCGAAGCCGGTGTCGGGCTAAGTATAAGGAATATCTACAGGGCCGGGCGAGCAGATTGCGCAACATGCGAGCATGATCCAGAGATTTCTTAACAAGCAAAAGAATGGTCCATGTACATGGCATGCCGCTTGGGTTACATTGTTGGCACTTTTTTCCGGCGTAGCCCAAAACGCGCTGTCGTCAAGGGCATGGCCTTTAACAGTCCGATCTGGAGTTAAAATGTCCTCACGTAAAGAGCTTGCTAATGCTATTCGTGCGCTGAGCATGGACGCAGTACAGAAAGCCAAATCCGGCCACCCAGGGGCTCCTATGGGTATGGCTGATATCGCCGAAGTCCTGTGGCGTGATTTCCTGAACCACAACCCGCAGAACCCGTCATGGGCTGACCGCGACCGCTTCGTGCTGTCCAACGGCCACGGCTCCATGCTGATCTATAGCCTGCTGCACCTCACTGGTTACGATCTGCCTATTGAAGAGCTGAAAAACTTCCGTCAACTGCACTCCAAAACTCCAGGTCACCCGGAAGTGGGCTACACCGCTGGCGTAGAAACCACCACCGGCCCGCTGGGTCAGGGTATTGCTAACGCTGTGGGTATGGCGATTGCTGAGAAGACGCTGGCGGCGCAGTTCAACCGTCCTGGTCACGACATCGTAGACCACTTCACCTACGCGTTCATGGGCGACGGCTGCATGATGGAAGGCATTTCTCACGAAGTGTGCTCCCTGGCAGGTACCCTGAAGCTGGGCAAACTGGTTGCGTTCTATGACGACAACGGTATCTCCATCGACGGTCACGTTGAAGGCTGGTTCACTGATGACACCGCTAAACGTTTCGAAGCCTACGGCTGGCACGTTGTGCGTGGCGTTGATGGCCACGATGCTGACTCGATTAAACGTGCGGTAGAAGAAGCGCGCGCGGTCACTGACAAACCGTCCCTGCTGATGTGCAAAACCATCATCGGCTTCGGTTCACCGAACAAAGCGGGTACTCACGACTCTCACGGCGCACCACTGGGCGACGCGGAAATCGCACTGACCCGTGAAGCACTGGGCTGGAAACACCCTGCATTCGAAATTCCATCTGACATTTATGCTCAGTGGGATGCAAAAGAAGCGGGTCAGGCGAAAGAAGCTGCATGGAATGAGAAGTTCTCTGCTTACGCGAAAGCCTTCCCACAGGAAGCGGCTGAATTCACTCGTCGTATGAAAGGCGACATGCCGTCTAACTTCGACGCGAAAGCGAACGAATTCATCGCTAAGCTGCAGGCGAACCCATCTAAAATCGCCAGCCGTAAAGCGTCTCAGAATGCGATCGAAGCGTTCGGTCCACTGCTTCCGGAATTCCTGGGCGGCTCCGCTGACCTGGCACCTTCTAACCTGACTCTGTGGTCTGGTTCTAAGCCTATCAACGAAAATACTGCCGGCAACTACATCCATTACGGTGTACGTGAATTCGGTATGACGGCTATTGCGAACGGTATCTCCCTGCACGGCGGTTTCCTGCCGTACACGTCTACCTTCCTGATGTTCGTAGAATATGCACGTAATGCCGTGCGTATGGCTGCGCTGATGAAACAGCGTCAGGTGATGGTCTACACTCACGACTCAATCGGTCTGGGCGAAGACGGTCCAACCCACCAGCCGGTAGAGCAGGTGGCTTCCCTGCGTGTGACCCCGAACATGAGCACATGGCGTCCATGTGACCAGGTTGAATCTGCCGTTGCGTGGAAATACGGTGTTGAGCGTCATGACGGCCCAACCGCACTGATCCTCTCCCGTCAGAACCTGGCGCAGCAGGATCGTACGCCAGAGCAGCTGGCGAACATCGCTCGCGGTGGCTACGTGCTGAAAGATTGCGCAGGCCAGCCTGAGCTGATCTTCATCGCAACCGGTTCTGAAGTTGAGCTGGCTGTCGCGGCCTGGGACAAACTGACTGCCGAAGGCGTGAAGGCGCGCGTGGTATCCATGCCGTCTACCGATGCGTTCGACAAGCAGGATGCTGCTTACCGTGAATCCGTTCTGCCTAAAGCGGTTTCTGCTCGTGTTGCAGTGGAAGCGGGTATCGCTGACTACTGGTTCAAATATGTGGGCCTGAACGGCGCAATCGTCGGCATGACCACCTTCGGTGAATCTGCTCCGGCGGAACTGCTGTTTGAAGAGTTCGGCTTCACCGTTGAGAACGTTGTCGCGAAGGCGAAAGAACTGCTGTAATTGCTGTTTTGCCCGGTGGCGCTACGCTTACCGGGCCTACAAATGGCACGAAAGTAGGCCGGGTAAGCGCTAGCGCGCCGCCCGGCTTTTTTGTCGGCATTATTCCACCGAAAATGTGACGCAAGTCATATAGCTCGCTTATTCATCTGGACAGACATTCCTTTTATTCCCCGATTCGCTTATTCTTGCTGAAGCGTTTCAGTCGATTAAATGTTCGACAATTGACCAATCAATCGCAGTTTGTGACAGCAAGGATTCCCCTTAGGGCGTAGCTGGATTACTCTTTCAGCCACCTCAGATTCAGGGATAGCTTTGCAGGAGATCTATGACCGTACGCGTAGCGATTAATGGCTTCGGTCGCATCGGGCGTAATGTGGTTCGTGCTTTGTATGAATCCGGACGTCGAGCGGAGATGACCGTGGTGGCAATCAATGAACTGGCGGATGCTACGGGCATGGCGCATTTGTTGAAATATGATACCAGCCACGGACGCTTTGCCTGGGATGTACGCCAGGAACGAGATCAGCTTTTTGTCGGTGACGATGCTATTCGTGTGCTGCATGAGAACAGCATTTCCGGGTTGCCCTGGCGTGAACTGGGTGTGGATGTGGTACTTGACTGTACCGGTGTGTACGGCAACCGCGAACATGGCGAAGCGCATCTGGCAGCAGGTGCGAAGAAAGTCCTGTTTTCTCATCCCGGCAGTAACGACCTCGACGCGACCGTCGTGTTTGGCGTCAACCAGCATGAACTGCAAGCCGAACACCGCATTGTCTCCAACGCCTCCTGCACGACTAACTGCATTATTCCGGTCATCAAACTGTTAGACGATGCGTATGGCATTGAATCTGGCACCGTGACCACGATTCACTCCGCCATGCACGATCAGCAGGTAATTGACGCTTACCACCCGGATTTACGGCGCACGCGTGCAGCGAGCCAGTCAATCATTCCGGTGGACACAAAGCTGGCTGCAGGGATCACCCGAATTTTTCCGCAGTTTAAAGACCGTTTTGAAGCGATTGCCGTGCGAGTTCCGACGATCAACGTCACCGCAATCGACCTTAGCGTGACGGTAAAAAAACCGGTAAAAGCCTGTGAAGTCAACCTGTTGCTGCAAAAAGCGGCACAGGGGGCATTTCATGGTATAGTTGACTATACGGAATTACCGTTGGTCTCAGTGGATTTTAACCACGACCCGCATAGCGCCATTGTTGATGGCACTCAAACGCGCGTCAGTGGCGCACACCTTATCAAGACGCTGGTCTGGTGTGATAACGAATGGGGCTTTGCTAACCGAATGCTCGACACCACGTTAGCAATGGCCGCTCAAGGTTTCAGGTAAGACGCATCGTGCGTCTGCAAAACTTTAAGAATCAACGAGAGGATTCACCATGTCTGTAATTAAGATGACCGATCTGGATCTGGCTGGTAAACGCGTTTTCATCCGTGCCGATCTGAACGTACCGGTTAAAGATGGCAAAGTGACCAGCGACGCGCGTATTCGTGCATCTCTGCCAACCATCGAACTGGCTCTGAAGCAGGGCGCTAAAGTGATGGTAACCTCCCACCTGGGTCGTCCAACCGAAGGCGAGTACAACGAAGAGTTCTCTCTGCTGCCAGTTGTTAATTACCTGAAAGACAAACTGTCTAACCCTGTTCGCCTGGTAAAAGATTACCTGGACGGCGTTGAAGTCGCTGCCGGTGAACTGGTGGTTCTGGAAAACGTTCGCTTCAACAAAGGCGAGAAGAAAGACGACGAAGCGCTGTCCAAAAAATACGCTGCACTGTGCGACGTATTCGTAATGGATGCATTCGGTACGGCTCACCGTGCACAGGCTTCTACCCACGGTATCGGTAAATTTGCAGACGTTGCGTGTGCTGGTCCTCTGCTGGCTGACGAACTGGAAGCACTGGGTAAAGCGCTGAAAGAACCTGCTCGTCCAATGGTGGCTATCGTTGGTGGTTCTAAAGTTTCTACCAAACTGACCGTTCTGGATTCCCTGTCTAAAATCGCTGACCAGCTGATCGTTGGCGGTGGTATCGCGAACACCTTCGTTGCCGCTCAGGGCCATAACGTCGGTAAATCCCTGTACGAAGCAGACCTGGTTGATGAAGCAAAACGCCTGCTGACCACCTGCGATATCCCGGTTCCAACTGACGTTCGCGTTGCGACCGAGTTCTCTGAAACTGCGACTGCGACCCTGAAGTCTGTAAACGACATCAAAGATGAAGAGCAGATTCTGGACCTGGGCGACGTTTCTGCACAGAAACTGGCTGAAATCCTGAAAAACGCAAAAACCATCCTGTGGAACGGCCCTGTTGGCGTGTTCGAATTCCCGAACTTCCGCAAAGGTACTGAAATCGTTGCTAACGCTATCGCAGACAGCGAAGCGTTCTCTATTGCAGGCGGTGGTGACACCCTGGCAGCAATCGATCTGTTCGGTATCGCTGACAAGATCTCCTACATCTCCACTGGTGGCGGTGCATTCCTCGAATTCGTGGAAGGCAAAGTACTGCCAGCAGTAGCAATGCTCGAAGAGCGCGCTAAGAAGTAAGCCATTCAAGGGCAGGGAAACCTGCCCAATTTTCAGCGCGCTTTTAAGAGCTCGCACCTTTTCTAACGGCCGAAGATACAGGACTAAGCAACATGTCTAAAATTTTTGATTTCGTAAAACCTGGCGTTATCACTGGTGATGACGTACAGAAAGTGTTCCAGGTAGCTAAAGAAAACAACTTCGCTCTGCCAGCAGTTAACTGCGTGGGTACCGACTCCATCAACGCCGTACTGGAAACCGCTGCAAAAGTAAAAGCACCGGTTATCGTTCAGTTCTCTAACGGCGGCGCTGCGTTCATCGCAGGTAAAGGCGTGAAAACTGACGTTCCTCAGGGCGCTGCAATCCTGGGTGCTATCTCTGGTGCGCACCACGTACACCAGATGGCTGAGCACTACGGTGTTCCGGTTATCCTGCACACTGACCACTGCGCGAAGAAACTGCTGCCGTGGATCGACGGTCTGCTGGATGCGGGTGAAAAACACTTCGCAGCTACCGGTAAGCCACTGTTCTCTTCTCACATGATCGACCTGTCTGAAGAGTCACTGCACGAAAACATCGAAATCTGCTCCAAATACCTGGCGCGTATGTCCAAAATGGACATGACCCTGGAAATCGAACTGGGTTGCACCGGTGGTGAAGAAGACGGCGTGGACAACAGCCACATGGACGCTTCTGCACTGTACACCCAGCCAGAAGACGTTGATTACGCTTACACCGAGCTGAGCAAAATCAGCCCACGCTTCACGATTGCAGCGTCCTTCGGTAACGTGCACGGCGTTTACAAACCAGGTAACGTGGTTCTGACCCCAACCATCCTGCGTGATTCTCAGGAATATGTTTCCAAGAAACACAACCTGCCGCACAACAGCCTGAACTTCGTCTTCCACGGCGGTTCCGGTTCTTCTGCTCAGGAAATCAAAGACTCCGTAAGCTACGGCGTAGTGAAAATGAACATCGATACCGACACCCAATGGGCAACCTGGGACGGCATCCTGCAATACTACAAAACCAACGAAGCTTACCTGCAGGGTCAGCTGGGCAACCCGAAAGGCGAAGACCAGCCGAACAAGAAATACTACGATCCACGCGTATGGCTGCGTGCTGCACAGACTTCAATGATTACTCGTCTGGAGCAGGCATTCAAAGAGCTGAACGCGGTTGACGTTCTGTAATTTGAGCTGCTAACAGCATCTGAAGGCCCGCAAATGCGGGCCTTTTTTTATGCTTTTTCAATACCCTGCCAGAGCAGTTTTTGTGATCTGTTTGGCAAACCCGGTGCTTTTTGTTTACCCTTTACGGACCTGCCTGTCTCCATGGGGGATGGATTTTGTGTTTTGGTTTAACAAAAGGAAGAATAAATGGAACAACTCGATGTTGTAGACAGCATCAATCACGCCGGTAACTGGCTGGCGCGTAACCAGGCATTGTTGCTGAGCTACGCCGTGAACATCGTCGCGGCGATTGCCATCATCATCGTCGGGATGATTGTTGCGCGTATCGTATCGAACGCGGTTAACCGCGTGATGCTGGCCCGTCACATTGACGCCACGGTGGCTGACTTCCTCTCTGCTCTTGTGCGCTACAGTATTATCGCCTTTACGCTGATTGCCGCGCTGGGCCGTGTGGGCGTGCAGACCGCCTCCGTCATTGCCGTTCTCGGTGCTGCCGGTCTGGCTATTGGTCTGGCGCTGCAGGGCTCGCTTTCAAACCTGGCGGCAGGCGTGCTGCTGGTGACCTTCCGTCCGTTCCGCTCCGGCGAATACGTTGATCTTGGTGGCATTGCCGGAACCGTGCTGCAGGTACAGATTTTCTCAACGACCATGCGTACCGTCGATGGCCGCATCGTGGTGGTGCCGAACGGGAAAATCATCGCCGGCAACATCATTAACTTCTCCCGTGAGCCGGTGCGTCGTAACGAGCTGATTATCAGCGTGGCGTATGATTCGGATATCGATCAGGTGAAGTCGCTGATTAGCAATATCATTGCCTCAGACGATCGTATTTTGAAAGATAAAGAGCAAACCGTTCGCCTCAACGAGCTGGGCGCGTCATCCATCAACTTCGTGGTGCGTATCTGGAGCAAGAGCAGCGATCTGCAAAACGTCTACTGGGACGTGCTGGAACGCATTAAGCGCGACTTCGACGCTAACGGCATCAGCTTCCCGTACCCGCAGATGGACGTAAACGTCAAAAAAGTCAAAGAAGCAGAATAACGTCTCCCGTAGGCCCGGTAAGCGCCACCGCCACCGGGCTTTTCTTTTATTAGACTAGCTAATCCCCAATTAATATTATCCATTTCCTCTAATGTTATTCCCGCAGTATAGTCTGCTTCCAGAACAATACTGTGAGAGTTTCGTCATGTTATCGTATTACTTTCAAGGGCTTGCCTTAGGTGCGGCCATGATCCTTCCCCTTGGCCCGCAAAATGCGTTCGTGATGAACCAGGGCATCCGCCGCCAGTATCATCTGATGATTGCCCTGCTGTGTGCGGTAAGCGATTTACTCCTGATCTGCGCCGGGATTTTTGGCGGCAGCGCATTGCTGATGCAGTCTCCCTGGCTGCTGGCGCTTGTTACCTGGGGCGGCGTGGCGTTTCTGCTCTGGTACGGATTTGGTGCCCTGAAAACGGCGATGAGTAGCAATCTCGAACTGGCGAGTGCAGAAGTGATGAAGCAGGGGCGCTGGAAGATCATCGTCACCATGCTGGCGGTGACCTGGCTTAACCCGCATGTCTATCTTGATACCTTCGTGGTGCTGGGCAGCCTGGGTGGGCAGCTGGACGTTGAGCCGAAACGCTGGTTTGCGCTCGGCACGGTCAGCGCCTCGTTCCTCTGGTTCTTTGGTCTCGCCATTCTGGCGGCATGGCTGGCACCTCGTCTGCGGACTGCCAAAGCCCAGCGCATCATTAATACCCTGGTGGGGCTGGTGATGTGGTTTATTGCTTTTCAACTGGCAAAAGAGGGCATTCACCACGTTCAGGAATTGTTCAACTAATCCTTGTCTTATGGACAA
Organism: Enterobacter chinensis; assembly: GCF_034008295.1. NCBI lineage: Bacteria > Pseudomonadati > Pseudomonadota > Gammaproteobacteria > Enterobacterales > Enterobacteriaceae > Enterobacter > Enterobacter chinensis. Next base: position 378,511 of record NZ_JARDVI010000003.1, read on the forward strand.
CTGACCAGGACCCGCTAAGCTTGCTGGCATGCGCCCTGTTATCGGGCACTCTTTGCAACATGGAGGAATAACAGTGAAGTTTAAAGTGATGGCCCTGGCGGCATTAGTAAGTTTAGGTGCGGTGTCGGTGCAGGCAAGTGAACTGCCGGATGGCCCGCACATCGTCACTTCAGGCACCGCAAGCGTGGATGCGGTACCCGATGTTGCAACGCTGGCAATTGAAGTGAATGTGGCTGCGAAAGATGCGGCGTCTGCCAAGAAGCAGGCTGACGATCGTGTTGCGCAATATCTCTCTTTCCTCGAGCAGAACGGCGTCGGTAAAAAAGATATCAACTCGGCGAACCTGCGTACTCAACCCGATTACGACTATCAGAATGGCAAAAGCATCCTGAAAGGCTACCGTGCCGTGCGCACCGTTGAAGTGACCGTGCGTCAGCTGGATAAGCTGAATGCCTTGCTGGACGGCGCGCTGAAGGCGGGGCTGAACGAAATCCGTTCTGTGTCGCTGGGCGTTGCGCAACCGGAGAAATACAAAGACGAAGCGCGTAAAGCGGCGATTGATGATGCAATTCACCAGGCGCAGCAGCTGGCGTCCGGGTTTAACAGCAAGCTCGGCCCGGTATACAGCGTGCGTTACCACGTCTCTAACTATCAGCCAAGCCCGATGGTACGGATGATGAAGGCCGATGCGGCGCCGGTATCCGCTCAGGAAACTTACGAGCAGCCGACGATCCAGTTCGACGATCAGGTGGATGTGGTGTTCCAGCTGGAGCCAACTAAAACTCAGCAAACTGAGGCGGCTAAGGCGCAGTAATTTGCCCTCACCCTAACCCTCTCCCACAGGGAGAGGGAATTCAAGCGATTAATCCTGCCTCAACACCTTATGCCCAAACGCCAGCAGCGCGTCGGTGACGTTGCGCATCATTCGGCTTTCTGGCGCGAAACGGTGCCAGTAGAGCATCCGGCGCTGATACAGCCCCGGCGTCAGGTCAATCAGCTCACCGCTTTTCAACTCTTTCTCAATCTGCAGATGCGGGATCATGCAGCAGGTCGTGCCCTGGCGCGCAAGTTGCACAAACGCTTCGGATGAGTTGACGATATGACACGGCACGCTGCCCGGCGGCAGATCGAAGTTTTGCTGAAGGAAAGCCTGATGCATATCGTCCAGATGGTCGAACGCCACGGCAGGTGCTTTCAGCAGCGCGGCGCGGGTCACGCCGTTGGGGAAATAGCGCTCGGCAAAGGCTTTTGAACCGACAAACAGGTAATCCAGCGCGCCGAGCTGATCCACCAGGCAGCTTGGCAGCGCCTGAGGCTGGATACTGACCGCCCCGACCACTTCACCGCGACGCAGGCGCTCCTGGGTACGGGTTTCATCTTCAACCTGCAAATTCAGGCGGATAGGGGAATCCGCTAAGACCGGCGCAAGAGCCGGCAGCAGCCATGTTGCCAGACTGTCGGCGTTGACCGCCAGAGAGAGCAGCAGCGGCGTGGAGCCCGTTTGTTCGTCACCCAGCCACTCATCTTCCAGCAGTTCAACCTGACGCAGCAGGGCGAGGAGCTTTTGCCCTTGCTCCGTTGGGCGAGGCGGCACGGTACGCACCAGCAGTGGCTGGCCAAACATGTTTTCAAGCTGTTTGATACGCTGCGATACGGCGGACTGCGTGATGCAAAGCTTTTGCGCCGCGCGCTCAAAACCTCGTTCACGAATAACTGCATCAAGTGCCTGTAGTGTTCTGTAGTCCGGACGTTTCATTGCTCTGGCTGACTCCTTAATTTTGCTTAATCTGCACTATGACACAATTTTCCCTTCGTGGCAGACGAATTCCATTCGACGTGTTCTATAATGCGCCCTGAGTTTTCACACCACAGGCAAAACGATCATGACGCAGGATGAACTGAAAAAAGCAGTAGGATGGGCCGCTCTCCAGTACGTACAGCCGGGTACCATTGTCGGTGTCGGTACGGGATCAACCGCGGCACACTTTATCGATGCACTTGGCACGATGAAAGGGCAGATCGAGGGCGCGGTGTCCAGCTCTGATGCTTCCACGGAAAAGCTGAAAAGCCTCGGCATTACCGTTTTCGATCTCAACGAAGTGGATCGTCTGGGGATTTACGTTGATGGCGCGGATGAGATCAACGGCCACATGCAGATGATCAAAGGCGGCGGAGCGGCGCTGACGCGCGAAAAAATCATCGCCTCCGTTGCGGACAAGTTTATCTGCATCGCGGACGCCTCCAAGCAGGTCGACATTCTGGGTAATTTCCCGCTGCCGGTCGAAGTGATCCCGATGGCGCGTAGCGCTGTTGCCCGTCAACTGGTGAAGCTGGGCGGTCGTCCGGAATATCGTCAGGGCGTAGTCACCGACAACGGTAACGTGATCCTCGACGTTCACGGTCTGGAAATTCTCGACGCGATTGCCCTGGAAAATGCCATCAACGGCATTCCTGGCGTAGTGACCGTAGGGCTATTCGCCAACCGTGGCGCGGATGTGGCGCTGATTGGCACCGCTGACGGCGTGAAAACCATCGTAAAATGATCTGACGGGGGGAGACCTCCCCCCGCTAAAAAAAATTTGAAAAGCTAAATTCGGTGACTTGTGTCACGTTTTTCCGCCTCTTTTGCCGATCCTGCCGCGTTTGTAAATTTCCATAGCATTTTCCTCTGACATTTTGCTCTGTATGACTTTTCTTCAGAGTGCCGACGCAAACGTTCATATTGCTGCAATAGTTTTTTTTGATATGTTGGCTACAGCGGATTCATATCCAGCACAACATCAGTTCAGACAAAAACAGGGTCGGGTAAATGGCAAAGGTATCACTGGAGAAAGACAAGATTAAATTCCTGCTGGTCGAGGGCGTGCATCAAAAAGCAATCGATAGCCTTCGTGCGGCAGGTTACACCAACATCGAATTTCACAAAGGCGCGCTCGATACTGAAGAGCTGAAAGCGTCCATCCGTGATGCCCACTTCATTGGCCTGCGATCCCGTACTCATCTGACTGAAGATGTTATTGCTGCGGCGGAAAAGCTGGTGGCTATCGGCTGTTTCTGCATCGGTACCAACCAGGTTGACCTGAATGCGGCCGCCAAACGCGGTATCCCCGTCTTCAATGCCCCGTTCTCCAACACCCGTTCCGTGGCGGAGCTGGTGATTGGCGAACTGCTGCTGCTGCTGCGCGGTATTCCAGAAGCTAACGCCAAGGCACACCGTGGCGTGTGGAACAAACTGGCGTCTGGCTCCTATGAAGCGCGTGGTAAAAAGCTGGGGATTATCGGTTACGGCCACATCGGTACGCAGCTGGGCATTCTGGCAGAATCCTTGGGTATGCACGTGTTTTTCTACGACATTGAAAGCAAACTGCCGCTGGGCAATGCGACCCAGGTTCAACACCTCTCTGACCTGCTGAACATGAGCGACGTGGTGAGCCTGCACGTGCCGGAAAATGCCTCCACCAAAAACATGATGGGTGCAGAAGAGCTGGCGCTGATGAAGCCAGGTTCGCTGCTGATCAACGCCGCGCGCGGTACGGTTGTCGATATCCCGGCACTGGCGGATGCGCTAAAACGTAAGCATCTGGCGGGCGCGGCGATTGACGTGTTCCCGACGGAGCCAGCGACCAACAGCGATCCGTTTACCTCTCCGCTGTGCGAGTTCGACAACGTGATCCTGACGCCGCACATTGGTGGTTCAACTCAGGAAGCGCAGGAGAATATCGGTCTGGAAGTGGCGGGCAAACTGAGCAAATACTCCGACAACGGTTCTACGCTCTCTGCGGTGAACTTCCCGGAAGTGTCTCTGCCGCTGCACGGTGGCCGTCGTCTGCTGCACATCCACGAAAACCGTCCAGGCGTGCTGACCGCCATCAACCAGATCTTTGCCGAGCAGGGCGTCAACATTGCCGCGCAGTATCTGCAGACCAATTCGCAGATGGGTTACGTGGTTATTGATATCGAAGCGGATGAAGATGTTGCCGAGAAAGCGTTGCAGAGCATGAAGGCGATTCAGGGGACTATTCGCGCGCGTCTGCTTTACTAATGTGCGGTCTGTGGTGTCGGGTGGCGCTAACGCTTACCCGACCTACAACGTCCGAGGATTTATGTAGGCCGGGTAAGGCGTAGCCGCCACCCGGCTTAATTCTACCAAAGCCACGTTTTACTGGGCGTCACCACAGCCGGCAGCGGCACATCCCACTTCTCCACCGGCAACGCCTCCACGCCCTGGCAATCATGTGCGTAACCCACCGGCTGCAACCCGTACTGCTGCCAGTTTTGCAGCGTTCTGTCGTAAAAACCGCCGCCCATTCCGAGGCGCTGACCCTGCTCATCAAACGCCACCAGCGGCGTGATAAGCACATCCAGCTGTGACAGCGGGAGCACGTCACGCACGTCGAGTTTCGGCTCGGTGATTTTCAGACGGTTCACCACCAGCTCGCTGTGCGGGTGGTAGTGCAGGAACAGCAGATTGCCTTCGCTGAACGGGTGCAGCACCGGCAGATACACCTTTTTCCCGGCGCGCCAGAGCTGCTCGATGAGCGGTTGGGTGTCCAGTTCCCCGTCAAATGAGAGAAACAGAGCAACGGTGTGCGCCATCACGACAGGGGGATACGCCATCATACGGGCGGCGGCCTGCTGGGCAAAATGCGCTTGCTGATCGGAGGTTAACGCACGACGGCGCTGACGAATTAACTGACGGATGTCCTGCCGTGAAGCAGAAACTTCAGGGAATTGAGTCATGGTAGTCGGTAGAAGAAAAGAGAGGGAATCTCCGAGATGCCGCCGCAGGCTGTAACCCTTGAACCCTTGGTTCAAGGTGAATGTGTCGTCATAGTTTTAAGGCTTCTCGGACGGACCGAGCATGCTCACCAACCATGGAGCGCCACATTCTTGTGGTATGAAATATCGGCTCAGGGGACTGGCCCGCTTGCGAACATCTCAGAGAAATTTTGTCTTCACAGTTACTCTACCATAGTCAACTGAGAAGTGTTATTCAAACTTTGGTCCCGGTCTTTCGGGAGTGCGACCTTGATCAAGCAATGCCTGTTCTATGGTCTGCTGGAGCATTTTAATGCGTTGCTCCATGCTTGCCGCGTAGTCGCGGGTCTTCGCTTTTTCCTGAGTCAGTTCATAGCTGATGTTCAACGCGGCGATGAAAACCAGCTGCTCAGTATTTGTGACTCTAGTGCGTTCTTTTAGATCTTGCAACCGCTGATTCAAATCGTCCGCTGCCTGATTCAAAGCATCCCTTTGTTCAGGCGGACAATTCACTCGCAGTGAACGGCCAAAAATCTGGAGATCGACGGGTTGTGCAGACATGCCACCTTCCTGCTGATTGACTGCGCTGCCTTCGCTTACTGCCCCGGGGGCTGCGAAGGGGCGACACTATAGCTACCCTGATGTGAAGATACAAGCCCTTTTCTGGTATCACCAGGGTCCAAAGTGGTAGCATATCATGAAACTTCCCCCTTTGATGACGAATGCTCATGTCTATACAGAACGAAATGCCTGGTTACAAGGATTTAAACCAGTTACTGAACCAGCAGGGAATCGGTTTAACCTCTGCCGAAATGCACGGTCTGATCAGTGGCATGTTGTGTGGCGGAAACAGCGACAGCTCATGGCAGCCGCTGATCCACGACCTCACGAATGAAGGGCTGGCGTTTGGTCACGAGCTGGCGGAAGCGCTGCGTAAAATGCACGCCGCTATCAGCGATTCGCTGGAAGACGATGGCTTCCTTTTTCAGCTTTATCTGCCTGAAGGCGACGACGTCAGCGTGTTCGATCGCGCCGATGCGCTGGCGGGTTGGGTAAACCACTATCTGCTGGGTCTGGGCGTAACGCAGCCTAAACTGGATAAAGTGACCGGCGAAGCGGGTGAAGCGATCGACGACCTGCGCAACATTGCCCAGCTTGGCTACGATGAAGACGAAGACCAGGAAGAGCTGGAAATGTCTCTCGAAGAGATTATCGAGTACGTGCGTGTGGCGGCACTGCTGTGCCACGACAACTTTACGCGCTCGCAGCCGACCGCGCCGGAAGTCCGCAAGCCAACCTTACATTAATAAAAATAACGCACAGGAGGGTGTCATGGTTATCTTGAGTCAAGAGTATTCGCGCCGCCGTCAGGCGCTGCTGGCGAAAATGCAGCCGGGCAGCGCCGCGCTGATTTTTGCTGCGCCCGAAGTGACGCGCAGCGCCGACAGCGAATATCCCTATCGCCAGAGCAGCGATTTCTGGTATTTCACCGGCTTTAACGAGCCGGAAGCGGTACTGGTGCTGATTAAGAGCAATGACACCCACAACCACAGCGTGATTTTCAACCGCGTGCGCGATTTGACGGCCGAAATCTGGTTTGGCCGCCGCCTGGGCCAGGAGGCCGCACCGGCGAAGCTCGGCGTCGATCGGGCGCTGGCGTTTAGCGAAATCAATCAGCAGCTCTATCAACTGCTTAATGGCCTCGACGTGCTCTATCACGCGCAGGGCGAATATGCCTATGCCGATGAGATTGTCTTTAACGCGCTGGATAAGCTGCGCAAAGGCTCGCGGCAGAACCTGTCCGCGCCCGCGACCCTCACGGACTGGCGTCCGGTGGTGCATGAGATGCGCCTGTTCAAGTCTGAAGAAGAGCTGAACGTGATGCGTCGTGCGGGCGAAATCAGTGCCCTGGCGCACACTCGCGCCATGGAGAAGTGCCGCCCCGGTATGTTCGAATACCTGCTGGAAGGCGAAATCCTCCACGAATTTAACCGCCACGGTGCGCGTTATCCCTCCTACAACACCATTGTCGGCGGTGGAGAAAACGGCTGCATTCTGCACTACACCGAAAATGAAAGTGCGCTGCGCGACGGAGATCTGGTACTCATTGATGCCGGTTGCGAGTATCAGGGCTACGCGGGGGACATCACCCGTACCTTCCCCGTGAACGGTAAATTCTCACCGGCACAGCGCGCGATTTACGACATCGTCCTGGAATCGCTTGAAACGGCGCTCAGGTTGTATCGCCCCGGGACCTCCATGCAGGAAGTGACCGGCGAAGTGGTGCGCATCATGATTACCGGTCTGGTCAGGCTCGGTATCCTGAAAGGCGATGTGGACACCCTGATTGCTGAAAATGCGCATCGACCGTACTTTATGCACGGCCTGAGCCACTGGCTGGGACTGGATGTGCATGACGTTGGGGCGTATGGCACCGACCGCTCGCGCGTGCTGGAGCCGGGCATGGTGTTAACCGTGGAGCCTGGTCTGTATATCGCCCCGGATGCCGACGTGCCTGAAGAGTACCGCGGGATTGGCATTCGTATTGAAGACGACATCGTTATTACAGAAACCGGTAACGAAAACCTGACCGCGAGCGTCGTGAAAAACGCTGACGATATCGAGGCGCTGATGGCAGCGGCGCGCGCATGAGCGTGATCGTCGTTGGCGGCGGCATGACCGGGGCCACGCTGGCGCTGGCCATTTCGCATTTGACGCAGGGCCAGCTTCCGGTGCATCTGGTGGAAGCCGTTGCGCCAGAGGCGTCTAACCATCCTGGTTTTGATGCCCGCGCCATTGCGCTGGCGCAGGGAACATGTCAGCAGCTTTCGCGCATTGGTATCTGGCAGGCGATAGCCGACCGTGCCACCGCGATCGGTACCGTTCACGTCAGCGATCGCGGCCATGCTGGCTTTGTCACGCTGGACGCGCAGGATTACCGTATTGATGCCCTGGGTCAGGTCGTTGAGCTACACGACGTTGGATTACGCCTGTTCCGTCTGCTTCAGGACGCGCCGGGCGTCACGCTGCATTGTCCGGCACGCGTGGCCAACGTGAGCCGCAGTGAATCGTCGGTCAGCGTGACGCTGGAAAACGGCACCGTGCTTGATGGCCAGCTTCTGGTTGCTGCGGACGGTTCGCGCTCGACGCTCGGCACCCAGTGTGGTGTGGAATGGCGTCAGCAGCCTTACGGGCAGGTGGCGGTCATTGCGAACGTCTCTACCGCAGCTGAACACAACGGCCGTGCGTTTGAGCGCTTTACGCAGCACGGCCCGCTGGCGATGCTGCCGATGTCGGATGGACGTTGCTCCCTGGTCTGGTGCCACCCGCAGGATCGGGCTGAAGAGGTTAAGGCCTGGTCAGACGAACGTTTTTGTACCGAGCTGCAAAAAGCCTTTGGCTGGCGGCTGGGGCGTATTACCCATGCCGGAAAGCGGACGGTATACCCGCTCTCGCTGACCACATCCTCGCAGTCCATCTCCCATCGCCTGGCGCTTGTCGGTAATGCTGCGCAGACGCTGCACCCCATCGCGGGTCAGGGGTTCAACCTTGGGTTACGCGACGTGATGAGTCTGGCGGAAACGCTTTCTCAGGCGTGGGGCGAGCAAAAAGACTGTGGTGCATACCCGGTGCTCAGCCATTACCAGAAGCGCCGCCAGGCGGATAAAGAGGCGACGATTGGTGTCACCGATGGCCTGGTTCATCTGTTTGCCAATCGCTGGGCGCCGCTGGTTGCGGGCCGCAACCTCGGGCTGATGGCGATGGAATTATTCATTCCGGCACGTGACGTGCTGGCGCAGCGGACCCTCGGTTGGGTCGCGCGTTAAGGAGTTATCACCGTGCAAAATGTTGATGTCGCTATCGTTGGCGGCGGAATGGTAGGACTGGCGCTGGCCTGTGGTTTACAGGGCAGCGGCCTGCGAGTAGCGGTGCTGGAGCAAAAGCAGCCCCAGCCCGTTGCCCAGGATGCACCGCCGGAACTCCGCGTCTCGGCAATAAATGCGGCCAGCGAAAAGCTGCTGACGCACCTTGGCGTCTGGTCAGATATCGTGGCGCAGCGCGCCAGCTGCTATCACGGCATGGAAGTGTGGGATAAAGACAGCTTTGGTCATATTGCGTTTGATGATGAAAGCATGGGCTATAGCCATCTGGGCCACATCATCGAAAACGCGGTGATCCACCACGCGCTGTGGCAAAAAGCGCAGTCCTGTAGCGATGTCACCCTGATGGCACCCGCGCAAATCCAGCAGGTGGCGTGGGGCGAAAACGAGGCGTTTATCACCCTGCAAAGCGGCGACATGCTGACTGCGCGTCTGGTGGTGGGGGCTGATGGCGCGAACTCCTGGCTGCGCAACAAGGCCGATATTCCGCTGACTTACTGGGATTACCGTCATCATGCTCTGGTGGCGACGATCCGTACCGAAGAGCCGCACGAGGGCGTGGCGCGGCAGATTTTCCACAACGACGGTATTCTGGCATTCCTGCCGCTTGCCGATCCTCACCTGTGCTCGATTGTCTGGTCTCTGGTGCCGGAAAAAGCCCGGCTGATGCAGGAGGCTACACCGGACGCCTTTAACCAGGCGCTGTGCGTGGCGTTTGATAACCGCCTTGGCTTGTGCACGCTTGAAAGCGAACGGCAGGTATTCCCGTTAACCGGCCGCTATGCGCGTCAGTTCGCGGCGCACCGTCTGGCGCTGGTGGGGGATGCGGCACATACCATTCATCCGCTGGCCGGGCAGGGCGTTAACCTTGGCTTTATGGACGCGGCGGAGCTGGTGGAAGAACTGCGTCGTCTGCATCGCGAAGGGAAGGACATCGGTCAGCATCTCTATCTGCGTCGCTACGAACGCAGCCGCAAGCATAGCGCGGCGATGATGCTGGCGGGCATGCAGGGCTTCCGCGAGCTGTTTGCCGGCGCCAATCCGGCGAAAAAACTGCTGCGCGACATCGGCCTCAAGCTTGCCGACACCCTTCCGGGTGTTAAGCCTCAGCTCCTTCGTCAGGCAATGGGTCTTAACGACCTCCCGGACTGGCTACGTTAATTTAGACCCCCGTCACACTTTATTTTCCCGGCCTCTGCGCCGGGGAAATTCCCTCGTTTGAAATAATCTAATTTCACTGCTTTTTTCGCATTAGATAATCTAATGTCGTGTTTTTCCCGTCACGGAAATTCGGCCCGTTTTTCCGCATGAAATATCACCATGTGCTAAATCCTGTTAGATCATTGTTAATTTTGTGCGGGTTTAATCGCATTTTTCCAGTGAATAACTCTGTAGGCTTTTTAGCGTTTTTTGGTCATAAGCTAATGTGATGACCCGTTTTACCTTATGGTTAACCGCCGATTTCGGTGGTAAGTTCAGGTTAAAGAGAACGTTTGCGTCGGTGCCTGATAACGGGGCCGATACCGGGTTTCACGGTGAATTTTTTCAACGAGGACAAGATGGCTCAACAGACTCCTTTGTACGAACAACACGTGTTATGCGGCGCCCGCATGGTGGACTTCCACGGCTGGATGATGCCGCTGCACTACGGCTCGCAGATTGATGAGCACCACGCGGTGCGCACCGATGCCGGTATGTTCGACGTGTCCCACATGACAATTGTCGATCTGCGCGGCAGCCGCACCCGGGAGTTTTTACGCTATCTGCTGGCAAACGACGTCGCCAAACTGAAGACGCCGGGTAAAGCGCTCTATACCGGCATGCTGAATGCCTCCGGCGGCGTGATTGACGACCTCATCGTCTATTACTTCACTGAAGATTTCTTCCGCCTCGTTGTAAACTCCGCCACCCGCGAAAAAGACCTCTCCTGGATCACCCAACACGCCGAACCTTATGCCATCGACATCACCGTCCGTGACGATCTGTCACTGATCGCCGTGCAGGGGCCAAACGCGCAGGCGAAAGCCGCGTCTCTGTTCAACGACGAGCAGCGTAAAGCCACCGAAGGCATGAAGCCGTTCTTCGGCGTACAGGCGGGGGATCTGTTCATCGCCACCACCGGCTACACCGGTGAAGCGGGCTACGAAATTGCGATGCCAAACGAAAAAGCTGCTGATTTCTGGCGTGCGCTGGTGGAAGCGGGCGTGAAGCCAGCGGGCCTGGGCGCGCGTGATACGCTGCGTCTGGAAGCGGGCATGAACCTCTACGGTCAGGAGATGGATGAAGGCGTCTCACCGCTGGCGGCCAATATGGGCTGGACCATCGCGTGGGAACCTGCTGAGCGTGAATTTATTGGCCGTGAAGCGCTGGAGATGCAGCGCGAGAAGGGCACTGAACAACTGGTGGGTCTGGTGATGACCGAGAAGGGCGTGCTGCGCGGTGAACTGCCTGTACGTTTTACCGATGCTGATGGCAATCCGCGTGAAGGCGTGATCACCAGCGGGTCCTTCTCTCCGACGCTGGGTTACAGTATTGCACTGGCACGCGTGCCGGCGGGCATTGGCGAAACGGCGGTGGTGCAAATCCGCAACCGCGAAATGCCGGTCAACGTGACCAAACCGATTTTTGTTCGCGCCGGTAAGCCGGTCGCCTAATCATTTTTTATCAGGAGAACTTCAATGAGCAATGTGCCAGCAGAACTGAAATACAGCAAAGAACACGAGTGGCTGCGCAAAGAGGCGGACGGCACTTACACCGTAGGGATCACCGAGCACGCGCAAGAGCTGCTGGGCGACATGGTGTTTGTTGACCTGCCTGACGTGGGCACGACCGTTAGCGCGGGCGACGACTGCGCCGTAGCGGAGTCCGTAAAAGCAGCATCCGATATCTACGCACCTGTTAGCGGTGAAATTGTCGCCATCAACGACGCGCTGAGCGACTCCCCGGAGCTGGTCAACAGCGAGCCTTATGAAGGCGGCTGGATCTTCAAGATCAAAGCCAGTGACGAATCTCAGGTCGCCGCGCTGCTGGATGCGACCGCGTACGAAGCACTACTGGAAGACGAATAACGTTGTGCCGGATGGCGCTGCGCTTATCCGGCCTACAGGTCAACGTAGGCCCGGTAAGCGTTAGCGCCACCGGGCAACAGCGTTACAGATAACTACGATTCACTGCACGTTTCAGGAACCATCGCTCATGACACAGACTTTAAGCCAGCTTGAAAACCGTGGCGCCTTCATTGAACGTCACATTGGGCCGGATGCTCAGCAACAGCAGGAGATGCTGAAGACAGTTGGCGCGGATTCATTAAACGCACTGATCGGCCAGATTGTGCCAAAAGACATCCAGCTTGCCACGCCGCCTCAGGTGGGTGAAGCTACCACGGAATTCGCCGCGCTGGCGGAGCTGAAGGCTATCGCCAGCCTGAACAAGCGCTTTAAGTCTTACATTGGCATGGGCTATACCAACGTGCAGTTGCCGCCGGTCATCCTGCGCAACATGCTGGAAAACCCGAGCTGGTATACCGCCTATACCCCGTATCAGCCAGAAGTCTCCCAGGGCCGCCTGGAAGCGCTGCTGAACTTCCAGCAGGTAACGCTGGATCTGACCGGTATGGATATCGCTTCCGCGTCTTTGCTGGATGAAGCGACCGCCGCCGCTGAAGCCATGGCGATGGCTAAGCGCGTCAGCAAGCTGAAAAATGCCAACCGCTTCTTCGTCGCGGCGGACGTACATCCGCAGACGCTGGACGTGGTGCGCACCCGTGCGGAAACCTTCGGCTTTGACGTGATTGTCGACGATGCTGACAAAGTGCTGGATCACCAGGACGTCTTCGGCGTGCTGCTTCAGCAGGTAGGTACCACCGGCGAAGTTCACGACTACAGCGCGCTGATTGCCGAGCTGAAATCCCGCAAAGTGGTTGTCAGCGTCGCCGCCGATTTTATGGCGCTGGTCCTGCTAACGGCGCCGGGCAAACAGGGCGCGGATATCGTATTCGGTTCAGCGCAGCGCTTCGGCGTGCCGATGGGCTACGGTGGCCCGCACGCGGCGTTCTTCGGCGCAAAAGATGAATTCAAACGCTCCATGCCTGGCCGTATTATCGGCGTCTCAAAAGATGCTGCCGGTAACACCGCGCTGCGCATGGCGATGCAGACTCGCGAGCAGCACATCCGCCGCGAGAAAGCGAACTCCAACATCTGTACCTCTCAGGTGCTGCTGGCAAACATCGCCAGCCTGTACGCCGTGTTCCACGGCCCGGCTGGCCTGAAACGCATTGCCAGCCGCATTCACCGTCTGGCCGATATTCTGGCCTGCGGCCTGCAGCAGAAAGGCCTTAAGCTGCGCCATGCCCACTACTTCGACACGCTGTGTGTGGAAGTGGCAGACAAAGCGGCAGTGCTGGCCCGCGCGAATGCGGCAGAGATCAACCTGCGCAGCGACATCCACAACGCCGTCGGCATTACGCTGGATGAAAGCACCACCCGTGACGATATCCTGAACCTGTTCAGCGTGCTGCTGGGTGACGCGCACGGTCTGGATATTGATGCGCTCGACAAAGAGGTCGCGCTCGACAGCCGCTCCATTCCGGAAAGCATGCTGCGTAATGATGCCATCCTGACGCACCCGGTCTTTAATCGCTATCACAGCGAAACCGAGATGATGCGTTATATGCACTCTCTGGAGCGCAAGGATCTGGCGCTGAATCAGGCGATGATCCCGCTGGGCTCCTGCACCATGAAGCTGAACGCTGCGGCAGAGATGATCCCTATCACCTGGCCTGAATTCTCCGAGCTGCACCCGTTCTGCCCGCCAGAGCAGGCGGAAGGTTATCATATGATGATCAACCAGCTTTCCGACTGGCTGGTGAAGCTGACTGGCTATGACGCGCTCTGCATGCAGCCAAACTCAGGAGCGCAGGGGGAATACGCGGGCCTGCTGGCGATCCGTCATTATCACGAAAGCCGCAACGAAGGGCACCGCGATATCTGCCTGATCCCAAGCTCCGCGCATGGCACCAACCCGGCCTCTGCCCAGATGGCGGGCATGGAAGTGGTGGTCGTGGCGTGCGATAAGAATGGCAACATCGATTTGACCGACCTGCGTGCGAAAGCCGAGCAGGCGGGCGACAAGCTTTCCTGCATCATGGTGACCTATCCGTCCACCCACGGCGTATACGAAGAGACCATCCGCGAAGTGTGTGAAGTGGTGCATCAGTTCGGCGGTCAGGTCTACCTCGACGGCGCGAACATGAACGCTCAGGTGGGCATTACCTCTCCAGGCTTTATCGGCGCAGACGTGTCGCACCTGAACCTGCACAAAACCTTCTGCATCCCGCACGGCGGTGGCGGCCCGGGCATGGGGCCTATCGGCGTGAAAGCGCACCTGGCACCGTTTGTCCCAGGCCACAGCGTTGTGCAGATTGAAGGCATGCTGACCCGTCAGGGCGCGGTCTCTGCGGCACCGTTCGGCAGCGCCTCTATTCTGCCAATCAGCTGGATGTACATCCGCATGATGGGCGCGGAAGGGCTGAAGCAGGCGAGCCAGGTGGCGATCCTGAATGCCAACTACATTGCGACTCGCCTGAAGTCTGCCTTCCCGGTGCTCTATACCGGCCGCGATGGTCGCGTGGCGCACGAGTGCATTCTGGATATTCGTCCGCTTAAAGAGCAGACCGGCATTAGCGAGCTGGATATCGCCAAGCGCCTGATCGACTACGGATTCCACGCGCCAACCATGTCGTTCCCGGTAGCGGGTACGCTGATGGTGGAGCCAACGGAGTCTGAAAGCAAAGCCGAGCTGGACCGCTTTATCGACGCGATGCTGGCCATCCGCATGGAGATTGACCGCGTGCAGGACGGCGAATGGACGCTGGAAGATAACCCGCTGGTTAACGCCCCGCACACCCAGCACGAAATGGTGGCAGAGTGGAACCACGGCTATTCCCGCGAGCTGGCGGTCTTCCCGGCAGGCGTGGCAAACAAATACTGGCCGACCGTGAAGCGCCTTGATGACGTATACGGCGACCGTAACCTGTTCTGCTCCTGCGTACCGATGAGCGAATACCAGTAACCGCACTTATGCAGTAACGTAGGCCGGGTAAGGCGAAGCCGCCACCCGGCTTTTTTATTGGGAGAAAAGAATGGGCATTGCACTTGTGACCGGCGCCAGCCGCGGCATTGGGAAAGCCACCGCGCTGCAGCTGGCACGCGAAGGCTATACCGTGGCGGTGAATTATCATCACAACATTAAGGCTGCGACGGACGTTATCAGGCAGATTGTCGATGCGGGCGGTAAAGCCTTCGCCGTTCGCGCAGACATTAGCGATGAAGCCCAGGTGCTGGCGATGTTTGACAGCCTCGATCGTGAACGCGAGCCGCTTACCGCGCTGGTCAATAATGCGGGGATTCTGTTTGAGCAATCGACTATCGAAAATCTATCCGCAGAGCGCATTAACCGCGTACTGGCGACCAACGTCACGGGCTATTTCCTCTGCTGTCGTGAAGCTGTTAAGCGTATGTCGCACAAACACGGCGGCAAGGGCGGGGCGATTGTGAATGTCTCATCGGCGGCGTCCCGCCTGGGCGCGCCGGGTGAGTATGTGGATTATGCCGCGTCCAAGGGTGCCGTTGACTCTCTGACAACCGGTTTAGCGCTGGAGGTTGCGGCGCAGGGCATTCGCGTAAATTGCGTGCGACCGGGACTGATTTATACCGACATTCATGCCTCAGGTGGGGAACCGGGGCGCGTGGATCGCGTGAAATCGTTGCTGCCGATGCAGCGCGGCGGCCAGCCGGAAGAGGTGGCCCAGGCGATTGTCTGGCTGTTGAGCGAGAAGGCGTCGTACGTGACGGGAAGTTTTATTGAGCTAGCGGGCGGGAAGTAAACCCCTCTCCCAAAGGGAGAGGGGATCAATCGTAGGCCCGGTAAGCGCAGCGCCACCGGGCAAAAATCACAGCGTCTCGCCGTTGCTGGCAATCACGCTTTTATACCACTCGAAGCTTTTCTTGCGGGAGCGCGACATGTCGCCCGTACCGTCGTCGTGTTTGTTTACATAGATAAAGCCGTAGCGCTTGCTGTACTGGCCGGTAGTGAACGACACACAGTCGATACATCCCCATGGCGTATAGCCCATCAGCTCCACGCCATCGTGCGTCACGGCTTTGATCATCTCTTCTACGTGGGCACGCAGGTAGTCGATACGATAGTCATCGTTGATGCTGCCGTCTTCTTCAACTTTATCGTAAGCGCCGAAACCGTTCTCCACGATAAACAGCGGCTTCTGGTAACGCTCATACAGTTCGCACAGAGAATAGCGCAGGCCTACCGGATCAATCTGCCAGCCCCAGTCGGACGCCTTCACGTGCGGGTTTGGCACGCTGCCTTCAAAGCCAGAAATCGCATCCCCGGTACCGCCTTCCGCTTTCACCGCGTTGGTCATGTAGTAGCTGAAACCCAGGTAATCGCAGGTGCCTTCACGCAGGATCTGCTCGTCATTTGCCTCCATCTTGATGGAGAACCCGCGACGCTCCCATTCATTCAGGACGTAAGACGGGTAGTAACCACGAAGCTGGACGTCGGTAAAGACATAGCGCTCGCGCATCGATTCCTGGGCGAACATCACGTCTTCCGGTTTGCAGGAGAACGGATAGAGCGCCACCATGGCCAGCATGCAGCCGACTTTCATCTCCGGGTTAATACGGCGCGCGGCTTTCACCGCCAGGGCGCTGGCCACAAACTGGTGGTGCAGCACCTGATACATGGTCTCTTCCGGATTTTCGTGTTCGGTATAGACCACGCCGGAGCAGCAGTAACCGAACAGCGGCGCACGCCAGTTGCGCTGGTTGTTGATTTCGTTGAAGGTCATCCAGTATTTGACCTTGTTTTTGTAGCGCTCAAAAACCACTTCCGCAAAACGCACAAAGAAATCGACCACTTTGCGGTTGGTCCAGCTACCGTACTCCTGCACCAGGTGCAGGGGCATTTCGAAGTGGGAGAGGGTGATCACCGGTTCGATGTTGTATTTCAGCAGCTCATCGAACATGTCGTCGTAGAACTTCAGCCCTTCTTCGTTTGGCTGTGTTTCGTCACCCTTCGGGAAGATGCGCGTCCAGGCAATAGAGGTGCGGAAACACTTGAAACCCATCTCGGCAAACAGCTTGATGTCTTCTTTATAGTGGCCGTGGAAGTCGATGGCTTCATGGTTCGGGTAATATTTACCCGGCACCACGTCCTGCGTGATTTCACGCGGCACGCCGTGGGCACCACCGGTAAGCACGTCGCAAATGCTGGGCCCTTTACCGCCTTTGTTCCAGCCGCCTTCAACCTGGTGAGCGGCAACGGCGCCACCCCATAAAAAATCTTTTGGTAAGGTCAATTTTTTCATCGCTGCTATTCTCAATAAATGGCTTATTGGCATCGAGTCTAGCAAAGCGAAATTAAATGTCACGATATAACAAATTGGGCATAATGTGATTTGTTACATCTAAAAAACAGGGTGTTTTATTCTGTGAGTTTCTTCGCCAGTTTACGCCCGAGCGATTCCAGAATATAGATGACGGGAATTTGCGTGGTAATATCGTAGACGCCCCCAATACGCGTCTGGGGCACATGCCAGGAGAGATTAAAGTCCGCCAGTTTTGCCAGACGCGAGTGCTCGTGGCTGGTAATGGAGAGCACCTTGCAGTGATGCAGGCTGAACTGGCTGGCGAAGCGCAGGATCTCCTCGGTCTCGCCCGAAACAGAGAGCACAATCGCCAGCGCATTTTTCGCCATATCATTGGTGACCGGGAAATAAGGGTCGTCAATATGGTTGCTGAATTTGCCAATATTAGAAAAGAAGCGTGCGCCATATTTTGCCAGCGAGCCCGATGTTCCCGCACCGACAAATATAATTCGCTCGGAAGACAATATAATCTCCACCGCCTCATCTAATAATGTATCGAACTCTTCATTGTTAACGCTTTTAAAGAAGCTGATAATTTCACTGGCACCAAAATTAGCCTGCTGTGGCTCATTTTGCTCTAAATAGAGCTTAAAGCGTACGCGAAACTCCGAGTAGCCTTCGCAGTTGAGCTTGCGGCAAAAGCGCAGGATAGTGGTGGTTGAGACGCCCGCCGCATCCGCCAGTTCGCGGATGGTCATGTACATCACTTTGTCACGGTTTTTAATGACATAGTTGTAGACCATCATCTCCAGGTTATTGAGGCTGGCAATGGCGGAATGGGAGAACATGCTCACAATGACTACACTCACTCATCAGACTTTTCTTCAGGGAATAATAACATGCAGCCAAACGACATCACTTTTTTTCAGCGCTTTCAGGACGACATTCTGGCCGGGCGTAAAACCATCACTATCCGGGATAAAAGTGAATCCCATTTCAAAACCGGCGATATCCTGCGGGTGGGGCGTTATGAGGATGATGGTTACTTTTGCACCATTGAAGTCACAGGGACGTCAACCGTTACGCTCGCCACATTGACGAAAAAACATGCTGAACAGGAGAATATGACCCTGGCTACACTGAAAAGCGTGATCGCAGAGATCTACCCCAACCAGAACCAGTTTTATGTGATTGATTTTAAACGTCTATAATTTAATTAGAAACGCGCGTTCGCTGAAATTAAAATGTAACTCTCTGATTATAATTTAGAAATGTTATGTTTAACTTTATTTTAGCTAACAGGTGTTCACTGGAATCATTCTCAGTTAGCATAGTCTTGCGATGAATAATCATCTTTTGTTTTCCCGGAGTTTTGTATGGTGAGTAGACCATTAATCGCACAGGGATATTCTCTGGCTGAGGAAATAGCCAACAGCATCAGCCACGGCATTGGCCTGGTGTTTGGGATTGTCGGTTTAGTGTTATTGCTGGTGCAGGCGGTTGACGCCAATGCCAGCGCGATGGCCATTACCAGCTACAGCCTGTATGGCGGGAGTATGATCCTGCTGTTCCTGGCGTCGACCCTGTATCACGCGATTCCGCATCAGCGGGCCAAGATGTGGCTCAAGAAATTTGACCACTGCGCTATCTATCTTCTTATTGCAGGCACCTACACGCCGTTTCTGCTGGTGGGGCTCAATTCGCCGCTGTCGCGTGGCCTGATGATTGTTATCTGGAGCCTGGCGCTGCTGGGGATCCTGTTTAAGCTGACCATTGCACACCGCTTTAAGGTGTTGTCGCTGGTCACCTATCTGACGATGGGCTGGCTGTCGCTGATTGTAGTGTATCAGTTGGCAATCAAACTGGCGGTAGGGGGCGTGACGCTTCTGGCCTTAGGCGGTGTAGTGTATTCGCTCGGCGTAATTTTCTACGTCTGCAAGCGTATTCCCTACAACCATGCCATCTGGCACGGCTTTGTGCTTGGGGGTAGCGTGTGCCACTTTCTGGCGATTTATTTGTATGTGGGGCAGGTGTAGTTTTTTGTCGGGTGGCGGCTTCGCCTTACCCGACCTACGGGATCTGTAGGCCCGGTAAGCGCAGCGCCACCGGGCGATACAACATCACTCTTCCAGAGAATACGGCAGCGGCTCAATACTCAGCGTATTCGCGTCGTCACGCACGCGGAACACGCTGTCGGCTTCCATGTCGTTGTTCATGACGGCCTGCACCAGAATACGTCCATCATCCAGCTGTACGGCGGCCAAAACGGTGCCGGTACGGCGCCAGTTTTCACCCATTTTCAGCTCTAAATCTTCACCTGCTTCGGGTACACGGCTGGCATGGCCCGCAAGCGTCCATAGCGCACGCTTGTTTGCCCCGCGGAATTTTGCCCGCGCGACCATCTCCTGGCCGGTATAACAGCCTTTTTTAAAGCTGATGCCGCCCAGCGCCTGCAGGTTGGTTGCCTGAGGAATAAACTGCGCGCTGTTTGCGGCGTCAATGACCGGCAAACCCGCCTCAATGTTCAGTGCCAGCCACTGCTGACTGTTGTTCAGCTGCGCTTCGCCGCGCAGCGCCTCGGTCACGCGTTCGGCAGTGGCGGTATCCGTGACTAACAGGAAACGCTCCGCCGGGTGTTCAAACCACAGGATCGAGGTCGCGCCTTCACTGACCACCTGCTTTTCTGCATCCGGCAGTTCGCTGAAGAGATTTTTCAATGCTGCACGAGCCTGGAAGCCCGCCACGCCCAGCAGGACATGTTCGTCGTCCGCGGCGATGGTGACTTTGGAAAAGACGGCGTACTTTTTCAGCTCTTTGAGCTGTGCATCACGCAGGCTGCGGCGCTCAATCAAGGCAAATCCGTCCTGACGACGGAACAGACGCAGGTTGCTCCACATCTTGCCTTTTGGATCGCAATGCGCCGCCAGCAGGTGCTGGTGTTCGGTCATCTGGCTGACGTCCGCTGTCACCTGGCCCTGCAGGTATTTTTCGGCGTCGGCACCGGTGAGCGTTGCCAGCGCCCAGTCATCAAGAGAAATAAGCGTCAGCGGCAGACGCGCAGAGGCGGCGGGCTGGCGAGGAGAAAATGGTGTAAATGCCATAACGATATCCTGAATTGCTTAACGCTTTGATAATGCCTAATGGTAAAAGAGCCTGCAGGCAATGCAAGCGCTTTCAGCAGGCCATTTGTGCCATAAACCCGTTATGCGTAGCGCCACGCAAAATAATGTAATCCGCTGTCTTTGTAGGGTTTATTCTGGAAGGCTGCTCGTTGATCGCAATATTCCAGTAAAGAAACGGTCAAAAACACGTTACACTAGCTGGTGTCCCCGTAGAGAAATTAAGAACACGGAACGGGGTGCCGACTGTGCCAAACGTAATGCAGGAAACTGAACATGGATATTAACAACAAGGCCCGTATTCACTGGGCGTGCCGTCGCGGCATGCGTGAACTTGATATTTCCATCATGCCTTTCTTCGAATATGAGTATGACAGCTTAAGCGATGAGGATAAGCGTCTGTTTGTTCGCCTGCTTGAGTCTGACGATCCGGATTTATTCAACTGGCTGATGAACCACGGCAAACCCGCCGACACCGAGTTGCAACGGATGGTGCAATTAATTCAAACACGGAATCGGGAACGTGGTCCTGTGGCAATCTGATCTTCGCGTCTCGTGGCGCTCGCAGTGGATGTCTTTATTGCTCCACGGCCTGGTCGCGGCCTTTGTGTTACTGATGCCATGGCCGCTGAGCTATACGCCTCTGTGGCTGCTGCTACTCTCGTTTGTCGTTTTTGACAGCGTACGCAGTCAGCGCCGCATCCATGCCCGTCAGGGAGAGATCAAATTACTGATGGATTCCCGCCTGCGCTGGCAGGGAAAAGAGTGGGATATTCTCGGTATGCCCTGGATGCTCAACTCCGGCATGATGTTACGGTTACGCAAGGTGGATGGCGGGCGTTGCCAGCATTTGTGGCTGGCGGCTGACAGTATGGATGCTGCCGAGTGGCGAGACCTGCGCCGGATGTTATTGCAACAGACGACGCAGGGGTAATGCGCGTTAGCTAAACTTTTCTGCCATTTCGCCCAGAATCTGCTCGCACCAGGTTTGCAGGCGCTCATCACTGAGATCGTACTGGTTGGTTTCATCCAGCGCGAGTCCAACAAACAGCTCGCCGTCGGCAATAATCGGTTTTTTACTGGTGAACTCGTAGCCTTCAGTTGGCCAGTAGCCGATGAACGACACCCCTTTCGGTGCCAGTTTGTCGTGCAGCATGCCGAGCGCATCCAGGAACCATTCCCCGTAACCCAGCTGATCCCCCATGCCGTACATGGCAATGATTTTGCCGTCGAGGTTGAGCGTATCAAGCTGGTCCCAGATTGCTTCCCAGTCTTCCTGTATCTCGCCGAAATCCCAGGTCGGGATGCCGAGGATCAACACGTCGTACTGCTCCATCTGCGTGAGCGCGTCGTCTTTCAGGTTATGCAACGTCACCAGTTCCGGGCCAATGATGTCGCGAATTTTCTCTGCCGCCATTTCGGTGTAGCAGGTGCTGGAACCATAAAACAGACCAATATTCATCGCGTATCTATCTCAATTCTTGCTTTGACTTTGCGCGTAGTGTACCAGAAACAGGTCGCAATCAGGCATAATGGCCTGACTGCTGAATCAAAGGGGCTGATGTGGAAAAGGATCTCGCACTGATCGAACAGTTTCTCGATGCACTGTGGCTGGAGAAAAATCTGGCCGAGAATACGCTCAGTGCCTACCGTCGCGATCTCACCATGCTGGTGGAGTGGCTTGCGCACCGCGGGTTATCCCTTGCGAGCGCGCAAAGTGACGACCTGCAGGCGCTGCTCGGGGAACGTATCGCGGGGGGCTACAAAGCCACCAGCTCCGCGCGTTTGCTCAGCGCAATGCGTCGCCTGTTCCAGCACCTCTACCGTGAGAAAATTCGCGAAGACGATCCCAGCGCGCTGCTGGCATCCCCCAAACTCCCGCAGCGGCTGCCGAAAGATCTCAGCGAAGCACAAGTTGAGAGATTATTACAGTCACCGGCTGTTGACCTGCCGCTGGAGTTACGCGATAAAGCCATGCTTGAGCTATTGTATGCTACCGGCTTGCGCGTTTCGGAACTGGTTGGCCTGACGATGAGCGACATCAGCCTGCGTCAGGGCGTGGTGCGCGTCATCGGTAAAGGAAACAAGGAAAGACTGGTACCGCTGGGGGAAGAGGCGGTTTACTGGCTGGAAACGTATCTGGAGCATGGTCGCCCGTGGTTGCTCAATGGCGTGTCTATCGACGTTCTGTTTCCGAGCCAGCGCGCGCAGCAGATGACGCGGCAAACGTTCTGGCATCGCATTAAGCATTACGCCACACTGGCCGGTATCGACAGTGAAAAGCTGTCGCCGCACGTATTGCGTCATGCCTTCGCGACGCATCTGTTAAACCACGGCGCTGATTTACGCGTGGTGCAGATGCTGCTGGGACACAGCGATCTTTCCACGACGCAAATTTACACCCATGTCGCGACGGAACGCCTGCGGCAGCTACACCAACAGCACCACCCTCGTGCGTGAGTGCCGACGAATTGTAACAGGATCAAATATGAAAAAGTCTTTCGCGCTGTTCACCCTGCTGGCAGCCTCATTTACCGGTTTCGCCCATGCTGACGACGCCGCCATCAAACAGTCGCTGGCCAAGCTTGGCGTCACCGGTAGCGATATTCAACCAGCCCCGGTTGCCGGCATGAAAACAGTACTGACCAACAGCGGCGTGCTGTACGTCACCGAAGACGGCAAACACATTATTCAGGGGCCAATGTACGACGTGAGCGGCGCACAGCCGGTCAACGTCACCAACCAGCTGCTGATGAAAAACCTGAACGCGCTCGAAAAAGAGATGATCGTTTATAAAGCGGCGCAGGAAAAGCACGTTATTACCGTCTTCACCGACATCACCTGCGGCTACTGCCACAAGCTGCATGAAGAGATGAAAGATTACAACGCACTGGGCATTACCGTGCGTTACCTGGCCTTCCCGCGCGCGGGCGTGCAGAGCCAGCCGGAGCAGGACATGAAGGCTATCTGGTGTGCGAAAGACCGCAACAAAGCGTTTGATGATGCGATGAACGGTAAAGGGGTTAAACCCGCTTCCTGCGACATTGACATTGCTAACCACTACGCGCTGGGCGTGCAGTTTGGCGTGAGCGGTACTCCAGCGATTGTCCTGAGCAACGGCTATGTTGTTCCGGGCTATCAGGGACCAAAAGAGATGAAAGAGTTCCTCGACGCGCACCAGAAACAGTTTGGTGGTAAATAATCCGCGTGAAAGCCCCCATAAAATTGCGCCGCCGCGAGGCGGTTGAGCAGGTTGATTTGCCGGACGATCTCCCTGCGCTGCTGAAGCGCCTCTACGCCAGCCGTGGCGTGCGTTCCGCTGAGGATCTTGAACGCAGCGTGAAAGGGATGCTGCCCTGGCAGCAGCTGAACGGTATCGAAAAAGCCACTGAAATGCTCTACAACGCGCTACGCGAAGGCACGCGCATTGTGGTGGTAGGGGATTTCGATGCCGACGGCGCAACCAGCACCGCGCTGAGCGTACTCAGCCTGCGCGCGCTGGGCTGCGATAACGTCACTTATCTGGTGCCGAACCGTTTTGAAGACGGCTACGGCCTCAGCCCGGAAGTGGTCGATCAGGCCCACGCCCGCGGTGCGCAGATGATCATGACCGTGGATAACGGCATCTCCTCCCATGCGGGGGTCGATCATGCCCATCAGCTGGGGATCCCGGTACTGGTCACCGATCACCACCTGCCGGGCGAAACGCTGCCAGCTGCGGAAGCGATCATCAACCCAAACCTGCGCGACTGCGATTTCCCCTCGAAATCTCTCGCCGGTGTGGGCGTGGCGTTTTATCTGATGCTGGCGTTGCGTACCCTGTTACGCGATAAGGGCTGGTTCGACTCTCGCGGTATTGCCGTACCGAACCTGGCTGAATATCTCGACCTGGTGGCGCTGGGTACCGTAGCGGACGTGGTGCCGCTCGATACCAATAACCGTATTTTGACCTGGCAGGGCTTAAGCCGCATTCGGGCAGGCAAGTGCCGTCCGGGGATCAAGGCGCTGCTGGAGATTGCCAACCGCGATCCGCTCAAGCTGGCTGCAAGCGATTTGGGCTTCGCCCTCGGGCCGCGCCTGAACGCTGCCGGAAGGCTGGACGATATGTCCGTTGGGGTCGCGCTGCTGCTGTGCGACAACATTGGTGAAGCGCGCGTGCTGGCCAACGAGCTGGACGCCCTGAACCAGACCCGTAAAGAGATTGAGCAGGGAATGCAGGCCGAAGCGCTGACCCTGTGCGAAAAGCTGGAGCGCAGCGGCGATACGCTGCCGGGCGGCCTGGCGATGTACCATCCTGAGTGGCACCAGGGCGTGGTCGGCATTCTGGCGTCGCGCATTAAAGAGCGTTTCCACCGTCCGGTGATTGCGTTCGCCCCCGCAGGCGACGGCACGTTGAAAGGATCTGGCCGTTCGATACAGGGGCTGCACATGCGCGACGCGCTGGAGCGGCTTGATACGCTGTATCCGGGTCTGATGATTAAGTTCGGCGGCCATGCGATGGCGGCGGGCTTGTCGCTGGAAGAGGCGAAATTCGACGAGTTTCAGCGTCTGTTTGGTGAGCTGGTTACCGACTGGATTGACCCGGCCCTGTTGCAGGGGGAAGTGGTATCCGATGGTGAGCTCTCACCGCTTGAGATGACGATGGACGTGGCGCAAATGCTGCGCGATGCCGGCCCCTGGGGGCAAATGTTCCCGGAACCGTTGTTCGATGGCCGTTTCCGTCTGTTGCAGCAGCGTATCGTCGGCGAGCGTCATCTGAAAGTGATGGTCGAGCCCGTGGGCGGTGGACCGCTGCTGGACGGCATTGCCTTCAACGTTGACACGGCGGTATGGCCGGACAACGGCGTGCGCGAGGTCGAGCTGGCGTACAAACTGGACATCAACGAGTTTCGCGGTAACCGCACCCTTCAGATCATCATCGACAATATCTGGCCAATTTAGCGGCAGTAATCTCTATAAAAAAGGGCGTGGATTCGGTACAATCCCGCTCTTATCACCGCATTTTGACAAGTCCATAAAAGAAAACAGACCATGTTTGAAATTAATCCGGTAAAAAACCGTATTCAGGACCTCACGGAGCGCTCTGACGTTCTTAGGGGGTATCTTTGACTACGATGCCAAGAAAGAGCGTCTTGAAGAAGTAAACGCCGAGCTGGAACAGCCGGACGTCTGGAACGAACCTGAACGCGCACAGGCGCTGGGTAAAGAGCGTTCCTCTCTCGAAGCGATTGTAGATACGCTGGATCAAATGGCTCAGGGGCTGGAAGATGTTTCCGGTTTGCTGGAGCTGGCAGTAGAAGCTGACGACGAAGAAACCTTTAACGAAGCCGTGGCAGAACTCGACGTGCTGGAAGAGAAGCTGGCGCAGCTTGAATTCCGTCGTATGTTCTCCGGCGAATACGACAGCGCTGACTGCTATCTCGATATTCAGGCAGGTTCTGGCGGTACCGAAGCTCAGGACTGGGCCAGTATGCTGACGCGTATGTATCTGCGTTGGGCAGAAGCGCGCGGCTTCAAAACCGAAATTATCGAAGAGTCTGAAGGTGAAGTTGCGGGTCTGAAATCCGTCACCATCAAGATCATCGGTGACTACGCCTACGGCTGGCTGCGTACCGAAACCGGCGTTCACCGCCTGGTGCGTAAGAGCCCGTTCGACTCCGGCGGCCGTCGCCATACCTCTTTCAGCTCCGCGTTTGTCTACCCGGAAGTGAAAGACGATATCGATATTGAAATTAACCCGGCGGACCTGCGTATTGACGTTTATCGCGCATCCGGCGCGGGTGGTCAGCACGTTAACCGTACGGAATCTGCGGTGCGTATTACCCACATTCCAACCGGGCTGGTAACGCAATGCCAGAACGACCGTTCCCAGCATAAGAACAAAGACCAGGCCATGAAGCAGATGAAAGCGAAGCTTTATGAGCTGGAGATGCAGAAGAAAAATGCTGAGAAACAGGCGATGGAAGATAACAAGTCTGACATCGGTTGGGGCAGCCAGATCCGTTCTTACGTCCTTGATGACTCCCGCATCAAAGACCTGCGTACCGGGGTTGAAACCCGCAACACGCAGGCGGTGCTGGACGGCAGCCTGGACCAATTTATCGAAGCAAGTTTGAAAGCAGGGTTATGAGGAACCAACATGTCTGAACAACAAGCACAGGGCGCTGACGCGGTAGTCGATCTTAACAACGAACTGAAAACCCGCCGCGAGAAGCTGGCAGCGCTGCGTGAGCAGGGCGTGCCGTTCCCGAACGATTTTCGTCGTGACCACACCTCAGACCAACTGCACGCAGACTTCGACGCTAAAGAGAACGAAGAGCTGGAAGCGCTGAACATCGAAGTGGCCGTTGCAGGCCGTATGATGACCCGTCGTATTATGGGTAAAGCCTCCTTCGTGACTCTGCAGGACGTTGGCGGCCGTATTCAGCTGTACGTTTCCCGTGACGATCTGCCGGAAGGCATCTACAACGAGCAGTTCAAGAAGTGGGACCTGGGCGATATCCTTGGCGCGAAAGGTAAGCTGTTCAAAACCAAGACCGGTGAACTGTCTATCCACTGCACCGAACTGCGTCTGCTGACCAAAGCCCTGCGCCCGCTGCCGGACAAATTCCACGGCCTGCAGGATCAGGAAGCGCGCTATCGTCAGCGCTACCTGGATCTCATCTCTAACGATGACTCCCGCAAGACCTTTAAAATTCGCTCCCAGATCATGGCCGGTATTCGCCAGTTCATGGTTAACCGCGACTTTATGGAAGTAGAAACCCCGATGATGCAGGTGATCCCTGGCGGCGCGTCTGCGCGTCCGTTCATCACCCATCACAACGCCCTGGACCTGGACATGTACCTGCGTATCGCGCCGGAACTGTACCTGAAGCGTCTGGTGGTTGGTGGTTTCGATCGCGTGTTCGAAATCAACCGTAACTTCCGTAACGAAGGTATCTCCGTTCGTCATAACCCAGAGTTCACCATGATGGAACTCTATATGGCCTATGCGGATTACAAAGATCTGATCGAACTCACTGAATCCCTGTTCCGTACGCTGGCGCAGGATATTCTGGGCACCACGCAGGTACCTTACGGTGAAGAAGTCTTTGACTTCGGCAAGCCGTTCGAAAAACTGACCATGCGTGAAGCGATCAAGAAATACCGTCCGGAAACCAACATGGCCGATCTGGATAACTTCGATTCTGCGAAAGCAATCGCGGAAAGCATCGGTATCAAGGTTGAGAAGAGCTGGGGTCTGGGCCGTATCGTGACCGAGATCTTCGAAGAAGTGGCCGAAGCGCACCTGATTCAGCCGACCTTCATCACCGAATACCCGGCTGAAGTCTCTCCGCTGGCGCGTCGTAATGACGAGAACCCGGAAATTACCGATCGTTTCGAATTCTTTATCGGCGGCCGTGAAATCGGCAACGGCTTTAGCGAGCTGAACGATGCGGAAGACCAGGCTCAGCGTTTCCAGGATCAGGTTGACGCGAAAGCGGCAGGCGACGACGAAGCGATGTTCTTCGACGAAGACTACGTGACCGCGCTGGAGCACGGTCTGCCACCAACTGCGGGTCTGGGTATTGGTATCGACCGTATGGTCATGCTGTTCACCAACAGCCACACCATCCGTGACGTGATCCTGTTCCCGGCGATGCGCCCGGTGAAATAAGACGTTAAGATGTGAAAAAAGCCCCGAAAGGGGCTTTTTTATTGCGCGGCGAACGCCCTGAGGGCGTCTCGCGCGGCCGTCGCTTCCAGCACCATCCACGGGCTAAAGGTCCAGGGGGCGGCATCCAGGGCGCGGAATAACGATTCCAGCGTAACCCACTCAAACGCCATCACTTCATCGTGATTAATCCGCAGTTCGCTGGTGATGCGGGCCGCGAACACCGGGCAAATCTCGTTTTCAACGATCCCGGAAGGATCGGTTTCGCGGTAACGAAACTCGGCCGCCACGGGGGTGATATCGGTAATTTCAGCGCCGATTTCAAAGCGGCAGCGTCGGATAATGGCTTCTTCCGTTGCTTCACCCGATTGCGGATGTCCACAGACGGAGTTCGTCCAGACGCCCGGCCAGGCTTTTTTGCTTAACGCGCGCCGGGTCACCAGGCATTCACCGCTGGCTTTAAACAGCCAGGAGGAGAACGCCAGATGCAGAGGGGTTTGGGTCGTGTGCGCGGCGTACTTTTCCTGAGTGCCAATCACCATTCCCTGGTCATTTACCAAAATAACGTGTTCTTGAATACTCATTCCTGCTCCAGTGCCAACGATGCGGATGGTTCTGCACCATCAGCAGAGCAGCATTATACGGCATTCTTATACGAACGGTTTGTCTCCAGGAGCGGAAAAGGGCTGACCCTAATCTCTCCGGGCTGGTATCATAGAGCGCCATTCACGCTGACCGAGGATCTGTTTTGTTTGCAGGAAGCCTGACGAGAAACCCCATCACCGCCATTTTTTTCCTGACGCTGACGCTTTTACTGGCTGGCTGTTCAGGAAGCAAATCGTCGGATATGGGCAGCTATTCCGGTTCGGTCTATACCGTTAAGCGCGGGGATACGCTTTATCGAATTTCGCGCGCAACGGGGACCAGCGTGAAGGATCTGGCGCGGCTGAATAATCTCTCTCCGCCCTACACCATCGAGGTGGGGCAGCAGCTGAAGGTTAGCGGCGGATCGTCCTCAGGCAAAAAATCTTCCTCGAAGGGCAAAACAGCTAAGGTAACGCCGTCTTACGCGGTGCCGCAGTCATCCTGGCCGCCGGTCGGTCAACGCTGCTGGATCTGGCCTGCCAGCGGCAAAGTGGTGCTGCCGTACTCTCTGTCCGAGGGCGGTAACAAAGGCATCGATATCGCTGCCGCGCGCGGTACGCCGGTTTATGCATCCGGTGCCGGGAAGGTGGTTTACGTCGGTAACCAGCTGCGCGGCTACGGTAACCTGATCATGATTAAACATGGCGAAGACTACATCACGGCCTATGCGCACAACGATACGATGCTGGTCAACAACGGGCAGAACGTAAAAGCCGGGCAGAAGATTGCCACTATGGGCAGCACCGGCACGGACTCAGTGAAGCTGCATTTCCAGATTCGCTATAAGGCGACGGCCATCGATCCGCAGCGCTATCTTCCTGCGCCCGGCAGCAAACCAAAGTGCTAAGTGATTATTTAATCGCCAGTTAGTTGTGAAGAGGCTTGTATGAAGGTGTGTAAGGTCTATAATGCCCTACGCACCTCAAAGCGGGCGTAGTTCAATGGTAGAACGAGAGCTTCCCAAGCTCTATACGAGGGTTCGATTCCCTTCGCCCGCTCCAGTTTACTGATAAATAAGCATATTTTTATTTATCAGCTAGTTACTTAGCCCCGCTAATGCAGGTACAGTCGTAACTACACATTGCACAATCGCCGCGCCTGTCGCGTGGTTGGTGTGTGGTAGTCGGGAGCATATCACCGCGCTGGCAGTGGTTTCAACGTTCTTACTGCGACAGCCCAACAACGAACAAAAGCCGCCTATCCGGCATAATCCCGAAGACTTTTAGTGACGCGCATTTTAGCCCGATGCCCCCGTTCTGTCGCCGTCGCGAGACGCCGCAGGGGATAAACAGGTTTATGGTGGTCATGGTACTTGCAGACCATATGCAAGCTCTGCCAGCGGTTCGGCCTCGCTCCCCCTGGGTACATGGTCATCCTGATAAGCCTTACTAACTGACATAACCCTGATGAAGTCGCCAGAGGCTCCGCTTGTTGTCTTACCACCAACGGGGCTTTATGGCTATCTTGTATATCAACGTGGCGGAATGAGTTTCTACTTCAATTTGTTCCAGTGGTATCTTTACATATAAGACCCAAACGGAGCGGTACAATGGCTGGTCAAGATAAAAATAAGATTCCCGATTGGAAAGCTCTCGAACAACTTGTTGCCATGATTCAAAAGCAGCTTTCTCCTGATGCTGTAGTGCAACACAATGTGATGCTTGATGGTATCCAGAGCGAAACTAAAAGGCAGGTGGATGTTCTGGTGGAACAGTCCATTGGTCAGTACAAGATGCGTATTGTTATTGATTGCAAAGACTACGCAAATCCGGTGGATGTCAAAGGCGTTGAAGAGTTTCACGGATTAGTACAGGACGTATGTGCGCATCAGGGAGCGTTGGTTTGTCCTGCTGGTTTTACTAAATCAGCTTTGCGGCGTGCACAGAAATTACAAATTGCGCTTTACCGCCCAGTTTCTACAGGCGACCATAAATGGCGGGCGGAAGTGACTGCCCCTGTATTGTGTGATTTCAGAAACAGTTTCATGAGTTTTGGCATTAGATGTTCTGCTCCTAAACCTCTGCTAATTCCGAATGAGTTTTACAAGTTGCCAGTCTACAGCCCGGAGAACGAGCTATTGGGTACGGCGTTAGGGCTTGCTCAGTCTCGGTGGGATAGTGGTGCTTTACCGAGTGAACCGGGAGAACATGATGAGTTATTGATATTTGAGGGGGTTAAAACTCAAATTGATAATGGATACGGTGATAAGGTGGAAGTCACCTTAACTCTTCGGCTTTTTGTAAAACAAAATCTATATCTCGGCCATTTACCTGTTGAAGATATCAACGGATTACAAGATGAGCATACCGGACACATTGTTACTAATGCTTTTACGCTGGGTGGTCTCAACCCTGATGAGGTCGAACGAGACTGGCAACGGATCGAGGATATGGGCACAATTGAATTTGAACCCCTCCTGAAAGTTGTTGGCTATAACTGCTACGGTATTGGTCCCGGATGAGCTACGGATTTTATTTGACAATATAAGGGCTGGAAATGCAGAGTGAAATTATCACACAGAAAAATGGAAAAGGTATCTTTGACCGCAAGGCTTGGTTAGCTGAGTCCAAAAAACTGTATTTATCAGCAAAGCTATTGAGAAGTGAAGGTGAGCGAAATAAAAACCTTTTTAAGATTACAGATAAGAAATCTCCCGTTGTGCATGAATATATCGACATAGCATCTTCAACTGATAAAACTAGCAGGTTGCTGCTGGGGTATGCTTTCGAAATGTTATTAAAATCCGCGATTCTTTTAATGAATCTTGGTGCGCAAAAAGATACTATAGACATTAAGTTTCGCGATTACGGTCATAAACTGGATAGGATGGCTATTGATTTAGAATTGGCGTTAACTGTTGACGAATTAAAATTATTAAAAATTGCGTCGCAAGATATTGTGCTTCAGGCCAGATATCCGATTGGCAAAGTTGATGATACAAGTTATATATCCGAATTAAACAAAAGAAATATACAACTGGCCGATGGCAAGATTTTTATGGGTATGATTGAACTGTATGACAAGATAAAAGATGTAGTTGCCAAGTTTGATAATGACTCAACGAATTGTGCAGAGTTTAATGTGCTTAGAGGGAGCGATTTTATTCTCTTTATGCGAAACGGAGGTGGGCTGTCATCAAGAGCAATAGTAAACTTTGCGGCTCAATTTCCAGAGGGAAATAAACGCAAATCATATTTAAAAGAAATTATTGAGACGCATGCTGGCAAGTTTGCGTTGTTATATACATGTCGTTGGGCTTCATTTTCATTCTTCGAAGACACGGGCAAAAAGCTCATCCCGCTTGAGGAGTAACAAGTTTTCGTAACATCTTATTCGGTATATGTAGTATCTGCCGCATGTTTGAACTTGCGCCTCTAAAACCCCCCATCGCAAGCGGCTCTCAGGGGCTTGTGCGCATGAAGTAATGCGGTTGTACTGGGTATGTGCGCACTGCTACTCTCAAGCCGCATTCTACCGTTAGCCTATAGCTGAAACCCCGGCTTAAAAAATTGCACGCTTATGGTTGCCCCTCCCTCAACTGTTAAGGCTTCAACTTCCCCCGTACGCCTCTCCCAGCCGAAGGCTGGGCGGGCTGTATATCTATTGGCCTTCCTCTGTGGCGTTTATGACCCTGTTTCGCGTTCTGAGCGTGAGGCTGTGGGTTAGGGTTACTCTTCTCTTTAAACGCTAAATCACTCCTGAATCCCCACTGTTAAAGCACTTTGCGTTGATGCTGGGTGTTGCTCTTGCCTGCGCTTGTATCTGTCTCGTTTGGGTATAACTGTGAAATACTTAGAAACGCAGTCTCATTTGACTATCTCTTAAAACCGAGCGATAGAATTTTGTTGAAGTGTTCTTCTCACCAACAGGCAATAAGTCTATCTGTGTTCGGGTGCAAATTTACGCCTGGAGAGCGGTATTTTTTCGCCTATGATGTTCAATCTGAGAATTCAGCGTCACACCTGGTTACTGCTGAAATTGTATACTTCCAGGAATAAGAGAGCGTTGCTCCACAACCTTATCGCTAAATATATTATAAAATAGCGCTGAGCTTTGATTCAGTGTTCTTGTTTTCTAACGTAAAAAAGGCTGCATTACGCAGCCTTTGCTATCAGTTTTTAGGGAACACCCACACATATTTCTCAGGCAGCGAAAGATGGCAATGCTGCGGGTCGCGAACCTCATGCCCATACGCGCGGATGACAAAATCATCCCCCGCCGTGCGGAACAGGTATTCCCAGCGGTCGCCGAGATACATGCTGGTGAGCAGCGGCAGCTCAAGCTGATTTTCCCCTGGCCCCTCAACCACCGCCACGCGCTCGACGCGGATCACCGCCGTGGCTTCATCTCCGCTCTGCACCCCTTCACCGGCCTGGCCCCACAGCACCCAGCCTTTCCCCTCGATGCGCGCTTTGCCGTCGCGTACTTCGGTGACCTTGCCGTGCAGGCGGTTGTTACTGCCCATAAACTCGGCGGTAAACAGCGTTTTCGGCGAGCCGTACATCTCCTGCGGCGTGCCCTGTTGCTCAATTTTGCCGTTGTTAAGCAGCAGGATGCGGTCGGAAATGGACATCGCTTCGTTCTGGTCGTGCGTCACCATCAGTGCAGATAACCCGAGTTTGATAATCAGCTCGCGCAGGAACACGCGGGCCTCTTCGCGCAGCTTGGCATCGAGGTTTGAAAGCGGCTCGTCCAGTAAAATCACCGGCGGGTTGTACACCAGCGCACGGCCAATCGCCACGCGCTGCTGCTGTCCACCGGAGAGCTGGTGCGGATGGCGTTTGCCAAGATGGCCCAGACCAAGCTGGTCCAGCACGTCCTGCACGCGCTGCTGGAGCTCTTTGGCCGGCACTTTGCGCAGCTTGAGCGGATAGGCCACATTTTCAAAAACGGTTTTGTGCGGCCACAGGGCATAGGACTGGAACACCAGCCCCAGGTTGCGCTCTTCCGCCGGGATCTCGCTGCGTGGCGTGCCGTCGAAAACTTTATTTTTACCAATGACAATCGAGCCCTGGGTTGGTTTTTCCAGCCCTGCTACCGCGCGCAGCAGGGTGGTTTTGCCGCTGCCGGAGGGGCCTAACAGAGAGACCACTTCGCCGCGCTTCAGGTTCATGGAGACACCTTTTAAAACAGGATTGTCGCCGTAGGTTAAGTGCAGATCGTCAACCGCTAATTCAATCATGTATTTTCACTCCGAAACGAAGGGCAATGCCCAGACCTACCACGACCAGCAGGATGTTAATGAAAGAGAGCGCCGCCACAATATCGATGGCACCCGCGGCCCAGAGGGAAACCAGCATCGAGCCGATGGTCTCCGTGCCGGGTGAAAGCAGGTACACACCCGTTGAGTATTCGCGTTCAAAGATCAGGAACATCAGCAGCCACGAACCGATAAGACCGTAGCGGGAGAGCGGAATGGTGACGTGGCGGGTGATCTGCCCGCGCGTCGCCCCGGTGCTGCGCGCTGCCTCTTCAAGCTCCGGCCCCACCTGTAACAGCGTGGAAGAGATGAGCCTCAATCCGTAGGCCATCCACACCACGGTATAGGCCAGCCAGACGCTGAAAATGGTGCTGCGAAGCGAGCGCAGCCAGACGATGACGTTTTCGCGCATCCAGTCGGTCCAGGCGAACCCGGAAAGCCAGCCTGATTTCAGCGAGTTATCGAGCCACATCGGCAGGAACAGGAACACCCACAGGAATGCCAGACCCGCCAGCAGGCCAGGCACGGCACGGGGCACCAGCACGCTGTAGTCCAGGAAACGCGTGGTGTTGTCCGGCTTGCGGTGCATGGCAATGCCGACAAACAGGTAGCAGGCCACCGCCAGCGCACCGCCAATCACCCCAATCGCCATGGAGTTGACGATGGCGCGCAGCAGGTTGGGCTGGGACCAGATGGTGCGGAAGGTATTCAGCGAAAGTTCATCCCACAGCGAAACGCCCACGCCCCAGTTGGAGATAAACGCGCGCAACACCACCCCGAGCAGCGGAACGCCGATAGTCACGGTGAGCCAGAAGGCAATCACTCCGCCAGCCACCCAGCGCCATTTGCCCAGCGGTAACGCGCGAGCCTGAGAGGCCTTCCCTTTCATGGTGACGAAGCGGTTGGCGGTGCGCATCAGGCGACGCTGGAGCATCACCAGCGGGATGGTGATGCAGATCAGCACCACGGCAACCGCCGCCATCAGGTTATAGGATGGGGTACCCATCTTGTTCGTCAGCTTATAGAGATAGGTCGCCAGCACCATGTTGCCTTCCGGGTCGCCGAGCACAAGCATCAGGCCGAACACTTCCAGCCCGAGGAAGAACAGCAGCACGGTGGCGTACAAAATTGACGGGCGCACCATCGGCAGGCTGACGGAGGTCATCACCTGCCAGGGAGACGCTCCCGCGGTGCGCGCGGCCTCTTCCACATCGGAGCCTACGCTGCGCAGCGCTGACGAGATATACAGATAGGCGTGCGGGACGTGCGTCAGGCCGGCAATGACCACAATGCTCGACATGTCGTAGATATTCCACGGCACAAAGCCAATCAGCGCCTCAGCCCACTGGGAGAGAAAGCCCACCGGACCGGCGGCTACCACGTAGCCGAAGCCTAACACCATCGGTGAAACGAAAATCGGGACCAGGATCAGCGGCTCAATCAACCGGCGACCGGGCAGGTCGGTACGCACCATCAGAAACGCCAGCACGCCGCCCAGCGGGATAGAGATAAACACCAGTCCGAAGGCCAGAATAAAGCCGCTTTTCAGGGCCTTATAAAAGTCAGGGTCGGTGAAAATAAAATCAAATGATTCAAAGCTCCACTCTTTTGACGGAGAAAAGAACGGGGCGGACAGGAAGCTCTGTATCACGATAAACGACAGCGGCGTGTAGATAACCAGGGCGGTTATCAGCACGACGATGCCTCGCGGCAGGCTTTGCCACTTTCTGCGTAATGTATTCATGGGGTATCCCTGGTATTGCAGCCCAGAAAAACGAACTCAGTCGATAAGGGAGCGCGGCGGCCTGCGCCGCGCTCAGACGCTTATTTGCCGGCGGCGGTACGCCATTCTTTGATGTACTCCAGGCGTTTTTTCGGCTGCAGGTATTCCAGCAGCGTTTCATCAACCGGGATCGGCTTCAGTGCGTTGCCGAGGATTTTGGTCAGGCCGTCGATATCATTTTTCCCTTCGATATCGTTACGAATGGACGGAATGTCCGCCTGATTGGCCAGAATGTTTTGCCCTTGTTCAGACAGCACATAGTCCAGCCACAGTTTTGCCGCATTGCTGTTTTGCGATTGCTGGCTGATGAACGACACGCGCGACAGCACCAGGGTGTAATCTTTTGGATAGGAGATGCCGAGTGACGGATCGTTCTTCGCACGCGCCTCAGCATAGGATCCGAGGATATTGAAGCCGATCAGGTTCTCCCCGGAGGAGACGCGCTCCATCATGGTGCCGGTAGACGACTGCACCGATAAGCCACCTTTGGCGACGTCGGCCAGGGTTTTAAAGTAATGAGGATCGGCGTTGTGATCCTGGACCGAGAGCATAAAGCCCAGACCCGATTTTTCGATATCGTAGGTGGTGACTTTACCCTTGAATTTGTCCGTCTGGCTGGCAATCAGTTTTGCCAGCGCGGCGTGAGAATCCGGTACATCGCCGGCCGGGATCAGACGCTTGTTGTAGATAAAGACCACCGGCTCATAGGTGGTGCCGTAGGCCTTATCTTTCCAGACCGCCCATTTCGGCAGCTGGCTTTGCTCCGGAGATTTGTACTCCATGGCATAGTCGGTGGCGAGCTTCAGCCCGGTGTCCATAGAGGAACTCCAGACCACGTCGCCGCTCACGCCACCGGAGGCCTGTTCGCTGATGAAACGGTTGTACAGCTCGGTGCTGTTCATGTCGTTGTATTCAACTTTAATGCCCGGGTAGGTTTTTTCGAAGCCCTGGATCAGCGGTCCGGCCGCTTTGATGTCGGTGGTAGAGTAAATAACAACCTTGCCCTCTTTTGTCGCAGCATCGACAACTTTTTGATACTCAGCAGGATAGCCCTGCGGCAAGGCAGACAGTGCAGAAGCAGAGAACAGTACAGTAGCGGTAATCAGAGAAATTCGGAATGTGTTCGACATTATAGTTAACCTTTTAGTTACATTTGAGGAACTAATTGTCAACATAGCGCAGTGGGCTCCACCCACAATAGGGGGGAGCGGGTAATGGTTCCGAAGTGTGATTGTCGCCGTCGTTTCAGCAATTAACACCATAAAATCCGCGAACGTTAGCCTGTGAACGGTTTCGGATTACGGTTTATCGGGGGCTTTGCGGTATAACCTTCGCGGATGACCAATATTGCCATACAGCATTTCGATGCTGATTAACCCGCTCTCCACGCAGTACTCAAGATAGCGACGCCCCGTGGTTTTGCTAATCCCCACGCTTTCCACTACCTCTTCAACCGACATCGCACTGTCTGGACGGTCGGCGAACAGGCGTTTAATCCGCTCCAGCGTCTGGGGCTCAATGCCCTTCGTCGACGGCGTAAGCGAGGATTCCGCGGCAGGCAGGTTAAACAAGCGATCCAGCGCATGCTGATCGACCACCTTCACCTGCTGCACGGTGTGGATGAAGCGCATAAACCGCTCCAGCGAGGCGTGCAGACGCTGGAAAAAGACGGGCTTAATCAGGTAGTCAAACGCGCCGCTGCGCATGGCATGGCTGCAGGTTTGCATATCGCTGGCGGCGGTGATGAAGATCACCGAGCATTCATAGCTTTTCAGCAGTGGATTATCTATTAACTCCACTCCCTTGCCGTCCGGGAGATAGTTATCCAGCAGGATAAGCCGCGGCTGATATTGGCGGATCAGGCTGTGCGCCTGTTCGATTGACGCGGCGATGCCCACCACGCGCAAATGAAAATTCTGCTCGATATACTCGCGATGCAGCTCCGCCAGGTGCGGCTCATCCTCAACGATCACAACATCAAGTGCTTGGGTCATGCTTTAGCCCATTCGGAATAAACACAGAAAAAATAGTCCCTTGTGGCGTGTTGTCGGCAATCTCAATACTGCCGCCGGCCTTATCGATATATCCTGCCACCAGAAACAGGCCAATACCGTGCTCTGTACCCACAATGTCGTTTTCACGTTCCGGCTTGCTGCTGAACCCCTGACGAAAAATATGCGGCTTCATCGCATCGTCCACACCGCAGCCTCTGTCGGCCACCTCTATCAACAGCTCCTGGTTACGGTCAGAAATGTAGAGTTCTACCGGCGCGGGGACCGGTGCGTTGAGGGTCGCATCCACGGCGTTATCCAGCAAATTACCGATCACGGACATCAGCTCCGTTTCATTCAGCGCGGCTGGCATGCGGGTGAGCTGGCAGGCGGGATCAAACAGCAGCTCAATACCTTTTTCACGCGCGCTGACGTATTTTCCGAGCAGCAGCCCGCACAGCGCCGGGGAGACAAAACGGGCAGAGACAAAGTCCAGCACGCGCTGCGCGCCTTCTGACTGTACCTGGATGTAGCGGATGGCCTCGTCATAGTGTTTCATCTGCAGCAACCCCACCAGCGTGGCGGTCCAGTTCAGCTGTTCGTGGCGCATAATGCGCAGGTTATCCGCATAGCGTTTGATCTGACTAAGCTGGCTGCTGAGCGTGTTAATGTCATTTTTGTCGCGAAAGCTATACACCCAACCGCTTTCAACGCCGGGCTCGACCTCAATCGCGACGCGGTTGACGATCACCTCCCGCTGGTTCAGCACGGCAATCTGATCGTGGCTGCCAGCGCTCACCGAGGCGTAGCGCTGGGATAAAAACCCCGGCGACGTCTGCAGAACGTCTTCCAGCGGTTTGCCGATAAGGTCTTTCTCACTTTGCCGAATATCCAGCATCTCGCGTGCGGCGCGGTTAATTAAAATCAGCTGCTTCTCTTGATTGACGGCAAATACCCCTTCATACATGGCTTCCAGTAGCGCTCTTTGCTGCAAAACCAGCTGAGCGATATCTTTCGGCTCAAGTCGGAACATCTGTTTTTTTAAATTGCGGGTAAACAGCCAGGAGAAAATAAACAGCAGCAGCAGAAGCGCAACGCCGTACAGCCCGGACTGCCAAAGTATGCGGGCGTTAATATTGGCAATATACGACGTCAGATAGCCGACCGAGACAATGCCAATCACCTGATGCTGTGCGTTGAAGATGGGCGCTTTGCTGCGCAGCGACACGCCGATCCCGCCCTGACGTACGGAAATAATGGTTTTGCCTTTTAACACCTCCGCATTATCCCCACCGATCATCGGTAAATTAATGCGCTCTGGTGATTCTGAATGATAAAGGTGCTGCTCCTGCGTATCGCCAATTACGATATAGCTGGCATCGCTTTCGGCGCGCAGCGGCTGAATTAACCGGGCTATCCCCGGAATATCTCTGGCCGCTACCATTGCCGCCAGGCCCGGCATCAGCGCGATCTGGCTGGCCTGAACCCGGGCGCGCTGGCCGAGATCGTGATGAAGCTGCCGGTCAATAAAATGAAACAGGATCGTTCCCAGCAGAACTAACAGCAGGCAGGAGAAGCACACCAGCGCTAAAAACAGCTTTACCTGAAAAGAGAGTCTGCGTTTCATTCAACCTGCGGTAGCCATATAAGTGAGACATTTTCGGAGCCTGACATGGGCTCATAGCGGACGCAATCTGGCGAGAAAAGAGTTGTGACCTGGCTTTTCGTTTTCGGTGTTATAGCCTAAATAATTCGAGTTGCAGGACAAAACGGCTTGCCGTTTTGAACAGCGCTTGCGCTGGCCCCGAAGGGGCGAGGCCACAGGCCGAGTAACGCGGCAAGGGAACGAATCCCCGGGAGCGTACATAAGTACGTGACTGGGGTGAGTGAGTGCAGCCAACGCACCTGCAGCTTGAAGTATGACGGGTATATAGCCATCAGGATCCCGTAAGGCTATGCTTCATTCAGCACGATAATAATTACAGAGGCAATGTCATGGATAAAGAACTACTGGATGCGGGTTACCGGGCCTATACCGGCGAGAAAATTGACGTTTACTTCAACACCGGGATCTGCAAACACTCAGGTAACTGCGTGCGTGGGAGCGCAAAGCTGTTTAATCTGAAACGTAAGCCGTGGATTATTCCCGATGAAGTGGACGTTGAAACGGTAGTACGCGTGATTGATACTTGCCCGAGCGGTGCGCTGAAGTATCGCCAAAAATAAGCGAGGAACCATGGATATTCTGGAAGGCCATAATAAGTTTTACGTGAATGATGCGAACGGCAACCAGGTCGCGGAGATTGTCTTCGTGCCTACCGGCGAGCACCTGAGCATCATTGAGCATACCGATGTGGATGAGAGCCTGAAAGGGCAGGGCGTCGGTAAACAGCTGGTGGCGAAAGTGGTGGAGAAGATGCGCGGTGAGAACCGTAAAATTATCCCGCTGTGTCCGTTCGCGAAACATGAATTTGATAAAACGCGGGAATATGACGATATTCGGGCGTAACTAACACCGGCGATGGCCGGTGTTTTTTTATCTCACCTGCTCAAACAGCAATACCAACGCTATCACCACCATCAACTCTCCCGAGGCCCTGCTCACCAGACGCGCCGCCTGTGGCCGGGTCGCCAGCACCGCTTTCGAACCATACCCCACCAGCAGGTACACCAGGGTACAGGTGATAAGATGCATCATCCCAAGCGCAGACATCTGCATCGCTAGCGACCAGCTCCCTGTTGGGTCTGTAAATTGCGGAAGCAGGGCCAGGAACAGCAAAAAAACTTTCGGGTTTAGGCCGCTAATACAGAGCCCTTTCACCGCCCACTGCGTCCAGTTTCCCGTATGGCGGGTAGCCTTTTCCGGTGCGGCCGGGTGACGCAGCAACGTGATGCCAAGCCACAGAAGATACAGGGCTCCCGCTACGGTCAGCCCGGCTAACGCCAGCGGATGCTGAGCAATCAATACCCCTACGCCTGCCACCACAATCAACGTGGCTAACAGATGCCCGGACATCAGCCCCATAACCGCCGGGACCACGCGGCGGCCGTTAATCCCGGCGCTAATGGCGTAGGCCCAGTCGGCCCCCGGGGTCATGATGAGCAGAAAGGAAACCACCCAAAAGCCGGCCACAATACTCATTTCCATCGTCCTGAATACTCCCGCAGTGCGTCAAACGTTGCGAAAAAGAATATCGCTAACCCTGCGAAATAGGCTTTCAATGTTATGCTCATAACACGGTAAAAATGAGAAAATCTTCCACATGGATAGCATCGATCGAAAAATTCTTGCTGAACTGCAGTCTGACGGCCGCCTGTCGCTTACCGAACTGGCTGAGCGGGTGAATCTGAGCCTCTCGCCGTGCCATCGTCGCGTGCGGGCGCTGGAGCAAAGCGGGGCCATAACGGGATACCGGGCCAGCCTCGACCCCGCCAAAATGGGGTTTAACTTCCTCGCGATAGTGTTCGCGACGCTGAAAGAGGGTGACCGCAAGGCGGTTAGCGCGTTTGAAGAGGCAGTGGAAGAGATCCCGCAGATCGTGCTGGCCCAGCGTTTATTTGGCGATCCTGATTATCTGATGCACGTCGTGACCCGCGACCTTTCCGCTTTCCAGAAACTCTACGACGAGAAGCTCTCCGCCATGCCCGGCGTGCAGCATCTTCGCTCAACGCTTGTCATGAAAACGGTGGTGCAGGACAGGCCTTTTCCGCTGTAAGCAGCAGGCCGGGACTGAATGGCCTGCCCGGCAGAACGCCGGGCAGGAAAGGGAATTAGCCTACAAACATAACCGACACGCAGAGCACGCCGACGATCAGCGTCAGCAGGTTGCCAATGGAGCGGTACTGTTTCAGCGAGGGGATCAGATACGTCGACAGCGTCGGCATGATAAACAGGATCATGGCGATAAGCGGGCCGCTGATAGCGTAAATCATCGAAATGGCGTTCGGGTTAATGCAGCAGACGGCAAAGGTGATTAACGACACCCCCATAATGGAAATCGCGCGGTTAAAGGCGCGGCTTTTTTTCACGCCCACCTGATTGAGCGACGACTTCACGATCTCCGTTGCCCCTTCAATCACCCCAAAATAGGTGCCGAGGAACGATTTCGACATCGCAATAATCGCCACGATAATCCCGGAAATGCCCAGCCATGCCGGAGAAGAAGGCATCATCGACAGCGCTGACAGGATTGTTACCCCTTGCTCTTTGGCAGCCACAATATACGACGGCGGGATAGAGAGCAGGCAGCTGAAGACAAAGAACAGCACGCTCAGGCAGATAATCAGGTATGCCACCTTCATGATTTTCTTGCATTTATCCATGGCGGCGTCGGCAAACTTCTCGCGACGGTCAACGGCAAACGTTGAGATAATCGGCGTGTGGCTAAACGCGAACACCATCACCGGAATTGAAATCCATACCTGATGCAGCGTATGGCGATCAACGGCCATCTGGCTGGTGAGCAGCGAGGGTTGCCAGCTGCCGGTCAGATAGAGCGAAACAAACAGGAAATAGGCAATCAGCGGAAATACCAGGAAGCCCATCACTTTTATCGTGATATGCCGCCCCATCAGGAAGATCAGATTCAGGACCAGCACCACGCCCAGGCTGACCAGCACGCGAACGGTGGTATCCACCGTCAGGTGTTTCGCCAGTTGTTCCGTCAACGAGTTAGTGATGGCCACCGCATAAATCTGCACCACCACAAAGAAGGCGATGAAATAGAGCGTGGTGATCAGATTGCCAATCTTCCTACCGTAATAGTGCGAGACGGCGCCGGTGATCCCTTCATTGCCTTTTGTTTTCGACGACAGGATAAATTGCGCCAGCGCCCGGTGCGGCCAATAGGTTAATGGGTAAGCCACAAGGGCGGTAATAAACAGGACGATAGCGCCTGCAGAGCCCAGCTGAATGGGCAGGAAAAGCGTTCCTGCGCCCACGGCCGTGCCGTAGAGAGCGAAACTCCAGAGAGTCTCATCTTTTGACCAAATTTTCGACATTAGAGCAACGTATCAACTATCAAACCATCGGAATGGAGTGCAATTTACCATAGTTATGCGTGGAGAGCGCAGTTGCTTCGAAAGCCTCTGGCCGGAACGGGCGTCCGGCCAGAGGGGATTTAGCCTGCCAGGGCGCGTCGTTGCTGGCGACGCTTAAGAAATCTTTCGCGCAGGTTATCGTACGCCCAGTTGTAGAACATGGTGTACGGCAGGAAGAAAAGGAAGAAACCTATTTCCAGTGTGAATGCCTGGAGCAGCGTGACGCCCAGCACGGCGGCGACAATCGACACGCCAATCACAATGAACCCGCATTCGAACCCCAGGGCATGCAGCGCACGCACTTTTGCCGTTCGTTTTACGCGCTGAACGGGCCAGAAACGGTCGAAGCCGAAGTTATAAATGATGTTCCAGACCATGGCCGTGGTGGCCAGAATAATGGTCAACCCACCCATTTCAACCACGGAACGCTGCATAAGCCACGCCGCCGTGGGGGCGAGGATAGCCGTCGCGATCCCTTCGAAACAGACAGCGTGAAAGATCCGCTCCGGCAGTTTACGTTGGAGTGCATCCTGATGTTGCATAGTCATAGACCTCATTAATTCGCCGGTATGGGCGTTGATGCAGCCTATTTTCATCGCTAAAGGTGATATATTAAAGATGGTATCCATCGTTAAAGTAGATAGGTCATGCGCTATTCACCCGAAGCCCTTACCGCCTTTGTTGAGACCGTTGCGGCGGGTTCTTTTTCGGCTGCCGCACGCCGACTGCGTAAAAGCCAGTCGACGATCAGCACGTCCATTGCAAATCTTGAAGCCGATCTGGGATTCGAGCTGTTTGACCGCTCGGCGCGCCAGCCGGTATTAACGGCCCAGGGGGAACAAGTACTGGGCTATGTGCAGGCCATCCTTGCCGCCAGCACGCGGCTGGATGAGCTGGCGGTGTCGTTAACGGCGCAAACGGAGGCGCGTCTGACGTTTGTCCTTTCCGATACCCTCAACCCGGACGTGCTGGAAGAGATGATGAAACAGTTTGACGCGCGCTTTCCCCATACGGAATTCGAATGCCTGATTGGCGAGGAAGAGGACGTGATCGACCTGCTGCAAAAGGAGCGAGCGCAGATTGGTCTGACGGAAGCGCGAGACAGCTACCCCACCGATATCGGCGTCACCCGGCTGCCGGTGCAGACCCGCATGGCGATCTATGTCGCGACTACGCACCCGCTGGCCGAGCAAGATGACGTTCAGCATGACGAGCTGCACGGCTGGCGGGAGCTGCGGCTTAGCACCTATCTTGAGCGCGAGGCTGAGATCGCGCGCGGGCCCGTCTGGTCAGCACCGAATTACCTGTTACTCTTGAGTATGGCGGTACAGGGATTTGGCTGGTGCGTGTTACCGTGCGCGCTGGTGAATGAATTTGCTGCCGCGAAATCTCTGGTACGGCTCAATGTTCCAGGCTGGCCGCGGGCGATCGGTATCGATCTGCTGTGGAATAAACGATCCCCTCCCGGCGTGGCCGGAAGCTGGCTGCGGCAGTATCTGCAGGATGCGCGCTGAACCTTGTGATTAAACTCACTATTTTTAAACAATTAAGATAATTGCCAGTAACAATCCTCTACTATCGTCATGTCATTTAACACAGAGGTCGTGATGAAAGATGTCGTAATAGTGGGTGCGTTGCGTACAGCTATCGGCTGTTTTCAGGGAGCGCTTGCGCGTCACTCGGCGGTTGACCTGGGAAGCGTGGTGGTGAAAGCGCTGGTGGAACGCAGCGGGATCGCAGCACATGAAGTGGATGAGGTGATCCTGGGACAGGTTCTCACGGCCGGCGCCGGGCAAAACCCTGCGCGCCAGGCGGCGCTGAAAGGCGGGCTGCCCAATACCGTCTCCGCTATTACCATCAACGACGTCTGTGGATCGGGATTAAAAGCGCTGCATCTTGCCACGCAAGCCATTCAGTGCGGCGAAGCGGATGTGGTCATTGCTGGCGGACAGGAGAATATGAGCCGCGCGCCGCACGTGTTGACCGACAGCCGTACCGGCGCACAGTTGGGCAACAGCCAGCTGCTCGACAGCCTGGTGCATGACGGGCTGTGGGATGCGTTCAACGACTACCATATGGGCGTGACGGCGGAAAACCTGGCGCGCGAGTACGGCATCAGCCGTGAATTGCAGGATGCATATGCGCTAAGCTCACAGCAAAAAGCGCGTGCGGCGATTGATTCCGGTCGTTTTCGCGACGAAATTGTCCCGGTCAGCACCCGGCGTCAGAGCGGCGAGGTTATGGTCGTGGACACCGATGAACAACCGCGCACCGACGCCAGTGCTGAAGGCCTGGCGAGGCTGAATCCTGCGTTTGAAACGCAGGGCTCGGTCACGGCGGGAAACGCCTCTTCCATTAACGACGGCGCTGCGGCCGTCATGATGATGAGCGAAAGCAAAGCCCTCGAACTCGATCTTCCCGTGTTAGCGCGCATTAAGGCCTTCGCCAGCGTGGGGGTTGATCCTGCCTTAATGGGGATCGCGCCGGTCTACGCGACGCGCCGCTGCCTGGATCGCGCGGGGTGGCAGCTTGC
Source organism: Enterobacter chinensis (assembly GCF_034008295.1). NCBI lineage: Bacteria > Pseudomonadati > Pseudomonadota > Gammaproteobacteria > Enterobacterales > Enterobacteriaceae > Enterobacter > Enterobacter chinensis. The sequence continues at coordinate 423,498 of NZ_JARDVI010000003.1, forward strand.
TGATGTGGATCTGATCGAGGTGAACGAAGCCTTTGCCGCGCAGGCGATTTCGGTCGGCAAAATGCTGGAGTGGGATCCGCTGCGGGTCAACGTTAACGGTGGGGCGATCGCGCTGGGACATCCTATCGGCGCGTCCGGATGCCGAATCCTGGTTTCGCTGGTCCACGAAATGAAAAAACGCAACGCCCGTAAAGGGATTGCCACCCTCTGTATAGGCGGTGGGCAAGGGGTGGCGTTGGCCATCGAACGCTAATCTTTCCTCATTGAAAAAACCTCCTCCGGGAGGTTTTTTTTATCGTGCTGTTTTTCTTCCGGCGGTTTTATCGTGATCCGGACATCATTTTCGTTATAAACAAAAATAAAAATGAAACGTTGTTTTAAATATAATTGAAAAGCCCACTTTATGCCGATAGTATGTGTTTATTACGAAAAACGGAACGCTGTTTCGTTTATTTCTGCCTTAGGGCATGACCACATCTGGAGGTTACCGTGGACGTCAGAGAAAGCATCCACAGTGCGCACGCCAAAACGCTGGATACTCAGGGGCTGCGCAATGCGTTTTTAGTCGAACAGGTGTTCGAGGCCGATAAGTACACCATGGTTTATAGCCATATCGACCGCATTATTGTGGGCGGGATTATGCCCGTCGCGAAAGCCGTCTCCGTGGGCGGTGAAGTCGGTAAACAGCTGGGCGTGAGTTATTTCCTTGAGCGCCGCGAGCTTGGGGTGATTAACATCGGCGGGCCGGGCACCATCATCGTAGACGGCCAGTGCTATGAGATTGGCCATCGCGAGGCGTTGTACGTGGGTAAAGGCGCGAAAGACGTGGTCTTTGCCAGCATCGACGGCAGCAGGCCTGCGAAGTTTTACTACAACTGCGCGCCGGCCCACGTCACCTGTCCAACCAAAAAAGTGACCCCGGCAGACGTCGCGCCCGTGACGCTTGGCGACAACCTCACCAGCAACCGCCGCACCATCAATAAGTACTTCGTGCCGGACGTGCTGGAGACCTGCCAGCTCAGCATGGGGTTGACCGAGCTTGCGCCGGGCAACTTGTGGAATACCATGCCGTGCCATACCCACGAGCGCCGGATGGAAGTCTACTTCTACTTCAATATGGATGAAGACGCCTGCGTGTTCCACATGATGGGACAGCCTCAGGAAACGCGCCATATCGTGATGCACAACGAGCAGGCGGTCATATCGCCGAGCTGGTCCATTCACTCCGGCGTAGGGACGAAAGCCTATACCTTTATCTGGGGAATGGTGGGTGAAAACCAGGTCTTTGATGACATGGACCATGTTGCGGTCAGCGATCTGCGCTAGTCGCGGGCGGTGAAGTAAAAACCTGCCTGTGAGTGACAGGCTCTCAAAGAGTAAGGAACAAACATGATTCTGGATGCATTCTCTCTGCAGGGTAAAGTGGCCGTGGTTTCCGGATGTGACACCGGGCTGGGTCAGGGGATGGCGTTAGGCCTGGCGGAAGCGGGCTGCGATATCGTCGGGATTAATATCGTTGAGCCGACGGAAACCATCGAGCGCGTGACGGCCCTTGGCCGCCGTTTCCTGAGCCTGACCGCAGACCTGCGTAAAATCGACGCCATTCCTGAACTGCTGGATCGCGCGGTGGTTGAATTCGGTCATATCGACATTCTGGTGAACAATGCCGGACTGATTCGCCGCGAAGATGCGATCAGCTTCAGCGAGCGTGACTGGGACGACGTGATGGATTTGAACATCAAGAGCGTATTTTTTATGTCCCAGGCGGCGGCAAAGCATTTTATTGCGCAGGGGAAAGGCGGCAAGATCGTTAATATTGCCTCCATGCTCTCGTTCCAGGGCGGCATCCGCGTGCCGTCTTACACCGCGTCCAAAAGCGCTGTGATGGGCGTGACCCGTCTGCTGGCAAACGAATGGGCGAAACATAATATCAATGTGAATGCCATTGCGCCGGGTTACATGGCGACCAACAACACGCAGCAGCTGCGCGCAGACGAGCAGCGCAGCGCGGAAATCCTCGACCGCATTCCGGCAGGGCGCTGGGGCCTACCGCGCGATCTGATGGGGCCAGTGGTCTTTCTGGCCTCGTCGGCATCGGACTATATCAACGGCTACACCGTGGCGGTCGATGGCGGCTGGCTGGCGCGGTAACCCGTTTCAGGGCAAATACCTCTGCTTTCGGGCGGAGGTTTTTTTTGCTCAAAAATTGTCAAAGTCCATATCGATAAACACGAAAAATCCATATTGAAATATCATGAATGACTGCCATCACACTTTTAATGCTGAAAAATTAAGGAATTAGTAAAAGAATGTGATTATTCAGCATTAGTTGAAATTGTAATGTCCATCACAGATCGCTATGTCGCAGCGAAATAATCCATATCTTCACCTTTTCCCACCTGACACTTTTTCTCGCTATCTCGTAATTTCACATAACGAATTTCACTGTTCAGGCAGGAAAGCATGACATCTATAAATGACTCTACCCTTATGCCCGCTGCGCTGCGTGATACGCGCCGCATGAACCAGTTTGTCTCCATTGCCGCCGCCGTGGCGGGCCTGTTATTCGGACTGGATATCGGTGTGATTGCCGGTGCATTACCGTTTATTACCGATCACTTTGCCCTGAGCAGCCGCCTGCAGGAATGGGTGGTGAGCAGCATGATGCTCGGCGCGGCTATCGGCGCGCTGTTCAACGGCTGGCTCTCGTTTCGCCTGGGGCGCAAATACAGCCTGATGGTCGGGGCGGTTCTGTTTGTTGCGGGCTCTATTGGCTCCGCCTTTGCCTCCAGCATTGAAGTGCTGCTGCTCTCCCGCGTGCTGCTGGGCGTGGCGGTGGGGATTGCCTCTTACACGGCGCCGCTTTATCTCTCCGAAATGGCGAGTGAGAACGTGCGCGGGAAGATGATCAGCATGTATCAGCTGATGGTCACGCTGGGTATTGTGCTGGCGTTCCTGTCCGACACGTACTTCAGCTACAGCGGCAACTGGCGCGCAATGCTGGGCGTGCTGGCGTTACCGGCGCTGGTGCTGATTGTGCTGGTGGTTTTCCTGCCAAACAGCCCGCGCTGGCTGGCGCAAAAAGGGCGCCATGTGGAGGCGGAAGAGGTACTGCGCATGCTGCGCGATACCTCGGAAAAAGCGCGTGAAGAACTGAATGAGATCCGCGAAAGCCTGAAGCTGAAGCAGGGGGGCTGGGCGTTGTTTAAGATCAACCCCAACGTACGCCGCGCGGTCTTCCTCGGCATGCTGCTACAGGCGATGCAGCAATTCACCGGCATGAACATCATCATGTACTACGCGCCACGCATTTTCAAAATGGCCGGGTTCACCACCACTGAACAGCAGATGATAGCCACCCTGGTGGTGGGGCTGACCTTCATGTTCGCCACCTTTATCGCCGTATTCACCGTGGATAAAGCCGGACGTAAACCGGCTCTGAAAATTGGCTTCAGCGTGATGGCGCTCGGCACGCTGATCCTTGGCTACTGTCTGATGCAGTTTGATAACGGCACGGCCTCAAGCGGACTCTCCTGGCTTTCTGTTGGGATGACTATGATGTGTATTGCAGGATATGCGATGAGCGCCGCGCCCGTGGTGTGGATCCTGTGCTCCGAAATTCAGCCGCTCAAATGCCGTGACTTTGGCATTACCTGTTCCACGACCACCAACTGGGTGTCCAACATGATCATCGGCGCGACTTTCCTGACGCTGCTGGACGCGATTGGCGCTGCGGGAACGTTCTGGCTCTATACGGTGCTGAACGTGGCGTTTATTGGCGTTACGTTCTGGCTGATCCCAGAAACCAAAGGCGTGACGCTGGAACATATCGAGCGCAAGCTGATGGCAGGGGAGAAACTGCGAAATATCGGCGTGTGATTGTTTGCCTGTTTAAGCGCTTACAAAGTATGCCGGAAGGGCAAAGGTGGCGCTTAATCACAATAATCGTGTGGTGAAATTAACTACTAATTTTGGCAGGGGAAAGATAAATCAAGAGATTTGAACTTAGGATAATTCTTAAGGTGCTGTATCATCGTTCCACCGCTAACGCTTGAGCAAAGATGCACTGCATCCTAAAAATAATTCATATGTCTGAGATGGATATCAAAAAAAGCACCGATCTTGATTTTCCCCGTTATGACCCCCCGGCTGTACACGCTAAAGAGATAGATCTTTTGGGTCTATTAGCGGTTATTATGGCGGCGAAAAAGCGCATCGTCGCCGTTACCCTTGCGTTTGCACTGGTGGGGGTGGCCATTTCATTTTTACTGCCGCAGAAGTGGACCAGTAAAGCGGTGATTACCCAGGCGGAACAGTCGCAGTGGAACCCGCTGCGCCAGATGATGGTTGCCCTACAGGTGCTTGACGTGGACGCGCAGATTACCCGCCCGGAAGTTTTTGACCTGTTTATTAAAAAGTTTCAGTCGCAGTCATTGCTCGAAGAGTATCTGCAATCCTCTCCTTACGTGATGGGGCAGCTTAAAGACGCCGAGGTGGATCCGCTTGAACTGCATCGGGCGATAGTCAACATCTCAGAAAGAATGAAAGCGGTGAATGACGCCCAGGGAAAAGACGCGGATAAAGCGCCTTTTGTCTCCTGGACATTAAGCTTTACCGCGCCGACTGCAGGCGATGCGCAAACCGTCCTGGAGGGATATATCAACTATATCGCGGCTCTTGTCGAGAAAGAGACGGTGCAGAATATCCGCAACCAGATCGCCCTGAAAACGAACGTTGTTGAGCAGCAGCTGGAACTGGATCGCGTCCGTCTGACCAATATTCACAATACCAACCTGCAACGACTGAATTATTCTCTGGAAGTGGCGAATGCCGCTGGCATCAAGAAGCCGGTCTACAGCAACGGACAGGCGGTAAAAGATGACCCGGACTACTCTGTTTCGCTCGGCGCTGACGGGATCGCGCAAAAACTGCAGATTGAAAAAAACCTGAAGGACGTGACCGAGCTGAATGCGGAGTTCCAGAACCGGGAATACTATCTGGCGCAGCTGAAAAAACTCTCCTTTGCCGACGTCAAAATTGAGCCATTCAGGTACCAGCTTTCTCCTTCCATGCCGGTGAAAAAAGATGGCCCGGGCAAAGCCCTGATTGTCCTTCTGGCGGCGCTCCTGGGTGGGCTGTTTGCCTGCGGTAGCGTTTTACTGCGTGAAGCGATGCTCACCCGTAATCCTCTGCCGGAGCCGGTGACGGAATAAACTCTCAGTTTAAAAAAGGCGCTGAATACAGCGCCTTTTTTTATTGGCGTTGGTTGTGCTAGAAAGAGAGACCAGAGATAAGGAGGGATGATGAAAACGATTGGCCTGTTAGGTGGAATGAGCTGGGAATCAACAATCCCGTATTACCGTCTGATTAACGAAGGGGTAAAGCAGCGCCTGGGTGGTCTGCATTCCGCGAGCCTGCTGCTGCACAGCGTTGATTTTCATGAAATAGAAGCCTGCCAGTCGAGCGGCGAGTGGGATAAAGCCGGGGAGATACTGGCCCAGGCGGCGCTGGGACTGGAGCGTGCCGGTGCCGAGGGCATTTTGCTCTGTACCAATACCATGCACAAAGTGGCGTCGCATATTGAGGACCGCTGCTCGCTGCCGTTCCTGCATATCGCTGACGCGACCGGACGTGCGATTGCGGCATCCGGGATGCGCCGCGTAGCGCTGCTGGGCACACGCTACACCATGGAACAGGATTTTTATCGCGGGCGTTTGCAGGATGAGTTTGGTATCGAAAGCCTGATCCCGGAGGAAGCTGACCGGGCGTGCATCAACCAGATTATTTTTGACGAACTCTGCCTCGGCACCTTCAGCGAATCTTCCCGGGCGTATTACGTCAGCGTGATTGAAAAACTCGCACAACAAGGGGCTGAAGCGGTGATCTTCGGCTGTACGGAAATTGGCTTACTCGTGCCGGTTGAGCGAAGCCCAATTCCTGTGTTTGATACCACAGCGATCCATGCAGCGGATGCCGTGGCGTTTATGCTCTCCTGAGGAATACAGGCCGGATAGCGCGCGCACTTATCCGGCCTGTATTCTTAGAGGCTGTTCAGACTCGGACTGAATTCAACGGTCAGTATTCCTTTATAGTACCCGGCGGTTTTGTCCGCGACGCGGAATTTATCCACAATCAGCCGCAGCGGTGCCGGGGCACAAAGCACAGGATAATTAATGGAGGGTAACCGTACCGGGCGTATCTGATCCTGACCATTTGTCCCTGCGGATAAGGTGAAGGCATCGTTATTTTTAACCGACATCCAGCCTTTACTGTGAGGATCAAACATCTCCAGACGGTAATCAATACGTTCGCTATCTTCTGTCGCAGCTGAGGCAGTATTATAAATAGAGAAATACCCCTCTTTGCGACCCGCGCCCGCGCGCCCTTCATCTTTAAACGACAGCCGCATGCTGTCGCTGTTAGAGTTAAAACCGTCATACAGGCACATATCCAGCGTTGTTACATCTTCGACAAAGCTGTTGCCGGTAACCGAACCGGTTGGGTGCAGATCAAGCTGGACTAGCGGGTTAGCGCCGTTAAATTCCGGGAAGTAGATATCCTGTTTGCCAATGGTTTTGCCTTTGAGGGTAATATTGGCTGTGTAATTCACAGGGGTCCCGCCAGAATATGAAGTAAATTTTAATTTGAGTTTCCCTTCCCATACACCACCAACGGGAAGATTGTTCATTTCGCTCTGAGGTATCCAGACGGTCAATGCTTTCGTGTTTGTTGAAAATGAACTACTACTACCGCCGCAAGCCCAACTGTTCTGGTTATTAAGCGGTTTTTTTCCTGCACAACTCTTTGCGGCATCAGGGTTGTTAGGATCATTATAAAAAGCTTCCTGATAACCCTGAATTTTAATTTGATGTTTCATTCCACTACGTTTTTCAGTCAACGTCAGCGATATTGTCGAGCCTGAATTTTGATGCGTACATGTTTGGCCATCATTTGGGTATGAACAGACATAATATCCGTAAGAAGGACCGTAACCTTGCTGGCCAGGATAATCCTCAGTCCATAAGTAATAGTCGGCCGGCGCGCCTGAAGGGAGCTCATAGTCCTGAGAGGTGGTTACCGAAGGCGTAGGACCCACAAGGGTTTGTGATTGTACATGGCTGCTCGCGGTTAACGCACACATGAGCAAAAAAGTCTTTAATTTCATTGCACACTCTCCCTTTGTGCGGTTTCTAGCGCCTGTTTACGCAGCGATTGTTTTAGCTGGGCCTGAACCTGTATTGGCGCAGGTAATTGGTTATAGGCAACGGTCGAACACTGGATATCTCCGGTGTAACGAATACTTGCGCGTTTCTTCAGAACTTTCAGCGGGCATTTCAGGAATGTTTGCCCGGCAAGTACGTAGAGATCGCGCGATGAACCTGGCATTTCCAGCGTGAATCCACCATTTTCTGCCAAAAGCAGCATGGTGCTGTTCAGCCCAATGACCGGGAATCGCTTCACGTCCCCTGGCAATATCAATTTGCCAATGTAGTTGTAGCTAAATGTCGCTGACACTTCGCGATAACGCAGCTTGCCTGGCAACAGCATCAGGCTATTTTTACCCGAACCGGCGATCAGGTTGGTTGTACCACTCTGGTGTTTACGGGCACTGTCGCTGATTTCGACATAGCCCATTTCATAGCCTGTATACGGGAAGAGTACGGATTCATTCCCGGTGAGATTGGCTCTATTTCCATTCGCGGTTGCGTCGACAGAAAGCGGTTCGGTTGATTCATCATCAATATTTTTCACCGCAACCAGAACTGCGGCCGAAGGGTCACCGTAACCTGGCTGGCCGATCTGCACGCCGTAACGGCTTACTGCCAACGTTGAGCTGTAACTCCCCGTAAAGGCGGTTGAATGCTCCTGATTTCTGCGGTCATAGCTATCAGTAAGGTTGGCGCTGAGATTGCCATACAGACCGTTTATACGACCATTGATACCGCTGTCCAGCGTATCGGTGTTAATTCCACCAAGGTTGATACCCATTTCACGGTGATTAACGTTGTCATCGTACCAGGTACGGGAGAGGTTCCAGGCGGTCTGATCGGCTGCGTCTTTGCTGGTACGATAATCTGCACTCAAAGTCGTTGTCCGGCTACGCGCATCAGAATCCAACCGTGGTGTTTCACTGAATGTGAGCATCACATAGGCACCGTGGTCGTTCCCGCTACTGCTGTTGTCGTCACGGGTAAAGAGGCCAATACTGGTGTTTACCATCCAGTTTGTCAGGCTAAACGCACGGGTAGCACTGAGTTGAATGTTATCTGATGTCGTGTTTGCATCAGTTTGGCTAAAAAAGTTGTCGGCAAAGTTTTCTTCTTCATCCCAGCGGGTATGGTAATCCGCATGATTGCGGGTTCGGTTCCAGTTCAGCGAGAGGTTCCAGCTCAGGATGTTTTGCGATATCCCTGCACTTATGCTTTCAAAGCAGTTGAGATCGTAGTCGTTCGAATCGGTGTCACCTGAACACTGCCCCCCTTGGGTGTCTTTGCGATAGAAACTCAAAGACGGCCAGTTTTCTGCGTTCCAGTTTACCTGTTGAAGATTACCGCGACCGCCCTGATCGTTATAGAAGAGACCAGTCTGCAATTCGGCATTGCCAAACTTCCCGAGGGTTGGTACAAGGCGTCCACCGACTTCCGAGGAAAAATGGTTATCCACAGAGGCAGCGCCGAGCGTTATTTCGCTTTGAGCGGTTACCGGGACGCGAACCCCGGCCTGCGCCGATGACGCATTTTTATCATCAGCCATTGAGGATGAATCATCTGCAAGTTGACCCATCTGGATAAACCACTGAATGTGACCATCATTTAAGCTGCCCGTTTTAGTAAACGGAACCACTTCGGTACGGGAGAGTTGGTTGCTCTCATAAATTTTTAACTGCAGGGAGTAGCTCCCTGACGGAAAAGATGAGGTGTCCAGCGACTGGTTGCCACCTGACAAATAGAAAGAGCCCAGTAGTTGATTATCGCGATACGCATCAACCCGCGAGCTACGAGAGAGCAAAATGCTAACCGGCGTACCCTGGCTGGCTTGCTCCTTGTTCAAATAGCTTAACGTTGAACCTGCACGCACGCCGTTCATCGCGCTAAGTGGCAGGAATGAAAAATTGAAGTTGCCACCATCTGCGCTGAACAGGCTTCGACTGTCCATGCGTCCGCCCTGGACATAAAATCGGCTGAGAATGTCATGGCGGTAATAAAGTTCATTAACCTCGGCGTCAGTCTGGGTTTCACCGTCGCTTTCATAACCGTTAAGGTTCCAGTAAGCCCCGATGTAGCTATTTTCCGTCACACCCAGTGCGCCGGTTCCTTGCAAATAGGCTGATTTAAAGTCTTGATCGACCGCAACGTTAATGTCTTGCTGGTGGATAAATGCGTTGACGACGTTTTCGTCATTGCCTGGTTTGAGATAAAGAGAAGAGTCTGCTTTATTGGGGTACCACTGTTCATTCAGGAACAGATTCACTGCATTCTTTTCATCATTATAAATGAGGGCGACATCGTTTGTTTTGAGATAGTCGCAACCTGCACTGGTATTTACAGCTGAACATGAAAGTTCACCATGTCTTTCCAGCGGCAGCATTAGCTTAGCGGCGATCTGTTTTTTGGTAGCGTTATCTTCGCTAAGATCCATCGCATCAAGGATCTTTTCAGGCTGGTCGAATTTTACAGTATCAAGATTCACTGTTGCGTAGTATTTACCCAGATTGCGACCGGCTAAATACACGTCGACGTACTCTTTCTGACCCAGAACGATAACTTCAAACCCTGGTGGTATTTTATCTGTGCGGGCATTTGCGCTACTGATAATAGAACAAATTAATAAACCCAAAATTGTCTTTTTCATGGCTAGTCATCGTCCCTGATGTGAAAAAAAATGAATCGAAGGTAGCCCTTCGATTCATTAGGGTACTGCTTCACGGATTACTGATAGAGATAGATGCTGACAACACCCTGATATGTACCGGTTTCAAGGGCTTCTTGTGTAGCCTGAGAAATCAGCAGTGGTTTGGCTACTGAGCCAGTTTTCAGCGCTGTGCTGGTATTAGGGAACAGATCGGTTGCTTTCATTGTCGCATCAGTCGTAGTCAGAACCTGGTTGCCCCATTTCACCGACATCGGTACAGTTGCGCCGCCCAGGTTATTCACCAGAGTGAAGTCATTTGCCAGACGCATTTTCACGTCTTTAGCAACATCGTTTGCCCAGATTTTAGTCTGTAGTGAAACGGGTGCCAGACCTGTTCCTGGGAAGTACTGCATGTCGATATTTTTTGGCAGTGCAGTTCCGTCTGACTGGGTCATGTCCAGCGCCGCATCAACTGTAGCTGTAACGGTGATATCTTTCTGGACCGCCATTGCAGAGCCCATCACAGAAAACATTGCCAGCGCGAGTAAGGATTTGGTAATAACACGATTCATTTACTAATATTCCATTTAATAAAACAAATTAACGAATTGCAAAGTCTTTTTTATTGGTTGACTTGCCAATCCAGTCCCAATATTGAATAACGACCTTGTCATAATTCAATATGTTCTTTGGTGTAAAACTGGCACGAGGATAAATATTCTGATTAACTTCTTGCCATACACAATCTTTTTCAGTTTGTGACTTTTTACACAAACCGATTTTTAATATTTTAAAACGTTGATTACCGTCGTTTCTGATCTGCCCCGCAGATTGCAAACTCATTTTAAGTTGAGGGTGTGCAGGGGGCACACTAACTAATACACCCCAAATCAAATTTAACGTCAGTTGCGTTTTAACACTCTTATCCGCAACTGCTTCATCATCCAATTGTGGTACCGCTTCAAATTTTACGCGCCAGGTGGTTTCTTCCTGTACGGGTTCCATTGATACCAGACGAACCATTTTGCTGGAGCCTGCTGGAAGCGCGAACTTTGGTGGCATGACTACAAGACCTGTAGCACCGCCAACAGGGGCTTCAATCTCTTTTTCCTGCGGTGTATTGCGGCCGGAGATGCTGAGTACAGTCGATTTAATATATTGAACTTCATTTGTTCTGGAAATAACTCGGACACTGCCTTCGCCCTGGTCGTTCATATCCACAGCCATAGGGTAGACAGACATATTGGCGTGAGCGGCTGGCACGATAGTCGCAGCCAGAATCCACCCGAATAGATAGTAAAGTTTCATAAACGCTCCCTGTAGATGCTGCTTATTATTCATATCCATGATGAATAATAGGGTGAATAATATTATATGCTCACCCGGTAAGTTCGATAGAGGAAGTATATAGATAAAAAACAAGGATGGGTTTAATTAAAATAATATTATGTTTAAGATAATTTAATGCAAGATGTTTTGAATTACATGTTGTTATAATAATTTCAACAGGATAACTAAATGTAACCGTAAAACACTCAATATGAATTATATTTTGATTAAGGGTGAGATTAGTTTAGGGATTTCCTTAATCATAAAATCTGAAAATGTAGCCACCAGCGCCGAGTAAGGGCGATGTAATGGTCTGATAAGACTGACGTTAAACGGGACGGATATACTGAAGCGGCGAAGAATAATTCCATTCTGTGCATAGTCCAGAGCCGTCAGCGGGTTGACGATCGATATTCCAACGCCTGCACGCACCATGGCGCAAATCGACGCCGCGCTGTGCGTCTCTACCACCATCCGGCGCTTCACCTGATGCTCGGCAAATAGCGTATCCAGAAGCTGTCGATAGCTGTCGGTCTGCGAAAGGCTAATGTAGTTTTCACCATGGAAATCTGCCGGTGACAGCACGCTTTTACTGGCAAGCGGATGTCCGACGGGTAACACGCAGACTTCATCTAAAGAGAGTAGCTCCGTGCGCTCCGTACCTGCAGGCGTCGCGAGCGTTTCCGTCAGGCCTAAATCATGACGCTGTGCCGAAAGCCACTCTTCCAGCAGGGGAGGTTCCTGCGGCACGATGGTGAGGCTGACCTCCGGATATCGCGCCAGAAAAGGCTGCAGCAGCATGGGCAGGAACGATTGCGAAAAGACGGGCAGGCAGACGATGGACAACTCGCCCTGGCGAAATTCGCGCAGGCTTTCCGCTGCACTCACTATTCTGTCCAGCCCGTACCACGAACGCTGCACTTCTTCGAACAGGCGCAACCCCTGTACAGTCGGGTGAAGCCTGCCACGGGTACGTTCGAACAGCTTCAGCCCCAGCACCTTCTCGAAGCGCGCCAGCTCGCGGCTGACCGTCGGCTGCGAGGTATGCAGCATCTGCGCGGCTTCCGTGAGATTGCCGGTGGTCATGACGGCATGAAAAATCTCGATATGGCGTAAGTTGACGGCGGGCATAGGGCACCTGAAAATGTAATTACATCCATATCATTTTTGCATAGACTCGAGATAAAACGATATTTTTTATTCTCTTCGCACTGTGGCGTAATCATCAAAACGCATTTACCCGGAGAAGACCATGCCACGCCCGCTGAACCAGACTGATACAGATTTGAACGCCGATAACCTGCTGCGCCTGCCTGCCGAGTTTGGCTGCCCCGTATGGGTCTACGACGCGCAGATCGTTCGCGAGAAGATTGCGGCACTGCATCAGTTTGACGTGGTGCGTTTTGCCCAGAAGGCATGCTCCAATATTCATATTCTGCGCCTGATGCGTGAGCAGGGGGTAAAGGTTGACTCTGTTTCGCTCGGCGAAATCGAGCGCGCGCTGGCGGCCGGATTCGATCCGAAAGCCGACAGCGATGCGATCGTCTTTACCGCCGACGTCATCGACGATGCCACCCTGGCACGCGTCCACGAACTGCAGATCCCGGTGAATGCGGGTTCTGTGGATATGCTGGAGCAGCTTGGACAGGTTTCCCCTGGCCACCGCGTCTGGCTGCGCGTGAACCCGGGCTTTGGCCATGGCCACAGCCAAAAAACCAACACCGGCGGTGAAAACAGCAAGCATGGGATCTGGTATGCCGATATGCCTGCCGCGCTGGAGGTGCTCCAGCGTTACAACCTGAAGCTGGTGGGCATTCATATGCACATCGGGTCAGGCGTGGATTATGGCCACCTTGAGCAGGTCTGCGGTGCGATGGTACGCCAGGTGGTTGATTTTGGTCAGGATCTGGAGGCGATCTCTGCCGGCGGCGGTCTCTCTATTCCTTATCGCGAAGGGGAAGAGGCGATCGATACCGATCACTATTACGGCCTGTGGAGCGCCGCGCGTGACCAAATCGCCGCGCATCTGGGCCACGCGGTGAAGCTGGAAATTGAACCGGGTCGTTTCCTGGTGGCCGAGGCCGGCGTACTGGTTTCGCAGGTGCGCAGCGTGAAAGAGATGGGGTCTCGCCACTTCGTATTGATTGATGCAGGTTTTAACGATCTGATGCGTCCGTCGATGTACGGCAGCTATCATCACATTACCGCGCTGGCTGCCGACGGCCGCGATTTAACGCAGGCGCCGCGCGTTGAGACGGTCGTTGCGGGGCCACTGTGTGAGTCGGGCGACGTGTTTACCCAGCAGGAAGGCGGCAAGGTAGAAACCCGCGCGCTGCCAGAGGTCAAACCGGGTGATTATCTTGTGCTGCATGATACCGGAGCCTACGGGGCGTCTATGTCATCTAACTACAATAGCCGCCCGCTGCTGCCTGAAGTGCTGTTTGATAACGGCAAGGCACGGCTGATCCGACGTCGCCAGACCATTCAGGAGCTGCTGGCGCTGGAGCTTGTTTGAGTAAAGTAGGGCCCGATGGTGACCGAATCGCGTAATACCAGCGTACCGGTAAACGGCGGGATGGCATCGACCGGCTGGTTTTTTGCCAGCCGGATCGCCTGATCGATGGCTGTGACAATCATATTGTCGATAGGCAGATACACCGATGAGAGCGCAGGCTCCAGCCATTTCGCGCTTGGGGCATCGTCAAAGCCGAACAGTGAAATATCCTGCGGGATTTTCAGCCCCGCCTGGTGCAACGCTTTGGACGCACCCAGCGCCATATCATCGTTACAGGCAAACAGGGCGCTGAACGAAACGCCGTCGGCAATCAACTCTTTGCATAGCTCATATCCCCGCGTCATTCCCGCATCGCCGTACTTTATCCGACGTTCGTCAAGACGTATGCCGTGCTTTTCCAGCGCCTTGCGATAGCCCATCAGCCTCGCTTTCCCGGTGGGGGTGTGGATGGGGACGGTGATACAGGCGATCTCCCGGTGGCCCTGATTGATCAGGTAATCCACGGCCTTAAACGCGGCATCCTGCTGTTCGAAGAACACGCAGCGATCCGGTGCCAGGCTGACTTCACGGTTAATGACCACCAGCGGCGTTTGCACGGTGTTCATGAGTTTGATGATCGCTTTTTCGCTCATATAGCGCGTGTAAAGCACGATGGCATCGCACTGGCGATCGGCCAGCATCTGCACCGCCTGCTCTTCCTGTTCCGGCGCGTCGTGGCCGTCGGTGACGATAAGCTGCTTCCCGTGGGTTTCGGTCTGCCGCGACGCCTGTTGCAGAAGGCGACCAAAATAAAAGCCATCGAAGGTGGAGACGACCAGACCAATGCTGTTGCTGGTCTGGTTGGCCAGCGAGCGCGCGAGAAAGTTTGGGCGGTAGCCCAGCTCTTCCATCGCAGCAAACACCTGCTGGCGCGTACTCTCTTTAACCTGACCTGTGCCGTTCAGCACGCGCGATACCGTGGCCTTTGACACGCCCGCACGCAGTGAGACATCCAGCATTGTTGCCATTCTACATTCCTGATTCCACGTAATGGTCTGCAGTTTAACACAGACCTCACGGCGTATAAGCGACGCGGGAGGCGCAAAAATTCTGCCACGATCACGCTTTTTGGTAAGGATCGTTCAGCGCGGGATAAACGTCTTTAAGTGGTATGCCAAAATGGTCAAAAATATTCATCTGGAATACCTCTTGCCTCGTTGAGAGCTTAATCACAGAACGTAAAGCCCCTTAAAGCTATTTTTGGTATGCCAATAGTATCCGGCTGACCCTCTTATTCCATAAAAGCCCTTTTACTGAGGTATTACCCTATGGCATTACAGGAAAAACTGATCGACGCTCTGGGCAGTTTCGCCACCAGGTTCAACAGCTATCGCTACATTATGGCGATCAAGTCTGCCTTCATTACCTTAATGCCGGTCATCATCGTTGGCGCATTTTCTGTGCTGATCTCCAACATGGTACTGGATCCGAAAAACGGCCTGGCGAGCTTCCAGTCCCTGTCATTCCTCGCGGTGCTAAAACCCATAACCAGTGCGCTTAATTACGCGACCCTGAATTTCCTCAATATTGGCGCGGTGTTTTTAATTGGCATCGAACTGGGACGTATTAACGGCATAAAATCATTGTTCCCCGGTCTCCTGGCGGTGATCTGCTTTATCTGCGTGACGCCGACTACGGTAGAAATGCTGGTGGATGGCGAAATGCACGTGGTGAAGGATGTCCTTCTGCGTCAGTTCTCCGATACCCGCAGCCTGTTCCTCGGCATGTTTATCGCCATTCTTTCTGTAGAAATCTACTGCTGGCTGGAAAACCGCAAAGGGCTAAAGATCAGAATGCCGGATACCGTGCCGCCTAACGTGGCCGCGTCGTTCTCCGCGTTGATCCCGGCGATCATCACGACCACTGCCATTGCCACATTTGGTTTCGTATTCCATCAAATCACGGGCATGTATCTTTACGATGCGGTCTATCAGGTGGTGCAACAGCCGCTGGAGCGCGTGGTGCAAAGTCTGCCGGGCATTCTGCTGCTGATGTTTGTGGCTCAGCTGTTCTGGGTGATTGGGATCCATGGCAACCAGATGATTAAGCCTATTCGCGAGCCGCTGCTGCTGGGGGCGATCACCGTCAACATGAGCGCCTTTGAGCAGGGTAAAGAGGTCCCTAACATCATCACCATGCCGTTCTGGGACGTGTATATGAGCATCGGTGGCTCGGGGCTCACTATCGGTTTGCTGATTGCGGTCATGATCGGCACCAAACGTAAAGAGATGAAGGAGATTGCCAAACTCTCTATCGGCCCCGGCATCTTTAACATCAACGAGCCGGTGATCTTCGGCATGCCAATCATGCTTAACCCGATCCTCGCTATTCCCTTCATTATCACCCCACTGGTGACCGGATCTATTGGCTACTTTGCGACGGTAACCGGTTTTGCCGGTAAAGCCGTGGTGATGGTGCCGTGGACTACACCGCCGCTGATTAACGCCTGGCTTTCCACCGCAGGGTCGATGGGGGCGGTGATCACCCAGCTTATTTGCATCGTCACTGCCGTCATTATCTATCTGCCGTTTGTGAAGATTGCCTCACGCCGCGCAGAACAGGCCGCGCTGCAGCAAGCCACCGATAACGTGTGAGGATGCAATGAGCATAAAAAAGATAACTCTTCCGCAGGACTTTATTCTCGGCGCGGCGGCGTCAGCCTGGCAAACCGAAGGCTGGAGCGGCAAAAAACCGGGCCAGGATTCGTGGATAGACCTCTGGTACAAGAACGATCGTCACGTCTGGCACAACGGTTATGGCCCGGCGGTGGCAACCGATTTTATTAACCGCTTTCGCGAAGATGTGGCGCTGATGAAACAGGCAGGGCTGACGCACTACCGGACCTC
This sequence comes from Enterobacter chinensis, assembly GCF_034008295.1. Taxonomy (NCBI): domain Bacteria; kingdom Pseudomonadati; phylum Pseudomonadota; class Gammaproteobacteria; order Enterobacterales; family Enterobacteriaceae; genus Enterobacter; species Enterobacter chinensis. The sequence goes on from NZ_JARDVI010000003.1 coordinate 440,079, forward strand.
GATAAACTGGTCCCGTTTTTTGACCGATTATGAAAACGTGACGGTAGATGAGGAGTACGCCGCGTATTACGCCGCCCTGTTCGATGAAATGCACCGTCAGGGCATTGAGCCGATGATCTGCCTGGAGCATTACGAACTTCCCGGCGTGCTGCTTGAAAAATACGGCGGCTGGGCGTCGAAGCATGTGGTTGAGCTGTTTGTCCACTATGCGGAGAAGGTGTTTGAACGCTTCCACGGCAAAGTGACCCGCTGGTTTACCTTCAACGAGCCGATTGTGGTCCAGACCCGTGTTTATCTTGACGCGCTGCGCTGGCCGTATGAGCAGAACACCAGCACCTGGATGCAGTGGAATCACCACAAGGTGCTGGCGACGGCGAAAGTTGTGAAGCTGTTTCGCGCCAAAGGCTACCGCGGCTCGGTGGGCTGTATCCTTAATCCGGAAGTGACCTATCCGCGCTCCCGCGCGCCGCATGACGTGCGGGCGGCAGAAATGTACGATCTGTTCTACAACCGCGTTTTTCTCGATCCTCTGGTGCACGGGCATTATCCATCGGCGCTTTTTATCCTGCTGGAACAGCATCAGGTTCAGTGGGACTACACGGCAGACGAGCTGGCGCTAATAGCGGAAAACACCGTTGATGAGCTGGGAATCAACCTGTATTACCCGCACCGCGTGAAAGCGCCTTCCCGTGCCTGGCACCCGGAAACCCCGTTCCACCCGGCCTACTACTACGAGCCGTTTGAGCTGCCGGGGCGGCGGATGAACTCCTCCCGCGGCTGGGAAATTTACCCGCGCATTATCTACGACATGGCGATGCGGATTAAACAGGAATACCGCAACATCGACTGGTTCGTGGCGGAGAGCGGGATGGGCGTGGAAAACGAAGCGCAGTTTCGCAACGATGACGGCATCATCGACGACAGCTACCGCATTGTGTTTATCAGCGAGCACCTTTACTACGCGCTGCTGGCGCGGGAGGAGGGGGCGAACTGCCACGGCTATATGCTGTGGGCGTTCACGGATAACGTCTCACCGATGAATGCTTTTAAAAACCGCTACGGGCTGATTGAGATCGACCTCGGGAACAACCGCGCCCGGCGCGCGAAAAAATCGGCAACCTGGTTTCGTCAGCTGCGCGATACGCGCGTCCTCACGCTCAGCGTTGACGATGAATCGAAGTAAGCGAAAACCATGCGGGTTCTGGTAAAATAGTGCACAAACTGGCCGGGAGGACGCCCGGCCTGCGCATTAACTGAAAAAAACAGGTGGTAACGTGGATAAGGCTGTCATCCTGCCGGAAAAAAAACAGTACCAGGAAATTGGCGAGGATTTGCGGGCGCAGATTATCCAGGGGCACTACCCCGTTGGTTCCCGTCTGCCGCCGGAGCGAAATATCGCTGAGACGTATGGCGTGAGCCGCACCATCGTGCGCGAGGCGCTGCTGATGCTGGAGTTACAGGGTACGGTAGATATCCGTCAGGGGTCTGGCGTGTATGTCATGCGCATCCCGGAAGAACACGAAGACGAAGAAGAGCGTTTTCTTAACAGCGACGTGGGGCCGTTTGAGATCCTGCAGGCGCGCCAGCTTCTTGAGAGCAACATTGCCGCGTTTGCCGCCAAAATGGCGACGCGCGCCGATATCGACAACCTGCGCCGAATCATCGAGCAGGAGCAGCGCGCGATAGCCGCCGACGATAACAGCCAGGATAACAACAAGATGTTCCACCTGGTGCTGGCGGGCGCAACGCAAAACCAGATGCTGCTGGCGACGGTGGAAAGCATCTGGCACCACATGGACAGCAGCCCGCTATGGCAGCAGTTTAATGTACACATCGCCAGCCGTGCATACCGTCTGAAATGGCTGGGCGACAGGCAAACTATCCTTGCGGCGCTCCGTCGTCGTGACGTGATGGGGGCCTGGCAGGCGATGTTCCAGCATCTCGAAAATGTCAAAAAGAGCTTACTTGAACTCTCGGATGAAGATGCGCCAGATTTTGACGGCTATCTGTTTGAGTCCGTACCGATTTTCCAGGGGAAACTGGTATGACGATTGTGCCTCTTTACGCCGCGCCTCAGTATGCGGAGCAGGTGACAGACTGGATCTGGCAGGCCTTTGGCGAGGGGCTTCCTCGGGAATTTTTCCACAGCATCATAGAGCACAGCCAGACGCCGGGGGCATTACCTTTGACATTTATTGCCATAGAAGACGAACAACTTCTCGGCACTGTGGGGCTCTGGCGCTGCGATTTAATCACCCGACAGGATCTCTTTCCGTGGCTGGCGGCGCTGTACGTCGACGACGCGGCGCGCGGAAAAGGGCTGGCGGGGCAGCTTCAGCAGCATGTTATGACCTGCGCCGGGCAGGCCGGGTACGAGGAGCTCTACCTGTGGTCTGCCTGCCGTGACTTCTATGAACGTTACGGCTGGCAGTACATTGGCGATGCGCTCGAATACCCGAACAAGACGGTACACCTTTACCGCTATTCGCTCTGCGCTTCTGCAGGCGACGCAACGGAGTGACGGCGCACCAGGGTTGGGCTGAAGAGATGGGTAATATCCGGCGGCTGGCGTTGCTCTGCCAGCGCTAACGCCAGCTCTGCGGCCTGTGTCGCCATCGTGATGATAGGGTAGCGTACGGTGGTCAGGCGAGGGCGTACGTAGCGGGAGACCAGCACATCATCAAAGCCAATCAGCGAGATTTCTGCCGGCACCTCGACCCCATTGTCATTCAGCACCCCCATTGCCCCAGCGGCCATGGAGTCGTTATAGCTTGCCACCGCCGTGAAATTCCGTCCGCGGCCCAGCAGCTCGGTCATGGCCTGTTCACCACCGCTCTCATCTGGCTCACCGTAGGCCACCAGACGGTCATTGCACGGCAGACCGTTTTCACGCAGGGCATCGTAGTAGCCCTGCAGGCGGTCTTCCGCATCAGAAATTGGGTGATTTGAACAGAGATAACCAATCCGGGTATGCCCCTGCTGAATCAGATGACGGGTAGCAAGCCACGCGCCGTAGCGGTCGTCGAGCGCTACGCAGCGTTTTTCAAACCCGGGAATAATACGGTTGATGATTACCATCCCGGGGATCTGCTTCATCAGATGAATCAGTTCGGCATCCGGGATCATTTTGGCGTGAACAACCAGCGCCGCGCAGCGGTGGCGGATCAGTTGCTCGATGGCCTGGCGTTCTTTTTGTTCATTATGATAGCCATTGCCGATCAGCAAAAAATTACCTGTCTGATAAGAAACCTGCTCAACCGCTTTTACCATCGCGCCGAAAAAGGGGTCAGAAACATCGCCCACCACCAGCCCAATGGTTTCTGTGGACTGCTGGGCGAGTGCGCGGGCGTTGGCATTGGGATGATAGTTCAGGGATTCCATGGCGCTTTGTACCGCCTGGCGTGATGCGTCACTGGCTTTTGGGGAGTTGTTAATCACACGCGAGACGGTTGCCACCGACACACCTGCCAGACGGGCCACATCCTTTATTGTCGCCATTCATTACCTTCTTATTGGGGGTAAGCGTTTACACACCAAATAGTGTTGCGGAAAAGTGGCGCGCATTCAAGGGGAGTGGATTTCCGTTCTCCACAAACGTGACGCAGGACAACCCTGATAGTGTAATCGTTACACGCGTAGTCATGTCTGGAAAATGTCATTCTGAACCTTTAGTTACACTTTGCCTCAGGCTGTTGCGATTATCCGATAGCGAGGATGTTAACGAGATTGATACAGTCGAGATCCCAGAGGTATTGATTGGTGAGAATTCTTAGTACGGTTTCGTACTCATCTCTTGCACCAACCTGCGCGGATGCGCAGGTTTTTTTTCGCCTCCATTTTTGCTGTCGCTCCCGTATCACTTCTCGTGTAATCTGCCACCATTTACTATCAACCCTCCACACTGGCTGGCAAAGGGAGTTGAGATGCTATTTGGGTTCTTCCGTACACTTTTCCGTATTCTCTTTCGCATCCGCGTCACTGGCGATGCCCAGGCGCTTCGTGGCGAACGCGTTTTAATCACTCCAAATCATGTTTCCTTTATCGATGGCATCCTGCTGGCGTTGTTTTTGCCCGTGCGTCCGGTGTTTGCGGTGTATACCTCCATTAGCCAGCAGTGGTACATGCGCTGGCTCACGCCGTTGATTGATTTTGTGCCGCTCGACCCGACAAAACCGATGATGATTAAGCATCTGGTGCGTCTGGTAGAGCAGGGGCGTCCGGTGGTCATTTTCCCGGAAGGGCGCATTTCAGTGACCGGTTCGCTGATGAAAATCTACGATGGCGCGGGGTTTGTCGCGGCGAAGTCAAAAGCGACCGTGGTGCCGCTGCGTATTGAAGGGGCAGAGCTGACCCATTTCAGCCGTCTGAAGGGGCTGGTGAAACAGCGTCTGTTCCCAAAAATCACGCTGCATCTTCTGCCGCCAACGTCGCTACCGATGCCCGATGCGCCGCGTGCCCGCGATCGCCGTAAAATCGCCGGGGAAATGCTGCATCAGATTATGATGGAAGCGCGTATGGCTGTTCGCCCGCGCGAAACGCTGTACGAATCTCTGCTTTCCGCGCAGCACCGCTATGGCGCGAAGAAAAACTGTATCGAAGACATCAACTTTACCCCGGATACCTATCGCAAACTGCTGACCAAAACCCTGTTTGTGGGCCGTATTCTTGAGAAGTACAGCAAGCAGGGCGAAAAGATTGGCCTGATGCTGCCTAACGCGGGCATCAGCGCGGCGGTGATTTTTGGTGCGGTTTCACGGGGCCGTATTCCGGCAATGATGAACTATACGGCGGGTGTTAAAGGGCTGACCAGCGCCATTACCGCCGCTCAGATTAATACCGTCTTTACCTCCCGTCAGTTCCTGGACAAAGGCAAACTGTGGCATCTTCCCGAGCAGCTCACCCAGGTGCGCTGGGTCTTCCTGGAAGATCTGAAAGCGGACGTGACCACCGGCGACAAGCTGTGGATTTTTGCTCACCTGCTGATGCCGCGTCTGGCCCAGGTCAAACAGCAGCCGGAAGATGACGCGATTATTCTCTTCACGTCGGGTTCAGAGGGCAACCCGAAGGGCGTTGTCCATAGCCACAAGAGTATTCTGGCTAACGTTGAGCAGATCAAAAGCATTGCCGACTTTACTGCGGATGACCGTTTTATGTCGGCGCTGCCGCTGTTCCACTCCTTTGGCCTGACGGTGGGGCTGTTTACGCCGCTGCTAACCGGCGCAGAAGTGTTCCTCTATCCAAGCCCGCTGCATTACCGCATTGTGCCTGAGCTGGTGTATGACCGTAACTGCACCGTCCTGTTCGGGACCTCAACCTTCCTGGGTAACTATGCGCGTTTTGCCAATCCGTATGATTTCTATCGCGTGCGGTATGTGGTGGCTGGCGCGGAAAAACTGCAGGAGAGCACGCGTCAGATCTGGCAGGACAAGTTTGGCCTGCGCATTCTTGAAGGCTATGGCGTTACCGAGTGTGCGCCCGTGGTCTCGATTAACGTACCGATGGCGGCGAAACCGGGTACGGTTGGCCGAATTCTGCCGGGGATGGACGCGCGTTTGCTGGCCGTGCCGGGCATTGAGGACGGTGGCCGTCTGCAGCTGAAGGGGCCAAACGTGATGAACGGTTATCTGCGCGTGGAAAACCCAGGCCGGCTGGAGGTGCCGACAGCGGAAAACGTCAACGGCGAGATTGAAACCGGCTGGTACGACACCGGTGATATTGTCCGTTTTGATGAACAAGGCTTTGTTCAGATTCAGGGACGCGCAAAACGCTTCGCCAAAATTGCCGGCGAAATGGTCTCTCTGGAAATGGTTGAGCAACTGGCGACAGCTGTATCCGCCGATAAGATGCATGCAACCGTGGTGAAGAGTGATATCAGCAAAGGTGAGGCGCTGGTGCTGTTCACGACAGACAGCGAGCTTAAGCGCGACAGGTTACTTAGCTATGCGCGTGAACATGGTATTCCTGAACTGGCAGTGCCGCGCGATATTCGCTACCTGAAGCAGCTCCCGGTGCTGGGGAGCGGGAAGCCCGATTTCGTGACCCTGAAAGGCATGGTTGAAGAGGCGGAACAGCAAAATGCGTGAGTCAGTACACACTAACACATCGCTCCGGTCAAAAGGCATGATGGCCGTTATTGCCGCACAGTTTCTCTCTGCATTCGGCGATAACGCGCTGTTGTTTGCCACTCTGGCGCTGCTGAAAGCTGAGTTTTACCCCGACTGGAGTCAGCCGATCCTGCAGATGGTGTTTGTGGGCGCTTACATTGTCTTTGCTCCGTTTGTGGGGCAGGTGGCGGACAGTTTCCCTAAAGGCCGGGTAATGATGTTTGCCAACGGTCTCAAACTGCTGGGCGCCGCCAGTATTTGCTTTGGTTTCAATCCGTTTATTGGCTACACGCTGGTGGGCATTGGCGCCGCCGCCTACTCCCCGGCGAAGTATGGCATCCTCGGAGAACTGACCACGGGCGATAAGCTGGTGAAAGCCAATGGCCTGATGGAGTCGTCAACTATTGCCGCTATCCTGCTCGGCTCCGTTGCGGGCGGCGTACTGGCCGACTGGCATGTCCTGGCGGCACTGGGCGTGTGTGCGGTGGTATATGGCGGCGCGGTCGTCGCTAACCTGTTCATTCCGAAACTCCCGGTGGCTCGCCCGGGGCAATCCTGGCGCTTTAAACCGATGACCGGCAGTTTCTTTAATGCCTGCCGTGTGCTGTGGCGTAACGGTGAAACGCGTTTCTCCCTGATGGGAACCAGTATGTTCTGGGGCGCGGGCGTTACGCTGCGCTTCCTGCTGGTCCTGTGGGTGCCGGTGGCGCTGGGGATCACTGACAACGCGACGCCGACCTATCTCAATGCAATGGTGGCTATCGGCATTGTGGTTGGGGCAGGTGCTGCGGCGAAGTTGGTGACGCTAGAAACGGTAGCGCGCTGCATGCCGGCAGGGATCCTGATTGGCGTCGTGGTGCTTATTTTCTCGCTGCAGCATGCTTTATTGCCTGCGTATGTCCTCCTTGTCCTGATTGGTATTCTGGGGGGCTTCTTTGTGGTACCGCTGAACGCGTTACTGCAGGAACGTGGCAAGCAGACCGTTGGGGCGGGGAATGCTATTGCGGTACAAAACCTGGGTGAAAACCTGGCGATGCTGTTGATGCTGGGGCTCTATTCACTGGCGGTAAAAGTCGGTGTGCCGGTTGTGGGGATTGGCGTCGGATTTGGTGGGCTGTTCGCACTGGCGATTGCCGGATTATGGCTTTGGCAGCGTCGCCGTTGATCTCTATGCCCGGTGGCAGCTTCGCCTTACCGGGCCTGCAAAATCAGCAAACATCACGAAACGTAGGCCGGGTCAGGCGAAGCTGCCACCCGGCAAAAGCGTCCAGCTATGGTGCCGGGTATGTGTATACCTGATGCACCGCTTCAATCTCCGCTAACACCTCTTCACTCAGGTTCAGATGGAAACTCTCAATATTGGTTTTCAGCTGTTCCAGGGTGGTCGCGCCCAGCAGGGTGCTGGCAACAAACGGTTGACGACGCACGAAGGCAAGCGCCATCTGCGCAGGGTCAAGACCGTGACGCTTTGCGATATCCACATAGGCTGCAACGGCTTTCTGCGTCTGCTCGCCGCTGTAGCGGGTAAAGCGGCTAAAGAGGGTGTTACGCGCTCCGGCCGGTTTTGCGCCGTTCAGGTATTTCCCCGTCAGCGTGCCAAAGCCGAGACAGGAATAGGCGAGCAGTTCCACTTCTTCATATTGCGTCACTTCGGCCAGGCCTACCTCATAGCTGCGGTTAAGCAGGCTGTACGGGTTCTGGATGGTGACGATGCGAGGCAGATCGTGTTTATCCGCCAGGTGCAGATAGCGCATTACCCCAAAGGCCGTTTCGTTAGACACGCCAATATAGCGAATTTTTCCCGCGCGCTGGCACTCGGTCAGCGCTTCCAGCGTTTCCAGTAGCGTAACGGCGGGGGCACTCTCATTCCAGCTGTAGCCGAGCTTACCGAAGCAGTTGGTTGGGCGCTGTGGCCAGTGCACCTGGTAGAGATCGAGGTAGTCGGTTTGCAGACGCTTCAGGCTTGCATCCAGCGCGGCGCGGATATTCTTGCGATCGAGGACTTGGTTCGGACGGATCCCGGTATCGTTGTTGCGCGCGGGACCACTGACTTTTGAGGCAATCACCAGCTTTTCACGGTTACCGTGTTTTGCCAGCCAGTTACCGACGTAGGTTTCGGTAAGTCCCTGCGTTTCCGGACGTGGCGGAACAGGGTACATCTCTGCGACATCAATCAGGTTAATGCCCTGGCTGACGGCATAATCGAGTTGAGCATGGGCATCGGCTTCGCTGTTTTGTTCACCAAATGTCATCGTGCCCAACCCCAGTTGGCTTATTTCCAGTGCGCTGTGGGGGATACGGTGATAATGCATAGCCGGCTTCCTCATAAGACATATAGACCGCGTCAGGGTGTACCCGACAAAGGAATATAAACATGGCAGAGGGGAAGCAAAAGGGGAAGAAAAAAATCAAAAAGGCCAGCAAGCTACTGACCTCTCTCTGATTATCGCTCGATAATTTGCGACACTTCGTCGCGATTGATCTGCATTTTATTGCCTTCCTGGTCGCGGTAGCTGACCAGACCGGTATCATCATCGACTTCGGGTTTACCGTCAGTCAGGATCATTCGACCATCTTTTGTCGCCATGACGTAATCGCTACTACAGCCCGATACGGCAAATGCTAAACCGACTGCTGAAACTAACACTGCCCATTTTTTCATCGTTATCGTCCTCATCTGGCTCGTATCAAATCATAGTCTAGTTTTAACCCGATATAGCAAGAGGAGAAAGCGGTAAAATCTTAAAAACCAGGTGATTATGTTTGAGAGCTCGCAAAATAAGTAAAAAACTATGTTTTTAAGAGAAAATGGCGGGCAAGAAGCGCGCCGGTGAAATTCTTTTTGAGATAAAAACCGCGCGGCAAGGTCAGTATTGGCTCGCCCTGTGCACCGATTGCCTCGGTGAGCGCTTTGCTATTGGCCGCTTTTGGGCGCAGCTGTAACACTTCTCCGTGTCGGGCGGTGATGCGCTCAACCTGCCCAAGAACAATCATGTCCATCAGTTCTTCCCAGTCCAGACGCAGCTGATGTTCCTCATCGTCGTTCGGACTCCAAAGCAGCGGTGCGCCAACGCGGCGGTCAGCCAGCGGGATCTGACGCTCACCTTCAACCGGTACCCACAGGACGCGCTTTAGCTTGTGGCGAACGTGGCTGGTTTCCCAGGTCACGCCAGTATTGCCGGTTAATGGCGCAACACAGACGAAGGTGGTTTCAAGGGGCTTCCCCTGGCGGTCTACAGGAATGGTTTTTAACTCTACGCCAAGAGCGGCAAAATCTTGCTCAGGTTTGCTCCCTGCGCTGGCACCCAGCCACAACTCAAGCAGCATGCCGATCCAGCCTTTATCCCGTTTCAGATCCTTCGGGATCTGAAGCCCCGCTATTGCCGCCAGCTCGCCAAGCGAAAAGCCTGCCAGGCGCTGTGCCTGCTGTAGCAACAGGTTCTCGCTAGAGGGAGGTAAGAGCAAGGGTGTAAGCGGATGCATGGAGGTAACCTTTTGATTAAAAAATAAACGAAGAATTTGTCCCCTGTGGATGGAGTTTAACTTTTTCTGTACCAATATGACATCTCTATGATTTATAGGATTTTTTATCGGCTTGAAATCGTTTCACTCGCGTCAGAAAACGGGTTGTTCAAATCTGGTCACTGACAATGAACAGGATCTTACACCATGTTATCCACAGAAAAATGGGATAACTGGGTATAACCCTGACTACTGTTTCAATTTACAGCCTTGACGTGCGATGAAAATCGAATTTTCAGACAAATTGTGACTAACTTATTGGCACAATCTGTGGATAAAACCGACGCTGTTCGATCTTTCATCAGCACGACGATCCCTGATGTGATGATCGTCACGCTATTCTGATTTTTGTAGATGAAAACGTGTATAACTATATGAAAATAATGGTTTTACATAAATATGATTTAAGAGGGAGTCAGGCGGTGATGAAGGTTGTTCATCGGTAATTAGACACTTCTTCACAACTATATCCACAGAAAAGGTGAATAAAATTCCCTTCACTGTCGCTCATCTGTTCATAACTCAGCACTTATTTGTGAGTTATTCAAATGTTATTAGGTTGCAGCCCTGTAAGAGAGTGGTTTACCGCCTCCCTGTAGTGTGAAACAATCATTCATATATAAGGTTTAGTTTGGGGTAGTCCGGTGATTGATGACGATGGCTACCGCCCGAACGTAGGAATAGTAATTTGTAATCGTCAGGGCCAGGTAATGTGGGCCCGGCGATATGGTCAGCACTCCTGGCAGTTCCCGCAAGGCGGGATCAATCCGGGAGAGTCCCCAGAACAAGCGATGTACCGGGAGCTTTTTGAAGAGGTCGGTTTAAGCCGTAAAGATGTTCGCATCCTGGCTTCGACCCGCAACTGGTTGCGTTACAAGTTACCGAAACGTTTGGTGCGTTGGGACACAAAGCCGGTTTGTATCGGCCAGAAACAGAAGTGGTTTCTGTTGCAGTTGGTGGGCAACGATTCAGACATCAATATGCAAACCAGCAGTACGCCGGAGTTTGATGGCTGGCGCTGGGTTAGCTATTGGTATCCTGTTCGTCAGGTCGTGTCATTTAAACGCGATGTTTACCGTAGGGTGATGAAAGAGTTTGCAAGTGTGGTGATGCAGCTTCAGGAGATCCCGCCTAAGCCGCAGAGCACACCTGCCTGGCGACGTAAAAGAGGTTAAGCTACGCAAATCATGCTCACCCGCTTGCGAGAAATAGTCGAGAAGGTGGCCAGTGCTCCGCGTCTGAACGAGGCGCTGAATATTCTGGTCACTGACATCTGTCTTGCTATGGAGACCGAGGTCTGTTCGGTATATCTGGCCGACCACGATCGGCGCTGCTATTACCTGATGGCAACCCGTGGGTTGAAAAAACCACGTGGACGCACCGTCACGCTCGCATTTGACGAAGGTATTGTGGGCCTGGTTGGACGGCTGGCTGAACCTATCAACCTTGCTGACGCGCAAAAACATCCCAGCTTTAAATACATCCCTTCCGTAAAAGAAGAGCGCTTCCGCGCTTTCCTTGGCGTGCCGATTATCCAGCGTCGCCAGTTGCTCGGCGTGTTGGTTGTCCAGCAGCGTGAGCTACGTCAGTACGATGAAAGCGAAGAGTCTTTCCTCGTGACGCTGGCCACGCAGATGGCGGCGATCCTCTCCCAGTCTCAGCTTGCCGCGCTTTTTGGCCAGTACCGCCATACGCGCATTCGTGCCCTTCCGGCATCGCCAGGCGTGGCGATTGCCGAAGGCTGGATGGACGCCACGCTGCCGTTAATGGAGCAGGTTTACGAAGCCTCTACGCTTGATGAAGCGCTTGAGCGCGAGCGCCTTACCGCCGCGCTGGAAGAGGCGGCGAATGAATTTCGTCGTTACAGCAAGCGTTTTGCCGCAGGCGCGCAAAAAGAGACGGCGGCCATCTTCGACCTTTATTCGCACCTGCTCTCTGATGCGCGTCTGCGCCGTGAGCTTTTTGCAGAAGTGGATAAAGGCTCGGTCGCGGAGTGGGCGGTTAAGAAGGTTATCGAAAAATTTGCCGACCAATTCGCGGCGCTGACCGATGGTTACCTGAAAGAGCGGGCAGGGGACCTGCGGGCCCTCGGACAACGCCTGCTGTTCCACCTTGATGACACCATTCAGGGGGCGAATGCCTGGCCAAAACGGTTTGTTCTGGTCGCAGACGAACTCTCAGCAACGACGCTGGCTGAACTGCCTCAGGACAGGCTGGCCGGTGTCGTGGTGCGCGATGGTGCAGCCAACTCACATGCCGCCATTATGGTGCGCGCGCTGGGTATTCCCACCGTTATGGGGGCGGATATCCAGCCGTCGGTACTGCATCGCCGTACGCTGGTGGTCGACGGCTACCGCGGTGAGCTGTTGGTCGATCCTGAGCCGGTTCTGCTCCAGGAATACCAGCGTCTTATCAGCGAAGAGAATGAATTAAGCAAGCTGGCAGAAGATGACGTTAACCTGCCCGCACAGCTTAAGAGCGGTGAGCGGATCAAAGTCATGCTCAATGCCGGTTTAAGCCCCGAGCACGAAGAAAAGCTCGGCAGCCGCATTGACGGTATAGGCTTATACCGTACAGAAATCCCGTTCATGCTGCAGAGCGGTTTTCCCTCCGAAGAGGAGCAGGTGGCGCAGTATCAGGGAATGCTGCAGATGTTTAACGACAAACCTGTCACCTTGCGTACCCTTGACGTCGGGGCAGATAAACAGCTGCCCTATATGCCGATCAGCGAAGAAAACCCGTGTCTGGGCTGGCGTGGGATCCGCATTACGCTCGATCAGCCTGAGATCTTCCTGATCCAGGTGCGCGCCATGCTGCGCGCCAACGCGGCGACGGGCAATCTCAGCATCTTACTGCCGATGGTCACCAGCATTGATGAGATCGACGAGTCACGTCGACTGATCGAACGTGCGGGCCGTGAAGTGGAAGAGATGATTGGCTATGCGATCCCGAAACCGCGAATTGGGGTGATGCTCGAAGTGCCTTCCATGGTCTTCATGCTGCCGCAGCTGGCAAACCGTGTCGATTTTATCTCCGTCGGCACGAACGACCTGACGCAATATATTCTGGCCGTTGACCGTAACAATACCCGCGTCGCCAGTATCTACGATAGCCTGCATCCGGCGATCATTCGCGCGCTGGCGATGATTGCCCGAGAAGCGGAGCAGCACGACATTGATTTACGCCTGTGCGGTGAAATGGCGGGGGATTCAATGTGCGTCGCGATCCTGATTGGTTTGGGGTATCGCCACCTGTCGATGAACGGCCGCGCCGTTGCACGCGTGAAGTATCTGTTGCGGCATATCGATATCGACGACGCCCGCGAGCTGGCTGAACGCAGCCTTGATGCGCAGCTGGCCGCTGAGGTCCGTCATCAGGTCGCTGCGTTTATGGAACGGCGCGGTATGGGCGGCCTGATCCGCGGCGGCCGCTAATCGTCTTTCGCCCTCTCCCTGTGGGAGGGGGCACCAGCGCGCATAAAACCCTATACACATCTTTTACATCTCTGGCGCATCCTCCGCGCCCGCCTTATGCTATGATTCGCAACTTTGGAGCCTCTGCTTACGGCAGAATCGCATTTCTACCGCTGTCCACTTTCAGCGGAATAACAACATCTTGTGGTGACAGATGAACAGTGGTTATCTGCATTTTCCGGAATTTGATCCGGTCATTTTCTCAGTAGGACCTGTTTCGCTTCACTGGTACGGTCTGATGTACCTGGTGGGCTTCATTTTTGCCATGTGGCTTGCTGGCCGTCGCGCCAGCCGTCCTGGCAGCGGCTGGACCAAAAACGAAGTTGAAAACCTGCTGTATGCGGGCTTCCTCGGCGTGTTCCTCGGTGGCCGTATTGGGTATGTGCTGTTCTATAACTTCCCGGTATTCCTGAACGATCCGCTCTATCTGTTCCGCGTGTGGGACGGCGGCATGTCCTTCCATGGCGGCCTGATTGGTGTGATCCTGGTGATGGTGATTTTTGCCAAACGCACCAAACGCAACTTCTTCCAGGTGTCAGATTTTATCGCACCGCTGATCCCGTTTGGTCTCGGCGCTGGTCGTCTGGGTAACTTCATCAACGGTGAGCTGTGGGGCCGCGTCGACCCGAGCGTGCCGTACACGATGCTCTTCCCGGGCTCCCGAGCAGAAGATATCGCGCTGCTGCCGTCGCATCCGGAGTGGCAGTCCCTTTTCGACACCTACGGCGTTCTGCCGCGCCATATGTCTCAGCTGTACGAGCTGGCGCTGGAAGGCGTGGTGCTGTTTATCATTCTGAACCTGTTTATCCGCAAACCTCGTCCAATGGGAGCTGTGTCCGGCCTGTTCCTGATTGGCTATGGCGCATTCCGTATTATCGTCGAGTTCTTCCGTCAGCCGGATGCGCAGTTTACCGGCGAATGGGTACAGTACATCAGCATGGGGCAGATCCTCTCCATTCCGATGATTGTCGCGGGTGCCATTATGATGATTTGGGCGTATCGTCGTCGTCCACAGCAACAGCTTTCCTGAGGAACCATGAAACAGTATCTTGAATTGATGAAAAAAGTGCTCGATGAGGGCACGCCAAAAAACGACCGCACCGGTACCGGTACGCTCTCCATTTTTGGCCACCAGATGCGCTTCAATCTGCAAGAAGGCTTCCCGCTGGTGACGACAAAGCGCTGCCACCTGCGCTCGATCATTCATGAACTGCTCTGGTTCCTGCAAGGCGATACCAACGTTGCGTATCTGCACGAAAATAACGTCTCAATCTGGGACGAATGGGCAGATGAAAACGGTAACCTTGGCCCGGTTTACGGCAAGCAGTGGCGCGCGTGGCCAACGCCTGACGGGCGCCATGTTGACCAGATCACGACCGTCATGAACCAGTTGAAAAACGATCCGGACTCGCGTCGAATCATTGTTTCTGCCTGGAACGTGGGCGAGCTGGATAAAATGGCGCTGGCGCCGTGTCACGCCTTCTTCCAGTTCTACGTGGCGGATGGCAAGCTTTCCTGTCAGCTCTACCAGCGTTCTTGCGACGTGTTCCTCGGCCTGCCGTTTAACATTGCCAGCTATGCGCTGTTAGTCCACATGATGGCGCAGCAGTGCGACCTGGAAGTGGGTGATTTCGTCTGGACCGGTGGGGACACCCATCTCTACAGTAACCATATGGAGCAGACGCATCTCCAGCTGACGCGCGAACCGCGCGCGCTGCCGAAGCTGATTATCAAACGCAAACCGGCGTCAATCTTCGATTACCGCTTTGATGATTTTGAGATTGAAGGTTACGACCCGCACCCTGGCATCAAAGCACCTGTTGCTATCTGATGCGATAAAGCGTGACACAACCGGTGCTGTTTAGCGCCGGTTTTTTTTCGTCTTCATCCCGTTTCCCGATACGCTATCCAGAAAGCGTGCAATGCGCTGCAACTCTCCCAATTCTGCGGATAACGCCTCGTAAAACGATAATTCGTCGCTCGTCATGTCCACGGCGCTTCGCCACACTCCCGGTATGAAAAAAGAGAACGGCTTTACGCTTGTCGAAACGCTGGTCGCCATTTCGCTTGTCGTTATCCTCAGCGTCTCAGGACTGTACGGCTGGGACAGCTGGCAACGGCAGCAGCAGCTGTGGCAAACCGCCTGTCAGGTGCGAGATTACCTGCTGTTCCTGCGCAACCATGCCAACCAGCATAACCGCGATCATCAAATTACCCTTCAGCGGGGTGGAGAAAGAGACTGTCTGGTGAGTTCTGCTTTGCAAAGCTGTGAGAAAGGCAACCCCTTTGCACTGATTCCACTCTGGCCTGACGTCACTGTGAGCGAGTTAACGCCGTCTTTAGGGTTCTATGGATTAAGGGATACTGCATGGGCAGGACGGATACGGGTTCAAAGCCGGGCAGGAGAATGGCTGATTATTGTCTCAAATGGAGGGCGCATCAGGATGTGTAAGGTCTCAGAGGGCGGTTTATGTTGATGAGACAGCGCGGTTTCTCACTGACTGAAGTGCTGATTGCCACGGCGATAAGCAGCCTTTTGCTGATAAGCGCATCGCGATTTTTGCCAGGGCTACAGCGGGCTGTATTACTGCAATCCGGCCAGCGAGAGCTGGAAGAAGAGGTCTGGCAACGCCTGTTTACCCTCGGAAAACAGCTTCAGCGCGCGGGATACTGCGCGGGTAACTGTCAGGGACAAGCGCTGGTGACGGCAAGGCAGGGCAGTTGTGTCATTGTGCGGTGGGACGCCAACAGTAACGGCAAATGGGATAGCACAGCATCAGAAAATGACAGCACCGGTTTTCGTCTGGAATCGGGCGCGCTGGAAACCCTGCGTGGCGCAACCTCGTGTGAAGGAAAAGGATGGGAAAAGCTGACAGACCCGGACAGGCTTGTCATCACGCACTTTGTGGTGAGTAAAGTTGAGCATGCCGCTTTTGCGCCAGAACTGAATATCGAACTGGCTGCCATTCGTAAAGGCGAACAGGGGGAGCCCTGGCAGGCCTGGCATACGGTCACGGGGTACAACCTGTGAACCGACAACGCGGGATGTCTTCGCTGGCACTGGTTCTGCTTTTACTGGTGCTTGGCAGCCTGATCCTCGCCGGTCTCAATCAGCAGCTTACAACGTTTAGTGCGCTCGTTGGCGGTGAGAGCTACTCACTTCAGCAACAGGCATCTGTGCAGTCTGCGCTTGAGTGGGGACGTGTTCAGAGCTGGTCATCAGAACCACGGGTTCAGTGCAAAAAAGCATCAACCTGGCGAGTGTGTCTGCGGCGACTTAGCGAGACGCATGTGTTACTGATTGCGGGCGGCAACGACCTGCTGCTCTGGCGCGCAGGAGAAATAATGAACGGAGAGGTTCGCTTTTCGCCTCACGGCTGGAGTGATTTTTGTCCACTAAAGGAGAGCGCGTTATGTCAGTTGCCGTGAGCCGAGAAAAAGGGTTTAGCATGGTTGAGGTCCTGTTGGCGATGATGTTGCTGGTGATTGTCGTAACGGCACTGTCGGGTTATCACCGGGTGCTGGCGGCGCGGTTTACCGTGTTTAATCAGTATCGCCAGCTCTGGCACCATGCCTGGAACCAGTCACAGCTCTCAACAAATGTTCTCCCCGAAGACTGGCAGGCCAGTCGGGGGCAGACAACGCTCGCCGGATGTGTCAGCATCACGGCTACACTTATTTCTCCTCTGGGGCGGCGCGGTGAGATAACGCGTCTGCATTGCCCGGTTAGCCAGTAGTCGGGAGCGTCTATGTTAAGGGTCTACCACTCAAATCGTCTGGATGTGCTGGAAGCACTGATGGAATTTATCGTTGAGCATGAGCGGCTTGACGATCCTTTTGAGCCTGAGATGGTGCTGGTGCAGAGCACCGGTATGGCACAGTGGCTGCAAATGTCGCTCTCCCGTAAATTTGGTATAGCCGCGAATATTGATTTCCCGCTACCCGCGAGTTTTATCTGGGAGATGTTTGTCCGTGTGTTGCCGGACATTCCGGAGCAAAGCGCCTTCAACAAGCAAGGCATGAGCTGGAAGCTGATGGCGCTGCTGCCAGAAATGCTGCAGCACGATGAATTCGCCATGCTGCGCCACTACCTCAATGACGATGCCGATAAACGCAAGCTGTTCCAGCTGGCGTCGCGCACCGCCGATCTTTATGACCAGTATCTGGTATACCGTCCGGAATGGCTGACTCACTGGGAAGCCGGCGAGCTTGTGGAAGGTTTACCGGAGGCGCAGATCTGGCAGGCTCCCCTGTGGAAAGCACTGGTGGAACATACGGAGAAACTTGGCCAGCCTAAGTGGCACCGTGCCAACCTCTACCAACGGTTTATCTCCATTCTGCAAAACAGCGCTGAACGACCGGCACGACTGCCTTCTCGCGTGTTTATCTGCGGTATTTCGGCATTGCCACCGGTTTACCTGCAGGCGTTGAACGCGCTGGGTAAACATATCGACATTCATATTTTATTTACGAATCCATGTCGCCACTACTGGGGGGATATTCAGGATGGTCGCTGGCTTTCCCGGCTTGTGACCCGCCAGAGGCGACGCCTTTTTGAAGAGCGTACCGTGCCCCTGTTTAAAGACGGAGCCTCTGCCGCGCAGCTTTTCGATGAAAACGGTATTCAGAACCTGCCGAATCCACTGCTTGCCTCATGGGGGAAACTGGGGCGTGATTATATTCATATGTTGTCCGACATCACGTCCTCAGGTGAAGGGGACGTGGATGCCTTTGTCGAGATCGCTCCGGATAGCCTGCTGCACAATATTCAGCTAGATATTCTGGATCTGGAAAACCGTGCCGTCATGGGCGTGACGGCGAACGAGTTCGAACGCAGCGACAAGAAACGGAAGCTGGAGGCTGACGATCGCAGTATCAGTCTTCACGTTTGCCATAGCCCACAGCGTGAGGTCGAAGTGCTTCACGACCAGCTACTGGCGATGCTGCAGGAGGATCCCGAACTGACGCCGCGCGACATCGTGGTGATGGTGTCGGATATCGACAGCTACAGCCCCTTCATTCAGGCCGTCTTTGGTAGTGCGACGGGCGAGCGATACCTGCCTTACGCCATCTCGGACCGCCGCGCCCGTCAATCTCATCCGGTATTACAGGCATTTATCACTTTGCTGTCCCTTCCGGATAGCCGGTTTATCTCCGAAGATGTCCTGGCGTTACTGGATGTGCCCGTGCTGGCCGCACGCTTCAACATCAATGAAGAGGGGTTACGTTACCTTCGCCAGTGGGTGAACGAGTCTGGCGTGCGTTGGGGTATTGACGACGATAACGTCCAGGAGTTTGAGCTTCCCCCAACTGGTCAACACACGTGGCGGTTTGGCCTGACGCGTATGTTATTGGGCTACGCCATGGAAAGCAGCCAGGGCGAGTGGAATGAGGTACTGCCTTACGATGAATCCAGTGGGTTAATTGCTGAACTGGTGGGGCATTTAGCGTCGCTACTGATGCAGCTTAACCGCTGGCGTCGCGAGCTGATGCAGCCGCGTGCGCTTGAAGAGTGGCTCCCGGTTTGCAGGGCGTTACTCACTGATTTCTTCCTGCCGGACAGCGACACCGAAGCGGCGATGGCGCTCATTGAAACGCAGTGGCAGGCTATCGCCGACGAGGGCGTAAATTCCCACTATCACGAGGCGATTCCTTTATCACTGCTGAGAGATGAGCTGACGCAGCGGCTTGACCAGGAGCGAATCAGCCAGCGTTTCCTGGCCGGCCCCATCAATATTTGCACCCTAATGCCAATGCGTTCTATCCCGTTTAAAGTAGTTTGTCTGCTGGGCATGAATGATGGCGTTTATCCACGTGCCCTGGCGCCGCTGGGGTTCGACTTGATGAGCGCAGATCCAAAGCGCGGCGACCGTAGCCGCCGCGATGATGACCGCTACCTCTTCCTTGAAGCGCTCATTTCCGCACAGAACACGCTTTATATCAGCTACATCGGTCGCTCCATTCAGGACAACAGCGAGCGTTTCCCTTCCGTTCTGGTGCAGGAACTGGTGGATTATATCGGCCAGAGCCACTACCTGCCGGGGGATGAAGAGCGCAACTGTGATGAAAGCGAGCAGAGGGTGAAAGCCCATATCACCTGTTTACACAGCCGCATGCCGTTTGACCCGGTGAACTACGTTGCCAGCGAGCGCCAGAGCTATGCGCAGGAGTGGCTACCGGCGGCGAAAAAAGAGGGGAGCGCGCATACCGATTTCATTCAGGAACTTGACCCGCGGCCGATTGATACCCTGACCTTCGAACAGCTTCAGCGTTTTTGGGCGCATCCGGTGCGCGCTTTCTTCCAGCAACGATTACAGGTTAACTTCCGTTCTGAAGAGAGCGAAATTCCTGATGCAGAACCCTTCACCCTGGAAGGGCTGGAGCGCTATCAGTTAAATCTGCAGCTGCTGAATGCGCTGGTTGAAGAGGAAGATGCTGACAAACTCTACCGCCGCTACCGTGCGGCAGGGCAACTGCCCTATGGAGCATTCGGGGAGATTGTCTGGGAGGCGCAGTGCCTTGAGATGACCGCTCTGGCAGAGCGCGTGAGAGAGTGCCGACAGCCCGGAAAAAGTATTGAAATCGATCTCAGGTGCAGCGGCGTACAGCTCACGGGCTGGTTAACTCAGGTTCAGCCAGATGGGCTGCTGCGCTGGCGGCCTTCTATGCTGAGCGTGTCTCAGGGGTTGCAACTCTGGCTGGAACATCTTGTCTACAGTGCGGGTGGTCATAAAGGCGAAAGCCGGATTTTCGTGCGCAAAGAGGGCGAATGGCGCTTCCCGCCGATGGAGGCGGAGCAAGCGTTAAGTTACCTGTCTTTGTACATTGAGGGCTACCGTCAGGGAATGAACAAACCGCTCCTGCTGCTGCCGGAAAGCGGCGGTGCCTGGATAAAAGCCTGTTATGACGCGCAGAATGATGCGATGTTAACGGACGAGGCGTCACTGCAGAAAGCGCGCAGTAAATTTATGCAGGCCTACGAAGGAAACATGATGGTGCGCGGCGAAGGTGAAGATGTCTGGTATCAGCGCTTATGGCGCACGCTTGAACCAGAGTACTTCGAGACTATCAAGGAAGAGGCGCAGCGCTACCTGTTACCGTTGTTCAAATTTAATCAGTCCTGAGCGCTGTATAAAAATTGCGCAGCATAGGGTGTTCATTTATGATGCACTTCTTATCACGGACTGATGTACCCAATAAAGAGATGTTGGCGTGTCCAGCACGCAATGTGTTAATGATGTAGCCGTGATAAAGAGGTAGCACCTTGTTTAAAGCGTTTGTTTTGTTTTTCGCCCTCTGGGTACCTGTCACTCAGGCAGACACCGGTTGGCAACCCGTTCAGGAAACTATTCGTAAAAGCGAAAAAGATACCCGCCAATATCAGGCTATTCGTCTTGATAATGGCATGACCGTACTGCTGGTTTCCGATCCGCAGGCGGTAAAATCGCTCTCTGCACTGGTGGTGCCGATTGGGTCGCTGGAAGATCCTGAAACCCATCCTGGGCTTGCACACTATCTGGAACATATGACGCTGATGGGGTCAAAAAAATACCCGCAGCCAGATAGCCTGTCTGAATTTCTCAAGATGCATGGCGGAAGCCACAATGCCAGCACGGCACCGTACCGCACGGCCTTTTATCTTGAAGTCGAAAATGATGCGCTGGAAGGCGCGGTCGATCGCCTTGCTGATTCCATCGCCGCCCCGTTGTTGGATAAAAAATACGCCGACCGTGAACGCAATGCGGTGAATGCCGAGCTGACCATGGCCCGTACGCGAGACGGTATGCGCATGGCCCAGGTGAGCGCCGAAACCATCAACCCAGCACACCCGGGTTCGCGTTTCTCCGGCGGTAACCTGGAGACGTTAAGCGACAAACCGAACAGCCCGGTGCTTGATGCCCTGCACGCGTTTCGCGATAAATACTACTCCGCCAACCTGATGAAAGCGGTCATCTACAGTAACAAACCATTGCCAGAGCTGGCCGACATGGCGGCCAAAACGTTTGGCCGGGTGCCAAATAAAAACATCGACCTGCCGCAAATAAATGTTCCGGTGGTGACGGATGCGCAGAAAGGCATTGTGATCCACTACGTGCCCGCCCTGCCGCGCAAAGTGTTGCGCGTTGAATTCCGCATTGATAACAACACGGCGCAGTTTCGCAGTAAAACCGATGAGCTGGTGACCTATCTGATTGGTAACCGTAGCCCGGGTACACTTTCTGACTGGCTGCAAAAACAGGGGCTGGTTGAAGGTATTCGCGCTGACTCCGATCCGGTGGTGAACGGTAATAGCGGCGTGCTGGCGATCTCCGCCACCCTGACCGACAAAGGGCTGGCAAACCGTGATGAAGTGGTAGCGGCGATCTTCAGCTACCTCTCTTTACTGCGTGAGAAAGGCGTCGATAAACACTATTTTGATGAACTCGCGCACGTGCTGGATCTTGATTTCCGTTACCCGTCCATTACCCGCGACATGGATTACGTGGAGTGGCTGGCGGATACCATGATTCGCGTGCCGGTGGAACACACCCTCGACGCGGTCAATATTGCCGACCGGTATGATGCCGATGCGGTAAAAGCGCGCCTGGCGATGATGACGCCGGAAAATGCCCGTATCTGGTACATCAGCCCGAACGAACCGCATAACAAGACGGCTTATTTTGTCGATGCCCCCTATCAGGTGGATAAAATTAGCGCTCAGACCTTCGCCGACTGGCAGAAGAAGGCTGGTGAGATTGCGTTGACGCTGCCGGAGCTGAACCCCTATATTCCGGATGACTTCTCGCTGACCAAAACGACTAAAGATTACCCACACCCGGCGCTCATCATTGATGAGCCGACGCTGCGCGTGGTCTATACCCCAAGCCGCTATTTCGCCAGTGAGCCAAAGGCCGACGTCAGCGTGGTGTTACGTAACCCGAAAGCGATGAACAGCGCCAAAAATCAGGTGATGTTCGCACTCAATGATTATCTCGCCGGGATTGCGCTCGATCAGCTTAGTAACCAGGCGGCTGTTGGAGGGATCAGCTTCTCCACCAACGCCAACAACGGTTTGATGCTCAATGCAAACGGCTATACCCAGCGTTTGCCTCAGCTGTTCCAGGCACTGCTGCAGGGCTATTTCAGCTACACGCCGACCCAGGAGCAGCTTGAGCAGGCCAAATCGTGGTATGCACAGATGATGGATTCTGCGGAGAAGGGCAAAGCTTACGATCTGGCGCTTATGCCGGCGCAAATGCTGTCGCAAATTCCCTATTTCCAGCGGGAAGATCGCCGCGCCTTACTGCCTTCTATCACGTTAAAAGACGTGCTGGCCTACCGTGACGCGCTGAAAACCAATACGCGCCCGGAGTTCCTGATTGTCGGTAATATGAGCGAGGATCAGGCCAAAACGCTGGCGGAGAACGTGCGCACTCAGCTCGGTTCGAAAGGCGACGAGTGGTGCCGCAACCAGGATGTACTGGTTGAGAAAAAACAGAATGTGATATTTGAAAAGGCGGGTAATAGCACGGATTCCGCCCTGGCCGCGGTATTTGTGCCAACGGGTTATGATGAATTCTCCAGTTCGGCGCAGAGTGCCGTGCTGGGCCAAATTATTCAGCCGTGGTTCTATAACCAGTTACGCACGGAAGAGCAGCTTGGCTACGCGGTGTTCGCTTTCTCCATGAACGTCGGTCGTCAGTGGGGGCTGGGTTTCCTGCTGCAAAGCAGCGATAAACAACCGGCGTATCTCTGGAAGCGTTATCAGGCCTTCTTCCCGCAGGTGGAAGCAAAACTGCGCGCCATGAAGCCGGAAGAGTTCGCCCAGATCCAGCAGGCCGTCATCGCGCAGGTGATGCAGCCGCCGCAAACGCTGGGTGAAGAAGCCTCGCAGCTGAGCAAAGATTTCGATCGCGGTAATCTGAAATTTGATTCGCGTGATAAAGTAGTGGCCGAGATAAAACAGCTGACGCCGCAGAAGGTTGCCGACTTCTTCCATCAGGCGGTTATTAAACCGCAGGGAATGACGATTCTGTCTCAGGTTTCCGGTAGCCAGAACGGGAAAACGGAGTACGTTAACCCGCATGGCTGGAAAGTCTGGAAGAGCGTCAGCGCGCTGCAGCAATCTATGCCCTGGAGTAAGAAAGAATGACCGATACCGCTGAGCCCCTTGATCCCTTACGTTTACCTCTGCAGGGTGAACGATTGATTGAAGCCTCAGCGGGAACGGGAAAAACCTTCACCATCGCCGCGCTCTATCTGCGCCTGCTGTTAGGGCTCGGCGGCAACGCCGCTTTTCCCCGTCCATTGAGCGTGGAGGAGCTGCTGGTGGTGACCTTCACCGAGGCCGCCACCGCAGAGCTGCGCGGCCGTATTCGCGCCAATATCCACGAGCTGCGCATCGCCTGTCTGCGTCAGAGTACGGATAACCCCCTCTACGCCAGTCTTCTGGAAGAAATTGCCGACAAGCAGCAGGCCGCGCAGTGGCTGCTTCTGGCCGAACGGCAGATGGATGAAGCGTCCGTCTTCACCATTCACGGTTTTTGCCAGCGCATGCTGAGCCTGAATGCGTTTGAGTCAGGCATGCTGTTTGAACAGCAGCTCATTGAAGATGAAACCGTGCTTCGCTATCAGGCCTGCGCGGACTTCTGGCGTCGCCACTGCTACCCGTTACAGCGTGATATCGCCGAAGCGGTACACGCGCTGTGGAAAGGCCCTGAAGCGCTACTGCGCGCGATCGATCGCTATCTTCAGGGGGAAGCGCCAGCGATCAAATCTCCGCCGCCGGCGGATGAAACCCTGGCGTCACGCCACGAAAAAATCATCGCGCGAATTGTCGACATCAAGCAAAAATGGATTGAGTCAGTCGGCGAAGTTGACGCAATCATCGAAAATTCCGGCATTGACCGTCGTAAGTTTAACCGCGGCAACCAGGGGAAATGGATCGACAAGATCAGCGCCTGGGCGCAGGAAGAGACGCGGGGCTACCAGCTCCCGGACGCGCTGGAGAAATTCTCCCGGCGTTTCCTGGTTGAGCGAACCAAACCTGACGGTATTGTGCCCGAGCATCCCCTGTTTGAGGCGATTGAAATCCTGCTGGCTGAGCCCTTAACGCTCAACGACCTTATGATCGTCCGCGCCATGACGGAGATCCGCGAAGCCGTCGCCCGTGAGAAACGCCGCCGCGGTGAACTGGGGTTTGACGATATGCTGAGCCGCCTCGATGCGGCGCTGTGCAGTGAAAATGGCGAAACGCTTGCCGCTGCGATTCGCACCCGCTTTCCGGTGGCGATGATTGACGAATTCCAGGATACCGACCCTCAACAATACCGTATTTTTCGCCGTATCTGGCGCCAGCAGCCCGGCACCGCGCTGCTGTTAATCGGCGATCCTAAACAGGCCATCTACGCCTTCCGCGGTGCGGATATTTTCACCTACATGAAGGCCCGCAGCGAAGTTGAAGCGCACTACACCCTGGATACCAACTGGCGTTCATCTCCCGGCATGGTGGAAAGTGTCAATGCGCTGTTCAACCGCATGGATACGGCGTTTATGTTCCGGGAGATCCCGTTCCAGCCGGTAAAGTTTGCCGAGAAAAATGCCTCGTTGCGCTTCGAATTTAACGGCGAGACGCAACCGGCCATGCGCTTCTGGCTGCTGGACGGGGAAGGCTGCGGCGTCGCCGACTATCAAAATGCTATGGCCCAGCACTGTGCCGCGCAAATCCGTGACTGGCTCAGTGCGGGCGCTCGCGGCGAGGCGGTACTCTGGAAAGGCCAGGATGCACTCCCTGTAAAGGCATCGGATATCACAGTGCTGGTGCGTAGCCGTCAGGAGGCCTCGCTTATCCGTGATGCCCTGACGTTACTGAATATTCCTTCCGTCTACCTTTCAAACCGCGATAGCGTCTTTGAAACGCTGGAAGCGCAGGAGATGCTATGGCTGCTGCAGGCCGTGTTGGCCCCGGAGCGGGAAAGCACGCTGCGCAGCGCATTAGCCAGCGCGATGCTCGGGCTGAACGCGCGTGATATCGATGCGCTCAACAATGACGAGGCCGCGTGGGATGCCGTGGTGGAAGAGTTTGTTCACTACCGGGAGAAATGGCAGAAGCGCGGCGTGATGGCAATGGTGCGTGAGCTTATGGCGCAGCGTCACATTGCGGAGAATATGCTGGCGACAGCGGGCGGCGAGCGTCGGCTGACCGATATTTTACATATCAGCGAACTCTTGCAGGAAGCGGGCACCCAGCTGGAGAGCGAACACGCTCTGGTGCGCTGGCTGGCGCAGCAGATTGCCGACCCGAACAGCAATTCGTCCAGCCAGCAGATGCGCCTTGAGAGCGATAAGCATCTGGTGCAGATCGTCACCATCCACAAGTCAAAAGGGCTGGAGTATCCGCTGGTCTGGCTGCCGTTTATCGCCAATTATCGCGTGCAGGATCAGGCCTTTTACCACGATCGCGAGTCGTTCGAGGCGGTGCTCGATCTCAGCAATGCGGAGTCCAGCGTTGAGCTGGCAGAGGCCGAACGTCTGGCGGAAGATTTACGTCTGCTCTACGTGGCGCTGACCCGTTCGATCTGGCACTGCAGCCTGGGCGTTGCGCCTCTGTTCCGCCGTCGTGGCGAAAAAACAGGGGAGAGCGATTTTCACCTGAGCGCGCTGGGGCGCCTTATTCAGCGTGGTGAACCCAAAGACGCAGCGGGCCTGCGGCAGTGTATCGAATCGCTTTGCACAGAGCATGTTGCCCTGCATATTCCGGAACAGCCTGATAATAATCGCTGGCAAATGCCGGAGTCGCATGAGTCAGAGTTGCATGCCCGCCAGGTTGTCCGCACGATTGCCGATGACTGGCGTGTTACCAGCTACTCTGGTTTACAGCAGCACGGACAGAGTATTGCGCAGGATCTGATGCCAAAACTGGACGTGGATGCGGCGGGGACCGGTAGCGTACCCGTTGAGCCGGTGCTTACGCCGCACCAGTTCCCGCGCGGTGCCTCTCCGGGCACGTTTTTGCACAGCCTGTTTGAAGCGCTGGATTTTACCCAGCCTGTCAGTGAAGAGTGGGTGCTGAAAATGTTACAGAGTGGAGGCTATGACGCGCAATGGCAGCCGGTTCTGCGTGACTGGATCCACGCTGTTCTGCACGCTCCGCTCACGGAGCAGGGGATCGCCCTCAGCCAGTTGACCGCCAAAGATAAACAGGTGGAGATGGAGTTTTATCTCCCCATCGCCAGCCCGCTAAGGGCCGAGGCGCTTGATGCGCTTATCCGCGAGTACGATCCGTTATCCGCCGGGTGCCCGCCGCTGAACTTCCGCCAGGTGCAGGGGATGTTAAAAGGCTTTATCGACCTGGTTTTCCGCCATCAGGGGCGTTATTACCTGCTGGATTACAAATCGAACTGGCTGGGTGAAAACAGCGAAGCCTATACCCAACAGGCGATGGCATCAGCCATGCAAATGCATCGCTACGATCTGCAGTATCAGCTTTACACCCTGGCGCTACACCGTTATCTGCGCCATCGCATCGCTGATTACCGCTACGAAGACCATTTTGGCGGCGTAATTTACCTGTTCCTGCGCGGCGTGGATGCTAACGACCCGCATTCCGGCGTCTTTAGTACGCGTCCGGCTACGGAACTGATTGAAAAAATGGATAACCTGTTTGCTGCAAGCACGGAGGAAGTGGCATGACGATGCAGTCACTACTGCTGGAAGCGGTTGAACAACGATTACTGCGCCACCTTGACGTGCAGTTCGCCATGATGGTGGCTGGCGAAGAGCCTGCCGTGATGCTCGCCGCCGCGATTCTGAGTAAAGACGCGGGGGAAGGGCACGTGTGTCTGCCTCTGTCGCGTCTGGCGGTGGACGAGAAAATGCCGCCGGCTTTACAGGCCTGTTTCGCTCTGCTGGGTGAAATCGTGAACTGGGAAGCTGTATTACTCAGTTCACCTGCCGTTAGCGGAACCGATACCGGGACGCCGATGATCCTTATCGGCGAGCGTCTGTATCTTAACCGGCTGTGGCGTAACGAACTGACGGTAGCGCGCTTTTTCAGTGAGACCAACGCCCCGCTTCCCTGCGATGAAGCGCAGCTTCGACAGGTGCTGGATACGCTGTTTACCTCTGATGACGCAACAGACTGGCAGAAAGTAGCGGCAGCCGTGGCGTTAACGCGACGGATCTCGGTCATTTCTGGCGGCCCGGGCACCGGGAAAACGACCACCGTGGCAAAACTGCTCGCTGCGCTGATTCAGCTATCGGGTGAGCAAAAATGCCGTATTCGCCTGGCGGCCCCGACCGGTAAAGCGGCGGCCCGTCTGACGGAGTCGTTAGGCGGCGCGCTGCAAAAACTGCCTCTTACTGCTGATCAGCTTGCGCTTTTCCCCAACGAAGCCAGCACGCTGCACCGGTTGCTTGGCGCACAGCCTGGCAGCCAGCGTCTGCGTTATCACGCCGGTAATCCCCTGCACCTTGATGTGCTGGTGGTGGATGAGGCATCGATGATTGATCTAACGATGATGTCGCGTTTGATTGATGCGTTGCCGCCCCACGCGCGCGTCATTTTTCTCGGCGATCGCGATCAGCTTGCCTCCGTGGAGGCGGGAGCCGTATTGGGTGATATCTGTACGTATGCCAGCCTGGGGTATACCGCTGAACGCGCGCAGGAGTTGGCCCGACTTACCGGGTGTTCGCTCGTCTCTGAAAACCATTCCCTTGCGGGGGCGCTGCGCGACAGTTTGTGTCTGCTGCAAAAGAGCTACCGTTTCGGCAGCAGCTCCGGCATCGGCCAGCTTGCGGCAGCGGTGAACCGGGGTGACCGGCACACAACCTGCGCGGTATTTGACGGCACCTTTACGGATATTGAGAAAAAATCGCTGCAAAGCGGAGAAGAGTATCAGGCGATGCTTGATGATGCCCTGCTGGGGTATCAGCACTTCCTGACGGGCGTACAACAGCAAGGCTCGCCAGAGCAGGTAATTGCCGCATTTGGCGAATACCAGTTGCTCTGTGCGCTGCGGGAAGGGCCATTTGGCGTCAGCGGCCTGAACGACAGGCTGGAACAGCTGCTGGCGCAAAAGCGTAAAATATACCGTACCCCGCATTCGCGCTGGTATGAAGGGCGTCCGGTGATGATCTCCCGCAACGACAGCGCGCTGGGGTTGTTTAACGGGGATATCGGGGTTGCGCTCGATCGCGGTCAGGGGCTACGCGTCTGGTTTCAGATGCCGGACGGTAGCGTGAAGTCTTTCCAGCCCAGCCGTTTGCCTGAGCATGAAACCGCATGGGCGATGACGGTGCATAAGTCCCAGGGCTCCGAGTTTAACCATGCGGCGCTGATCCTGCCCACGCAGCTTTCACCCGTCATTACCCGCGAGCTGATCTATACCGCCATTACCCGCGCGCGTCAGCGCCTGTCGCTGTATGCAGATGAACGGGTGCTGGTGCAGGCGATCGCCACCCGAACGGAACGCCGAAGCGGGCTGAGTGCGATATTTGAGTCCCTCTGAACGACGCCAGAAATACAGGCCGGGTAAGCGCAGCGCTACCCGGCAAAGGAGATATTATCCCAGGTCAGCCATCAGCACTTTTGAGCGGCGCTGATAGTTGTACATCTCTTTCTTCGTTTCCGGCAGAGAATCGATATCTACAGGCGTAAATCCGCGCTCCTGGAACCAGTGAATACTGCGCGTCGTCAGAACGAAAAGCTTGCTCAGGCCCATCTGGCGCGCTTGCACTGCCACGCGCTCAAGCAGCATTTCGCCGCGCGAAGAGCTTCGGTAATCAGGGTGCACCGCCACGCAGGCCATTTCACCGATCTTCTCTTCCGGGAACGGATAAAGGGCGGCGCAGGCAATGGTCAGGTTATCGCGCTGAATAATGGTGAATTTGTCGATCTCCATCTCCAGCTGCTCGCGCGAACGACGCACCAGAATACCCTGCTGTTCGAGCGGGCGGATCAGCTCCAGAATGCCGCCGATGTCATTGATGGTGGCGCGGCGTATCTGCTCCGCACTCTCCATCACAATCTGGGTGCCGATACCGTCGCGGGAGAACAGCTCCTGCAGCAGGGCCCCGTCTTCCTGATAGCTGATCAGGTGGCTACGGCGCACGCCGCTGCGGCAGGCCTTCACCGCACCACGCAAAAAACGCACGGTACCTGAGTGGTAGTCTCCTTCTTCCTCCAGGGCTTCCACACGGGCCTGGGCTTCATTTGGGAAGAGTTCTGGCACGATCGCTCCTTCATCGTTCACGACCCCCTGGGAGGAGCAAAACCCAATCATTTTCTCTGCCTTCAGCTTGATCGCCAGCTGCGTGGCAATCTCTTCTGAGGTGAGGTTAAAGCTTTCACCGGTGACGGAAACCGCCACCGGGCCCATCAGCACGATGGCACCACTGTCCAGCTGGCGGTGAATGGCTTCTTCATCAATACGACGAATGCGGCCGCTGTGGCAGTAATCGACGCCATCGTCCACGCCGAGCGGCTGGGCAATGATAAAGTTGCCGCTCACGACGTTGATATGCGCCCCCTGCAGCGGCGTGTTGTTCAGGCTCATCGACAGGCGAGCCGTAATATCCAGCTGCAGCAGACCCGCCGCCTGTTTCACCAGTTCCAGGGTTTTCGCGTCCGTCACACGGGTGTGTTTGTGGTAAATCGGCTCGTGGTGATGAGCGGCCAGGTTGGCATCAATCTGCGGACGCGCGCCATAGACCACCACCAGGCGGATCCCGAGGCTGTGCAGCAGGCCAATGTCATTGACGATGCTGGAAAAATTTTCATGCTCAATGGCTTCGCCGCCAAGCATGATGACAAACGTTTTTCCCCGATGGGCGTTGATATAGGGAACAGAATGGCGGAATCCCTGGACCAGTTCGGTTCTACGTTCCTTCACCATGGCACAACCCTTAATGAATGTTTATTCGTAATTTCTGTATTTTTATTCGATTGTGGGCGTGTGTGCAAGCGCAAATTTTCCGCGACCCACAGAAATTGATAAGTAATCCGTGCGTTAGCGTATGATTGTTTACCCTTTTATAGATGACAGTTTATGCGTCATTCGTTAAAGTTTTCGGTCAATCTGGACATTTTGTATATCAGTCAGTGTTCTTGCTCGGGAGAAGCATGTCGGGATCCAATTCAGCAATAAGCCGCCGCCGTTTGTTAAAAGGGGCCGGGGCAATGTGGTTGCTTAGCGTCAGTCAGGTCGGCCTTGCCGCCACGAGTCAGGTAGTGGCGGTGCGCGTCTGGCCGTCGTCGACCTATACGCGCGTGACGGTCGAATCCAATCGCGTGCTGAAATATAAGCAATTTGCCCTCAGTAACCCTGAACGTGTGGTGGTGGATCTCGAAGGCGTTAACCTCAACTCCGTACTAAAAGGGATGGCGGCGCAGATCCGCGGCGACGATCCGTTTATTAAATCGGCGCGCGTCGGGCAGTTTGATCCGCAAACCGTGCGCATGGTATTTGAGCTGAAGCAGAACGTTAAGCCGCAGCTGTTTGCCCTCGCGCCTGTCGCCACGTTTAAAGAGCGTCTGGTGATGGATCTCTACCCGGCAAATGCGACGGATATTCAGGATCCGCTGCTTGCGCTGCTGGAGGATTACAACAAAGGCGATCTGCAGCGTCAGGTTCCGCCTGCGCAAAGCGGTCCGCAGCCGGGGAAAGCAGGGCGCGATCGTCCGATTGTGATCATGCTCGATCCCGGCCATGGCGGCGAAGACTCCGGTGCGGTGGGGAAATATCGCACGCGTGAAAAAGACGTGGTGCTGCAAATTGCCCGTCGTCTGAAGGCGTTGATTGATAAAGAAGGCAATATGCGCGCCTATATGACGCGTAATGAAGACGTCTTTATTCCGCTGAAAGTCCGTGTGGCGAAAGCGCAGAAGCAGCGCGCAGATTTGTTCGTGTCGATCCATGCGGATGCGTTTACCAGCCGCCAGCCAAGCGGCTCGTCAGTGTTTGCGCTCTCAACTAAAGGCGCGACCAGTACCGCAGCAAGATTTCTGGCTGACAGCCAGAACGCCTCTGACCTCATTGGTGGCGTGAGCAAAAGCGGCGACCGCTACGTCGACCACACGATGTTCGATATGGTGCAGTCGCTGACCATTAACGACAGTCTGAAGTTTGGTAAAGCGGTGCTGGGCAAGCTGGGCAATATCAATAAGCTGCATAAAAACAGCGTTGAACAGGCCGGGTTTGCGGTACTCAAGGCACCTGATATCCCGTCTATTCTGGTAGAAACCGCGTTTATCAGTAACGTTGAAGAGGAGCGTAAGC
Organism: Enterobacter chinensis; assembly: GCF_034008295.1. Taxonomy (NCBI): domain Bacteria; kingdom Pseudomonadati; phylum Pseudomonadota; class Gammaproteobacteria; order Enterobacterales; family Enterobacteriaceae; genus Enterobacter; species Enterobacter chinensis. The sequence continues at coordinate 471,435 of NZ_JARDVI010000003.1, forward strand.
TCAAGACGGCAAAATTCCAGCAGGAAGTTGCGGAGTCGATTCTGGCGGGGATAAGGGCGTATTTCTCTGACGGGGCGACGCTGGCGCGACGCGGGTAAATCTTTCAGCCGGGTAAACGCCCGGCAAATTCACAAACGACAGATACAAAAAAACACCCTTGAGGGTGTTTATTGTTTTTAGAAGTATTGGTTGCGGGGGCCGGATTTGAACCGACGACCTTCGGGTTATGAGCCCGACGAGCTACCAGGCTGCTCCACCCCGCGTCCGTCTTTCTACTCTTGTAGAAACTTACTTCTTCAAATTTGATTGGTTGCGGGGGCCGGATTTGAACCGACGACCTTCGGGTTATGAGCCCGACGAGCTACCAGGCTGCTCCACCCCGCGTCCGTCTTTCTACAGTCGTAGAAGATACTTCATCAAATTTTAATTGGTTGCGGGGGCCGGATTTGAACCGACGACCTTCGGGTTATGAGCCCGACGAGCTACCAGGCTGCTCCACCCCGCGTCCGTGGATGCGCACTATACTCGGATAGGTTTGTGATGCAACCCCTTTTTCACATAAATCATGATTTTGTATGCAAATTGAACGACATGGCCCTGTTTGGACTATTTTTTGCGCAAAATTTGCCAAAGGGCATGCGATCGCATTTCATTAGCCCTGGCGGTTTGTTATCTTCATCACGCGGAAATGGGCAACTTAAAGACGAGATATAATGAAAGGACGTTGGGCGAAGTATCTGATGGCGGGCGCAATGGTAGCGATTCTTGCGGCCTGTTCTTCCAAACCGACCGATCGCGGTCAACAGTATAAAGACGGGAAGTTATCCCAGCCTTTCTCTTTAGTTAATCAGCCTGATGCTGTCGGCGCACCGATTAATGCCGGTGATTTCTCCGAGCAGGTCTACCAGATCCGCAACGCGTCGCCGCGTCTGTATAGCTCACAGAACAGTGTTTATAGCGCGGTACAGGACTGGCTGCGTGCAGGCGGCGATACGCGCAACATGCGCCAGTTTGGTATCGATGCCTGGCAGATGGAAGGGGCCGATAACTACGGCAACGTTCAGTTTACCGGCTATTACACTCCGGTTATCCAGGCGCGACACTCCCGTCAGGGCGAGTTCCAGTATCCTATCTACCGTATGCCGCCAAAACGCGGCCGTCTGCCGTCCCGCGCCGAGATTTACGCTGGTGCGCTGAGCGAAAACTACGTTCTGGCCTACAGCAACTCCCTGATGGATAACTTCATCATGGATGTACAGGGCAGCGGCTACATTGATTTCGGCGACGGTTCGCCACTTAACTTCTTCAGCTATTCTGGTAAAAACGGCCACGCCTATCGCAGCATCGGCAAGGTGCTGATCGACCGCGGCGAAGTGAAGAAAGAAGACATGTCGATGCAGGCGATCCGCGAGTGGGGCGAAAAACACAGTGAAGCCGAGGTGCGTGAGCTGCTGGAGCAGAACCCGTCGTTCGTCTTCTTCAAACCGCAAAACTTTGCCCCGGTGAAAGGCGCCAGCGCCGTTCCGCTGATTGGCCGGGCGTCGGTGGCATCGGATCGTTCCATTATCCCTGCGGGTACTACGCTGCTGGCGGAAGTGCCACTGCTGGATCATAACGGCAAATTCAACGGTCAGTATGAGCTGCGTCTGATGGTGGCGCTGGATGTGGGCGGGGCGATTAAAGGCCAGCACTTCGATATCTATCAGGGAATTGGCCCGGATGCTGGCCACCGTGCAGGCTGGTATAACCACTACGGACGCGTATGGGTGCTGAAAGCAGCGCCTGGCGCCGGAAACGTATTCAGCGGCTGATTGTGGTATTCTGAGCGGAATACGGATTACTGTTCAGGGTGAGGAAAAACCTCACCCTTTTTACATCTGAGGTTTTATGTCTGTGGTAATCAGCGATGCCTGGCGCCAGCGTTTTGGCGGTACGGCACGTCTCTATGGTGAAAAAGCCCTGCAGCTGTTTGCGGATGCGCATGTCTGCGTCGTGGGCATTGGTGGTGTGGGGTCGTGGGCGGCAGAAGCGCTGGCGAGAACCGGTATTGGCGCAATCACGCTGATTGATATGGATGACGTATGCGTCACCAACACCAACCGTCAAATCCATGCCTTGCGTGATAGCGTCGGCCTGGCAAAATCTGAGGTCATGGCGGAACGTATTCGGCTGATCAACCCTGAATGTCGGGTAACGGTGATTGATGATTTTGTGACGGCAGATAACGTCGCCGAATACATGAGTAAAGGCTATAGCTATGTGATTGACGCCATCGATAGCGTGCGTCCAAAAGCGGCGCTGATCGCGTACTGTCGTCGTTACAAGGTTCCACTGGTGACGACCGGCGGCGCGGGCGGGCAAATCGATCCGACGCAGATCCAGGTGGCCGATCTGGCGAAAACCATTCAGGATCCGCTGGCGGCCAAGCTGCGTGAACGCCTGAAGAGCGACTTTAACGTCGTGAAGAACAGCAAAGGCAAGCTGGGCGTTGACTGCGTGTTCTCGACCGAAGCGCTGGTCTACCCGCAGGCGGATGGTTCAGTCTGCGCGATGAAAAGCACGGCGGAAGGACCAAAACGAATGGATTGCGCCTCAGGCTTTGGCGCGGCCACCATGGTGACCGCTTCCTTTGGCTTTGTGGCGGTGTCTCATGCTCTGAAGAAGATGATGGCGAAAGCTGAACGTCAGGCCTGAACCTGACGTGCGGCATCCTGCACGGCTTCGCTTAGCGCAATGAGGCCCTGGCCGCGCGAGGCGCTCAGCTGCGCGCGCAGTCCCAGCTCATCAAAGAGCGCCAGCGGCGAGTGCGTCAGCAGTTCCGCCGCGCTTTTTCCCTCTATGGCGGTTAACAGTACCGCCAGCAGCCCGCGTACGATACGTCCTTCGCTGTCGCCAAAGAAATGCAGCTTCTCGCCAGAGACGCTTACGCCCAGCCAGACGCGGTTCTCACAGCCTGCGATCTCTTTTGCCTGCGCTTTGAGTTCGTCAGACAGGGCCGGCAGTTGCTTGCCGAGAAGGATCAGCTGGCGATACTTATCCTCCCACTGCGAAAGCGGGGCGAAGGTCTGCTTTAAGGTCTCTTCTGTGATGACGGTGCCAAACGGATGTCCGGCTAAATCTGCGTGAGTCATTAATCCACCAGTATCTCAAGGGCGCGATCGACGGCCGCAACCAGCGCGTCGACGTCACTTTGCGTATTGTAGGGCGCAAACGAGGCGCGCAGCGTACCGCTCACACCAAGCGCAGCCAGAAGCGGCTGGGCGCAGTGCTGGCCGGCACGCAGGGCAATGCCGTACCCGGCCAGCAGCGTCACCATGTCGCTATGATGCACGCCCGCAAAATCAAAGGCGAGCAGGCTCGAGTCCTGCACGCGGAACGAGCGGAAACCCGGGCGCTTTTTAAGTTCTTCCTCTGCAAGCGTAGCCAGTCCCCGGCTCCAGCTTTCAGCCTGAATAATGTCTGTTTCAGCGAGCCATTCAAGTGCGGCGCTGAGGCCAATGACGCCGGCCACGTTCGGCGTACCCGCCTCCAGACGGTAAGGTATCTCCTGAGTTTTAAAGCCCTCGAAGGTCACTTCGGTAATCATTTTGCCGCCACCGAGCCACGGCGTCATTTGCGCCAGCAGTTCCGGCTTACCGTACAGGGCCCCAATACCGGTTGGCCCGTAGAGCTTATGTCCTGAGAAGGCATAAAAATCGATATCAAGCGCCTGCACGTCTGCAGGGAAATGCACCACGCCCTGCGCGCCGTCGACCATCACGACCATGCCGCTGGCATGCGCGATGCGAATGGCCTGCGCCAGGTCCGGGCAGCCGCCGGTGACGTTCGACATTTGCCCGAGCGCTAGAATGCGGCTGCGGGGGGTAATCAGCTCAGGGAGGCGGGCCACATCGGGCAGAAGGTCTGCTCCCAGCGGGAGTTTGACCACGCGTGCACCCGTTTGCTCGGCCACCATCAGCCACGGCACCAGGTTGGCGTGATGTTCCGCTTCGCTAACGACGATCTCATCGCCCGGCTGAAGCAATGGGCGCGCGTAGCACTGGGCCACCATATTGATGGCCTCGGTCGTGCCGCGCGTCCAGACGATGTTTTTCCCGCTTTCGGCATTAATCAGGCGCGCGACCTGATCGCGTGCGGCTTCATAGCGTGCGGTTAATCGCTGCGCTTCGGCAAACTGGCTGCGATGCACGTTGCCAGCACTGAGGCTGTAGAACTGCTGCGTCGCCTCAATCACCGCTTGTGGCTTAAGGGCGGTGGCGGCGCTATCAAGGTAAATACCGGCATCGGCCAGCGCCGGAAACTGGGCGCGGAACTGCGCAGGACTGAAAGCGTTCATGGGATTCCTCATATCAATAATGCGATCGTCGCGCAATTTCAGCGGCAGGGCAAGGAGGTTGATATCTATCAGAATTGTCTGCTTATCCCAATGACCCTGAAAAAGCAGGTTATGCTAAATAGTGTTAGGCGGATGTTTTAGCCTGTTATAAATCGAGGTTTGAATAGCATTAATTGCTAAAGGAGAATAATCATGAATAAGACAGCTGCAATCATTTCTGCCTGTGCGTTTACTTTTGCCCTGAGCGCCTGTTCTGGTAACAACTACGTGATGCACACCAACGATGGTCGTTCTATCGTTTCGGAAGGGAAACCGACAACCGATAACGATACCGGGATGATTTCATACAAAGATGCTAACGGGAACAAGCAGCAGATCAACCGCACGGACGTGAAAGAGATGAAAGAGATCGAGCATTAACAGATCGCAGGCGAAAAAAAAGCACCGCAAATTGGCGGTGCTACATTAATCACTATGGACAGACAGGGTAAATGTACAGGAAGTGAAAAATTGGTAGCGTTGCTACCGTGGTCTGAATCGCAGACCAATTGCAAACACAACAACACAACATCACAACCGTAAGCCAAAAGCCCTTCAGAACACGCATTCCGAAAAAAGCTCTTCGTTCCGGCTCAGGAAGTGCCGCCACTATAGGTATTTGCTGGTAGTTCCTCAACGGACAAATTATAATGGCTCAGATAAAAAAAACTAATAGGTTAAACGTTGTTTCCTGTTTGTTAAATTCCGTTAACATCTAAGCCAGATAACCATGTCGAAGCGATTGCCACCCCTCAATGCATTACGTGTTTTTGATGCAGCAGCACGTCACCTGAGCTTTACCCGCGCAGCAGATGAGCTTTTTGTGACACAGGCCGCAGTAAGTCACCAAATCAAGTCTCTGGAGGATTTTCTGGGCCTTAAGCTGTTTCGTCGACGCAACCGATCGTTGCTGTTGACCGAAGAGGGGCAGAGTTATTTTCAGGATATTAAAGACATTTTTTCCCAGCTTACTGAAGCCACGCGTAAGCTTCAGGCCCGTAGTGCTAAAGGTGCCCTGACTGTCAGTTTATTGCCCAGTTTTGCCATTCAATGGCTGGTGCCCAGACTCTCAAGCTTTAACTCAGCTTATCCGGGGATCGACGTTCGAATCCAGGCGGTGGATCGTCAGGAAGACAAGCTGGCCGATGATGTGGACGTCGCCATTTTTTATGGTCGCGGTAACTGGCCGGGCTTGCGCGTCGAGAAATTATACGCAGAATATCTCCTGCCGGTCTGTTCTCCCCTGCTGTTAACGGGCGATAAGGCGCTGAAGTCACCCGCTGACCTGGCTAAGCATACGCTTTTGCATGATGCATCTCGCCGCGACTGGCAAACTTATACCCGTCAATTAGGTCTTACTCATATAAACGTGCAGCAGGGACCCATTTTTAGCCACAGTGCGATGGTGTTACAGGCTGCCATTCACGGGCAGGGCGTGGCGTTGGCGAACAACGTCATGGCGCAGTCCGAAATTGAGGCAGGCCGTCTGGTTTGCCCTTTTAATGATGTACTGGTCAGCAAGAATGCGTTTTATCTGGTTTGTCATGACAGTCAGGCAGAACTGGGTAAAATAGCCGCTTTCCGGCAGTGGATACTGGCGAAAGCGGCAAGCGAGCAAGAAAAATTCCGCTTCAGGTATGAGCAATAACGTTTGTGTGCCGGGCACGCATCAATTCAGGACTTAAACATGACCAGCCGATTCATGCTGATTTTTGCCGCGGTGAGTGGCTTTATTTTTGTTGCACTGGGCGCCTTTGGCGCACATGTATTAAGCAAGTCTTTGGGCGCAGTAGAGATGGGCTGGATCCAGACCGGCCTTGAATATCAGGCGTTCCATACGTTGGCTATTTTTGGGCTGGCGGTGGCGATGCAGCGCCGTATCAGCATCTGGTTCTACTGGAGCAGCGTCTTTATGGCGCTGGGAACGGTGCTTTTCAGCGGCAGCCTTTACTGTCTGGCACTTTCGCATTTACGCCTGTGGGCGTTTGTTACACCTGTCGGTGGCGTCAGCTTCCTGGCGGGTTGGGTATTAATGTTTATCGGAGCTATCCGTCTGAAACGCAAGGGCGTTGTTCATGAATAAGGTTGTTTTATATTGTCGCCCGGGGTTTGAGAAAGAGTGCGCCGCGGAAATTACCGACAAAGCGGCAAAGCGCGAAGTCTTCGGCTTTGCACGCGTGAAAGAGAATGCGGGCTATGTGATATTCGAATGCTATCAGCCTGAAGATGCCGATAAGCTGGCGCGCGAACTGCCGTTCAGCTCGCTGATCTTTGCCCGCCAGATGTTTGTCGCGGGCGAGCTGCTGAAGGATCTTCCGCAGGAAGATCGCATCACGCCAATCGTCGGCATGCTGCAGGGTGTGGTGGAGAAGGGCGGCGATCTGCGCGTTGAAGTCGCGGATACCAACGAAAGTAAAGAGCTGATGAAGTTCTGCCGTAAGTTCACCGTGCCGCTGCGTGCGGCGCTGCGTGATGCGGGCGTGCTGACGAACTACGAAACGCCGAAGCGTCCGGTGGTGCATATCTTCTTTATCGCGCCGGGCTGCTGCTATACAGGCTATTCGTATACCACCAACAACTCTCCCTTCTTTATGGGCATCCCGCGTTTGCGCTTCCCGGCCGATGCGCCAAGCCGTTCCACGCTCAAGCTGGAAGAGGCGTTCCACGTCTTTATCCCGGCGGATGAGTGGGATGAGCGTCTGGCAAACGGCATGTACGCCGTCGATCTCGGCGCGTGCCCGGGTGGCTGGACCTATCAGCTGGTGAAACGCAATATGTGGGTATCGTCCGTTGATAACGGCCCAATGGCGCAAAGCCTGATGGACACCGGGCAGGTCACCTGGCTGCGTGAAGACGGCTTCCGCTATCGTCCGAACCGTAACAACATCTCGTGGATGGTGTGCGATATGGTTGAGAAACCGGCAAAAGTGGCCGCGCTGATGGCCTCCTGGCTGGTGAACGGCTGGTGTCGTGAGACGATTTTCAACCTCAAGCTGCCGATGAAAAAGCGCTACGAGGAAGTCTCTCAGAACCTGGCCTACATTCAGGAGCAGATGGACGAACACGGTATTAACGTGGTCATTCAGGCGCGTCAGCTGTACCACGATCGTGAAGAGGTGACGGTGCATATTCGTCGCTGGTGGGCAGCCGTAGGCGGGCGTCGCGACGAGCGATAGTACGTGCTTTGTTTTGCCCGGTGGCGCTGCGCTTACCGGGCCTACAAAACCGTATAGTCGTTTTAGCGTTCTAACCGCAACTGCTGTAAATTCCCGTCCAGCTGCAAATCCGTCTGTAGCGTCGCCACATCCCGGCAGATAAACGCCATCTCTTTATGCGCTTCCAGCTTCTTGCGCCATTTTTCCGATACCTCATCCAGCCTGGCGTATATCCCCTCCAGACTCTGAAAATCCGTCAGTAACTGGGAAGCACTCTTCGGTCCTATGCCTGCCACCCCCGGCACCTTCGAGCTACTTATCCCCGCCAGACCCCAGTAGTCGGGAAGTTGCTCAGGTGAGACACCAAACTCGCTGGCGATAAAGGGGGCATCAAGCCAGCGCTTCTGGAAGTAATCGCGAATGCGGATCGTGGGGGAGAGGAGCTGACAGTAGCCTTTATCGGTTGAGACGATCGTCGCCTGATGCCCGGCGCTGGCAACCTTTACGGCAAGGGTGGCAGCCAGGTCGTCAGCCTCATTGCCGTGCGCACCCCAGCAGGGAACGCCGCGTTGTTCAAAGGCGGCACGGATAACGGGCATTTCGGCGTGCAAATCATCGGGCATCGGCGCGCGTCCTGCCTTGTAGTCTGGCAGGCGCTGATGTCGCCAGCCGCTGTTACGTGCTTCATCATCAAAAACGGCCACGACATGCGTCGGTTCGCTGTGGCGGATAAGTTGCTCCAGCGCATGCAGACAGGTGTCCTTACAGGGCGTGCCTTGTACCGCATGGATCCGGCGAATCAGGTTGAGCGCGTCGACGATAAGCAAATGAACAGCCACAGATAATCTCCCTTAAATCTAATGGGTAAAGGGTATCACTGTCGGCAGGAGGAAACGAATAGCATGAGGAAAAACAGGAAGAAGCCTCGCAAAACGAGGCTTCCTGAGAGGCTTAATCGCAGGTCACGATCTTCATCGCCAGGCCGCCGCGAGAGGTTTCGCGGTATTTGGCGTTCATATCTTTACCGGTTTCGTACATGGTTTCGATAACCTTATCGAGACAGACGCGCGGCTCGCTGGTGCGGCGCAGCGCCATACGTGCCGCGTTCACCGCCTTCACGGAGGCAATCGCGTTACGCTCGATGCACGGCACCTGTACCTGCCCGGCAACCGGGTCACAGGTCAGTCCCAGGTTATGTTCCATGCCGATTTCCGCAGCAATGCACACCTGTGTCGGGCTTGCACCCAACAGTTCGGCCAGACCCGCCGCCGCCATGGAGCACGCCACGCCGACTTCACCCTGACAGCCCACTTCCGCACCGGAAATGGACGCATTCATCTTGTACAGGGAACCAATCGCGCTGGCGACCAGCAGGTAGCGCGCCAGAGAGTTCGCGTTCACTTCACGGATAAACTTGTCGTAGTACGCCAGCACCGCTGGAACGATGCCGCAGGCACCGTTGGTCGGCGCAGTGACCACACGGCCACCCGCAGCGTTCTCTTCGTTCACCGCCAGGGCGAACATGTTGATCCAGTCGACGACCGCCATCGGGTCCGTTGTCGTTTTGTCGGTGCTCACCAGCATACGGCGCAGCGCTGCTGCACGACGCGGCACGCGAAGCTTGCCCGGCAGAACGCCTTCGGTGGTGATACCGCGCTCAATGCCGCCGCGCATCACTTCCCAGACGCTAGTGAAGTGCTGTTCCAGCTCTTCTTTACTGTGCAGAGCCAGCTCGTTTTTCATCATCAGACCGGAGAGGGACAGGCCCGTCTCCTGGCAGTGACGCTGGAGATCCGCCGCCGTTTTGTACGGATACGGCACCTCGACAGATGAGGTATTGGTTTGACCAAAGTGGTCTTCGTCAACGATAAAACCGCCGCCGATAGAGTAGTAAGTCTGGCTGTATACCGCTTTGTCGCCCGCCAGCGCAGTGATACGCATACCGTTTTCGTGCAGCGACAGGTTGTCGGCATGGAAATTCATGCAGTGGTCAACCGGGAATTCCACTTCGTGTTCGCCGTTTGCCAGCAGCAGGCGACCGTGAGTATTGACGTCCTGGATGAAGCCTGGGATCGCATCAATATCAACGGTATCCGGCAGATTTCCCGCCAGGCCCATAATAATGGCGATATCGGTATGGTGGCCTTTCCCGGTCAGGGAAAGCGAGCCGTACACATCGACAACCACGCGGGTGATGTCGTGCAAGATGCCGCGTGCAATCAAGTCATCCGTGAACTGCTTACCGGCTTTCATTGGTCCGACGGTGTGAGAGCTGGAAGGACCAATACCGATTTTGAAAATATCGAATACGCTAATCATGATGCGTCCATTGCTTTCAGTCAGAGAGGAAGGAGTGCGCCGTCCGGGGACGGCGCGGGTGATAATCAGAACATGGTGTACAGGGAGTAGAAGATCGCAGAGATAGCGATAAGCCCCATGATAACCACAAAGACGTTGCTTACATGACCGCTGTACTTACGCATAGCAGGGACTTTCTGAATCGCGTACATCGGCATCAGGAACAGAATCATCGCGATGATCGGGCCGCCCAGGGTTTCAATCATGCCCAGGATGCTTGGGTTCAGCGTTGCTACCGCCCAGGTGGTGAGCAGCATGAACAGTGCAGTGATTTTGTTCAGCTTGCTGATTTCAATGCTCTTGCCTTTACCGCGCAGAGATTTAATCACCATACCGTTGAAGCCTTCACGTGCGCCCAGGTAGTGGCCAAGGAAGGATTTGGTGATGGCGATAATCGCGATGATAGGTGCCATCCATGCAATCAGCGGTGCGTTAAAGTGGTTCGCCAGGTAAGACAGAATAGAGATGTTCTGCTCTTTCGCTGCCGCCAGATCCGCCGGAGCGAGGCTCAGTACGCAACTGAAGACGAAGAACATAACGGTCAGTACCATCATGACGTGAGCGCGTGCCAGGATGCTGGAGCACTTCTTCTCTGCGCCATTACCGTACTCTTCACGTTTCGCAACGGCGAAAGAAGAGATGATTGGAGAGTGGTTAAACGAGAAGACCATCACCGGAATCGCCAGCCAGAGGGTCATCAGCAGGCCGTTACCGGTTGCAGATGCGCTGCTCAGGGACAGGGTTTCCAGCGCTGCACCGTTCCACTGTGGGATCAGGTAGCAGGCCAGTACCATCAGAGCAATCACGAACGGGAAGACCAGTACGCTCATCGCTTTCACAATCATCTGCTCACCGAAGCGCACGATGGTCATCATGCCCACAATCAGGATCAGAGACAGAATCGCACGCGGAGGCGGCGTCATGTGCAGCTGGTGCGTCATGAAGCTTTCAACGGTGTTGGTGATCGCCACGCTGTAGACCAGCAGGATTGGGTAAATCGCGAAGAAGTAGAGCAGAGTAATCAGTTTACCTGCGCCAACGCCGAAATGCTCTTCAACCACTTCAGTGATGTCTTCACCCGGATTTTTACCGGACAGCACAAAGCGGGTCAGACCGCGGTGTGCGAAGAAGGTCATCGGGAAAGCAATGATAGCCATGATGATCAGCGGGATCAGACCGCCGACGCCTGCGTTGATAGGAAGGAACAGTACACCAGCGCCGATTGCTGTGCCGTAAAGGCCAAGCATCCACATGGTATCCGTTTTGCGCCAACCACTTCGGGATTCAATCGAAGCAACGGTGCTGGTTTGAGTGGTTTCCATCTGTATCTCCTGGAGGAAGCAAATTGTCAGGTTTTTAGTCAAATCCGATGAAAAAGTACCTAACGGTAATATGAAATTCGTTCAGTGACGGTTTTTTAATAATTTTCACCCGTAACTATTGGCGGGCGGAAAGATACATTCTAGTTATGAATCTATCAGTGATCCTGATCCCAAATGCAATAATCCACTTATGATGTGGGCATCTTTAGACCATTTATCTGTTAAAAAAACATCAAAGAGAATTTACGGGCGCGAAGGCTACCACCAACGACATGTGAGCTGAAAGACTGACCAGTGATATAGGTGTCTTTAGCTGTAAAGAAATGGGTTTTTAGTATTTTCTGGCAGGTAATTTGGATTAAGGCTGATAATTTACGGTTGTAAAAACCAGGTAATCGTTTGCGTTTGCGCATAGTTTGTAAAAGACATAAGTGATGCGTATGAATTGCCTCAGTAATAAAAAAAGCCGGGACGCGCGACAGGGCGACCCGGCTTTGATGAGATGTTGCTAAGCGTTATGTGCAGATTTCGTAGCAAGGAATGTATGCGGAGCCAGGGAGCTTCATGCGGTGCTGGGCGACAAAGCCCTGCAGCATGTCATCCATACGGCGCATCATCTCCGGGTCACCGTGGATCTTGTACGGACCGTACTGCTCAATCGCGCGGATGCCCATCTCTTTGACGTTGCCCGCCACAATCCCGGAGAAGGCACGACGCAGATCGGCCGCCAGGACTTCCACCGGTTGGTCAGGGTAGAGTTTCAGGTTCGCCATATTCTCATGCGAGGGTTCAAACGGGATCTGCAGATCCGGCGCAATACGGATGGACCAGTTAAAGCTGTAGGCATCCCCAGTATCACGGCGGTTCTCTTTCACCAGCGGCATCGCTTTTTTCATCTGACGCGCCACTTCCGCGGCATCATCAATGATGATGCGATAGTGACGACGAGCGGCTTCGCCCAGGGTGTGCACAATAAACTCGTCCAGCACGCGGAAGTAGTCGGCGCTCTCTTTTGGCCCGGTCAGGATCAACGGCAGAACCTGATCTTTGTTGGCCGGGTTCATCAGAATACCCAGCAGATAGAGCAGCTCTTCTGCTGTGCCCACGCCGCCCGGGAAGATGATAATACCGTGGGCGATACGGACAAACGCCTCAAGACGTTTCTCGATATCCGGCATGATAATCAGCTCGTTAACCAGTGGGTTAGGTGGCTCAGCGGCGATGATTGACGGCTCGGTCATCCCGATAAATCGCCCCTCTTTGTAACGCTGTTGCGCATGCCCAACCGCCGCTCCTTTCATGGGGGCTTCCATCGCCCCCGGTCCACAGCCGGTACAGATATTCAGCTCACGCAGGCCGAGCTGCGTCCCTACCCGACGGGCGTAGAGATACTCGGTTTCGTTAATGGAGTGACCGCCCCAGCAGACGACCATGTTCGGCGCTTCGCCGACGTGCAGGGCACGGGCATTGCGCAAAATAGAGAACACCAGGTTGGTAATATGGACCGAGCTTTCCAGGTCGAGATGCTGGAAACGTCCTGCGTTATGGATCTGCCCGTTTACAAACAGAATGTCGCGCAGCACGGCAAACAGGTTAGCCTGAAGTGAACGAATGATGCGTCCATCGACGAAAGCGTCTTCCGGCGGATTGATGACTTCAAGCTTCACGCCACGCTCGCGGCGCAGCACGTTGATATCAAAGCTTTCGAAGCGGGACAGCAGTTCTTTGCTGTTATCTGTCAGGCTTCCGGAGTTCAGTACGGCAAGTGAACAGTTACGAAACAGTTGATAAAGATCGCTGCTGGCCGTGCGTTTAAGCATGTCCACTTCCAGCTGCGACAACATATCCATTGAGCCAAGCGGGCTAATATGTGTAATCAAGTGAGCTCCTTACGGGACGATTATCGTCTTTCCCTGTTGATTACAATAGCCCTGCCGCGTGACGTTTCACAACCTAAAGCGCGGAAGATACCGCGCATATTGTGAAAATATTTATATTACTGGCGTACCAGCCGGCCCGTAGCAGGGACAAAGTCGGTATTGGTCCGCCACGGGTTGATATCCAGACCGCCACGGCGGGTATAGCGCGCGTAAACGCTCAATTTTTCTGGCTGGCAGAAACGCTGAATATCGCTAAAGATGCGCTCCACGCACTGCTCGTGGAATTCGTTGTGATGGCGGAACGACACCAGATAGCGCAGCAGCTTTTCCCGGTCAATTTTCGGGCCGCGATACTGGATCTGCACTGAACCCCAGTCCGGCTGGTGGGTAATCAGACAGTTGGACTTCAGCAGATGGCTGACCAGCGTCTCTTCGACCACCTTTCCGCTTGCCGCATTTTCGAGGTAATCGGCGCTGAATTCATAATTCTCCACCTCGATATCCTGATCGTCGATGCAGGTCCCATTGAAGTGGGCAATCGGCTGGCCTTCCAGCTCGTGCAGGCGATACAGTGAAACGCTCACCTTGCCCTGCGCGCAGGCGCTTAAATCACGTTCAAGGGTGTGCTGAACATCGTCCCAGTGGGCGAATTTGGTCTGGTTAAAGCTGTTGAGATAGAGCTTAAAGCTTTTGGATTCCACCAGATTCTGGCTGGCGTAATCCAGCTCAACGTGGCCCACCGCCACCTGCGGCAGTCCGCGCGCGTTGAGCCACGAGAGTTCGTACAGCGTCCAGATATCACCGCCGACAAACGGCAGCGCGTCCGCATGCAGACCCAGAGGATCGCGATTCAGGCTGCGCGGCACGCCCTGCAGCAGGCTTGCATCGTAGGTATCGCGGTAGTCGGTCGATTTACCCAGCGTTAAGCCGGTTAACGCCTGATGATTTTCGTAAGACATGTTTCATAGCCACTTTACAGGTACACTTATGGCCTGAGTTTATCCTGTCTGACAAGAAGAGAGAAATCGGTGGACATCGAAACTGCAAATGCCCTCACTACCTTCACAACCCGCTATTGCGATGCATGGCATGAAAAGCAGGGCTCGTGGCCGCAAAGCGCTGATTTATATGGCGTCCCCTCGCCGTGCATTATCTCTTCATCCGACGATTACGTTATCTGGCAGCCAAAGCCCAATGCTGGTTCGCAAAATGTAAATGCGGTTGAACGGGCAATGGACCTTGTGGTACAACCAGCGGTTCATGCGTTTTATGCCACGCAGTTTGCAGGGGATATGCCCGCGCGCTTTGCTGATATCACGCTGACGCTGTTGCAGACCTGGAGCGAAGACGATCTGCAGCGTGTTCAGGAAAACCTGATTGGTCACCTGGTCACGCAAAAACGCCTTAAGCTTTCTCCGACGCTCTTTATCGCCACGCTCGACAGCGAACTGGATGTTATCTCTGTCTGTAACCTGTCCGGCGAAGTCATTAAAGAGACTATCGGTACCCGCAATCGCGAGACTCTCGCCCCCTCTCTTGCGGATTTCCTCACCCGACTTGAGCCACTTCTGTAATCCATGATGCTATAGCGCGTGTGAGAGATCTCTTACAAGGTTTGTGAGAGATCGCTGGAACATTCAGTATCGCCTTATTTAATTCAGATTAATATCACACTGTTTTTCAATGGATTACTTGCTCTTACGCTCTTTTTTAGGGATTTCTTACGGCTCACAACGCTGACAGGGTGGGTTGTAAGACGAAGCGGAATAGCGGATTCTATCTCCGTCGACAGGAAGCCGACACGAGAAACGAACATCAGGATGATGGCGTTTCTCACTCAGGACTCGTCAGGATGGCGCTGCAGGAAGGCTTCAGGATGAAGCAAAGGGATAACGCAGGATGCGTAAGGGACACCTCCAGGAAGGAGAACGAGAACCGGTCGGGATGGTCGGTGGGTCAGGAAGACCAGGACGTTTCAGGATGAAACAAACACGTCAGGAAGATGTGTGCATGACGCACAGGTTTACGGATGACCAGGCCTTCGGGCTCAGGAAAAGTTGTCACGGATGAGCAGGGAGCACGAATTGTAGCTGGAATGCTGCGAAACGAACCGGGAGCACTGTTTTTACAGTGCTCCCTTTTTTTATTTCTGCCGTCCGCAATGCTATGCTGCGCGCCGTTCACTTTTTCAGTTGAGGTTACCATGACGCAACACGATAGCGTTCGTGCTCAGTTGCACGCCATCGAAGCCCTTTTGCGCCAACATCAGCTGTGGCAGGAGACCGCGCCGCAGCCCGAAGCGTTCGCGAGCACTCAGCCCTTCTGCCTGGATACGCTGGCACCGTTCGAGTGGCTGCAGTGGGTGTTAATTCCGCGTTTGCACGCCTTGCTTGAGGGCGGTCATCCGCTGCCGCAGGCATTTGCTGTCTCTCCCTATTATGAAATGGCGCTCGAGGCGACGCATCCTGCGCGCGACGTGATGCTGGTCGAACTGGAAAAACTGGATGTCCTGTTTGCCGGTGAAAATGCATGACGCTTGAGATCCTCTATCAGGACGAGTGGCTGGTGGCGGTAAATAAACCGTCAGGCTGGCTGGTGCACCGAAGCTGGCTGGATCGCGACGAGAAAGTGGTGGTGATGCAGACCGTGCGCGATCAGATTGGCCAGCATGTTTTTACCGCTCATCGTCTCGACAGACCGACTTCCGGCGTGCTGCTGATGGGGCTGTCCAGCGAAGCAGGCCGTCTGCTGTCACAGCAGTTCGAACAGCACCAGATCCAGAAACGCTACCATGCGATAGTCCGTGGCTGGCTGACCGAGTCCACCACGCTGGACTACCCGCTGGTGGAGGAGCTGGACAAAATCGCCGATAAATTTGCCCGCGATGACAAAGGTCCGCAGCCCGCAGTGACGGATTATCGCGGCATGGCGACGACCGAAATGCCGGTGGCCACCAGCAAATTTCCGACCACACGCTACAGCCTGGTTGAGCTTCTGCCCAAAACCGGGCGTAAGCACCAGCTGCGGCGGCATCTTGCGCACCTGCGCCACCCGATTATTGGCGACAGCAAACACGGCGATCTGCGTCAGAACCGCAGTGCGGCCGAACATTTTGGCTGCGGCCGTCTGATGCTACACGCGAGCGAGCTCAGCCTGACGCACCCGTTTACCGGCGAACCGCTGACTATCCACGCGGGGCTGGATGACGTCTGGATGCAGGCCCTGTCACAGTTTGGCTGGATGGGGCAACTCCCCAAAAATGAAAGGGTTGAGTTTGTACCGGGCAACGTTCAGGATGAACAGTAAGCGCATTCATTATGGGAAAATAGCATGGCTGAAGTAGGCATTTTTGTCGGCACAATGTACGGCAACTCGCTGCTGGTAGCGGAAGAGGCTGAGGCAATACTCGCCAGCCAGGGCCATAAAGCCACGGTCTATGAAGACCCGGAACTGGCAGACTGGGAAAAGTATAAAGATAAATACATTCTGGTGGTGACCTCCACCACCGGGCAGGGCGATCTGCCGGACAGCATCGTGCCGCTATTCCAGGGAATTAAGGACCAGCTTGGCTATCAGCCGGACGTGCACTACGGCATCATTGCCCTCGGCGACAGCTCTTACGCCAACTTCTGCGGCGGTGGTAAGCAGTTCGATGCGCTCCTGCAGGAACAGAGCGCCCAGCGCGTCGGCGAGATGCTTCTGATTGACGCTGGTGAGCATCCTGAACCCGAAAGCGAATCGAACCCGTGGGTGGAGCACTGGGCCTCTCTTCTCAAATAACACTCTGCCCGGCGGCGCTTCGCTTGCGCGGGCCTACGGGTTTCGTAGGCCGGGTCAGGCGGAGCCGCCACCCGGCGCTACATATCGCACCAAACGCCAATTCCGTGAACCACCTTCCACTCCCCTGGGCTTATGCCATAAACAACCTCTCATACACCCTTCAATACTGTGTTTTTGCACGGTGAGAGAACGTGTCACTCCTTCATATACTTTCCCGGTCACTATAAAACGGCTTCAGGCCGTACCAAAACGACAAAACACAAATCTCATTCTGATTACCCTACCGGTGCTGTACAGAATGAACCAGGCGAAAGCTATGTTTCAGGAGTGCAACAATGAGTACATTAAGCCACGCAGCGAGCAGCGCTGAAAAGCGCACCAATGCCCGCTACTGGATAGTGGTGATGCTGTTTATCGTCACATCCTTTAACTATGGTGACCGCGCCACGCTGTCGATTGCCGGCTCGGAAATGGCAAAAGATATCGGCCTTGATCCCGTGGGCATGGGTTACGTTTTCTCCGCATTCTCATGGGCCTACGTCATCGGGCAAATTCCTGGCGGCTGGCTGCTGGACCGTTTTGGCTCTAAACGCGTCTATTTCTGGTCCATCTTTATCTGGTCTGCCTTTACCCTGCTCCAGGGCTTCGTCGATATCTTCAACGGCTTCGGCATTATCGTGGCGCTCTTTACGCTGCGCTTCCTGGTGGGCTTAGCGGAAGCACCTTCCTTCCCCGGCAACAGCCGCATTGTGGCGGCCTGGTTCCCGGCGCAGGAGAGGGGAACGGCGGTGGCTATTTTTAACTCTGCCCAGTATTTCGCAACGGTGATCTTTGCGCCGATTATGGGCTGGCTGACGCATGAGGTGGGCTGGTCGCACGTCTTCTTCTTCATGGGGGGGCTTGGGATCGTTATCAGCTTCGTCTGGCTGAAAGTGATCCACGAACCCAACCAGCATCCTGGCGTAAACAAAAAAGAGCTGGAGTACATTGCTGAGGGCGGAGCGCTGATCAACATGGATCAGAAAGCCGCGGCGGCTAAAGTTCCGTTCAGTCAGAAATGGGCGCAGATCAAACAGCTCGTCGGCTCCAGGATGATGATCGGCATCTATCTGGGCCAGTACTGTATTAACGCCTTAACCTACTTTTTCATTACCTGGTTCCCGGTCTACCTGGTGCAGGCCCGCGGCATGTCGATTCTGAAAGCAGGTTTTGTTGCCTCGATCCCGGCAATCTGCGGCTTCGTCGGTGGCGTGCTCGGCGGGGTGATTTCCGACTGGCTGATGCGCCGCACGGGTTCACTGAACATCGCGCGTAAAACGCCGATTGTGCTCGGCATGCTGCTCTCCATGACCATGGTGTTCTGTAACTACGTCAGCGCGGAGTGGATGATTATCGGCTTTATGGCGATGGCCTTCTTTGGCAAAGGCATTGGCGCGCTGGGCTGGGCGGTGATGGCGGATACGGCACCGAAGGAGATCAGCGGCCTGAGCGGCGGCCTGTTCAACATGTTCGGCAACATCTCCGGCATTGTTACGCCAATCGCTATCGGTTACATCGTCGGCACGACCGGCTCTTTTAACGGTGCGCTGATTTACGTAGGTGTGCATGCGCTGGTGGCGGTACTGAGTTACCTGGTGCTCGTGGGAGATATCAAACGCGTCGAACTTAAACCTGTTGCGGAGCGTGGATGATGACAACGCAATCGAGCCCAATCGTCACGGAGATGAAGGTCATTCCGGTGGCCGGGCAGGACAGCATGCTGCTCAATATTGGCGGTGCCCATAATGCCTGGTTTACCCGTAATATCGTCGTGCTGAAAGACAGCGCAGGGAATACCGGCGTGGGCGAAGCGCCAGGCGGGGAGGTGATTTACCAGACGCTGGTCGCCGCTATTGCGCAGGTGGTGGGCCAGGAGATCGGCCGTCTGAACAAGGTGGTTCAGCGGGTGCATAAGGGCAATCAGTCGGCAGACTTTGATACGTTCGGTAAAGGTGCCTGGACGTTCGAACTGCGCGTCAACGCGGTCGCCGCGCTGGAGGCGGCCCTGCTCGATTTACTGGGCCAGGCGCTGAATGTCCCGGTCTGCGAGCTGCTGGGGCCTGGCAAACAGCGCGATGCGGTGACGGTGCTGGGATACCTGTTCTATATCGGCGATCGCACTAAAACCGACCTGACCTATCTGGAATGCACCCCGGGCAGCCACGAGTGGTATCAGCTGCGCCATCAGGAGGCGCTCTCCGGGGAGGCCGTGGTCCGGCTGGCCGAGGCCGCGCAGGATCGCTACGGCTTTAAGGATTTCAAACTGAAGGGCGGCGTGCTGCCCGGCGAGCAGGAGATTGAAACGGCCCGGGCGCTGAAGAAGCGCTTTCCGGATGCACGCATCACCGTTGACCCGAACGGCGCATGGCTGCTGGATGAAGCGATTGGCCTGTGCAAAGGGCTGGGGGATGTCCTGACCTATGCGGAAGACCCTTGCGGCGCGGAGCAGGGCTATTCGGGCCGTGAAGTGATGGCCGAGTTCCGTCGTGCTACCGGGATGCCGGTGGCGACTAATATGATTGCCACTAACTGGCGCGAAATGGGTCATGCGGTGATGTTGAATGCCGTCGACATTCCGCTGGCGGACCCACACTTCTGGACGCTCTCAGGCGCGGTGCGTGTGGCACAGCTGTGCGATGAGTGGGGCCTGACCTGGGGATGCCACTCGAACAATCATTTCGATATTTCGCTGGCGATGTTTACCCACGTTGGCGCAGCAGCGCCGGGTAACCCGACCGCCATCGACACCCACTGGATTTGGCAGGAGGGTGAAGCCCACCTGACGAAAAATCCGCTGGAAATCAAAAATGGCAAGATTGCCGTACCGGATGCGCCGGGCCTGGGCGTGGAGCTTGACTGGGATCAGATCCATAAAGCCCATGAGGCGTATAAAAAATTGCCGGGCGGCGCGCGTAACGATGCAGGCCCAATGCAGTACCTTATTCCCGGCTGGACATTTGACCGTAAGCGCCCTGTTTTCGGACGTCACTGATAAAAGGATTGAACGATGAGTACTTTTTCTACCCCTGTAGTCACCTCCATGCAGATCGTTCCGGTTGCGGGCCATGACAGCATGTTGATGAACCTGAGCGGCGCGCATGCGCCATTCTTCACCCGCAATATTGTGATTATCAAAGACAATGCCGGCCATACCGGCGTGGGTGAAATCCCAGGCGGGGAGAAGATCCGCAAAACGCTGGAAGATGCCATTCCACTGGTGGTGGGCAAAACGCTGGGTGAGTACAAAAATGTTCTCAATACCGTGCGCAATACCTTTGCCGATCGCGATGCCGGTGGCCGTGGTCTGCAAACTTTCGATCTGCGCACCACAATCCACGTGGTGACCGGTATTGAATCCGCGATGCTGGATCTGCTGGGACAGCATCTGGGCGTTAACGTTGCGTCGCTGTTAGGTGAGGGTCAGCAGCGCAGCGAAGTGGAAATGCTGGGCTATCTGTTCTTTGTCGGCGACCGCAAACTGACGCCTTTAGCGTATCAGAGCCAGCCGGACGAACAGTGCGACTGGTACCGGCTCCGCCACGACGAGGCGATGACCCCGGATGCGGTGGTGCGTCTGGCGGAGGCCGCGTACGAAAAATATGGCTTCAATGATTTCAAACTGAAGGGCGGCGTGCTGGCCGGTGAGGAAGAGGCGGAAGCCGTCACCGCACTGGCAAAACGTTTCCCGCAGGCGCGCGTGACGCTCGATCCGAACGGGGCCTGGTCGCTTGAGGAAGCGATCGCGATCGGCAAGCAGCTGAAAGGCGTCCTGGCCTACGCGGAAGATCCATGCGGGGCTGAGCAAGGCTTCTCTGGGCGGGAAGTGATGGCGGAGTTCCGTCGCGCCACGGGGTTGCCGACCGCGACGAATATGATTGCCACCGACTGGCGTCAGATGGGACACACCCTGTCATTACAGTCTGTCGACATTCCGCTGGCTGATCCGCATTTCTGGACGATGCAGGGGTCGGTGCGCGTAGCGCAGATGTGCCACGAGTTTGGCCTGACATGGGGCTCGCACTCCAACAACCACTTTGACGTGTCGCTGGCGATGTTCACTCACGTTGCCGCCGCCGCGCCGGGCAAGATTACCGCTATCGACACGCACTGGATCTGGCAGGAAGGTAATCAGCGTCTGACTAAGCAGCCGTTTGAGATCAAAGGTGGCATGGTGCAGGTGCCTTCAACGCCGGGGCTGGGGGTTGAGCTGGATATGGACCAGCTCATGAAGGCCCACGAGCTGTATCAGAAACACGGTCTGGGCGCACGCGACGACGCGATGGCGATGCAGTATCTGATCCCGGACTGGGCATTCGACAATAAACGTCCGTGCATGGTACGATAAACGCATTGGGACCGCTCCCATGAGCGGTCTTTTACGTGGTGTATGCTTAACGTAACGACTATGCGTAAGGATGGCTTATGAAAATTGTTATCGCACCGGACTCGTATAAGGAAAGTTTGAGTGCGCTTGAGGTTGCGACAGCGATAGAGCGTGGTTTTCGCGAGATCTTTCCCGAGGCGGTTTACGTCAAACTGCCGGTCGCGGATGGTGGCGAAGGAACGGTTGAGGCGATGATCGCGGCAACGCAGGGACGCATTGTACATGTTCCGGTGACCGGTCCGCTGGGTGAGCGCGTGGAAGGGTTTTATGGCTTATCCGGTGACGAGCAGAGTGCTTTTATTGAAATGGCGGCTGCAAGCGGCCTGGAGCTGGTCGCTCCTTCGCAGCGTAATCCCCTGAAAACGACCTCCTGGGGCACAGGCGAACTTATTCGTCACGCGCTGGATGCAGGCGTTAAGCATATCATTATTGGCATTGGCGGCAGTGCGACCAACGACGGCGGAGCAGGAATGGTGCAGGCGCTGGGGGCAAAGCTGCTGGACGCCAGTGAACAGCCCCTTGGACAGGGTGGGGGCGAGTTGGGAAAACTTGCCCGTATCGACCTGAGCGGGCTGGACAAACGTCTGGCGGAGTGCCGGATAGAGGTCGCCTGCGACGTGACCAATCTCCTGACCGGAAAGGATGGCGCATCAGCCGTATTTGGTCCGCAAAAGGGGGCTACACCCGAGATGATCGTTACCCTGGACAACGCGCTTGCACAGTATGCGAGAGTCATTGCCCGGGATCTGGATATCGATGTGCTAAACCTTGCTGGCGGCGGCGCGGCGGGCGGCATGGGGGCAGCACTGTACGCCTTTTGTGGCGCGCAGCTGCGCCAGGGCATTGAGATCGTGACCGATGCGCTACACCTGGCTGACCAGGTGGCCGATGCGGATTTGGTGATCACGGGGGAAGGTCGCATCGACAGCCAGACGATCCACGGCAAAGTCCCGGTGGGCGTGGCGAAAGTGGCGAAACGCTTTAACAAACCCGTCATCGGCATTGCAGGTAGCCTGACGGCGGACGTTGGCGTAGTACACGATCACGGTATTGAGGCGGTGTTTAGCGTCATTTACACCATCTGCTCGCTCGAAGATGCGCTGGAAAATGCCAGCGAGAACGTCAGGATGGCCGCAAGGAATATCGCGGCGGTGCTGAAAGTCGGGCAGGCATTTTAGCTGTCATTGCCGGGTGGCGGCTTCGCCTTACCCGGCCTACGTTAGTGCACCTGTAGGCCCGGTAAGCGTAGCGCCACCGGGCTTTTACCTCAGTTTCCTAACACCTTCATCGCTTCCCGCGTCACATTATCCATTTCATCCAGCAGTTCCAGGAACTCCGGTTCAAGCTCCGATTCCGGCGTACCGGCGCGCAACTGTTGCTCCAGCAGCTGGCAGAGGTTTTTCAGCCGCGGAACGCCGCTGTACCCGCAGCTACCGTGCAGCTTGTGGATCGCTTCCAGCAGTTCTTCCGGGTTTTCACCCACCAGCTGCTCCTCAACCTTATTACGAATTTCCGGCAGAAACGCGACCAGCATTTGCAGCATTTCCCGGGCCAAATCAGGTTTACCTGCCGCCTGGCGCAGGGCAAGCTGCCAGTCAAAGGTTGCGTTCTGATTGACGCTGATTTCAACGGGCTCACTGGAAACCGTGTACGTCCCGCCTATATGACCCGGCTTATAGCGTAACAGCAGGTTATGGAGTTTCTCTTCATCGATTGGCTTCGCCAGATAATCATTCATCCCGGCGCTCAGCAGCTTCTCTTTCTGGCCGGCCATCGCATGCGCGGTGACCGCAATAACCGGGGTTTGCTGCTGGTGCGGCAGCTGATGGATCAGCTCGCAGGCCCGAATGCCATCCATACCCGGCATCTGAATATCCATCAGGATTAAGTCGAGCTGCATCTGCTTAGCCTGTTCAACCGCCTGCGCGCCGCTGGTGCACAGCTCAACGTGCTGTACCTGGTCTTCAAGCAATGCGCCAATGAGCTTCAGGTTTGCCGGATTATCATCCACCGCCATTACGCTCATCGGCAATTTTTGCTCGTCGTTAATCAGCGGGAGGGCATGCTGGCTAAGACGACAATACTCCGTGAGCGCGGGCAGCAGGCGGGTCGAGGTGAGCGGCTTAAGCAGACATGCGGCTGCCCCGTCATTTTTCAACTCTTCTGCATTGAGCTGGGCGTGGCAAGGCAGCGCCAGCAGGAGATAGTCGGTCATCGACGCGGCTTTCGCCAGCCGCTCCTGCTGCATGGTCAGTTCGCCGGTGAAGGTGACCGGGATCCCCATTAGCAGAATGTCGTAATGCTCAACGGCAAGGGCTGAGAAGGTGGGGCTGTAGACCACCTCCAGCGGCGTGGTGCTTAAGATATCGAGTGCGCACTGCGCTGCCGCCGCGTTCGGTTCGACGTAGGCCAGACGCTTGCCTTTCAGGCAGTCCGTCACCGGACCATCGGTCAGCACGTTCGGATTGAGGTCCAGATTAATGTGGAACCAGAAGGTTGAACCGCGGTTCGGCTGGCTGTGGAAAGAGATATCGCCGCCCATCTCGTTCACCAGGCGTTGCGTGATCACCAGCCCCAGGCCGGTGCCGCCATGACGGCGGGAGATACTGGCGTCCGCCTGACGGAACGCCTGGAACAGACGCGACTGATCCCGTTCCGGAATACCGATGCCGGTATCGCGGATCTGGACTTCGATCTGGACCTTATTGCTGCTAATGGAGCGTTTCTCTACCAGAATGTCGATGTTACCGCTTTCGGTGAATTTAATGGCATTCCCGACAAGATTGGTAATGACCTGCTGCAGGCGCAGCGGATCGCCAATGACGTTATCCGGCACGTCGTTTTTAATGTTGAGCGTCAGCTCAAGGCCTTTGTCGTGCGACGAGTGCGCGAGCAGCGTCACCACTTCATCGAGCGTACTGCGCAGCGGGAACGGAATGCTTTCCAGGATAAGCTTGCCCGCTTCCAGCTTGGAGAAATCCAGCACGTCGTTAATGATTGCCAGCAGGTTGTTGGCCGAGCGTTCAATGGTGTGCAGATGATCGCGCTGAGTAGGGTTCAGCTCGCTTTTCAGGGTCAGGCGGGTAAAGCCGATCACGCCATTGAGCGGCGTACGCAGCTCATGCGACATATTGGCAAGGAATTCAGATTTAATACGCGCCGCTTCCTGAGCGCGCTTTTTCGCCAGATCGAGCTCAACGTTCTGAATCTCCATCTGCTCCAGCGTTTCGCGCAGGTCGGACGTGGCCTGGTCAACGTTGTGCTGCATCTCTTCGTGGTACGCCGCCAGCGACATGGCCATCGAGTTGATGCCGTTTTTCAGCATATCCAGCTCGCCCAGCATAAACCCTTCCACGCGGCTGTCGAGCTGTCCCCGGCGGATGCGGTCAACCGTATTGACCATGTTGCGAATGGGCCCTGTCACATCGCGCATCAGGCGCCAGCCGAAGATCAGCGCGATACCAATGCAGAACAGCATCATTACGCCAGAGATAAAGATTTCTTTGTACTGCTGTAGCCGGACCGACTTAAGATCCAGCTCCAGCGCCACATATCCCAGCATGTTATCGCTGGATTTGGCGTCGGATTGCGCGGACTCATCGGGGGAATAGCTTTCCGAAACGATCGGCGTGCGCAGAATCATGATATCACCGCGCCGCAGTACGGTGAGGTGGCGTGGGAATGGCGTACCGTCCGGGATCTTCAGAGCCGCCGGATCGAGATGAAAATTCGAGGTCACAAACAGGCGGTTATGTTCATCGTATACGGAGATGGCGCGTACGATGTCAGAGTGACGGCGGTGGAGTACGCTGATTAACTGACCAATGGATTCGCGATTTTGCAGGTTCATACCGTACTCGCTGGAGACGGCAAGCGGTTCGATAATGCTGGCTCCTGCATCTTCGAGTTGCCGCTGCAAATCGTTATAGCGGTGCACCACAAAGAAGATACTCAGCAGCAAACCGATGAGAACGGTGGGGGCGAGGATCAAAATCATCATGCGCGCGCGCAGGCTGTAGTTGGTCATGGCGTTCCGTTATGGGACAATTAAGATAATTATGTTTATTTGAGAAAAATCTCGGCGATGGCGCAATTCTACTCTGCAAAGCGACGCGTGACGACGCGTGAAATCATAACCGTTGAAGCCACGGACCTCGATCCTTTTGGTCAGGGGGTGGCACGTCACAACGGTAAGGCTCTGTTTATAACAGGTTTGCTGCCTACAGAACGAGCAGAAATTACGCTGACGGAAGATAAACGCCAGTTCGCGCGCGGGCAGGTTAAGCGTCGCCTCAACGATAGCCCGGAACGCGTCAAGCCTCGCTGTGCGCATTTTGGCGTTTGTGGAGGCTGCCAGCAACAGCATGCGAGCACAGAATTACAGCAAAAAAGCAAAAGCAACGCTCTGGCGCGTCTGCTTAAACACGACGTTAATGAGATCCTCGCCGACGAGCCCTGGGGCTATCGCCGCCGCGCGCGCCTGAGCCTGAGCTATCAGCCAAAAAAGGCGCGGCTGGAGATGGGTTTTCGCAAGGCCGGTTCAAGCGAAATCGTTGATGTGAAGCAGTGCCCCATTTTGGTGCCCCATCTTGAGGCGTTGCTTCCGGACGTGCGCACCTGCCTCTCCGAACTGGACGGCGTTCGTCACCTTGGTCATGTCGAACTGGTCATGGCAAACAATGGCCCGCTGATGGTCCTGCGCCATACCGCGTCGTTGTCGAAAGAAGATCGTGAAAAACTGGAACGCTTTTCGCATTCCCACGACCTGGCGCTTTTCCTTGCACCGCAAAGCGAGATACTTGAGCAGGTTACCGGTGATGCGCCCTGGTATGCGTCAAACGGGCTACGCTTAACGTTCAGCCCGCGGGATTTCATTCAGGTGAATGATGGCGTTAACCAGCAGATGGTTGAGAAAGCGCTGGCGTGGCTGGATGTCCAGAAAAGCGATCGGGTACTCGATCTGTTCTGCGGAATGGGCAACTTCACGCTGCCGCTGGCGCGAAAAGCGGCCAGCGTCGTCGGCGTGGAAGGTGTTGACGCGCTGGTAGCGAAAGGGCAGGAGAACGCACAACAGAACGGCTTGCAAAATGTGACATTCTTTCATCAAAATCTTGAGGAAGATGTCACTCAACAGCCGTGGGCAAAGCAGGGCTTTGATAAAATTCTTCTCGACCCGGCGCGTGCAGGTGCCCCGGGTGTAATGCAGCATATTATTAAACTCGCGCCGAAGCGTGTGGTCTATGTTTCCTGTAACCCGGCAACGCTTGCCCGAGATAGCGAGGCATTACTCAGCGCGGGTTACCAGATTCAGCGTCTGGCAATGCTGGACATGTTCCCGCACACTGGGCATCTGGAATCGATGGTGTTGTTCGAGCACATTTAATGAGTTTGGCTTGTCGACTTCGACAGGCCCTGGTCCCTAAAGGAGAGGACAATGGTTGCGGTAAGAAGTGCACATCTTAATAAAGCTGGGGAATTTGACCCACAAAAATGGATCGCAAGTCTGGGAATTTCCAGCCAGCAGTCGTGTGAACGCTTAACCGAAACCTGGGCCTATTGCCTGCGCACCACGCAGGGGCATTCCGACGCCGATCTTCTCCTGTGGCGCGGCGTGGAGATGGTTGAAATCTTATCCATGCTGAACATGGACATCGAAACGCTGCAGGCCGCGCTTCTGTTCCCCCTCGCAGATGCGGACGTGGTCAGCGAAGATGTGCTGGGCGACAGCGTCGGGAAATCCGTCGTTGCCCTTATCCACGGCGTGCGCGATATGGCAGCCATTCGCCAGCTAAAAGCCGCGCATACAGATTCCGTCTCCTCAGAACAGGTCGACAACGTACGCCGGATGCTGCTGGCCATGGTGGATGATTTCCGCTGCGTGGTCATCAAGCTTGCTGAGCGTATTGCCCATCTTCGTGAAGTGAAGGATGCACCGGAAGACGAGCGTGTGCTGGCTGCCAAAGAGTGTACGAACATTTATGCACCGCTGGCGAACCGCCTGGGGATTGGTCAACTGAAGTGGGAGCTGGAAGATTATTGCTTCCGCTACCTGCATCCGGCGGAATACAAACGTATTGCCAAACTCCTGCATGAGCGCCGTATCGACCGCGAACACTATATCGATGAATTTGTCGGCGGTTTGCGCCAGGCGATGAAAGAAGAGAACGTGCGCGCCGAAGTCTACGGCCGACCAAAGCATATCTACAGCATCTGGCGCAAAATGCAGAAGAAGCACCTCGCCTTTGACGAGCTGTTTGACGTGCGCGCCGTGCGTATCGTGGCGGAACGTCTGCAGGATTGCTATGCCGCGCTGGGGATCGTACACACTCACTTCCGCCATCTGCCGGATGAGTTCGATGACTATGTCGCCAACCCCAAACCTAACGGCTACCAGTCTATCCATACCGTTGTGCTTGGCCCTGGCGGCAAAACGGTCGAGATTCAGATCCGCACCAAACAGATGCACGAAGACGCTGAGCTGGGCGTCGCTGCACACTGGAAATACAAAGAAGGCACCTCCGGTGGGGCGCGTTCAGGCCATGAAGACCGCATTGCCTGGCTGCGTAAGCTGATTGCGTGGCAGGAAGAGATGGCCGACTCTGGCGAGATGCTCGACGAAGTGCGCAGCCAGGTCTTTGACGATCGGGTGTATGTCTTTACCCCGAAAGGGGACGTTGTCGACCTGCCAGCCGGCTCCACGCCGCTCGATTTTGCCTACCACATCCACAGCGATGTGGGGCACCGTTGCATCGGGGCGAAAATTGGCGGGCGTATCGTACCGTTCACCTATCAACTGCAGATGGGTGACCAAATTGAAATCATTACCCAGAAGCAGCCCAACCCGAGCAGGGACTGGCTTAACCCGAACCTGGGTTATGTCACCACCAGCCGCGGGCGCTCGAAAATTCACGCCTGGTTCCGCAAGCAGGATCGTGACAAGAATATCCTTGCCGGTCGCCAGATCCTTGACGACGAGCTGGAGCATATCGGGATAAGCCTGAAAGAGGCGGAGAAATTCCTGCTGCCGCGCTACAACTTCAACGAGCTTGACGAGCTGTTAGCGGCCATTGGCGGCGGTGATATCCGTCTGAATCAGATGGTGAACTTCCTGCAGGCGCAGTTCAATAAGCCAAGCGCAGCAGAGCAGGACGCGGCGGCGCTGAAGCAGCTGCAGCAGAAAACCTACGCGCCGCAGCAGCGCAGCAAAGACAACGGTCGCGTGGTGGTCGAGGGCGTGGGCAATCTGATGCACCACATTGCCCGCTGCTGCCAGCCTATTCCGGGGGACGACATCGTCGGCTTTATCACCCAGGGGCGCGGCATTTCTATTCACCGCTCCGACTGCGACCAGCTCGCTGAGCTGCAATCACACGCACCGGAGCGCATCGTGGAAGCCGTCTGGGGTGAGAGCTACTCTGCGGGTTACTCGCTGGTGGTACGCGTTACCGCCAACGATCGCAGCGGTCTGCTGCGCGATATCACCACCATTCTCGCTAACGAGAAGGTCAACGTGCTGGGCGTTGCCAGCCGCAGCGATACCCGCGAGCAGCTTGCCACTATCGATATGACCATCGAAATCTATAACCTGCAGGTGCTGGGCCGCGTACTTGGCAAACTGAACCAGGTGCCGGATGTGATTGACGCGCGTCGTCTGCACGGCGGTTAACTGCACTTTCTTATGTAGGCCGGGTAAGGCTTCGCCGCCACCCGGCTTGTTTTTTAATGGAACAGATTATGACTCAAATCGACCGCCTGCTCGGCATCATGAAACGTCTTCGCGACCCGGAAAACGGCTGCCCGTGGGACAAAGAGCAGACTTTTGCCACCATCGCCCCGTATACCCTCGAAGAGACCTATGAAGTGCTGGACGCCATTTCCCGCGAAGATTTTGACGACCTGCGCGGCGAGCTGGGCGATCTGCTCTTCCAGGTGGTGTTCTATGCGCAAATGGCGCAGGAAGAAGGGCGCTTTAACTTTGATGATATCTGCGCTGCCATCAGCGACAAGCTTGAGCGCCGTCATCCCCATATTTTCGGTGATGCTACCGCAGGGAACAGCACCGAAGTGCTGGCCCGCTGGGAGCAAATAAAAAGCGCCGAACGTGCAGAAAAATCCCAACACTCGGCGCTGGATGATATCCCGATGAGCCTGCCCGCGCTGATGCGCGCGCATAAAATTCAGAAACGCTGCTCCACCGTGGGATTTGACTGGAACTCCCTCGGCCCGGTGCTGGATAAAGTGCACGAAGAGATCGACGAAGTGATGCACGAAGCGCAGCAGGCTGTTATTGACGAAGCCAGGCTGGAAGAAGAGATGGGTGATCTGCTGTTCGCCACCGTCAACCTTTCGCGCCATTTGGGTGTAAAAGCGGAAACCGCGCTGCAAAAAGCCAACATAAAATTCGAACGACGCTTTCGCGAAGTTGAGCGGATAGTGGCCTCGCGTGGCCTGGAAATGAGCGGAATTGACCTCGAGGCGATGGAAGAAGTCTGGCAGGAAGTAAAACGCCAGGAATCTGATCTCTAACGAAATTTTGCGATCAAGCGCAATTTGTGTGATTTTTTAAATGACAAGCGCTTGATTTGCGTCAAAAACATTTACCCAAAAGGGGCTATTTTCTCACTCCTTATGTTTGTCATGGCCTGGAATGGAGACGGAGAATGAAAGTTTGTGGCGCTCGCCGTGTTCGGGTATACTACTTTCCCGTCCTGGTTATTCCATCGTTTCACCCTAACTTCTCAGGTTCAGCATGACAACGAACTATATTTTTGTGACCGGCGGGGTCGTATCCTCTCTGGGTAAAGGCATTGCCGCAGCCTCCCTCGCAGCCATTCTTGAAGCCCGTGGCCTCAATGTGACCATGATGAAACTGGATCCGTACATCAACGTCGATCCTGGCACCATGAGCCCAATCCAACACGGGGAAGTGTTCGTTACTGAAGACGGCGCTGAAACCGATCTGGATCTTGGCCACTACGAGCGTTTCATCCGCACCAAAATGACCCGTCGTAACAACTTTACGACTGGCCGCATCTACTCCGACGTTCTGCGTAAAGAGCGCCGTGGTGACTATCTGGGTGCAACCGTTCAGGTTATTCCGCACATCACTAACGCAATCAAAGAACGCATTGTTGCGGGTGGCGAAGGCCACGACGTGGTGCTGGTTGAAATCGGTGGTACCGTGGGTGATATCGAATCCCTGCCATTCCTGGAAGCGATTCGTCAGCTGGCGGTAGATATTGGCCGTGAAAACGCGCTGTTCATGCACCTGACGCTGGTGCCTTACATGGCAGCCGCAGGTGAAGTGAAAACCAAGCCGACTCAGCACTCTGTGAAAGAGCTGCTCTCCATTGGTATTCAGCCAGATATCCTGGTTTGCCGTTCCGATCGCGCCGTTCCGGCGAATGAACGTGCGAAAATTGCATTGTTCTGTAACGTGCCTGAAAAAGCCGTTATTTCAATGAAAGACGTCGATTCCATTTATAAAATCCCGGGCCTGTTGAAATCGCAGGGCCTGGACGATTATATTTGTAAACGATTCAGCTTGAACTGTCCGGAAGCTAACCTGTCTGAATGGGAACAGGTTATTTACGAAGAAGCCAACCCGGCAGGCGAAGTGACTATCGGTATGGTCGGCAAGTACATTGAACTGCCGGACGCCTATAAGTCTGTTATCGAAGCGCTGAAACACGGTGGTCTGAAGAACCGTGTCTCTGTGAACATCAAGCTGATTGATTCACAGGATGTTGAAACGCGTGGCGTTGAAATCCTGAAAGATCTGGATGCTATCCTTATCCCTGGCGGCTTCGGCTACCGTGGTGTAGAAGGCAAGATCGCCACCGCGCGCTATGCGCGTGAAAACAATATTCCATACCTCGGCATCTGCCTGGGTATGCAGGTTGCGCTGATCGAATTTGCGCGCAACGTAGCGGGAATGGAAAACGCGAACTCTACGGAATTTGTGCCAGACTGTAAGTACCCTGTAGTGGCGCTTATCACTGAATGGCGTGACGAAGAAGGTAACGTCGAAGTCCGTACTGAGAAGAGCGATCTGGGTGGTACCATGCGTCTTGGCGCACAGGCCTGCCAGCTTTCTGACGACAGCGTGGTTCGCAAGCTGTATGGCGAGCCGGTCATCACCGAGCGCCATCGTCACCGCTATGAAGTCAACAACATGCTGTTGAAACCTATTGAAGCCGCGGGCCTGCGTGTTGCGGGCCGCTCCGGGGATGATCAGTTAGTCGAGATCATTGAAGTGCCAAACCATCCGTGGTTTGTCGCCTGCCAGTTCCACCCGGAATTTACTTCTACGCCACGTGACGGGCATCCGCTGTTTGCAGGCTTCGTGAAAGCCGCCAGCGACTACCAAAAGCGTCAGGCGAAGTAAAAAAAGTTAGAACGGCAACGCGTACCTTGGGTACGCGTTGTTTGTCTGGAGTTTTAGTTTAACTTGTACTGAGGAAAATCTAATGTCCAAAATCGTTAAAGTCATCGGTCGTGAAATCATCGACTCCCGTGGTAACCCGACCGTTGAAGCCGAAGTTCACCTGGAAGGTGGTTTCGTTGGTATGGCTGCTGCTCCATCAGGTGCTTCTACTGGTTCCCGCGAAGCGCTGGAACTGCGCGATGGCGACAAATCTCGCTTCATGGGCAAAGGCGTACTGAAAGCGGTTGGCGCTGTAAACGGTCCTATTGCTCAGGCAATCCTTGGCAAAGACGCCAAAGACCAGGCTGGCATCGACAAGATCATGATCGATCTGGACGGTACTGAAAACAAATCTAACTTCGGTGCGAACGCAATCCTGGCTGTTTCCCTGGCTAACGCCAAAGCAGCAGCAGCAGCGAAAGGCCAGCCACTGTTCGAGCACATCGCTGAACTGAACGGCACCCCAGGCAAATACTCCATGCCTGTACCGATGATGAACATCATCAACGGTGGTGAGCACGCAGACAACAACGTTGATATTCAGGAATTCATGATTCAGCCAGTTGGCGCGAAATCCCTGAAAGAAGCCGTACGTATGGGTTCTGAAGTGTTCCACAACCTGGCTAAAGTTCTGAAAGCTAAAGGTATGAACACTGCTGTGGGTGACGAAGGGGGCTATGCGCCAAACCTGGGTTCTAACGCAGAAGCACTGGCTGTTATCGCAGAAGCAGTAAAAGCTGCTGGCTACGAGCTGGGCAAAGACATCACCCTGGCGATGGACTGTGCAGCATCTGAATTCTACAAAGACGGTAAATACGTTCTGGCTGGCGAAGGCAACAAAGCGTTCACCTCCGAAGAGTTCACTCACTTCCTGGAAGACCTGACCAAACAGTACCCAATCGTGTCTATCGAAGACGGTCTGGACGAGTCTGACTGGGCTGGCTTCGCATACCAGACTAAAGTACTGGGCGACAAAATCCAGCTGGTTGGTGACGACCTGTTCGTAACCAACACCAAGATCCTGAAAGAAGGCATCGAGAAAGGCATCGTTAACTCCATCCTGATCAAATTCAACCAGATCGGTTCTCTGACCGAAACTCTGGCTGCGATCAAAATGGCGAAAGACGCTGGCTACACCGCTGTTATCTCTCACCGTTCTGGCGAAACTGAAGACGCTACCATTGCCGACCTGGCTGTTGGTACCGCTGCAGGCCAGATCAAAACCGGTTCTATGAGCCGTTCTGACCGTGTTGCTAAATACAACCAGCTGATTCGTATCGAAGAAGCGCTGGGCGAAAAAGCACCATACAACGGTCTGAAAGAGATCAAAGGCCAGGCATAATTGCTTAAGCCTTAAAATGAAAATGCCAGTCATATGACTGGCATTTTTTTTGGCTATTTGAAATCGACAGCCATTTGCTCCGGAATGGTCAGTCCCTGGGTGGTTTGTACGCAGCGAGCGATGTAATCCGTAAACCGGGGAGGTTTTGGCATCCCCATGCTCAGCAGCTTATCGTTGCTGAAGCGCACGTTAAGTGTGGCAAATGCACCGTATAACCGCATGGCTTTCAGCATCAGACGTTCGTTGCACGGGCCAAAAATAGTTTTCAACTCGCGGCGCATTCTGACCAGCGTTTCATAGCTGACCTGGGCATATTTATCACCGACCGGAGCTTTCTCCAGCGCCTGCGCCATAGCCTGATCGATATCCGCAAAGCGAACGCTGTTCTCTTCCCCCGCAGAAATGTGTACCACTTCTCCCGGACGAGCGTTGCTGTTGAGCAGCATTAACATCGCGTCGGCACAATAGTCCACCGGAACAACGTCAATTCTGTCTTCCATTGAGCACATAAACTTCTGCAGCATCAGGCCCATGCTGAAGACCCAGAAAATACTGCTCGACGGCGTGCAGCCGTGGCGGGTATGGCCGACAACGATGGACGGACGAGCGATGAGCAGCGGCAGGTTCGGACACTCCTGGCGCATCAGCTGTTCGATGGTTGACTTCGAAAAAGTATATTCCACCAGGTGCTCAGCATTCTCTCTGAATTCAGCGCTTTCGGCGACCAGGGAATCTTGCTCCGGCGTGCATGACATTGCAGTGCCAACGTGGAGGAAACGCTGTAGCGTTGAAACCTGCTCCATGCGGCGCGCCAGCGCAAGCGTACCTTCTACATTGACCTTCCAGATCAGCGGGTTATTACCAAATGAGGCGACAGCCGCACAGTTAACGACATGCGTTACCTGGTCCAGACGTGGATCGTTCAGAAAATCTTCAGGCTGGCTGAGATCGCCAATGAGGATGTTATCCACACTCAGAGAGGCCAGTTTTTCCTCGGGAACGTTGAACTTGCGCATGTTCTCCTGCACGCGCTCCAGCCCGCTTTGCGGATCGCCGGCACGCGCAAGCAAAAGGAGTTTTACGGATTGATCGTTAGTCAGGATTTTTTCAAGTACTGCACCGCCCAGAAATCCGGTCACGCCTGTAATCAATAACATTTTCATTAATACCGTCTCATTATGATTGATAAGGCGGATTGTAGGCGTGCAAAAGTAAACGGCATTTAAATAATAAAACGCCGAAACCGACAGCATCTTAAGCTTATTTTAAGGAAAGGAAATCAGGTGGAGTTATTGGACATTGCGGGCAGGATAAAAATTCAATTTATTAATATTTATATTTTAATTTATTGATTTTAAATGATTTTTAAGCATTACTTCAGCTCAGGAACATTAATTCAGAATGTAATAAATATAATACTTTGTTACACCAAACATTTACCGGGTTAATGATATAAATACCACTTAACTAAAATCAGACGACGTAAACCGCAGGCTATTTTATTTAGCCTGCGAAGGGTTTTTAGAGCAACAGGGGAAGTGTGGCACTGGCTGTTTGCTGGCTAACGTCACCGTAATGGCCATCCAGCGCTATCATGGATGTGGTCAGCAACTCAACCAACAGCATGACCCCAACTTTAGCATTGAGCGCGCCTGCGCTCAGTGGCCCCTCAGGTTTGGCGGCAACCAGCTGCATATCGCTCAGGGACGCCAGCGGGCTGCGGGGTGTATTGCTGAGTGCAAGAACCTTAACGCCGCGCTTGCGGGCAAGTTTCACCACGTGGAGCAAATCCCGCGTTGAACCCGAGCTGGAGATAGCCACGACCAGGGTCTCTTGCGAGAGCGTTGTGGCGTTCATGGCTGCGCGGTGCATATCGCTAAACAGCTGTGCGGGTTTGCCCAGCCGCAGCAGCTTGTAGTGCAGATACTCCCCGAGGATCGCGCTGGCCGCGACACCATAAATCTGTACGGACTGCGCCTGATGCAGCGCCAGTGCGGCCTTTTCAAGCAGCGTGCGGTCGAGGAGCCTGGCGGTATCCTGCAGAGCCTGCACCGATTCATCCACGACATTATCAATTTCATCCCCCGCCTGACGTGCGGGCTGGCCCTGCTGAATATCCAGCGCAAGCGCCATTTTAAATTCGTTATAGCCCTTGCAGCCCAGCGTGCGGCAAAGACGCGTTACGCTGGCCTCGCTGGTGTGGCTCTCGCGCGCCAGTTCCGTGATCGTCAGGTAGAGCACCCGGGCAGGATCGTTGAGGACAAACTCACCGAGTTTTTGTTGTGTTGGGCTGTACCCGGAAGCCTCCTGGCGGAGCTTCAGCAGCAGGTTTTCATGATCCGACATGCCAGGTCCTTAAAGTATTTCTCTGCGCCTAGTGTGGCGGAAAGCGGGGGAAAGATGCCAGTCATTTTGAAAAAGTATGATCGGCCTCCTGGTTATTGATGATAATTTTCACTATTAAATATTTATATGGTAAAAATTTTCATCGTTAAGCGAGGGGATAAAAAAATGATGCAAATGTTCAGTGGAGCTTCTTCGGGCGGATGGTTTGAAAAAGCGCAGCGCTTTGGCAAATCCTTTATGTTGCCTATCGCCGTGTTGCCTGCGGCGGGTCTGCTGCTGGGGATAGGCGGCGCGTTATCGAATCCGAATACGCTGACGGCTTATCCATTTTTAGATGTGGGCTGGCTGCAGGCGATTTTCACCATCATGAGCAGCGCAGGTTCAATCGTCTTTGCGAACCTCTCGGTGCTGTTTGCGGTTGGGGTGGCCGTCGGGCTGGCAAAAAGCGATAAGGGCACGGCTGGGCTGGCGGCGTTGCTCGCGTTTCTGGTGATGAATGCCACCATCAACGCGCTGCTGATCCTCACCGGAAAACTGGCGCATGAGAACCCGGGTGCCGTGGGGCAGGGCATGACGCTGGGTATTCAGACGCTGGAAACCGGCGTGTTTGGCGGCGTGGTGATTGGGTTGGTGACCTGCGCGCTCCATCATCGGTTTAATAAAATCGCGCTTCCGCAGTTTCTCGGGTTCTTTGGCGGCTCACGCTTTGTCCCCATTATCAGCTCGCTGGCGGCGATACTCGTCGGGGCCGCAATGACCGTGGTCTGGCCGCATTTCCAGAAACTGATTTTTGGTCTGGGCGGGCTGGTGGATGCTACCGGCTATCTGGGTACTCTGCTGTACGGCTTCATTCTGCGCATGCTGGGCCCGTTTGGTTTGCACCACATCTTCTATCTGCCGTTCTGGACCACCGCGCTCGGCGGCAGTGAGATTGTCAACGGTCACCTTGTTGAGGGCACACAGCGGATCTTCTTCGCCCAACTGGCCGATCCCACCACGCGTCAGTTTTACGAAGGCACGTCACGTTTCATGTCCGGGCGCTTTATTACGATGATGTTTGGCCTGCTCGGCGCGTGTCTGGCGATGTACCACACGGCAAAACCCGCGAATAAAAAACGCGTTGCCGGGCTGCTGCTCTCTGCGGCATTAACCTCGTTCCTGACCGGGATTACCGAGCCCATCGAGTTCTCCTTCCTGTTTATTGCGCCGGTGCTCTACGTCATCCATGCGCTGTTTGACGGGCTGGCATTTATGCTCGCGCACATGCTGCATATCACCATCGGACAAACCTTCTCCGGCGGTTTTATCGACTTCGTGCTGTTCGGCATTTTGCAGGGCGAGGCCAAAACCCACTGGATGTTCGTCCCGCTGGTCGGCGTGCCGTGGTTCTTCCTTTACTACTTCACGTTCCGCTACCTGATTAACCGCTTCGATTTCGCTACGCCGGGCCGTGAAAAGGAGGCGGTAGCTGACGAGGTTACCCTCCCGCAAAGCGAACGTGCCATGGCGGTGATCGCCGGATTAGGCGGAAAAGACAATCTGGAAGAGGTGGACTGCTGCGCCACGCGTCTTCGCGTCACGGTCAAAGACGGCAGCAAGGTGAATGACGCGGCGCTGAAAGCCACCGGCGCGCGCGGCGTTATCGTGCGCGGTAACGGTGTTCAGGTCATTTATGGCCCGCACGTCACGATTATCAAAAACGAAGTGGAAGAGATCTTATCGTAATGAAAACTGTACTGGATAACCTGAAGGGAAAACTGGTCGTCTCCTGTCAGGCGCTGGAAAACGAACCCTTGCACAGCCCGTTTATTATGTCGCGAATGGCGCTGGCGGCGGCGCATGGCGGTGCTGCCGCCATTCGCGCCAACAGCGTGGTGGATATCGAGGCCATTAAACAGCAGGTGTCGTTGCCTGTTATAGGCATCATCAAACGGGATTATCCCGGGAGCGAGGTGTTTATCACCGCGACGATGAAAGAAGTGGATGAGCTCATGACCGTCTCTCCGGAGATCATTGCCCTTGACGCGACGGCGCGGGAACGCCCCGGGGGTGAACCCCTGGGCGCGCTGGTTACGCGCATCCGCTCACGTTATCCCTCGGTGCTGCTGATGGCGGACATTTCCTCTGTAGACGAGGCCGAGATGGCGCAGGCGCTGGGTTTTGATTGCATCGGAACCACGCTTTATGGCTATACGGCGGACACCGCGGGCCGTGCCTTGCCCGATAATGACTGTGCGTTCCTGAAGGCGGTGCTGGCAGCCGTTACGGTTCCTGTGGTTGCCGAAGGCAATGTGGATACCCCCGAGCGTGCGGCGAGGTGTCTGGCGCTGGGCGCGCATACGGTTGTTGTCGGCGGTGCGATCACCCGTCCCCAGCAAATTACCGAACGGTTTATGACGGCGATTGGCGCGCAAAGCACCGATGGAGCATGACCATCCGGCGGGGATCTGCGATACTTATCGTTTATCCCCTTTACTGAGATGACTATGCAGTACCCGATTAACGAGATGTTCCAGACCCTGCAAGGCGAGGGTTACTTTACCGGCGTTCCCGCTATCTTTATCCGTTTACAGGGATGCCCGGTTGGCTGTGCCTGGTGTGATACCAAACATACGTGGGATAAGCTCGCAGATCGGGAAGTGTCGCTGTTTAGCATTCTGGCGAAAACCAAAGAGAGCGATAAGTGGGGCGCGGGCAGTTCAGAAGATCTGCTGGCCATTATTGGTCGACAGGGCTGGACGGCGCGCCACGTGGTGATCACCGGCGGTGAACCCTGCATCCACGATCTGACACCGCTGACCGAGCTGCTCGAAAAGAACGGCTACAGCTGCCAGATTGAAACCAGCGGCACCCATGAAGTGCGCTGCTCGCACGCCACCTGGGTGACGGTCTCGCCAAAAGTGAATATGCGCGGCGGATATGATGTGCTGTCTCAGGCACTGGAGCGCGCGGATGAGATCAAGCACCCTGTCGGGCGCGTGCGTGATATCGAAGCGCTGGATGAACTGCTGGCTACACTGGCGGACGAAAAGCAGCGGGTCATTGCCCTGCAGCCTATCAGTCAGAAAGAGGACGCGACGCGCCTGTGTATTGAAACCTGTATTGCGCGCAACTGGCGCCTGTCGATGCAGACGCACAAATACCTGAATATTGCCTAAAAAAAAGCCCGGTGGCGCTAGCGCTTACCGGGCCTACGGTTCGAGGCTTTTGTAGGCCGGGTAAGCGTCAGCGCCACCCGGCAAGCATCACTCCCCGCGATAGATACAGCCAGCGGTACAGGTCTCTTTGATCATCACCGCGCTCAGCAGCGGCACCAGCGGCTTCATCTGATCCCAAATCCATTTCGCCAGCACTTCGCTGGTCGGGTTTTCAAGGCCCGGGATATCATTCAGGTAGTAATGATCCAGACGATCGTAGGTCGGTTTAAACGCCGCCTTCAGTTCGGCAAAATCCATGATCCAACCGGTATGCGGATCAACTTCACCGGTGATCTCAAGACGCACCATAAACGAATGCCCATGCAAACGGCCGCATTTATGCCCTTCAGGAACATGCGGAAGGTGATGGGCGGCTTCGAAGGTGAAATCTTTAAACAGTGTGGTGGACATGATCGCTCTCAGTAATGCGGAAAAAACCGCCGCATAGTACCGGAAAGCACAATTTTTAGCATTAACTAAAACGGCTCTGAAGCCTGGCGTCTCGTTAACAGGCGTTTTTTGTGGTTTTTATCGATAATTTTCAATAGGTTAATTAATCGGTTTTATCGCTAAGTATGACAACTAAAACAGGTTAGTCCATTTGGTTATTTATTATTTCCATCCCTTCTTTAATTGTTATTATCCTCGCCGTTAACCTTATCTCTAGTTTGGTCTTTTTGCATAAATTCCGCTTTGCTACTGGAACATAACAACGCATGACAACACAGGCCCCACCTTCAAATTTGCTTCCCCTGAACCCGGAGCAACTAGCGCGCCTTCAGGCTGCCACCTCTGATTTTTCTCCCACTCAGCTTGCCTGGGTCTCCGGCTATTTCTGGGGAATGCTCAACCAGCAGCCTGGCACTGTGGCGGGTGCACCGGCAACGGCCGTTGAAATTCCGGCCATTACCCTGATTTCCGCCTCGCAGACGGGCAATGCCCGCCGCGTGGCCGAGGCGCTGCGTGACGACCTGCTGGCCGCCAAACTGAACGTGAACCTGGTCAACGCCGGGGATTATAAATTCAAACAAATCGCGTCGGAAAAACTGCTGGTGGTGGTCGCCTCTACCCAGGGTGAAGGTGAACCCGCTGAAGAAGCGGTGGCGCTGCATAAGTTCCTGTTCTCGAAAAAAGCGCCAAAACTGGATGGCACCGCGTTTGCCGTCTTTGGCCTGGGCGATACCTCTTATGAATTCTTCTGCCAGTCCGGTAAAGACTTCGACAGCAAGCTGGCGGAGCTGGGCGCAGAGCGCCTGCTGGACCGCGTTGACGCGGATGTTGAATACCAGCCCGCCGCCGCGGAATGGCGTGCGCGCATCGTTGAGGTGCTGAAAGCCCGCGTGCCGAAAGAGACGCCGGCACAGGCCGCGTTCACCGCGACGGGTGCCGTTAACGACATTCACACCAGTCCGTACACCAAAGAGGCACCCCTGGCCGCGAGCCTGTCGGTGAATCAAAAGATCACCGGCCGCGATTCGGAAAAAGACGTCCGCCATATCGAAATCGATCTCGGCGACTCCGGCCTGCGCTACCAGCCTGGCGATGCCCTGGGCGTCTGGTATCAGAACGATCCGGCGCTGGTGAAAGAGCTGGTTGAGCTGCTGTGGCTGAAAGGCACGGAGCCCGTCACCGTTGACGGGAAAACCCAGCCGCTTTCCGAAGCGCTGCAGTGGCATTTTGAGCTGACGGTGAACACCCCAAATATCGTCGAAAATTATGCCACCTTAACGCGCAGCGAATCCTTGCTGCCGCTGGTAGGCGACAAAGCGAAACTGCATCATTACGCTGCGACCACGCCAATTGTCGATATGGTGCGTTTCTCTCCGGCGCAGCTGGATGCCGACGCGCTGATCGGCCTGCTGCGTCCGCTGGCTCCCCGCCTGTACTCCATCGCCTCTTCCCAGGCAGAGGTGGAAAGCGAAGTGCATATCACCGTGGGCGTAGTGCGTTATGACATCGAAGGCCGCGCCCGCGCGGGTGGGGCATCAAGCTTCCTCGCGGACCGCGTGGAAGAAGAGGGTGAAGTGCGCGTCTTTATTGAGCACAACGACAACTTCCGTCTGCCGACGAACCCGGAAACCCCTGTCATCATGATTGGCCCGGGCACCGGCATTGCGCCGTTCCGCGCCTTTATGCAGCAGCGCGCGGCGGACGGCGCGCCGGGTAAAAACTGGCTGTTCTTCGGCAACCCGCACTTTACGGAAGATTTCCTCTACCAGGTTGAGTGGCAGCGCTACGTGAAAGAAGGCGTACTGACCCGCATCGATCTGGCCTGGTCCCGCGACCAGAAAGAAAAAGTATACGTACAAGACAAACTGCGCGAACAGGGCGCAGAGCTGTGGCGCTGGATCAATGACGGTGCCCACATTTATGTCTGCGGCGACGCTAATCGCATGGCGAAAGACGTTGAGCAGACACTGCTGGAAGTGATTGCCGAATTCGGCGGTATGGATGCCGAAACGGCGGATGAATTTTTAAGTGAGCTGCGCGTTGAGCGCCGTTATCAGCGAGATGTCTACTAATGAGCGAAAAACATCCAGGGCCACTGGTGGTCGAAGGTAAACTGACAGACGCCGAGCGCATGAAGCTGGAAAGCAACTACCTGCGCGGCACCATTGCTGAAGATCTGAATGACGGTCTCACCGGCGGTTTCAAAGGTGACAACTTCCTGCTAATCCGTTTCCACGGCATGTATCAGCAGGATGACCGCGACATCCGCGCCGAGCGTGCTGAACAGAAGCTGGAGCCGCGTCATGCGATGCTGCTGCGCTGCCGCCTGCCGGGCGGGGTGATCACCACCAAACAGTGGCAGGCCATCGACAAGTTTGCGGGTGAAAACACGATTTACGGCAGCATCCGTCTGACCAACCGTCAGACCTTCCAGTTCCACGGCATTCTGAAGAAGAACGTGAAGCCGGTGCACCAGATGCTCCACTCCGTCGGGCTGGACGCGCTGGCGACTGCCAACGACATGAACCGTAACGTGCTCTGTACCTCTAACCCGTATGAGTCCGAGCTGCACGCCGAAGCGTACGAGTGGGCGAAGAAGATCTCCGAGCACCTGCTGCCGCGCACCCGCGCCTATGCGGAGATCTGGCTCGATCAGGAAAAAGTTGCCACCACGGACGAAGAGCCGATCCTCGGTCAGACCTACCTGCCGCGTAAGTTCAAAACCACGGTGGTGATCCCGCCGCAGAACGACATCGACCTGCATGCCAACGACATGAACTTCGTGGCGATTGCAGAAAACGGCAAGCTGGTGGGCTTTAACCTGCTGGTGGGCGGCGGCCTGTCCATTGAGCACGGTAACAAGAAAACCTATGCCCGCACTGCGAGCGAGTTCGGCTTCCTGCCGCTGGAGCACACGCTGGCCGTGGCGGAAGCGGTGGTCACCACCCAGCGCGACTGGGGCAACCGTACCGACCGTAAAAACGCGAAAACCAAATACACCCTGGAGCGCGTGGGCGTTGAGATGTTCAAAGAGGAAGTGGAGCGTCGTGCGGGGATCAAATTTGAGCCTGTTCGCCCTTACGAATTCACCGGGCGCGGCGATCGTATTGGCTGGGTCAAAGGCATCGACAATAAATGGCACCTGACGCTGTTTATCGAAAACGGCCGTATCCTGGACTATCCGGGCCGTCCGCTGAAAACCGGTCTGCTGGAAATTGCGAAGATCCATAAAGGCGAGTTCCGCATTACCGCTAACCAGAATCTGATTATTGCCGGCGTGCCTGAGAGCCAGAAGGCGAAGATCGAGAAGCTGGCGCGCGAGCACGGGTTGATGGATGCGGTCAAACCGCAGCGTGAAAACTCGATGGCCTGCGTGTCGTTCCCGACCTGCCCGCTGGCGATGGCCGAAGCGGAACGTTTCCTGCCGTCATTTACTGACAAAGTGGAAGCGATTCTGGAAAAACACGGCATTCCGGACGAGCATATTGTTATGCGCGTCACCGGCTGCCCGAACGGCTGCGGTCGTGCGATGCTGGCCGAGCTGGGGCTGGTGGGTAAAGCGCCGGGTCGCTACAACGTACACCTCGGCGGTAACCGTATGGGGACGCGTATTCCGCGGATGTATCGCGAAAATATCACGGAACCGGAAATTCTCGATTCCATCGACGAGCTTGTCGGGCGCTGGGCGAAAGAGCGCGAAGCGGGTGAAGGCTTCGGCGACTTTACGGTGCGTGCGGGCATCATTCGCCCGGTGCTCGATCCCGCCAGGGATTTCTGGGAGTAACCACGAGAGGTAATTATGTCCGTACTCGATCTAAACGCGCTTAACGAACTGCCAAAAGTCGAACGCATTCTGGCACTCGCAGAAACCAACGCCCAGCTGGAAAAGCTGGACGCCGAAGGGCGCGTGGCGTGGGCGCTGGAAAACCTGCCGGGAGACTACGTGCTGTCGTCGAGCTTTGGTATTCAGGCGGCGGTCAGTTTGCACCTGGTGAATCAGATCCGTCCGGACATTCCGGTGATCCTCACCGATACCGGCTACCTGTTCC
The DNA here is from genome assembly GCF_034008295.1 of Enterobacter chinensis. NCBI lineage: Bacteria > Pseudomonadati > Pseudomonadota > Gammaproteobacteria > Enterobacterales > Enterobacteriaceae > Enterobacter > Enterobacter chinensis. Next base: position 514,538 of record NZ_JARDVI010000003.1, read on the forward strand.
CGGAAACCTACCAGTTTATCGATGAGCTGACGGACAAGCTCAAGCTGAACCTGAAAGTCTATCGCGCGACGGAAAGCGCGGCCTGGCAGGAGGCACGCTACGGCAAACTGTGGGAACAAGGCGTTGAGGGCATTGAGAAATACAATGAGATCAACAAAGTCGAGCCGATGAACCGGGCGCTGAAAGAGCTTAATGCACAGACGTGGTTCGCGGGTTTACGCCGCGAACAGTCCGGCAGCCGCGCCACGCTGCCTGTGCTGGCGGTGCAGCGCGGGGTCTTTAAAGTGCTGCCGATTATCGACTGGGATAACCGGACGGTGTACCAGTACCTGCAAAAACACGGGCTGAAGTACCATCCGCTGTGGGATCAGGGCTACCTGTCAGTGGGCGATACCCACACCACGCGTAAATGGGAACCGGGAATGGCGGAAGAAGAGACGCGATTCTTTGGGCTGAAGCGCGAGTGCGGGTTGCACGAAGGGTGATTCCCATTTCCTCCCTCTCCCTGTGGGAGAGGGTTGGGGTGAGGGCATCAGGCCTCGCTATACTTAAAAACCTCAGGCTTTCCCCGCTTTTGCCAGTTCTTTCACCAGCGGCAGCATCACTTTCACTACATCCCGGCTGCGGTGTTCAATGCGCTGCGGCAGGGCGCTATCAATGTGCTGCTGATTATCCAGCATCACGTTATGCCAGCTTGTCCCGTTCGGGAAGGCTTTCGATTTGGCCCGCTGCTGATAGCCATCTTTCTTGCCCAATGCCCAGTTTGTCGCTTCCACGTACAGCACCGGAATGCCTGCCTTATCGAACACTTCCCCGTCGTTGCAACAGCCCGTACCTCGGGGATAGCCCGGGTTACCGCCAGGGTTGCTGGTGGCATAAACCCCATGGCTGCGGGCAATCGCCAGTGCCCGGTCGCGCGTCAGTTTCCGCACGGTACCCGGCGTGCTCTGCCCGCTGTTGAAATAAAGCTTATCGCCGACGATCAGGTTATCGAGGTTGATCACCAGCAGCGTATTTTTCTTCTCCTCAGCGCTCATGCGCTTCAGGAGGTTCTCAGCGCCGAGTTTGCCCTCTTCTTCACCGCTGGTGGCAACGAAACGAATGCCATATTGGGTTGGAATATCTTTCATCCGCTCGGCCAGTTCGAGCATCACGCCCAGGCCTGCCGCGTTATCGTCCATACCCTGTAGCGTCAGCCCGCCGAGGTTGTTATCCGTATCGGCGTCACTCAACGGGGCGTAGGTATCCAGGTGCGCCATAATAATAATCTGCTCATTCGCGCTACCTTCATGCGCCGCAATAACCGTACTGCCGGTCACGTTATGCCAGTTTTTGCTTTTATTTCTGGAGGTATAAACGTAGCGGCTGTGAAACGTGCGGATATCGCTCTGGTAACCCATGTCGGCAAACTGCTGGCGAATATAATCAGCGGAGAGCATTTCCGCCGGTGAGCCGGTCATGCGCCCAGGGAAGACGGTGGCAATATGCCGCGCCTGTAGATTGGCGATTTCACCATACGGTTGATTTTTTGCCTGAGCCGGAAGGATAAAGCAAACGCCGAGCGCCAGGGCTACGATACGGTGGCGCGTTGCGGAAAACATAGTGAGTCCTTAAAAACAGAGCAAAATTTTAACCCGCCTAGTATGAAACTGTGATCGCCCATACACAATTTGAATTGCTCTTAAATGCCCGAAATTTCGCGTGTTAAGCACTTTTTGATATTTGCTTTTTCATCGCGTTATTCCATTGAGTAACTACTCATTCCAATTCGTAATTTCATTCAGTCTAAGCCGCCCCCTATAGTCCCTCTATTCCTTGCTGTTAGTGAGTTGTTGCTTGTGGACTATCTGCCCTTATTTGCTGCGATTAAAGAGAAACCGGTACTGGTTGTCGGTACGGGTGAGATTGCCGATCGCAAAATCGCGTTTCTCAAGCGCGCAGGTGCGCAGGTGCAGGTCGTCACAGAGGCGGATTTCGATGAATCACAAATCGACAGCGTGGTGCTGGTGATTGCGGCGACCGAAGATCGCGAGCTGAACCGGCGCGTCTCCGACGCCGCTCAGGCGCGTTACCGCCTGGTGAACGTGGTCGACGACCAGCCTTTGTGCTCGTTTATCTTCCCGTCGATTGTCGACAGATCTCCGCTGCTGGTCGCCATCTCTTCCGGCGGCACCGCACCGGTGCTGGCGCGCGTGCTGCGTGAAAAAATCGAAGCGCTGCTGCCAACCAGCCTTGGGCGTATGGCGGAAAAAGCCAGCTACTGGCGCAACCATCTGAAAACCCGCCTGACCAGCGTGACGGAACGCCGTCGCTTCTGGGAGCGCGTGTTTCGCGGCCGCTTTGCCAGCCTGATGCATGCCGGAAATGAGACGGCGGCGCAAAAAATCCTCGAAGACGAACTGGACAACCCCGGCAGTACGGGCGGGGAGATCATTCTGGTGGGGGCAGGGCCGGGCGATGCCGGGCTTCTGACGCTGCGTGGCCTGCAGGTGCTGCAGGACGCGGACGTGGTGTTCTATGACCATCTGGTCACCGATGGCGTGCGCGAACTGATCCGTCGCGACGCGGAGCAAATCTGTGTTGGCAAACGGGCTGGCGAACACTCCGTCCCGCAGCACGACACCAACCAGATGCTGATTGACGCCGCCAAAGCGGGGAAAACCGTGGTGCGCCTGAAAGGTGGCGATCCGTTTATCTTCGGCCGCGGCGGCGAAGAGCTGCAGGCGGCAGCCGAAGCCGGGGTGCCGTTCCAGGTGGTGCCAGGCATCACGGCGGCCTCTGCGGTAACGGCCTACGCCGGTATTCCACTGACCCACCGCGATTACGCCCAGAGCGTGACCTTTGTGACCGGCCACTACAAGGCCGACAGCACGCCGTTTGACTGGTCGCACCTCGCCCAGAGCCGACAGACGCTGGCTATCTACATGGGCACGATGAAGGCGGCGGACATCAGCGAACAACTTATTCAGCACGGTCGCGCAGCGACGACGCCCGTTGCCGTCATTTCTCGCGGTACGCGCGTCGATCAGCACGTTGCTATCGGCACGCTTAACGATCTTGCAACCCTGGCGAAAGACGCCCCTATGCCCGCCCTGATCGTGGTGGGGGAAGTGGTGCAGTTGCACAGCACGCTCGCCTGGTTTCAGCACACAACCGACACAGAAGGCTTCGGCGCTTCTGTCATAAATTTGGCTTAAGGAACGGTTATGGACCAAAAACGTCTTACACACCTGCGGCAGCTCGAAGCGGAAAGTATCCATATTATCCGCGAAGTGGCCGCCGAGTTTTCTAACCCGGTGATGATGTACTCCATCGGTAAAGATTCCAGCGTCATGCTGCATCTGGCGCGTAAAGCGTTTTACCCAGGTACGCTGCCGTTCCCGCTGCTGCATGTGGATACCGGCTGGAAATTCCGTGAGATGTACGAATTCCGCGACCGTACCGCAAAAGCCTACGGCTGCGAGCTGCTGGTGCATAAAAACCCGGAAGGGGTGGCGATGGGCATTAACCCGTTCGTGCACGGCAGCGCTAAACACACCGATATCATGAAAACCGAAGGGCTGAAGCAGGCGCTGAACAAATACGGTTTTGATGCGGCCTTCGGCGGCGCGCGCCGTGACGAAGAGAAATCCCGCGCCAAAGAGCGTATCTACTCCTTCCGCGACCGCTTCCACCGCTGGGACCCTAAAAACCAGCGTCCGGAGCTGTGGCACAACTACAACGGCCAGATCAACAAAGGCGAAAGCATCCGCGTCTTCCCGCTCTCCAACTGGACCGAGCTGGATATCTGGCAGTATATCTATCTGGAAAACATCGAAATCGTTCCGCTGTATCTGGCCGCTGAGCGTCCGGTGCTGGAGCGCGACGGCATGCTGATGATGATCGACGACGATCGCATCGACCTGCAGCCGGGCGAAGTGATCAAACAACAGATGGTGCGTTTCCGTACCCTTGGCTGCTGGCCGTTGACCGGCGCGGTGGAATCCAGCGCGCAGACGCTGCCGGAGATCATCGAAGAGATGCTGGTGTCGACCACCAGCGAGCGACAGGGGCGCGTGATTGACCGCGACCAGGCAGGCTCCATGGAGCTGAAGAAACGTCAGGGTTATTTCTAAGGAACCGCCATGAACACCACTATTGCTCAACAAATTGCCAACGAAGGCGGCGTGGAAGCGTATCTGCACGCCCAACAACATAAAAGCCTGCTGCGTTTTCTGACCTGCGGCAGCGTAGATGACGGGAAAAGTACCCTGATTGGCCGACTGCTGCACGATACGCGCCAGATTTACGAAGACCAGCTCTCTTCCCTGCATAACGACAGTAAACGTCACGGTACCCAGGGCGAAAAGCTGGATCTGGCGCTGCTGGTGGATGGCCTGCAGGCGGAGCGCGAGCAGGGCATCACCATCGACGTGGCCTATCGCTACTTCTCCACCGAGAAGCGCAAATTTATTATCGCCGATACCCCGGGGCACGAGCAGTACACCCGCAATATGGCGACCGGCGCGTCGACCTGCGAGCTGGCGATCCTGCTGATCGACGCCCGTAAAGGCGTGCTGGATCAGACCCGTCGCCACAGCTTTATCTCCACGCTGCTGGGGATCAAACACCTGGTGGTGGCGGTCAACAAGATGGATCTGGTGAACTTCAGCGAAGATAAGTTCGAGGAGATCCGCCAGAGCTACCTGACCTTTGCCGAACAGCTGCCGGGCAACCTCGATATTCGCTTTGTGCCGATCTCGGCGCTGGAAGGGGATAACGTCGCGTCCCAGAGCGCGAATATGCCGTGGTACAGCGGCCCGACGCTGCTGGAAGTGCTGGAAACCGTTGAAATTCAGCGTGTGGTCGACACTCAGCCGATGCGCTTCCCGGTGCAGTACGTGAACCGTCCGAACCTCGATTTCCGCGGCTTTTCCGGTACCCTCGCATCAGGCTCCGTGAAGGTGGGGCAGCGTGTTAAGGTGCTGCCATCCGGCGTGGAATCGACTATCGCCCGTATCGTCACCTTCGATGGTGACCTGCAGGAAGCGGGCGCCGGTGAAGCGGTAACCCTGGTACTGAAAGACGAAATAGATATCAGCCGGGGCGACCTGCTGGTAGATGCCCAGGAAACGCTGGCCGCCGTGCAGGGTGCTTCCGTGGACGTGGTATGGATGGCGGAGCAGCCGCTGACTGCTGGTCAGAGCTATGACATCAAAATTGCCGGCAAGAAAACCCGCGCCCGCGTGGACGGCATTCAGTTCCAGGTGGATATCAACAACCTAACCCAGCGCGAGGTCACCGAACTGCCGCTGAACGGTATTGGTCTGGTGGATCTGACCTTTGACGAACCTCTGGTGCTGGATCCGTATCAGCAGAACCCGGTGACGGGTGGGCTTATCTTTATCGACCGCCTGACGAACGTCACCGTCGGCGCGGGCATGGTGCGTGAGCCAAACGAGCAGGCGAACCTGGCATCTGAATTCAGCGCCTTTGAGCTGGAGCTGAACGCGCTGGTGCGTAAGCACTTCCCGCACTGGGGCGCACGCGATCTGCTGGGAGGCAAGTAATGGCCGCCCATGATGAGAACGTCGTCTGGCATCCTCATCCGGTCACCGTCGCCCAGCGCGAGCAACTCCACGGTCACCGTGGAGTTGTGCTGTGGTTTACCGGGCTATCGGGCTCGGGTAAGTCGACGGTTGCAGGCGCGCTGGAAGAGGCGTTGCATCAGCAGGGCGTAAGCACGTACCTGCTGGATGGTGACAACGTGCGCCACGGCCTGTGCAGCGATTTAGGGTTCAGCGACGACGATCGTAAAGAGAACATCCGCCGGGTCGGGGAAGTCGCCAGCCTGATGGCAGACGCCGGGCTGGTGGTGCTGACTGCGTTTATCTCTCCGCACCGCGCCGAGCGCCAGATGGTGCGCGAGCGCGTGGGTCAGGATCGTTTTATCGAAGTGTTTGTCGACACCCCGCTGGAAGTTTGCGAAGCCCGCGATCCGAAAGGGCTGTACAAAAAAGCCCGTGCCGGTGAACTGCGCAACTTCACCGGAATTGACGCGGTATACGAAGCGCCTGAATCGCCTGAAATTCACCTGGAGGGTCAACAATTGGTAACAAATTTAGTAAGCCAATTATTAGACCTGCTCAGACGGGACGATATTATCAGATCCTGAGACGGTATCGTTCGGGAGCTGTCTTCCCGAACGATGAGTCACGGTCACAGGATTAGCTATGCGCAACAGTGAAAATTTTATCATCACCACCGGGTCGGAGCCGCTAGCGACCGACGACGAAACGACCTGGTCATTTCCTGGGGCCATCATTGGCTTCGTCTCATGGTTGCTGGCGCTTGGCATTCCGTTTCTCATCTACGGCGGTAACACGCTGTTCTTCTTTCTCTACACCTGGCCTTTCTTCCTGGCGTTGATGCCTGTGGCGGTTGTCGTCGGCATTGCGCTGCACTCGCTGCTCAACGGTAAGCTCCTCTACAGCACCGTGGTCACGATTGTGACGGTGGTTCTGATGTTTGGTCTGTTATTTTTGTGGCTCATGGGCTAACTTCAGCCATAATTCAAACCGTAACCAACTGTGTAACGATATTGTGCAGGACGATTCTGCGGAAAAAATGTGGTACATTTGCCCGCGATGTTGCGGCATCTCTGTTACCCCGGCGTAGTGCTCTGGGGAAGTCTTGGGATGATGATGCCGTTTTTCAGGGGGCAGGATGGGTAAACTAACGCTGCTGTTGCTGGCTTTGCTAATCTGGCTGCAATATTCGCTGTGGTTCGGTAAGAACGGACTGCACGACTATAGCCGGGTGAGCGATGACGTCGCGGCTCAGCAGGCAACAAACGCCAAACTTAAGGCGCGAAACGATCAACTCTTTGCTGAAATTGATGACCTCAATGGCGGGCAAGAGGCGATTGAGGAACGCGCACGCAATGAACTCAGTATGACTAAGCCGGGCGAAACCTTTTATCGTCTGGTTCCGGATGCGTCTAAACGCAATCAGGGCTCAGCACAAAACAATCGATAATCAGGCCCAGGATTACGACATGGCAGTAACTTTTTCGGACGTATGCGCCGTGGTGCCGGCCGCAGGTTTTGGCCGGCGCATGCAGACAGAATGTCCCAAGCAGTACCTCTCTATTGGCGATAAAACGATCCTCGAGCACGCCGTGGCGGCGCTGCTGGCGCACCCCAGGGTGACGCACGTGGTCATTGCTATCAGTCCTGGCGATGCGCGCTTCGCGCAGCTTCCGCTGGCAAATCATCCGCAGATTACCGTCGTTGACGGTGGCGCCGAGCGCGCCGACTCCGTGCTGGCGGGCATTCAGGCTGCCGGAAACGCACAGTGGGTGCTGGTGCATGACGCTGCGCGTCCGTGTCTGCATCAGGACGATCTTGCGCGCCTGCTGGCGCTGAGCGAAACCAGTAAAGTGGGTGGCATTCTGGCCGCCCCGGTGCGTGACACCATGAAGCGTGCCGAGCCGGGCAAACGGGCCATCGCCCACACTGTCGATCGCGTCGATTTATGGCACGCGCTGACGCCTCAATTTTTCCCCCGCGAGTTACTCCACGACTGCTTAACGCGTGCGCTCAAAGAAGGGGCGACCATCACGGACGAAGCCTCGGCGCTGGAGTATTGCGGTTTTCATCCTGAGCTTATTGAAGGGCGCGCTGATAATATCAAAGTGACGCGTCCGGAAGATTTACAGCTTGCGGAATTCTATCTTACCCGTTCGACCCATCAGGAGAAGGCATAATGCGAATTGGACACGGTTTTGATGTACACGCCTTTGGCGGAGAAGGCCCAATTATCATTGGCGGCGTGCGCATTCCTTATGAAAAAGGACTGCTGGCGCATTCTGATGGCGACGTGGCATTGCATGCGCTGACCGACGCGCTGCTGGGCGCGGCTGCGCTCGGGGATATCGGCAAGCTGTTCCCGGACACCGACCCGGCGTTTAAAGGGGCGGACAGCCGCGAACTGCTGCGCGAAGCGTGGCGCCGCATCCAGGCTAAAGGCTACACCCTGGGTAATGTCGATGTGACGATTATCGCTCAGGCGCCGAAAATGCTGCCGCATATTCCGCAGATGCGCGTGTTTATTGCAGAAGATCTGGGCTGCCATATGGACGACGTCAACGTCAAAGCGACGACCACCGAGAAGCTGGGCTTTACCGGCCGCGGCGAAGGGATTGCCTGTGAAGCCGTAGCGCTGCTGGTGAAGGCAAGCAAATGACAGACTTCGACAACCTGACATACCTGCACGGTAAACCGCAGGGGAAAGGGGTGCTGAAAGCCAGCCCTGAAGATTTCCTTGTGGTGGAGGATCTGGGCTTTGAGCCGGATGGCGAAGGTGAGCATATCCTGGTGCGTATTCTGAAAAATGGCTGCAATACCCGTTTTGTGGCCGACGCGCTGGCAAAATTCCTCAAAATTCATGCCCGCGAAGTGAGCTTTGCCGGGCAGAAAGATAAACACGCCGTCACTGAACAGTGGCTCTGCGCGCGCGTTCCGGGCAATACGATGCCCGATTTAAGTAAATTTGAGCTTGAGGGCTGTAAGATACTGGAGTTTGCCCGCCATAAGCGCAAACTGCGTCTGGGCGCGTTGAAAGGGAACGACTTTACGCTGGTGCTGCGTGAAGTGACCGACCGCGATGACGTGGAGAAACGCCTGAATGCCATCAGCGCGCAGGGCGTACCGAATTACTTTGGCGCGCAGCGCTTTGGTATCGGCGGCAGCAACCTGCAGGGAGCGTTGCGCTGGGCGCAAAGCGATGCGCCGGTTCGCGACAGGAATAAACGCAGTTTTTGGTTGTCGGCAGCCCGTAGTGCGTTGTTTAATCAGATTGTGAGCGAAAGACTGAAAAAACCGGACGCGAATCAAGTTGTTGTTGGCGATGCGCTACAATTAGCGGGACGCGGAAGCTGGTTTGTGGCAACGGCAGAAGAAATGGCCGATGTTCAGTCGCGCGTGGACGCCAAAGCGCTGATGATTACCGCCGCGCTGCCCGGTATGGGCGACTGGGGTCCGCAGGGCGATGCGCTGGCGGCTGAGCAATCTGCCGTCGCGGATGCGCCAGAATTACAATCATTGCTGGTGCGGGAAAAAGTCGAAGCAGCACGCCGCGCGATGCTGCTCTATCCGCAGCAGTTAAGCTGGAACTGGTGGGATGACGTGACCGTTGAGTTACGCTTCTGGCTGCCGGCAGGTAGCTTTGCCACCAGTGTTGTCAGGGAACTTATCAACACCTCGGGTGATTATGCGAATATTGCTGAGTAACGATGACGGGATCCACGCGCCAGGCATTCAGACGCTGGCGAAACACCTTCGCGAATTTGCGGATGTGCAGGTCGTGGCACCCGATCGTAACCGCAGTGGAGCGTCTAACTCGCTGACGCTGGAGTCGTCGCTTCGCACCTTTACCTTTGAAAATGGCGATATTGCCGTGCAGATGGGCACGCCAACCGACTGCGTTTTTTTGGGCGTGAACGCGCTGATGCGACCGCGTCCGGATATCGTCGTTTCCGGCATTAATGCCGGGCCCAATCTTGGCGATGACGTGATTTACTCCGGTACTGTGGCGGCCGCAATGGAAGGGCGCCATCTCGGGTTTCCGGCGCTGGCGGTCTCGTTAAATGGCCACACGCACTACGACACCGCCGCAGCGGTGACGTGTTCGATCCTGCGGGCGCTTAGCCGCGAGCCGCTGCGCACCGGGCGGATCCTCAACATCAACGTGCCGGACCTGCCTCTGAATGACATTAAAGGCATTCGCGTTACCCGTTGCGGGAGCCGGCACCCGGCCGATCAGGTGATCCCGCAGCAGGATCCTCGCGGCAACACGCTTTACTGGATTGGTCCTCCCGGCGATAAGTGCGATGCGGGTCCTGATACCGACTTTGCTGCCGTGGATGAAGGCTATGTTTCGGTCACCCCGCTGCACGTAGATTTAACCGCGTATAGCGCGCATGATGTGGTGTCGGGTTGGCTGGATCGCGCAGGAGTGAACGCGCAATGGTAAACAAACGTGTACAAACTCTTCTGGAACAATTACGCGCGCAGGGGATCCGCGACGAGCACGTGCTTGAAGCACTTGCTCAGGTTCCGCGTGAGAAATTTGTAGATGAGGCGTTTGAACACAAAGCGTGGGAAAACGTGGCGCTGCCTATCGGGCAAGGCCAGACGATTTCACAGCCCTATATGGTGGCGCGCATGACGGAGCTGCTGGAGCTGACGCCCGACTCCCGCGTGCTGGAGATTGGCACCGGGTCAGGATACCAGACCGCGATCCTGGCGCATCTGGTGCATCATGTGTGCTCCGTTGAGCGGATTAAAGGGTTACAGTGGCAGGCGCGTCGTCGCCTGAAACAACTTGATTTACATAATGTTTCGACACGACACGGTGATGGATGGCAGGGTTGGCAGGCTCGCGCCCCGTTTGACGCTATCATCGTGACGGCGGCCCCGCCTGAAATCCCTGCTGCACTGTTGTCGCAGCTGGATGAGGGGGGCATTCTTGTTCTGCCTGTCGGGGACGAGCAGCAGCTTTTGAAGCGCGTTCGTCGGCGCGGCGGCGAGTTTATTATCGACACCGTGGAAGCCGTGCGCTTTGTGCCTCTGGTAAAGGGGGAGTTGGCCTGAGACTCGGAATTATCCAGGGTTATTAAGGCAAATTCAGCGTATGGTGTGGCGCGAAAGATTCGTGCCATCACGGTAAATTTTAAGTCACTGGTAGTTAACACATTCCTGGGGGATAAATGAGCGCGGGAAGCCCTAAATTCACCATCAGCCGTGTTGCGGCATTATCACTGGTTTCGCTCTGGCTGGCAGGCTGTACAAGTTCTAACAATGCTCCTGCGCCCGTCAGTTCCGTCGGCGGAAATAGCGGCTCCGGTAACACGTCCAGCGGAATGTTGATCACACCTCCGCCTAAAATGGGCACTGCTTCGGCACAACAAAATCCGCCTATTCAGCCGGTTCAACGTCCGATAACGCAGCCGACACAGATTCAGCCAGTGGATCAGCCTGTTCAGACCCAGAATGGCCGCATAGTCTATAACCGTAAGTATGGGAACATTCCGAAAGGTAGCTATACCGGTGGCAGTACCTATACCGTCAAGCGCGGCGATACGCTGTTTTACATTGCGTGGATCACCGGGAACGATTTCCGCGATCTCGCCCAGCGCAATAATGTCCAGGCCCCGTACGGTCTGGAAGTCGGGCAAACGCTTCAGGTAGGCAACGCAACGGGTACGCCACTTACGCCTGGCAACACCGTTTCTGCGGCCGATGTGACTGCGCAAAACAACAGCGTTAAGCCTGCACAAAAATCCACCACGGTGGTTGCTTCACAACCTGTAATTACGTATTCTGAGGATTCAGGTGATCAGACTGCTAACAAAATGTTGCCGAATAATAAAGGGACTGCGACTGTTGTCACAGCACCGGTGACGGCACCTGTGGTTAGCTCTACTGAACCGACTGCCAGCAGTATGACATCCAGTTCGCCAATCTCTGCATGGCGCTGGCCAACTGACGGTAAGGTTATCGAAAACTTCTCTTCCTCCGAAGGGGGAAATAAAGGGATCGATATCGCAGGGAGTAAAGGACAGGCTATCATCGCGACCGCAGATGGGCGCGTTGTGTATGCCGGTAACGCTCTGCGCGGTTACGGTAATCTTATTATCATCAAACATAACGATGATTACCTGAGTGCCTACGCCCATAACGACACAATGCTGGTCCGGGAACAACAAGAAGTTAAGGCGGGGCAAAAAATCGCTACCATGGGTAGCACCGGAACCAGTTCTACACGCTTGCATTTTGAAATTCGTTACAAGGGGAAATCCGTAAACCCGCTGCAGTACTTGCCGCAGCGATAATTTGACGGGGCATGCCAGCCAGGGTGTCTCGTTCAGGGATCACGGGTAGGAGCCACCTTATGAGTCAGAATACGCTGAAAGTTCATGATTTAAATGAAGACGCGGAATTTGATGAGAACGGAGTAGAGGCTTTTGACGAAAAAGCCTTAGTAGAAGAGGAACCCAGTGATAACGATTTGGCTGAAGAAGAGCTGTTATCGCAGGGCGCCACACAGCGTGTACTGGACGCGACTCAGCTTTACCTTGGGGAGATTGGTTACTCCCCACTGCTAACGGCCGAAGAAGAAGTCTATTTCGCACGTCGTGCTTTGCGTGGTGATGTTGCCTCGCGTCGTCGCATGATTGAAAGTAACCTGCGACTGGTCGTGAAAATTGCCCGCCGTTACGGCAATCGTGGTCTGGCTCTGCTGGATCTGATTGAAGAGGGCAACTTAGGTCTCATCCGCGCAGTTGAGAAGTTTGACCCGGAACGCGGGTTCCGTTTCTCAACCTACGCGACCTGGTGGATTCGTCAGACCATCGAACGGGCTATTATGAACCAGACCCGTACGATTCGCCTGCCGATCCACATCGTCAAAGAGTTGAACGTCTATCTGCGTACCGCACGCGAGTTGTCCCATAAACTGGACCACGAGCCAAGCGCAGAAGAAATTGCCGAACAACTCGATAAACCCGTTGATGACGTAAGCCGTATGCTGCGTCTCAACGAGCGCATTACCTCCGTTGACACCCCGCTGGGTGGCGACTCCGAAAAAGCGCTGCTGGACATCCTGGCCGATGAAAAAGACAACGGCCCGGAAGACACCACGCAGGACGATGACATGAAACAGAGCATCGTCAAATGGCTGTTCGAACTGAACGCCAAACAGCGTGAAGTGCTGGCGCGTCGTTTCGGTTTACTGGGGTATGAAGCTGCAACACTGGAAGACGTCGGCCGCGAAATTGGCTTGACCCGTGAACGTGTTCGTCAGATTCAGGTTGAAGGTCTGCGCCGCCTGCGTGAAATCCTGCAGGGGCAAGGTCTGAATATCGAAGCGCTGTTCCGCGAATAAGCAACCTTTCGTCAAAAAAGGCCCGTCGTGAGACGGGCCTTTTTCTTTTGGGCTACGGCTGTGCCGTTTCGTGGAGCAGACGCCACGTTATCCGTTCGCCTTCCTGATTAAGCACCGCGGTTGACCAGCGCACATTGACGGGCTGGTCCGGCCGGGTTTGCGTCTCCCGATAATGAAGGACCGCGCCGTTGGTCCACGCCTGTCGGGTGGTTAATTCATCAATGACGATCTTCAGGCCGGGACGGCTTCCGCGCTGGCTCTCCAGGAAACGGGCCAGGGCCTGATAGTCGAAATGGATACCACCCGGCGGAATCATCAGAAAATCGGGATGGAAACGGGCGAGCAGGGTATCGAAATCGCCTTCGCCTTTGCCTAACCAGTTTTCAAGCGCAATGTGAAGGTCGATAATGTCGTGTTCGAAAGGCGTCATGAATTCTCCTGTCGCAGCTGGGTGAGCACCTGCGTATTGTTAAGACGAAAAACATACAGTACAGGCAGCAAGGTCATGCCTGCGGCAAAAATAAACATCCCATGCCATGCGGCGAGCGGTGTCAGCCAGACCTGCGCCAGGTTCAGCGCCTGTGCCAGCAGCAAGGCACCGACAAAAAAGCTCAACTGACGATTGAGATTCCACAGGGCGCTGGCATCCGGCATCTCTTCCCGGCGCGTCGTCAGAAAAGCGCTGCTCTGAGCCGTGCTGCTGCAAAGGCTTCCCCCGGCGCCCATCAGGGTAAACGCCACAACAGGTAGCAGTGCAGCCGAACTGACGTTAATCAAAAGCAGGATACCCGTCGCCTGCAACAGACATCCGATGACGATCAGCGGACGGGGGCCGATACGGTTAAAATAACGTCCCGTCGCCGTGATGGCTATAAACGATGCCACGGACCACGGCAGCATGAGTATTCCCGTTGCGGCCGGGCTCATGTTCGCCTCGTGCTGAAGATAAAACATCCCCGTGACGTTCACCCCAATAAACATACCGGGCACGCAGACATAGACAAGCATGGAAAATCGCAAAAGCGGGTCCGCGAGCAAAGGCAGGTTTAGCAGTCTGGCCGCTTTCATCGTGGGAATTTCGTGTTTGAGCCACAGACAGGCCAGAGCAAAGGTCACGATGGCAACCGGGAGCGTGGCGAAAAATATCCATCGCCAGCTTAACGTTTGCACCAGCAGACCCCCGATAGCAGGGGAGCAGGCGGGAGCAAGCAATGCAACCAGCATGACCGCGGAGGAGAGTCGGGCACGCTCGTGAGGCTTATACTGTTGCCAGGTCAGCGCCTGTCCCACGGGGATCAATAAGCCACCACCCACGCCCTGCAGCACGCGCCAGGCGATCAGACTTTCAAGCGTTGCAGACAAGCCTGCCGCGGCTGAGGCTACACTGAACAGAAAAAGCGAGAGCAGGATGACGCGCTTTGGCCCGATGCGGCGCGTCAGCACGGTGCTGAACGGGATCACCAGCGTCAGACCGGCAATGTACCCATTACTGACCCAGGCAAGCGCTGAAGGCGTGGCGTTAAAATCGTGAGCCATCGCCGGAAAGGCGACGCTGGCAATAAACATGTTGATCAGATCAAGAAAAAAGCCCAGCAGATAGACTGCGGCAACTTTGCTGCGATACGTCATGATGGATCCTCCGGTGAGGAGGCGTATCGTATCGGCCGGGTGAGCGCGGATAAACCTGACAAAGCGCGATATACTGTCAAAACTATTTTGACAGTAAAAAGAGTGACGATGATTAACTTACAGCGCACGCAGATGTTTGTTGCGGTGGCCGATACCGGCAGCTTCACGGCGGCAGCGGATGCGATGGGCCTGACAAAAGCGGTGGTCAGCTTCAATATTCGCCAGCTCGAAGCTGAACTTGGCGTCACCCTGCTGCTGCGATCCACCCGCCGTCTGACGTTAACCGAGGCGGGCGCGCTGTTTCATCAACGCAGCGTCGCGCTTCTGAAGGACGCCGAGCAATTGCAGGATGATGTCCGCGCCAACCATGCGGGGCTCACGGGAGAACTGAGGATCACGACTACGCCTGAGTATGGCGCACAGGTCGTGGTGCCGCTGCTGGCCAGGTTTAGTCACCAGCATCCGGACCTTCGCGTCCGCCATGTTTCGTCGTCACTACACGCCGACCTTATCTCGGAGCGCTTTGACGTGGCTATCCGGCTGGGAACGCTTGCCGATTCGCGCTACCACGCCGCGCTGATTTCGCACTTTTCTGTTCTCCCCGTCGCGACGCCCGAGTGGCTCGTTAATCATCCCATCGAATCGCTTGCGCAGCTGGCGCAGGCCGACTGGATTATTCACGAGCGCCTGGCCTCGCCGCTGCGCTGGCAGGTGAAAGACGCCAGCGGCGCGCCTGAAACGCTGGAGATAAAAAAAGCGCCGCGTTTGTTTGCCGATAGCGCTCAGGCGCTCATGGCCTTTGCGCTTGCGGGTGGTGGGGTAGCGTTACTGCCGAAATGGCTGGCGCGCGATGCGCTTGATGCGGGAAAACTGGTCCCGGTTTTACCGGAATATACCTTTGCACAGCAGGGCATCTATGCGGTGTATCCTGATGCCCGACATGTGCCAGCGAAAGTGCGCACCTTTATTGATTTTATGCGCACCAGCGTGAATTAACCGTGCATCATCTTTTTGATAAGCGCGGAGAATTGCTCCCGCTCGGCTTGAGTGAGACGTCCTAAAAACGCCTCATCCACCGCGTTGCCCATCGGTTTACAGCCTGCAAGCAGGGCTTCACCTTCTGGCGTCAGGAACACAAACCGGCGGCGCTTATCTGCTGGATCGTGCTCGCGTTTGACCAGCCCGCGCGCCTCCATGCGGCCGAGCATTTCCGCCAGGGTCGCTTTCGTGCTAACCGCCACTTCGGTCAATGCCACCTGTTCAATACCCGGGTGCTCGGCAATTGAGCGCATAACCGCATACTGCGGCTTGGTCAGTTCCGGTAAGGCATGTTGCCACTGCGCGGTATGCTGTTGAAAAAGCTGACGTAACAGGTGGAACGCCTCTTGTCTTAGTTCCATGAACACTCCGACGGAAAAAATCTCCCTCTATGATAGCCGCTATTGCTCTGGATTTTAACGCGGCATTTTTTAGCCATTAGTGTGATCGTATGCGAACGATCTTGTCAGAAAAACGATCCGGGAGTAGTTTATTCATAACGTTCGTGTGCGAACAAAATGATTGAGGTGCTGAATGAGATTGATCGTGGGAATGACGGGAGCGACGGGCGCTCCGCTGGGCGTGGCGCTGCTACAGGCGTTGCGGGAAATGCCGGAGGTGGAGACCCACCTGGTTATGTCGAAGTGGGCAAAAACCACCATTGAGCTGGAAACACCCTACACTGCGCAGGACGTTGCTGCCCTGGCTGACGTTGTCCACAGTCCGGCTGACCAGGCCGCCACCATCTCCTCCGGTTCGTTTCGCACCGACGGCATGATTGTCATTCCCTGCAGCATGAAAACGCTGGCGGGTATCCGCGCCGGCTACGCCGAAGGGCTGGTGGGCCGCGCGGCAGACGTGGTGCTGAAAGAGGGGCGCAAGCTGGTGCTGGTTCCCCGTGAAACGCCGCTGAGTACCATTCATCTGGAGAACATGCTTGCGCTTTCCCGCATGGGCGTGGCGATGGTGCCTCCCATGCCTGCTTATTACAACCATCCGCAAACCGTCGATGACATTACCCAGCATATCGTGACGCGCGTACTCGACCAGTTTGGTCTGGAGCATAAAAAAGCGCGCCGCTGGAACGGGCTGCGCGAGGCGAAACATTTTTCACAGGAGACTAAAGATGGCATTTGATGATTTGAGAAGCTTCCTGCAGGCGCTCGATGAGCAAGGGCAACTGCTGAAAATTGAGGAAGAGGTAAGTGCCGAGCCGGATCTGGCGGCGGCAGCCAACGCGACGGGACGCATCGGTGACGGTGCGCCTGCGCTGTGGTTCGATAATATTCGCGGTTTCACCGATGCCCGCGTGGTGATGAACACGATTGGCTCCTGGCAGAACCACGCCATTTCGATGGGGCTACCGGCGAATACTCCGGTGAAAAAGCAGATCGACGAGTTTATTCGCCGCTGGGATAAATTCCCCGTCACACCGGAGCGCCGCGCCAACCCGGCCTGGGCGCAGAATACGGTCGACGGTGAAGATATTAACCTGTTCGACATCCTGCCGCTGTTTCGCCTGAACGACGGGGACGGGGGCTTTTATCTCGACAAAGCGTGCGTTGTCTCGCGCGATCCGCTCGACCCGGATAACTTCGGCAAGCAGAACGTCGGGATCTACCGCATGGAAGTGAAGGGCAAGCGTAAGCTTGGCCTGCAGCCGGTACCGATGCACGATATCGCCCTGCATCTGCACAAAGCGGAAGAGCGTGGTGAAGACCTGCCGATTGCGATTACGCTGGGCAACGATCCGATCATCACCCTGATGGGCGCGACGCCGCTGAAATACGATCAATCCGAGTATGAAATGGCAGGAGCGCTGCGTGAAAGTCCGTACCCCATTGCGACCGCGCCGCTGACCGGCTTTGATGTACCCTGGGGCTCTGAAGTGATTCTGGAAGGGGTCATTGAGAGCCGTAAACGTGAAATCGAAGGACCGTTCGGTGAGTTTACCGGCCACTATTCGGGTGGTCGTAATATGACGGTCGTCCGTATTGATAAAGTCTCGTACCGTACCAAACCGATTTTCGAATCCCTCTACCTCGGCATGCCGTGGACCGAGATTGACTATCTGATGGGGCCAGCCACCTGTGTGCCACTTTACCAGCAGCTGAAAGCGGAATTCCCTGAAGTGCAGGCGGTGAACGCCATGTACACCCACGGTCTGCTGGCGATTATCTCCACCAAAAAGCGTTACGGCGGTTTTGCTCGCGCGGTCGGTTTACGCGCCATGACCACGCCGCACGGTCTGGGCTACGTGAAGATGGTGATTATGGTGGATGAGGACGTCGACCCGTTCAACCTTCCGCAGGTGATGTGGGCGCTGTCATCGAAAGTGAACCCGGCAGGGGATCTGGTGCAGCTGCCGAACATGTCGGTGCTTGAACTCGACCCGGGCTCCAGCCCGGCGGGCATTACCGACAAACTGATTATCGATGCCACCACGCCTGTCGCGCCGGACACCCGTGGTCACTATAGCCAGCCGGTACAGGATCTCCCTGAAACCAAAGCCTGGGCTGAAAAACTGACCGCCATGCTGGCTGCACGTCAATAAGGAGGAAAAGATGATTTGTCCACGTTGTGCCGATGAGCATATTGAAGTGATGGCGACGTCGCCGGTGAAAGGGGTCTGGACGGTTTATCAGTGCCAGCACTGTCTGTATACCTGGCGCGATACCGAACCGCTGCGTCGTACCAGCCGCGAGCACTACCCTGAAGCGTTTCGCATGACGCAGAAGGATATTGACGAGGCACCGCAGGTGCCGACCATTCCACCGTTGCTGTAAAAAAGCCCGGTGGCGCTACGCTTACCGGGCGATAACATCGTGCGGTCTTTTGCCCGGTGGCGCTGCGCTTACCGGGCCTACGGGTTTTGTAGGTCGGGTAAGGCGAAGCCGCCACCCGACAAAACAGACCGCAGAAAACTAAACCAGACTCTTCAGCCGATAAATCCACTCCAGCGCCTGTCGCGGCGTCAGGGAATCCGGGTCGAGGTTCTCCAGCGCTTCCACCGCCGGTGATGTCTCTTCCGCAGGTGCCAGCAGCGACATCTGCGTACCGTCAATCTGCGTCGCGGCTGCATTCGGCGACAGGCTTTCCAGCTCGCGCAGTTTCTGACGCGCGCGCTTGATCACCTCTTTAGGAACACCCGCCAGCGCCGCGACGGCCAGACCATAGCTCTTGCTCGCCGCGCCATCCTGCACCGTGTGCATGAAGGCAATGGTATCGCCGTGTTCCAGCGCATCAAGATGGACGTTAGCCACCCCTTCCATTTTTTCCGGTAGCTGCGTCAGCTCAAAATAGTGGGTGGCGAACAGCGTCATGGCCTTGATTTTATTCGCGAGGCTTTCGGCACAGGCCCAGGCCAGCGACAGTCCATCATAGGTTGACGTACCGCGTCCGACTTCGTCCATCAGCACCAGGCTATGCTCCGTCGCGTTATGCAGAATGTTAGCCGTTTCGGTCATTTCGACCATAAAGGTTGAGCGGCCGCTTGCCAGATCGTCCGCAGCTCCGACGCGGGTAAAGATACGGTCGATAGGGCCAATCTCCACTTTTTGCGCCGGAACGTAGCTGCCGATATACGCGAGCAGGGCGATCAGCGCCGTCTGACGCATATAGGTACTTTTACCGCCCATGTTCGGACCGGTAATGATCAACATTCTTCTCTGCGGTGACAGGCTCAGCGGGTTGGCAATGAACGGTTCGTTCAGCACCTGCTCAACCACCGGATGACGGCCTTCAGTGATGCGAATGCCGGGCTTGTCGATAAAGGTCGGGCAGGTATAGTTCAGCGTTTCAGCGCGTTCTGCCAGATTCACCAGCACGTCCAGTTCCGCCAGCGCGCTGGCGCTCAGCTGCAGGTCGGCAAGATGCGGCATCAGCATGTCAAACAGCTCTTCATACAGCTGTTTTTCCAGCGCCAGCGCTTTGCCTTTCGAGGTGAGAACTTTGTCCTCGTACTCTTTCAGCTCGGGGATAATATAGCGTTCAGCGTTTTTCAACGTCTGGCGACGCACGTAGTGAATCGGTGCCAGATGGCTCTGTCCGCGGCTGATCTGAATGTAATAACCGTGTACCGCGTTATAGCCCACTTTCAAAGTGTCCAGCCCAAGACGCTCACGCTCGCGGATTTCCAGTTTATCAAGGTAGTCCGTCGCGCCGTCGGCCAGCGCGCGCCACTCGTCCAGCTCCTCGTTGTAGCCTGGGGCAATCACTCCGCCATCACGCACCAGAACCGGAGGCGCATCGATAATGGCGCGTTCAAGCAGCTCGCGAAGCTCGGTAAATTCGCCCATGGTTTCGCGGAGCTTCTGTACCGGCGCGCTGTCAACGTCACTCAGCTGAGCACGGAGTTCCGGCAGTTGCTGGAAAGCATGACGCATCCGCGCGAGATCGCGTGGTCGCGCTGTTCGCAGAGCCAGACGGGCCAGGATACGCTCCATGTCGCCTACCTGGCGCAGCACCGGCTGCAGTTCGGTATAGCGGTCCTGCAAGGCGGCAATCGTCTGCTGACGGCAAACAAGCGTTTCGGTATCTCGAACCGGCATGTGCAGCCAGCGTTTCAGCATGCGGCTGCCCATTGGCGTTACCGTACTGTCGAGAACCGACGCGAGCGTATTTTCTACGCCCCCCGCCAGGTTCTGGGTTATCTCCAGGTTACGGCGCGTTGCTGCATCCATGATGATGCTGTCCTGCTGGCGCTCCATGGTGATAGAGCGGATATGCGGCAGGGCGGTGCGCTGGGTATCTTTTACGTACTGCAGGAGGCAACCTGCCGCACACAGCCCACGTGGGGCATTTTCCACACCAAAGCCAATCAGATCGCGGGTGCCAAACTGCAGATTCAACTGCTGGCGCGCGGTATCAATTTCGAATTCCCACAGCGGACGGCGGCGCAACCCGCGACGGCCTTCAATGAGCGCCGTCTCGGCGAAATCTTCGGCATAGAGCAATTCTGCCGGGTTGGTGCGCTGCAGTTCGGCTGCCATCGTTTCACGGTCAGCCGGTTCACTCAGACGAAAACGTCCGGAGCTGATGTCCAGCGTCGCGTAGCCAAACCCTTTCCCGTCCTGCCACAGCGCGGCCAGCAGGTTATCCTGGCGCTCCTGCAGCAGGGCTTCATCGCTGATGGTGCCGGGCGTGACGATGCGCACGACTTTACGTTCAACCGGACCTTTAGAGGTTGCCGGATCGCCGATCTGTTCGCAGATGGCGACGGACTCACCCTGATTCACCAGCTTCGCCAGGTAATTTTCTACCGCGTGATGCGGGATGCCAGCCATGGGAATGGGCTCGCCTGCCGATGCGCCACGTTTGGTCAGCGAGATGTCGAGCAGCTGCGATGCACGTTTGGCATCGTCATAAAACAGCTCGTAAAAATCGCCCATACGGTAAAACAGCAGGATTTCAGGATGCTGTGCTTTCAGCTTCAGATACTGCTGCATCATCGGCGTATGTGCGTCGAAATTGTCGATTGTGCTCATGGAGTTATGATGTCCATTTCTTTGAAAATAAACCGTTTTGAGCGGCTCAGTGGCCGTTTGTTCCCTCTATTGTCGCATGAAAAAAAGGTACGGCGCAGAAAAATGTCGTCGCTTTACGAGGTGCCTTCCGACATAAGCTCGATGATGATTTTACCGTGCTCCACGCCCACTCTGACCCGGGAATGAGTGGTAAACCCCGCCTGTTCAAGCCAGTCACCTTTTAAGCTCAGCGCCGCATGCACGCTATAACGCTTCGGTATCTTGGTATTGCGGTCTTCATGGCGCTTTCTAAAATATCCCACTTTTAAATGGCGATAGGGTTTGCTGATCGCTCTCTCTTGCATAGGGTCTCCCGACAACACGGACAAAGGTCATTTCTGATGCCTGTATAAAATACCAGTGATTGTCGGGCGGTGCAGGGCAAAAACTGGAATCAGGCTTCAGAAAATGGCATGCAACAACTGAAATCCGGTGCTTAAAAATGTATTATTAATGCACTTTATTATTCGGTGAACCGTTATGTCAGGTAAACGCATATCACGAGAAAAAGAGACCATCGCGAAGATGATCGCGTTGTATGAAAAGCGCTGCCCGCAGGCTTCTCAGGACGAAGGGCATTATCAGGCGCTCAACGCGTATGCGGATAAGCGACTGGATAGATGCATTTTTGGCGAGGAAAAGCCGGCCTGCAAACAGTGTCCGGTACACTGCTACCAGCCTGCCAGACGTGAAGAGATGAAGCAGGTTATGCGCTGGGCAGGCCCGCGTATGCTATGGCGTCATCCCATCCTGACCGTTCGTCATCTGATTGATGATCGTCGTCCCGTGCCGGAACTGCCGGAGAAGTACCGTCCGAAAAAGTGACCGCTTCAGCGTCTCAGCGGGCGGCAAATCACGTTTAGGGCCAGCGCGCTGCAGAGTGGGAAAAGGGCCAGCAGCAGCCAGGGGTATATCGCCTGCATTGAAGGCACCAGCGCGCGATCCAGCAGACTGCCAAACAAAAAATTTCCGGCCAGTACCGCGATGCCTCCGGCGGTGGAGAGTGCGCCGTAGTGCGCCCCCAGCGTTGATTCCTCGGCGAAGCGCGGGATGAGATCTTTTGCCGATGGCACCAGCAGCATCTGTCCCAGCGTCAACAGCGTCACAAAACATACCGACGGCATAAGCCGCAGCCAGCCCTCCGGCGGTTCTGTCGCCGCAAACATCGCCACGCTCGCAAAGGCGGCGGAGAGCAGCAGGAAGCCTACCGGCAGAACTCTCACCGCCCCCACGCGTCGGGCAAAACGCGCCAGAGGAAGCTGCAAAGTGATGATCAGCACCGAGGCCAGCATAAACAGGGGGCCAAGATCTTTCTCGTTACCGCCAGAGCGCTGGATCTCCACCGGCAGCGCCAGATAGAGCTGGTTATAGCTTAACAGCCACGAGCTGTAGGCAATGATAAAGGCGACAAAGCGCGGCTGGCGGAACGTCGTCCACCAGGGCTGTATGTTTAGCGTCTGAGAGCGGTGGGGGGAAGCAGGAAGAAAGAAGTAAAGCACCAGTAAGGCAATAATAAAGACCCCTGCACCCGCCAGCGCCACCTGGCGGAACCCAAGCCCCGTCAGCAGTGCTCCGGCAACCGGGCCCAATACCGCGCCGAGTTCACCGCAGACGGCAAAGAGGGCAAACCATTCCGCCCGGCTGCGTTTTCCTTTCGCCTCGCTGTGCGTCCCTGCTTTTGCCAGCAGTGCCTCAATCGAGGGGGAGAACAATGCGCCGCCGATGCCGGTCAGGCACGCCCCAAGAATGATGGGCCAGAGTGTGTGCCCGAACGCCAGCAGCAGATAACCCGCGACGCGAATCATGCACCCGCTCAGGATAACGACTTTCGCGCCAAACCGGTCTGAGAGCGCGCCGCCGATGATAAACATCCCCTGCTGGGAGAACGTGCGAAGGCCCAGGATCAGACCGATAAGCCCGCCGGAGAGCAGCATATCGTCGCGCAGGAATATCGCCAGGAAGGGGACAACGGCGTAAAAGCCAATGTTAAAAACAAACTGGCTACCCAGTAAAACGGGCGGCCAGAGCGTGGTGGCAGGGCGAAGGGGCATCGTCGTTCACTCGCCCCTAAACGATAAAGTGAATGTGCTTTTTGCCATGGAACGGCGAGATCTCAATTTTGGTTTTGACTCTGAAAACATCCCACAGCAACGACTCGGATAAAATGTCCTGCGGTGTTCCCGTCGCCACAATTTGCCCTTTCTGCATCACAATCAGCGAGTCACAGAACATTGAGGCGTGATTGAGATCGTGGATTGCGACAATGCTGGTGACCGGTAATTCGCTGATCAAATGCATCAGCTGCATCTGATGATGAATGTCCAGGTGGTTGGTCGGTTCATCCAGCAGGATTTCAGTCGGGGTCTGGGCCAGCGCGCGGGCAATGTGTACGCGCTGGCGTTCACCGCCTGAAAGGCTCAGCCAGCCCTGGTCACTTTTATCCAGCATATCCACGCGTTGCAGGGCCGCGGTGACGGTCTCGTCATCGTGCGTGCTCCAGTTGGAAAAAGGAGAGTGATGCGGAATACGCCCGAGCTTCACCACGTCACGCACGTGCATATTGGCGTCGGTCATCCCGTGCTGTTCAACGAAGGCGACCCGGCGGGCAAGCTGTTTTTTGGCGATGCGGGCGATGTCCTGCCCGTCCAGAGTGACGTTGCCGTTGTCCGGGCGACGCAGCCCCGCGAGGATACGTAAAAGCGAAGACTTACCGCAGCCGTTTGGGCCAAGCAATCCTACCGTTTCCCCCCGGGAAACCTTCAGCGAGACGTCATCAACGATGACTTTTTTACCTACCTTCCAGGTAATATTTTCAGCGCAGATACTCATCACTTATTCCTTGAGCGGTAGATAATCACGGCAAAGAAGGGCACGCCCACCAGCGCGGTCACCACGCCGACGGGCAGGCTTTGCGGGGCAATCAGCATGCGCGAGGCGATATCTGCCAGCACCATCAGGATCGCGCCTGCCAGCGCGCTGGCAACCAGCAACGTACGGTGCAGAGGGCCGAACAGGAAACGCATGACGTGCGGCACCACCAGTCCGACAAAGCCGATTGAGCCCGCCATGCTAACGATGGTCGCGGTAATCAGTGCGGTGGTGGTAAAGAGCGCCAGGCGCACCCAGGGGACGGCAATGCCCAGCGATGCCGCGGCGTCATCACCAAACGTAAAGGCATCCAGCGCCCGGGAATAGTAGAGGCAAACGGCTAAGCCAATCAGCACCACCACCAGCGCCAGCTGGAATTCAGGCCAGCGTACGCCGCTGAAACTGCCCAGCAGCCAGAACATCACGTCGCGCGCCTGTTGGGCGCTGGCGGAGGTGCTGATGGTGTAGGCGGTAATGGCATTGAAAAGCTGGGAGGCAGCTACGCCTGCCAGAATAGTTCGTTCATTCCCTCCGCGCGCGCCGTTGGTCAGAAACGCGACAAACGCAAAGGCGGCGAACGCTCCGGCAAAAGCACCTGCGGAGAGCGACACCGCGCCGGTGCCGATCCCCAACACCACGACGGATACCGCCCCGGTCGAGGCACCTGCGGACACGCCAAGCACGTACGGCTCCGCCAGGGCATTCTTCAGCAGGCTCTGCAATACGGCACCGCAGATGGCCAGCCCCGCGCCACAGCAGGCTGCCACCAGCGCGCGGCTCAGGCGAAAGTCCCAGATAACGCTTTCATAGATGCGGTTGAGCGGAACCCCGGTGAACCCCATTTTATTACTGATGGCATAAAAGACATTCTGCAGCGGGATCGACAGCTCGCCAACGCTGACGCTCAGCGCGATAACCAGAAATAACAGGACAAAGGCGAGCAGGCACGAGCTCGTCAGAACCAGACTCTGCCGGGCCTGAAGAACAGCGGTTGTCATCAGTTCAGCCCCAGTTTTCTGAGCTGTTCGCCGACCTGCTCAGCCCCGTAAATCGTGCGGATCGTCGGGTTCATCGCCTGACCGTCCATCACCACGATATGGCCTTTTTTCACCGCGTCCAGCTGGCTGACCGCCGGATCGCTCTTCAGGAATTTGATTTTTTCTTCCGCGTTATCCAGCGCCCAGCGGTTGCGGTCGAGGCTGGATACCACGATGACATCCGGATTTGCGGCAATAATGCTTTCCCAACCTACGGTTGGCCATTCGGTCTCCGAGGTGATGGCGTTATGGCCGCCCATCAGGCTGGCGATAAATCCAGAGGGGCTATTTTTTCCGCCTACGTAGGCGTCCGCAGAAGGGGATGAACTGGAGAACCAGAAGACAAACGAAAGGTCTTTTTTATTCTTGCTGAATTCCTTACGCAGGTCGGCCTCGCGTTTTTTGAAATCGGCAATAACGGCCTGACCGCGATCTTCAACGTTAAAGATTTTGGCAAAATCCTCAATCTCTTTATAGAGATACGTCATGTCCCACAGTTTCTGGCGGCTGCCGTACATGTCGCCGGTGGCTTTTTTGGTCGCGCACATGCCCGGGGACACGTAGCTGTTCACGCCCAGGGTCAGCAGATCGTCGCGTTTTGCGACCTTACTTTCAGGCCCCAGAAGCAGCGGGGACTGCGCGGGAACAAAGTCAGGATTTTGCGCAAGAACGGATTCAAGGGTCGGGATTTCAACCGTCAGGGTTTTGATTTTTGCATTCTGTTCCGCCAGCTGCGGCAGCACTTTGGTTGGCCAGAAGGCGCTGGCCTTCACCTTATCTTCCAGGCCCAGCAGGAGCAATATTTCGACGGTGTTCTGACCCAGGGCCACGACGCGTTCCGGCGCTTTGGTGAACGTCTCTTTATAGCCACAGTTTTCAATCGTCAGGGGATATGTGGTTGCCAGAGCAGAACCGACCGACGCAATCGCCAGGCCTAACGCGCAGATGACCTTTTTCATTAAACACGACCCTTCATTAACATTATTGTTGTTGCAAATGAAACTCATTATTAAGGCGGAATTTTATACAGAGGAAACGATTTGGTGTCAATGAGGGACAATTGCGCAGGGTAACGAAAGGCGGTGTCAGAAAACACCGCCGGAATGAGGCTTTAAACCAGGCTCTCTTTATCAATCCCAAGCCGCTTCATGCGCGACAGCAGGGTAGTGCGTTTTAACCCCAGGCGCTGGGCGGCACCTTTAGGCCCGGCGACCACGCCGTTGGTCTCTTTCAGCACGCGCATAATGAGCTGATATTCATCTTCTCCCTCTTTTGCTGTCTCGGCGGCGGGCGCGGTCACGTCAGGAAGCGTAACCTCAGGCAGGGAGAGTTGCAGCACGCTACCGCGCGTGAGCAGCACCGCGCGCTCAATGACGTTTTCCAGCTCGCGCACGTTGCCGGGCCATTCCATCGATGAAAGGGTGCGTAACGTCTCGGCAGGAATACTGTCGATGTTGCGCCCCATCCGGCGCGCAATCTTCGCGGTAAACGCTTTGACCAGCAGGGGGATATCTTCCGGGCGTTCGCGCAGCGGCGGCAGGAAGATCGGGAACACGTTCAGGCGATAGTAAAGATCGCTGCGAAACTCGCGGTCGGCGACCATTTTTTTCAGGTCGCGGTTGGTGGCGGCAATCAGCCGCACGTCGGTCTGGATAAGCTTGTTGCTGCCCAGGCGCTCGAACTCCTGCTCCTGCAGAACGCGCAGCAGTTTCGGCTGTAGCTCCAGCGGCATATCGCCCACTTCGTCGAGGAACAGCGAGCTTTTGTCCGCCAGTTCAAAACGGCCCAGCCGCTGGCTGCTGGCCCCGGTAAACGCGCCGCGCTCGTGGCCGAACAGGTCACTTTCCAGCAGACCCGCAGGCATCGCGGCGCAGTTCATCTTCACCATCCGACGGCTGTTGCGGTTGCTCAGGTTGTGGATGGCGCGGGCAATCAGCTCTTTACCCGTGCCGGTTTCGCCCAGAATCAGCACCGTGCTGTCGCTTTGCGCCACCATCTCGACCTGCTTGAGCACGCTGTACATGGCATCGCTGCGCCCGATGATTTCACCAAACTCGCTGTCCACGTTGTTGAGCTGTTCGGTCAGGGCCAGGTTCTCATCCACCAGCCGCTCTTTCAGACGATGAATTTCCTGATAGGCGAGAGCGTTATCCAGGGCGATGGAAATGCGCTCGGCGATCTGGCGCAGCAGTTTCAGGTTGGCGGTGGTGAACACGCCTTCCTCGCACTGCGCCAGCTTCAGCACGCCCAGCATGGTATTGCCGGACATGAGCGGCAGCAGACACAGGGTCTGAATTTTGTTGCCCCAGGTGTTGAACAGCATCCGCTCATACGGCGCGACCGGATCCTGCTCGTTCAGGTTGAGCAGGAGGATCTCTTTGCTTTTGAAGACCCGCTCAGAAAGGGTGCCCGCTTCATCCACTTCACTCTGCTCATGGGCAGGGTTGGCCTCATCAAGATAGTGGGTGGAGTAGATATTCAGCTTGCCCTTGCGATGACCCCGCAGCGCGATGCTGATAGCGTCAATTTTGAAATAGTGGTGGATCTCTTTTGAAACTTCGCTGACCAGCTCATCCATGTCGAGCCGTGACAGCACGGCATTGGTGATGGCGACCAGTATGCGGAAGTTGTCGCGCTCGCGGCTCAGCAGGTCGTAATCGACGTTATTGGTGACGCGGCTTTGGATCTGCTCCGCGACGACGGCCACAATCTGGGTAAAAGTGTGCAGGCGTTCGTATTCCTCCTCGCTCCAGGGCTGGTCGGTGGTGCGGATAAATTCGCAGCCGCCAAAAATCTGGCCCTCTGCCGCCAGCGGCAACATGCAATAATGCCCGAAAGGCTGATAAAGGTTGCTCTCCGCCAGCCTCGGCCACGCCTGCCGGAACTCCTCAAAATTGCAGTGCAGCACTTCAGGCCGGGAGAGAATGCGGCGCACCGGGCCATGCGCCAGGTACGTTTCGTCTTCGTATTCAAACGTTTTGCCATTATCACGCGTTGAGTAGTAGCTCGCACGCTGCGTTCCGCTATGCCAGAGCACAATCGCGGCGCTGTCGGCCAGCGCCGATTGCCTGACCAGCCGCGTCAGGGCATCGCTTAGCGCGCCGAGATCGGGCTGCTGTAAAAGTGTGCGCGTGATGTCAAACAGGCCCTGCTGGCCAAGATCGCTCATCGGTGTATACGGCATATTGCTTTCCAATAGAAACTGGCAAAAAAGAGACATTCAATGCTGACCGCTTTTGGCGCGGTTCTAGCAAATACGGGGTAAGGGTTCAGCGTGCGGCAAATCCAGCGTTCGTTTCACGCCATAAAGCCCGGCCAGGCGCACCCCTTTGCGCTCAACCACTTCACCAATGATTGCCGCCTCGCGTCCTGACGGATGCGCCCGCAGCTGTTCAAGCACGGCTTGTGCCGCGGCGCGTTCAACGCCAACCACCAGTTTGCCCTCGTTGGCAAAGTTGAGCGGGTCAAGCCCCAGCAGTTCGCAAAGGCCGCGAACGGCGGGCTTCACGGGCAGGCTGCGCTCGGTGAGTTCAATCCCGCATCCGCAGCTTGCCGCAAACTCATGGACCACGGCATTTACGCCGCCTCGCGTGGCGTCACGCAGGGCGTTCACGCCGGGGATCGCGCGCAGCGTCTGAATCAGCGGGGTGAGTACCGCGCAGTCGCTGCGCAGTTCGCCGTCCAGCCCCAGACCTTCGCGCAGGTTCAGGATGGTCGCCCCGTGGCAACCCAGCGTTCCGGTCACGATCAGCACGTCGCCCACGCTGAGGCGCTGTGCGCCCCAGTGAATATCGGCGGGGATCGCCCCCATGCCGGCGGTGTTGATAAACAGCTTGTCGGCCGCGCCGCGCTGTACCACTTTGGTATCGCCGGTGACGATAGCAATTCCTGCCTCGCGTGCGGTCTGCGCCATGCTGTTGACCACCGCCGTGAGCGTCTCCATCGGTAACCCCTCTTCGAGAATAAACCCGCAGGAGAGGTAGCGCGGAATGGCTCCGCTGACGGCGACGTCGTTTGCCGTGCCGCAGACGGCGAGCTTGCCGATATCACCGCCCGGGAAGAACAGCGGGTCGATCACATAGCTGTCGGTGGAGAAGGCCAGCCTGTCGCCCTGCGCGGTGAGGGTCGCGAGGTCAATGCGCGCCTGGTCTTCCTGCTCGGCGAGCCAGGGGTTGTTAAAGGCTTCCAAAAAGAGCTGGTTAATCAGCTGCTGCATCGCCTGGCCACCACTCCCGTGCGCCATTTCAACCGTCTTCATGCTTCACACTCCTGATTACGGAACTGGTACCACGCGGCGCACGCCCCTTCGGAAGAGACCATGAGCGCGCCAAACGCCGTTTGCGGGTTACAAATGTTGCCGTATAGCGGGCAATGATGAGGCTTGCATTTACCGGTGAGCACCTCGCCACAGCGGGCGCGCGGGTCGTCGCAAACCTGCTGCGGCTGCGGGCGAAAATGCGCTTCGGCGTCGAACGCGCGATAGGCCGGCGTCAGGCGTACGCCGGATTCGGCAATCAGCCCCAGGCCACGCCATTCGCTGTCGCCTTCGACGCTAAACACGTCGGCTATCGCCTGCTGTGCCCGTTCATTTCCCGCATCCGGTACCACGCGGCGATACTGGTTTTCCACTGCACTCAGGGCCGCTATTTTCTGCTCAACCAGCATGGTGACACCTTGCAGTAGATCAAGTGGTTCGAAACCAGCGACCACTAACGGACGATTGTACTGTTCAGCGATAAAACCGTAGGCATCTGTGCCAATCACCATGCTGACATGCCCCGGTGCCAGAAAGGCATCAATTCCGTTTTCCGGCTCTTCCAGCAGGCTGCGCAGCGTGGGGATGAGCGTAATGTGCTGGCAGAAAAAGAAAAAGTTATCGACGCTGCGCGCTTTCGCCTGCTGCAGCGTGATGGCGGTGGCGGGCATGGTGGTTTCAAACCCCAGGCCAAAAAATACCACCTTGCGCGCAGGGTTATCTGCTGCCAGCGTCAGGGCATCCATCGGCGAATAGACGATCCGGATGTCTGCCCCGCGCGCTTTTGCCTGCAGCAGCGAGCCATTTTTCCCCGGCACGCGCATCGCGTCGCCAAAGGTGCAGAAAATGACGTCGGGCTGGCTGGCAATCTCAATACAGCTGTCGATGCGCCCCATCGGCAGAACGCAGACCGGGCAGCCGGGGCCGTGGATAAACTCGATGTTGTCCGGCAGCAGCTGGTCGAGGCCAAATTTGAAAATGGCGTGCGTGTGCCCGCCGCACACCTCCATGATCCGCAGCGGGTTTTCCGCCGTGTACTCCAGCAGCGCTGCGCGCGTTTTCAGATGCCCGATAAGCTGTAACACCTGCTCGGGCGCGCGGTACTCATCAACGTAACGCATATGCTACCGCTCCTCGCCGTACAGCAGCGCGCCCACGTCCGGCTCCACATCGAACATATTCTGTAGCGCATCCAGCGTGTCGCGGGCTTCTGCTTCGTTAATCACGCTCATGGCAAACCCCACATGCACTAACACCCACTGGCCGAGACGCGAAGCGCCGCTTTCATCGGTGCTGCCCACCAGCGTCAGGTCAACGTCGCGCAGGATGCCGCAGACCTCGACTTTGGCCTGGTTACCGTCGATGGAGTGAATCTGTCCCGGTACGCCTATGCACATCGTTCGTTCTCCAGCCAGTGTAGCCAGCTGTCCATGCCGTCGCCGCGCGTGGCGGAGACCAGCAGGATCTCAATCTCCGGATTCACCTCGCGGGCGTAGGCCAGACACTTATCCACGTCGAAATTCAGGTACGGCAGCAGGTCGACTTTGTTCAGCAGCATGATGGACGCGGCGGCAAACATATGCGGGTACTTCAGCGGCTTGTCTTCGCCTTCGGTCACCGAAAGCACCGCGACTTTATGCCGTTCACCCAGGTCGAAGCTCGCCGGGCAGACCAGGTTACCGACGTTTTCAATAAACAGGATGCCGTTATCCGCCAGCGGCAGACGCGGGGCGGCGTCGGCAATCATCTGCGCATCCAGGTGGCAGCCTTTGCCGGTGTTGACCTGAATCGCCGGGGTGCCGGTTTCGCGAATGCGCGCCGCGTCGTTAACGGTTTGCTGGTCGCCTTCTATCACCGCGCAGGAGACGCGTTCGTTCAGGCGTTTGAGCGTTTCCGTGAGCAGCGTGGTTTTGCCGGAGCCGGGGCTGGAGACCAGGTTCAGCACCAGCTGATTGCGGGTGGCAAAGCGGGCGCGGTTGCGGGCGGCGATCTGGTTATTTTTGTCCAGCACGTTGATTTCCACCTCCAGCATCTGGCGCTGGCTGATGCCCGGCGCGTGGGTACCCGCTTCGCCGTGGCCGTAGTGGAGATCGCCCGCAGCGGACTGTTGCACAGAGAAAGTGATACCGGTCAGTGCCGCAGAAGGACGTGGTGCAGGTGAAAAGGGCGCGGAGCGAAACGCGGAATGGGGGTGATGTTCATCCCCTTCTATATACAGGTTGCCTTCGGCGCAACCGCAAGTACTACACATACTTTACTCCTTCTCGATTTCGAGGCGTTGGATCTGCATGCCGTCATCCGCCACGATGCGCAGCCCGGTACTCTGGCACCGCGGACAGCGCTGAACCTTCGATGACAGCAGGGTGACGTACTGCTGGCACTGTTCGCACCAGCACTCCGCCTGCTGCTCTTCAATATGCAGTTCGCAACCTTCCGCCAGCGTGCCGCGGCACACCAGCTCAAAACAGAAATTCAGGGCGCTGGTCTCGACGCAGGAAAACGCCCCGACCTTCAGCCAGACGCCGGTGACGCGTTTCGCGTGGTTTTGCACTGCCTGCTGTTCGATAAGCTCCAGAGCCCGCTGGCAGAGGGTGATTTCGTGCATGACGCCTCCTCAATGAATTGCCCCGGTAATGCAATAACAGTGCCAGCTTGATTTTTGTTAAGGCGTGACGATGTCAACGCTGTCGAAATGACACGTCGACACCGCAGCGTTGACAGCGGTTTTGTAATTAAATCTATTTAAAATCAGAAGCATAAAAACTGGCATGGAATCTGCTTAACAGCCGCTATCTCCATTAAACGGAAACCTTCTATGACTATTTGGGAAATCAGCGAAAAAGCGGATTACATCGCGCAGCGTCATCAGCAGTTACAGGATCAGTGGCACCTCTACTGCAACTCTCTGGTTCAGGGCATCACCCTCTCGAAAGCGCGTCTGCACCACGCGATGAGCTGCGCGGCGCAGGGCGACATGCGCTTTGTCCTCTTCGGCCATTTCATCATCAACGTTACCCTGGCGGATAACTTCAACAGCCACACTATTGAGTATCTCCTCGAGACAAAAGACGGTGAAAAACAGTGTATTGCGAAGGCGCAGCTGATGGCCGATGGCATGGTGGACGGCCACGTCAGCAACCGCGATCGCCAGCAGGTGCTGGAGCACTATCTGGAAAAAATCGCGCCGGTTTATAACGGCCTGTACGCCGCCGTTGAGCACGATCTCCCGGTCAACCTGAAGCAGCTGATGGATGGAAATGCCTCAGCGAACGTGGCCTGACCCATGCGTGTCGAGAAGTGTCGACTAGACAGTTTTTCGTCAAAAATGACTATCACCAGAGGATGACCCGGTGAACCGTTTTGTAATTGCTGACTCGACGGTCTGCATTGGCTGTCGAACCTGTGAGGCGGCGTGTTCGGAAACGCATCGCCTGCATGGGCTGCAGTCCATGCCGCGCCTGCACGTCATGCGTGATGAAAAAGAGTCTGCCCCGCAGCTCTGCCATCACTGTGAAGATGCCCCCTGTGCGGGCGTCTGTCCTGTCAATGCCATCACCCGCGTTGATGGCGCTGTCCAGCTGAACGAAAGCCTGTGCGTAAGCTGCAAGCTGTGCGGCATTGCCTGCCCGTTCGGCGCGATTGAATTTTCCGGCAGCCGCCCGCTGCATATTCCGGCGAATGCCAACTCGCCAAAAGCCCCGCCCGCGCCGCCGGCGCCTGCACGCGTAAGCACGCTGCTGGACTGGGTGCCTGGGATCCGCGCCGTTGCGGTGAAGTGCGATCTGTGCAGCTTCGATGAGCAGGGACCGGCCTGCGTGCGCACCTGCCCAACCAAAGCATTGATTCTGGTTAACATTCGCGACATCGCGCGTACCAGCAAGCGTAAACGCGAGCTGACCATCAACAGTGATTTTGGCGACCTTTCTCTGCTACAGACGCTTAACGAGGGGGCGAAATGAACGCGGCGATGATGATTACCAGCGCGGTTGCCTATTTTGCTGCCGCCGCTGTTCTGGCGCAGCTCTTCTCTTTCCATAAAGCCCTCAGCGGCTGGATCGCCGGGATCGGCGGGGCGGTAGGTAGCCTGATGACGCTGGCAGCAGGCGGTGTTGTTCTGCTCGGCGGGCAATCCGTTGACGCACTAATGCCGCTGATTCGCCACACCATTGAGATCACGCCGTTGAACGCCATCTGGCTGGTGACGTTTGGCCTGTGCGGGCTGTTTATCAGCCTGTTCAATATTGACTGGCACCGCCACCCGCACGCTAAAGCCAACGGCCTGCTGGTCAACCTTTTAATGGCGACGGCGGTCTGCACCGTTATCGCCAGCAACCTCGGCGCGCTGGTGGTGATGGCGGAGATCATGGCGCTCTGCGCCGTGTTCCTGACGGGCTGCAGCGCCTCCGGCAAACTGTGGTTTGCGCTGGGACGCCTCGGGACGCTGCTGCTGGCGCTGGCCTGCTGGCTGGTGTGGCAACGCTTCGGCACGCTGGACTTCGCTGCGCTCAATGGCCATCCGCTGGGGAATGATGTCTGGCTGCTGAGCGTGATCGGCTTTGGCCTGCTCGCCGGAATCATCCCGCTGCACGGCTGGGTGCCGCAGGCGCATGCAAATGCCTCCGCGCCCGCCGCCGCGCTGTTTTCTGTGGTGGTCATGAAAGTGGGTCTGTTCGGGATTCTGGCGATTACGCTGACCGGCGGACAACCGCCGCTGTGGTGGGGCGTCGTGCTGCTGGTCGCCGGAATGATTACCGCGTTCGTCGGCGGCCTGTACGCGCTGATGGAGCACAATATCCAGCGTCTTCTGGCGTATCACACGCTGGAAAATATCGGCATCATTCTGCTCGGTATTGGCGCGGGCGTGACCGGGCTGGCGCTGAATCAACCAGCGCTGATTGCCGCCGGTTTTATCGGCGGTCTCTATCACCTCGTCAACCACAGCCTGTTTAAAAGCACCCTGTTCCTGGGCGCGGGAAGCGTCTGGTTCCGCACCGGCCATCGGGATATTGAAAAGCTCGGCGGGATTGGCAAAAAGATGCCGGTGATTTCACTGGCGATGCTGGTCGGGCTGATGGCGATGGCCGCGCTGCCGCCGCTGAACGGTTTTGCCGGGGAGTGGGTGATCTATCAGTCCTTCTTCGCGCTCGGCCAGAGCGACGCGTTTATCGCCCGTCTGCTGGGGCCGCTGCTGGCGGTCGGGCTGGCGATTACCGGGGCGCTGGCGGTGATGTGTATGGCGAAAGTCTACGGCGTCACTTTCCTCGGCGCGCCGCGCACCCGCGAAGCTGAAAATGCCTGCTGTGCACCGGTGTTGATGGGTGTGAGCGTGGTTGCGCTGGCGCTGTGCTGCATCGCGGGCGGCGTGGCTGCACCGTGGCTGCTGCCGCTGCTGGGAAGCGCTATTCCGCTGCCGCTGACCGTCGCGAATACCACCGTCTCTCAGCCCACGATCGCGCTGCTGCTGATTGGCGCACCGCTGCTGCCGCTCATCCTGATGCTGTTCTTCAAACGCGACCGACTTACCTCCCGCTCGCGCGGTGCGGCGTGGGCCTGCGGCTACGAGCATGAACAGTCGATGGTCATCACCGCCCACGGTTTCGCCATGCCGGTGAAAGAGAACTTTGCCGCCGTGCTGAAGCTGCGCCACTGGCTGAACCCGGTGGCGTGGGTGCCGGGATGGCAGAGCGCCGCCGCGCCTGCGCTGTTCCGCCGTCTGGCGGTCATCGAGCTGGCGGTGCTGGTAGTGATTGTGTTTTCACGAGGAGCCTGACATGAGTCTGTTACTGGCAATACTTCAGGCGCTGGTGCTTTTCGCCGTTGCGCCGCTGCTCTCCGGGGTGAGCCGCGTGGCGCGTGCCCGGATGCACAACCGTCGCGGGCCTGGCGTGCTTCAGGAGTACCGCGATCTCTTCAAACTGCTTTCTCGTCAGAGCGTGGCTCCGGACGCCGCCGGCTGGGTCTTCCGCCTGACGCCGTTTGTGATGGTGGGCGTGATGCTGACCATCGCCACAGCGCTGCCGGTGGTGACGGTGGGCTCGCCGCTGCCGGCGCTCGGGGATCTGATTACGCTGATTTACCTCTTCGCCATTGCCCGCTTCTTCTTTGCTATTGCGGGCCTGGACACCGGGAGCCCGTTTACCGGTATCGGTGCCAGCCGCGAGGCGATGCTGGGCGTGCTGGTTGAGCCGATCCTGCTGCTGGGGCTGTGGGTTGCCGCGCAGGTCGCGGGCTCAACCCATATCAGCTTTATCACCCACACCGTTTACCACTGGCCGGTTGCCCGCTCCATTCCGCTGGTGCTGGCGCTGTGCGCCTGCGCGTTCGCCACGTTTATCGAGATGGGCAAACTGCCGTTCGACCTTGCGGAAGCCGAGCAGGAATTACAGGAAGGACCGTTGACCGAGTACAGCGGCTACGGCTTTGCGGTACTGAAGTGGGGCATCAGCCTCAAACAGCTGGTGGTGCTGCAGATGTTTGTCGGCGTCTTTTTCCCGTGGGGGCAGATGACGCACTTCTCCGCTGGCGGTCTGGTGCTGGCCGTGTTGGTTGCCGTCCTTAAGCTGCTGGTTGGCGTGCTGGTGATTGCCCTGTTTGAAAACAGCATGGCGCGCCTGCGTTTTGTGGAAACGTCGCGCATCACCTGGGCCGGTTTTGGTTTTGCATTTTTAGCGTTCGTCTCCTTGCTGGTGGCGTGATTAAAGAGAGTTTTTATGTCTGAAGAAAAGAAAGGTCAGCAGTATCTCGCCGCGTTGCATCAGGCTTTCCCCGGCGTGGTGCTGGAGGAGTCCTGGCAAACCAAAGACCAGATAACCGTCACCGTAAAGGTGAACTATCTGCCGGAAGTGGTGGAGTTTCTCTACTACCAGCAGGGCGGCTGGCTGTCGGTGCTGTTCGGTAACGACGAGCGCCAGCTGTGCGGCAATTACGCCGTGTACTACGTGATGTCGATGGAGCAGGGCGAGAAGTGCTGGCTCACCGTGCGCGTCGAAGTCGATCCGAATAAGCCGGAATACCCGTCCGTCACGCCGCGCGTGCCCGCCGCCGTCTGGGGCGAACGCGAAGTGCGCGACATGTACGGCCTGGTGCCTGTCGGCCTGCCGGACGAGCGCCGTCTGGTGCTGCCGGACGACTGGCCGGATGAACTCTACCCGCTGCGCAAAGACAGCATGGACTACCGTCAGCGCCCGGCACCGACCACCGACAGCGAAACCTACGAATTCATTAACGAGCTGGGCAGCAAGAAGAACAACGTGGTGCCGATTGGCCCGCTGCACGTCACCTCCGACGAACCGGGCCACTTCCGCCTGTTCGTTGACGGCGAAAACATTATCGACGCCGACTACCGCCTGTTCTACGTCCATCGCGGCATGGAAAAGCTGGCGGAAACCCGCATGGGCTACAACGAAGTCACGTTTCTTTCCGATCGCGTGTGCGGCATCTGCGGCTTCGCCCACAGTACCGCCTACACCACCTCGGTGGAGAACGGCATGGGGATTGTGGTGCCGGAACGCGCGCAGATGATCCGCGCCATTCTGCTGGAGGTGGAGCGCCTGCACTCGCACCTGCTGAACCTCGGCCTGGCCTGCCACTTTGTGGGCTTTGATTCCGGGTTTATGCAGTTCTTCCGCGTGCGCGAAGCGTCGATGAAGATGGCGGAGATCCTCACCGGGGCGCGTAAAACTTACGGCCTGAACCTGATCGGCGGGATCCGCCGCGACCTGCTGAAAGACGACATGATCCAGACCCGTCAGCTTGCCCAGCAGATGCGCCGCGACGTGCAGGAGCTGGTGGACATGCTGCTCAGCACGCCAAACATCGAGCAGCGCACCGTAGGCATCGGCCGTCTTGACCCGCAAATCGCCCGCGACTTCAGCAATGTCGGCCCGATGGTGCGCGCCAGCGGCCACGCCCGCGATACCCGCGCCGATCACCCGTTTGTCGGCTACGGCCTGCTGCCGATGACCGTGCACAGCGAGCAGGGTTGCGACGTCATCTCTCGCCTGAAGGTGCGCATCAACGAGGTGTTCACCGCGCTGAATATGATCGACTTCGGTCTGGACAACCTGCCGGGCGGCCCGCTGATGGTGGAGGGCTTCACCTACATTCCGAACCGCTTCGCTCTCGGCTTTGCCGAAGCGCCGCGCGGGGACGATATCCACTGGAGCATGACCGGTGACAACCAGAAACTCTACCGCTGGCGCTGCCGTGCGGCCACTTACGCCAACTGGCCAACCCTGCGCTATATGCTGCGCGGCAACACCGTTTCTGACGCCCCGCTGATCATCGGCAGCCTTGACCCGTGCTACTCCTGCACCGACCGCATGACCGTCGTGGACGTTCGCAAGAAGAAAAGCCAGGTGGTGCCGTACAAAGAGCTTGAGCGCTACAGCATCGAGCGTAAGAACTCGCCGCTGAAATAAGGACTCGCCATGTTTACCTTTATCAAAAAAGTGATCAAAACCGGCACGCCCACCAGCCGCTATCCGCTGGAGCCGATGCCGGTCGATAAAAACTTTCGCGGCAAGCCGGAGCACAACCCGCAGCAGTGCATCGGCTGTGCGGCCTGCGTCAACGCCTGTCCGTCGAATGCGCTGACGGTGGAAACGGATCTCAAAACCGGCGAGCTGGCCTGGCAGTTTAACCTCGGGCGCTGCATCTTCTGCGGCCGCTGCGAAGAGGTCTGCCCGACGGTCGCCATTCGCCTGTCTCAGGAGTACGAGCTGGCGGTGTGGAAAAAAGAGGATTTCCTCCAGCAGTCGCGCTTTGACCTGTGCAACTGCCGCATCTGCCGGCGTCCGTTCGCGGTGCAAAAAGAGATCGACTATGCCATCGCCCTGCTGCAGCACAACGGTGACGCCCGCGCGGAACACCATCGTGAAAGCTTCGAAACCTGTCCGGAGTGCAAGCGTCAGAAGTGCCTGCTGCCGTCCGACCGTATTGATATCACCCGCCATATGAGAGAGGCCAGCTGATGGAAAACCTACTGGGCCCGCGCGACGCCAACGGCATTCCGGTGCCGATGACGGTGGACGAATCCATCGCCAGCATGAAGGCGTCGCTGCTGAAAAAAATCAAACGCTCGGCCTACGTCTACCGCGTGGACTGCGGCGGTTGCAACGGCTGCGAGATTGAGATCTTCGCCACGCTGTCGCCGCTGTTTGACGCCGAGCGCTTCGGCATCAAAGTGGTGCCGTCACCGCGTCATGCCGACATCCTGCTGTTCACCGGGGCGATGACCCGCGCCATGCGCTCGCCGGCGCTGCGG
This sequence comes from Enterobacter chinensis, assembly GCF_034008295.1. NCBI lineage: Bacteria > Pseudomonadati > Pseudomonadota > Gammaproteobacteria > Enterobacterales > Enterobacteriaceae > Enterobacter > Enterobacter chinensis. Next base: position 553,082 of record NZ_JARDVI010000003.1, read on the forward strand.
GCCTGGCAGTCCGCACCCGACCCGAAAATCTGCATCTCCTACGGCGCCTGCGGCAACAGCGGCGGCATCTTCCACGACCTTTACTGCGTCTGGGGCGGCACCGACAAAATTGTGCCAGTGGATGTCTACATTCCGGGCTGTCCGCCGACGCCTGCCGCGACGCTGTATGGCTTTGCCATGGCGCTCGGCCTGCTGGAGCAGAAAATCCACGCCCGCGAGCCGGGCGAGCTGGATAACCAGCCTGCGGCCATCCTGCACCCGGACATGGTGCAGCCGCTGCGGGTGAAAGTGGACCGCACGGCGCGCAGGCTGGCAGGTTATCGCTATGGCCGCCAGATTGCCGACGATTATCTGCGCCTGCTGAGCCAGGGCGAGCATCAGGTGGCGCGCTGGCTGGAGGCGGAAAACGATCCGCGTCTCAATGAGATTGTGGCGAACCTGAACAGCGTAGTGGATGAGGCGCGTATCCGATGAGTGAAACGGTGGTGTTCAGCCAGCTGAGCCGTAAGTTTATTGATGAGAACGATGCCACGCCGGATGCGGCGCAGCAGGTGGTCTATTACAGCCTGGCGATTGGGCATCACCTCGGGGTGATTGACTGCCTGGAGGCGGCGCTGAGCTGCCCGTGGCCTGAGTACCTGGCGTGGATTGCCACGCTGGAGGAGGGCAGTACGGCGCGGCGCAAAATGGAGGGCGTGCCGAAATACGGCGAGATCGTTATCGACGCCAACCACATTGCCATGCTCGCCAACGCCTTTGACGCGGCGCTGAGCAGGCAAACCCCCGAGCAGCAGGCGTGGAGCAAAACGCTGCTCGGCATGCTGCATGATATTCATCAGGAGAGCGCCATCTACCTGATGGTGAGGAGATTACGTGACTGACGTTTTACTGTGCGTGGGCAACAGCATGATGGGCGACGACGGCGCGGGCCCGCTGCTCGCAGAGATGTGCGCCGCGAACCCGCAGGGCAGCTGGGTAGTGATTGACGGCGGCAGCGCGCCGGAAAACGACGTGGTCGCCATTCGCGAGCTGCATCCGGACAGGCTGTTAATCGTCGATGCCACCGATATGGGGCTCAACCCCGGCGAGATCCGTCTGATTGACCCGGACGACATCGCCGAGATGTTTATGATGACCACCCACAATATGCCGCTCAACTACCTCGTGGATCAGATCAAGGACGACGTGGGTGAGGTGCTGTTTTTGGGCATTCAGCCGGACATTGTCGGGTTTTATTACCCGATGACGCCGCCGGTGAAAGAGGCGGTGGAGAGGGTGTATTCACGGCTTGCCGGGTGGGTTGGGAACGGGGGATTTTCCCGGCTCTGAGCAGCGCCCGGTGGCGCTACGCTTACCGGGCCTACGGTTTTGTAGGCCGGGTAAGGCGAAGCCGCCACCCGGCAGAACAGGCTACTCCAGATCCGCCCCGTTACTCGCAATCACCTTCTTATACCACCCGAACGATTTCTTGCGTTTGCGGTCCAGCGTGCCGTTGCCCGCGTCGTCGCGGTCAACGTAGACAAAGCCGTAGCGCTTGCTCATCTCCCCCGTTGAGGCTGCCACCAGGTCGATACAGCCCCAGGTGGTGTAGCCCATCAGCGGCACGCCGTCCTCGATGGCGTCGCCCATTGCGCGGATATGCTCGCGCAGATAGCTGATGCGATAGTCGTCGTTAATCTCGCCGTTTTCATCAATCACGTCTTTCGCCCCGAGGCCGTTTTCCACCAGGAACAGCGGCTTCTGGTAGCGGTCGTACATCATGTTCATGGTGATGCGCAGGCCGAGCGGGTCAATGCCCCAGCCCCATTCGCTCACCTGAATGTGCGGGTTACGCAGGGATTTCACGATGTTCGCCGCACTGGTGTTGCCTGCATTCATGTCCGCCGACGCGCAGCGCGAGGCGTAGTAGCTGAACGAGACAAAATCGACGGTGTTTTTCAGCAGTTCGTCATCGCCCGGGTCTTTGACAATCACCACCCCTTTTTCGCGGAACACGCGGGCGGAGTAGGCCGGATAGCGGCCGCGGGCCTGCACGTCGATAAAGAACAGGTTCTCGCGATCTTTCTCCAGCGCCATCCACACGTCTTCCGGCTTGCAGGAGTACGGGTAGAAATTGCCGCCCGCCAGCATGCAGCCCACCTGGTTTTCCGGGTTCACCTCGTGGGCGATTTTGGTTGCCAGCGCGCTTGCCACCAGTTCGTGGTGCGCGGCCTGGTACTTCACCTGATCTTCGTTTTCACCTTCCTCGAACACCAGCCCCGCGCCGGAGAACGGGCTGTGCAGCATGATGTTGATTTCGTTGAAGGTCAGCCAGTATTTCACCAGCCCGTTAAATTCCTCAAAACAGGTGCGGGCGTAGCGGGCGAAGAAATCGACCATCTTGCGGTTGCGCCAGGAGCCGTACTCCGTCACCAGATGCATCGGGACGTCGAAGTGGCAGAGCGTGACCAGCGGCTCGATGTTGTACTTTTTGCACTCTTCAAATACCGCGCGGTAGAAGGCAATGCCCTCTTTATTCGGCAGCGGCTCGTCGCCGTTCGGGTAGAGGCGGCTCCAGGCAATCGAGGTGCGGAACACCGTAAAGCCCATCTCCGCCATCAGGGCGATGTCTTCTTTATAGCGATGGTAAAAATCAATCGCCTCGTGGCTTGGGTAGAACTCGTCGTCACGCAGCGAAAAACGCTTTTCCTTACCGAGCTTCACCGCCAGGCGATTCGCGCCGTGGGGGATCATATCGACCGTCGTCAGCCCTTTGCCGCCTTCACGGTAAGCCCCTTCACTCTGGTTAGCGGCAAGCGCGCCGCCCCATAAAAATCCTTGTGGAAAAACAGACATTCTTACCTCGCTTTCAATTTATGCTTGTGCTGTTTTGGCCTGAACCGGTGCGGTCTGCAGGGCGCGCGCTTTTTCGGCGTCGTCTTCAATCGGGATATCCTCAAAGCCGAGTATCAGGGTCAGAACAAACGACAGCACCACTGCCAGCCCCATCACGCCAAACACCCAGACGATGGTCATCGGATTGGCAGGGTCGAAGAACTGCACGCTGGTAAACAGCCCCGGCGCCGCCATTGAGTGGCTGGCAAGGCCTGCCATACCAGCCACCGCGCCGCAGATAAAGCCGCTGATCAGGCTCGCAATCAGCGGACGTTTCAGGCGTACCGCCACGCCGTACAGCGCCGGTTCAGAGATCCCCGCCATAATGGCGGAGGCCGCTGCCGCCAGCGCCGTCTGACGCAGCTCCGGGTTTTTGGTTTTCCACGCCACCGCCAGCGACGAGCCGCCGAGCGACAGGTTGGCGCCGATTTCCGACGGCATCACCATCCCCTCTTTGCCCGTTTCGGCAATGGTCTGAATGATGGTCGGCGTAAAGACGCGGTGCATCCCGGTCATGACCAGCAGCGGCCACAGCGCGCCCATGATGGCGACGGAGAGCCAGCCCAGATAGCCGTGAATGGTGTACACCAGCGCGGAGATGGCGCTACCGATCCAGATGCCCAGCGGCCCAATCAGCACGATGGCAAGCGGGGCGGCAATCAGCACGATCAGCATCGGCTTGAGGAAGTTTTTCGTCACTGCCGGGGTAATGCGATCGACCCAGCGTTCGATGTAAGACAGGCACCAGGTCATCACCAGCGCGGGGATGACGGTGTAGGTGTATTTCACCGCCGTCACCGGAATAAAGGCGAACTCAACGTGCTCGCCCTGCGCGGCTTTCGCCATCAGCTCGATAAAGCTCGGGTGGACCAGCACGCCCGCAATGGCTATTGCCAGCGACATGTTGGTTTTGAATTTCACCGCCGCCGAGGCCGCCACCATCAGCGGCAGGAAGAAGAACGCGCCGTCGCCGATGACGGTCAAAATGGTGAGCGTCGGCGCGCCTTTTGGCAGCACGCCGGTCATCTCAAGGATCATCGCCAGCAGCTTGACCATCGAGCCGCCGATGATCGCCGGGATCAGCGGCGACATGGTGCCGATCAGCGCATCGAGGATCCCGGCGCCAATGCGGCGTAACGTCATCTTCTGCGGCCCTTCCGGCACCGCGGGCTGCAGGTCCGTGGGCAGCAGGCTCACCACTTCGCGGTACGCCTGAGAAACGGTGTTGCCAATAATCACCTGGCACTGGTTGTCGTTGCGCACCACGCCGAGCACGCCGCTGATGCTTTTCAGGCGTGCAGCGTCGGTAAGGCTTTCGTCTTTCAGAACGAAGCGTAAACGCGTCATGCAGTGGGTGACGGCGACGATGTTCTCTTTGCCGCCCAGCGCGCTGACAACGTCGTTCGCCAGCGCGGCGTAATTTTTGGCCATCGGATGTGATCCTGTTATCGTTGTGAGAAATGTAGGAAACCGGTTCCACATAATCATCATGAGTTTCTTTGAATGAAACAAGATTGCTTTTTAACCATTTTTTTGTTTCGTGATGCAGATCGCAATGGGGCACCAAAAGCGTGATTTCGCCGCTACGACAATTTCCCTGCGGTGCAGTACACTGCGCTCCATCAGATTCAGACGGAATAACAACATGACCACGATGCTTGAAGTGGCGAAGCGGGCAGGCGTTTCGAAAGCCACGGTGTCCCGGGTGCTGTCGGGAAATGGCTATGTCAGCCAGGAGACCAAAGACCGGGTGTTTCAGGCCATTGAAGAGAGCGGCTATCGCCCGAATTTACTGGCGCGCAACCTGGCGACCAAACGTACCCAGACGCTGGGGCTGGTGGTGACGAACACCCTTTATCACGGCGTTTACTTTAGCGAACTGCTGTTTCACGCCGCGCGCATGACCGAAGAGAAAGGGCGGCAGCTGATCCTCGCGGACGGCAAGCACAGCGCGGATGAAGAGCGCGAGGCGATCCAGTACCTGCTCGATATGCGCTGCGACGCGGTGATCATCTATCCGCGTTTCCTGAGCGTGGAAGAGATGGACGAGATCGTCGAGAAGTGTGAGCAGCCCATTATGGTGCTCAACCGCCGCCTGCGGAAAAACAGCAGCCACAGCGTCTGGTCCGATCATAAAGCCTCCAGCCAGGACGCGGTGGCACAGCTGATTGCGAAAGGGCACCGGGAGATCGCGTTTATTACCGGCTCGCTGGATTCCCCCACCGGGGTTGAGCGTCTCTCCGGCTACAAAGACGCGCTGGCGCAGCACGGTATTCCGCTGCGCGAGGAGCTGATTGCGCAGGGGAAGTGGAACCCCGCCAGCGGTGCGGCGGCGGTGTCCGAACTGCTTGCTCGCGGTGAACGCTTTACGGCGCTGGTGGCGAGTAATGACGACATGGCAATCGGCGCCATGAAGCAGCTGCACGACAGCTGCGTTGCCACTCCTGACGCGGTATCGGTGATCGGTTTCGACGACGTGGCCATCGCGCCTTATATCGTGCCGTCGCTCTCCAGCGTTCGCATCCCGGTGACGGAGATGATCAAAGAAACCATCAGCCGCCTGATCTTCATGCTCGACGGCGGTGAGTTTAAATATCAGCAAACCTTCTCAGGCGAGCTTATCCTGCGCGACTCGGTTATTGACGGCCCGCACCGCTGATGTCGACAGCTGTCATCGTCATAAGTGACGATGACAGCGCCAGTGTGATTTATAAAATATCATTAAATCAACAGGTTAATAATTGGCACGGTTTATGAATATCTCCGCGCATAACTGTAATGCTGGAGAAGCAGATGAACCGTTTTATTATGGCCGATGCCAGTAAGTGTATTGGTTGCCGTACCTGTGAAGTAGCGTGCGTGGTTTCCCATCAGGCGGAGCAGGATTGTGCGTCGCTTACCCCTGACACCTTCCTGCCGCGCATCCACGTCATTAAAGGCGTGAATATTTCCACCGCCGCCATCTGTCGTCAGTGCGAAGACGCCCCGTGCGCGAACGTCTGCCCGAACGGGGCGATCAAACGCGAGAAAGGCTTTGTGCACGTGATGCAGGAGCGCTGCATTGGCTGCAAAACCTGCGTGGTCGCCTGCCCGTACGGCGCGATGGAGGTGGTAGTCCGTCCGGTAGTCCGCAACAGCGGGATGGGGCTGAGCGTGCGCGCGGACAAAGCCGAAGCTAACAAATGCGACCTCTGCTACCACCGCGACGCCGGCCCGGCCTGCATGGAAGCTTGTCCGACGCACGCGCTGGTCTGCGTGGATCGCGACAAGCTGGAACAGATGAGCGCCGAAAAGCGCCGTCGCGCGGCGTTCGACACCTCCTCATCGCTGCTGTTCTGAGCCGTCATGTGCAGTAACGGCATACAGTTGCGCGTGCGCGGTAAAGTGCAGGGCGTGGGGTTTCGTCCCTTCGTCTGGCAGCTGGCGCAGGCGCTTCAGTTGACCGGTGACGTCTGCAATGACGGAGAGGGCGTGCTGGTGCGCCTCGCGGGTAATGGGGGGGCCTTTACCGCGAGGCTGTGCCAGGACTGTCCACCGCTGGCGCGTATTGACGCCATCGACGCGCAGCCCTTCACCTGGACGCGTGTGCCGACGGAGTTTACCATCCGCCACAGCGCGGGCGGGGCGATGGACACCCAGATTGTGCCGGATGCCGCGACCTGTCCGGCGTGTCTGGCTGAAATGCGCGATCCGCGCGAGCGTCGCTATCGCTACCCGTTCATCAACTGCACCCACTGCGGGCCGCGGTTTACCATTATTCGCGCCATGCCCTATGACCGCCCGGCGACGTCGATGGCGGCATTCCCGCTCTGCGCGCCGTGTGAAGCGGAGTACCGCAACCCTGCCGACCGACGTTTTCACGCCCAGCCGGTGGCCTGCCCGGACTGCGGGCCCGCGCTTGAGTGGCGGGCGGGCGACGTTACTGCTGCCCGCGAGGCTGCGCTGAGCGCGGCGGTGAAGGCGCTGAAAAACGGCGGTATTGTTGCCATCAAAGGGCTGGGGGGCTTTCACCTCGCCTGTGATGCACTGAATCCCCAGGCGGTTGCGACGCTTCGGTCACGTAAGCAACGCCCGGGTAAACCGCTGGCGGTGATGATCCCAAATGCCGACGCGTTACCCGAGTCGATCCAGAGGCTGCTCGGCTCACCCGCTGCACCCATCGTGCTCACGCCGAAAGCCTGGCTGCCTGACTTCCCTGAGACTATCGCACCGGGTCTGGATAGCGTGGGCATCATGCTGCCCGCCAATCCGCTGCAGCATCTTCTGATGATGGACTGCCAGCGCCCGCTGGTGATGACCTCCGGCAACCTCAGCGGCAGACCGCCTGCCATCAGTAATCAACAGGCGCTGGATGAACTTGGCGACATTGCGGACGGCTTTCTGCTTCACAACCGCGACATCCTGCAGAGAATGGATGATTCGGTGATGGATCGGGACGGCACGATGCTGCGCCGCGCGCGCGGCTTTGTGCCCGATGCCATCACGTTGCCTGCGGGTTTTGACAATATCCCCGCCATATTGTCTACCGGTGCCGAAATGAAGAATACATTTTGTCTGGTGCGGGGGAACCAGGCGGTGCTGAGCCAGCATTTTGGCGATCTCAGTGACGAAGGTGTCGAAGCGCAGTGGTGTGGTGCGCTCTCGACGATGCAGGACATCTACGCCTTTCAGCCGGAGCGTGTGGTGTGCGATGCCCATCCGGGCTATCACACACAACGATGGGCGCAAGCGCATGCCCTGCCGGCCGAAACAGTACTGCACCATCACGCCCACGCGGCGGCGTGCCTGGCGGAAAACGGCTGGCCGCGTGAGGGCGGAGACGCGATCGCCCTGATGCTGGACGGGATCGGCATGGGCGAGAACGGCGCGCTGTGGGGCGGGGAGTGCCTGCGGGTGAACTATCTCGAGTGCGAACGTCTGGGAGGGCTGCCAGCCGTTGCGCTGCCGGGCGGCGATCTCGCGGCGCGGCAGCCGTGGCGCAATCTGCTCGCCCACTGTCTGGAGTTTGTCCCTGACTGGCAGCAATACCCGGAAACGCGCGCGGTACAGCGCCAGAACTGGCCGCTGCTGGCGACGGCTATCCAGCGCGGCGTCAACGCGCCGCGGGCTTCGTCGTGCGGTCGCCTGTTTGATGCGGTCGCCTGTGCGCTGGGTATCGTCTCGCAAACCTGGGAAGGTGAAGCGGCCTGCCGGCTGGAAGCGCTGGCGGCACAGTGCAACGGAGTGGAACACCCGGTTACGCTTGCGGTGGATAACCTCGCGCGCTTCTGGCAGCAGTGGCTGAACTGGCAGGCGGAGCCGCGCGAGCGCGCGTGGGCGTTTCACGATTCGCTGGCAAAAGGGCTGGCGGATCTCGCCGCGTTCCATGCCCGACGCTTGTCGCTATCGACAATCTGCCTCAGCGGCGGCGTGTTGCACAACCGTTTGCTGCGCGCGCGCCTGCGTCATTATCTTTCTGACTTTACGCTTCTTTTTCCTTCGCGCTTGCCTGCAGGCGACGGAGCGATCTCCTTCGGGCAGGCGGCGATCGCCGCCGCCCGGTCATGTTCACAAAGGACTTAAAATGTTACGACTATTACGCAATGAACCTCGCGCCGCGCTTCTGCTGCTGGCTCTGGTAATGGCAAACCTGCTGGCCTGGGGATGGGCATGGCACACCTTCAGCGACAGCACGGCGCTGATGGCGGCCAGCCTGCTGGCCTGGTGCTACGGGCTGCGTCATGCGGTGGATGCCGACCACATTGCAGCCATTGATACCGTGACGCGTAAGATGATGCAGCAGGGGAAACGCCCGTCCGGCGTGGGGGCGTGGTTCTCGCTGGGGCACTCTACCATCGTGGTACTGGCCTCGATTGCCATCGCTGCGACCGCCACGGCGTTTCAGAAAAACATGGAATGGTTCCACGAAACCGGCAGCCTGATCGGCACGGCGGTGTCGGCGACCTTCCTGCTGGCGATGGCGCTGGTGAATATGGTGATCCTGCGCGGCGTCTGGCGCAGTTTCCAGGCGCTGAAAAACGGCAGGCCGGTGCAGGGGGACGTTACGCTCCCGGCGCAGGGCGGGGTGATGAACTGGCTGTTTGGCGCGACGTTCCGCCTGGTGAATAAAAGCTGGCAGATGTACCTGGTCGGTTTTCTGTTTGGCCTGGGGTTTGATACCGCGACCGAAATTGGCGTGTTGGGCATTTCTGCCGCCAGCGCCTCTCACGGGATGTCGGTCTGGGCAATCATGATCTTCCCGGCGCTCTTCGCGAGCGGCATGGCGCTGGTGGATACCCTCGACAATTTGCTGATGGTGGGCGCCTACGGCTGGGCGTTTAACAAGCCGCAGCGCAAGCTCTACTACAACATGACCATTACCGGCACCTCCGTGGTGGTGGCGCTGTTTATCGGCGGGCTGGAAGCGCTGGGTCTGCTGATGGATAAATTCGCCCTCAGCGGCGGCGTCTGGGATGTGATTGGCGCGGTAAACGACAACCTGGGCAACGCCGGGTTTGTGGTGGTCGGGCTGTTTGTTGCCTGCTGGCTGATCTCCATGGTCAACTACCGCTGGCGCGGCTACGACGCGCTGGTGGTACGTTCCTGAGCGGGCGGCAGCCAGGCGCGGGTAAAATCAAGCCAGCCGCTGGCGGTCAGCACAATGCCCTGCACGTTTTCCAGGGTATTAAGACGATAGCGGTAGTGGAACAGCGGCGTGCAGGCGCCGCTTTCGAGTAGGTGCTGAAAGAAGGTGGGGAGATGCGTTTGTAGGCTTTCTTCGCTTTCGCAATAGGTCATCAGCGTCTGCTTCGCCTTTTGCCACGGGACCTTCCCCAGCGCGGTGGCCCACGCGGGCTCTTCCGTAAACCACTCTGCCAGCGCAAACTCCGGCACCTCACCCGCCAGATAATCCCCCAGTAAGATATCCGCCTGCGCCAGCGCGTCGGGGGCATGCCACGCCTCACGGTCTTTCCAGCGGATGGTGACGTCGCAGCCGCGCTTTTTCAGGCGCGTTTGCAGCATGCTGGCCAGATCGCACAGTCCCGGCGCGCGGTAGCAGACCAGCGACAGGGTGGCGGGAAGGGTGACGTCGGACGTCTCCGCAAACGCGGGCGTCGCGATGCCGGGCAGAATTTCCGTACGGGTGTCGATATCATCCCGGCGGATGTACTCCTGATTAATATGCTGAATTTCCTGACGCAGCCAGGCAGCCAGCGGCTGTGATAGCCCGGCGTTCAGCATCAGCCAGGCGAATCCTCCGCTGGTGGAGGTGACGGACTCCCGGGCGTTTTCTCCTTTACCTACGGTTATCCACGCAGGTTTTTCCGTCTCGCTGCGGGTTCGCCAGAACTCTATTGCATGCAGCAGCGGGTGCGCCGCAAAGTACCACGGCTGGCGCTCAAGGCGCAGGTAGTGCGAGTGGTGATGGGCGATAGCAAAAGGACCTGCGCCAATAGTCGGCTGCTGCGGATGCGGCAGGCGACAGGCGTGATGCGCGAAACGATGCGCCAGCATGGCATCGGGGGCGTTGAGTGCGATCTCCAGACACCAGGGGGCGACAAGCGACACCTGCTGAACGTGCGCGAGCCCCGCGTTGCGTGCCGGGTCGGCCAGCAGCTGGTGCAGCGCGGCGAGAATATCTTCATCGCTGATGGCTTGCCCGTTGTGCCAGTGCGCGCCGCTGCGCAGATAAAAACGCCAGCAGCGCATGTCGTCGCGGGTATCCCAGTGATGGGCTAAATCCGCAACCGGCTGCGGGTTGCCTGGCGCGTAGCGCGTCAGCCCAGCGTGGACCGCGCAGATAATATGCTGTTCGGCGCGGCGGCGCTGGAGCGCCGGATGCAGCGACGTGAGCGGGCGATACCACGGAATGCGCAGCGTCGGCTGGTGTTTAAGCCATTTACCGCCTAAAAACGGGGTGATGATGTGGTGCAGGCTGGCGGGGTCGCCGTCGGCCAGCTGCAGCGCGCTCTGGTAATCCCCTTTCTCCAGGCAGGCGTGCATCAGCGGCGCGCTCAGCTCGCTGGTGGTCGTCAGGCAGTGCAGGATGGCGCGATGCCCGCGTCCCGGCTGCGCGTTCCAGCTCAGCCAGCCGCTTTGCGCGAGCTGGCGCAACAGGGTGCGCGCATGGCGTTCGCTGCACAGCGCAACCTCCGCGACTTCCGCGATGGTCGTGGGCATTGGCACAGCGCCGTAGTGCTGATAAAGCCGTTGATACTGACGGATTTTCTGAAGCTGACGCATAGCGGCATACCGAAAAAGAAGGATGATGAGAGTGTAGGGCTTTTTGCGGAATAAATAAGGCCGGGATGAATAAAGTGTTCCGGTTTTTTGCCCGGCAGCGCTACGCTTGCGCGGGCCTACGGGCTTTGTAGGCAGGGTAAGCGTAGCGCCACCCGGCAATTACTGCTCAGGTTTACTTACTGGTTCTATCAACTCGCGCAGACGCTCAATGCGGGCTTCCGGGCTCAGATAAAGCCAGCGGAATAAAATATGTTCCGCATTCTTCGTCTGCTGAAAATAACGAGAAAGATAATTGAGTTCTTTATTAAAAGTCGCCATGATTCGCCTCCGGCTGATTAATACCTTTTCAGCGTAAGCCGGGTGCGAATAATAAAACAGGGTGATGTTTTTCAGCTGTTCCGCATTTAAGTATTAATGGAAATAATAAATTAGGGATGAATAGCGATGATTTATCTGTTTTGTATTTATTTGGTGAATAGAATGCGCAAAAAAAAGCCCCGGGACAGCGGGGCGGCGGACAATAAAATCCAAAGGTTAAGTAAGCGTGGCCGTGCTGTAGGCCGGGTAAGCGAAGCACCACCCGGCAAAGCGAGGGTTAAGAAGGTAACAGTTTCAGCAGAGCGAAAGCCTCCTTCATCCGGTCTTCACTGACGACAAAGGCGCGCATCTGGCCCTCGTTATCCGCGCCTCGCGCGACCATTCCTTCTGGCTCGAGGGTTATTTGCCAGTTCAGATCCTGACGCTGTGTTTCACCGGCAAGATGCAGCGGTAATTCCGGCGTTTTGACTTTAACCAGCATGGCGGGTAATTTCAGCGGCGCGCTGCCGCCGAGCAGGTTTTTCGCCAGATACATCGCACTTAATTGAATTGGCTGTAAAAAAGGCAGCACCTGACCGTTAATTTCAGCGCAGTCCCCCAGCGCGTAAATATCGGGCTGCGTGGTTTGCAGGTAGCTATCTACCTTCACGCCGCGCTGTGTTTCCGCGCCGGCACGGTGAGCCAGCCCGGTTTCCGGGCGTAGTCCCGTCGCGGCAACCACGACATCCACCTCAACGCTGCGGCCGCCGTCAAGCGATGCGCGAATGCCGCCTTCGGTTTTAGTGAGGCCCTGCAGCTGAGATTTGAGCAGCAGATGGACGCCCATATCGGTCAGTCGATGCTGTAATCGACTGCTAACCTCTGCGGGCATCAGCGCCGACAAAATACTTGCCGCGTGGTCAACCAGGGTAACGGCTTTACCTGCCCGGCAGAAATCCATCGCCAGTTCGGTGCCAATCAGACCACCGCCGACAATCATTACGCGCTTCGCGTCGCGAAGCCCCGTTTCGCTGGCCTGGTACTCCAGCTGGCTGTTGAGCGTTATCATCAGCTCGCGGCCTGCAACCGGCGGTACGAAAGCAGAGGCCCCCGTGGCCAGCACCAGCTTGTCGTACTGCCAGGTTTTCTCCTTCGCTTTCACCACGTGCGCGGCGGCGTCGATATCGGTGACCCAGGTGTACGGAAACAGACGCAGGTTAAACTGCTCCGCGAACTCCCCCGCCGTCTGGCGGGTGAGATCTTCAGCGCGCTGATTCTGGCTGATGACGTGGCTTAAATCAGGCTTGTTGTACTCATCCATGCTGTCGGCGGCAATCACCGTCAGCGGTACGTTAGCATCCTGTTTGCGGATATTTTTCACCAGCTGGCGGGCGGCAAAACCCGAGCCGATGATGACGATGCCGTTGCTCATTTTGCCTCCGTACCCAGTTCGTCAAAGACGTCTTTACCGAGTGAACATTCCGGGCAGAGGAAGTTGTCCGGCACGTCACTCCACGGCGTGCCCGGTGCGACGTCCTGCAGCGGCTCGCCCAGCTCTGGATCGTAGATCCACTGGCAGACGCTGCACTGCATGCGTGGGCCGAGATCGGCGGCCGCGGCACAGGCCTCCTGCTGTTCGGTCGGTTTCGCAGCTTGTGGAAGCGGTGCGAGCGCCCACTGGCGGGCAATATCGCGGCCGTGCTGGCGGCAGATCTCCAGGGCATCGATATCCGGGCGCCACTTGGCCTTCAGGCTCATGGACATCTCAAAGCCCGCATCCTGTAAACGGGTGGAGAGACGGTCTACCGCGCCGCCGCTCCACCCGTGGGAGCCAAAGGCGCTGGCGCGTTTGTTACGAAAGCGCAGGCCGGTCATCTCTTCCACCAGACCGGCAATTTTCGGCATCATCACGTTGTTCATGGTGGATGTACCCACCAGCACGCCTTTAGAGCGGAAGACGTTAGTGAGGATGTCGTTTTTATCGCTGCGCGCCACGTTGAAGATCTTCACCGCCACGTTCGGATCCACTTCGTTGATGCCCTGGGCAATGGCGTCCGCCATCATGCGGGTGTTGTTGGACATGGTGTCGTAGAAAATCGTAATGCGGTCTTCCTGATAATCCGCCGCCCATTTCAGGTACAGCTCCACAATCTGGGTTGGGTTTTCACGCCACACCACGCCGTGGGAGGTGGCAATCATATCCACCGGCAGGTTAAAGCCGAGGATCTCGGTGATTTTAGGCGTGACCAGACGGCTGAACGGGGTCAGGATGTTGGCGTAGTAGCGCTGGCACTGCTCGAACAGCTCGGTCTGGTCCACTTCGTCGTTGAACAGGCGCTCGTCGCAGTAGTGCTGGCCGAAGGCGTCGTTGCTGAACAGCACCGCGTCGCCGGTCATGTAGGTCATCATGCTGTCCGGCCAGTGCAGCATCGGGGTTTCCACGAAGATCAGCTGTTTGCCGTTGCCGATATCCAGCGCGTCGCCGGTTTTCACGGTGTGGAAGTTCCACTCCGGATGGTGGTGGTGGCCGTTGATCGAGTCGATGGCGTTGGTGGTGCAGTAGATCGGGGTGTTCGGAATGTAAGACATCAGCTCGGTCAGCGCGCCGGCGTGATCTTCTTCTGCATGATTGATGATGATGTAGTCGATGGCGTCCAGGTCGATTTCACTGCGCAGGTTCTGCACGAACTCGCGGCTGAATTTGTGATCGACGGTATCGATCAGCACGTTTTTACCTTCCCGGATGAGATAGCTGTTGTAGCTGCTGCCGCGCAGCGTTTTGTACTCCGTCCCGTGGAAATCGCGTACTTCCCAGTCACGTTGACCCACCCAATGAATGTTATTTTTAACCAGAATAGACATAGCAACCTCAGCGTAATATCGCGTTTTTCAAATAAGATGGCTTGCTTATATCAAGTTGCATGCCAACTTTTATTCTATTGATTTTAATAGGTTATTATTTTCATGACTCTTAATGGGTAGTCATTATGACTATCAAGATTGCAGTCAATATGACAATATCGATTGTCAAAATGACAGCGAGGCAGACATGAGCTTTTCCGTAGAGGTGCTGGCGAAGATCGCCATTGAACTGCAAACCGGTATCGGCCATCAGGACCGCTTTCAGCGGCTGATCTCCACGCTGCGCCACGTGCTGGCGTGCGATGCCTCAGCGCTGCTGCGCTACGAGGGGCGGCAGTTTATTCCGCTGGCTATCGACGGGCTGTCCAGGGACGTTCTCGGGCGGCGTTTTGCCCTTGAGGGTCATCCGCGGCTGGAGACCATCGCCCGGGCGGGGGACGTGGTGCGTTTCCCGGCGGACAGCGATCTGCCCGACCCGTACGACGGCCTCATTCCTGGCCAGGAGAGCCTGAAGGTGCACGCCTGTATCGGCCTGCCGCTGTTTGCCGGGCAAAACCTGATTGGGGCACTGACGCTCGACGGTATGTCGCCGGACCAGTTCGACACCTTCAGCGACGAAGAGCTGCGCCTGATTGCCGCGCTGGCCGCCGGGGCGCTGAACAACGCCCTGCTGATTGAACAGCTTGAGAGCCAGAACATTCTTCCCGGCAGCCCGGCGGCGTTTGAGCAGGTGGCGCACACGGAGATGATCGGCCTTTCGTCGGGCATGACGCAGCTCAAAAAGGAGATTGAGATTGTCGCCGCCTCCGATTTGAACGTGCTGATCTTCGGGGAAACGGGTACCGGTAAAGAGCTGGTGGCGAAATCCATTCACGAAGCCTCGCCGCGCGCGGTGAATCCGCTGGTGTACCTCAACTGCGCCGCGCTGCCGGAGAGCGTGGCGGAAAGCGAGCTGTTTGGTCACGTCAAAGGGGCGTTTACCGGGGCCATCAGCAACCGCAGCGGCAAGTTTGAAATGGCTGATAACGGCACGCTATTTCTGGATGAAATTGGCGAGCTCTCCCTGTCGTTACAGGCCAAACTCCTGCGCGTGCTGCAGTACGGCGATATCCAGCGCGTGGGGGATGACCGCAGCCACAGAGTGGACGTGCGCGTGCTGGCGGCGACGAACCGCGACCTGCGTGAAGCGGTGCTGGCCGGGAACTTCCGCGCTGACCTGTTCCACCGCCTGAGCGTGTTCCCGCTAACCGTGCCGCCGCTGCGCGAACGCGGGGACGATGTGCTGCTGCTGGCGGGCTTTTTCTGCGAGCAGTGTCGGCTCAGGATGGGGTTGTCTCGCGTGGTGCTAAGCCCGGGGGCGAGAGCGCATCTTCTGAGCTACGGCTGGCCGGGCAACGTGCGCGAGCTGGAGCATGCGATTCACCGCGCGGTGGTGCTGGCGCGGGCGGCGCGTTCGGGTGATGAGGTGGTGATCCACGCGCGTCATTTTGCGCTGCACGATGACGCCGTACAGACCGTGGCTCAGCGTGTGCCAGAGAGTGTAAATGAGAACCTACGCGAGGCGACGGAAGCGTTCCAGCGCCAAATGATTACCCGTGCGCTGGAGCAGAACAACCGCAGCTGGGCGGCGTGCGCGCGGGCGCTGGAGATGGACGTCGCCAACCTGCACCGGCTGGCGAAGCGTCTCGGGCTGAAGAGTTAGATAATCCCGGCCTGGTAGAAATCCTGCAGGTTAATAGCACCGCACAGCCTGCCGGTGTCATCCACCACCGGCGCGGCGGTGATCTTGCGCTTCATCAGCACCTCTTTGGCTTCAATGGCGCGGCTCTCGGCGTTGAGCGTCAGTCCGCCTTTGGTCATGGCGTCCGACACTTTTGTTTCCAGCCTGCCGCCGCCAACCAGCCAGCGGCGCAGGTCGCCGTCGGTGAACACGCCCTTGACGCTCCCGTTGTCATCGCAGACCGCAACCAGGCCCAGGCCAGTGCGGCTGAGCTCCAGCATCGCGTCCATGACGCTGGTATCGAGTTTGACCTGCGGAATGGCATCGTCAGTTCGCATCAGGTGGTGAACCTTATTGAGCAGGCGTGCCCCAAGCGCTCCGGCCGGATGCGAACGGGCAAAATCTTCTTCGTTAAAGCCGCGCGCCTGCATCACCGCCATCGCCAGCGCGTCGCCCATCATCAGCGTGTTGACGGTGCTGGAGGTGGGAGCGAGGTGCATCGGACAGGCTTCGCGCTCAACGGAAATATCCAGCGTCGCTTTGGCGGCCAGCGCAAGGGGCGAGCGGGACTTCCCGGTCATCGCCAGCAGAGCGACCGACTTTTCCTGCAGGCGTGGAATAATGAGATCCAGTTCTTTAGCCGAACCGGAGTAGGAGATAAACAGCATTACGTCGCGGCTTTCGATCATCCCCAGATCGCCGTGCAGCGCTTCGGCCGGATGCACGAAGAAAGCGGGCGTCCCGGTGCTGGCCAGCGTCGCGGCAATCTTTTTGCCGATATGGCCGGATTTCCCGATACCCGCCACAATCACTTTACCCTCGCAGTGGATAATGGTGTTGGCGGCGCGGACAAAATCCTCGCCCAGACGTTCCGGCAGGCGGCTGGCTTCCTGCAGCTCCAGCATCAGCGTCTGGCGGCCCGTTTCTAACAGAAAATCACTCATCTCTCTCTCCGGTTACGATCACGTCGATGCCTTTCTCTTCCAGCGCTTTCTTGAACGCCGGGTCGATACCCGCGTCGGTAATCAGTTTGTCGACGCTTTCCAGGCTACAGACAATGTTGGGGCTTTTACGGCCAAACTTCGAGGAGTCTGCCATCAGGATTACTTCCCGCGCGGCGTTGCACATCGCTTTACTGACGCTGAATACCTCGTTGAAGGTGGTGACGCCCGCGCTCAGGTCGATGCCGTCGGTGCCCATAAACAGTTTATCAAAGCTGAAGTGGTCAAAGGCGTTCTCGGCCAGCTGACCGTGAAACGACGCGGATTTTTTACGGAAGGTGCCGCCGGGCATCAGGATAGTTTGCTCGCTGTCGAATTCCGACAGGGCGTTGACGATGTGCAGGCTGTTGGTCATCACCGTGATGTTATTAAAGCGGTTGAGCAGGGGGATCATCTGCAGGACGGTGCTGCCAGCGTCGAGGATAATGGAGTCGCCATCGTGGATAAATTTCACCGCCGCTTCGGCGATCAGCGCCTTCTGGTGGGTGTTGATCAGCGTTTTGTGATCGATAGGCGGGTCCGCTTCGTCCTTATTGAGCACCACGCCGCCGTAGGTTCGAATAACGGCGCCAGAGTTTTCGAGCAATACCAGGTCCTTGCGTATTGTCGTGCCGGTGGTGTCAAAGTAGTGGGCCAGATCCTCTACCGAGCATTTTCCCTGTTTTTGCAGATGCTCGAGAATGGCCGCCTGCCGCTGACGAGGTTTCATAGGCGCTTCGTTCCTTAGGTTGCGAAATGATAATTTCGCAAGTCTATAGCTTTCACAACGAAATTATCCATGTTTCAGATTAAGCGCTAATGATAGTGCATTCTGACAGAGTGGATCATGGGGAAAGATCACATCAGGCCGCAATTCCTGCAACGAAATGCCGTTGATTGCCTGGATTTTCACCGGTCTGGCGAAGACGGTCATGCCGCGCATGATCAGGGAATCGCACACCTGGTCGTGCTCGTCCAGCGCAACGGCGACGACCACGCGCGGTTTGAAGCGTCCGCCGGAACGTCCGACGCCCACTCGACCCTTCTGACACAGGGCATTAAACGCGCGGTTAAACTGGTGGATCTGCCAACCGCCAAACGCCATCTGGCAGATCCAGGCGAGGGCGGCGACGGTGATGAGCGCGGTTACCATATTTCACTCCTTACATGCCGGGTGGCGGCTGCGCCTTACCCGGCCTATGGGTATTGTAGCCCCGGTAAGCGCAGCGCCACCGGGGAAGGGAGTTAGAACATGACCTGCCCACCGGTCACGTTGATCGACTGCCCGGTGCAGTACGAGGCTTTTGGGCTGGCGTAAAACAGCAGCATGTTCAGCACGTCCTGATAGTCGCACCCGCGCTTCAGCGGCACTTTATCGATGTAGTACTGCTCCACCTCTTCTGCTTTGATGCCAAGCTTGGTAGCGTACTGTGGCAGCAGAGACTGGAACATCGGCGATTTCAGCAGGTTGCCCAGCATCAGCGAGTGAACGGTAATGCCGTACTCGGCCAGATCCAGCGCCAGAGACTGCGTCAGCCCCACGCCGCCAAACTTCGCCGCGCTGTAGCCGGAGTTGTGCTTGCTGCCCACCTTCCCTGATTTTGAGTTGATCTGAATGATGCGCCCCTGAATGCCGTCGCGGATCATCAGACGGGAAAACTCGCGGGCGCAGAGGAAATAGCCCACCAGGTTCACCTGCAGCGAGCGGTCAAAATCCCCCAGCTCGACATCGCCGATAAAGGCCGCTTTCGCAATTCCCGCGCTGTAGACCAGCAGATCGGTACGTCCAAAAATCTCGTCCACGCCGCGGGCCAGCGCCATTACGCTTTGCTCGCTGGTGGCGTCGGCACCAAACCCGTACGCCATCCCTTCGCCAAATTCGGTGTTGATGGTATCCGCCACGCGGGCGGCTTTTTCACTCTGAATGTCCACTACCGCCACGCGGTAACCCTCTGCGGCAAGCCCACGGCAGAGGAACTCGCCTAAGGTTTGTCCTCCACCAATGACAACGGCAACCTGACTCATGTGTTTCTCCTTAAATTACGCAACAAATTTTAACGTGCAGCCTGGGGTGACAGCCTGCGGAACCGGGCCCGTCACGTGAACCGTACCGGGATACTCCGCCTGCGGCTGGCCGTCGAAACGCAGGGTGATGTGGCCCAGCTCGCGCAGGTTTTGCTCGGCCACGTCGCCAACGGCGGTCACGGCATAGCGCGCCTCGCCCAGCTCCAGCTGGCTACCGGCCTTCAGTTCTCCCTTCAGCTCGCCGTGGCAGTGGATAAAACAAAACTCTTCGATATCCGCCGGGGCGCCTTCCCGGAAGGTGATCAGCATCTGGTCGCTCAGCGCGTCGGCGGCGCTCTGGCCGATGCGGGTAATGGTGGTCTGGTAAATCACGGTCATGGCAGGAACCTCTTATTGATAAATAAAGCCGGAGACAAACCAGGCAATCAGCACCGTCGGTGCGCCCGTCAGGAAGCGGCTGACCAGTACGGACGGGACGCCCACGCGCACGGTGTCCTGGTGCGCTTCAGCCAGCGACAGCCCAACGGGGATGAAGTCGCACGCCGCCTGGGCGTTAATGGCAAACAGAGCGGGAAGGGCGAGGTGCGGGGGAATGTTGCCCAGGCCAATCTGCACGCCAATCAGCACGCCGATGACCTGGGCAATCACCGCGCCCGGGCCGAGGAACGGCGACAGCAGCGGGAAGGAGCAGATCAGCGCCAGCGTCACCAGCCCAAGCGGGTGGCTGGCGAGCGGGGCGAGGCCGTGGGCAATCCAGTCACCCAGGCCGGACGCCATGATGATGCCGATGAGTGCCGAGACGAACGCCATAAACGGCAGGATGGTTTTCAGCACCGTGTCGATGGTGTCGCGCCCGGACTGGAACAGCACCGCCACGGCGGAACCCATGCCCATCCCGACCTTCGCCAGTAGCCCGTCGCTCTGCTCGGTGATCTTCTTGCTGGTGTCGTACTCGCGCGGTGCCGCTTTTTGCGGCGCGGGAGTGCCATTCACCAGAGTGATGTTGTCCTCTTTCACCCCAGACACATAAATGTCTTCAAGGATGTACTGCGCCAGCGGGCCTGATTTTCCGGTGGAGTGAATATTCACCGTTGGAATGCGACGCTTCGGGTAGATGCCGCAGCGCAGGGTGCCGCCGCAGTCGATGACCGCCACGCCGATTTCCGCTTCCGGCGGTTCGCCTTCTTTGAAGCCGTCGACCGCTTCCCAGCCGGTCAGCTCGCGCAGCTTATCGACGATCGCCGGGCGCGTGCCCGCGGTGATGTAAACGATCTTTTTTCCTTCGGTGGCGTCGAACTCCAGCGGGCCGCCCCAGCCGCCCGTGCCTTTCTCAATGCGGATCCGGTTCATGCTGTGGCTCCTGAAAGATGGACTTTCTGTTCAAGCTGGATGCCCATTTTTTTCTCGAAAATAGCGGTGGTGAGGTCCGTCACCCAGCCGCGGAAGAAATTGGTCACCAGACCAACCAGCAGATAGCTCACCGCCAGCGGGCCGAGCGGCAGGCCAAGGGTGGTGAGACCGCTGGCGATCCCGAGGTAGACAAACAGCTCTCCGGGGTTAATGTGCGGGAACAGGCCGTTCATGGAGTGGCAGCTGTAGGAGGCGGCGGCGTAATAACTCGGCTTGTACTTTTCCGGCATAAAGCGACCAAGGCTTAAGGTCATCGGGTTGCAGAACACGAAGGTGCCGATGAAGGGTAAAACCAGGTAGCGGGACAGCGGGTTCCCGGCGCAGCGCTGGGCGAAGCGTTCGATGCGCTGCTGGCCGATAAAGTTAATCAGCGCGTTCATGATCACCAGCAGGCTGATCAGCAGGGGCAGGATCCCGGTCACCATGCCGGTGAACACTTCTCCGCCTTTCTGAAACAGCCCGATGAACCACTCGGCGCCGTGGGTGATGGTTTCTATCATTCTTCTCTCCTGTGGGGCTTTTTTGTTTTTGTCTGACTGCGGTTAATAATAATCACTTTGAAAGGTTTTAAAGTGTTAGTTAGATCTCACAATGAAAGAAAAATGGATTATTTTGAAAGTTTATTGATGGGGGAAATGGTTTTCGGTGGAAAAAAACGCGGATTTGCATTGGGGAGGTGCGTACCGCTTCCTTGAGGTGTTGCGGATGCTTTACCATACTGGGTTCTTATCGAACCCGTTAAATGGATGTCTCATGTTCAAGCGTCGTTATGCAGCGCTGTTGCCTGCGCTTATTCTGCTGTCTGCCTGTAGTAGCAAACCTAAGACCGAAGCCGTTCAGCAAACGGCGGGCGCGCCTTCCGGGGGATTCCTGCTGGAGCCGCAGCACAATATGATGCAGATGGGCGGCGACTTCGCGAATAACCCGGCGGCCGAGCAGTTCATCGATAAAATGGTGAGCAAACACGGCTTTGACAGACAGCAGTTGCACGAAATTTTGTCGCAGGCCAAGCGTCTGGACTACGTGCTGCGCCTGATGGACAGGCAGGCGCCGACGGCTCAGGTGCCGAGCGGGCCGAACGGTGCGTGGCTGCGCTATCGCAAACAGTTTATTACCCCGGACAACGTGCAAAACGGCGTGGCGTTCTGGAATCAGTATGAAGATGCGCTTAACCGCGCGTGGCAGGTGTACGGCGTACCGCCGGAAATCATAGTCGGGATTATCGGCGTGGAAACCCGCTGGGGCCGCGTGATGGGGAAAACCCGCATCCTCGACGCGCTGGCGACGCTCTCCTTTAACTATCCACGCCGTGCGGAGTATTTCTCTTCCGAGCTGGAAACCTTCCTGCTGATGGCGCGAAGCGAACAGGACGACCCGCTCGATCTGAAAGGGTCGTTTGCCGGTGCGATGGGCTACGGCCAGTTTATGCCGTCCTCCTATAAAGAATATGCCGTCGACTTTAACGGGGATGGTCATATCAACCTGTGGGATCCGGTGGATGCCATCGGCAGCGTGGCGAACTACTTTAAAGCGCACGGCTGGACGCCGGGCGGACAGGTGGCGGTGCAGGCTAACGGCGAGGCGTTTGGTCTGGACAACGGCTTCAAAACTAAGTACAGCGTCGCACAGCTGACGGCGGCGGGCTTAACGCCAACCCAGCCGCTGGGCAATGTTGATCAGGTGAGCCTGCTGCGTCTGGACGTAGGAACCGGCTATCAGTACTGGTACGGCATGCCGAACTTCTACACCATCACCCGTTATAACCACAGCACCCACTACGCAATGGCGGTGTGGCAGCTGGGGCTGGCGGTATCGCAGGCCCGCGTTCCGGCAGCGTCGCCTTTTAGTCAGTAAGTCGTCTTATTCCTCCCTCTCCCTTTGGGAGAGGGCTGGGGTGAGGGCACCCCGCGGCCATCCAGGTTTTTTCAGAAACATTTCGCCACACTCCCTTTTCAAACGCGCCATTTACATCTCAATCGCCTTTTATTATTGTTATGTTATAACATTTAATGTGGTGTCGAGATGTCAACGTCCCTTTTTTCTCTCTCTGCGCTGGTTCGGCTTTTGCTGGCGCTGGTACTTGTTGTTTTCATCGGGCTGGCCGTGCGCTGGGCGGTGGCACTGCCATGATTGTGATGAATGCGCTCACGACGGGTTATGACCGAGAATCCGTTACGCGTCCTCTTTCGGGTGTGATTGAACGGGGAAGTATGACCGCCATTATCGGCGCTAACGGCTGCGGGAAATCCACGCTGCTAAAAACGCTGGCAGGGTTTATTCCTCCCGTGAGCGGCGGCTTTCGCTGGCAGGGAAAGCGCCCGGTGATTGGCTGGCTGGCGCAGCGTCACGCGCTGGAGGCGCAGTTTCCGCTGACCGTACAGGACGTCGTAAGCATGGGCTGCTGGCCGGGTATTTCGCTTTTTTCCGGGTTTCGCCGCGAAACGCGGTTGCGCATCAGGAGCGCGCTGGAGCGCGTCGGGCTGGAATCCATGGCGTTATCCACCATCGATGAACTTTCCGGCGGTCAGTTTCAGCGCATGCTGTTTGCCCGCGTCCTGGTGCAGCAGGCGCCGCTGGTGATGCTTGATGAGCCCTTTACCGGCGTCGATGAAGCCACCTGCAACGTGCTGATGGATTTGATGCTGGAAATGTATATGCAGGGGCAAACGCTGCTCGCGGTACTCCACGACAGCGAGCGCGTGTCGCGCCACTTCCCGCAGACGTTACGGCTGGACGCTGACATTCCCCAATGGAAAACCGAACGGGTGAGGGTGGCATGATCTGGCATCTCTTTTTTCAGCCGTTTATTGAGTACGGCTTTATGCGTCGCGCGCTGGTGGTTTGCCTGGCGCTTTCTGTCAGCACCACCGCACTCGGCGTGTTTCTTCAGCTGCGTCGCATGAGCCTGATGGGCGACGCGCTTTCTCACGCCATTTTGCCGGGTGTCGCCGTGGGATACCTGCTCAGCGGCATGTCGCTGTTGGCGATGAGTATTGGCGGTTTTATCGCGGGAATTACCGTAGCGCTGATGGCCGGTCTGGTCAGCCGACGCACGCCGCTTAAAGAGGATGCCAGCTTTGCCGGGTTTTATCTTGGCTCGCTGGCGCTGGGCGTTACGCTGGTGTCGCTTCGCGGGTCGAATGTCGATCTGCTGCATCTGCTGTTTGGATCCATCCTCGCCGTGGACAATGACGCCGCGCTGTTCGTCACGGGCGTTTGCATGTTCACCCTTATCACGCTGGCGATTTTCTATCGCGGGCTGGTCACGGAAGCGTTTGATACCGCCTGGCTACAGGTGAACGCCCGCTGGCTGCCTGGCCTGCTGCACGGGCTGTTTCTGGCGCTACTGGTCCTTAACCTGGTGGCGGGTTTTCAGGTCCTCGGTACGCTGATGGCCGTCGGGCTGATGATGCTGCCGGCCGTGGCGGCCCGCTGCTGGGTGCGCACGCTGCCAGGGTTACTCCTGATGGCGGGCATCAGCGGTATTTTCTGCGCATGGCTGGGGTTGAGCCTCTCCTGGGCGATGAGTTTACCTGCCGGGCCATCCATCGTGCTCACCGCCAGCGCGCTGTTCTTTATTTCCATTTTATTGGGTACGCGAAGCAGGCTCGCTGGCAGTCTGCGCGCGCTTTTTTAACGCAAGGGGAAACGATGAAACGTACAGGATTAATTATGGCGCTCGCGCTGGGGATGATGTCGCACGGCGTGATGGCGAAAACGCTGAATGTGGTCACCAGCTTTTCGATACTGGGGGACATCACGCAGGAGGTGGGCGGTGACCATGTCAACGTGACGACGCTGGTTGGGCCGGACGGCGATCCGCATACCTTCGAACCGTCACCGAAAGACAGCGCGGCGCTGAGCAAGGCTGATGTGGTGGTGGTGAACGGTCTGGGTCTGGAGGGCTGGCTCGACCGTCTGGTGAAGGCCTCCGGATTTAAAGGACAGCTTGTGGTGGCATCGACCGGGGTGAAAACGCACACCCTGGAAGAAGAGGGCAAAACCGTGACCGATCCGCACGCGTGGAACAGCGCGGCGAACGGGGCGCTTTATGCACAAAATATTCTGAACGGGCTGGTGAAAGCCGATCCGCAAGATAAAGCCGCGCTGGAAGCCTCTGGAAAAGCGTATATCGCGCAGCTTAACCAGCTGGATAGCTGGGCTAAAACGCGCTTCAGCCAGATCCCGCAGGCGAAGCGTAATGTGCTGACCAGCCATGACGCGTTCGGCTATTTTAGCCGTGCCTATGGCGTGACCTTTATGGCGCCGCAGGGGCTCTCGTCTGAGAGCGAGGCCAGCGCGGCGCAGGTCGCAGAGATTATCAATCAGATTAAAGCCGACGGTGTGAAAACCTGGTTTATGGAAAACCAGCTCGATCCGCGTCTGGTGAAACAGATTGCGTCGGCGACAGGCGCACAGCCGGGGGGCGAACTTTACCCGGAAGCGCTGTCGGCAAAAGGTGGAGTGGCAGACACCTACGTTAAGGCGTTTCGCCACAATGTGAACACCCTCGCAGACAGCATGAAATAACCTTCTTGCTGGCCGGTGCGCCCGCACCGGCTTTTTTCTGAAGCCCCCTCGTAAAACCTGAAGCGTATCCCCATATCTGACGAGAAAGTGCTATCTTGTGCAGCACGTTTTTCTGATGCCTGGAGCGAGAATGACTGACCATGAATTGATGCAGCTGAGCGAGATAGTTGGCCTTGCGCTTAAGCAGCGTGGCGCGACAATCACCACAGCGGAATCCTGCACCGGCGGCTGGGTGGCGAAAGCGATTACCGATATTGCCGGCAGTTCCGCCTGGTTTGAACGCGGTTTTGTGACCTACAGTAACGAAGCTAAAGCACAGATGATTGGCGTACGTGAATCCACGCTGGAACAGCATGGCGCGGTCAGCGAACCGGTGGTGATCGAGATGGCCATTGGTGCGCTCAAAGAGGCTCGGGCAGATTACGCGATTTCCATAAGCGGCATCGCAGGCCCGGACGGCGGCAGCGACGTAAAGCCTGTCGGCACCGTGTGGTTTGGGTTTGCCACCGCCAAAGGGGAGGGGATCACCCGCCGGGAGTGCTTTAGCGGCGATCGCGAAAGCGTGCGTCGTCAGGCCACCGTTTATGCGTTAAAAACGCTCTGGCAACAATTTCTACAAAACACTTGATACTGTATGACCATACAGTATAATTGCACCAACAGAACAGAAATCCACGGTGAAGCACAGTCGCTTCTCCCGGCATGACAGGAGTAATAATGGCTATCGACGAAAACAAACAGAAAGCGTTGGCGGCAGCACTGGGCCAGATCGAAAAGCAATTCGGTAAAGGCTCCATCATGCGCCTGGGTGAAGACCGTTCCATGGATGTGGAAACCATCTCCACCGGTTCGCTTTCTCTGGATATCGCGCTGGGCGCTGGCGGTCTGCCTATGGGCCGTATCGTAGAAATCTACGGGCCAGAGTCCTCCGGTAAAACCACCCTGACGCTGCAGGTGATTGCCGCGGCACAGCGCGAAGGTAAAACCTGTGCGTTTATCGATGCCGAGCACGCGCTGGACCCTGTTTATGCCCGTAAGCTGGGTGTAGATATCGACAACCTGCTGTGTTCTCAGCCGGACACCGGTGAGCAGGCGCTGGAAATTTGTGATGCGCTGGCGCGTTCTGGTGCCGTTGACGTTATCGTAGTCGACTCCGTTGCTGCGCTGACGCCAAAAGCCGAAATCGAAGGTGAAATCGGTGACTCTCACATGGGCCTCGCGGCACGTATGATGAGCCAGGCGATGCGTAAGCTGGCGGGTAACCTGAAGCAGTCTAATACGCTGCTGATCTTCATCAACCAGATCCGTATGAAAATTGGTGTGATGTTCGGTAACCCAGAAACCACGACCGGTGGTAACGCACTGAAATTCTACGCCTCTGTCCGTCTGGATATCCGCCGTATCGGCGCGGTGAAAGAGGGCGAGAACGTCGTCGGTAGCGAAACCCGCGTCAAGGTTGTGAAGAACAAAATCGCTGCACCGTTCAAACAGGCTGAATTCCAGATCCTCTACGGCGAAGGGATCAACTTCCTCGGCGAGCTGGTTGACCTCGGCGTGAAAGAGAAGCTGATTGAAAAAGCGGGCGCCTGGTACAGCTACAACGGTGACAAAATTGGTCAGGGTAAAGCGAATGCGATCTCCTGGCTGAAAGATAACCCGGCTGCGGCGAAAGAGATTGAGAAAAAAGTGCGTGAGCTTCTGCTGAACAACCAGGACTCCAAACCTGATTTCGTGGTGGATGCCGCGGATGCTGAAGAAACTAACGAAGACTTTTAATTCTCTCGTTTAACGATGAAGGGCTGCTGATGCGGCCCTTTTTGCATTTCTGAATCAGCAGGTTTTTTATGAGTGAACCTACATCACGTCGACCGGCATACTCACGCTTACTGGATCGTGCGGTACGTATTCTTGCCGTCCGTGACCACAGTGAACAGGAGCTACGGCGAAAACTGTCGGCTCCGGTGATGAGTAAAAACGGGCCGGAAGAGATTGATGCCACCGCGGAAGATTATGACCGCGTAATTGCCTGGTGCTACGAGCATCACTATCTCGATGACGAGCGTTTCGCCTCACGGTTTCTCGCCAGCCGCGGCCGCAAAGGATATGGACCCGCGCGCATCCGCCAGGAGCTGAACCAGAAAGGGGTGGCCCGGGAGGCCATCGAAAAAGCGATGCGCGAATGCGACATTGAGTGGTGCGCGCTGGCAAAAGAACAGGCCATGCGTAAATACGGTGAACCGCTGCCGCGTGAATTTTCAGAAAAAGTCAAAATCCAGCGCTTTTTGCTCTACCGCGGCTTTCTGATGGAAGATATTCAGGATATCTGGCGTAATTTTGCCGATTGAACGCATGCGGGATTTTACTTCCCTCCAAAGAAAACTTATCTTATTCCCACTTTTTCCAGTAGCTGGTCTGTCCAACGGTTTACCGATACAGGCTGGCTACGACATTTCGTTAGCTTGATTTCAGGATAATTATGAGCAAGAGCACCGCTGAGATCCGTCAGGCGTTTCTCGATTTTTTCCATAGTAAGGGACACCAGGTTGTTGCCAGCAGCTCCCTGGTACCGAACAACGATCCGACTCTGCTGTTTACCAACGCCGGGATGAACCAGTTCAAGGATGTGTTCCTTGGTCTCGACAAGCGTAATTATTCCCGCGCCACAACCTCACAGCGTTGCGTACGTGCGGGCGGTAAACACAACGACCTGGAAAACGTCGGTTACACCGCGCGTCACCATACTTTCTTCGAAATGCTGGGTAACTTCAGCTTCGGCGACTACTTCAAACACGATGCTATCCAGTACGCATGGGAACTGCTGACCGGTGAAAACTGGTTCAACCTGCCGAAAGAGCGTCTGTGGGTTACAGTTTATGAAACCGATGACGAAGCCTACGAAATCTGGGAAAAAGAAGTCGGGATCCCGCGCGAGCGTATTATTCGCATCGGTGATAACAAAGGCGCGCCATACGCGTCTGACAACTTCTGGCAGATGGGTGACACCGGCCCTTGCGGTCCGTGCACCGAGATCTTCTACGATCACGGCGACCACATCTGGGGTGGCCCTCCTGGCAGCCCGGAAGAAGACGGCGATCGCTATATTGAGATCTGGAACATCGTCTTCATGCAGTTCAACCGTCAGGCCGACGGTACGATGGAACCGCTGCCGAAGCCTTCCGTTGATACCGGTATGGGTCTGGAGCGTATTGCCGCTGTTCTGCAGCACGTTAACTCCAACTACGAGATTGACCTGTTCAGCACCCTGATCAAAGCCGTTGCGGAAGTCACCGGCGCGACCGACCTGAACAACAAATCGCTGCGCGTTATCGCGGACCATATTCGTTCCTGTGCGTTCCTGATTGCCGACGGCGTTATCCCGTCGAATGAAAACCGTGGCTACGTGCTGCGTCGTATCATTCGTCGTGCAATCCGTCACGGCAACATGCTGGGCGCGAAGGACACCTTCTTCTATAAACTCGTTGGGCCATTGATTGGTGTGATGGGTGCTGCCGGTGATGAGCTGAAACGCCAGCAGGCGCAGGTAGAGCAGGTTCTGAAAACCGAAGAAGAACAGTTTGCGCGTACGCTGGAGCGCGGTCTGGCACTGCTGGATGAAGAACTGGCGAAACTGAAAGGCGACACGCTGGATGGCGAAACCGCTTTCCGCCTGTACGACACCTACGGTTTCCCGGTTGACCTGACGGCGGACGTTTGCCGCGAGCGCAACATCAAAGTTGACGAAGCGGGCTTCGAAGCCGCGATGGAAGAGCAGCGTCGTCGTGCGCGTGAATCCAGCGGTTTCGGTGCGGACTACAACGCGATGATCCGCGTTGATGGCGCGTCAGAATTTAAAGGTTATGAAGCGCTGGAACTGACCGGCAAAGTGACCGCCCTGTTTGTTGACGGTAAAGCCGTGGACAGCATCAGCGCAGGTCAGGATGCCGTTGTTATTCTGGATAAAACGCCGTTCTATGCGGAATCCGGCGGTCAGGTTGGCGATAAAGGCGAACTGAAAGGCAATGGCTTCAGCTTCAGCGTCAGCGACACCCAGAAATACGGTCAGGCGATTGGTCATCAGGGCAAGCTGGTTTCCGGTTCTCTGAAAGTGGGCGAGGGCGTACAGGCTAACGTTGATGAAGCTCGCCGTGCACGCATCCGTCTGAACCACTCTGCAACCCACCTGATGCATGCAGCCCTGCGCGACGTGCTGGGTACTCATGTTGCACAGAAAGGTTCTCTGGTTAACGACAAAGTGCTGCGTTTCGACTTCTCGCATTTTGAAGCGATGAAACCGTCTGAAATCCGTGCGGTGGAAGATCTGGTGAACGCGCAGATTCGCCGTAACCTGCCAATCGAAACCCATATCATGGATCTCGAGGCGGCGAAGAAGAAAGGTGCAATGGCGCTGTTTGGTGAGAAATATGACGAACGTGTTCGCGTACTGAGCATGGGCGACTTCTCTACCGAACTGTGCGGCGGTACTCACGCATCCCGCACCGGTGACATCGGCCTGTTCCGCATTGTTTCCGAGTCGGGTACGGCGGCTGGTGTGCGTCGTATTGAAGCGGTGACCGGTGAAGGCGCTATTGCCAGTCTGCATGCGCAGAGCGATCAGCTGCACGACATCGCACAGCTGCTTAAAGGCGATAGCCAGAACCTGGGCGAGAAAGTGCGCGTTGCGCTGGATCGTACGCGTCAGCTGGAAAAAGAGCTGCAGCAGCTGAAAGAGCAGGCTGCGGCGCAGGAGAGTGCAAACCTCTCCAGCAAGGCTGTAGACATTAAGGGTGTCAAACTGCTGGTCAGCGATCTGGCGGGCGTTGAGCCTAAGATGCTGCGTACTATGGTCGACGATCTCAAGAACCAGCTTGGTTCTACCGTTATCGTGCTGGCGACAGTGGCAGAAGGTAAGGTTTCTCTGATTGCGGGCGTCTCTAAGGATGTGACCGACCGCGTAAAAGCAGGGGAACTGATTGGTATGGTCGCTCAGCAGGTGGGCGGCAAGGGTGGCGGTCGTCCGGACATGGCGCAAGCCGGTGGTACGGATGCGGCGGCACTCCCTGCAGCATTGGCCAGCGTTGAAAGCTGGGTAAGCGCGAAACTGTAATAACTACAAAGCGCAAGCAGACGCCATAGCGGTAACGTTATGGCGTCTTGTTCACTGTGCTATCGATAACGATAAAGTCAGGTTGAGTTTGTGTATATCGGCTAAACTTACGTTTAACAGAATGTGATGCCGTGACTGCTTACACTTTACGTGTTTGTCATCGCTTACTTTTTGGCGTTATATGATGGATAATGCCGGGATACAAGAGACCCGACTCTTTTAATCTTTCAAGGAGCAAAGAATGCTGATTCTGACTCGTCGAGTTGGTGAGACCCTCATGATTGGGGATGAGGTCACCGTGACAGTTTTAGGGGTAAAGGGTAACCAGGTACGTATTGGTGTTAACGCTCCTAAAGAAGTATCTGTCCACCGTGAAGAGATCTACCAGCGTATCCAGGCTGAAAAATCCCAGCAGTCCAGTTACTGATATTGTCGCGTCTCGCTGTCGGGCGAGACGCAACCCTCCTGTCATTTTTCCTGCTCAAAGTTACCGTTTAATTTCAATCGCTCTCTTTTTAACCACTCCGTTAGCCTTAACTCGTCTCAACACCGCCATTTCTGCACAGGTTTTCTGTGAAGATGCCTGCAAAATCCGCTTATAAAACACCCTCTTTGCGGCTTTTACATGCGAATTGCGTGTGATTTGTGCAAACGATAAAAGCTTTTGGAAAATTGTTTGACTTATAAGTCCCAGAAAGTAATATATGCGCCACGCAGCGACGAGAAGCTCTTAACGAGTTACTCGAAGCACTCGAAAGAGGCGTTGTGTGGTGAGGTGGCCGAGAGGCTGAAGGCGCTCCCCTGCTAAGGGAGTATGCGGTCAAAAGCTGCATCCGGGGTTCGAATCCCCGCCTCACCGCCATTTTGCATCCGTAGCTCAGCTGGATAGAGTACTCGGCTACGAACCGAGCGGTCGGAGGTTCGAATCCTCCCGGATGCACCATCTATTACTTCATATTGCTTTAGAAGTGATATGAATATCGAGCAGTACAGTAGTAAATCCCGATGCATCCGTAGCTCAGCTGGATAGAGTACTCGGCTACGAACCGAGCGGTCGGAGGTTCGAATCCTCCCGGATGCACCATTTACTATTTCTGAAAGCAGTTCCCTGATGCATCCGTAGCTCAGCTGGATAGAGTACTCGGCTACGAACCGAGCGGTCGGAGGTTCGAATCCTCCCGGATGCACCATTTACTGTTTCTAAAAGCATTTCCCGATGCATCCGTAGCTCAGCTGGATAGAGTACTCGGCTACGAACCGAGCGGTCGGAGGTTCGAATCCTCCCGGATGCACCATCTTCCCTTTCTTTGTTTATTCCTTCGACGTTCCGTCAGCAATCACACTCTCAATCAGCGACAAAAAAAACCTTTTGCGATAAAGTAATGCTTTGTTAATCGTTTAGCGAGAGCACGATGTACGCACAGTATGACGGTTTGATCTTCGATATGGATGGCACCATCCTGGATACCGAACCCACGCATCGTCAAGCCTGGACTGACGTCCTGGGCCGCTACGGTATGCGTTTCGACCTTCAGGCGATGATTGCCCTTAACGGATCCCCAACCTGGCGTATTGCGCAGGCCGTGATTGAAATGAATCAGGCCGATCTCGACCCGCACCTGCTCGCGCGTGAAAAAACCGATGCGGTAAAAGCCATGCTTTTAGATACCGTACGCCCGCTTCCGCTGATTGATGTCGTGAAAGAGTGGCACGGACGTCGCCCGATGTCAGTGGGGACGGGCAGCGAAAGCGCGATTGCAGAGGCTTTGCTCAACCATCTTGGCCTGCGCCACTATTTTTCTGCCGTGGTTGCCGCCGATCATGTTAAAAATCACAAGCCCGCACCAGACACCTTCCTGCTCTGTGCAGAATTAATGGGTGTCCCGGCGGAAAAATGCGTCGTGTTTGAAGATGCCGATTTCGGTATTCAGGCCGCGCGTGATGCCGGCATGGCCGCGGTGGATGTGCGCTTACTGTGAGTGACGCGCTGTCACTTGCCTCATTATTCGCCAGCAGTTTCTTAAGCGCCACGCTGTTACCGGGAAATTCGGAAGTGGTGCTGGTGGCGATGCTGTTGTCCGGCGTAAGTCAGCCCTGGTTGCTGGTATTAATAGCAACAATGGGTAATAGCCTTGGAGGGCTGACTAACGTTATTCTTGGACGTTTCTTTCCGCTACGCGAAAAATCGCGCTGGCAGGAAAAGGCAGTCGGCTGGCTAAAACGCTATGGCGCTGCCACGCTGTTATTAAGCTGGATGCCTGTAATAGGCGATTTGCTGTGTCTGCTGGCGGGATGGATGCGCATCTCCTGGGGACCGGTGCTCTTTTTTTTGTGCCTTGGCAAGGCGGTGCGTTATGTCCTCGTGGCATGGGCAACGCTGCAGGGTATGACGTGGTGGCACTAATTGGTGGAATGAATAAGCGACCTTCAATCGTCAACCATTACAATTATGCTGAGTAACATTACTTTGACAGGCGGGAGGTCAATTTGATCCCGGACGTATCTCAGGCGCTGGCCTGGCTGGAAAACCACCCTCAGGCATTGAAGGGTATTCAGCGTGGTCTTGAGCGTGAAACGCTGCGCGTTAACGTGGACGGTAGCTTAGCGACGACGGGTCACCCGAAGGCGTTAGGCTCGGCGCTGACACATAAATGGATCACAACCGATTTCGCTGAAGCGCTGCTGGAGTTCATCACCCCAGTAGAGGGTGATATTGATCATATGCTGACGATCATGCGCGATATCCATCGCTACACCGCGCGTAACATGGGCGACGAGCGTATGTGGCCCCTCAGCATGCCGTGCTATATCGAGCAGGGCCAGGAGATTGAGCTGGCGCAGTACGGCACGTCAAATATCGGCCGGCTGAAAACGCTCTATCGCGAAGGACTGAAAAACCGCTACGGCGCGTTGATGCAGACCATCTCTGGCGTGCATTACAACTTCTCGTTGCCGATGGCATTCTGGCAGGCGAAAGGGGGGGAAACCGATAAAGACGCGATCTCGGAAGGCTACTTCCGCCTGATCCGCAACTATTACCGTTTCGGTTGGGTGATCCCGTATCTGTTCGGCGCATCGCCTGCCATTTGCTCATCGTTCCTGCAGGGGAAACCGACCACGCTACCGTTCGAGAAGACAGAATGCGGGATGTACTACCTGCCGTATGCGACCTCTCTGCGCCTGAGCGATCTCGGTTATACCAATAAATCGCAAAGCAATCTCGGTATTACGTTTAACGAATTGCACGAATATGTGGCAGGATTGAAGCGGGCGATCAAAACCCCGTCGGAAGAGTACGAGAAAATCGGCCTCGAAAAAGACGGTAAACGTCTGCAGATCAACAGCAATGTCCTGCAGATTGAAAACGAGCTGTATGCGCCTATTCGTCCTAAGCGCGTGACGCGCAGCGGTGAAACCCCGTCGGATGCGCTGCAGCGCGGCGGGATTGAATACATTGAAGTGCGCTCGCTGGATATCAACCCGTTCTCACCGGTTGGCGTTGATGAACAGCAGATTCGCTTCCTGGATCTGTTTATGGTCTGGTGCGTGCTGGCGGATGCGCCTGAAATGAGTGCAGACGAACTGCTTTGTACCCGTACAAACTGGAACCGCGTGATTCTGGAAGGGCGTAAACCGGGTCTGACGCTGGGTATCGGCTGTGAAACGGCACAGTTCCCACTGACCAAAGTCGGTAAAGATCTGTTCCGTGACCTGAAGCGTGTTGCCCGGACGATGGACAGCATCGACGGTGGCGACGCGTATCAACAGATTTGCGACCAGCTGGTGGAATGCTTTGATAACCCGGAACTGACGTTCTCAGCACGCATTCTGCGTTCTATGATTGATCAGGGCATTGGCGGTACCGGACGATCGCTTGCGGCGGAATACCGTGAGATGCTGATGCAGGAGCCATTAGAAATCCTGAGCGAAGCGGATTTTGTAGCGGAACGCGATGCGTCCGTTGCGCGCCAGAAAGAGGTTGAAGCGGCGGATACGGAGTCGTTTGAGGCGTTTCTGGCGAGGCAGGCTTAAGCAGAAAAGAAAAAGGCCACATCGCTGTGGCCAAAATATACATCTCTGAATTCAGGGATGATGATAACAAATGCGCGTCTTTCATATACTCAGACGTGCATTCTGTAGAAGAGTTCAGTTTATTTTAAAAAAAATCACTATCGGAGGTGACGTATGCCGTTATTAGATAGCTTTACTGTCGACCATACCCGTATGGAAGCACCTGCAGTCCGCGTGGCGAAGACCATGCACACTCCGCACGGCGACACGATCACCGTATTCGATCTGCGTTTCTGCGTACCAAACAAAGAAGTGATGCCAGAGAAAGGCATTCATACGCTGGAGCACCTGTTCGCCGGTTTCATGCGTGACCACCTGAACGGCAACGGCGTTGAGATCATCGATATCTCTCCGATGGGCTGCCGTACCGGTTTCTACATGAGCCTGATTGGTGTGCCTGATGAGAAGCGCGTCGCGGATGCCTGGAAAGCGGCTATGGAAGACGTGCTAAAGGTGAAAGAGCAGAACCAGATCCCTGAGCTGAACGTTTACCAGTGCGGCACTTACCAGATGCACTCTCTGGAAGAAGCGCAGGAAATCGCGCGTCACATCATCGAGCGTGATGTTCGCGTGAACAGCAACGAAGAGCTGGCCCTGCCAAAAGAAAAACTGCAGGAACTGCACATCTAGTATTGTGCCTGTGGATGCCCGGTGGCGCTTCGCTTACCGGGCCTACATTGTGTTGGTGCCTCCTTTGACCACAACCGCAACCTTCTCCTTTACCCATCGCCCCCTCGTTCCGTTTGCGCATGACTACCGTCATGGTGAAGGCGAGCCGTGGCACCAGCACGACTGCGCGCAGCTGTTGCACAGCCTGAGTGGGGTGGTGAGGGTGGATACCGCGTCTGGCTGTTGGGTCGTGCCGCCCGGGCGGGGCGTTTGGCTGCCTGCGGGCACCCGGCACTCCCTGCGCATCACCGGCAACGTGGCGGCCCGCACGCTGTTTATCGATCCGCTGGCCCGCGCCGATCTGCCCGCAACGTGTCAGATCGTGCAGATCTCACCGCTGTTACGCGAGCTGATCCTCGCGTCGCTTTCGCTTCCCGAATCGTATTCGCCAGGGAGCCGCGCCGAACGGGTGTATGAGCTGATTCTTGATGAACTCCGCCTGATGCCGGTGCTGCCGTTTAATCTGCCAGAGCCGCAAAGCGAACCGTTACGCAGGCTTTGCCAGCAAATTCAGCAGGCCCCAGGGGAAAGCTGGAGCAGCTCCCTGGCAGCGAACCTTATCGGCATGAGTGAGCGTACCCTGAACCGTCACTTTCAGCAGCAGACAGGTTTGCACTATAGCGAGTGGGTGAGAAGGGCACGTTTACTGGAAGCGCTCCAGCGGCTGGCGCAGGGCCAGCCTGTGTTACGCGTGGCGCTGGAACTGGGCTACGGCAGCCACAGCGCCTTTACGGCAATGTTTCGTCGGGTGATGGGCATTTCACCCAGCGAATACTTCAAAGACAGCTAACCGCATTAAAAAGCGCCTGAAGCGAGGCGCGCGAGACGTCGCTGTCAATCCCCACGCCCCAGCGGCTGCTGCCGTCCTGGAACAGA
Organism: Enterobacter chinensis; assembly: GCF_034008295.1. Lineage (NCBI taxonomy): Bacteria > Pseudomonadati > Pseudomonadota > Gammaproteobacteria > Enterobacterales > Enterobacteriaceae > Enterobacter > Enterobacter chinensis. The sequence goes on from NZ_JARDVI010000003.1 coordinate 588,723, forward strand.
CAGCGAATGTACGCCACAGAGCGGCTGTCGCTGCGTTCACCCAGCGTATGTTCGTGATAATCCTTAATCACGAACGGCATGTTAACCCAGCGGCTTACGCCACTCGCGGCGGCGGACAGCAGCCCGTTCCCCTGACCATCAAGCTGACGCGTTCCGCCTTGCGTGGCTACGCTTGCTGTCAGGCGCAGCTGACCGTCCTGCTGGCTATCGCTGCGGTACGACCGCAGGGCAAAATGGGGTGTTTCCACCAGTCCGTAGCGGCTGCGAAAAAGCTGCCACAGCGCATTCTGCGTCATCTCTTTACCGTATTTGTCCGTTTCCTGCTGCACATGCTGGCTAAAATCTTGCTGCAGGGCGCGGGGTAATTTCAAACCGTGATTCTGCTCAATGAGCCAGGCGCTGCCGCTTTTTCCGGACTGACTGTTCACGCGGATGACCGCTTCGTAGGTACAGCCGATATCCTGCGGATCGACGGGCAGATAGGGCATCTCCCAGCGTTCGCCGGGCTTGCGGGCATCAAATCCTTTTTTAATTGCATCCTGATGGGAACCGGAAAAAGCCGTGTAGGCCAGGCGTCCAGCCCACGGATGGCGCGGATGTACCGGCAGCTGATTACAGGCTTCCACCACGTCTACCACCCGATTCATATCGCTGAAGTCCAGTGCAGGGCTAATCCCCTGGCTGTAGAGATTCATCGCCAGCGTGACCAGACAAACGTTGCCCGTGCGCTCGCCGTTGCCAAACAGGCAGCCTTCCACGCGGTCGGCGCCAGCCATGATGGCTAACTCTGCGCTCGCCACGCCGGTGCCGCGATCGTTATGCGGATGCACGCTAATGCAAACATCCGCGCGGCGGCTAAAGTGGCGACAAAAATATTCAATCTGGTCGGCATACACGTTCGGTGTACTCACTTCGACGGTGGCCGGTAAATTGATTACCATTGGGCGTTCGGCGCAGGGCTGCCAGATTTCCGCCACCGCTTCACAAATCTCCAGCGCGAATTCTGGCTCGGTAAAGCAGAAGGTTTCCGGCGAGTATTCGTATTGCCAGCGGGTTTCAGGATGCTCTTCACACAGCGTGCGGATAAAGCGCGTGGAGCGCGTTGCGAGCTCGATGATTTGCGCTTTCTCCATGCCAAATACCAGACGGCGGAACAGCGGGGCGGTCGCATTATAGAGGTGTACGGTGGCCTGTTTGGCACCGCGCAGGGACTCAAAGGTGCGGACGATCAGGTCTTCCCGTGCCTGGGTTAACACCTGAATGGTGACATCCTCCGGAATGCGGTTCTCTTCAATCAGTTGGCGAACAAAGTTGAAATCCGTCTGCGAGGCCGAAGGAAAGGCGACCTCGATCTCTTTAAACCCGCAGCTCAGCAGCAAGTCCCAGAACTGCAGCTTGCGCGCGCTGTCCATCGGCTCGGCAAGGGCCTGGTTGCCGTCGCGTAAGTCGGTGGAGAGCCAGCGCGGCGCGCGGGTGATGCGTTGCTCCGGCCAGCGACGGTCGGGCAGGGAAAGCGTGGGATAGGGCTGGTACTTGTCGGCGGGTGTGTTCAGCATGATGCGCTCCTGTTGTCTTTTCACTATCGTGAAGGGATTTCAGGAGCGCTGCTTTATCGGAACTGACAATCGCTGTCGCGTTCTGGACAACGGTCGCGATGGTTGCCGGGTGGCGGCTACGCCTTACCCGGCCTACAGGACTTGTAAGCGCAGCGCCACCCGGCAACCAGCGCAGAGGACTAGTGTGCGCCACCACCCCCGCCACCGGCACCGAACGGCGGTCTGGCAAACCACACCAGCCCCAGCAGGACGATAAAGATCCCTGCCGAAATCCAGAAAATCTCGTTGGCAGAGATAATCAGACCCTGGTTGGTGATCTGCTGGGCGATCCAGCCTGACGCCTGCTGCTCCGTCATCCCCATGCCCTCAAGCTGGCTATACATCTGTTGAGCATTGGGGTTGAACGGGTTCACCGCTTCGGTCAATTGCGCATGGTGCAATGATTCACGGTTGGTCCACAGCGTCGTAGTAATGGACGTCCCAATCGAGCCCGCCAGCGTTCGGGTAAAGTTCGACAGGCTTGATGCCGCCGCCATACGCTCAGGCGGCAAGCCGGAAAGCGTGATGGTGGTCAGTGGCATAAAGAAGCACGCCACGGCAAAGCCCTGAATAAACTGCGGCCACGCGGAGGCGCCAAAGTCCATTCCCGGTTCGAACGTGTACGCACGCCAGTAGAAGCAGACCGCGTACATGATGAAGCTGAACGTCACCAGCCTGCGCATGTCGAGCTTGTGGGCGAACCGGCCGATAATCGGCGACAGCAGGACGGGGATCACCCCGACAGGCGCGGAGGCAAGGCCTGCCCAGGTTGCGGTATAGCCATATACCTCCTGCAATAGCTGCGGCAGCAGAACGATCGCGCCGAAGTAGAGCATGTAGGCGAGGCTGATACACAGACAGCCAATGGTGAAGTTTCGCGACTTAAACAGCGACAGGTCGACTATCGGGTTGTCGTCCGTCAGCTCCCAGACAATCAGGAAACTAATGGCGACGACAGCGACCACCGTCAGGACGATGATTTCCGAAGAGGCAAACCAGTCGAGCTCTTTACCGCGGTCGAGCATGATCTGCAGGCTACCAATGCCGACAACCAGTAACGCCAGTCCCACACCGTCAATGCGCCGCTGTTCAGTACGCGTTTCGCGACCGCGCAGAGACTGCAGCGTCATCAGTACCACCAGCGCACCAATGGGAACGTTGATAAAGAAGATCCAGCCCCAGTGGTAGTTATCGCTGATATACCCGCCCAGAATCGGCCCGCAAATCGGCGCAACAATCACGGTCATCGACCACAACGCCAGCGCAATAGAGCGTTTTGCCGGTGGGTAGTTGTTCAGCAGTAAGCTCTGCGACAGCGGAATCAACGGCCCGGCAACAATCCCCTGGATGACGCGGAAGAAAATCAGCATCGTCAGGCTGCTGGACATGCCGCACGCCCAGGAGGCGAGAACGAACAGTACCGTTGACCAGAGGAACAGCTTCACTTCACCGACGCGCTTCGCCAGCCAGCCGGTGATCGGAATGGAGATGGCGTTTGCCACCCCAAACGAGGTAATAACCCAGGTCCCCTGGCTCAGCGACGAGCCAAGGTTCCCGGCGATCGTGGGGATCGCCACGTTTGCGATGGTGGAGTCCAGCACCTGCATGAATGTCGCCAGCGACAGCGCAATGGTCATAATGACCAGCTGCGCGCCTTCCAGCGGTTTTTGCGGCTTTTGCTGTTGCATAACGCTCACCTTCGGCTTAACCGGCGTTTGCCTTCACGATGTCATCGATCAGCTTGTTGACCGGATCGAGGCTAATTTCACGGGCGTTACTTTCATAAGCCGGGCTGCTACGCACCTGGCTTGCCAGGATCTGACCGTCGCGGTTGGCGGTGTCGACCGTCACAAGCGTTGAGAGGCCGATACGCAGCGGGTGATCCGCCAGCTGTTTGGCATCCAGTTCAATACGTACAGGCAGACGCTGAACCACTTTGATCCAGTTACCGGTGGCGTTCTGCGCCGGCAGCAGGGAGAAGGCGCTGCCGGTCCCCATATCCAGACCGACCACTTTCCCGGTGTACTTAACGTCATCGCCGTAGATGTCGCTGACGACCGTCGCGGTCTGGCCGATACGCATATGGGCAAGCTGCGTCTCTTTAAAGTTGGCATCTACCCACAGATTGTCCGCCGGCACGACCGCCATCAGCGGCGTGGTTGGGCTAATTTGTGCCCCTGGCTGGACGGAACGACGGGAGACATAGCCGGTCATCGGGCTGACGATTTTGGTACGCTGCAGGGCAAGCCATGCGTTGCGGACTTCGGTCGCCGCCTGCTGTACGGCTGGCTGGTTTTCCAGGCTGGTGCCCAGCACCATCGCCTGGTTAGCGTTGTACTGCTGAATAGCCACATCCAGCTGTGCCTGAGCGCTGGCAACGGCGTCGCGCGCGTGCTGCAGCTCTTCACGGCCAATCAGGTTGGCGGTGCCGAGCGGCACGCGACGGTTCAGGTCGCTCTGCGCCTGTGCGAGTGCGGTTTTCTGCACGTCGATGTTGGCCTGCAGCTGTTTACTGTTGATCATCAGCTGGCGGGTCTGACGGACGCTGGAGGCCAGCGCGGTCTGTGCTTTCTCAAACGCCTGCTGGGCGTCGGTTGGATCGAGGGTCACCAACACATCGCCTTTTTGCACAAAGTCGGTATTGTCAGCCCAGACTTTCGTCACGCTGCCCGACACCTGCGCCATAATTTGTACCTGGTTCCCTGCCACGTAGGCGTCGTCAGTCTCTTCAGCATGACGCAAGACTAAAAACCAATAGATCCCATATGCCACGGCAATAATGATAAAGAGCAAGGTCAACAGAAGAAGGGCGCTCTTACGTTTGCCTTTCTTGTTGGCCGGTTGCTGCGGGGTAGTGCTCTCCGCATTTGCGCTCATTGTAGTTCTCCACGATCTTCTTATTTTCACATCGGCTGAGCCGACCTGTTGTCAGAAAGGCCAGCAGTGTGACGTGCTGGCCTGTCGGTTTTCTTATAAATCTGGAATGTTGAGCGTGTCGTCGCGTTAGCGCAGCGCCTCAAGAACGGCGCCGTCTTCATCCATCTGATCCAGACGGGTGAGCAGCTTGCGAGTGATGTGCTCAAGCTGGTCGCGCTCGGCGGAGCTGAGGGCAGACCAGAGTTTGTGCAGGCAATTGTGCTGAGGTGGCAGCACCTCGCGCAGGAACTGGTGACCTTTATCGGTCAGTTGCAGATGCAGGCAGCGGCGATCGTTGTCGCTTTCACGGCGCTCGATCCAGCCACGCTTTTCAAGCTCATCGGCAATACGGGTCGCATTGGTACGGGAGGAGCCCAGCGCGCAGCTCAACTCGGAAGGCTGAATGCTGTGGTTTTCCTGAGACTCCAGCGTAATCAACGCCATAAACAACGTCTCGTTAATCCCTTGAGCTTTCAGCATTTTATTACGGTTTTCCAGTAGCTTACCCTGCATGTGCATGCACAGGCGAGTCAGCAGGATTTCCTGATACGGGAAGTCCTCATGGCGACTGGCGCGGAATTTAAGCATTTGTTCAATGGGCGTAAACGAACTATCCATTTGGGCATAACCTCATTAATTACAGCCGATATAGTAACGATGGTGACAAATAATGTAAATGAATTATTTGTGCGGTTATATCCGCCAAATTAATATCACCATCAGAAAGCGCCGGGTAAGTCCGTGACCCGGTGAGCACAGAAAGCGTAGGGTGTGAACCCGCTGGAGAGAGGATGTGAGGACGGGGGTCTGAACTATTCATGCCGATTGTAAATATGTCACCCACATTAAAATTTCTGGGATAAATGATTACGTTTACATTAACAGACTGAAGGGCCTCTTTACACCCTAAGAGGCCCAACGCAATGTAAAACTTAATGAATTGCATCCTGACGATGATAGCCGCGCCACCATACAAGAAGGTTGAGCGCGGCGACGATGGCCCCTATCCCGCACACGCCGGACCAGCCGGCATGCTGCCACGCTGAGGCGGAAATGAGCGAACCCGCTGCGCCGCCAATAAAGTAGCTGGTCATGTATCCGGCCGTGAGGCGGTTACGCGCCTCAGGCTTCACGCGATAAATCACGGTCTGATTGGTGATGTGAACGCCCTGCACGGTGAGATCGAGCACCAGAATACCGACGATCAGCGCCAGCACCGAGACGTGTCCGTACCAGATCGCCGCCCAGGAGAGCAGGAGTAAAACCAGCCCTGCGGAGGTGGTCAGGTGAGATTTTCCCTTGTCGGCCAGTCCGCCTGCGGGACGTGCGCCCAGTGCACCTGCGGCACCGGCCAGACCGAACAGGCCAATCACCCCTTCGGAATAATTGAACGGCGGGGCGGCAAGGAGAAACGCCATCGACGTCCACAGAATGCTGAAGTTAGCGAAGGTGAAACAGCCCAACAAGGCGCGGGTGCGCAGGAGTTTATCCTGCGTGAACAGGCTGAACACGGAGGCCAGAAGCTGCGGATAGTTCAGGTGGTTTTCCTGCTTCACCTTCGGCAGGCCGCGCCACAGCGCCAGGGCCATAACAACCATCAATACACTTGCCACCCAGTAAACGGTGCGCCAGCCACCGAGGCTTGCCAGCAGCCCCGCAACGGTACGCGCGAGCAAAATCCCCAGCAGCAGGCCGCTCATAATGGTGCCCACTACCTTGCCGCGCTTTTCCGGAGAGGCGAGTGTCGCGGCGAGTGGCACCAGGATTTGCGCCACCACGGAGAACAGCCCCGTGAGCGCGGTACCGACGATCATCATCGTCAGCGACTGGCTGCTGGCGGTGATCAACATCCCGCCGGCGGCCAGCAAAGTCATGGAGACGATCAGCATTCGCCGTTCAAACATATCGCCAAGCGGCACCAGGAACAGTAGCCCGGCGGCATAGCCAAGCTGCGCGGCCGTAACGATAAAGCCTGCGGAGCTGGCAGAGAGGTTGAACGCGCGGGCGATGGTGTCGAGAAGAGGTTGCGCGTAATAGTTGCTGGCGACCGCCAGACCCGTTGCCACGGACATTAAAAGGATGAGTGAGGGGCTAAGCCCTTGAGTTGTTTTGGTCATGGGTTTCAGGAATCATTAGTTGAGTGATTATTTTTCCGGAAACCATAATAACCAATGATGGTGAATGTTGGGGGATTGTTATGTGTGTGTTTGTGCGGTTTAACCCCTCACCCTAACCCTCTCCCTTCGGGAGAGGGCTGGGGTGAGGGAAAATGTTTTACTTCTGCGCCTCAAGCGCCTCTTTCACCCAGCCATCAAACTGCTGCTGGTGGGCTTTTATCCAGCCGTCGACGTGACCTTTGACATCGGCCTCAGACGATTTGCCCGCATGCATCATCGCGTTCTGGGCGTTGATGTCCGCCAGCGGCAGCTTCATCACCGAGAACAGCTTCGCCGCCGCCGGGTTTTTCTCTGCCCAGGCTTTGTTCGCGACGATGTGCATCGTGTTCACCGGGAAGCCGTAGTTCATGCCGTTCGGCAGCTTGGTGTCGATATCTTTCTGCTCGCCCGGCAGGGAGGAGAACGGTACCTGCAGCCACACCACGTCTTTACCCGGCTTCAGCACGTCGCTGACCCAGTACGGCGTCCAGGTGTAGTAGATAACCGGTTTGCCCTCTTTGAAGCGGGCAATGGTGTCGGCCATCATCGCCGAATAGTTGCCGTGGCTCACGTCGACGGTCTTCGCCAGGTCGAAGGCTTTGTTCTGGTGGTTAATCACCGCTTCACAGCCCCAGCCCGGCGAGCAGCCCATCATGTCGGCCTTGCCGTCACCGTTGGTGTCGAACAGCTTGGCGATCTTCGGATCTTTCAGCTGTGCAATATTGGTGATGTGATACTGGTCGGCGGTTTTCTTGTCGATCAGGTAACCCTGCGCCGCACCGGTCACGAAGGTGCCCTGACGGTAGAATTTCTTATCACCGCCCGCGGCGGCATACATATCGTCATGCAACGGCTGCCAGTTAACCGCGGTAAAGGTGGCATCACCGGAGGCAATCGAGGTGTAGCCCACGTTATAGTCCACTTCACTTGGCGTGTTGACCGTATAGCCCAGTTTTTCCAGAGCACGGCTGACGATCAGAGTCTGGAAGCTCTCTTCCGAAATGGTGCTCTGCACCGGCTGTACGGTAATGCCTTTGCCCGGCAGGTCCGCCGCAAACGCGCTGGTGGAGACAAGGGTCGCAAACGCTGTGGCAAAAAGTACGTTATGTCGCATCGTTGTTCCTTATTTTGTGAATGGACGGGTGAGTAACCCGACAGGGCCGGTGGTATACCAGCGACGATTGCCGCGACTGCGTGAATCACGACCGACAGCCTGGGTCAGGCGGTCAAGAATAATGGCGAGGATCACAATCCCGACGCCGCCGACGGTTGCCAGCCCCATGTCGAGACGGCCAATGCCGCGCAGCACCATCTGCCCCAGACCGCCTACGGCGATCATCGAGGCAATGACGACCATCGACAGCGCCAGCATCAGCGTCTGGTTAACCCCTGCCATGATGGTCGGCATCGCCAGCGGGAGCTGAACCTTAAACAGCAGCTGGCGCGGGCTGGCGCCGAACGAGCGTGATGCTTCGATCAGATCCGCAGGCACCTGGTTTATTCCCAGAATGGTCAGACGAATAATCGGCGGCAGGGCGAAGATAATGGTCACCACTACGCCCGGCACGTTACCGATGCCGAACAGCATCACGATCGGCACCAGATACACGAACGCCGGCGTGGTCTGCATCGCATCCAGCAGCGGACGAATAATCTTCGCCGCCCGCGGGCTGCGCGCCAGCCAGATCCCCATCGGCAGGCCGATCGCCACGCAGAAGAGCAGGGCGGTCAGCACCAGCGCCAGGGTGATCATCGCCTGCGACCAGGCGCCAATCGCGCCGATGGCAATCAGCGAGATCAGCGTGGCGATCCCCATCCCAGCGCTGCCAAACTGCCAGGCGATCAGGGAAAACAGCACGATGGCCACCGGGGCCGGCATGCCCAGCATCAGCTGCTGGAAACCGTTGAGGATGTAATCCACCGGGACGCGGATCCCCTGGAAGAGCGGACGAAAGTGGGTGACCACCCAGTCGATCCCCTCCGTGACCCAGCTGTCCAGCGGGATCAGCGTCTTGTGGAACGGATCCATAATATTGAAGTGTTCTGGCGCAGGCGCGGGTGCGCTGTTCAGCCAGTCTGCCGCACCGCCGCCGTCGGCAGGCGCTGGCGTGGAACCCCACGCATCGGCAGATTGCGCAGCGCTGTCCGCTGCTTCAGGTGTACCCCACGGGTTAGATTGATCGGTCATTGTTTGCCCCCTCGCGATCTAAAGCCTGCAGCAGCATGCGTTTTGAGATGATGCCGACGTACTGTTGTTCCTCGCCCACGACCGGCACGGCGCACGGCGCCTGACCCACGTGAGAGAGCAACTCGCTGAGCGGCGTTTCGGCGTCCACGGCAAGCGGAGCGTCAATTAACGCCGCATCGATTCCCTGGTTTTCGCTAAGTGCGTTTTTCAGAGAGTCGATGGAGACAATGCCAACAAATTTATTGCCGCGTTCAACCAGATAACCGTATTCACGGTCTTCGTCTTGCAGCAGCTTAAGGGCTGAGCGCGGGCCAAAACCTGGCGTTTTACGGATAATGCCGTTTGGCGTTCGACGGGCGATATCTTTGGCGCTAAAGACCTGGCTAATATCCACGCCGCGGAAGAAGGTGCGGACATAATCATTGGCCGGATTATTGAGAATTTCATCCGGCGTGCCGACCTGCACCACTTCACCATTTTGCATAATGGCAATACGGTCGCCAATACGCATCGCTTCATCCAGATCGTGGGAAATAAATACAATGGTTCGCTGATGTTTAGCCTGTAATTTTACCAGCTCATCCTGCATCTCGGTGCGAATTAATGGATCGAGAGCCGAGAAGGCTTCATCCATTAATAATATGTCCGGATTAATGGCTAATGCGCGGGCTAATCCTACGCGCTGGCGCATGCCGCCGGAAAGTTCATCCGGGTACGCATGCGCATAATTCTCCAGCCCAACCTGACGCAGCGCATCAAGGGCTTTTTCCTGACGTTCCTGAGCGGGTGTGCCGGCTAATTCCATACCAAAGGCGGTATTATCCAGCACCGTCATGTGCGGCATCAGCGCGAATGACTGGAACACCATCGCAATCTTCTTTCTGCGCACCTCGCGAAGCTCTGCGTCTGATATTCTGGCGATATCCACGCCGTCAATCAGCACCTGCCCGCGGGTGGGTTCAATCAGGCGATTGAGAAGGCGAACCATAGTGGATTTACCCGAACCGGATAATCCCATGATGACAAAAATCTCGCCTTCTTCAATGGCCAGACTGGCGTCTTTAACGCCAAGCGATAGCCCGGTTTTTTCCAGAATTTGCTCTTTCGAAAGGCCTTTCTCAATATATTTGAATGCGCGCTGTGGATGCTCGCCAAATACTTTATAAAGATTTTTCACTTCTAATTTAATTGCCATGCAATAGAGAGTGTCCTGTTATTTGTTTATGTCGATATGATTACCATGGTAAATTGTTAACGGGCATAACCCTAACATACTGAGAATCTGAGACAACCCTGGGTTTGCTTATGATGTGAATTTTCAGGGAAGCGAAACGGCTGAATTTCCCATGAGTAAAGGGCTGAGCGCGATTTGAATTTTTCTCTTTTTTTTGCTGCAGCATCGGGAAATTTCGCCTGAATCGAACGATTCAGGCGAATATGACGCGGAAATGACAGTGTAGTTGTTTTGTAAATATTAGAGAGAAAATTGTTGGGTTTATATTAAATTAACGAACGTTAGCGTTTATTAAAAATCCCAGTCTTCATCCTCCGTTTCCACCGCTTTGCCTATCACATACGATGAACCCGACCCGGAGAAGAAATCGTGGTTTTCGTCGGCGTTGGGCGACAGCGCGGCCAGAATTGCCGGGTTCACCTCCGCCATCTCAGGCGGGAATAGCGCGTCGTAACCGAGATTCATCAGCGCCTTGTTGGCGTTGTAGCAGAGGAAGGCCTTCACGTCTTCCTCCCAGCCGGTACCGGCGTACAGTTCCTCGGTATAGCTCAGCTCGTTGTCGTACAGATCCATCAGCAAATCGAGGGCAAACCCTTTGAGTTCCTCACGCTTTGCCTCACTGACTTTCTCCAGCCTTTTCTGATACTTATAGCCGATGTAATACCCGTGTACCGCTTCATCGCGGATGATAAGCCGGATCAAATCGGCGGTGTTGGTGAGCTTTCCCCGGCTCGACCAGTACATGGGAAGCCAGAAGCCGGAATAGAAGAGGAAGGATTCCAGAAACACGCTGGCGATCTTCTTCTTCAGCGGCTCGTCGGCCCGGTAATATTCCAGCACCAGATCCGCCTTTCGCTGCAATGACTCGCTCTCTTCACTCCAGGCGTAGGCGGCATCCACGTCTTTGGTCTGACACAGCGTCGAAAAAATCGAGCTGTAGGAGCGGGCGTGCACCGCCTCCATAAAGCTGATGTTGGACATTACCGCCTCTTCGTGGGGTGTAAGCGCGTCACGCATTAGCGCGGGCGCCCCCACGGTATTCTGAACGGTGTCCAGCAGCGTCAGACCGGTAAAGACGCGTATCGTCAGCTGCTGTTCGGCGTGGCTGAGCGTTTGCCAGGCCGGGATATCGTTAGAGAGCGGGACCTTTTCCGGCAGCCAGAAGTTGCTGGTCAGCCGGTTCCACACTTCCAGATCTTTGTCGTCCTGGATCTTGTTCCAGTTAACGGCGCTTACGCGTGACAGTTTCATCCTTTCTCCTTACAGCGCGCAGGACACGCAGCCTTCAATTTCGGTGCCTTCCAGCGCAAGCTGGCGCAGGCGAATGTAGTAGAGCGTTTTAATGCCTTTCTTCCAGGCGTAGATCTGCGCCCTGTTGATATCCCGTGTGGTGGCGGTATCCGGGAAAAACAGCGTCAGCGACAGCCCCTGATCCACATGTTTTGTCGCCTCGGCATAGGTATCGATAATTTTTTCCGGGCCGATCTCATACGCATCCTGATACAGCGCCAGATTTTCATTCGTCATAAACGGCGCAGGGTAGTAGACGCGCCCGGTTTTGCCTTCCTTACGAATTTCAATTTTTGACACTATCGGGTGAATGCTCGACGTGGCGTGATTGATGTAGGAAATTGAACCGGTCGGCGGTACGGCCTGCAGGTTCTGGTTGTAGGTGCCGTAGTGCATCACGTCATCACGCAATTGCTGCCACATCTCGCGCGTGGGCAGAACGATCCCGGCGCGGGTAAACAGCTCACGTACTCGCGCCGTTTTTGGCTGCCAGTCGCCTTCAAGGTATTGGCTGAAATACTCCCCGCTGGCGTAGCGGGACTGCTCAAAGCCCGCGAAGCGCTGGTTGCGCTCGCGCGCCAGCATCATCGAGGTGTGCAGCGCATGCCAGGTTATGGTGTAAAAATAGAGGTTGGTGAAATCCAGCCCTTCCGGGCTGCCGTAAGCAATACCTTCCCGCGCCAGATAGCCGTGCAGGTTCATCTGCCCGAGGCCGATGGCGTGCGACGCGGCATTACCCGCTTCAATAGACGGCACGCTGCGGATGTGGCTCATGTCCGACACCGCCGTCAGGCCGCGAATGGCCGTTTCCACCGTGCGGCCAAAGTCGGGGGAATCCATGGTATGGGCGATATTCAGCGACCCGAGGTTACAGGAGATATCTTTGCCGATATCCGCATAGTCCAGGTTCTCGTCATAGCTGGACGCGCTGTTGACCTGCAAAATCTCTGAGCACAGGTTGCTCATGTTGATGCGCCCGGCAATCGGGTTCGCGCGGTTCACCGTGTCCTCGTACATGATATACGGATAGCCGGACTCAAACTGGATCTCCGCCAGCGTCTGGAAGAAATCGCGGGCGTTGATATATTTTTTGCGAATACGATCGTCGGCCACCAGTTCCTCGTAGAGTTCGCTGATGGCCACGTCGCCAAAGGCTTTGCCGTAAATCCGCTCAACGTCATACGGCGAGAAGAGCGCCATGTCGGCATTCTCTCTGGCGAGCTTAAAGGTGATATCCGGGATCACCACCCCCAGCGACAGAGTTTTGATACGAATTTTTTCGTCGGCGTTTTCGCGCCTGGTATCCAGAAACCGCAGAATGTCCGGGTGGTGCGCATGCAGATAAACGGCGCCCGCGCCCTGGCGCGCGCCAAGCTGATTGGCATAGGAGAACGCATCTTCCAGCATCTTCATCACCGGGATCACGCCGGAGGACTGGTTTTCGATGCGCTTGATTGGCGCGCCCGCTTCACGCAGGTTGGAGAGCAAAAACGCCACGCCGCCGCCGCGTTTGGAAAGCTGCAGCGCAGAATTCACCGCACGGCCAATCGACTCCATATTGTCTTCGATGCGCAGCAGGAAGCAGGAGACCAGCTCGCCGCGCTGGGCTTTGCCGCAGTTGAGGAAGGTCGGCGTGGCGGGCTGGAAGCGCCCGGAGAGGATCTCATCGGTTAGCTGCTCCGCCAGCGCTTCATCACCCTGGGCCAGCGTCAGCGCCACCATCACCACGCGATCTTCAAAGCTTTCTAGGTAGCGTTTACCGTCGAAGGTCTTCAGGGTGTAGCTGGTGTAGTACTTCCACGCGCCGAGGAAGGTCTGGAAACGAAAACCGCTGGCGTGGGCGCGTTCAAACAGTCTTACCACGAAGGAGCGATCGTAGCGGACCAGGACGCGCTCCTCGTAGTAGCCCTCTTTAACCAGATAGTCGAGACGCTCATTCTGGTTCGCGAAGGTCACGCTGTTGGGCCGCACATGGGCGGCGAAAAAGGCGTCCACCGCCTCTCTGTCTTTATCAAACTGAATGCGCCCCTGACGATCGTAGAGGTTAAGCATCGCGTTTAATGCGTGGTAATCCGGCGTCGCCTGAATTACCCGTTCTGCGGTTGTCGTTGCCAAAATTCGTTCACTCCTTTACGCACGTTTTCGACGTCCTGCTGTGTCCCCATCAGCTCAAAACGATAGAGGTACGGCACGCCGCATTTTTTAGAGATGACGTCCCCGGCGCGGCCAAAGGCATCGCCGAAATTGCGATTGCCCGCCGCGATCACGCCGCGAATCAGCCCGCGGTTATGAGGATCGTTCAGAAAGCGGATCACCTGACGGGGGACGGCCCCCGCCGTACCGCCGCCGCCATAGCTGGGCACCACCAGAATGTAAGGTTCCTCTACCCGGATCCGCTCCCGCTCGTTCAGCGGAATGCGCACCGCAGGCAGCCCAACGCGCTCAATAAAACGGAGCGTGTTTTCCGAGCTGCTGGAGAAGAAAACCAGCCCACTCATGCCCGAGCGGCCTGAGCGCTCAGGCGGTTGATCATGTCCGGGCGGAAGCCAGACCAGCTGAGCTCCCCGGCGACAACAACCGGAAGCTGACGGAAACCCTGCGCACGTAGGGTATCGGCGGCCTCGGGCTGCTGGTCAATATTCACCATCTCAAAAGCCACTCCGCGGCTTTCCATCGCGCGTTTTGTGGCGTGGCACTGAACACAATCGTTACGAGTGTAAATAATAATGCTCATGATTCGTATTTCCATTTAAAATGAGAGAGCGGCGCGAATCATCGCGTCAGGTTGTGTGTGTCTTGCTAAAAGGAATACTAGATGTAGTTGTCTTAAGTTTCAACCATACAAGATATGGGAAATTCAGATTGATATCGCCTCTATGATGAGCTCAGCGGGGCAGGGCAGGCTGTGCGGGTTTTTCAGGCCATCAGGCAAAGAAAAGCCCCGACAGCCGCTGACCGCCGGGGCAGAGAAACGTGTGAGGGGGCGTTATTTACGCAGGCTGAGCAGGGCACCTACGAAGATACCGACTGCCGCGACTGTGCCCAACGTACAGAGCGGTTTTTCACGCACGAACGTCGTTGCGCAGCTCACCGCATCGCAGGCCGCCTGAGTCGTCCGCGTGCGTCCGTTCAAACGCGCGCGGGTTTCACGGAGCAGAGACTGAGCCTTACGTTTTGCGGCATCCGCTTCGTCCTTTGCGTCGGTTCCCCAGGATTTCAGCACTTCTTCCAGCGTGTCCGCTAATTGGCTGACATCATTACGAATATCCTGAGCGTCGTCATTAATATCGTTTCGGTTCGGTCTGTTAAACATACGATCCTCCGTAATTTTGCGTTCCCGTTCAGTTTAGTTCAGAAATTTAATATCTGAAGCGCATCACGCGTTATCCGGCAGTTTATGGATTATTCTGAAAGCCCTGCTAATGCTGAATACTGTAAGGTTGCCGGGCAGGAAAAGATAACGAGGAAAAGATATGTATTTACGACCTGATGAGGTGGCGCGCGTTCTTGAAAAAGAGGGATTCACCATGGATGAGGTGACATCAAAAGCGTATGGATATCGCCGTGGCGAGAATTATGTTTACGTTAATCGTGAAGCAAGAATGGGACGTACCGCTCTCATTATTCACCCGACGCTGAAAGACAGAAGTCTGTCCTTTGCTGAGCCTGCCTCGGATATTAAAACCTGCGATCATTATCAGCAATTCCCGCTCTATTTAGGCGGAGAAACGCATGAGCATTATGGTATTCCGCATGGCTTCAGCTCGCGTATGGCGCTGGAGCGGTTTTTGAAGGGACTGTTTGGCGACGTACAGTAAATTTGCGACTGGCGTGCGCCAGTCGCTTCACATCACGCTTTTGCCTGGCTGTACTGGCTGACCTTAAACAGGCGGCGACAATAGTCGAGGAAATAGCCGTATACCGCACCCATCAGCATTGAAATCACAATATTCGAACTGACCGCCGCAGCAATCTGGTGCCAGTCCGCACCTACCGTCAGCAGAATGGCCACGTAAACCGGAGACTGGAACGTTACATACGCCAGAACGTCCGCCAGGTTTTTCACCCAGCCTGCAGGGCTGATACGACGGGCGAAACGCATTACCGCATCGCGGTATAAACCGTAAGGCCAGGCAATAATAATATTGACCGGGATCGCCACCAGGCGAGAAGAAAGTGACTGCTCGAAGGTCATTCCGGAGAGGAATATTTCAATCAGCATGTTCACGACGGAACAGTAGACAACCATCGCGAAAGTATCCGCTACCGCATGGCGAAGGCGTGATTGCGGTGAGAACATGTCTGAACTCCTTGAGAAGAACACAAAAGAAACGATTTTCCCTAAGCAGTTAGTGCTTTAGGTTGGTTTGTTTGACATGTATAGCGTATATCTCTGTGTTTGAACTAACAACTAGTGATTAATCTTTATTTAATCGCGTTTTGTCCACAAAATTCTCTAAAGTTGATTGTTTTTTGTTCGGTTCGTTATAATCTGTCTCGCTTAGCAATTTTTATATAAAAATCATATGCTTGATATTCACGGAGCTGAGGTGCGAATCATCTTTCGTGCGGGTAGCGAAGAATGCTGATATTTGGATTAAAGCTGACCATTTATATTGACGTCAGTATTGAATTCGCACGTATCCTACATGCGTCATAAGGTAATATTACTGGCGATATTTAAACATATTGACATTATTGGCGGGGCGGCCCCGCGGGTAGATATTTCGACAGAAATGAATTATTCTGTTGGGGATTTATCTATTTACCCTAAAGAAAAGGTTTTCAAATAATATGTCTTTGACGTTACAGAATCTTAATAATATCCGAACTCTGCGTGCCATGGCCCGCGAATTATCCCTGGACGTTCTTGAGGAAATGCTGGAAAAGGTCAGGGTCGTTGCCGAAGAGAAACGTAGTGAACTGGCGGAATTAGAGCAGCAACGCGCTGAGCAGCAGGAGAAAATTAATGCTCTGCTGGAACTGATGAAAGCCGATGGTATTTCACCGACAGACCTGTTGGGCTCTGAGCTGGTGCAGGCAGGCAAGCCAGCGAAAAAGCGCAAGCCGCGTGAAGCCAAATACCGCTTTATTGACCAGAACGGTGAAGAGAAAACGTGGACCGGCCAGGGCCGCACGCCGAAGCCTATTGCCAGCGCGCTGGCGAACGGTAAATCACTGGATGATTTTCTGATGTAATGCGTGAACCGGGCGGAACACTCCGCCCGGTTAACTGTTCAGCAGACGCCAAAATCACCGTCTTCGGTATACAGCGACAGATCGGCGGCTTTAAGGGTATATGTCTCACCTTGTTCATTGCTGGCCTGTACCGCCACAATGCTGTCACCATTCACTTCGAGCACTTTCAGCTTCGGGCCGCCTTTAAGCGGTTGCACATAATCACCGACAGAAAACATATTACCTCCTCATCGTTTTAGCGATCTTCACCTTAGCCCACGTACGACGGTGGGTACAGCGTATTTCATCGATTACTGCTTATGAGGTACGCCGGTTCCAGGGCATCACTTTGAGCACTCGCGCCATACCGCAAAAACCCGTCACCCCCGCGAACATCAGCCCGGCACCCACGAAACCGCTGAGCAGGAAAAAGCCGCTTGAGACGCTATAGCCCAGCACCACACCGCAGAGAATGAGCAGCCCGGCGGCAATTTGCACCTGACGCATCAGCGGCAGCGGCTGGGATTTGTCTTCGACGGTCTGAAGCCCGGCCTGCTTCCAGCCCTGAATGCCACCTTCGACCACAAATGCCTCGGCGGGCGCGGCAGCCTGTGCAAGGCGATCGGCATTCCCCGACGTTCGGGCGCCGGACTGGCAGTGAAAAATTACCGTTTCACCCGCGTGCGCTTTAAGCCCGTCGGGTAGGGTAGCCAGCGGCACCGACTGCGCAACGGGAATATGCTCGCGTGCGTACTCGTCGGCATCGCGAATATCAATCAGTTTTGCGCCTTCAGCGACGCGGGCACTGGCCTGGTGCGGGGAAAGAAGAGGAAGTGACATGGCGGCTCCTTACGGGCAATAAAGGGTTTTCAGGGTGCTGATAAGCTGATGTACCGCATCGTTTTTAATGAAATAAAGAATGCGCTGCGCGTCGCGGGTGCTGTCGATAAGGCCTTCCTCACGCATGCGCGCCAGATGCTGTGACGTGGCGGAAGGACTGAGCCCCGTCGCACGCGCCAGTTCCCCCGCGCTGGTGCCGGGGGCACCGCAGAGCGTGCAGAGGATCAGCAGCCGACGCGGGTTGCTCATCGCTTTTAAGAGTGCGGCGGCCTGCTCAGCGCTGGCCTGGAGTTGTTCAAGTTCAGTCATTGTAGTTTAGTATTTGCTTAATTAAGTAAATGCTAAACTAATTTGTGGCTTCGCGCCACAGGAGATCGCTATAGATGTGGGTCAGCACCCCTGCTGGGCCAAACTGCTGTTTGATCCAGCGCGTCACCTGGCCGGTCGCGGCATGCTGCGTGGCGAGCAGCATGCGCGAGTCCTGACGCGGGTTATTAATCCGTCGCGTCACCAGCAGCCCCGCCTCTACCGCCTCACGTGCCATATGCTCCGGTAAAAAACCTATCCCTTCCCCCAGGATCTGGCACTGACATTTGGTGTTAAAGTCCGGTACCAGAATCGCCTCCTGTCCGTGCAGCAGCCAGCCGACCTTCTTATTAATGGTGTGCGCGGTATCTTCCACCATGATGTTGGGGTACAGGCGCAGCTGGCTTTCCGCTATCGGTTCCGGGACGAAGGCCAGCGGATGTTCCGGCGCGATGGCGAACACCCAGCGGATGGCGCCGATCTCGGTGTAATCAATCCCGCCGCCGTCGAGCAGCGTGTCCGGCGCGCCAATGGCGATGTTGGCCTGGTTGTTAATGATGGAGTCCCAGACGCCGTTATACACCTCGGTGGTGACGGTGATCTGGCAGGTAGGGAACTGCTTTTTCAGCACCTGCAGCAGCCGCGCGGTATGGCGCGGCGTGTACAAAAGCTGATTGATACAGATGCGCACCCGCGCCTCGATGCCCTGAGAAATGGTATCTATGCCGCGCTTGATGGCATGAAAATCATTCAGCAGGTCGGTCGCTTTGCGATAAAAGTAAAACCCGGACTCGGTCAGCTCAATGCTGCGCGTGTTGCGGACAAACAGCACCACGTCCAGCCCGGTTTCCATCCGCTTGATGGTGTAACTGATGGCCGAGGTGGTAACCCCCAGCTCGGTCGCCGCCTTGCTGAAGCTGCCGAAGCGTGCGGCGGTGGTAAAGGCCAGCAGGTTCTCTTCGGTAAAGATGGAATTCATATCGCTGCTCCCGTGAGCCATCAGTTTTGAACATATTTTAACAGCGCCGTTACAATGCATTTGACGTCGATCACAGTTCTGATGTTTAACGCCAGGCCGCGAAATATAAGGCTTCGTCAGGCATAAGCAGAATGCAGCTCTGAGCGTAAAAAAGCCCGAAAACATAAGGAAAAGGTTGCACGGCCGCACGTTTTGGCTGAATTGTTGAATTTAACTCAATAATGAATTGACTGTCGATGAATCATTTTTAAGCGGATTCTTTTATGACCAGGCTGTTGCTATTCTCAGGTCAACAGAAATAAAAACATCGGGAGTCTGAATATGTCTGCAACTGAACTCGTTACTGAATTTCTGCTGGCGGCAGAAGAGGGCAATAGCGATGCGCTAAAAGCCTGTCTGGAGAAAGGAGTGGATATTAACGCCACCAACCGCCAGAAAAGAACGGCGGTTATTATTGCCAGCCTCAAAAAGCATTATGCCTGTGTGGAGTTATTAATTGCTGCCGGTGCGGATATTGATAAACAGGACCAGACCTGCTTTAACCCCTTCCTGATTAGCTGCCTGACCAACGATATCACCCTGCTGCGCCTTGTCCTTCCGGCAAATCCGGATCTCGACCGCCTGACGCGCTTTGGCGGCGTGGGCATTACGCCTGCCAGTGAAAAAGGACACGTGGAGATCGTGCGTGAGCTGCTGGAAAAAACCGACATTAACGTTAACCACACCAACTTTGTAGGCTGGACGCCGCTGCTGGAAGCCATCGTGTTAAACGACGGCGGCGCGAAGCAGCAGGCGATCGTCAAGCTGCTGCTGGATCACGGTGCGAACCCGCACATGACCGATAAATACGGCAAAACCCCGCTCGAGCTGGCGCGGGAAAAAGGCTTCGATGCGATAGCCGACCTGCTGCTGGCGGCGGGCGCGTAAAGCAATCGGTCAGCCGCCTCCGGCTGGCCGTTAATTTAAAAAGCGTATTTACCGACGTGCATTTTGCACGACGGCGGCCCTCTTTTATCCGCAAACAGGTGCAAATAATGCCAACGAAAATCGTGATTAAAAAGAACACCTATTTTGACTCCGTTTCATTAATGTCCGTTTCCACCAAAGCCAATAAATTACCGGGCGTCGAGCAAGCCTTTGTGGCTATGGCGACGGAGATGAATAAAGGCGTCTTAAAAAATCTCGGGCTATTAACGCCGGAATTAAATGAGGCTAAAAACGGCGACCTGATGATCGTTATTAAAGGCGACGCGGCCAATGATGAAACCCTGGCCGCTATTGAGGCGCTGTTCACCCGTAAAGAGAGCGCAGGCTCCCATGAAGCGCGTTACGCCACAATTGCCAGCGCCAAAGCCCATCGTCCTGACGCAAACCTCGCGGTCATTTCGGTCAACGGTACCTTCGCCGCGCGTGAAGCGCGTCAGGCGCTGGAAAACGACCTCAACGTGATGCTGTTCTCCGACAACGTGTCGCTCGACGACGAGCTGGCGCTGAAGCAGCTCGCGCACCAGAAAGGGCTGCTGATGATGGGGCCGGACTGCGGCACCGCCATTATCAACGGCGCGGGGCTGTGCTTCGCCAACGCGGTACGCCGCGGACCGATTGGTATTGTCGGCGCATCCGGCACCGGCAGCCAGGAGCTGAGCGTGCGCATTCATGAGTTCGGCGGCGGCGTGTCGCAGCTGATTGGCACCGGCGGGCGCGATCTCAGCGAGAAAATTGGCGGCCTGATGATGCTGGACGCTATCGGAATGCTCGAAGCCGACGAGGAGACTCAGGTCATTGCTCTCATCTCCAAGCCGCCGGCCCCGGCGGTAGCTGAGAAAGTGCTGGCCCGCGCGCGCGCCTGCCGCAAGCCCGTCGTCGCGTGTTTCCTCGGCCGCAGCGAACTGCACGCCGATGAAGACGGCCTGCAGTTCGCGCGCGGTACCAAAGAGGCGGCCCTGAAGGCCGTCCTGCTCACCGGCATCAAAAAAGAGTCCCTTGACCTGCATCCGCTCAACTGGCCGTTGATTGAAGAGGTGCGCGCCCGCCTGACCCCGCAGCAGAAGTACATTCGCGGCCTGTTCTGCGGCGGCACCCTGTGCGATGAGGCGATGTTTGCGTCGCTTGCGAAATTCGACGACGTCTACAGCAACATCCAGCCGGATCCGACTAAACGGCTGAAAGACATCAGCGTCAGCCTGGCCCATACCTTCCTCGACTTTGGCGATGACGATTTCACCAACGGCAAGCCGCACCCGATGATCGACCCGACCAACCGCATCAGCCGCCTGCTGCAGGAGGCCCGCGACCCGGAAGTCGGGGTAATTGTGATGGACTTCGTGCTGGGCTTTGGCGCGCACGAGGACCCTGTAGGGGTGATGCTCGACGCCATTAAAGAGGCGCAGGCGATTGCGAAAGCCGATAACCGCCCGCTGGAAATTCTCGGCTACGTGCTGGGTACCGATCAGGATCCACAGCAACTGGCGCAGCAGTGCCAGTTGCTCACCGATGCCGGCGTGATTTGGGCCAGCAGCAGCACCAACACCGGATTACTGGCCCGTGAATTTGTCTGCAAAGGGGAGAAAGCATAATGACGACCTTATTTAACCAGCCGCTGAACGTGATTAACGTGGGAATTGCGATGTTCAGTGACGATCTCAAAAAGCAGCACGTTCCCGTCACCCAGCTCGACTGGACGCCGCCGGGGCAGGGCAACATGCAGGTTGTCGAGGCGCTCGACCAGCTGGCTGAAAAACCGCTGGCGGAGAAAATCGCCGCCGCCAACCAAATTGCCCTTGAGCGCATTATTCAGTCTCATCCGGTGCTGGTGGGCTATGACCAGGCCATTAACGTTGTGCCGGGGATGACCCGCACCACCATTCTGCACGCCGGTCCGCCCGTCTCCTGGGAGAACATGTGCGGGGCGATGAAGGGCGCGGTCACCGGGGCGCTGGTGTTCGAAGGGCTGGCGACGGATCTGGAGGACGCGGCAAGGCTGGCGGCTTCAGGCGACATCATCTTCTCGCCGTGCCACGAGCACGACTGCGTGGGCTCCATGGCGGGCGTCACCTCCGCGTCGATGTTTATGCATATCGTTGAGAACAAAACCTACGGCAACCGCGCGTTCACCAACCTCAGCGAGCAGATGGCGAAGATCCTGCGCATGGGCGCCAACGACCAGAGCGTTATCGACCGCCTGATCTGGATGCGCGACGTACTCGGCCCGATGCTGCGCGACGCCATGAAGATTATCGGCGAAATCGACCTGCGCCTGATGCTGGCCCAGGCGCTGCACATGGGCGACGAGTGCCACAACCGTAACAACGCGGGCACCACGCTGCTGAGCCAGGCGCTGACGCCGGGACTGATTCAGGCGGGCTACCCGGTCGAGCAGCAGCGCGAGGTGTTCGAGTTTGTCGCCAGCAGCGACTACTTCTCCGGCCCGACGTGGATGGCAATGTGTAAGGCCGCGCTGGATGCCGCTCACTGCATTGAGTACAGCACCGTGGTCACCACCATGGCGCGCAACGGCTACGAGTTCGGCCTGCGCATCTCCGGCCTGCCGGGGCAGTGGTTCACCGGCCCGGCGCAGCAGGTGATTGGCCCGATGTTCGCGGGCTATAAGCCGGAAGACTCCGGGCTGGACATTGGCGACAGCGCGATTACCGAAACCTACGGCATCGGCGGCTTTGCAATGGCAACGGCCCCGGCGATTGTCGCCCTGGTGGGCGGCACGGTTGAGGAAGCCATCGACTTCTCGCGCCAGATGCGCGAAATCACCCTCGGCGAAAACCCGAACGTCACCATTCCGCTGCTTTCGTTTATGGGGATACCGACCGCCATCGACATCACCAAAGTCGCCGGCACCGGCATTCTGCCGGTCATCAATACCGCCATTGCCCATAAAGATGCGGGCATCGGCATGATTGGGGCGGGCATCGTTCACCCGCCGTTTAGCTGTTTTGAAAAGGCGCTGTTGACCTTCCGCGATCGCTACTTTTTATAAGGCAAGCATCCATGAAAAACATGAAACTGGAGTGGAAAAGAGGTGACTGGGCGGCCTATTTCGGGTTGATGACCAACAACCTGACCAATTTGCTGACCATGATGGGGCTGCTCATTTTTGTCGTCGGCATCCCGAAGGAGATTGTTTATGGACGCATCGCGCCGGCCTTCGGGCTGGCGGTGCTGGCCGCGAGTATTTGCTACGCGTGGTTCGGCATGCAGATGGCGCGTCAGACCGGGCGCACGGATGTGACCGCGCTGCCGTCCGGCCCCAGCGCGCCGTCGATTTTTACCGTGACCTTCCTGGTCCTGATGCCGGTATACCAGCAAACGGGCGATGCGGAGTTCGCCATTCAGATTGGCCTGGTGTGGTGCTTTGTTGAGGCGATGATCCTCGCAGGCGGTTCGTTTTTAGGGGAAACCATCCGCAAGATGATCCCGCGCACCGTGCTGCTGTCGTGCCTGTCCGGTTTGGGCCTGCTGCTGCTGGCGATGAACCCGATGCTGCAGGCGTTCGAAGCGCCCACCGTGTCGTTCATCGTCCTGCTGCTGATCTTCATTAACTGGTTCGGCAAAAAGCCGATTTTCGCCAGAATCCCGACCGGTCTGCTGCTGCTGATTGCCGGCACGGCCCTGGCGTGGATCTCCGGTCTGCAAAGCCCGGACGCCATCAAAGCCTCGATGTCGTCGTTCGGCTTTAACCCGCCGCAGGTGCACGTGGAAGGTTTCCTGCAGGGCCTGCCGCACGCGCTGCCGTATCTCGCCTCGGCGGTTCCGCTGGGCCTGGCAAACTACATCTTTGACCTGGAGAACATCGAAAGCGCCCACGCGGCGGGGGATGCCTACCCGACGCGTAAGGTGATGCTGGCGAACGGTCTGGCCTCCATGCTCGGCTGCCTGATGGGGAACCCGTTCCCGGTGACGGTCTACGTCGGCCACCCTGGCTGGAAAGCGATGGGCGCGAGCATCGGCTACACCCTGGCCTCCGGTGTGACCATGTTCATCGTGCCGCTGTTCGGGCTGGGGGCGTTTATGCTCGCCATTATTCCGATGACCGCCATCGTGCCGATTCTGGTGTTTATCGGCGTCGTCACCGCCAACCAGGTGGTGAGGGAAACGCCCAAAGTCGAGGTTCCCGTCATCTTCATTTGCCTGTTCCCGTGGATCGCCAACTGGGCGCTGACCATGATGAACAGCGTGATGGGCGCGGCGGGCACCAGCGCGGCGAAAATCGGCACCGACGTGCTGCACAGCAAAGGCATCTACTACGAAGGTCTGATGCATCTCGGCAACGGCGCGCCGCTCGCCAGCATGCTGTGGGGCTGTATCGCCATCTTTGCCATCATCAACAAACCGCTGCGCGGAGCTGTCGCCGCCGCCGTTGGGGCGCTGCTGGCGCTGTTTGGCGTGATCCACGCCCCGGTGGTCGGCTTTGCTGAAGGCAGCTCGCTGATGTTCGTCACGGCCTACCTGATGATGGGCGGCATGTTTGTGGTGAAGCATTTTCTCGATAGCCGGGAAGTTGCGAGCGCTGAATCTGGCACCGTTGCGAAGGAAAACGTATGAAAGAGCTTATGGTCGTCGCCATTGGCGGCAACAGCATTATCAAAGACAACGCCAGCCAGTCGGTTGAACATCAGGCGCAGGCGGTAAAAGCGGTGGCAGAGTCGGTGCTGGAGATGCTGGCATCTGACTATGACATTGTGCTCACGCACGGCAATGGCCCCCAGGTGGGACTGGATCTGCGCCGCGCTGAAATTGCGCATGAGCAAGAAGGGCTCCCGCTGACGCCGCTGGCAAACTGCGTGGCGGACACCCAGGGCGGTATCGGCTACCTGATCCAGCAGGCGCTAAACAACCGCCTGGCCGCGCGCGGAGAGCAAAAAGCGGTCACGGTCGTCACGCAGGTAGAGGTGGATAAAAACGATCCCGGTTTCACACACCCGACGAAACCGATCGGCGCCTTCTTCAGCGAGGCGCAGCGCGATGCACTACAAATCGCCCACCCGGACTGGCGTTTTGTTGAGGATTCTGGCCGGGGCTATCGTCGCGTGGTGGCCTCACCCCAGCCGCTGCGGATTGTGGAATCGGAGGCCATCAAGACCCTGACGCAAAAAGGCTTTGTGGTGATCGGCGCGGGCGGCGGCGGGATCCCCGTTGTGCGCTCGGCGCAGGGCGATTACCAGAGCGTCGATGCGGTGATTGATAAAGATCTCTCCACCGCGCTGCTGGCGCGCGAGATCCGCGCCGACGTGCTGGTGATCACCACCGGGGTGGAGAAGGTGTGCGTCAACTTCGGCAAGCCGAACCAGCAGGCGCTGGACACCGTCACCGTGGCGCAGATGACGCGCTATAGGGAAGAGGGCCATTTCCCGGCGGGCAGCATGCTGCCCAAAATCGTCGCCTCGCTGGAGTTTTTACACCACGGCGGCAAGCGCGTGATTATCACCTCGCCGGACTGCCTGCCCGCGGCGCTGCGTGGGGAAACCGGTACCCATATTGTTAATGAAGGAAGATAAGATGAGTGAAAATAAAAGCCGCCGCGAATTCATCAGCCAGAGCGGCAAAATGGTCACCGCCTGCGCGCTGTTTGGCGCGACCGGATCCGTCGCGTATGCTGCTGACTCAGCAAAGCCAACCTGCGAGACCGGCAAACCGATGAACATCACCGCGAAACATTACTATCTGGACAACGTGCTGCTCGAAGCCGGGTTTAACGTTGATGGCAGCGTGGCGACAAGCACTCGCACCGAGCTGAAAACGCTGGAAATCAAAGACGGGAAGATCGTCGCCCTGCGCGACAATAAAAGCCACGCGGACGCCACGCTGCCGCACTATGACGCCGGCGGTAAACTGATGCTTCCGGCGATGCGCGACATGCACATCCACCTGGATAAAACCTTTTACGGCGGTCCGTGGCGCTCCCTGAACCGCCCGGCGGGCACCACCATTCAGGACATGATCCGCCTCGAGCAAAAATTGCTGCCGGAGCTGCAGCCGTATACCCAGGAGCGGGCGGAAAAGCTGATCGACCTGATCCAGTCGAAAGGCTCCACCATTGCCCGCAGCCACTGCAATATCGAGCCGACCTCCGGCCTGAAGAATCTCGAAAATCTGCAGGCGGTTTTGTCGCGCCGTAAGCCCGGCTTTGACTGTGAAATCGTCGCTTTCCCGCAGCACGGGCTGCTGCTGTCAAACTCAGAAAAACTGATGCGCGAGGCGATGCAGGCCGGAGCGCACTACGTGGGCGGGCTGGATCCAACCAACGTTGACGGCGCGATGGAGAAATCCCTCGATCTGATGTTCCAGATTGCGCTGGACTACGACAAAGGCGTGGACATTCACCTGCACGAAACCAGCCCGGCGGGCGTGGCGGCGGTGAATTACATGGTGAAAATCGTGGAAAAAACGCCGGCGCTGAAGGGCAAACTGACCATCAGCCACGCCTTCGCGCTGGCAACGCTTAACGAACAGCAGGTGGATGAGATCGCCACCCGCATGGCGGCGCAGCAGGTGACCATCGCCTCCACCGTGCCAATTGGCACGTTGCATATGCCGCTGAAGCAACTGCGGGATAAAGGCGTATTTGTGATGACGGGCACCGACAGCGTGATCGACCACTGGTCGCCGTACGGTCTGGGGGACATGCTGGAAAAAGCCAATCTTTATGCCCAGCTCTACATCCGCCCGAACGAGCAAACGCTTTCCCGCGCATTAGGTATTGCCACCGGCGATGTGCTGCCGCTGAACGACAAAGGCGAACGCGTGTGGCCGAAAGCGCAGGACGACGCCAGCTTTGTGCTGGTGGACGCCTCCTGTTCCGCCGAAGCCGTGGCGCGTATCTCCCCACGTACCGCGACGTTCCATAAGGGCAACCTCGTCTGGGGCTCGGTGGGCTAATGTGGTGCCGGGTGGCGGCTTCGCCTTACCCGGCCTACGGTTCGGAGATTTTGTAGGTCGGGTAAGGCGAAGCCGCCACCCGACAATGCAGTATACTGCTATGCACATTCTTAAAGAGGGATCTGCCATGGCACAAAACATCTACGACAATCCGGCGTTTTTCGAAGGCTACGCCCAGCTTCCGCGCTCGGTGCAGGGTCTGGACGGCGCGCCGGAGTGGCCCGCGCTGAAAAACATGCTGCCCGATCTCACCGGCACATCGATTGTCGATCTCGGCTGCGGCTACGGCTGGTTCTGCCGCGCCGCGCGTGAACTGGGCGCGTCTGAAGTGACCGGCGTGGATATCTCGGAAAAGATGCTCGCCCGCGCCGCTGAGCTAACTCATGACGCCCGGATCCACTACCAGCGTAGCGATCTCGAATCGCTGACGCTTAACGAGAACAGCCTCGATCTGGTCTATAGCTCCCTGGCGCTGCACTACCTGCCGGAGCTGGACACCCTGTTTGCAAAGGTTCAGCGCGCGCTCAAGCCCGGCGGCAGCCTGGTCTTTTCGATGGAGCACCCCATTTACACCAGCGCCACGCGCCAGGGCTGGCTGACCGACGATAACGGCGAGCGGTTCTGGGGGGTGAATCACTATCAGGACGAAGGCAAGCGCGTCAGCAACTGGCTGGCAGACGGGGTGATCAAGTACCACCGTACGCTGGGCACCACGCTTAACGCGCTCATCAGGGCCGGGTTAACGATAAGCGAAGTCAACGAGTGGGGACCAACGCAGGCGCAGATTGACGCCTGGCCCGCGCTGGCCGAAGAGGCGGAACGCCCGATGCTGGTATTGATCGCCGCGCGTAAGGCTTAATACCCGACCTTATACACCCGTCCGCTCTGCACACCCTCCACGCTGCGGCGGTAGGCTTGTGCCACGGTCGCCGCGGGGACGCTTTCAAAGCCCGGGAAGAAGCCGTCGTAGGTTTCGACGGATTCGGTGAGCACCGTCGGGCTAATCAGGTTGATGCGGATCCCGCGCGGCAGTTCACAGGCCGCGGCGCGAACAAACCCTTCCAGCGCGGCATTCACCGTGGTGGCGTTCACGCCCTGGGCAATCGGCTCGTGCGCCACGATGCCGCTAATCAGGGTGATCGATCCGCCTTCGTTCAGATAATGTTGGCCGGTCAGTGCCAGGCGCACCTGCCCGAGCAGCTTATCCTGCAGGCCCTGATTGAAATCGCTGTCCTTCATGGTCGCGAGTGGGCCAAAGTAGAGGCCGCCGCTGGCGGAGACAATGGCATCCACCGGGCCGATTTTCTCAAACAGCGCCTGGACGCTCGCCTGCGACGTGATATCCACCTGATAGTCGCCCTGCGTGCGGCCGACGCGGATGACCTCGTGACGACGACCCAACTCTTCCGCTACTGCACGACCGACCGTACCGCTGGCACCAATAATGACGATTTTCATAGCCGACTCCTTATGTTGTGAGCCTTCATTCTTTAATAAATTAAAATGCAGATAAACTGGGCTAAAGTTAGAAGATTACTAACCAGGGGTTTGGAATATGGATAAGCTTCGCAGCATGGAGACCTTTATTGCGGTAGTGGAAAGCGGCAGTTTCACCGGCGCGGCGGCAAGGCTGGAGATGTCGGCGGTGATGGTGGGGAAGTACGTTGCGCTACTGGAATCTCAGCTCGGCACCCGCCTGCTGGAGCGTAACACGCGTCGCCAGAGCCTGACCGATGCCGGACGGGTCTATTTCGACGAGGCGAAGCGGGTGCTGGAGCAGGTGGCGATTGCCGAAAGCGCGGTTGAACGCCTGCGTGTCGCACCGTCTGGTACCCTGCGGGTGACGGCGCCCACCTCGTTTGGCGGCAGCGCCATCGCGCCGTTGACGGCCACCTTTTTGCAACGCTACCCGGACGTGCGCGTTGAGCTGGATCTGACCAACCGGATGGTGGATCTGGTGGAGGAGGGCATTGATCTGGCCATTCGTATTGGCGATATTCACAACGACGATCTGGTGGCGAAATACCTCTGCCCCTACCGGATGGTGATCTGCGCCGCCCCGGACTATCTGGCGCGCTACGGTACGCCGCAAAACCCTGCCGACCTGGTGGATCATCTTTGCCTGTCCCACAGCGTATGGACCGCACGCAACGAGTGGCGACTGCCGGGTGTTGAAGGCGAGGTGCGCTGGAAGCGGGATGCGGTCTTAAGATGCAACGACGGCTACGGGCTGCGGATGGCCGCAAGAGCCGGGGCGGGGCTGCTGCTGCAGCCGGAAGTGCTGGTGGCGGAAGATCTGGAAAGCGGCAGGCTGGTGCCGGTGCTGGAGGAGTACATTCCGGCGCCGAGACCCGTGCACCTGCTGTGGCGCCAGGATTTACGGCCGCTCCCTAAGCTTACGGAATTTATCGCCCATATTCTGCTAAGATTGGGCACAATATAAAAAAAGAAGGTAAGCAAAGAATGTCTGTGAATAAACTCGCCAGCAGCGCGCAGGGCCTGCAATCATCTGCCATCCGTGAATTATTAAAACATAGCAAAATGGCCGGCGTCATTTCGCTGGGTGGGGGGATTCCTAACCCAGCCTTGTTCGATCGCGAAGGCCTGAAAATTGCCGCTGATGCCGTATTATCACAGCATTTTGGTGAGGCCTTTCAGTACGGTCTGACCGAAGGTGTGCCTGGGCTGCGTGAAGAAATTCAGCGCATCTGTGAAGGGCGCGGCATACGCTGCAAGGCGGATGAGGTGGTTGTGACCTCTGGTTCGCAGCAATCGCTCGACGTGCTGGCGCGCGCATTGATTAACCCGGGCGATACCGTTGTCGTTGAGCGTCCAACCTATCTTGCCGCGCTGCAGGTATTTGGCCTGGCGCAGGCGAATTTTGAATCCGTTGGCACCGATGGCGACGGAATGAACGTCGACGAGCTCGAAGCGCTGGTGGCCAAAAAAGCCATTAAAGCGGTTTATATCGTTCCAACCTTTGGTAACCCTGGCGGCGTGACGCTTTCTGAAGCGCGTCGTAAAAAGCTGGTGGAACTCTCGAAGCGCCATGACTTCGTGATTATCGAAGACGATCCGTACAGCGAAATTAACTATACCGATGAAGTCTTCCGCCCGTTAATTGCCCATGCCAAAGATATCGGTAACGAAGAGAACGTGGTGTATACCTCAACCTTCTCTAAAATCCTCGCGCCGGGCACCCGCGTAGGCTGGGTGCTGGTGCCGGAATGGCTGAAGCGCGCGGTGGTGAATCTTAAGCAAACCACCGATCTGCACACCAGCACGCTGTCGCAGCTGATGACGTACGAATACCTGAAAACCGGCCGCCTGGCCGATCAGATCAAAACGATCCGCGAAGCCTATCGCCAGAAATACCAGACGTTCGCAACAGAACTGGAGGCGGAACTGGGCGATGTGATGTCGTTCCACAAGCCGAAGGGCGGTATGTTCCTGTGGGCGAAGATGAAAAATGGTAGTAATACCACTCGCTGGCTGGAAAAGACGTTAAGTAACGGCGTAGTATTTGTGCCGGGCGAATTTTTCTACTGCAACGAGCCAGACCATTCGACGCTGCGTATGTCGTTTGTCACGCCAACGGATGAAGAGCTGAAAGAAGCGGTTCAACGCCTGAAAAAATCGCTGTAAAAGACCTGCGCATAATGGCGTTCCTGCCGTTATGCGCAATACGCGTTCAGGGCGGCAGGGGCCGCGATCGTCCATGGAGATCTCCATGTTTGAATTTCTGCTCGGTGTCGTTACGCACACGCCCGCCTGGGTGTGGGTGCTGTTTGTCTTCCTTATCTCCCGCGGCATTAAAGCCCGCAAGCCCGCCACCGTTACGCTGGAGCGGCTTGCCATCATTCCGGGTATCTTTCTTATCTGGGATATCTACGATCTGATGGTCTATCGCACGCTGACTCCCGAAACTGTCGCATTGTGGACGGCGGGGATCCTTGCCGGTGCAGCGCTGGGGTATATCCTGATTAAGCAGGCGGTTATCACCCGCGCAGAGGCGCCACGCAGCCTTTACCGCCAGGCAGATTACACCGCACTGCCGTTTATGATGCTGGCATTCGGGGTGAAGTATGTGCTGGGCGTGATGAGCGCGGTCTCTCCCCAGACGATGCAGCAGCCCGCTATGAGCGCGCTGGCGATCGTCTCCGGCGGCGTGTTTGCCGGCGTGTTTCTTGGGAAGTTTGCGCGCTATGTTGGGGTGTATAACAGTGCCGCGCCGCGCCCGGCGGAGTGAGATCTCCGCGCCTGTTCGGGTCAGGCAACATCCGGATGGCCAGATTTTCGCTTAGCCATGACTTCCGCAACGGTCTTTATACGGCTTAACTCCTCCTGCGTCCGGGAGTTAGATTGCGCTTCCCATATATCAACGTTCAGCTGTAAGTTCAGCCAAAATTCAATAGTGGTATCAAAGGCTTTTGCCAGTTTTATCGCCATATCGGCAGTAAGCTTGCGATTGTTATTGACCAGCGCGCTGATGGTATTGCGGTGTACATTAAGCATCTCCGCCAGATCGCTGATTTTCAGATTGAGCGGTTCAAGATACTCGTACTGCAACACGTCGCCCGGTGTGGTGGGTTTGCGGAGTGCCTGTTGAAGTGTCATAGGTGATGCCTCACTTGTGTTGCGTGTACCTGTGTGGAGAGAGGTAGAGATCTTCTGCTTTACCCTCTTTCCAGAGAAATACGAGCCTGTATTGCCTGTTTACCCGGATTGAGGAATATTCCTTCAGCGGAGGATTCAATGCTTCATACATATTGCCCGGTGGCGATCGCAAATCCCGGTGCGAGGTAGCTGCGTTGATGATGTCGAGCTTTCTCGCAAGCGCTGTCTCCAGATTTGAAGGAATAACATTGCTCGATCTACCGTAAAGAAAAAAATCCTCAAGCCATTGATCCCGAAAATGATTAATCATAATGCTGATAAGCTCCAGTCCATGAAGCTGAGTGAATAGTAATGCACTCTTGCACTGTGCGCAAGTGCATTTTGTCTGCGGGTAATATTACCCTGGTGATGGCTGAAGGGAAGTGGGATGCATGACTAAAGGTTAATTCTTCGAGGTGGACTCCACTTCTTGCGTGCGGTTTAATGCCCGGCGGCGCTGTGCTTGCGCGGGCCTACGGGCATGTAGGCCGGGTAAGGCGAAGTCGCCACCCGGCAATCCATGCTCACCGCTCCCTCAGCGCCTCCTTCGCCCGGTTAAACGGCTTAATCATATAATCCAGCACCGTTTTTTCTCCGGTCTTAATGTCCACCGTCGCAATCATCCCGGGCACAATTGAGAAGTGCCTGCCGGCCTTATTCACCAGGTAATCCTGGCTGGTGCGGATAAACACCCGGTAATAGAACACCTCCGGCTTGGCTTCGTCCTGGATGGTATCCGGGGATATCGTCTCGACCACGCCGTGCAGCCCGCCGTAAATGGCGTAATCGTAGGCGGTGATTTTGACCAGCGCCTCCTGGTTCGGGTGGATAAAGGCGATGTCGCGCGGCGACAGGCGGGTTTCGATCAGCAGGTGATCGTCCACCGGCACAATCTCCATCAGCTCACCGTTGGGCGGGATCACGCCGCCGATGGTGGTGACCTTGATGTTTTTCACGATCCCGCGCACCGGGGATTTTACCGTCAGACGGGTGACGGAATCCTGACGACCTTTGAGGATGGCGGAGACCATATCCACCTCCGCGTTGGCTTTGGAAAGCGCCTCGCGTGCCTGAACGTAATACTGCGAACGCACGTCGGTGAGCTTCAGTTCCAGGTCGCTTTTCTGCCGCTGCAGGCGCAGCACCTCCACGTGGCTGGCGGCCCCGGTTTTCACCAGCCGCTGGGTGATAGCCAGCTCCTTATTGGCGAGATCGAGCGCGGCGCGCAGCTCCCGCTGGGTATCCTCCAGCTGCGCGCGGCGGGAGTTGTAGAGCCGCGTTTCGGCGGCGATCAGATCCGGCCACTGAGCCAGCGAAGGGGGGAACTTCAGCGGCAGATCGTTGACCTCGGCATTCAGACGTGCGCTGGAGGCCAAAGACGCGCGGTAGCGCGCCGCGCTTTCGCCGACGTTCGACTCGGAACGCGTCGGATCGAGCCGCGCCAGCACCTGCCCGGCCTGCACCTGATCGCCCTCGTGGACGTTCAGCTCGGTGAGGATCCCGCCGTCCAGCGACTGTAACACCTGCTCTCGTGAGCTGGGGATCACCTTCCCGGAGCCGGTTGAAACCTCATCCAGCACGCCAAACCACGCCCAGACGCCCAGCACCACAAACATCAGCAGCGAGAAGATCACGATCCGTCGCGCGCCGGTGTAGCCGCTTTCGGAGTCGAGGGCGTTATCCAGATCGTCCATTGCGGCAACGTCACGCTGACTGATTTTCATTTTTCCACTCCCGTCCGGTTGCTGCCTGCTGCTGCTGTTGCATGCGGCTGTTGTTCAGCGCCTGAGCTTTTGGCGCGTCCATCACCAGCATCCCTTCTTTCAGCACCACGACCCGCTCCACCAGTTCCAGCACCGGTACGCGGTGGGTGGCGACGATCAGGGTGCGGTGGCCGAGCCAGTCGCCCAGCCGCTGGATAAATTCCCGCTCGGTGTGCTCGTCCAGCGAGGCGGTGGGTTCATCCATCAGCACGATATTCGGATCGCGCAGGAGCATACGCGCCAGCAGAATCGACTGGCGCTGACCGCCGGAAAGCCCCACGCCGTTTTCCATGATCGGGTAGTCCAGCCCTTTGGGCAGCTTCTGCACGAAGCCCGCCGCGCCGGTCAGTTCCAGCGCTTCGAAAATCTCTTCGTCGGTGGCGCGCGGCATGCCGAGGGTGATGTTTTCGCGCAGGGTGCCGTAAAACAGCCGCGCGTTCTGGGTCATAAATCCGACGTTGCGCCGGACGTCGGCGACGTCGAGATGCGGCAGGCTGAAGCCGTCGAGCCGCAGTTCGCCGGCCGCCAGATCCATTCCGCCCGCCATGGCCTGCAGCAGGGTCGATTTCCCGGCGCCGTTGCGCCCGAGGATCGCCACTTTTTCGCCCGGCCTGATCTCCAGACGGTTAATGCGCAGCGCCATGCGCGGATCCTCCGGGTGATAGCGGAACTGCGCCTGTTCAAAAAGATAGTGCCCGCGCAGCACGTCCTGGCGAATTGGCGTCTCTTCGCGCTGGTTCTCGGTGGGAAGCTGCATGATGCTGTCCAGCCCCTCTTTTGCCGCTTTGACCTGCTGCCAGCGGGCCAGCACGCCGCACAGCGTCGCCATCGGTGCAATCATGCGGGAGGCCAGCATCGACGCGGCAACCACCGAACCGGTGGTCAGGGTGCCGTCGATCACCATCGGCGCGCCGACCACGATCACGGCGGCGTAAACCAGGCTCTGGATGGTCATCCCCCAGCTGATCAGGTTCTGCGTCAGTTCGCGGGTGCGCAGGCCGGATTCCGCGGTGATCTGGATATAGCTGTTCCACTGCTGCAAAAAGCGGTTTTCCGCCTGCATCAGCTTGATGTCCTCCAGCCCCTGCACGCTCTCCACCAGCACCGCGTTGCGCAGGGTCGATTCATGGGCTGACTGCTTCGCCAGCTCTGCCAGCTTCTTCTGCAGCAGCAGGCCGGGCAGAACCATGATCACCGCCGCGACCGGCGCGATCCACGCCAGCTGCGGAGCGATGATCGCCAGCACCACCACGAACAGTAAAAAGAAGGGCAGGTCGACAATCGTCGAGATGGTGGACGAGGTCACCATCTCGCGGATCTGCTCCAGCTCGCGCAGCTGGGAAATAAAGCTGCCGGTGGAGCGGGGAATAGCGCTGTTGCGCAGCCGCAGGGCATGGCCGAAGACGCGATCCGAAACGCGCATGTCCGAGCGTTTGCCCAGCAGATCCATAATGTGTCCGCGCGCCACGCGCAGCACGAAGCCAAACAGGGTGGCAATCAGCACCCCGATGGTCAGGACGTAAAGCGTCGGGTAGGACTGGGCGGGGATCACCCGGTCGTACACCTGCATGGAAAAGACGATCCCGGAGAGCGACAGCACGTTGATAAACAGCGCGGCGAGCATCACCCAGCTGTAGGGCCGCAGGTCGCGCATCACCAGCCGGTAGAGCCAGTCCGGGCGATATTTTGAGATGTAGGCGTCCACGCGGCTGTCCTTCAGCGCGGCGAGAGGTCGCAGGGCAATAACGTGGCGGATGGCGGGCAGCATCGCTGTCATCGACAGCCGGTTGGTGTAGGTCTCATCGCCGAAAAAGCTGACCTCCAGCGTATCGTCTCCGTCGAAATGCTCGATCACGCCGATCCTGCCGTCGTCCATCGCCACCACTACCGGCAAACGCCAGCTGTTGATCGTCTCCTGGCCGCCGGTAAGCAGCTGAAACGACAGCCCCGCCTCGCGTGCCAGCTGGGTGAGGGCGGGTACCATCGGTTTGCCCTTCAGCCACGGCGCACCCGCCAGCAGCGCGCCGGGAGAGCAGGCGACGCGGTAGCGCGTGGCGACAAAGCCAAAGGCCTGCGCCCACTGGGCCAGGGCCTCATCCGTCATGTTTTCACCTTGCGGGATATCACGCTGCTTCATGGCTGGATCTCCACGGTCTGGATGGTGCGGTTATCAAGATCAAACGCATGACGCAATTGTCCTGTGTTATATAAGCAGTTGAGCTGGAGCTGGTGCAGTTGGCCAAGGGTCTGCTGCTGGGTGAAACGCGCCTGGTAGACCTCCTGCTCGGCGTTGAGCACGTCGAGCAGCGGGCGCGAGCCGAGATCGAGATACTGCTGCTGGTAGAGTTCGCGGGTGCGGGCGCTGAGCGCTTCCTGGCGGCCCTGAATTTGCAGCGTACTTTGCAGGCTCATCACCTGGCTGCGGGCTTCCAGCAACTTCTGGCGGACATCAAGACGCGTGCGCTGAATGGTGGACTGCGCCGCTTCCACCGCGTGTCCGGCGGCGTTACGCCGGGCGGTGAGGCCGCCGCCCTGATAGAGTGGCATCTGCACTTTTACCCATGCGGAATACTGGGTGCGATCCCGCGTGTCGCTGCCCGCATAGCGATCGTTCATGTAGTGGCGCACCTCCGGCTCCAGCGAGACGGTTGGCGTCATCTGCGCGTCGGCGTAGTCGAGGTTAGCCTGCGCGACGTTAGCCTGCGCCCAGGCGGCGAGTACCGCGGGAACCAGACGGTCGTCCGGCTCGGCGATGTCGCAGCTCCGGCCCAGCTTTTGCGGGAAATCATTGCTGATCGCGTTCAGGCTGTTCCAGCCGAGAAAGCTCATCAGCGTGGCGCGGGCGCTGTCCAGGCTGGCCTGGTACTGCATCAGCTGGGCGCGCGCGCCTTCGATACGGGCATCGGTTTGCACAACGTCAGAGAGCGAGGTGGCCCCTTCGTCATTACGCTGGCGGGTCAGCGTGCCGATGGAGGAGAGGGCCTCAAGCTGCTCTTTGGCGGTATCAACCATCTGCTGCCACGTTTGCACCTGTACCATGGCGATGGCGGTATCGTGGGCGATAGTGTCGATGCTCACCAGCACGTTGGCCTGCTGCTGGGCAACGCCGGCGCTCTCGGCGCGCACCTGGCTTGCCACCTTGCCGAAGTCGTAGAGCATTTGTGAGAGAGAGAGCACCAGCGACGGCGTAAAGCCGTTCTGGTCGCCGTCGTGGGAGTAACCGTTGTCCACGCCGGCATTAATCTGCGGATAGTATTTTGATTTAGCGACGTCGACCTCTTCGCTCTGCTCGTAGAGTTTTCCCACCGCTTCGCTGATGGCCGGGTGCCAGGTGACGGCACGGTTGACGGCGTCGCCAAGCTGTAACGAACCGGGAGCGGCTTTGCCAGCCACCGGGGCCACGCGGCCGTTGAGCGAGGGGAGTTCCTGCGTTTCGCGAAGCTGTCCGGTATTGATCGTTGCCGCCGGGTTCGCGCACAGAGCGGGCACAGATATCAGGCAGCACGAGAGCCACCAGTAAGGCATCTTCATTCCCATGTCATGTCCCTAATAAAATAAGTACAGCTTTATTGTTATGCCCGGGCGCTGTGCGCCCGGGTCAACTGTTGCAGGTGCTATCAGGTAATGATGTGTTGCTGGTTAACAAGCTCGTCGTAGGTGGTCTGAACGCCATCAAGCGTAACGAGTGCAGTATTAGTGTAGGTGCCCCCTGCACCGTCACGGTCGATGGAGATCACGGTATTGCCATTACTATTAGTGACATGGAGATAATTTCCGAGCGTCGAGGCGCTACCGTTCCAGCCCACCAGCAGATCGCCGATGTCGATTTTGTCCCCCTGCGCCAGCGAGAAGCCGTTCCAGTGATCGCCCACGGTGCTGCTGACGTTACCCGCCGTGGCATTCCCCACCGTACTGTTCAGCACCTGGTAAATCAGCGTATCGCCGTAGGCCGTACCGGTGATGGCGTCGTTATGCTCCGAGCTGATGAACTGCGGCGCCATATTGATGGTCAGCGTGGCGGTATCCGTGTTGCCGTTGGCATCGGTCAGGGTGTAGTTGAAAGTCTCCTTCGTGGTCATGGTTGAGAGCGATACCCCGCTGTTGAGGGTATAGGTGTAATGGCCGTCCGCGCCGATCGCCAGGATGCCGTAATGGCCGGTGATGTTCACCGTTGCGCTGCCGGTGTAAGGATCCAGCGTGGTGGCCACGCCGTTGTAGTCGGTAACGCTCAGGCGGGTATCCACCGAGTGCAGCTGATCCAGCACGCCGCCAGAGTCGGTGCCGTCGAAGATATTGCCGTTAACGGTATGGCTGCCGGTGACGTCGAAATCACTCAGCGAGTAGGTGGTGCCGTTTACGCTTGGCGTGATGGTGATGCTCCCGACGCTCAGCCCCGGTACGCTGCCGGTATAGCTCAGCGTATAGGTCCCGGCGTTGAGATCCAGCCCGGTCAGCGGGACGTCGATACTGCCGCCTACCAGAGGAATAAGTGCCAGAGAGCCACCGCTGAAGGAGCCTGAGCGCACAACATTGGTACCGTCGCTGATTGACCAGTTCACCGTGAGTCCGCCCAGCGCCAGCACCGAGGCCACGTCAAAGTGCAGCGACGCGTTATGCAACGCAGTGTTTGGATCCACCACGAAGGTCCCGTTCCCGTTGCCCTGGGTGGGCGAGAACAGCGCCGTCGTCCAACTGGCGGTACCCACGGTAGTATCCGAATAGGCAGACGTGTGGTGCACCGAGGTGAGGTCCATTGTGGTGCTGACATCGTTAACCGCATTCATCGCCTGCGCGGTTGGGGTGATGTTAAGCGATGCCGTATCCTTCGAGCCGTCAGGCGCGGTAACGGTATAGACGAAGGTGTCCGGCGTGCTGATATGGTCCGCACCCACGCCGCTTCTCAGGGTATAGGTGTACTGACCGGACGAATTAATGGTCAGCGTGCCGTATTCCCCCTGAATGTCGGTTGTTCCACTGCTGTTGACCGTCACGCCGTTCACTTCCGTGACCACGGTACCCGCCGGAACAGGGTCATTCGCCAGTACATCGCCCGTGGTCGCCTCGCTAATACTCGCCACGCTGTAGACATGATCCTGCAGGACGCTCAGCGTGTAGCCCGTCAGGACGGCGATCCCCGAGGCGGTATTGAGTAAGAACAGGTACTCCCCGGCAGGCAGGTTCAGCGTCAGCTGAGGCGAGGTGCCTCCCAGCAGCGGGGCGCGCAGCCAGCCCGACTCGACGCGGACCTGCTCGAAGGTCTGGGTCGCGTTGTTGAACTTATAGACGTACAGATCGAACACCGACGCCAGCGCCACGCCGCCAACAGAGGCCTGGATGGTCATGGTGCGGGTGGTGCCTTCCTCCACGTTATAGATAATCGGGTTAGTCATGTCGTCGAGCAGGTTAAGCCCCAGCGTGTTGCCGAGATTAATGCCCACCAGAGTAAAGCCGCCCTGAGATGAAGCACCGTTATTAATCTCGCTTACGGTAGTGTCAAAGGTCAGCGAGGCCGTGTCGTCCACCGCCACAATATCGTTGACTACCGTACCGGCACCGAGCGACAGCACCAGGTTCGCCGACGCGTTCACGCCGTTATGGGTGATGGTGTAGGTGAAGCTCTCCGTGCGGCCAATAATCGCGGCGCTGGTGTCGGTCAGGCTGTAGGTGTAGCTGCCGTCGCGGTTAATGGTCAGCGTACCGTACTGGCCCTGGATCACCGTGCCGTCGGCGTTCACGCTGGTGGTCACGCCCTGCGCGTTAGTGACCGCAGAGATAGTGGTTCCTGCCGGGGCG
Source organism: Enterobacter chinensis (assembly GCF_034008295.1). NCBI lineage: Bacteria > Pseudomonadati > Pseudomonadota > Gammaproteobacteria > Enterobacterales > Enterobacteriaceae > Enterobacter > Enterobacter chinensis. The sequence goes on from NZ_JARDVI010000003.1 coordinate 627,507, forward strand.
TTGTCGCTGCCGGCGGTCGGATCCGTATCCAGGATCACATTGCCGTTGAGGCTGGTTTCACCTGTGACCGTACCCGGACCGGTCTCTTTCACCGCCACATCAAGGCTGGTGTAGGAGCCGGTTGCCAGCAGGTTGGTGTTATAGCTGAGCACGCGATAGTCGCCGTCGGCCAGCCCGCTCAGGTTCAGCGTTACCCCGGTGGCGCCGAGGGTCAGCAGGTCGGCAAACTGCGGTTGGCCGGTATCTACCACGGTGGTCCAGGCGCCGTTGACGTAATGCTGAACCACCAGCTCAAGGGTGTTGAGCAGAGAGAGCACCGCCCCCGTGGCGTTGGCATTCACTACGATATCGGCGCTGCCGCCGCTGACCACCGTGAAGTTCACCTGCGCGGTGTCATTCCCCAGCAGCGTCAGGACGTTGCCCACGGCGCCGACCAGCAGGAAACCGTAATCGCTGTACTGGCTGTTGGTCACGGTCGCCGTGGTGCTGAGGTTCAGCTCTTCGACGTTATTGCTGGCGGAGAGCGGCACCACCGGCGCAAGGGCGGAGCCGGGCAGCGAGGTGTTGCCCGCGGCGTCGGTGGCGGTGATCTGCAGCGTCTGGCCTTCGGTCTGCTTGTTGGTGAAGGTGTAGCTGTACGTACCGTTGCTGCCCGCGGTGGCAGTCACCGTCGAGCCATCCGCAAGGCGAATAGCGACGGTGCTGCCTGCTTCAGCATTCCCGGTCAGTACGCTACCGTCGGCATTAAAGGTCCCGGTAGGTGCCGTTGGGGCGGTCGTATCGACAATAATCGTCGTTACGGCTGAAGCCACGCTGGTGTTGCCCGCCGCATCGGTGGCCGTGGCGGTGAAGTTATGCGTGCCCTCTGCCAGCGTGGTGCTGGTTTGCGGCAGGGTCCAGTTGCCGCTGGAATCGGCGGTGACCGTGCCCACCAGCGTAATGCCATCGTAAATCCGGACCGTGGCATTCGCTTCGGCGGTGCCGTTCAGCGTTGGACGCGTGTCGTTGGTTGGGTTCGTGCCGGTTATCGGCCCGGTAACGCTGCCGACATCATCAATCACTGAACTGATGACCGGTGCGCCCGGCGCGAGGGTATCAACGTTAATGACATACCCGGTGGTGGGCGCGCTGGCGTTGCCCACCGCATCGGTGGCGGTAAAGGTCAAATTGTGCGGACCGTTGCCCAGCGCCGGTGATGGCGTAAAGCTCCACGCCCCGCCGGTCGCCGTCACGCTGCCGATTTGCACGCCGTTATCAAAGATTTTCACCGTGGCCCCGGCTTCCGCCGTGCCGGTGAGAGTAGGCTGCGCGTCGTTGGTCACGCCGCCGTTGGCAATCGGCGTGGCGGCATTGCCCACGTCATCCACAATGCTGGTCAGTACCGGCAGCGCCGGCGGCGTGGTGTCGACAGTGAGGCTAAAGTTTGCCGACGACACGCTGGTGTTCCCTGCTGCATCCGTGGCCTGCGCGGTGAAGCTGTGCGGACCACTCGCCAGCGTGGTGGTGAGCAATATACTCCAGCTCCCGCTGCCGTCCGCGGTGCCCGTTCCGACAAGCGTGGTTCCTTCATAGATCTTCACGGTGGCAAACGGTTCGCTGGTTCCGACAAGCCGCGGTACGGTGTCGTCGGTTGTCTGCCCTGACGTGAGCGGGCCGGTGATGCTGCCCACGTCGTCTATTGCCTGGCTGATGACCGGCGCGTTTGGCGCCGTGGTATCAACAACCAGGGTAAAGTTCGGCGAGGTCGGGCTGACGTTGCCCGCTGCATCGGTGACCGTGGCGGTCCAGGTATGGCTGCCACTCGCCAGCGGCGTTGACGGCGTAAAGCTCCATGCACCGCTGCCGTCCGCCTGAACGGTTCCTACAGGCTGCCCGTTCTCATATACGGTAACCGTGGCGTTGGCCGTTGCGGTGCCGTTCAGCGTCGGGGTGGTGTCGTCGGTGCTCTGCCCGGAAGATAGCGGGGTTTGAATGCTGCCCGCGTTATCACCCGCGGTCGAAATGACGGGTGCTGACGGCGCGACCGTATCCACCGTCAGGTTAAACGGCGTCGTCGTGCTGCCGGTATTGCCAGCCGCGTCGGTGGCGTTGAAGGTGATAGCGTGCGGCCCTTCGCCCAGATCGGTAGCCGGGGTGAAGGTCCAGCTGCCCAGGGCATTTACCACTGTAGTACCGATTTCGCTGCCGTCGACAATGACATGCACCGTGGCACCTACGTCGCCCGTACCGTTGAAGGTCGGACGCGCGTCGTTAGTGGTATTGCCCGACGCGAGCGTCCCGGTCACTGGACCGACATCGTCAATCACGCTGGTGACGACCGGCACTGCAGGGGCTGCGGTATCGACGGTAAAGGCGAAGACCGACGAGTTAGCCGAGGCGTTGCCTGCCGCATCCGTTGCATAAGCGCGAAGGGTATAGCTCCCGTCGCCCAGCGGCGTGGTTGGGATAAAGGACCAGTTCCCGCTTCCGTCAACGGTCGCAAGACCAATCTCCGTCCCGTTATTCATGATGTGGATAGTGCTGCCTGCCTGTCCGGTACCGCCGATCGTTGGGGTATTGTCGTTGGTCACCTGCCCGCTGGTGAGGTTGCCTGTGACGCCGCCAGGGACGTTGTCATTCACCGTATCCAGGGTTGGAACCGTCGGTGCCGTCAGGTCAACCACTACGCTCCAGGCGTTTGACGCCAGGCTGACGTTGCCCTGCGGATCGGTCGCCTGCACGGTAAAGCTGTGCGGGCCTTCGCCGAGGGCGGTGTCAGGGGTAAACGTCCACGCGCCGGAGCTATCAGCCGTCACCACGGCAATCTGCGTGCCGCCGTCGAAAATGGTCACCACGCTGTTTGCGTCCGCTGTCCCTGAAAGGGTTGGCGTGGCGTCGTTGGTTGGGCCACCGCTGACGACCGTAGTGGCGGCATTACCCACATTATCCGTTACGCTGGTGATGACCGGCGTGGTGGAAATTGTATCTACAACAATAGTGAAGTCCGCTGAAGGACCGCTCTGATTCCCCGCCGGATCGGTCTCGCGGATGGTCAGGACATTATTGCCTTCTGCCAGGGCGGACGTTGTGTAGCTCCAGTTACCGGTATTGCCGACGACCACGCTGCCCAGCAGCGTCCCGTTGCTGTAGACGGAAATGGTATCGCCCACCGCGCCGGTGCCGGTAAGGGTCGGTTGGTTGTCGTTGGTGGTCTGGCCGCTGGTCAGCGGACCGGTACCGGGGCCGACGTCGTCAATCACCGCGCCAATGGACGGCGTGCCCGGCGCGGTGAGGTCGACGGTGACGCTGGCCGCCGGAGAGCGGCCGCTGGTCTGGCTATTGAGGGTCGCGGTGACCTCAAAGGTGTGCAGCCCTTCGCCAAGGGCGGCTGGCGTATAACTCCAGTTGCCACTGCCGTCGGCGGTGACCGTCGACACGGGCGTCACGCCACCGTCCTGATAGATGGTGATCAGGCTTCCCGCCTGAGCCGTGCCGGTGAGGGTAGGGGTGGTGTCGTTGGTGGTTTTGTCTTTCACATCGCCGGTGATCGGAGCGACGTCATCAACGATCGACGTGATAACGGGCACCTGCGGCAGGTCGAGCGGTGAATCGGTAACGTTAAACGTCGCGCCAGGGCTGGTATTGCCTGCGGCATCGGTGGCGGTCACGGTCAGCGTGGTCGGATCCAGCTGCGCCGGACTCAGCGCAATAGAGAAACTGCCGTCGCTGGCGACAACGCCGGTACCAATGACGACGCTACCGTCTTTCACGGTAATGGTACTTCCTGCCTCGGCGGTACCGGTCAGCGGTGTCCCTTCCTGAGCCAGGGCCATATTGATCGGGTCAGCCGGCGCGGCGGTATCCACCGTCACGCTCAGCGGTGCTGAACTTCCTGACGTGTTACCGGCAGGATCGACAGACGAGACGGTGAAGGTATGCGGGCCATCCGACAGCGTTGTGCCGGCCGTCCAGCTCCAGCTGCCGTCCGGCTGTATCGTGACCGGCACCACGGACGGGGTGCCGTCGACGGAGACGATAACGCTGGTGCCGGGTTCGCTGGTCCCGGTAAGGGTCGGCGTGTTGTCCTTCGTGTAGAGCACATTGCCTGAAAGCGTGCTGGGGGTGATGGAGTCGATCTGCGGGATCTCAGGCGCAACGGTATCCAGTGTGACGGTAAAGACCGAACTCGGCGCACTGACGTTGCCCGCCGCGTCCACGCCCGCTACGGTGATGTTCAGCGGGCCGTCCGTTTGTGTCGGCAGGATGAGGCTCCATTCGCCGTTAACCACATCGACACGCCCCAGCGCGACGCCGTTGTTATAGACGATCACCGTCTCGCCATTGACGCCGGTTCCGCCCACTGTTGGCGTGGTATCCGTGGTGTAGCCACCGTTTGGCTCGCCGCCCACGGCGCTAATCACCGGCGTAGCCGGTGCCACAGTATCGACGGTAATCGTAATCGCCGGCGACGGGTCAGAGACGTTACCCGCCTCATCGGTGGCGGTGGCGGTATAGACGTGGCTGCCCTCCGCAATGTCGCTGCCAGGGCGCCAGCTCCAGTTGCCGTTGCTGTCCACCGTGACGGTGCCAACGATGGACGGTGTGCCGCCGTTGACGGTGTCAGTGATGTTGATTACGTCGTTCGGCGTGCCGGTGCCGCTCAGGACCGGGCGCGGATCGTTGGTGGTTCCGCCATCGGGAACGGGGCCGGTGATCTGGGTGACGCTGTCGGTAATAACCGGTGCCGCAGGCGTAGCCGGCGCGTCGGTATCAATGGTGATGGTTACCGGCTGCGACGGGGCGCTTTCGTTACCCGTGCCGTCCGTGTTGGTGACGGTCAGGGTGATGTCATAGGTGCCGTTGGGTAACGGGGTGGCTGGCGTCCAGCTCCAGTTGCCGGTGCCGTCCACGACGACATCATCAAGTTTGGCGCCGCCGTTGTAGATCGTCACGGTATCGCCCGGATTGCCGGTGCCGCTCAGGGTCGGCGTGGTGTCGCGGGTGGTTTCTCCCGGATTCAGCGAGGTTACTGTGCCATCAGGATTGACGGTGATTGCCGGGATATCCGGCGTGGCCGGCGCGACGGTATCTATCGTCAGGTTAAACGGGCTGGAGATGGTGGTATTGCCGGCGGCATCCGTGGCGTGAACCGTCAGCGAATGCGGGCCGTCGGTGAGCGGGGTCGCTGGTGTAAACTGCCAGCCGCCGCTGCCGTCAAGGGTGGCGGTGCCGAGCAGGGTGGCACCGTCATAAATGGTGATCACCGCATCAGCCGGGGCGGAGCCCTGCAGCAGCGGTTGGGTGTCATCCGTGGTATCACCGCTGCTGAGCGTGCCCTGAACGCCGCCGACATCATCGGTGACGGTGGCGATGGTTGCTGCTGTTGGCGGTGTGGTATCGACTGTCAGGGTGAAGCCGGTTGACGGTAGGCTGGTGTTACCCGCCGCGTCGGTGGCGACGGCGGTAAAGCTATGAGGACCTTCACCAAGCGGTGCGGTGAGGGTATATGTCCACGTGCCGCTGCTGTCGACCGGGAGCGTAACAAGATCGGTGCCATCCAGGCGAATGGTGACCATTGAGCCCGGTTCAGCGGTGCCGTTGACCGTTGGAAGGGTGTCGTTGGTGCTGTCGTTAGGGTTGAGCGCACCGAGGCGCTCCGGCACATCATCCACCACCTGGGTAATAACCGGGGCAGCAGGCGCGACGCTGTCAATCGTCAGAGTCCAGGTGTTGGAGACGCCGCTGGTGTTACCTGCCGCGTCGGTCGCGACGGCGGTCAGGGCATGGGGACCCTCACCAATCGGTGAGGAAGGCGTAAAGATCCATACGCCAAGGCCATTGGCGACGGTCGTACCAATATCAACGCCGTCCACTCGGAGGGTGACCGTCGCGTTTGCTTCAGCGGTACCGCTGAGCGTCGGGGTGGAATCATTGGTGGTTTCATTAATGTCGAGCGAGCCGGTGCGCCCGGGAACATCATCCACGACCTGCGAAATCACCGGAGCGGCAGGCGCGGTTCCGTCAACGTTGATCGTCCACGCGCTGGAGATGCCGCTCTGGTTACCGGCGGGATCAGCCGCCCTTGCGGTCAGCACCCAGGTGCCATCGCCCAGCGGTGAGGGCGGCGTAAAGCTCCACAGGCCGGAGGAGGGAACAACTACCGTACCAAGGATATCGCTGCCGTTAGAAATCGTGATGGTTGAACCCGCCTCGCCTGTACCGTTCAGGGTCGGGGCCCGGTCGTTGGTGAGCCCGTTCTGGCCCACCGGTCCGGTGGTGGCCTGCACGTCATCAATAACCGCAACGATGACTGGGGTCTGCGGCGGGGTAATGTCCGGAGCCGCAGCGGCGGTTGCGGGTCCCGTGTTGCCTGCCGCATCGGTGGCGTCTGCGGTCAGGACTTCGCCGTTGAGCTTCGGTGGGGTCAGCGTCAGGCTGAAGTTACCCTGGCTATCGGCAACGGGCGTACCAAGGATAACGTCGCCTTCACGGATAGTCACCGTGCTGCCCGGCTCCGCGGTGCCGCTGATGGTGCCGCCATCATTCGATACGACGAGATTACCGGGGGCAGTCGGCGGCGTGGTGTCCACGGTGAAATTAACAGGCTCTGATGCCGCGCTCTGGTTTCCGGCAGCATCGGTTTCAGTGACGGTTATCGAGTGTGCCCCGTCCGGGAGCGGGCCGTTCGGTGTGACGCTCCAGGTGCCGTTGGGCTGCACCGTCGTTGTGCCAACTACCACGCCGTTATCGTAAATGGTGATGGTTCCGCCGGGCTCGCCGGTTCCCGCCAGGAGCGGCAGTGAAGCATCGGTAGGCATACCCGACGTAATGGTCCCCCTGACTTGGCCCGTATCGTCGGTAAGTACAATCGCGGTCGGCGCGTCTGGCGGGGTAAGATCCACCGTAAGGGTGAACACCGGTGAGGCTGGCCCGGTATTGCCGGCGGTGTCGGTTGCCCGCACGGTAATCTGGTGACTGCTTTCACTCAGATCGACTGTCGGGGTAAAGGTCCAGGTGCCGTTGCTGGCGACGACCGCCGTACCAATGGCGACTCCGCCGTCATAAATTGTCACGGTCGAGCCCGCTTCGCCGGTACCGGTAAGCTGCGGACGCTGATCGTTGGTGCTGCCGCCGTTACTGACTGTTCCCGTCTGCGGGTCAATATCGTCCGTTACGCTGGTGATTGCCGGCGCATCGGGCGCGGTGGTGTCCGGCGCGGTAAGGTTTGTGCCCGGGCTGGTATTCCCGGCGTTATCCGTCGCGGTGGCAGTCACCTGCTCGCCGTTGGTCAACGGTGTTTCGAGAGAGACGGTAAAATTGCCGTCGCTGCCGGTTTTCCCCGTACCAATGACATTGCCGTTTGTGTCTTTCAGCGTGATGGTACTGCCGGGTTCGGCGGTACCGGAGACGGTTTTGCCATCCGAAGAGAACTGAAGACCAGTTGGGGCATTCGGCGGTGTCGTATCCGGATCGGTAGGGTCTGTAGGCGTGTTGGGGTTAGTGCCGTTGTTATTATCGTCATTGCCGCCACCACCACCTCCTCCGCCGCCACTCGCCGCAGCCGCGATCCCGCCCGCGGCGACAATGCCTCCCAGCGCCCATGGCCAGATGGCCGCGCCACCGGCATCACTCCCTGACGCGGCAAGCAACACGTCCGTAGAGGCAATCGATTCATACGTGGCGGCCCCGGTAGGATCTTCAATCCACCATAATGCACCGTCGCTGTCCTGCAGAACCAGCTGGCTCACGCCCTGCGCGTCAGTCACGTAGAAATTTTTAAGGGTAATCACCTCGCCGGAGTGCAGCGTGACGACCAGATCGTTACCACTTCGCGCGAAGTGGGAGACGCTCGCTCGCTCGACATGTAGCTCAACGATAGAGGAATGGCTCAGGGTAACCTGTGTGCCTTCCGTGGTCGTTTCCACGCCAGTAAGTTTCGATATAACAGAGATTTGGCTCATTTAGGCATTACTCCAGCAGAAGTGTCATGAACGGCGAGCAAGACGAGCCATCTCTGCAGAAGGTAAAGGGCGCCCCCGGCGCAGTTGCTGTTATAACGCAGCACTGACCGTTATTTTTAGCGCGCACGATGCCCGCCAGGATTCAGAGTGGCAACATCAGAGCGAATCTAATTACATATGAAAGAGAACAGTTTTTATTTGTGTTTTGTGTCTTATAAAACCCTGTAATTAATGGAGGAATTAGTTTTTGAGGATATAAAAATGATATAGACAGAAAACTCTGGTTGTGCAACTTAAGCTTTCTTAAATAGAGAGGTAAACAATGAAGAGGGCATTAATGAATTGAGGTGGTTTATAATTTTGTTTTCTTATCTTGTTGTTTTGAATGGTGTTGTTTTTTACCTTTCACGGCTGCGTATTAATGCTATTGATGCAGTGTGATAATTGGTAGGGGCCACTTTGAATATAATTTAAAATGGTATTGTTTATGCGTGCTTAATACGTATTTAAGTTAGGGTAACGTTTTTGATGTAAGATATATTATGTTACTTGTGAAGTGAAATATATTCTTATGCAGGATTAAAACTCTGCTATCACGCGAGAGATAATAACAACGAGCAGGCAAGGATAAAATAACTTCATTCTTTTTCAATGTGATTACGACATAAGCATGATTTTTGCACTGCAAAAACTTCACCGGAGAACGAATAAAAATCATCAGTCGGGCGTTTACTGACGTCACTTCCTTTTACCCTGGAGTTTTATATGAACACGACCTCGCTTCGTTTGATTCCGGTGCTGATTTTTTCCCTGCTCTCTCCACTGGCGCTGGCCATGGGCAATAATAGTACCGAGAGCAAAACGCCTGACTGTCCTTCCGGACAGGTGTATGACAGCGCAACCCAGAAATGCGTGCCGGACAAGAGCAGCAGCCTCAGCGACCAGGACAAAACCAACTATGCGTACCATCTCGCGAAGAAAGGGGAGTACCAGTCGGCGCTGAATCTGCTTGATTCGCTGAAAAATGGCAATACGGCTGAAGCGTGGAACTATCGCGGGTTCGCCACGCGCAAGCTTGGCCGCACGGACGAAGGCATTGGTTACTACCAGCGCGCGCTGGCTATCGCTCCGGATTATGCCAAAGCCCGGGAATATCTTGGTGAAGCGTGGATGGTGAAAGGACGACCTGACCTCGCGAAAGAACAGCTGAAGGTGATTGCCGGTATTTGTGGCCAGTCCTGCGAGGAGTACCGTGACCTGCAGGCCGCCATCAACGGACATCCGGAATCCTGATTTTCTCGTGGAGGGAAAACACATCGCTACCCGTGAGGTTCGTCAACAGTTAGCCGAACATCTGCCGCGTCTTTGGCGCTATGGGCTGGTGTTGTCGCGAAACAGGGATATCGCCGAAGAGCTGGTTCAGTCCACCTGCGTGCGTGCGCTTGAAAGAAGTAGCCAGTATACGCCGGGCACGCGCATCGACAGGTGGCTGTTCGCGATCCTGCACTCCATCTGGATCTCTGAGCTTCGGGCACGACACGTTCGTCAGGGGCAGGGGTTTGTGGCCAGCGACGAGCTTCTGGCACCGGACACCCGTGAACAGGATGAAACGCGTCTGCATTACCTGAAGGTGATGCAGCGCGTCAATGCGCTGCCTGAAGCCCAGCGCAACGCGGTATTTTTGGTTTATGTCGAAGGCTTTACCTACCAGGAGGCGGCGGAGACTCTGGCGGTGCCGATCGGTACCGTGATGAGCCGACTGGCGACGGCGCGGGCAACGCTTGCCAGGTCCGTCGACGCATTGCCTCCGGTAAAGGAGAAACGCTCTTGAACTCGCACCGTTTTACACCGCCCTATAACGACGATGCTATCGTGGCATGGATAGATGGCGAGATGTGCCGCGCCGACGCGCAGCAGTTTGAAGAACAGTTGAAACGTGGCGAACGCCTCGCCGGGCGAACCGACGAGCTGATGAAAAGCAGCCAGGATTACGCCGGAGCGTTTGCCTCTCTGCTGGATGACGCTCCCCTCGGGGCGATGCAGGCGCGTCTCGCGACACTTCCCGATCCGCATGTCTCCACGTCGGTTGGGGTCAGCAGACGGTCGCTGATTGCGGCCTCGGTCAGTTTTTTGATGGTCGGTTCCGGGTTGGGGTATCTTCTGCGGCCCGCTTCGGCACCTGACGATGAGAATGCCCATATTCGCGACCTCGAGGCGCAATACATGTCCCTCTATAGCGTCGAGACGCTGCTGGATATGGACAGCGCAGCGCCTGTGCTGCAGCGCGGGTTGGAACGGGTTGCGCAGGATATCGGCATGAAGCTGAACATGTCGCAACTTACCCTGCAGGGCGCAGAGCTTAAAATGGTGCGAATGCTGCGCTATGAAACCACCTCGATCGCGCAAGTTGCGTGGATCAATGCCGACTATGGCCCAATGGCGCTCTGTATCTCTCCTGTTGATGAGAAGACGACGGCCTCTCTGCGCCAGGAGCAGCGGCACAGCATGAACCTGGCGTGGTGGCACGATGCGGGCTATCAGTTTGTGCTGATTGGCCGCAACCCGCCGTCTCACCTGCGGGGAAGCGCGGAGCAGCTACAGCGCCTGATCTCAGGATGAGGGCACGCCGTGAGCCTGAATCGCAATGGCGATGGCAATACGATCGTCAACGACCAGCGCAAATTTATCCATCCCATAGGCCGAGCGTGAAATCGCCGTGGTGGCATCAAGCGTGAGGGCCAGCGCATGCGGGTCTTTCACGGTGGCCTCCAGGATCACCGGGCGGGCAATGTTGCGTACGGTCAGCGTGCCGAACACCCTGAACCGTCCGGCGCCCACGTCGACCACGCGAGAGCTTATGAACTCGATAGTTGGGTAGCGTTCAGATTCAAAAAACATGTCGCTTTTCAGCTGCCAGGTGAGCAGCTTGTTTGAGGCCACCAGGGTTGCCACGGGGATGGTGACGTGGATGTGGTCGTCAACGTCGTTATCCGGGTTGAGCGTCACGGCACCCGTTACGCCGCTAAATGTCGCCCAGGAGAGGATGCCGCCGAAGGCATGCCACGATAGCCGAATGGCAGTGTTATCGGTGTCGATAATGTAGCTTTTCGGGGTGGCAAACGCCCACGGACAAACCAAAATCAGCAATATCACCAGGCGTCGTAGCATCTCAGGATCTCTTTTAGGGCAGGGAGTAAACGCGTCACCCCCGGGATCTATTCGGCTTTTCTGCGACAGGCTGTGTTAACGATATCCACCGAGATTTCGACGGCGGTAACCGGCCCCCGGTTTTCCAGCCAGTGGACCGTGTTATGGTCTTCCGGCCAGCCGACGCCAGGGCCGTAGTCGGTGGCGATACCGTTACGATGATCGGTAATTGTGCCTTCAAGGATAAAAACGGTACCGGGGCGATCGATATGATCGTGCACCGGACCAAAGACCGCGCCGGGGGCGAGCGTTACCCTGCGCATACGAAGCTGACGTCCGTCCATGCCTGCGATCTCCGGGCCGAGATCGACAATGGAAAGTAATTCAACGGTAACGCCCTGAGTAGCTGGTGCGGTTTCTTCGTGGCTCATGATGGTGCCCTCCTGAGACAAGTTTAGCCTTCAGGAAGCAGAGCGGGAGGGAATAAAAAAGGCCGCTTGCGCGGCCTTTCGAAGGTATTACTCAGTGACTTTCTTTTCCAGCTCGCTGGCACCTTCTTTGGTTTTGTTCCAGCCTTTCTCAGCGCCTTCCTTGGTGGCATCCCACCCTTTCTCGGTGCCTTGTTTGGTTTTATGCCAGGCTTTCTGGGAATCTTCGCTGACCTTGCTGCCAAAGCTTTCGCTTTTACCTTCCGCAGCGTGCTTTTGTTTCAGCTTCAGCTCTTCGCCTTTGTTCTGCTCTTCATGCAGTTTTTGCTTCGCCTCGTTGGCGTTTGCGTTCGCCGCCGCGACGGTATCGTCAGTTGCATGTGTGGTCGCAGCAAATACTGGGGAAGCCAGCAGAACGGCAGATAATGCGATAATTGTTTTTTTCATAATATCCTCATTTAACGTTATCGGTTATGAGCGTGATTCAGCATGGCACAGACGAAGCGGGGTGGCTTTAGGAAAAAACTGTAATGAGATCAATGTGCCCTGATGAGGGATATTTCGCCTGAGGATTATCCAAAGGATAAAATACCTGTTTCAGCGAGGGCGGCAAGGGTCAGGAGAATGAAGATTATGACGGTTATGGGTTTGTACATGTTGGGGTTCCTTCCGGGTTGGGGTGGCTAATCCGTAGCGCTGGGTGGTGTGGGTTATTTTCCACAGGAGAGGGGGAAGGGTGTTGATGTTTGTCAAAGGGATGGGGAACGGTGTGGTGATGATATTGAAAAGCCCACGGGGGTTGCACCGTGTGGGCTTTCAGTATTTCATCAGATGAACAGGGATATTGCCGATGGAGATTCTGGTTGGCGATCTGGGTCTGCATGACTTTCAGGAGCATTTATCCAGCTCAGTGGAAAGCCTTTTCATTCTGTTAATAATGACTTCAGCTTACGTTTTCCGACGCCGGTGCGGCAGATATCGTTATGTACTTTTTCAGACCAGACTCCCGTTTAACCCCTTTTGGATCGGAAGCAAAAGGAAGCCGCAGGCGAGGTGAATCGGACACTTTCAATGTCCAGATATAATCCCCAATAAACCTGAAATCCACGCTATTGTCAGTAACCTTGAGATCCGCAAAACTCCCGGTCGAGTACTCATTTCCTAAACGAACAATTTCTTTAAGCCCTTCATGAACGTCAATAAGGGCAATCGTCAGGGATTCCTCGAAAATAATGTCATCAGTCAGAAACAGGATGTAACGCTGCTCATTAACCTGGACCGCGGCTTCAAGCACTTGTCCCGGTACAATAATGCCTGTGCTTTTACCATTGAGCAAAACATCAGATTGAGCCTGGGATACATCGGTAGCTTCGCGAACCTTAACCAATGCTATTGAATTAACCTGCTGCATAATCAATTCCACAAACGTCCCATTTCCCATGCGGCAAGAGCGCCGCCGACGAAGCCACCGATAAGCACGCAAACAGGTGCACCTGGCCCACACATTAATCCCGCCATTGCGCCACCTGCGGCAGCACCGGCAATACCTGCACCATTAATCGCTATCTGCCTGCCTGATTCAGAAAACTTATCATCAGCGGTATAAATTTCGTAAACAGAAATCGCAATCGAAAGGACTATTAACCCCCGTCCAATGCGCGAGAGCTGCATCATTTTCATGTTTACTTGTGGGTTAGACTTGCCTGCGGATTCAACGATACCTGCATATATATGATTTTTTTGTACTTCCGAAAGGCTGTTAAAATTAGCCTGCGGGCCGAATAAAGCTTTTGCTTTTTTCGCTACCAACTCATTAAGCGTCTTACCCTCGCTTTTTATCCGTTCGGCCATCGCACGTCCGAGTGGAGTGCTGCGTGATCGCACCATCTCCATGATTAAATTTCTCGTTTCCTGAGCCTCTCGTGCAGCCTTGTCCCAGGAGATCACACCAGCATTGGCCTTTGCGCGTAAGTCTGCGGACATTTCTTTGATTCTTTTTGAGTACTCAAGGCGTAAGCGTGGATCAACTGACAACCTCGCGGCCGCAGCGGAAACATCGCCCTGCAAGGCATTCATAGCGCTTTCGAATTTATTGCGTCCATCGGTATCTAATGCGCTCAGCAACGTCGTATCCATACTCTCATTGTTCCTGTCATTGGCTCTGAGATGCGTTGAACAAATTTCTAGCACATTATCGGCAAAAGGTCTTTTTAATATTTATTAGTTAAGCTTGTAATTTAATATTTTTATGTGTGTTTTCAATATGGTACGAACGAGGTTTCGCGGCTTTCAATATGCACGATCGGTGGAGAAAAAAGAATGAACAGTTGTCAAAGGGAATCACTTTAGTGGTTCAGCGTTCTTTGGTAGCCAGTCAGTGAACAACTCGTATCCAAAAACTAGCTAAAGAGGTTTGTCCAAAGTGTAGGTAAACTCATGTTTTACTGCAGTTCGGCATAACAAGTTTAAACGTCTTTATTATCAGTGATTATCTGTCAAAGAACGTGAAATACATTATTCCACACCGCGTGGATATTGAGTGCTCCGCGACCTTTCGTACCCTGGAATGCGTTGAGGTGATTTCCTACATAGATATAATATTCAGTAGGTTAAAGGGAAATTCATCGCTTCGGGAGAAACCCCCCAGGGATATTACTGCCCCATCAAAAATACCTGGCCCTAATATAAATTGCTCGATACTCTGTAATGCTTTGTCTTTTTTGTGAACAGGAAAAAGTATGCTAAGTACGTTACCCGATTTACACAGAAGTTTTGCAGAGCAATTCAAGCTTAAGTTTCAGTCTGACTCGCGGATTCACTCTCTTCTCGCTGGCGGCTCGCTTGTTCATGGCGGGTTCGATAAATACTCCGATCTCGATTTTGTCGTTGTGGTAGACCCTCACTACTATGACAACATCATGGCACAGCGTATTGTGATCGCCGGAACGCTGGGCCATCTGCTCCATGCTTTCACCGGAGAACATGTCGGAGAGCCGCGTCTGCTTATCTGCCTGTATGGCCCCGAACTCCTTCACGTCGATCTGAAATTTGTCACCCTGGACATGCTTACTCAACGCGTTGAAGAGCCAGCAGTGCTGTTTACCCGTGATAGCCTGGCTCTGGAGTGCCAACTGGCAAAATTTAAGGCTCAGTGGCCTGACATGACGCCGGAGTGGTTTGAGTCGCGAGCCTGGATTTGGCTTCATTATGCGGTGGTGAAACTGGGAAGGGGCGAACTCTTTGAAGCGATTGGCATGCTGTCGTTCTTCCGGGAGCAAGTTCTGGGACCTATGCTGTTCCGTCGTGCAAATCTTCCGCAACGTGGTGTTCGCCGCATTGAATTCCATGGCATTGATCCTGATGATCTGCTGACTTCCACGCTGGCAACGCACGATAGTGACTCCGTCAGCATGGCCATCAGAAAGGCTGTTGACGCTTATATCAATCTGCGAGCTGATGCGCTGCCGGAAAATATCGCAGACGATGCGGCACGTTGGGCGGTTCTTGCCATGCTGAAAGCTGGAACCCGAACCTGAAAGATTTCGGTCTGGTTCGTCCCCGAGTTCAGACGACATTTGCTTAAAAATGGTCGTCTGAATTTCGGTTGTGACGGTCTTACGGAATGCTTAGATTCATTTTCAATCTATCGAGAGGATATGAATATGAACTTTGCAGAACTCCACAACCAGTATGAACCTCTTCTTATCGCTAACGTCTGGGATGCCGCCAGTGCTGTCGCAGCGCAAGAAGCAGGTTATCAGGCACTGGGAACGTCCAGCGCAGCAATTGCGTCCACACTGGGATATGAAGACGGGCAGGGAATGCCGTTTGATGAGTTATTTTATATGGTCACCCGTATCCGGGCAGTCAGCAACCTGCCATTGAGCGTTGACATGGAAGCAGGGTATGGTGATTCAGCCGAAGAGATAACAGCCAATCTCAGGCGCCTTACTCATACAGGCGTAGCAGGCGTTAACATTGAAGACAGCAGAGTCATAAACGGGGTGCGTCAGCTTGACGATGCCTCTGATTTTTCCTGTACCCTGAAAACAGTATGCGATGCGTTGAAAAGCGAAAATCATTGCCTGTTTCTGAACATTCGGACTGATACTTACCTGCTCGGGCATGAAGACGCGTTGCAGGAGACGATATTACGGGGTCAGAGCTATAAAGCTGCAGGTGCTGACGGCCTTTTTGTTCCCTGCCTGACGTCAGAGAAAGACATCAGCCTCATTGCAGAGGCAACGGGCCTGCCTCTGAATGTCATGTGTATGCCCGATCTTCCGTCGTTCGACAGGCTGAAACGGGCCGGGGTAAGCCGCATTTCAATGGGCAATTTTGTTCATTCAGCCATGCAGTCAACGCTGACTGATGTCATGCATGCGATCCGATCTCGTCAGACGTTTGAAGGACTTTTTGGTGATGAAAATAACCGATAAGAATTTATGTGATATCTGGTATCAGGCATTACTGGAACGTGCTTCAGAATATACTGGCGTGTTTTTTGTTGGCGTCAAAACCACTGGCGTATTCTGTATTTCGGTATGCCGGGCACGAAAGCCTAAACGTGAAAATGTCGAATTTTATAAAGATGCCAAATCTGCCCTTGCGGCCGGCTTTCGTCCCTGTAAGGTCTGCAGGCCTGCTGAAAATGCGCATAGCGCGCCATTATTTGTTGAACAGGCGCTTGCGCTTGTCAGGCACGATATTAAATCCCGTGTAGCAGACGCGGAGCTTCGTCAGCATGGAATCAGTCCGGAGCGGGTAAGGCGCTGGTTCCTGCAACATCACGGCATTACTTTTCAGGCTTTCCAGCGAATGCAGCGGGTGAACGTTGCCCTGCAGGAGCTGAAAAGCGGACGAACTGCGACTGACGTTGCGCTGGACAATGGCTATGAATCCCTGAGCGGGTTTGGTTATACCTACAAGCGGCTTACTGGCGCAGCGCCGACTCAGACAACCCAGGTGATTGTCATTCACCGATTTACCACCACGCTTGGGCCTATGTTTGTCTGCGCAACAGAGCGGGGAGTCTGCCTGCTGGAGTTTACCGATCGCCGGATGTTAGAAACAGAATTTCGCGATATTCAGCGTTTATTTAACGCCAGAATTGTCACCGGAGAAAACAGCCATACCCGGCAGACAGTAAAAGAAATCAGCGAGTATTTTGCCGGAGCGCGCCGACAGTTTGATCTCTCTGTAGATGCCCCGGGGAGTGATTTTCAACAATCCGTCTGGCACGAGCTGCGTGCCGTTCCCTATGGACATACTTCACATTATCAGGCCATTTCGCTACGGCTTAATAAGCCAAATGCTGTGCGCGCCGTCGCTGCCGCTAATGGTGCAAACAGGATTGCGATTGTGATCCCCTGTCACAGGATAATTGGGAAAGATGGCGCGATGACAGGTTACGGAGGGGGTATTTCTCGAAAAGAATGGCTCATTGAGCATGAGAGAAATAACGTTTTATAGCGTGATGCTCCAGTATGGCTGGGAATTTTATGGGCTTCGCAGGACATGTTGAGGGTACAAAAAAGCCCGCAAGGTTTGCACCGGGTGGGCTCTTAGGACTTCATCGGATGACTCTGGTAATCACCGATGGAGAATTTTGGTGGAGCTGGCTTAAAGCGACACCAAATACTAACTGTCTGATTCTTTAAGCAATGTAGCGGGAATCAATGTCACAGCAGTATGGCACATCCAACTAGTTACGATCGATAGCCCTAACTGCCCTGAGTTGATTGCTTTTTGGCTGCTCTGAGTTGCTGAGTGAAGAAGCGAGCTCTATCTTTCTGTCTGAAGTCAACTTGACCGGCCGCATGCAGCTTACCTGCAAGCTTTTCTAGATGGATTATTTTTGCAGCGTTGTCTTTTGCATCAGCCAAAGTAGCGAATTCTTTTCCGATTGAATCATAGTGTGCCCAACGAACCTTAAGTTCCCCATCCTGAATCACTATCCCTGTAAGCAGTTTTCCCTCTGAAGACGGATAAAATCGCTCTTTCTTGTCTTTAGAGGTGAGGCCATGAGAACGAATACATTTTTTAGCTTGGGCGGCAAATCCTTTTGGGATTTTCGAACCAGAGAACGCTACATCGTCAACATATGCCGTAAATACTAGGCTGTTTGAGGCTGCAAGGTTGCTAAGTTCGTCGAACATATCTTTATTGGCCCAAAACGCCATAGCCATGCTTATCGGGCTGCCTGTGGGCACTTTTCCTGCAAAGGTTGCTAGATTGGTCATTACATAAGCCACATCAGGTGACATCTCAAATTTCTCAACAAATGCTTTATAGACCTTCGCAGCGCTAGTCGAGGGAAAAAACTTGTGAATGTCGAGCTTCAGAAGTTCAGTTGCCTGCTTATGTGATTCTGCATTAGTTAGTGTTGAATGTTTCTTCCTACCGGAGTGAAGATATAGAGGTAATTCGATTCTGCTTAATAAAACGCCGAGCCTCCTATGAATCGCTTTGAGCTGGGCAATCGGTTCCTGAATCTTCCTTCCTGCGTCGTTTTTGAATTCTTTGTACGCAGAGTCAAGCATAAGTTTATCAGCCTGCTTCTTTGATAGACCTATGATCTCGAATAACTTTTTTCTAGTTTTAAGTTTGAATAGAGGGGATTGATTCAAGGGGTAAATCTTAGGGGATCTTTGAAGACTAGGGGTACGTTTTGTGCTTTTCATCGTCGTTGCTCCAATCCATTATAGCCTCCATTACAGGAATCCCTTGATGGATGCAAAGAAGGAGGTAACAGCTTCAGAATGAAAAACCGTAGAAAACACTTCGCTGAAAACCAAGGCAAGGATGTACTTACCGGTATCTTTGGAGTATTTCTTTAGTTTCTCTTTCACACAAAACGTTTGCTGAACACTAGCCTGGTATTTCTTACGTGTCTTTCGACTTGTATGCGTCTTTCGACTTTTACGTGTCTTACGACCCATATTACATCTCCCTTTCAGTTCCCGATGACCAACATGGTCACCAGTCTCGCCTGAACTGACAGGAATAAGAGATGTTCAGCAATTAACCCCAGTTTTCGACGTCACAGAGTGACGTCCTCTCGCCACAAATCCAGCAATCCTAGCTGTCCCGGTAAGAACCAGAGCGTCGGTGATGCGTAGCATCGTAACGTTGGAACATAGAGCAAGCCTGGCATGCGTCGTGTGGGGGAGAGATTAGAGGCCGAAACCTCCACGATGGCTGACAAGCAGACCATCAAGCTTTTGCGAGAAATTCTCTCCTAGGTACTAGCAGGGACATTTTATGATCATATTCATGCAGCTAGCAATAGAGCGGTAATAGATTTGTTTCAAAATGTGAGCGATGATGAAGGGGATAATTAGGACGCGAATTCAACTCCCTAATGGGGGATGTTGTTTGATGGCATATGGTACAATCCTGAGTCACAGTTGTGCCACACGCCCAAAGAAAAACGGCCTGAAACTCTAAGAGAATCAGACCGTTATATTTGGTGGGGCTGGCGGGAGTTGAACCCGCGTTCGAAATTTCTACATACCATTTATATCATAGGTAAAACAATAATTTGCGTTGAAAAACAATGTATTAGTGTTACGTTGTGTTTATGGGTTTTATGTATTTTTAATACTCTGTCGCCAAATTGTCGCCAATCCTTTATGCGTTTATATCATCATAGACCTGAATTTCATCCATACACACTTCAAGCTTGTAAAAGTCTGATAATTTATAAATGCTCAAAATTTCGTCATCAAGATTGCCCATTACATCCCAGTCCTTTTTGCTCCTGAGGCTATCACTCAATCTCTCTCTATCAGAGAAGGATTGACGCAATGGTACATATTCAAGAGTTTTTAGAACCTGCCATGATACTGGTGGGGGACAGTGAAATAAGGCGGAGAGCTCTGGGCAGAATTCGTTAACCTTCATGTCTTCGTAACGAACTTTTGGAGGAAGAACGACATTGACCCCTCTCTCACTATCAGCATTTGCAGGGAGTTTTGTTGAACGATAAGCAATACCTACTATATTGTAATCGTTAATATCTCTGCTTATCCACTGCATAAGTAAGTTTGGTATTATATATTCCTGAATGAAAGATGCATTGCTATATTTTTTTAAATAGTTGCAAGCAATTATTAAAGGCCATAACGCTAGGTACGATAACATGGTAACAGAAGAAAACTCTTTTGCCGATGAAGAGTCCTTTTTAGTTGTAAAGAATAGCTTTGTTCTATAAAGGAAATCAGCACTGAAATCTAACAATAGCGAATCATCACTCTCTGAGCTTGTAGTAAATGATGATATGTACAACTTATCAAAATCGGGTTTGTCCATTTCGCGCCAACAGATATATAATGAGGTGCCTAAATAAAGGCACGGTAGACCTGCAACTGAGTAGCGTTGTGCATTAACCAGATGGCGTTGATTGAAAGGTATGTGAAAGATATCTTTTCTTGTTGATAAAGGACGTTCAGATTTCCTAACTCTAAATAGACGCTTTTCATTACCACATATCTCTGATAAGTGTATGCAGATATTTTTAATATGCCTTGATACAAAATCTGGTTCGAGCATTTCCTCAAAAGAATCATAGGCTGACTTGATATCTCCGGAGAGATAGCACTCTAAACAATTTATGATGCCTTCTTGCACGGAATCAATAACTTTTAATCTACTCTTAACTCTACTAGCTAAGATATCATCATTATTATTATCGATGTATTCTTTCAAGCAATCTTTAAATCTTTCACATTTTGTAGAAAAATCAGTAATGAGATCATTGTTTTTACTGACTTCTATCGGAGGACGAATTGAAGATTTTTTTAATATTGTGTTAAAAAGTTTTTTTAAGGCGATTTTTGATATTTTCTTGTTTTTAGTTTCGATAACCATTGAGTTAATACCTTAAACTAGTTAAAGGATTTTTCAGGACGGCATCTTCCAAATGGGCCGGAGAAAAATGAGCATAAATCATTGTCATCTTTATATCGGCATGCCCCAAAATTTCTTTAAGAACCAGTATGTTTCCTCCATTCATCATGAAGTGACTGGCGAATGTATGGCGCAGCACATGAGTACATTGTCCATCTGGAAGAGAGATACCAGCCCGCTTTACTGCGCGCTCAAAAGCTTTTCTGCATGGCGTGAATAGCTTCCCCCTGTTTTTGGGAAGTTCGTCATACAGCTCCTGAGATATCGGTACAGTTCGGTTTTTCTTGCCTTTGGTTTTGGTATAGGTGATCCGGTATTTTGATAACTGATGGCCTTGAAGATTGTCAGCTTCACTCCAGCGCGCGCCGGTAGCGAGGCATACTTTTGCGATCATCCACAGGCTGGGGCTTTGTAGTTTTGTCCGGACTCCTGATAGGCATTGGATTTCTTGCGAGGCTGAAAATATCTCTTCATCAGGATTAAATGCCCACGTTGACATCCCGGGCTGCGGATTTGAGGTTTTCACTGGCTGCAAACTTATCGAATACATCGCCACATTCCGCTGTATCAGGTACCTGAAAACAATAATGATTTTTAACCTGGATGACAAGAAACCAGAGTTGGTAGGGATGTGATTTTGCTGGTGATTCTTTCGGAAACTGGAGGCACAAAAAAGCCCGCAGGGCTTGCGCCGTGCGGGCTCTTAGGACTTCATCGGATGACTCTGGTAATCACCGATGGAGAATTTTGGTGGGCTGGCGTCTCTGTGCTTTGGGTTTTATCTTGTTGATATTTAATATTTAAATTTAAATTCATTTGGTAGAGGGTTCCAAAAAGGAACCTTAAAATATAACCATAGCACGTTGAATGGTTCCAGTACGCCAAGTGAAATCAAAATAACATGCCAGTGTAGTCATGTCTGCTATGAGCTAGGTGCGGACACTGGGTTTACCGTTTCGGCAAAACTTAACTGGCAGATATCGATACGACACCAGACCCGCTAAACAACATGCGGATACCGAGGCTTATCATGACAACGCCTGGGTGTTTACCTAGCCAGTTTTCAAATGTTCCTGATGCCTTCACGACTGACCTCAGGGAAACAATTCCAGCCAGACAGGATCCGGGGTGGGACCGACAAACTGAGGAAGAAAAGCAAACTCATTGCAGTTGAGCAGCAAGAGACAGAGGATAGTATTCCAACAGGTTTTCTAGAGCACTCATGCATGTTCGCCTTACACGTCACCACCTTGAGAAAATAGGTGAGGCAAGCTGCAAGGCGTGAGCACTTTTCTCCCCGTCGGGATAGACTCAATTCCCTTATTATACCGCTTTATTTCAGAGCAAAAGTACAACTTCGGTACTATCGGGTCGATAAAATAAATACCATCATCAATATCATTTTCCGCGTAAAGGAAATTTTTTGATATTTTTTTGTGGACACGCGAAAAAATATGGGTGTAAAATCACGCCTATCAGTGACAGTGATAGGAAATGGTCGTGAAAAAATCAAAAGTGGCAGATCTCATTGTTCAGCATGTTCAAAAACAACTCTTCATGGCCCTTTCTGACGCGATTTACGCGGCATCAAAGCGTTCTTACGATTATGCGCAAAAGAAGAAGCTAGACCACAGAGCGACCGCGCTTGGTTATGATCGTCATTTAAACCTGAATGAAACTATTTATGAGGTGTTTGAGGCCAACGGTTGTAATCCCGGCAAGCTGCGTGGTAACCGTATTGTAGAAGGCCATAGCGGTATTTTCACGATTGTTCGTGAAAGCTACAATGATAACCAGTGGAAGAGACTATTTCGCAGCAAACGTAAGCAAGAGCTCATTGCCGAAAACGTTTCTGTGGAAAAAGTGGTACAACCGGATTTATTCTCCGATGGTTCTGATGTACCGAAAGCTACACTGTTCGTAGTATGCCGTTTTTCCGGTTCATTGCAGAATCAACCCGAAGCCCCGATGTCTATAGAGCTTGTCGTTCCAAGTTCTGACGGGAAGAGCTGGGTTTTCCATGAGCCACTTGAACTTTTTTTAACCCGATATGATGTAGTTCCATTCCAAGAAGATAATGCATTCTCTGCACTCAAAAAGGGCATTATCAAAAAAGATGGAACCGAGGAAGATGAAGTATGAGCCGAGGCATCGCTGAATTTCAACCGGATAGGTTAGTGCAAGTACTAGCCGCCCGGCGGCTATCCCAAACTCAATTAGCTACGATGGTTGGCGTATCGCCAGCTACCATCAGTAAATGGCGTTCTGGCCAGCAGGCTCCAGAATCCGAGGCCTTAGAACGCTTGGCTACAGTCGTAAATGTTACTCCTGAATGGTTTACGCGCCCTCTGTTGCCGGGTATGTCAAAGCCCCTGTTCAGAAGTAATGCATCAGCTCATGTAGCAGCACGAGCAATGTTAGAAACTCGAATCCATTGGGCTAATGAGTTCGTTACTAAGCTGACTGAGTTTGTAGATCTGCCGGAGCTAAAATTACCGCACCGTAGTTTTACAAACATCGATGAAATTAGTGATGCAGATATCGAAGATGCCGCTAGTGAGTGCCGTGCCCTTTGGAATCTTGGTACAAAGGAAATACCAGACCTTACTTTAGCCGCAGAGAGTAACGGTATTATTGTTGTCAGAGAGGAAACAGGTGTCGCGCAGATTGAAGGGCTTTCCGCCTGGAGTGAGACTCTAAGTGTTCCTTTTGTTCTCCTATCTTCGGATAAAGGTAATGCTTTTCGCAGCAGATTTGACCTTGCTCACGAAATTGGACATCTAATCCTTCACCGCTACGTTGGCAACGAGCTCGAAGCTGAACGTTATAAGCTGAAGGAAAGCCAGGCTCATAAATTTGCGGGGGCGCTGCTGCTTCCTGCCGAGACGTTTGCCGAAGAAATTAGAACCCCGGTCACATTAGATAGCTTGCTTTTAATTAAACAACGCTACGGTATTTCTGTCGCGGCAAGCATCATGCGTTTGCATGTGCTGAATATTATTACTGAAGAAGAGAAACAAAATCTTTATAAACGCCGTTCAGCACGTTGGGGAGTGAAATCAGAGCCGGGAGATGATTATCGTGAGCCTGAAAAACCGCGTTTGTTGAAACGTACTATTGAATTGTTGGCGTCTTCTGGAATTATTTCAGTTGAACGGCTTGCTGCCTTTGCGGGATTGTCTGCTATCGATGTCGAAATGATGGTTGGTTTACCAGAGGGCTATCTGACCGGCAAGAAGGCTGCTGTTGTGCATCTGGCAAAATTAAAATCTATGCTGGCCGAGCGGCGTGAAGAGCAGGCTAACGAGCATAAAGGAGCTTTGGTACAATTTACGAGACCACCTAAGCGCTCTAATTCTTAAGGTTCACGTAGCCATGCATGTTAAATGCATGGCTTCTTTATAGTAGAAACAATCATGGACGGATTAGTTACAAAGCTTGCCAAGGACCTGCGGAGTGTCTTTGAAGAAAATTTCGATTATTTTGATGAGTCGGGTGTGCCATTCTTCGGCATGTTTCCTGAGAATTGTTGCCAAGGTGCATCTGTATTTCTTGGGATGCTTCTTAGCCACTTTTTTACCCGCGATATCATAAAAGTAGTACATGGCTCTACTCGTAATAGGCTATATCATCATTTTTGGGTAGAGGTTGATTCAAAGATCTATGATCTTACCTTGGACCAATTCTATAAAAATATGGGGGATAAGTATACTGGGATCGAATTTCCAGCATATGGCGAAGATAAACATCCACTAAGACAATACTTTTTCTTTAAAGAAAAAATGAGTGCGGTTCTGGCTTTTTCAATCTTCGTACAAAAACATGCGAATCTGGAAGAGATACTACCTGCATACCAATTCATTTGTAGAGAACTCGAAGTTATGGGATGGAAAATCCCATCCCCAGAATAAATTTAATACTTACGGCGGTATTTATCGATAAACGCTTTCAGATTGCGCCGTTCATAGCGCATCCCCTTCGCAGAAAACCGGAACGGTGCCAGCAATTGGCGTTGCCGGTGCATATTGCTCCGTTCACAAAGTGTCTTTTGGGTTATCCGTAGGAGCTCGCATACCTCGTCTGGAGTGAGTAGATCATCATCTGTTTCACCGGGTTTTGTCATGATGCCCATCCCTTTATGTTCGGAGGGTAATTGTATATTTCACCATCAATGATAAAGGTATGACCACATGTATAAAGACTTAACAACGGATCTGGATACCCTCAACGCCTTCAATTCGGTGGTTCAGACAACACTCTGCGAATAAATATCACAGCCTTCCACCGTTTTTGACTTTTGCAATTTTATTTGCAGCATGTTTTAAATTTCTGGATATTTCTTTTTGCTCGTAACTGGTTTTGTATTTTAATATATGTTCATGATTTTTATCATCAGAAATTTTTGTAAGATCAATGAGGAAATTATTTCTTATCATCCACTTTACAATTCGCTTATCTATATCTTTGTAAAGAGGAATATCGTCACAATTATAGAAATTAACATTTTGAATGTCACTGATACAATCAAGAGTGCTTAAAATATCTTTGTAATCGCTAATGTAACTGTTAATTACGAAACGGTCTTTATTGAGCTCTATTTTGAATCCAAATTCAGAGAGTTTATATAAAAATAATACTGAGTTGGTATTGCAAAAATCGACATGCAACGTTCTTCTTTCAAATTTATTAATATGGCAGAGGATAATATTATGCAACTCATCGTCATATTCCTCTTCAATAAAACCTTTTCCTGCATGATTAATATGATTGACATTGCATCCGGAATCTATTGCTATGGATAAAACTTCCGGGGAGAGGGGCAGGAAGAGAATATTTCTTTCTTTGTTATCGACGTGATTTATATCACAACCTGCATTAAGTAATACTTGTAGTCCTTCAGGGTCCCTGTAATGTGCAAAAATGCAGGTACAGCCCTTAGTATCTGTATGCGAGGTGTCTAAACCCAGTTCAATCAGTTTCTTCAGAATTTCTGGATTTTTTTGATGAAAGAGCGCATTTTGTCCCTCCTTGTTGATATGGTGTATATTGACTTCATTGTTAAGTAGAAAATCAAGTGCTTCCAGTGTCCTGCAGCCAAAAATAGCATTGTTGCCGCTACTATCAACAGTATTAATATCATAACCCGCTTTTAAAGCGTACTTTAGGTTATCAGGCGACTCTGCATTGAAGAATAATTGTGATGTGACAAAGTCGAGAGCCCTTTCGGTTAATCCCTTTTCTGATAAGTACTTTAATAAGTCCATAAACACCCCCATGAAAAAATGTTTTAAGTTATTAGATATCAGAAATTCTGTGAAATGCAACAGCGGGGACAGGCGTTTCTGATTTAAGGGAGTAAAATTTTAACAAACCACTCTTGGATACATCAGAAACACCTGCAGTAAATTTACGCCTGCAACCTGCCATTCGGACAATGGGACCAAACCTTCACAGGAAATGCTGTTCTTACATCAGCAATGTTGGACCGGACCTTACATCACTGACACGTCGTACAAATAAAAGGAGAAAGCTATCGACTGAAGTAAAAACGGAAATCCGGTGTTATTGCTGAGTTAACAAGCAGGATCGATATTAGGTCGTTGGTGGAAGCAGTAAGTTTCCTGTTGTTGATCCCCGGCGCTTTCTGGCCATTTCCAGTGCTTTGATGGTGAGTTTGCTATCAGGTGAGAATGACATTGCTCCCCCACCGGTTTTCTGACGAACAGGTCGAGAACAACGGCAGATACGCCCAGTGTTTTCGCGCCCAGAGCAGAGTAAGAGGCAGAGTGTAGTCGGACTATTTCCCGGCCTCTTCTCTCAGAACCGGGCGTGCACTCAGGCGAGGTGCATTAAACGATAACAAATTTTTCCGTTCAACTTCCTTCTGACAGGTGAACTTGCAGGCAGGAACTGCTTTTCATCGATAAGTGAATACGGTAGTTTTTTCAAACTAACTGAACTCTATTCGTATGACTTAAATCTTTAAGAAGGCAGGAGATTTGAATTTTGAAAAACTGGTCACCAGAGCATACTAAAGAAATCAAAGCTTGGCTTGACATAGATAACTATCGCAAGCTCGAATACATCAGTTTAAATGCCTTGTATCACGAACTTTGGGCAAGAGCACTTCTGTTCAAGCCAGGGCCTACAGACGAAGAAAAGAAAGGGCTATGGGTGTACATGACTGAAATTTTCAGTGGGAACCCCCATCTTTTCAAAGGGAAGCAACTCGATTATCCAACAGTTAACGATACTCTCTACAGTCCTCCACACATTTTTATCACGGATATCACCAGGCTTGCTGAACTTAGTGTGATGGCCCTTAGTGTGAATCTTTTCACTTGGGAGGAAGGAAACGATGAATATTGTGTTAATGCGCCTCATCACGAAGCTTATGTGTCCCAACTCTTGTCCCCCTTATGTGAGAAAACGGTGTTGCTTGAAATCGATCTTAGTAGTGGTACTGACGATGAAATAGCTGAATCGATAAAAGCGGCCCTGCCACAATGGAGATCGGTAAAAGGAGTGGAAGTTAATGAAACCGGTATCGTTCGTTTCGGCTATGGAACCATTAAAAAAATCATAAATTACAGGTTGGTTGCGATGCTGGACATTTTACTTTGGGCAAAAAGGAAAGAACTAAGAATCTCAGATGATCGCCTCTCCCGGCTTCTTTATACTGATGAAGATGAAGAAACAACTACCCGTTTAGGATATCACATTAAAGACTCGGATCGACCGCTTGCGATGAAAGCTGCAACGATAGACTTCATTAGGCAGTTCAATTTTTTCATGAACCGAAATCCCCACCTGAAAAATATGAGAGTTTCAGATGTGATGAAACTCTCTGATTCTAACTGATCCCGAATTCCCGAAGTCTACTACTGCAGGGCAGATCGTAACCCTGCAGTTAGGAAGCTCGCTCCTTTCTTTTCCCCACTGTTCGTATAGTGATCCCATCACAACGACAAAGGGAAAATAAAATGAACAATCAAAATACCCGCCTAATTCGCTTGCCAGAAGTTATGAACAGAACCGGCTATGGCAAAGCATGGATTTATCGCTTGATTAGTGAAGGCTTATTTCCAAAACCGATAAAAATTGGCACGCGTGCAATTGCATTTGTCGAAAGCGAAGTTGATGAATGGATCGCTTCTGCAATTGAACGTTCACGTAAAAATGCAGCCTGATTACGGAGTTAATAATGAAAATGTTAAATTCAGGGTTTAAAAATAAATGGTACTATTCAGCAATGGGCAGAGGCCCCCCCTGATACTTAATAAGTATTAGCAGGTCAAATTTTAGTATTAGACAGTATTAGCAATAGTTAGTAGTAAGAATCATGGTGACTTTTTTACCATGACATCCAAGATTAATAAGTACAGGAGAGTTAAAATGAATAATTCAATCAGAGTGCCGGAAGATAAAGATTTTGTATGTGCGTTTGTAACCTCACCGGATAGTTTTTATGAGGCTATTGAAAGTTATCGTAATTATGTGGATCCAATCGGAGAGATAGAGTTTCATCGTGTCCTTATCTTTATGCTGTATGCTATACTTGAAGTAGGTGGTGCTGAGGTTTCCATTAATGACGAAGTGCAGAAATGTATTGAGCACATTATTAATGAAAAAAATATTATCAGAAAAAATAATGGATGTAATAATTCGTGAAATTTGCAACGAATTATCATGGGTACAGACAGTATAAGTCTGTACCTTTTTATTTTAACTCTACTGGTAATGGGATGTAAAAATGAATGGATATACTTTTGATAGTAATTTATAGTGGATATGCGGATTTTGCTATGGAAAGTGTTTTTGGGAAAGATAGTTTTAATGTTTTCCAAATTGTTTTATTTAGGAAAACTGAAAAAATTCAGGGTTTAAACGCTACTGGTATTTAAAATCAGTACACATAATAATATTTGTATTAATCAGTTTATCGATAGCCTGATAAAATCGGGCTGGTGTGATATGTATCTCTTCCTGTTGTGCGATGGATGTTGCACGGTGAAAACTCAGGTAAACAGTGCTTTTATCTGGTGTGTATGAAGAGATTAAAGTGAGAAGCCAAAATGCATTGTGAGCAGTATTGTTCAGATTGCGTTGTTCATCTGATAATTTATACTGGTAAAGGTAAGCAGGGAGTCTTTTCTTCATAAAGATATCCTTTATTTTGTTAAATTTTTCGCTGGCGTGGGGCATAAAATCACAAGCGCTGTTATGTCTTTTAAAAGGGAATGCCGTCAGTTGGATATCTGTTTCTGGATTTTTTTACAGGCTTTGTTTTGCGCCCTGCGCGATAAAAGTTGAATGAAGTGGCAAAATCTTCAGTCTCAAGTCTGGATTTACTGAATTTATCCATCAGATCTTCATTGAAACGATGAGGGATGCCTTTTACACATAAATTAGAATTCAGGTAAACCTGACCGTCTTCAGCGTTACGGATCAGTATTTTCCTCTCAAATAATTCTCTGAATGCACGTGAAACATTAGATTTATTCAGTCCTAACTCTCTGGCAGTACGTGACTGTGAAAAGTCAGGGATAATATTTCCATAATCAATGACTGAGAAGAGATAAATAACAATTCTGAATGCCGTCGGTGTCAGAACCATTCTGGCGAGTGTGGCTGTATTATCTTTAAAGACCATCGAAAAATCGTCACGAAAGGATGTCTTTTTACAGGCACTTGCTTTAACTTTTATTTCTTCCAGATCTTCTGGCATAACATTTAATGCTTCTGCAATAATTGCTTTTTGTTCTTTAGTTAACATAACACTTGTGTTTGACATAATGGCTCCTTTTTTATTATTGTGATAACAGATATGGCATATTAAATTTGTTTGTCAATATTATTAGTAATAAAAATTCAAAAAATATTATATATTACTCTGTGTTTTTTTTGGGGTGGAATATTGATGGTTGTCAGAGTTATTACGAAGGGTGCTAAATTTCACCATCACCTGTTATGTTATTAATAATTTTTGGTTCTGAAAGATATAACCAGATGTCATCTTAACTTGTTGATATAATTTATTAATTTTCGTTGTGGATTTGCAAGATAAAAGAGTGATAAAGAAACAAGAAACCGAAATTTTGCTTTAGACTGACACAAAATTACTTTGTACACAGTTTGATAAACACTGCCATTGCTGATTTTTCTTCGTAATATTATTCCTGAAGTTAAGCCTGCGCACCTGTGTGTTGCGCCACTGGGCTTCAGAACATTCTATAGTGTTTAACTGTCAGTAGAAATACGCTTCGCGTAGCATGGCAGATAGCCGTCAGTATGAATAAGCTTCGCGCAAAATGTCAGAAAGCTGAGTTTAGCGGAAGAGCGGACCCGACTACATGATTTACCCGTTTACTTAATACGGCTCACGCCGGGACCCTTTCGGAAAAATCATTTCTGCTTCAGCGAGTGAGTGCTGTGGGCACTCAGCGGCGCTGCAAGAGGGATTAAACGTTGGGTTTTCATCTGACGGGTAAAAATAATCAACATATATCTGTCGTCGGGGGCGTGAGCCAGTGCGTAGCACTCTCTCAAAAAAATTCCTGAGGGGGTTTTATCTGAAATCTGGAAACAACCCGGTTTTTGAAAAAAGAAAGCGGTAATGCAATCGATCGGACTCAACATTGCAGCAGCGAAAGCTGTTTCCAGTATTAACAAAATAAATAGTTGTCATTTTAAAATAAATAATTTTCAATTTTTCATTGATTTAAATTTTAAAGCTGATAGTACTTAATTATAAAAACAAAAAAGGAGAGGGTTATGAGTAATATTTGTGTTTTATCACAAGAAGAAAAGTTTATATTTGTTGTTGATAAATATATAACACACTATCGCGACAGTGTTAATAACAATAATTTTTACAGAAAGCTTTATGTGCTTTTCGCTGGATACCATCTGAAGTATTTTTATTCACGGGCGCAATATCGCAATTCGTGTTATCACGTTGATAATATCATGCAGATGTTTATGGGTGTCGTTTCTACCCTGAAGACCCCTCTGCTCAGGCAACTCGCAAACAGTGACACATTGCTGCTTTGCCTGAATTCGCTCGTGAATTATATTTCAGGCAATCTGGATGAAGCAGAGCACATTTATGCTGATTTACTGGCACAGTATGAAAAGAAACGCATTGCACGTTCTCTGGCTTATACACCACCAGGAACCGTGATCAGGAAAAGGCTGTGAGGCAGAGGAAATGCGCCGGACAAGGTAGAGTAGGCAGAGTGACATAAAAGCAGTCGTTTCCCGCAAGACATTACCGGGCATTAAAAAGGCAGGAGCCACCGACTTGGTGTCCTGCCTAGCGGGATTGTTTTACTGTGGTCTTACTTATCAACGACCTGCCAGCCATCATCCGTTTTGACCAGCGTGACAGCCGCTGTGCGTTTTTCGTTATCGACAACAGCTGTTACATTGCATTTATAGCTTTTATCCGATAGTTTTTCGCAGTCGTGTTTTTTGACTGATTTTAACGTCCGCAGCATGTCAGGCGTGATATCGTTTCTCGCTATGGATTTAACGATGGCATTCGTCTGCTCCACGACCTTATTCATCGCAGTGTAAATATCCTGCTCAGACGGTTCACCGGTACAGCCGCTCAGCAAAAAAATGGAAGCGATGAGTGTGGTAAATGCATATGTTTTCATAAAATAATCCCAGACTGTAGAGTACGTTATTGAATAAGACCGGTTTTCATCTTGCTGCTGTTTTCAGAGAACGTCCACTTGCTGACCGTTTCGCCTTTAAATTCGATTTCCAGCGTTTTGACCTGCGTCTGTGAACCCCCTGTCAGCAGTCCAATCACGGGAATGAATGTGGTGGCATCAAACTGATTGTTGTCCATCGAGTAAGTCCATTCTTCATTGCCACTATCAAGTGTAGTTTTGGTTTCGGGCTGACCGAATGCGGTAATGATTTCTGATTTCGTTGTTTTATTTTTGATGATTTTCGACTGCAGACTTTGTGATGTTTCTTTTTTTAGATGCTGGTTGCCTGATGTTGAACAGCCAGAAATAAGTAAAGAAGAAATAAAAAACACAGAAATCATGAATCTGTTCATAAGTTCTCTCATATTAATTTTTTATGTTTGCGGTGGTATGAAATTAATATCACCGTATAAAAACAACTCTGTCTGCATATTTCTTTTTAATAATGCAGATAAGAATAATGGCGCTGGCAAAAAACGTAATGACTGAGACAGGAGTGCTGCCAGTCAATGAAAATACTAACCAGGCGAGAGCTAATGCCACGAATTGAAACAGGAATGCCACACTAACCGGACTCTCACCGTAGGCGACTTTTGCATGGCAGCCTTTGCAAATCCGCACGCCGTGCGGGCTTTGTGTAAAGCAGAAGGGGCAGCTAATCGTTTTATTTTCCATCATGACTCCGTGGCCTGATTTAAGGTGATGTATTTTTGAACATTTTCGATGAATGCTCCGCTTTAGTAAAATTGCTTGTACCGATCGATGGATCTCTGTTGATAGGTTATAGCTATTATAACCAGATTATCGATCTATATAAACGATCAATATTTTATTGACTATGACTAAAGTATGGACTAGGTAACTTATAGTGCAGGATGGGAGTTATTTTTAACTAATTGTTCTTTAATGGGATTTGTTGTCATGGAATGACAGGGTTTAAGAAGATGCAGGTGCAGGATTTGGTGGAAAGGATGTGCAGTGGCATGTAACAGTGACATACCCCTGCGCCTGAGAAGTGCCACAATATGGCCAAGCAATGCAAGCCACGAATACAGCCGACGCTGGCGGGGTATCTGACGAGCTGTATTGTGCAGTTTGCTCCTGAGTTGAATGACTCTCACTGTTTCCTGTTGTCTTTCCAGGCGAATTTTTTCTTCAAGCTGAAGGATTTTCTCCAGAATCGTTTCCCGGTTTGCAACCTGTTCTTCAGGCTCGCATGATGGCACTGGCACTGGCACTGGCACTGGCACTGGCACTGGCACTGGCACTGGCACTGGCACTGGCACAGTCTGCTGTTGCTCTTTTTTCAGTAACGCCAGTCGCTCTGGTGTAAAATCAATCTGCGTTTGCAGAGAAGACCAGCCATACTTTTTTCCAAGCTGAGATGCTTTAAAGGCAATGCCCTGGTACTGAAATGAAAATCCATTCATTTTTCCGGTCGACGCGATATTGGGTTTACAGGTCACACCTTTCTGTTCCAGCATGTCGATAAAAGTCAGTAAATCGGGACGATGCGTTAAGACATTATCAATCAGGGTCTGCAACTGAGACTTAGGGCAGGGAGCTGCTGTTCGTTCTGCCATCATCAGCTCATTGCGTGAGGGTTTTCTTTTAGCCTGAGGGCGACCACTGGTTGCAGGTGTTGTTTCAGTGAGTCCGTGTATTCGCTCCAGTTCGCTGATAATGCGGGTGCTGATGAGATTTTCATTTTTCCCCAGGTACAGCTTTCCACCGACCATGTTAATGCGACTTGCAATGATATGGATATGCTGCCCGTCGGCATCGTCGTGAAGGATATAACAGCGAAGGTGCGTTTCAGTGAACCCCATCCGGGTCATATAATCGTCAGCGAATGCTGCCCACTGTCTGGCTGACAGTGTTTCTCCATTTGGCAGGCGAAGTGAATTATGCCAGACGGGCTTGGTGACATCGTGACGCAATTGTTTAGAACTTTCAAACCCACTGATAAGCTCAGCCACCGAACTTCCGGTCATATTACCACCGATGACATAAGGCATAACGTTGTGGTGTGGGCCGGATTTGAGGCTGTAAAGCACCACGCCTGCAAACTGTTTACCCCTCTTTATTTTCTGCATGCCTTTCATCGGTCTGGCTCCAGAAATGTTGAGGGAATAAGGTGATCCCGAAGAGTTTTGATTTGTCTGCGCAGGGCAAAGAGCTCTGTACGGGTTAGTTCGCTGTCAGGACTTTTCTTGTCAAGATGATTCAGCAGGTAATTTAAATCTTGGGAAAGGATGCCGAGTTTAATCCATGCTTCGCGATTTATTTCGGGCAGAATCGATGGGAGTTTATCCAGGGAAGACATTCTTAGCCATTCCCCTTTTTTATACTGGCCTCTTTTACTGTCGAGAATAGTTAATTCTTCTTCATTTAATCTGACACTGACACAGTGGCTTCGTATTTCATCAGGTGGAAGTTTGTCAGTATGGAATTTTCCACGCCTTGATAACCTTGTTATGTCATTATGATTATTTATTTCATTATTCATAGTCATCCTTGTATTGTGTATTTATTACTACAGATAACGGATGATATAAATAAGTCAATGCGTCATGTGAAATATAATGCATTTGATGAGAGAAAATAAAATGAGTAAGTCATTTGCTGAATGGCTTACTTATCAGGATTTATCAGGTTAGTTATCATGAAATGAAATTTGCTCAGGTTGAATAAATGGCTAAATTATCACATTCTTTTTCTCTTCGGTGCATGGATGATTTCTGGTTTCATGATTTTGAGAAAATTTTTTTTCTCTCTTCCGGTTATATAGTCAAAAACTTTATCAGAGTCAGCACGCTGTCTCAGTATATCGTCGTCCACTCGGATACCATTTCGAATAAGCCATTTTACTGTCTCAATACCAGTATACGCACCAACATGTCTGTCATGATAACAATTATAAAACTGAACATGACTGATATCGGTATGTTTTTTCAGTGAGGTAAAGAAGGACTTCATGTTTTTGACATATAATGCGAAGGTACAGTGTTCAGCGATAAGGATATTACGCCCTTTTTCATGAAGCAAAGCAATCAGAGGCAACGCCGCAGATGAAATATGTTTAAATAAAACTGGCGTGCTGTCTATTCTATCAACATGGCGTTTGAGGGCATTAATACTGAAATCATATATCCACCACTCGTCGTCAGTCGGAAGCTCCAGCACCGCTTTGCTATTATAATCTCTGTGGTTTATGTCACACCCTTTATTTACCCAGTAATCAAAAATGTTATGATCGTGGAGGTTGTAAAGAAGCGTTTGTCCTTCGTTATCAGTACTGTGGATATCAACGCCCGCGTTAATGAGGAGTTCCGCACAATCTATGTCGTAGCGCTGCCAGTGAAGACAGGACTGGCCTTTATTATTTTTATGCTGAATATTAACGCCTGAATGGATCAGTAATTCAAGCACTTGTGGATTGTGATTGCTAAACAATGCATTATTACCATCATAGTCTGTATGATTTACCTCTATGCCTGCTTCAATCATTGCTTTTACAGCATTCATATGGCGGCAAAAGAAAAGAGCATTCATACCGTATTCATTTATTTCATTAATATCTATTCCTGCTTTAATACATTTCAGCACGTCCTCTCTGGATTGACTGTTAAATAATATGTCTGTTGTGTATTTTTTCATGGTTATTCTCCTTTGTTATGCTACAAGTTTGTTGTAAGTGTTGTTGTTGGTTTCATACTCTTTTATTTTTACGATATCGTCATAGACTCGTGAAAATGAAAACCATGAGATCTCTTTTACTTCTCTTTTCTTGTTTTGGTAAATGATATTACACCCGCGAAACTGGAATGCATTGTTGAAGGTATCACGGTTGACGTTTCTGAGAAAATGAACAAATGATTTAATTGTCTCTTTCTTGCTTATGTTGTAAGAGAGAAAGGTATGAATAGAAAAGAGGGTTAAGATATTTCTCTGAGTAATCATATGCCTGGAGAAGTAGCGGAAATAAAAATCCTGTTCTTCATTGGCTGTTTTGCTAAATACAGAATGTTGTGGATTATATAACCTGTAGAGATCTGCATTTTTATTTGTTTTAGCAAGATAGTTTGTTAGTGTCGAGTGATTTTGTTTTTTCATTGTTTTATTCTCCTTTATTGTTTGAATGAAATGAATATATATTATTAATTAAGTAAAAATCAAATTTATTTTTAATGATAAAAATAAGCAAGCGTTTTCTTTTTATTTTATTAATTTAATTTGATGTTTTATATAGGTAATATAATATTTATCAAAAAGTGCTATTTTTTATTGATCATCACTGAGCTTGTTTGTTTATAGGGAAAATTACATGATTGTCAGGAGTAGAGGCTGGAAATATCAGGTGTTGATAGGAGTATAAATTGGGGTATATACTATTCAGCGAGCAGGCAGGGTTTTTTTTCGAAATTTTATATATCAGGAAGGTTTTTCAGTAACATTGTTCCATCAATAAAAATTGCTTCAACTCTATCCATGGTGTGATTGTTAGAGTGAGGAGAAAAACTGGCTTATATCATCTCAATTATTCTGTGCTCATGTATAACCTTTAATTCGAATCAAACTATTTTTCATAGGTGTATCAATAAAGCTAAGAAATTCATATCTGAGAAAACATTTATGGTCTGCTTTCTCCACTGCTCTGATCGATAGTTGATCTTCAGGGACAATCGTTCCTATTAAAAGGGCGGTATTTTCGGCGCACTGGCAAAGGGTCTACTCTCTTAGTCGCGTGTCCAATATTCGCAGGTAGGATCGGTCTCAGCCAGGAATAGTTTGAAAACCAGAACCTCGCTTTAGTCCGCGTACACATCATGTGGGTAGGTTCAGAGCACCTA
The DNA here is from genome assembly GCF_034008295.1 of Enterobacter chinensis. Classification (NCBI taxonomy): domain Bacteria; kingdom Pseudomonadati; phylum Pseudomonadota; class Gammaproteobacteria; order Enterobacterales; family Enterobacteriaceae; genus Enterobacter; species Enterobacter chinensis. The sequence goes on from NZ_JARDVI010000003.1 coordinate 663,506, forward strand.
CTGCTCGAATGAAAAGCGGCGATCCTCACGTGATTCTCGCTCAATATTCGTAACCAGTAAGCGCATACCCTGAATCACTTCAAAGTCTAATTCTCAGGGTGCGAATGACCCTATCCCGCTCACAGCAGACCTTCAGCTCACTAAGCTCGTCCGCTTAGTGCCAGGAGTGGACGTTTACGAAAGAGGTCTTTGCTCAAACGCAGCGAATTTTCTCTAATCTAATATCGGATTCGCTAACATTTCCTTTCTCAATCCAGCCCAGCCGCCTATAAAATTCTGCCGCACGACTGTTTTTGTCGGTTTCAAGCCAGGCAACCTCATGATGTTTGAATAATTCCTGCTCTGCTAGTCCAACAAGTCTGCGGCCTAAACCTCGGCCTTCATATTTAGGTAGAACAAATGCCGCAAAAAGGCATGCTTCATCAGGCAAAATCATTGAAAAACCAGTCACTTTTCCATCATCTTCAGCAACCCATGCGCAAAGACTTTTTTCAATCATATCGGTGACAACGCTCTCGCTAATTCCCATCCGCTCCATTTCTTCTCGACTGAGATGATTTTCTTTTACCGAAGTCCTGACGTCAAAAATACCCTCTATATCAGAGGGTAGAGCTAATCTTGTCCTTATATTCATCGTATTATACCATTGATGATACAGTGTAATTTTGATGATTAACCCGCTCATAGCAGATCCACATCGCCGCATTTCACATTAGATCTGTGCCGGGGACGGACGTTGCATTCCACCGATTATCACCTTAAGAGTTAATGTTCGATTGTGATGAGAGAAAAATACTATGCTACTGGATACGTTAAAAAGACTCGAATGTTTTCTTCATGGCAGCAGGCGGAAAGATCGGAAATGGCTTGAACAGATACTCCATGAGAGATTTAGCGAAATAACGCGCTCAGGAGTATTAGTTGATCGTGCACAGACTATTGAAGCCCTTTCGAGGGAAGACAGCGTTCCAGATATTCTTAGTAGTGATTTCCGGCTTATCATCATTAGAGATAATTTCGCAATATTGCATTACAGAACTGTCCATCCAGATGGTAGTCGTGCATCCCTTCGTTCTTCATGCTGGGAAATCTCTGAGAACGGGCAATGGAAATTGGTATTCCATCAGGGAACACCTGAGGCAGAGAGCATGTAGTCGTCAAATTCAACGTCCGCTCCTCGCTCAAAGCTGCAAGTCAGAAACTTTGAACTCCGAAGGTGTATCGGTAGCAGTTCTGCATGTCTGAGCTGAATACGCTGTACGTCCAGGAAGAGCTAATTTTGAGTAAACGGGAAGGTTTGCCAGCAGTTCAGCCACCGCAGCGGCGTCTCGATGGCGGATTGTGTCAGCAGTAATTCAGATGGTCGTGCAGCTGCTGGTGACGGAATGCCTGCAGTGGACAGAAAGTGCTGTACGTCCAATCCGGGCGGGAATTATGATAAATGCTTACTTTAACGATGCGACCGGCAACAGCTTAAGGCTGTCATACGATGAAGGATGTGCATGGAACTGGAAACTGAATTTCGCTACCCCAATGTTATCGATTTCTTCGGCACGACCCTTTTTCATCTTTGTCATTTCACAACATTAGATCTTCATAATTACGCTGCATATAATAAATACTTAGAAAATAATATTGAAAAAAGCAATGATATGCTTTGTGATGAAATAAACAAACGACTGAAAAAGAACAGTGAAGAGTATCATGAGGATATTGTTGATAGTTACAGTCAGGCGATTCAGGAGTTTGGTGATATTTATCCCCCTATACATCGCAAGGCAATGGTGATAACGCTGTACAACTTCTTCGAGCATCAGATTAAAACGTTATGCACCGAAATAAACATGCTGCTTCCGCAGGATATGAGTGCTAAGTATAAATTCAATGATGTAAGCATTAAAAAGTATCGTCAATTTTTGAGGCGTGAAGCCTGTTTTGATATGAATCAGGGAAATTTATTGTGGAAACGATGGGAGGATATGCTGAAAGTGGAACAAATCAGGCATGTTCTGGTTCACTCCGAAGGTGAGATTGAGAAACACAGGGCAGAGCGGCTAGCTGATATAGAAAACTACTGTAAGCAAAAAAAAAGTATTAGGTTGATCCGACACCGTATCGTCATTGATGGGGGCTATGTGGCAGAGCTTATCGCTGAGCTTACCTCACTGTTTGACCTACTGGACAGACAGGTGAACGTCTTCATCCGTCGATATGATAGCGAGCATGGCCGTTACGACATTCCGCTCCCGATGGGAGCATCACGAACGCCGCTGTGATTGGCTGTGAAGGTATTACTGCGCTTCTGGTTCGAGCCACGCAGTAATATCATTTGCTTCATTGATGTAATCAAATAGCACTATGAGTTGTTCTAATTCATATGCGGCTCTGAACAAATCACCCATGAACATATGCTGCAATCCTGTCTGCTGAAGAATATGTTGTGTGAGAGCAAAGTCTGCCAAGAAATCATGCGCCATATTGTTGCGCTTTTCGACGAATATTTTTAATAAATGAATGTAATCAGAACGTAAATTATTGTCTTCTAATGCAGCACGTGTGCGACCCAGGGTGTATTTTTCCAGTTTATCAGAGGTAATAGTAACGCCTGGCATTGATAAAAGCACTTTCTTTAGACCAAATTCAAGCAATTGCGCTTTGCCCATAAAGATGCCGTAGGCTTCTAGAAATTCCTTTTCTTTATAGATTTCCAATCCATTCTGAACCAAAGCAATAATATCTTCTTTTGTGAGTAATTCAGCCATATACACATACCTATGTAAATGAGGGAAGGAAAACCATATTATAGGTTTAGAGCCTGCTCTTCCAGCAGTTCTGCGGCTCTACTGGCGCATCGATGGTGGGTGACACCAACAACTTTGCAGCAACTGTTACCTAAACTCCGGCAATGAACAATAGATGGAAGCGATCACATCTAGTCGCTATCAAATGCGCATGAGCAGCTCAGATAAAAACGTCCGCTCCTCGCTCAGAGCGGACCTTCTGCTCAGTTAGCTCGTCCACTCTGTGCCAATAGCGGAACACACTAATGCTGGTGTACAAGTGCTGACTCATTTCCTCCTCCACTTTCATCCCGTTATACTGTGAAAAAAAAGGAGGTAGGCGTGAAACTGAAAATGCAGGATTTGAGGCTGTTTAATCTCGTGTTTGAGAGCGATCCTGGCTGGATACTGGATTTCTCTAACCGCACCTTGTCTGCTTTTTTTGATGAAGAACTGAACATTGATATTGATGATGAACGTTATCAGGAAGAGGGGACGTCAAAAGCCAAACGAGTTAGATGCTTGCTGAAACAGGCTGATCGAGAGACCGTTCTGCGGGTTCTTGGCGCTCTCTGGCAGTATAAAACAGAATCCATGCCTGAACAGGCTGAACAAAGCCGTAATGACTATCTTGCACTGATTTCCCGCTTAGAAAACGCTGACACCGATGAAGCCAAAGGCGTAAAGCCTGTCCAGGCATGGCATGGTGTAGATTGGCCTTCACTTATCGCTGAAATGAACGAGATGAAATCTCTGCCGCCACATCCACGTGGTTTTCGGTTTGAAGCCTGGCTTGCTGAACTGTTCAGTATCTTTACGCTTGCTCCCCGTTCGGCTTTCCGAAATACAGGCGAACAGATTGACGGAAGTTTCCGACTGAATGATGAATTTTACCTGATGGAGGCAAAGTGGCATCAGAAAAGAACGTCGGCTGCCGATCTCCATGTATTTGAAGGAAAGCTCAGTACCAAGGCAACCTGGACACGCGGCGTTTTTATCAGCTGGATGGGGTTTACGCCTGAAGGTCTGACGGCTTTTGGTAAAGGGAAGCGTGTTATCTGTGTCAGTGGTTATGATCTTTACCACTCACTGAGTCATGGGATCCCTTTACCCGACCTTCTGGACGCTAAAACCCGGCACGCCGCTGAAACGGGAGAGCCCTATGCTGAGTTCGACCGACTATATGCACTGAAGAACAAACAGTTCGGCACGTTGAAATAACGGGTTGGGAAGCGGTGACTGCTCCCCGTTGTTTCACATAGAATGCTGTTAGTAATGTTGCATATCTCTCATAGCTGACCTTGCAATGCTTCTGGAGGTCCGCTTTGTGCCAGGAGCGGACGTTGAGGAAAATATTATTTTGATGAGAAATATTTGCGTAATATTTTTTCTAATAGCGAGAAAACGACCGTGACCCTTTTGGGAGTAATCAGCTGGTAAGGTCGATATAAATAAAATTGCCATTTCTCCTGTCGCAGTTCTGGCAGTGGGGGAACAAGTTGGCCGCTTGCTAAGTACTCCCTACAGATAAAATCGCTGGATTGTACAACCGTTTTTCCGGCCAATGCAGCCTGAATTTCGGCGTATGGATCTGTAGTATAAAACTCAATATGACGAGGGACAAAAGTATTCACTGCGTCACTCATAAACTCAAATGATTTCCCCGTTTCAGGATTAATTAAACCACTAAATGGATAACGCTGTCGAAGATCTTCTAAATCAGTTGGTGCTCCCAGGCGCGCAATGAGTTCAGGGGATGCAACCAAAATATGTTCAACTTGCCCGATATTTTTAATGATAAAGTTTGGATTAGGCTCTCGCCCTACGCGTATGCCTATATCGATACGATGCTCGATAGTATCAAGTTTCATCATATCTAAACGCCAGTCGATAAATAACTCAGGATATGGACGCAGTGCAGTCAACAGTTCATACAAGATTTGCTCATGATTTGGAAATCGAAGTAATGTGATGCGAACAATACCTTTCATTTCATTATCATCTTTCGCCATCAGAAATAACTTTTCAGAATCTTCCAGCAGTCGCTTCGCTTGGGGTAAAAATAACTCACCGAAACTGGTGAGAAAGATCGACCGAGTATTACGTTTGAAAAGAGGTTCACCAAGCTGTTTCTCCAACTCAGCGACTGTTCGGGTTACTACTGATGGTGAAACCGACAGCTTGACGGCTGCTTCGCGGAAGTTCAGGGTTTCAGAGGCGATAATAAAAAACTTTAGAGCATCAAGTTTGTTCATGATTGTTGTGGAAATTGCAATAATGTATTTTAATATTAGCAATTAATTTGCAACTATTCCAGTCATATAATCGAACAATCAAATAAGTAACCTGTCTTAATTTTTATCAGAACTCAAAAGAGAAAATTATGTCAATTCAACCAGTAGAGTTAAACAAAGCCTATCGTTTATTGCAGGTCGGGCCAACGACGATGATATCGGCTAAAAATGATGGCATTGAAAATGTCATGGCAGCGGCCTGGGTGGGGTTAGTAGGTAATAACAAAGTGATGGCTTTTATAGGTCCACAGGCATTTACTCGCGGACTTGTAGAAAAAAGTGGATATTACGTTGTCCAGATCCCAGTAGTAAAACAGATGGAAATGGTTTTATATGCTGGAGGCCACAGTTATTCTGACACACCCGATAAAAACAGTAAAATCCCACTATTTTATCAGAAAGAGTTTGATCTTCCTTTAGTTAAAGGTTGCGCTGGCTGGCTAGTCTGTAAGGTCATACCCAATGTAGAAAATGAAAAACAGCACAACTTGTTCATGGGGGAAATTGTCGGAGCATGGAGTGATGACCGTGTTTTCAGAAATGGGCATTGGATTTTTGATGATGCGCCTGATGAATTACGTACTGTCCATTACGTAGCCGGCGGACAGTTTTACGCCATTGGTAAAGGTACAAAATTCAATTATGGTCCAGGAAAAGACTAATCCTTACTGCTGTATAAATGTAGCCATATAACATGGCTACATAGAGGTAATAGTATAAATAAAAAAAACCGACTTAAGATGTCCGCTTTTCGCTCACAGTGGACCTTCAGCTCATTTAGCTTGAACGCTCTGTGCCAAAGTCGACCTTTCTATAGTAATGTGTCGCAAAACATTGGCCGCAGTTCAATGGATATGTGCTTACTGGGTCTGGCTGTTCTTTTCTAACCGAAGGGCTGAAAAGCAAGGGGAACTCGGAGAAGCAAGCGCAGCGGCTTCGTAGAGTTAGCCCTTGCTTCTCTTATAATTGGCATTATTCATTAAAGAACAATAGGATCTTCGCTTGTACAAGCGAAGCTATAATAAAAACAATCAATTAATTATTTTAAAAGTATTAAACAAGAACCTATTGACATTCATAAAATACAAGTTATTTATAATGTATGCCATAAATAAAAAGTTTTATGTCATATGTATCCTGCACTATGTGCAGTTAATGTACCACTTGTCCCATATATGGGAATATTGGAAAGGTTACTTTGTTTTGAAGTAGCCTTTCGTCCTTCAATATTAACGATTACTTATTGCTATTACCAAGTCCAGTCGAATCGAAGAACATCTTTTATCTGAAACGACTCCTAATACCCGGTTAAAGCCACAATATCTCTCGCATACGTAGACCAAAGAAAAATTATGATATTAACTATGTGATTTTTTTTAGTGTTAAGTTGAATAATTAAATACTGGAGAGTTTTCTGTGCACTACCAATTGCTGGTTCATCTGTTCTGCCTCTGATGTTTCTGACTAATCTCCCGGTGACACAGAACTGTCCCTCTCTACCAGCCTTTATTCGACTCAATGTCCGGCTGCTGATACGCAGTTATCCCTTCGTATCAATGACTGACACTTAAACGTAATGCATTGGTTGCTGGCGTATCTGACAGCTTCTTCGGCGTGAAGGTCGTTGTGTAAGTATACTTCTTGGTTTATTTAGGCTATATAAAACCATGACTATGACTTGCTGTTTTCAGTAAGAGTCTTATCATCCAAAGAATTTATTCTAGAAATTCTTTTTAACTCATTAAGATAATCAACCTCGTTTTCTAAGAACCAATGAAGAACTTTAGAGTTGCCAAGTAATTTATTAATATATGACTGGATTATAACGAATTTCAACATATCTGAACCATACTCGGTTTGAAGCTTTTTCGTTTCTTCCGAAGTTGTTGCCATTTCTTGTTCCAGACGAAGTATGGTTTTTTTTATGTCCTTTTTATAGGGAGTGTTTTTCCCTTTATTTACTATCATCGATGCCGGTGTTGCATCCAAGATGCTCATTGCAAATTTTTTACTATAATTATCAAAATTAATCATTGTACCGACTGCTTCAATTTGGCGAATTGGCTTCATTTTCCTCAAAACGTCAAATGTAGCCTTAGGTATAGGTTTATCAGAAAGTTTCGCAATTACACTTGGATCTATGCCGTTCATCACATTCGCTTTATCTTTTATGGCATCAACAGATATGCCCAAAGCAGCACTAAGTTTTTCAATTGATACTTTTGCCAGAGACTTAATTATCATTCTATGTTCTTCAACTACATTTATATGATTCACTTGTTTGTTAGGAGTGAAAGCATCATCTATGCTCGAAAGTATACATGGAGCTTTTTCTATACCTAAGTCTTTTAAAGCCTCAACCCTTAAATGGCCATCAAGTATCTTAGTGACATCTTTATCTTTGTCATAGAATACTATTATTGGTTCAATAATACCTAAGCTTTCGATAGAGGTAACTATTTGATGATATTTATGGCTTCGCTTTACGTTTTCTAATAATTCCTTAGATGGAATTAACTTATTAGTTTCCAGGTAAATAAAATTATCGCCAAAACGTATCTGAATCATTTTAATACCTCTTTGTTTACTGGGGTTAATATCTGAGATGGTAGTTCTGAAAGATTCTCTTGTTCAAGTATATGTTGAAAGCTTTTATTCATCATTATGATGTTAAAAATCTCATTTACTATTAGTAGGTTGGTTTTTATGAATTTTGAGTTGTTATAAACAGATTTATGTTCAGCGATACTATTTTCATAAAGCTCAATCAACTCCTCTGCAGTCATCCTTTTTGATGGTTTGTGATAATAAAATCCGGCTGCTTTTGCACCTTTATTCCCAACTGTTCTTTGATTTAGAATGTGTTTTATCTTTATAATGTCCCGACTTTTTATTAATTTTTTATCATATGCTTCGGTAAGAATATCTTGTGCTTCCTCAGTTTCACATCTTGCAAATTGCACTGCGAGATACAGAGGCAAATTACCCCGTTCGACTGCTGAGAGAAGTTTATGCTCTCCCTTATCAAGTAGCATATTAATACTGCTCACCCAGTTCGATGAATATCCAGTAATCTCACTTATTTCGGAGTCTGAAAGTCCTCTGATTTTCATGTCTTTAATCACCTGTAATAACTCATTAGAACGTGGTCTTCTCCTTGCAATGTTTTCAACTAAACTCATAACGTAAGCATCTTCTTCTGATACATCTCTTATAATTGCTGGAATAATAGTTTCACCTAATGCAACGAGAGCCTCTATTCTCCCTTGACCACAAATTAAAGCATATTTGAAATCGCCTTCATCAATAGCTCTTACGCTTATAGGCTTGCTTAATCCTCTTTTTTTTATGCTTTCCTTTATTTCTTCATGCACTACCTTATTTCTTGTTCGTGGGTTAAGAAATTTTATTTTTGCAATCTCAATTTGAATTATTGGGAATTCATTTTTTTCAGGCAGCATATAGTTCCCTCACTTTCATGCGAGTAATAATTTGTAGAAGTTTATCAAGATTATCAAATCTATAGAGATCTAATCGAATGTTGTTTGTTTCCGTCATGCACATTTTATTATATTCGTTTTCAATCTTTGGTATGATATAAAAATCAAGAGGTGAGATATTTTGTGAATTCATTCGTATAACAATTGTTATATCTGCTTTCTGTGAGTTATCAAACCGGACTTTCCATCTAAGTTTACCTGATTTCATATGTATGCATTTAGTAACAAGGACGGAAATTAAAAACTCATCATTGATGTAAAGCATTGGGGCATATTTATACTCGTCTATATGACAGTTACTTTTTAAAATTTCACCCTTAAAATCCTCAATTATCTCTGAGTAAAATGATCTTAGTGCTTCATTTATTTTGAGATAGCTGTAATCATGTTCTGGCTTATAACCAATCAAAGTATATGCTCTTAAAAGACCACCAAATCGGGTTCTATAAACAGAAGATGAAGGGCCTGTATCATCTTCATCAATGATAAAGCCTGATAGTTTTCCATTAGATTCTAATTTTTGTTTTAGTTTTTCTAATAAATCTTCATTAGTCAAATGAATGGATCGGAGCTGAATTATTTCTTGAGCTTTATTGTATTTTTTCTTTGAAATAATAGGTTTATATGCCTTGTCACATCTAACCCATTCATGTTTGGGGTTTTTTACAAGCCTACTTTTTAGTTTAGATGAGGTTTTGTTATATATGTTGTTTCCAATATATTTTTCATTTGTCAAAATTTGATGTATTTTTGCACGAGTCCATAATGTTCCATTTTCTGCAGGTATGTTCTGTTCATTTAATCTCTCAGCAATAATGAATTCTGGGACGTTATTATCTATAAAGAGATCATATATTCTATTTACAATTTTTATTTCATTTTTTGGTCCCGGAATTAATATTACCCTATCTGTTTGAATACTCTTTCTTTTACGGAAACTCAATATTTCTTTAGCTATGCCATTTTCGTCTACTAAAAGACGTCTCAGCCCATAACCAGCCATACCGCCTTGATGATAACCAAGCTTTATTAAATTTACTTGCCCTATAAATACCTTTTCAGATAAATTCCTGCTGTGATATGCAGCACTAGATCTTTTTATATTCAGTATAACAGAGGACTCTAAAGGGAAATCTTTAGTGGGTATAGGTTCGGAACAATATATAAGATCTACACCATTTCTCTCAAATAGAAAGGAATAATATGCCGCTTCATCACTATTTTGAAAACGACCAAAACGGCTCACATCATAAAATAATACAGCCTGTATATCTATTTTCTTTTGTTCTACATCGCTAAGTAACTGCTGCAAAGAATGCCTGCCTACGATACTGACTCCGCTCTTACCTGCATCATCGTAGGTATAAGCGATTTCCATATTGTTCTTTTCAGCATAATCTTTGATATATTCGGACTGATTATGTAAAGAATATTGCTGATGGTCGGTCGACATCCTCAAGTACTGTGCGACCCTAACTCTATGATTTTTGTCATTTTCGCTAGCCATGCACGAAACCTCATGGATGATTCAATACAATGTAGAGGATAAAATTGATCAAATTTTAACCGAATTCAACTGTTTTATCATTGATTAGAGCGAATTTGGTAGATCTTCGAGGTGTATGATAATCGAGAAGAGATGTGAATTATTTAGCTGATATGACCGACAGTTTTCGTTATTTGGCCTCAAGGTACCCATTCGTAAATGGCTATGCTTAGTCCACATAGGTTAATGGTGTGATCATTAATTCTTCAAATAAATCAAGATAGTTAACCCATCATGGAAGAGTTATGCGGCAATAACTTTGTATTTTTGAGACGAAACATAGTCACTCCACCATTGCATGAGAACCACACGTTCTGTGAGATACTCTGCACGATTGTAGGCTGCAATTATTTCATCTTTTTTCGAGTGGGCAAGGGCGGCTTCTAAGACATCAGTTCTAAACTTACCACACTCCTCAGCAGCCGTTCTGGCGATTGATCGCATACCATGAGCTACAAGCTCACCTCCGAAGCCCATACGGATTATAGCCGCATTAGCTGTTTGTTCATGCATGTGATTGAGTGGAGCTTTGATACTGGGAAAAACCCACTCTCTATGCCCGCTGATGGCTTTCATTGAATCCAAGACTCGCAAAGCTTCTTTGCTCAGTGGAACTTTGTGAGGTTTCTTCATTTTCATAAACTCCGCCGGGATGTTCCACATGCCGGTTTCTATATCAATATCTGACCATCTTGTGCGAACAGCTTCACCAGGGCGAACCCATGTGAGAAGTTGCCACTCAATCAGTAGCCTTGTTTCTAAACGGACAGAAGCATTGTTTAAAGCAACCAGAAAGCGGGGGAGTTCGGAAGGGGGTAATGCTGGCATATTCTGTTTTTTTGGCTTGCTGAACCGTTGCCCCAGGTTGTCAGCCGGATTGAATTCTATGAGTTCTTCTGTTGCTGCATAGCGGAAAATTTCATTCAGGCGGGATATGATGCGGCGAAGTGTTTCAAGGACACCTCGTTTTTCTATGGGTTCTAAATGCTGTTTAAGCATTTTAGGGCGAATCTCCTTAATGGGGGTATCACCCAACGTTGGAAAGATATTTCTCTCTAGGCTTCGCCAGATGTCGTTAGCATGATCCTGGGAGATGCCTGACGTTTTGACTTTCTCATCAAGCCACTTCTTGGCTACTGCTTGAAATGTATGTTCCGTGGCATCCTTAAGGGCATTGGCTTTGTGGGTGTTATGAACTTGTGGGTCTATACCATTTGCAAGCAACGACAAGTACTCATCACGTAAAGCTCGTGCCTTCGCAAGTGTAAGGTAAGGATAGGTTCCTAAGCTTACCTTAGTTCGCTTTTTGGTCACAGGCACTGCATATCTGAAATACCAATTTTTCTTTCCTCCCTTCGCCAAGGGGGCGATTCGCAGGAGCAAACCATCGCCGTCAAAAAGGTTAACCTCTTTCTCGGCAGGTTTGGTGCTTTTGATTTCAGTGTCAGTGAGCTTCTTAGCAATTTTTGCCATGTTTGGGACCCTCATGTTTGGACCCTTTGTGTTGGGTCCCAAAAAGGGTGCCATAACGAGTAGATTCTAGCAATTCTCGGTAGACTACTATAGACATAAAAAAGCCCGCAAGGCTGGTTCCATGCGGGCTTGATAGACTTCACTGAACTTCAATATATCAAAAATTGGTGGAGCTGGCGGGAGTTGAACCCGCGTCCGAAATTTCTACATCCTCGGTACTACATGCTTAGTTTGTCTTTACATTCGCACGCCAGCTGCGGACAAACACGCCACTAACGAACTAGCCTGATTAGTTTTAACGCTTCAACCCCAGGCAGGGCTTCCACGCGATCTCTTTTGGGTTTGACCTCTCTTTGATCCCCGTCTTAAGAGCGGAAGCTAGGGAGAGAGGGCTCTTAGCAGGTTATTAAGCTGCTAAAGCGTAGTTTTCGTCGTTTGCGACTATTTTTTTGCGGCTTTTTACGAGGCAAACCGCCCCTCGGCATGCACCTTGGGTTTCGCAAATCCCGTCGAATCCAGAATCAGCCCCAATAGTGTTGAACTGAGTATACCAGATTTCACTTCCTGGATACCAGCCCGAAACGCTAACTTATTGAATAGTACAATAAGTGTGCAGAATCAACGTCCTGCGTTTTTCATGATACGCGCTTTATCAAGCTGCCACTCGCGCTCTTTAAGATCGGTACGTTTGTCGTGCTGTTTTTTACCTTTCGCGACGCCGATTTTCACTTTGCACCAGGCATTTTTCCAGTACATAGAGAGCGCAACAACGGTAAAGCCTTCACGGTTGATACGCCCGTAAAGAGATTCAAGCTCACGCTTGTTCAGCAGCAGCTTACGGGTGCGCGTTGGGTCGCAAACGTAGTGCGAAGAGGCAACGGTCAGCGGCGTAAAGTTCGCGCCGAACAGGAAGGCTTCGCCATCTTTCAGGATCACGTAGCTATCGCCGATGTTGGCTTTACCCGCGCGCAGCGATTTTACTTCCCAGCCCTGCAGCGCAAGGCCTGCTTCGAATTCTTCTTCAATGAAATACTCGTGGCGAGCACGCTTGTTGAGCGCAATGGTCGCCGAGCCTGGTTTATGTGCTTTTTTCTTCGTCATAAGTGTCGTAAAGCCGTCGGTAATCTGATTTCAAAAAGTCACCTCATTGCGTCCTGTGAGGTCTAACGCGCTATCTTAGCACGAGATGAGGCTTAGCGTTTTTTTAACAGGTGATAAATGTTATTATTTGTCCGTTGTGTGACCATGGGAAATGCTATGCCTCAGATTAGCCGTACTGCGCTTGTGCCTTACAGCGCGGAACAAATGTATCAGTTAGTGAACGATGTTCAGTCTTATCCAGAGTTTATTCCGGGGTGCACCGGGAGCCGCGTTCTGGAGTCTGGCCCGACGCAGATGACTGCGGCGGTGGATGTCTCCAAAGCGGGGATCAGCAAGACGTTCACCACCCGCAATACGCTGACCAGCAATCAGAGTATTTTGATGCATCTGGTGGATGGTCCGTTTAAAACCCTGATGGGGGGCTGGAAGTTTACGCCGCTGAGCGCAGACGCCTGTCGCATTGAGTTCCAGCTGGACTTTGAATTTACCAATAAGCTGATTGAGCTGGCGTTTGGGCGCATCTTTAAAGAGCTGGCGTCGAATATGGTTCAGGCGTTCACCACCCGCGCCAAAGAGGTTTACAGTGTCGCATAAGATAGCTGTAGAAGTGGTGTACGCGCTGCCGGAGAAGCAGTACCTGCAGCGCGTGATGCTGGAAGAGGGCGCGACCGTCGAGGCGGCTATCCGCGCTTCCGGCATGCTTGAGCTTCGCAGCGATATCGACCTTGCGAAGAATAAGGTCGGGATTTACAGCCGTCCGGTGAAGCTGGGTGATGTGCTGAAAGAGGGTGACCGGGTGGAGATTTATCGTCCGCTGATTGCCGACCCGAAAGAGCTGCGTCGTCAGCGTGCGGAGAAAGCGGGTAAGTAGCGCTTTCTTTCCCCGGTGGCGCTGCGCTTACTGGGGCTACGATTCTGCGCAAGAGTTCAGACACAAAAAAGGTGCTCAATGAGCACCTTTTTGCATTTCTGACGCCTGATTATTTGGTCAGGGCAGGTTTGTTGTCGATGTTGGTCAACACGCCGGCGCTGCTGAAGGTCAGCGTCAGGGTTTGCTGGGTCGCATCTTCATGGCCCGGCTTCTGACGGAATACATAGAACCAGGTGTTAGTGCCGAACGGATCGGACATCATCGGGGTTCCCAGTGTATAAGCGACCTGCTGTTGTGTCATCCCCACACGGATTTTGGACACATCGTTAGGGGTAAGGTAGTTCCCCTGGTTGATGTCAGGACGGTAAACCACTTTCTCCAGAGTGGAACAGCCTGCGGTCAACATCAGAAGAACCGCTGCGGCAGCGGTCAGCATTTTACAACGCATAATGATTTGATTCCTTTTCGGGCCCGAGCAGAACGCGGCTCATATGTAATATGCCGATGATAATAGACCTTGCCCCACTTTGAAACCGGTCTGGCGGCGTTTTTGTTGTTCTGTATGACCCTGAGATCCCGAAAAAGTTTATGCCGCCAGCAGTTCTTTCGCGTTCGCAAGCGTGTTACGCGTGACTTCGCTGCCGCCGAGCAGGCGTGCCAGCTCCTGCAGACGCGCGCGTTTATCCAGCGGCTTCATGTGCGTTTCGGTCATTTCACCGTCGGTTTCTTTGCTGACGATAAAGTGATGATGGCCACAGCCCGCGACCTGAGGCAGGTGAGTCACACACATCACCTGCGTTGATTCGCCTAGCTGGCGCAGCAGTTTACCCACTACCGCCGCCGTCGGGCCGCTGATCCCAACATCCACTTCATCGAAAATCAGCGCCGGAGTTTCCATTTTACGCGCGGTGATCACCTGAATCGCCAGCGCAATACGCGACAGCTCACCGCCGGATGCCACTTTGGAGATCGCCTGCAGCGGCTGACCCGGGTTGGTGGTAACGCGGAACTCTATGCGATCCGCACCTTCTGCCGTCAGGTGGTTCTCTTCAAAGCGAACATCAATGGTGAATACGCCGTGCGGCATCGCCAGCGTATGCATGCTGTCAGTGATGTGTTGGCTTAACTCCAGAGCGTAATGCTGACGGATTTGATGCAGCTTTTGCGCTGTCGCCAGCGCCTGTTCATGGTGCAGGTTCACCGCCAGAGAGAGGGTTTCCAGCGAGTCAGCCTGGTCGTCAAGCAGCTGCTGTTCTTCCAGCAGAGACTGATAGTAGCCCGGCAGCTCTTCCGGTGTGACGTGGTGCTTGCGCGCCAGCGAAATCTGACGGGAAATGCGTTGTTCCAGCTCAAACAGGCGGTTCGGGTCGAGATCGAGACGTTCACAGTAGTGGCGCAGTTCGTCGCCGGCTTCGGAGATCTGAATAGCCGCTTCTTCCAGCATATCCAGGACGCCAGAGAGTTTGCTGTCCATGCCGGTCAGCTCGGAAATCAGCTGACGAACGCTATACAGCTGGCTCTGCAGGTTCACGTCTTCGCCATCCGCCAGCAGGTTGAGCGCATGCTGGCTGGTTGAGAGCAGGTGTCCGCTGTTCGCCAGGCGCTTGTACTCTTCGTCAATTTGCTCAAACTCACCCGCCTGCGGGTTAAATTCGTTCAGCTCTTTAAGCTGGTACTCCAGCAGCTCCGCGCGTGCGGCGCGCTCCTGGCTCTGCTGCTGGTGCTGGGCGAGCTCGCGGCAGCTCTGATGCCACTGGCGATAGTGCTCTGCCATAAGCTGAGTAAGCGCATACTCACCCGCATAGCCATCAAGCAGCGCTTTTTGCTGTTCAGGTTTGACGAGTTGCTGATGCGCATGCTGACCGTGGATCTGGATAAGCAGCTGGCCGAGTTCGCGCAGCTGGGAGAGCGGGACCGCCGTGCCGTTGATGAAGCCACGTGAACGACCGTCGCTGCTGATCACGCGACGAAGTAAACACTCACGACCATCTTCGAGCTGGTTCTGTTCCAGCCAGCGCTGGGCAGCAGGGGTGTCTTTCAGGGAGAAGCGGGCGCACAGGTCGGCACGGTTTGCGCCCATGCGCACCATATCGCCCTCTGCACGGCCGCCAAGGCACAAGCCGAGGGCATCAATGGCAATGGATTTACCTGCACCGGTTTCCCCGGTGATCGCCGTCATGCCGCTGTGGAAATCGATCTCAAGCTCACGAACAATGGCAAAGTTGCTGATGGTCAGTTGTGCCAGCATAATTGTTTTCCTGTATGAAAAACCATAACTGTGTTTTCATACAGTATAAACTGGTTTTATATACAGTAAAGTCCTGGATGCAAAATCAGAACAATTTTTTTGACCAGCCAAGCTTCGAGCTTAATGTGTTGAAATAGCTGTAATCTTTCGGGTGAATAAGATTCAGGTGGTAATCACACCGGCGAATCAGGACATCTTCCCCTTCCTGAATCGGCAGCGCTATCTGGCTGTCGCAGCTGATCTCCAGGTCGTTACGGCGGTGCGAGAAGCGCAGACGTATCGTGCTGTCGCCGTTAATAACCAGCGGGCGAGCGGAGAGCGTGTGCGGGAACATCGGCACCAGGGTAATGGCGTCCAGAGAGGGGGTCAGGATCGGGCCGCCGGCAGAAAGCGAATAGGCAGTTGAGCCGGTCGGGGTGGAGATAATCAGCCCGTCGGAACGCTGGGAGAAGGCAAAAATTTCGTCGATATAGACTTCGAACTCGATCATGTGCGCTACTTTACCGGGGTGCAGCACTACCTCGTTAATCGCGGTGCTGATGCGTTTCTGGCAGTCCTGCTGGCACACCTGCGCTTCCAGTAGAAAGCGTTTTTCACTGATATAATGACCTTCCAGCACGTCGGCCAGCTGCTGTTGCGCATTGTCCGGGTCGAGGTCGGTTAAAAAACCGAGGTTGCCACGGTTGATGCCGATGACCTTGATGTCATATCGCGCCAGCGTTCGGGCCGCGCCGAGCATGTTGCCGTCGCCGCCCACCACCACGGCGAGATCGGCCTGTTGGCCTATTTCCGCCAGCGTGCCGGTTTTGACGCTCTTCAGCTGCAGCTCCTGAGCAATCTGCTGCTCGACCATCACTTCATAGCCTTTGCTACACAACCAGCGATACAACATTTCATGTGTCGTCAATGCGGTAGGGTGACGCGGATGCCCGACGATCCCAATACACCTGAAATGATTATTCATTTTCTGGAGGTCCTTGTGCCTGATGAATGATGACAATCTGTCTTGTTCCCTTGAATCCCGGAAACTGATCCCCATAATAAGCGAAGTTAGCGAGATGAATGCAGAAAAACGCGGAGAAATTCATGAGTAGTAAAGAACAGAAAACGCCTGAGGGGCAAGCCCCTGAAGAAATTATCACGGAACAGCACGATGAAGTTGAGGCTGTAGAGCCAGACGCATCTGCTGAGCAGGTGGACCCGCGCGATGAAAAAATTGCGAATCTGGAAGCTCAACTGGTAGAAGCACAGAATCGCGAACGTGACGGTGTTCTGCGTATTAAGGCGGAAATGGAAAACCTGCGTCGTCGCACCGAGCAGGACGTTGAGAAGGCGCATAAATTTGCGCTGGAGAAATTCGTCAACGAACTGCTGCCGGTGATTGATAGCCTCGATCGCGCGCTGGAAGTGGCTGACAAAGCGAATCCGGACAACGCGGCAATGATCGAAGGTATCGAACTGACGCTGAAATCCATGCTCGACGTGGTGCGTAAGTTTGGCGTGGAAGTGATTGCTGATACCAACGTTCCGCTGGATCCAAACGTTCACCAGGCGATTGCAATGGTGGAGTCAGAAGAAGTGGAAGCCGGCAAAGTGCTGGGCGTAATGCAGAAAGGTTACACCCTGAACGGCCGTACCATTCGTGCTGCAATGGTGACCGTGGCGAAAGCGAAAGCGTAATTTGCCTTTCGTAGTGCCGGGTGGCGGCGTTCGCCTCACCCGGCCTACAGCCTTACTCAGCGATACTTTCGCGCAGTGGTTTCACGGGCAGGACTTTGACCTGCTTAATCATATTGTCCTGCACGTCCAGGATATCAATATCGTACTGCTCAATACGCACTCGCGTGCCCGCCGCCGGGATCTCTTCCAGCGCTTCCAGAATCATCCCGTTAATCGTGCGAGCTTCATCTTCCGGCAAATGCCAGTTAAACGCTTTGTTGAGTTCACGAATGTTCGCGCTTCCGTCAATCAGCACCGAACCGTCGTTTTGCGGGGTGACCTCTTCCGCGAGGGAAGGAGACATTGAGGTGGTAAAGTCCCCGACAATCTCTTCCAGAATATCTTCGACCGTCACCAGGCCCTGAATATCGCCATACTCGTTAACCACCAGGCCGACTTTCTTCTTGTTGCGCTGGAATTTCACCAGCTGCGTGCTGAGCGGGGTTCCTTCTGGCACGTAGTAAATCTCGTCGGCGGCGCGCAGCATCACCTCTTTGGTGAACTCTTTTTTCTCGGTCATCAGACGGTACGCTTCACGCACGCGCAGCATGCTGATGGCGTCATCCAGCGAGTCGCGGTATAGCACAATGCGCCCGTGCGGGGAGTGCGTCAGCTGGCGAACGATGGCTTTCCAGTCGTCATTGATGTCGATACCCACGATTTCGTTACGTGGCACCATGATGTCGTTCACGCTCACCTTTTCCAGATCCAACACCGACAGGAGCATGTCCTGATTACGTCGGGAGATCTGCGAGCGGGATTCGTTCACGATGGTGCGAAGCTCGTCTTTGCTGAGCGCGCTGCTGATGGTGACATCGGCTTTGATTCCCACCATCCGCATCAGTAAGCGCGTCACCATATTCAGCAGCCAGACCAGCGGCATCATCAGGATCTGCAGCGGTGCCAGCAGAAAGCTGCTCGGGTAGGCGACTTTCTCAGGGTAAAGCGCAGCGATGGTTTTCGGCAGCACTTCGGCAAACACCAGCACCACGAACGTCAGCACGCCGGTGGCAATCGCCACCCCGGCGTTGCCGTACAGGCGCATCCCGACGATGGTTCCGAGGGCAGAGGCCAGAATGTTGACGAGGTTATTGCCGATGAGCACCAGGCTTATCAGGCGATCCGGCTTGCGGAGCAGTTTTTCAACGCGACGTGCGGCACGGTTACCCTGTTTAGCACGATGACGTAACCGGTAGCGGTTTAAGGTCATCATGCCGGTTTCCGAGCCTGAGAAATAGGCGGAGATGACCACCATGACGATCAGCGTAACGATCAGCGTGGTGGTAGAGATGTGTTCCAGGGGGAACTCCTTTGTTTCTTAGCCAGCAAATTGCTGTATGAAGCGGCTGCCAAAATAGGCAAGGGTGAGAATGCCCGCCCCCGCGACGTTGAACCAGACCACGCGGCGACCGCGCCAGCCTTCATGATAATGGCCCCATAACAGGACAATATAGACAAACCACGCGATGATAGAGAGCACCGCTTTATCGATATTCTCCACGCTGAACAGGTTCTTCATATAAAACAGACCCGTGCAGAGCGTGAGCGTCAGCAGCACCACGCCCACCTGGGTGATGTGGAACATCTTACGCTCAATGACCATCAGCGGCGGCATCTCATGGTTAAACGCCAGCTTTTTGTTTTTCAGCTGGTAGTCAATCCAGGCGAGCTGCATGGCGTAAAGGGCGGCGATGATCAGCGTCGCGTAGGCAAAGAGCGACAGGCCGATATGCACCAGCATCCCCGGGGTGGCCTCCAGATGCGTAATAAACTCATTGGGCATAAAGGTGGCTAAGGCCAGATTGATCAGCGCGAAGGCGTACACAATCGGCAGCAGCAGCCAGCCGCGATTTTTAGAGGCCACGATGGTCATCACCGTGCAGATCATCAGGCTGACCAGCGAGCCGACGTTGAGGACGCTCAGGTTTTGCACGCTGCCGTCGCCGGGGATGATGCGTGATTCCAGCGCAAACGCGTGGCTAATCAGTGCGATCACCGCAGAAAGAATAGCCATGCGCCGCCAGCCGCTGTTTTTTTGCAGCAGTCCGGGAACGATCAGCGCGAGGCTGACAGAGTAGGCAACAAGGGCGATCAGTGCGAAAACAGGCATATAGGCATCGACAGTTGTCTTAATAAGAAAGAGAAGCAGTATAACGTTACGTGACGCCTGCTCCAACCGTTGCATAACAACAAAGGCGCCTTCATGTTATACTCCGGCAAAATTCTGTGTATGTGTCGCCCATGGCGGCCCAACGTTTCTACTCAGGCGAGAGACAATGTTTGATAATTTAACCGATCGTTTGTCGCGCACGCTGCGCAACATCAGCGGCCGCGGACGCCTTACTGAAGAGAACATCAAGGAAACGCTGCGCGAAGTGCGCATGGCGCTGCTGGAAGCAGACGTGGCGTTGCCGGTTGTTCGTGATTTTATCAACCGCGTAAAAGAGAAGGCGGTTGGTCATGAAGTTAACAAGAGCCTGACCCCGGGTCAGGAGTTCGTCAAAATCGTTCGTAACGAACTGGTTTCGGCGATGGGCGAAGAGAACCAGGTGCTTAACCTGGTGGCTCAGCCGCCGGCCGTGGTGCTGATGGCGGGCCTGCAGGGTGCGGGTAAAACCACCAGCGTCGGTAAGCTGGGTAAATTCCTGCGCGAGAAGCACAAGAAAAAAGTGCTGGTGGTGTCTGCGGACGTTTATCGCCCGGCGGCGATCAAACAGCTGGAAACGCTGGCAGAGCAGGTCGGCGTGGATTTCTTCCCGTCAGACGTGGCCCAGAAACCTGTCGACATCGTTAACGCGGCGCTGAAAGAGGCGAAGCTGAAGTTCTACGACGTGCTGCTGGTGGATACCGCCGGTCGTTTGCACGTTGACGAAGCGATGATGGACGAGATCAAGCAGGTGCATGCCTCTATCAACCCGGTAGAGACCCTGTTTGTTGTCGATGCCATGACCGGTCAGGATGCGGCGAATACCGCGAAAGCGTTTAACGAAGCGCTGCCGTTAACCGGCGTGGTGCTGACTAAAGTGGACGGTGACGCCCGCGGCGGTGCGGCGCTCTCCATTCGTCACATCACCGGTAAGCCGATCAAATTCCTCGGCGTGGGTGAAAAAACTGAAGCGCTGGAGCCGTTCCACCCGGATCGTATTGCCTCCCGTATCCTCGGCATGGGCGATGTGCTGTCGCTGATCGAAGATATCGAGAGCAAGGTTGACCGCGCGCAGGCCGAGAAGCTGGCCAGCAAGCTGAAAAAAGGCGACGGTTTCGATCTGACCGACTTCCTTGAGCAGCTGCGTCAGATGAAAAACATGGGCGGCATGGCGAGCCTGATGGGCAAATTGCCGGGCATGGGCCAGATCCCTGACAACGTTAAATCGCAAATGGATGACAAAGTGCTGGTGCGTATGGAAGCGATCATCAACTCGATGACGCTGAAGGAACGTGCGAAGCCAGAAATCATCAAAGGTTCCCGTAAACGCCGTATCGCAGCCGGTTGCGGCATGCAGGTGCAGGACGTTAACCGCCTTCTGAAACAATTCGACGACATGCAGCGCATGATGAAGAAAATGAAGAAAGGTGGCATGGCGAAGATGATGCGCGGCATGAAAGGCATGATGCCGCCAGGGTTCCCTGGCCGATAAACCGTGTTTAATGCTCAGTATCCAAGATGCTGATTGCATTTTCCCCAGAAATCAGTAAAATTTTCGGGCTTTTAATATGACACCCGGGCTCCGTTCCTCGATGGGGCCCGGTTGTTTTATTCACACAAGAGGATGTTATGGTTACTATTCGTTTAGCTCGTCACGGCGCTAAAAAGCGTCCGTTCTACCAGGTTGTTGTTACTGACAGCCGTAATGCACGCAACGGTCGCTTCATCGAGCGCGTTGGTTTCTTCAACCCACTGGCCTCTGGCGCAGAAGAAGAAACTCGTCTGGATCTGGATCGTATCGCTCACTGGGTTGGCCAGGGCGCTACTGTTTCCGATCGCGTTGCTACGCTGATCAAAGCAGCAAACAAAGCAGCTTAATCTGTCACGGTGGTCATGATGAGCAATAAAGCACCTGTTGAACCGATCGTATTGGGAAAAATGGGTTCTTGCTACGGGATCCGTGGTTGGCTCAGAGTGTTTTCCTCCACTGAAGACGCTGAAAGCATTTTTAATTATCAGCCCTGGTTTATCCAGAAGGCCGGTAAGTGGGAAGAGGTCGAGCTGGAAAGCTGGCGTCACCACAATCAGGATATCGTCATCAAGCTGAAAGGCGTTGACGATCGCGATGCCGCGAATGCGCTGACGAATTGTGAAATTGTCGTGGATTCGTCGCAGTTGCCACAGCTGGAAGCGGGTGACTACTACTGGAAAGACCTTATGGGTTGCCAGGTGGTCACTACCGACGGCTACAGCCTGGGGAAAGTCATCGATATGATGGAAACCGGGTCAAATGACGTTCTCGTCATTAAGGCAAACCTGAAAGATGCATTTGGCATCAAGGAGCGGTTGGTTCCGTTCCTCGATGGACAGGTTATCAAGAAAGTCGATCTCGCTACTCAAACCATTGAAGTAGATTGGGATCCTGGTTTTTAAATTCTCCGGATAAACGGTAAAAGACGGCGCTATGTGGATTGGCATAATTAGCCTGTTTCCTGAAATGTTCCGCGCGATTACCGATTACGGGGTAACTGGCCGGGCAGTAAAGAATGGCCTGCTGAGCATCCAGAGCTGGAGTCCTCGTGACTTCACGCATGACCGGCACCGTACCGTGGACGAACGTCCTTACGGCGGCGGACCGGGGATGTTAATGATGGTGCAACCCTTACGGGACGCCATTCACACAGCAAAAGCCGCGGCAGGTGAAGGCGCAAAGGTGATTTATCTGTCACCTCAGGGACGCAAGCTTGATCAAGCGGGCGTCAGCGAACTGGCGACGAATCAAAAGCTGATTCTGGTCTGTGGTCGCTACGAAGGGATAGATGAGCGCGTAATTCAAACCGAGATTGACGAAGAATGGTCTATCGGCGATTACGTTCTCAGCGGTGGTGAGTTACCAGCGATGACGCTGATTGACTCCGTCGCCCGGTTCATTCCGGGTGTTCTGGGCCATGAAGCTTCGGCAACAGAAGATTCTTTTGCCGATGGGTTGCTGGACTGTCCACACTATACTCGTCCTGAAGTGTTAGAAGGGATGGAAGTACCGGCAGTGTTACTGTCTGGAAACCATGCCGAGATACGTCGCTGGCGTTTGAAGCAGTCGCTGGGCCGAACCTGGCTTAGAAGACCTGAACTTCTGGAAAACCTGGCTCTGACTGAAGAGCAAGCAAAGTTGCTGGCCGAGTTCAAAACTGAACACGCGCACCAGCAGCATGAACATGATGGGAATGCGTAATACGCTCCCGAATATCAGTTTACCCAGGATAAGAGATTAAATTATGAGCAACATCATTAAACAAATTGAACAAGAGCAGATGAAGCAGGACGTACCTTCCTTCCGTCCAGGTGACACCGTGGAAGTGAAAGTATGGGTTGTTGAAGGTTCCAAAAAACGTCTGCAGGCATTCGAGGGCGTGGTTATCGCTATTCGTAACCGCGGTCTGCACTCTGCATTCACTGTTCGTAAAATTTCCAACGGCGAAGGCGTTGAGCGTGTCTTCCAGACTCACTCTCCGGTAGTTGACAGCATTGCTGTTAAACGTCGTGGTGCTGTACGTAAAGCTAAACTGTACTACCTGCGTGAGCGTACTGGTAAGTCTGCTCGTATTAAAGAGCGTCTGAACTAAGATTCGCTTAAGCGACATCCTGTTAGAAAGGGCTGGCCGAAAGGCTGGCCCTTTTTTTATCTCTGCGCACCTCTCACGTTAACCCTTTTGTCATAAATCATTTACAATGCTTGCCTCTTGAGTGGAGGGGAAGTGGATAACGTACTGCATCAGTATAACCGGAAACGCACAGCGGCCTTGACCGCGCTGTTTGCGATCCTGCTGATCGTGGTGGCGCCGCTTATCTCCGTCTCGCTGCAGAAAGATCCCATGAGCGCCATGCCGGGCATGCATCATGACATGAGCATGATGTCGATGGATGAGCATCAGGGTGATATGCCTCACACGATGCCTGTCGACCATGCGGAAGCGTGCGGCTACTGTGTGCTGTTAGCCCATGTTCCAGGCGTGATGCTGGCGCTGATCGTCCTGCTCAGCGTGGTACTGCAAAGACTTCGTGTCAAACCGCCGCGTCAGGTGGTCAGCCACTGGCACTTTTTCCCCTGGCTTTACCCTGATACTCGCGCGCCGCCGCGGCAGTCTGCTTTTTCCCTTTAAAAAAATCGATAACTTTTTGCCTTAAAAAGGAAAAGTATGACTACCTGCACTCCGCGCGCGGCATGGGGAAACCTGCTGCGTCGCCTTCATTTCTACATTGGGCTGTTTGTCGGCCCGTTTATATTCTTTGCCGCGCTGACCGGTACGCTGTATGTGGCGACCCCGCAGCTGGAAAATGCGCTCTACCGGCATGCGCTCCACACGGATTCCGTGGGCGTGCCGCAGCCTCTGGCGGAGCAAATCGCCGTGGCGGAAAAAACCATTGGTACCGATTTGCGTTTGCACGCCGTCCGTCCAGGGCTGGTTGATGGTGAAACCACCCGCGTGATGTTTGCTGACCCGGCGCTTGGGCCATCGGAAAACCGGGCTATCTTTGTGGATCCGGTAAGCCTGGCGGTGCTGGGGGATATGACGGTATACGGCACCAGCGGGATTTTACCGCTGCGTCAGATCATTGATTACCTGCATACGTCTCTGATGCTGGGCGACGCTGGTCGACTGTATAGCGAACTGGCCGCCTCCTGGATGTGGGTCGCCGCGCTGGGGGGCATTGCCCTGTGGTTTTATACCCGACCCAAACGGCGGATCAACAATCGCTTCCAGAACCGACGTCGCGTGCATGTGACGTTGGGCTGGTCTCTGCTGGGTGGAATGCTGCTGTTCTCAGCAACCGGCCTGACCTGGTCCCAGTGGGCTGGGGGGAACGTTGATAAGCTGCGGGCAGAGATGGACTGGCTAACCCCGCAGGTGAACACGACGCTTTCCGGTCAACACGAGATCGTGGATGAACATGCCGAACACCGTGGCCATCACGGTGGAATGGTGATGCCTGAAATGGTGATGGATTTGACGCGGTTTGATGGGGTGTTAAGCGCGGCACGCAAAGCGGGAATTGATGCCAACAAGCTGGAGATCCGCCCGGCGAAAACGGCGGATCGCGCCTGGACCGTGACGGAAATCGATCGCAGCTGGCCGACCCAGGTGGATGCCGTTGCGGTTGATCCCTCTACGATGCAGGTTCTGGACAGAACCCGATTCGAGGATTTCCCGTTAATGGCAAAACTGACCCGCTGGGGCGTGGATTTCCATATGGGGATCTTATTTGGGCTGGTGAATCAGCTTCTGCTCGTGGCCTTCGGACTTGCCCTGTGCGTGCTTATCATCTGGGGGTACCGGATGTGGTGGATGCGTCGTCCGGCGCAGTCGGCAGTGAATCCGGTGCAGACGCTTTGCCAGAGCTGGCTGGCGCTTTCGGGATGGGGAAGGGGCGTGACGGCGATGATTAGCCTGTTGCTGGGGCTGGCCTTGCCTGTTATGGGCGTGAGTCTGGCGCTGTTTGTTCTGGTGGACTGGCTGCGCTGGCGAGCGGCAACCAGGATGGCGCTCGCCGAATCCTCCGCTAAATAACCCTATGGCGTGCTGATAACCACTGCGACGCGGCGGTTTTCAGCGCGCCCTTGTGGGGTACTGTTGCTCGCAACCGGGTATTTTTGACCTAATCCCTGCGTGGTGAGATTGCTGCGCGGGATATTCGCTCCCTTCGCCCAGGCGTCGGCCACGGCATTCGCGCGTTTTAACGACAGCGCTTCGTTGTAGCTTTCTTCACCGTAATTATCCGTGTGACCGTCCATTCGCGCGTGGTTCAGGCCGGTTTTCGCCAGGCGAGAGGCCATGGACTGGATCTGTGTGTCACTTTGCGGGCGCAGTCTGGCGTCATTTTTATCAAAGAGGATGGTGTCTGACATACCAAGTGACCAGTCACCGTTCAGTTCGTTAAAACCGTAAGACTTCATCGCCGCAATTTGCTCTGGAGTGAATTTGCCTTCAGGCGGCGACTGACAGCCTGCCAGAACCAGTGAGGCCAGTACTAACGGCGCGAAGTATCGTTTTAACATAGTGTATCCTTTCTAACTTATTGTTTTGGTACGCTGGTTTTTAACCTGGTACATATTGCGGTCAGCCCTCTCCAGTAATGCTTCCACGGAAGCATTTTCCCATGCCAGAGCAAAGCCAATGCTGAGTGACATTGATGCTTTTTGTCCGTTATGAAGATCAAACGGACGGATAAACTGCTGCGATAGCGCAGCACAAATGTGTTGAACCTCAAGCTCGGAGTGCACGCCGTAGAGCACCATGGCAAACTCGTCACCGCCAAGGCGGTATGACTGATGACGTTTGTCGCCAAACTCCGTCATCCTGCTGGCGACTTCAATCAGCACGCAGTCTCCTGCCGCGTGTCCCCAGGTGTCGTTGATAAACTTAAAGTTGTCACCGTCGAGGAAAAGCAGGGCCGAGTTTGTTTTGGCAGAGGGGTCGTTCATTAAGGCCGCAATGCTGTTACGAAACGCAGCACGGTTGGCAAGGCCGGTGAGCGGGTCGTGCATGGCGGTACGCAACAGCTGGGCGTTTTTCGCCTGGAGTTTCAGCTGCCACTCTTCCATCTCGTCCAGAAGACTGTTGAAGTCTTCACCAAACTGGTGAAATTCTTCGATACGGCCGTCTTTCACCCGTCGGGAGAAGTT
Organism: Enterobacter chinensis; assembly: GCF_034008295.1. Taxonomy (NCBI): domain Bacteria; kingdom Pseudomonadati; phylum Pseudomonadota; class Gammaproteobacteria; order Enterobacterales; family Enterobacteriaceae; genus Enterobacter; species Enterobacter chinensis. The sequence continues at coordinate 689,866 of NZ_JARDVI010000003.1, forward strand.
GCGGTTAGTGCGAACATCATGCACGACGTCGGTAATGTTTTGCAGAGCCGTTACCATGCCGTGATGCAAGGACTGGGTAATGGTGAGCGCGACGACGGTAGCAAAAAGAATGCAGCCGGTCAGAACGGCAAACGACATCCAGATAAAATGACTGATGAGACTGTCGCGCGCGGTAAGGTGAATTTCGCCGATCATCGCGCCGTTATGCATGATGGGCTGCGCAACCGGTACGGGGAAAAGCCAGCGACTGACCAGTGCGCCCAGCGTGTCGTTATTATCCTCCGGGTTCCAGGACCAGTAAGCAAACCGCTTTTTATGGGCGTTGGTAACCTCAGCCACGGCAAACTGGCCCTGTTTACCCAGGGCTGCAAGCGTTTCATTGGCCGCCAGCGAATCGTTGAAAACCAGCGAGGCTTCAAGGCTATGGCTCATTGTTGCACCGGTTAATTCAAGATTCTTTTGCGCGTATTGTTTTAGCGTCACGACGGAAGCAAAACAGAGCAACAGCCATATTAACGTCATCGTGATGATGACGCTTATCATGCTGTTTCGCCTCAATGTTCTTTTAAACGTTGGACGTGACGTTGAAGTGAAATCTTTATCCATGCTGCTTATTCCGTGCCAGCATTAATACATCCGGATTGACTCTTACGCCACTGCGCGTCAATGCATCCAGATTGACGGAAAACCGTACCTGGCCGCGATCGATTATCAGGCAAAAGGCACTGCCAATTACACATTCCGGATTTTGCTCTGAGATTAATAGCAATGCTCTGCCCTGATATTGACTAATTAATTCAAGTTGTTTTGCCGGTGATTCAGACCCGAAATATATCGCATCGCACGTCGCGGCCAGGGCTTCCCGATCGTTACGTACAATAACGGGAGTATAAGGTAACTCGCTATGCCCCTCATCGCCGCTGAGGGCATGTGTATAGTGAGAAGTGGCATAGACGCAGAGTTTAGGCTGCCCGGAAAGTGATGGCCATCGCGTATAGCTCACAATGCCTGAGACAATCGAGCGTACCGATTTATCCGTTTCCGTGAGCGTGCCTGCCGTCGCTGGGCCCACCATAAGGAACAGCATTAGCACCAGAGTGAGTCGGAAAAAAGAGATCAAGAATGAATTTCTCACCAGAATCCGCCACATCGCTCCGGAAATAGATGTCCTTAAGAGTTGCGGGCAGAATACCATTGTTTATCAGAGCCGTCATTATGTCAGAAATAGCATGAGGCCGACCTAAGCTAAATCCTACAGTTGCTTATATTCCGGTGGATAAAAACGGAATTAATTCAGTCTGCTGGAACGCATACTTTCATCCATCCCTTTTTGCCATGACGCGCGCAGTTTTGCTGCGTTTTCGGCAGTATCGCAACTGGCAGGGAAAGATTTGCCTGCTGATCCCCAGGCGTGAATAAACCCTTCTTCGCAGACTTTCTTCTGGCCATCGGCATAGCCGCGAAGATATTCACTACGATCGACGTGTGTGTCGTTAAAACTATCGGCCAGAGTTTGGTTATCTTTAACCGGCAGGCCATTCATGGCGTCTTCTTTACCTGCATCAAACCAGGATGGGCTGGTCCAGTCGGGCTGGAAGGTGTAAGGATTGATCTGGCAACCCGATAAAAACAGCGACAACAGCACAAGAGCAATTGAACGCATAGCCATTCTCCTTTTTTCTTCAGCATAGCCTGGCTAAAGAAAATCTGTGTGTAATTTAAAGTTTACATTTTTATTGGCTGATTTTTGCGATAAATTGGCTTCTGTAAACTAATGTGTACGTATTTTGGATTGAAATGTTTACTTTTTATGGTATCGTTGTTTCACCTCTTTGAGGAAAACAACTATCGCAAACGAGCTTTACAGGATCGCCATCATGCAAAAAGACGCGCTGAACAACGTACATATCACTGACGAACAGGTTTTAATCACTCCGGATCAACTGAAAGCGGAATTTCCGCTGAGCGTCGCGCAGGAGGCTCAGATTGAGCACTCTCGCCAGACCATTTCTGACATCATCGCTGGCCGCGATCCGCGCCTGCTGGTGGTATGTGGTCCTTGCTCCATTCACGATCCTGAAACCGCCATTGAGTACGCTCATCGATTTAAAGCATTAGCGGAGGAGGTCAGCGATAGCCTCTATCTGGTGATGCGCGTCTATTTTGAGAAGCCACGGACTACCGTTGGCTGGAAAGGGTTGATTAACGATCCGCACATGGATGGCTCGTTTGATGTGGAAGCTGGCCTGAAGATTGCGCGTCGCCTGCTGGTGGAACTGGTTAGCATGGGGCTGCCGCTGGCAACCGAAGCGCTGGATCCGAACAGTCCGCAGTACCTGGGCGATCTGTTCAGCTGGTCCGCGATTGGCGCGCGTACTACGGAATCGCAAACTCACCGCGAGATGGCGTCTGGCCTGTCGATGCCGGTTGGCTTTAAAAACGGTACTGATGGCAGCCTGGCGACGGCGATCAACGCCATGCGCGCTGCCGCCATGCCGCACCGTTTCGTTGGTATTAACCAGGCGGGCCAGGTATGTCTTCTGCAAACGCAGGGCAACCCGGACGGTCATGTGATCCTGCGCGGCGGTAAAGCCCCGAACTACAGCCCGGCGGACGTGGCTCAATGTGAAAAAGAGATGGAGCAGGCGGGACTGCGCCCGGCACTGATGGTAGATTGCAGTCATGGTAATTCGAATAAAGATTACCGTCGCCAGCCTGCGGTTGCGGAATCCGTGGTCGCACAGATCAAAGATGGCAACCGTTCGATTATCGGTCTGATGATTGAGAGCAATATTCACGAAGGCAATCAATCATCTGAACAACCGCGCAGTGCGATGAAGCATGGCGTATCCGTGACGGATGCCTGCATCAGTTGGGAGACCACCGATGCCCTGCTGCGTGAGATCCATAAAGATTTAAACGGCCAGCTGGCGACGCGTCTGGCTTAAGAGGTTAGTTATGGTTGCTGAATTGACCGCGTTACGCGATCAAATTGATGAAGTGGATAAGGCGCTGCTGGACCTGCTGGCGCGCCGCATGGCACTGGTTGCTGAAGTCGGTGAGGTGAAAAGCAAATACGGCCTGCCGATTTACGTTCCGGAGCGCGAAGCCTCAATGCTGGCCTCTCGTCGTAAAGAGGCGCAGGCGCTGGGTGTTTCACCGGATTTGATAGAAGATGTTCTGCGTCGCGTGATGCGGGAATCCTATTCCAGCGAAAACGACAAGGGCTTCAAAACGCTTTGTCCGTCCCTGCGTCCGGTGGTGATTGTCGGCGGGGCAGGACAGATGGGGCGTCTGTTTGAAAAAATGCTGACGCTTTCCGGCTATCAGGTACGCATTCTGGAAAAAGAGGACTGGGCGCAGGCACCGGAACTCATGAAAGATGCCGGGATGGTTATCGTCAGCGTACCAATCCACGTGACGGAGCAGATCATCGGAAAGCTTCCTCCTTTACCAAAGGATTGCATCCTGGTAGACCTGGCCTCCGTCAAAAATGGTCCGCTGCAGGCAATGCTAGCTGCGCATACCGGCCCGGTGCTGGGCCTGCACCCGATGTTTGGCCCGGACAGCGGCAGCCTGGCTAAGCAGGTGGTGGTTTACTGTGACGGCCGTCAGCCGGAAGCCTATCAGTGGTTCCTGGAACAGATTCAGGTCTGGGGCGCGCGGCTGCACCGCATCAGCGCGGTCGAGCACGATCAGAATATGGCGTTCATTCAGGCGCTGCGCCACTTCGCCACGTTTGCCTACGGTCTGCATCTGGCGGAAGAGAACGTGCAGCTTGAACAGCTGCTGGCGCTCTCTTCACCTATTTATCGTCTGGAGCTGGCGATGGTTGGGCGTCTGTTTGCACAGGATCCGCAGCTTTACGCGGATATTATTATGTCGTCCGAAAACAACCTGGCGCTCATCAAGCGCTACTATCAGCGGTTTGGTGAAGCCATCACGCTGCTGGAGCACGGAGACAAGCAGGCGTTTATCGACAGCTTCCGCAAGGTCGAACACTGGTTTGGCGATTACGCGCAGCGTTTCCAGAGTGAGAGCCGCACGCTGTTGCGCCAGGCAAATGACAGTCGCCAGTAATGCGATGATGTATATACTAAAAGCCAGCATCGCTGGCTTTTTTCATTTTGGGGAACTGTCATGGCCGAACCGCAGCTGCTGTTGAATTACACCGGGCATCTGCCTGAATGCCCGACGTGGAGCGCAGAAGAGCACGCGCTCTACTGGGCCGATATTCTGGAAGGGGAGATCCACCGATACCATCTGCCGACGGCGGAACACGCCGTGCTCTCTTTCCATGAGGAGGTGGGCTGTTTCGCGCTGCGCGAGCGCGGCGGGTTTATCGTCGCCATGCGCAATGGCATCTGGCTTGCCGATAAGCATGGCCTCCTGCAGCGCAAGGTGTGCGATAACCCCTCAAACCCGCAGCTCGCACGTTTTAATGATGGCGGAACCGATCCTCAGGGGCGATTCTACGCGGGCACGTTTTGGGGGCCGGGAGATTACAACGGTGCCCTGCTGATGCGGATCGACAACGACCTGACGCCGAAAGTGATCCAGTGTGATATTCACGGGCACAACGGTTTAGCGTTTAGTCCGGATAATCAGTGGATGTTTACTTCAGACACGCCAAATGGCGTGATTTACCGTACGCCGCTTGATGAGCAGGGCGAACCGGGAAGGCGCGAAGTGTTTCGTCAGTTTAAAGAGGGTGAGGGGATACCGGACGGCGCGGCAATGGATGTGGAGGGCTGCTACTGGAGCGCGCTGTTTGACGGCTGGCGTATTGCGCGTTTTTCTCCGCAAGGGGAGCAGCTGGAAGCATATCAAATGCCGGTACGTTGTCCGACGATGGTCTGCTTTGGCGGCGATGATATGAAAACGCTGTTTATTACCACCACGCGGGAAAATATGGATGCGGAGGAGGTGGCGAAGTATCCGCTCTCCGGCGCCATCTTCACCCTGCCCGTTAACGTGGCAGGGATGAAGAAAGGCCGCTTTATCGAACGTTAGCTCGGATCGACCGGCACGACGTTTTCGCTCGGATAGCAGCCCAGCACTTTCATGGAGCGGGTGATTTCACCCAGCTCGCGCAGGGCTTTCTGCATGGAAGCTGACTCCAGGTTGGCCTGGATATCGAGGTAAAACATCTCTTCCCACGGGTTACCGTGGATCGGACGTGATTCCAGCCTGGTCATGATCAGGTTGTGGTTACGCAGCACCAGCAGGGCTTCAACCAGCGCGCCGGCCTGCTGGCCGGTTGCCATCAGCAGCGTGGTTTTGGCCGGTACCTGGTCAGAGACGTTAATTGCTTTACGGGCCAGCACCACGAAGCGGGTGATATTTTGCGTCTGGTTTGCCAGATTGCGTTCCAGAACCTGTAAACCATACAGCGCACCGCCCGCTTCGCTGCCGAGCGCAGCGACGGTTGGGGAGTTAGCCTGAACCACTTTTTCCATCGCCGCTGAGGTGCTTTCGGTGTACTCAATTTTCCAGTTCGGATAGCGGTTCAGGAACTGGCTGCACTGCTGGAACGGCTGTGGATGGCTGTAGACCGTTTCGATCTTGCTCAGGTCCGTTGTGCCGGAGACCAGCACGCAGTGATCGATAGGGATCGTCAGCTCCCCTACCAGGGACAGGCTGGTGTGCTGCAGCAAATCGTAGACGTCGTTGATGGCGCCGGAGCTGGTATTTTCAATCGGCACCACGGCGTAATCCGCCTGGCCGGTCTCGACCTGATTGAAAATATCGGCGAATTTTGCGCAGCCGCTCTCAATAAATTCTTCGAAATGGCGTGCGGCATACTGACGTGCGGCCAGGTGAGAATAAGAGCCCTTTGGACCGAGGAAAGCGATACGCGCAGAGTGAGGATTGGTTTTATTGAGATGCTGCTGGAGTAGCGCTTGCTGGGTCAGAACGGAGTCTTCAATGATGAGCTGGAACAACCGGGTGATGTAGTGGGCATCGAGGTGATGCGCTTTGCCGAGTTGAATGAGTCGTTCCAGCAGATCGCGCTCGCGGTCAATATCACGGACCGGGCGATGGGAGTCCAGCTTGGCTTTGCCCACTTCAACGGCAAGGGCGCGGCGTTCGGCCAGCAGTGCCAGTAATTTCTCATCCAGCGCGCTGATTTTTACTCGCAGATCCAGTAAAGGGTTTTCCGGTGTCATAGTGTTGCCTGTCTCATATTATCGTTATCAATAAAAAAGGCCCCCCGGTGTGGGAGGCCTTGTTGTTCGTCTTCGCATTCTTTATCACACGACGAAACGCCTCCCGTTCAAGGGAAGGTAAAAAAGAATGCGAAGAAGAACGGCGTAAGTTTCATAAAGTCATCCTGTGATTGATACCGTTAAAGTACCCGCACTGTTTTCACCCTGTCAATAAAAAACAAAAAACGCGCCCGAAGGCGCGTTGGCGGTACACTCAATTTAAAGGATTACTCTTCTTCAACTTCTTCCGCGAAGCTGGTGTCTTTCACCGATGTTGTGGCGCGACGGGCTTCACCTTTGTGTTGCACTTTATTGAGCTGCCGTTCCAGCTTGTTGATCAAATCGTTAATTGCAGTGTACATATCCTCATGTTTTGCGCTGGCGACCAGATGGCCGTTTGGAGTATTGATAGTTGCGTCAGCGATGAAACCCTGCGGCTCCTTGGACAGGATGATATGTGGATTAATCAAATGAGTTTGCCATTTATCCAGTTTGGCGAGACGGTCTGCGACGTGCTGGCGAATTGCCGGAGTAATTTCCATTTGTTTACTGGTAATGTTCATTGTCATAAATTTTACCTCTTGTCTTTCCGTCTTGGTGATTCCAGCATACCCGACCTAATGTCAAAATGTGTGATTTAGATCACGTTATTTTGTCGGTTTTTGTCAGGGAATCTTTTTTGTGAGGCAGGGCAGGAAGAGGTGAGATTTACCTTGTGGAAGGCAAAAATTGGAGCCATAGTTGACTGGATGTGTTGGGGCTAACGCGCTTCAGCCGCGCTCTGAAATGAATAAAAAAACGGCAGCCTTCGGCTGCCGTTTTGCATTGAGGCAATATCAGGTATTGCTACTGTTCGCGGCGATGATTTTCGCCACTTTTTCAGCCTGAGCGGTCATCTGCATTTGACGGTAAGCATTTTCCATCAGCTTCAGGCCGTCGCGCGTTGCCTGAGTATCCGGATAATCACGCAGCATACCTTCTACGCGGTTAACCACGGCAACCCATGCGCCACGGCGGGTATAGTATTCCGCCACGGAGTATTCATATTTCGCCAGACGATCTTTCAGGAACACCAGACGTTTGGTCGCGTCGGTCACGTACTGACTGTTTGGATAGCCGCGAACCAGTTTGGAGAAGTCATTGAAGGCGTCACGCGCATGCTGCGGGTCACGGTCGGAACGATCCACGCCGAAGAAACCCTGCAGAGCACTGTCATCCAGCGCCATGTTGGTGAGACCGCGCATGTACATTACATAGTCGATGTTAGGATGAGTCGGGTTCAGACGCATGAAACGATCGATAGTTGCCTGAGCCAGCGGCAGATCGGCATTTTTATAGTATGCGTAGATGAGATCTAACTGTACCTGCTGTGAATACGGACCAAATGGATAGCGATTATCCAACGCTTCCAGTTGCGTTATCGCCTGTTTCCAGTTACCGTCCTGCAACTTTTGTTGTGCAGTCGCATAGATTTCATTCGGCGGATTGTCAGGGACCTGTTCATTTGAACCGGAGCAGCCCACCAAAGCCAGGCTCAACGTGGCCGCTGCCACCAGATATTTCATGCGCGTCATGACGTTTTGACTTTCCTCAAATGTTTGTCCGGGAGAAACTCTGTTCCTGCTCCCGATTAAGACCAGCTACAATAGCACACTATATTAAACGGCAAAGCCGTAAAACCCAACGTTAAACGAAGAAGCAGTTTATGGCACAACGAGTAGAACTCACCGCAACAGTCTCCGAAAATCAGCTCGGTCAACGCTTAGATCAGGCTTTGGCCGAATTGTTCCCTGATTATTCGCGTTCACGCATAAAAGAATGGATCCTTGACCAGCGCGTACTGGTAAACGGCAAGATCTGGGACAAACCAAAAGAGAAAGTGTTAGGTGGGGAAGCTGTCGCCATCAATGCTGAAATCGAAGAGGAAATCCGCTTCGAGCCGCAGGATATCCCACTGGACATCGTCTATGAAGATGATGACATTCTGGTTATCAACAAGCCGCGCGACCTGGTTGTTCATCCGGGCGCGGGGAACCCTGACGGTACGGTACTTAACGCACTTCTCCATTATTATCCGCCGATCGCGGATGTCCCGCGCGCGGGCATCGTGCACCGTCTGGATAAAGATACTACCGGTCTGATGGTGGTCGCGAAGACCGTTCCTGCTCAGACCCGTCTGGTGGAATCGCTGCAGCTGCGCGAAATTACCCGTGAGTATGAAGCGGTAGCCATTGGCCATATGACCTCTGGCGGTACGGTGGAAGAGCCAATCAGCCGTCACCCAACCAAACGTACTCATATGTCGGTGCATCCGATGGGTAAACCGGCGGTGACGCACTATCGCATTATGGAACACTTCCGCATTCATACGCGCCTGCGTCTGCGTCTGGAAACCGGGCGTACTCACCAGATCCGTGTGCATATGGCACACATTACCCATCCGCTGGTGGGGGATCAGGTCTACGGTGGTCGTCCACGTCCGCCTAAAGGCGCGTCGGATGAGTTCATCAGCGTATTGCGTAAATTTGATCGTCAGGCACTGCACGCGACTATGCTGCGCCTTTACCACCCTATCACCGGTATTCAGATGGAGTGGCACGCGCCTATCCCGCAGGATATGGTGGACCTTATTGACGCTATGCGTGCTGATTTTGAAGAACATAAGGATCAAGTGGACTGGTTATGACCAAACTGATTGTCCCGGAGTGGCCATTGCCTGAAGGCGTGGCTGCCTGCAGTTCAGCCCGTATTGGCGGCGTTAGCCAGGGGGCGTGGGAGTCTTTGAATCTCGGCGCGCACTGTGGCGACAACCTGGAACACGTTGAAGAGAACCGCAGGCGTCTGTTTGCTGCGGGGAACTTGCCGTCGAAGCCGGTCTGGCTGGAACAGGTTCACGGTAAAGCGGTGCTGAAGTTAACGGGGGAACCCTATGCTTCTAAACGCGCCGATGCCTCTTACAGCAATACTCCGGGAACCGTTTGTGCCGTGATGACCGCCGATTGCCTGCCCGTTCTGTTTTGTAACCGTGCAGGTACCGAGGTTGCAGCCGCACATGCGGGTTGGCGTGGCCTGTGTGAAGGCGTGCTGGAAGAGACAGTTGCCTGCTTTAACGCTGAGCCAGCCAATATCATGGCCTGGCTTGGCCCGGCTATTGGTCCTCGCGCATTTGAAGTTGGGGCTGAGGTCCGCGAAGCCTTTATGGAAAAGGATCCGCAAGCAGTGGAAGCTTTCCTGCCTTCGGGGGATAAATATCTGGCCGATATTTACCAACTCGCTCGCCAGCGTTTGAATAACATGGGCGTGACGCAGATCTCAGGCGGCGATCGCTGTACCTTCACCGAAAAGGGTGATTTTTTCTCTTATCGCCGCGACAAGACGACGGGTCGTATGGCAAGTTTTATTTGGCTGATATAACCTAAAGAATCAAGACGATCCGGTACGTGCCGTTTTCTTTTCACATAATTCAGGTCATTAACCTTGAATAATTGAGGGATGACCTCATTTAATCTCCAGTAGCAAATTTGACCTGTTATGGGAGGAGTTATGCGTCTGGATCGTCTTACTAATAAATTCCAGCTTGCTCTCGCCGATGCCCAGTCCCTTGCACTGGGGCACGACAACCAATTTATCGAACCTCTTCATTTAATGAGCGCCTTGCTGAATCAGGAAGGGGGATCGGTACGTCCTTTATTAACGTCTGCTGGCATTAATGCTGGCCAGTTACGCACCGCTATCGATCAGGCGCTGAGCCGTTTACCGCAGGTCGAAGGGACCGGCGGCGACGTCCAGCCGTCGCAGGATCTTGTGCGTGTGCTGAACCTTTGCGACAAGCTGGCGCAAAAACGTGGGGACAACTTTATTTCGTCGGAACTGTTTGTTCTGGCGGCACTTGAATCACGCGGTACCTTGACCGACCTGCTGAAATCTGCCGGTGCAACCACCGCCAATGTGACTCAGGCGATTGAGAAAATGCGCGGAGGTGAAAGCGTGAACGATCAGGGAGCCGAAGACCAACGTCAGGCTTTGAAGAAATTTACGGTCGATCTGACCGAACGAGCTGAACAGGGCAAACTTGACCCGGTGATCGGCCGTGACGAAGAGATTCGCCGTACTATTCAGGTACTGCAACGTCGTACCAAGAACAACCCGGTACTTATTGGTGAGCCGGGTGTCGGTAAAACCGCCATTGTTGAAGGCCTGGCGCAGCGTATCGTGAACGGTGAAGTGCCGGAAGGTCTGAAAGGACGCCGCGTACTGGCGCTGGATATGGGCGCGCTGGTGGCCGGTGCGAAGTACCGCGGTGAGTTCGAAGAGCGTCTGAAAGGCGTGCTTAACGATCTGGCAAAACAGGAAGGCAACGTCATTCTGTTTATTGATGAATTGCACACCATGGTCGGCGCCGGTAAAGCTGACGGCGCGATGGATGCCGGGAACATGCTGAAACCTGCGCTGGCGCGTGGTGAACTTCACTGTGTCGGTGCCACTACACTTGATGAGTATCGTCAGTACATTGAGAAAGATGCTGCTCTGGAACGTCGTTTCCAGAAAGTGTTTGTTGCTGAGCCAAGCGTTGAAGATACCATTGCGATTTTGCGTGGACTGAAAGAGCGCTATGAACTGCACCACCATGTGCAGATCACTGACCCGGCCATCGTTGCGGCAGCGACGCTTTCGCATCGTTATATTGCTGACCGTCAGCTGCCAGATAAAGCTATCGACCTGATCGATGAAGCGGCATCAAGCATTCGTATGCAGATTGACTCGAAACCGGAAGAGCTGGACCGACTCGACCGACGAATCATTCAGCTCAAGCTGGAACAGCAGGCGCTGAAGAAAGAGTCTGATGAAGCCAGTAAGAAACGCCTGGATATGCTCAATGAAGAACTGGACGATAAAGAGCGTCAGTATTCTGAATTAGAAGAAGAGTGGAAAGCCGAGAAAGCCTCGCTTTCTGGCACTCAGACCATTAAGGCTGAACTCGAACAGGCAAAAATTGCCATTGAGCAGGCTCGTCGTGTGGGCGATTTGGCGCGCATGTCTGAACTGCAGTACGGCAAAATTCCTGAACTAGAAAAACAGCTTGAGATTGCGACGCAATCGGAAGGTAAAACGATGCGTCTGTTACGTAATAAAGTGACGGATGCTGAAATCGCGGAAGTTCTTGCTCGCTGGACCGGTATTCCCGTAGCGCGCATGCTTGAAGGTGAGCGTGAAAAACTGCTGCGCATGGAGCAAGATCTCCACAACCGGGTGATCGGCCAGAACGAAGCAGTTGAAGCGGTATCGAATGCTATTCGTCGTAGCCGTGCAGGGCTTTCCGATCCGAATCGTCCGATTGGTTCGTTCCTGTTCCTGGGGCCGACCGGTGTTGGTAAAACCGAGCTGTGCAAAGCGCTGGCTAACTTTATGTTCGACAGCGACGATGCGATGGTGCGTATCGACATGTCCGAGTTTATGGAGAAACACTCCGTCTCGCGTCTGGTCGGTGCGCCTCCGGGATACGTTGGTTATGAGGAAGGGGGGTATCTGACTGAAGCGGTGCGCCGCCGTCCTTATTCCGTCATCCTGCTGGATGAAGTGGAAAAAGCGCATCCGGATGTGTTCAACATTCTGCTTCAGGTCCTGGATGATGGCCGTCTGACCGACGGGCAGGGGAGAACGGTCGACTTCCGTAATACGGTTGTCATTATGACCTCGAACCTGGGTTCCGATTTGATTCAGGAACGTTTTGGTGAACTGGACTATAGCCATATGAAGGATCTGGTGCTTGGTGTGGTCAGCCAAAACTTCCGTCCGGAGTTTATCAACCGTATTGATGAAGTGGTGGTCTTTCATCCTCTGGGTGAGAAACACATTGCGTCGATTGCGCAGATCCAGCTGCAGCGTCTGTATAAACGTCTGGAAGAGCGTGGATATGAAATTCACATCTCCGACGATGCGCTGAAACTGCTGAGTGAGAATGGTTACGATCCGGTGTACGGTGCGCGTCCATTAAAACGCGCTATCCAGCAGCAGATCGAAAACCCGCTGGCGCAGCAGATCCTCTCCGGAGAGTTGATTCCAGGCAAAGTTATCCGTCTGGAAGCCAACGACGATCGCATTGTGGCAGTGCAGTAAGTCACAAAACGCAAAAACGAGCCGCTTGCGGCTCGTTTTTGTTTAAAAACCAGGCGAAAATTGAGGTCTGGAACAAGGTTTGCCTGGAAAGTGAGCAGTCAGTAAATAATTTTCACTTTATCCTTGCAGGTTCGGAATTACTCCCTATAATGCGCCTCCACTGACACGGAGCAACGGCACACACGCCGCCGGGTCAGCAGAGAAAAGCGAAAATAAGCGCTTGACTCTGAATGAGGAAAACGTAATATACGGGACCTCGCAACGGTGAGCGAAAGCCGCGTTGCACTGCTCTTTAACAATTTATCAGACAATCT